>CAMDTL010000001.1 GCA_945907735.1 Methylotenera oryzisoli
GCCAATAGCCAAATTCAGCTCGGGCAGGTGAATAATGCTAAGCAAACTTTGAGTAACTTGGTCGAAAAATACCCCAATGCAGAAATTACACCCAGTGCACAAAAACGTCTTAAAGCTTTAGAGGGACTTAAGTAGCTACTTTAAAATCCCCTGAAATAACAATAGATATTACCTTACCTTGCAGTGTATTGTTGGTTTGCTCATATTCCTAAACTATAATTCAATTTTTATAAGCGGTGCACGTTTTTTATTTCATACCTTATGGGCGATATGGTTTGCCGTCTTGGTAGTGATGCTAAGCTTAACTCAACAACTCAACTTGGCAATTTGAAAGTGAATGTTTTATGATAAACCTTCGTAAATTAATACTAAAGCCGCTGACTCTTTTTAAGGGTATAAAAACTCAAACGCAGGCAATCTTGCTGGCAGCATTATTTATGATGCTTACAGGCAATAGAGCCTTATTGGGCAGAGTTCTAGAGGTGTATCCCGCTACTGCGCACAATCTACCGTTTTTAATTTCGCTGGTCATATTTTTTAGCATACTTACCACTTTATTTTTATTGGCTATAAGTCATGGCAGGTTTACGCGCTGGCTGTTGGCATTTTTTCTCGTGAGCAGCGCGCTCGCCGCTTATTATATGGATCAGTTTGGCGTAATTATCGATGTAGTGATGTTGGATAATATCGCACAAACCAATCCGCAAGAGTTTGCAGGTTTAGTCACTCCAATGTTTGTATTAAGAGCGATAGTGTTTGGCGTTATTCCAGCTTGGTTGGCGATTAAATACACGCCTAAGGCGCGTGCAGTCAGCGCAGAATTAAAATCTCGTGTGACTGTAATGGGCATTTTACTATTGCTGTTGATGATGGTGGTAGCGCCTTTCACCGCAGGCTATACCTCATTTATTCGCGAGCATCGCGTGACACGGTTTTACGCTAACCCAACCTATTTTACTTATTCAATCTTGAAATATGTGCAAGAACAGCTAAAACCAGCACCGTCAGCAATTGTTACGCAAACGGCAGCAGATGCGGTAATTATTGATACCAGTAAACACTATGAGCTCATCATTATGGTGGTGGGCGAAACGGCGCGCGCGGATCGGTTTTCACTCAATGGCTACCACAAAGACACCAACCCACTGTTAGCAAAAGAAAATAGCTTAGTCAGTTTTAGCAATGTTAGCTCTTGTGGTACTTCTACTGGCGTTTCGGTGCCGTGCATGTTTTCAGTATTGGGGCGAGAAAATTACGATAAAGAAAAAGCCTTGCACACAGAAAACGCACTTGAAATATTGTTTGAAAACCACGTGCAAATACTGTGGCGCGATAATAATTCAGACTCAAAAGGCGTGGCTACGCGACTAAAATATGAAAACTTTAAAACACCTACTTTAAATCCAGTATGCGATAAAGAGTGCAGAGATATTGGCATGTTAAGTGGGCTAGATAAGTATATTGCCGCTAGAAAAAATCAGGATATTCTCATTGTTTTACATCAAATGGGTAACCATGGCCCTGAATATTATCGTCGTTATCCTGAAGCGTTTGAAAAATTTAAGCCCATGTGCATGACTGGTGAATTAAGAGATTGTAGCCAGACAGAGATAGACAACAGTTACGATAATGCGATTTTATATACTGATTATTTTTTGTCAGAAGTGATCAATTTTCTGAAAAAATATGATGGGGAACGTGAAACGGCCATGCTATACGTGGCGGATCACGGTGAGTCACTCGGTGAAAACGGCTGGTATCTACATGCTGCGCCCTATGTTATTGCTCCCAAAGAGCAAACCCATGTGCCAGCCATTCTATGGATGGGAGAACATTTTGATTTTTCCATTGATCAGGCAAAGCCGTTTAAAGATTCTCCGTTAAGTCATGATGATGTATTTTGTACTTTGTTGGTCGCGTTTGAGTTGCAATCAAAAACCTGCGAAAGCAAGCATGAAATGCTGATGCAAAACAATGATATTCGAGCCGCCAATAAGTAAAGCGAGTAAATGTTAAGTCATTCGCGGTAAAATGGCGCCAACTTAATCGTTGGCACCTTCTTTTTAAAGAAGTCTTTTTTGCAAAACCTATGTTGCTAAAAATTTACGAAATCTTTCATTCACTACAAGGTGAAACCTCACGCATAGGCTTGCCGACAGTATTTGTGCGCCTCACTGGCTGTCCTATGCGCTGCACCTATTGCGATACTGAATATGCATTTAGCGGCGGTAGCAATATGGAAATTGCCGAAATTTTGCAAAAAGTGGCCGAGTTTGGCACTAAGTATGTGACGGTAACAGGTGGCGAGCCTTTAGCGCAAAAAGCATGTTATGTCTTGCTGCAAGCCCTATGTGATGCGGGTTATAGTGTGTCACTTGAGACTGGTGGCGCGATGGATATTCTGCCTGTAGATAACCGTGTTTCGGTAATTTTAGACATTAAAACACCCGCCTCGAATGAGGAAAAAAACATGCTTTGGAGCAATGTAGAGCATATTCAACCTAAAGATGAAATCAAATTTGTGTTGTGTAATCGCGCCGATTACGCATGGGCAAAAGCCAAATTAACCGAGTTAAAATTAATAGAAAAATGCCCTATTTTATTTTCACCTAGCTACCATGATTTAAGCGCAGCTACGCTTGCTGCTTGGGTGTTGGAGGACAAGCTGCCAGTGCGCATGCAAATTCAACTGCATAAGATACTCTGGGGCGAGAAACCAGGTGTTTAAAATTAAACCCTTACATGCGTCATTCCCGCCTGCGCGGGAATGACAACGTGGGAAATCCATTAATATGACTACTAAAAAAGCCGTTGTACTGTTATCTGGCGGGCTAGATTCCGCCACTTGTTTGGCAATTGCCAAATCGCAAGGGTTTGATTGTTATTGCTTAAGTTTAGACTATCACCAGCGCCATATTGCCGAGTTGCAAGCCGCGCAGAATATAGCGGTCAGCTTAGGCGCAAAAATGCACAAAACCGTACAGCTAGATTTAAGTTTGTTTGGTGGCTCGGCGTTGACAGATAACGCGATAGACGTGCCTGAAAACGGTGCTAATCCTATTCCTGCGGGCATACCTGTGACTTATGTACCAGCGCGCAACACGATTATGTTGTCATTGGCCTTGGCTTGGGCGGAGGTGTTAGGCGCGCAAGATATTTTTATTGGTGTCAACGCGCTGGATTATTCAGGCTACCCAGATTGTCGTGGCGAATATGTGCAAGCGTTTCAGCAAATGGCGAACCTAGCCACTAAAAGCGCGGTCGAAGGCCAAAAAATTACTGTACACGCGCCACTGATTGATATGACAAAAGCAGAAATTATCGCGCTGGGAACCAAGCTGGACGTGCCTTACAGGGCAACGGTTTCATGTTATCAGGCAGATAGTTTGGGTCGTGCTTGTGGACGCTGTGATTCGTGCCGATTGCGCCGTGAAGGCTTTATTCAAGCAGGCATCGCCGATTCTACTTTGTATGACGTATAAAAATGCTTAAACAGTATGCTTTAGTGCATGTTTATGCTTGCCAAGCCGCGCGAAAATAACGTATAATCCGCGCCTTTCAGTTAAAGTTTATTTGAGAACAAGATTATGGTCGTTATTCGTTTATCACGCGGTGGTTCTAAAAAGAACCCATTTTACAACGTTGTTGTGGCGGATTCACGCAATCGCCGCGATGGTCGCTTTATTGAGCGGGTTGGTTTTTACAACCCATCAGCCAAAGTAGCCACCGAGAGCTTGCGTATTGATGAAGCACGCGTTAGCCATTGGAAAAGCAATGGTGCGCAGTTGTCAGACACTGTAACGCGCTTGGTTAAAACGCATGCCAAAGGCCCAGAAGCGATGATGGCAGGCAAAGTAAAAGATGCTGCTAAAGCAGAAGCGAATAAAGCTAAAGCCATTGCCGAAGCCGCTGCAAAAGCTAAAGCTGTTGCAGATGCTGCCAAAGCAGAAGCCGACGCTAAAGCTGCAGCGGATGCCGCCGTTGCTGCAGAAGTTGCTAAGGCAGCCGAAGCTGAAGCCGCCGCTGTTGAAGCTACTCCAGCTGCCGAAGAAGCACCAGCTGAAGTTGTTGCTGAAACAACGCCAGAAGCGCCAGCTGCTTAATTTCTCGGCTAGCCTTTGCTATTGAGTAATGGCTACAACAGATGTACATGATTTAGTGATTATGGGGCGCATCGTCGCCCCATATGGCGTTTTTGGGTGGCTAAAAGTGCTGCCCGATACCGAACAAATTGATGGCTTGCTCGATTACAAAACGTGGTGGATAGGCAAAGATAACGATTGGCGCGAGCTAAAAGTGGAAGAGGCTAAAATTCACAACGATGTGATTGTAGTGAAGTTGCAGGGCCTTAGTGAGCGCGATGGCGCTTTTGCTTGCAAAGGCAAGCAGGTGGCGGTACCGAGGGCATCCTTACCAAAGCCGGGTAAAAATGAATATTACTGGTCTGATTTAATTGGGTTGCAGGTTAAAAATCTGCAAGAGGTTGATTTTGGCAAAGTAACCGATGTATTTGCCACAGGTGCGAATGATGTGGTTGTGGCAAAAAGTGATGATGGTACTGAGCGGTTGATTCCGTATATTGCACAAGCGATTCTGGAAGTCGATTTAGGCGCGGGTACGATGCTGGTAGATTGGGATGCGGACTTTTGATGCGGTTTGATGTCATCAGCCTGTTTCCAGAGATGTTTGATGCAATTACCAAATATGGCATCAGCAGCAGGGCGTTTGATAAAAAGATTTATGTTTTAAGTGTGATTAATCCACGCGATTTTACGCAGGATAATCACAAAACGGTGGATGATAGACCGTATGGTGGCGGACCTGGCATGGTGATGCTGGCTGAGCCTTTAAGTCTAGCGATTAAAGCAGCTAAAGCCTTAAATGGCGATGCGAAAGTGATTCACTTATCACCACGCGGCCAGCCGCTAACGCATGAAAAAGTGATGCAGTTAAGCCAGCAACAAGGTTTGATTTTGTTGGCAAGCCGTTACGAAGGCGTTGATGAGCGATTGTTAGAGTCGCTGGTGGACGAGGAAATCTCGATTGGCGATTATGTGTTAAGCGGCGGAGAATTGCCCGCCATGGCTTTAATAGATGCGATTGTGCGGCAATTGCCAGGCAGTTTGGGTGATGCGGATTCGGCGCTGGAAGATTCATTTGTAAACGGATTGCTGGATTGCCCGCATTACACGCGACCGGAAGTTTATGAGGGAAAAGTGGTGCCGGAGGTGTTGTTATCGGGCAATCACGCAAAGATTAGAGAATGGCGATTTAAACAATCGTTATTGCTAACAAGGGCAAAACGCCCGGATTTATTGGCCGCAAGGTCGTTGACGAAAGAAGAAGCACGGCTGCTACAAGAGATTATCAGTGAGCAGGAACAAGCCTCTTCATAATTAAAAGGAACGTAAAGGAAACAATATGGCAGATATTATTAAAATGTTAGAAACGGAAGAAATTGCCCGTTTAGCTAAAAAAATCCCAGCTTTCGCCCCAGGCGATACCGTAGTAGTGGGTGTAAACGTGGTAGAAGGTACACGTAAACGTGTGCAGGCTTACGAAGGCGTGGTGGTTGCCATTCGTAATCGCGGTTTAAACTCATCTTTCATCGTGCGTAAAATTTCATCTGGTGAGGGCGTAGAACGTACTTTCCAAACCTATTCACCAGCAATTGCTTCAATCGAAGTGAAGCGTCGTGGTGATGTACGCCGCGCTAAACTTTACTACTTGCGTGAGCGTTCAGGTAAATCGGCACGTATTAAAGAGAAACTATTCGCGCGCGATAAAGAAGTCATGGCACCAGCAGAAAACGCTGCCGCAGAATAAGTTGTAAGCAACATAAAAAAGCCCCAAAAGTTTGGGGCTTTTTTATTGGAGCTGTTTTTTTGACATGCTTTATTGCATGTGGCTTATCCTTTAGAGTACATTAGCATCATGCAAGTCGCCAATAAATTACCGCCAAAATTCGATGCTGTTGTGGTTGCGCCATTTGGCGCGGTGGGAATTTTTGCGTTTAATGCGCAGATTTCTATTGAATTATTGACCGAGCTTCACGCACCAAAACTGGCTGAAAATAAAATTGTACAAAAAATTGTTGCTCAAATTAAAGCCTATTTTTGCGATGCAAACAATGATTTTAGCTTGCAAGTCGCACAATATGGCACGCCGTATCAACAACGTGTTTGGAAAGCAATAAGCGCGATTCCGCGAGGGCGAGTGCTCACTTATGGCGACATTGCCGCACAAATTGGCAGCGGTCCGCGCGCGGTGGCCAATGCCTGTGGCGCTAACAATTTGCCTTTGCTTGTGCCGTGCCATCGCGTCATCGCAAAAAATGGTTTGGGCGGTTTTATGCAAGGTAATCAAGAAGGCTTGAAAATTAAAAAATGGCTACTCAGGCACGAAGACATTCACTATTGACAGCCGCTGAAAGTGAAATAAACCAGCTGGATAGCTTTATTGATCACCTTTGGCTTGAAGACGGCTTATCTAAAAATACGTTAGAGAGTTACCGCGCTGATTTAAGCCAATTCAATACGTGGCTAAATAAAAGTAAAAGCCGCTTACTTGCGGCGAACCAAGCCGATATTCAGCAGTACCTTGCCGTTAAATTTCCGCAAAGCAAACCGCGCAGTATCAGCCGTTTAATTGCCAGCATGCGGCGCTTTTATCGCTATGCCTTACGCGAAAATTTAATTCAGCAAGACCCAACGCTACAAATCGAATCACCTAAATTACCACGCAGTTTGCCTAAAAGTTTAAATGAGCAAGAAGTAGAGGACTTATTAAACGCACCGAATATTAACGAAGCCATTGGTCTGCGCGATAGAGCGATGCTAGAGCTGCTATATGCTAGTGGTTTACGGGTTTCAGAGCTGGTGGGAGTGAGTGTGAACGAGGTCAACACGCAAGATGGTGTGGTACGCGTGACAGGCAAGGGGAATAAGACCAGATTAGTGCCGATGGGCGAAGAGGCGGCAGATTGGATAGACAAGTATTTAAAGCAAGCGCGGCCAGATATTTTGCAAAAACGCCTATGCGATGCGCTGTTCGTCACCAGCCGCTCCGCTGCGATGACGCGGCAAGCCTTTTGGTATTTAATCAAAAGATACGCAATTATTGCGGGTATCAGCAAGCACATGAGCCCACATGTGTTGCGTCATGCCTTTGCCACGCATTTGTTGAATCATGGTGCTGACCTGCGCGTGGTGCAAATGTTGTTGGGGCATGCTGATATATCGACCACGCAGATTTACACGCACGTGGCGCGGGAGCGGTTGAAGCAGTTGCATAGTGTGCATCATCCACGCGGCTAATCCCCTCGCCGTCATTGCGAGCGAAGCGCGGCAATCCAGCCTCATAAAAGTCATTTGAATTATAAAAATAACTGCCCTAGAAGGCGCATGGATTGGGATGCAGGGCATATGTTTTTCGTCATTCCCGCGTAGGTGTGAGAGGGGCAATGGTTAATATGAAATAGACTCCGAAGTCTTGCAAGTTGAGCATTCTGTATTGGATTATTTTTTCTTTGATTATCATAGTGGTTATTCTTAATGATTAAATTTGGTGATCCCGTTCAATCACTACTCCCAAGGCCTGCAACCCTGGCAATATCGCAGGTTTGGCGACTTTAATTTTTACATTTGACGCGCCAAATTCTTTCAAAATCAATTGGCATACGCGCTCAGCCAAGGCCTCTACCAATTGAAAGCTGTGTTCTTTTAAAGCTTCGTGAATGCGCGCGACTACGGCGCCGTAGTCAATGGTGTCGGCAATGGCATCACTTTTTCCCGCTGCGCTTAAATCGTAGCCAATTTCTATATCCAGAATAATGGTTTGCGCGACCATGCGCTCCCACGCGGGCATGCCAAGTTTGGTTTTTACTTTCAGCTCACTGATAAAAATTTTGTCCATATTATTTATTCTCGCTTGTCATGCCGACGAAAGTCGGAATCCAGTAATATAATACCAATAATTAGTCACTTACATTACAAAGTCACTGGATGCCGACTTTCGTCGGCATGACGGGCTTGTGAAGCAAAGAGAGTTATTATGAATGAGTTAGGTTTTATCACCGTCACCTTGATTCCAATTGTCTGGATTGTCGCCGCGTATCTCGTCGGTTCGATTTCTTTCGGCATTATTTTCAGCAAGTTTTTCGGCCTACCAGACCCACGCACTGTGGGTTCTGGCAATATCGGCGCGACCAATATCGCACGTAGTGGAAAAAAATTGCCTGCCATTTTAACTTTGCTGGGCGATGCGTTAAAAGGTTGGCTGCCCGTGTGGTTGGCGCTGCAATCTGACATGTTGATGTGGGTAGTGGCGTGGGTCGGACTGGCGGTTTTCTTGGGGCACTTATACCCGGTTTATCACAAACTTAAGGGTGGAAAAGGCGTGGCTACCGCGCTGGGGGTGATGTTGGCCGTTTCGCCTTGGTTAGGGTTGGCGTGTATGCTGGCGTGGGGTATTATGTTTGCAATCAGCCGCATTTCTTCGCTCGCAGCCTTGATGGCGGCAGCACTTTCCCCAGTTTTTGCATTTTTGTTATTGCCGTACAAAGATTATGTGTGGATGGTGCTGATGATGGCGGTTATGCTGTTTTGGCGACATAAAACGAATATTCAAAAACTGATAGCAGGTACAGAATCAGATTTCGGCAAGAAATAAGCTTATGCTGAACTTGATTCAGCATCTTGTTTTTTTATGACTAGATTCCCCCGTATCGCCGTACGGGGTAGCCTCAAAGTCAAGCACGGAATGACAGTCAAGGTTTGGTGAGATCTGCTAAATCCCATCTCGGCTTTACACTAAAAGCATATGCGCCAGAAGCCGTATGGCTGTTGGTCTGCAGGTCTGCACTGGAATGTTCTAGTCCAGTGGCATGTGTTTTTAACCTCATGGCGCCTGCAAAGGCAATCATTGCGCCATTGTCGGTGCAAAACTCCAGTCGCGGATAACTCACTTTACACAGTTTTTTCTTAGTTGCAGCGTTTAAGCGTTCGCGTAACCTTGTATTCGCGCCCACACCGCCAGAAACCACCAAGTTATCCAAACCAGTTTCGCGCAATGCCGCCATACATTTTGTGGTGAGGATTTCGGTCGCTGCTTCTTGAAACTCCCAGGCGATGTCCTTTCTAACTTCATCGGTTAAAGGCTGATGCTTGTTGACTAAAGTGAGCACTGCTGTTTTTAAACCACTAAAGCTAAAGTTTAAGTCTTTGCTATTTAGCATAGGCCTTGGAAGTTTAAATTGCGCTTTTCCTTGCGTAGCCAATTTAGCTAATGCTGGACCGCCAGGATAGCCTAAACCGAGCAATTTGGCGGTTTTATCAAACGCTTCGCCTGCCGCGTCGTCTAGTGTATCGCCCAGTAGTTCGTATTCACCAATGCCGTTTACGCGCATCAGTTGACTATGTCCGCCAGAAACCAGCAGCGCAACAAACGGAAATTGCGGCGGATTTTCTTCTAATAAGGGCGCTAGCAAATGTCCTTCCAAATGATGCACGCCGACGCTAGGTATGCCTAAAGAAAATGCGAGAGACTGTGCAATGCTGGTGCCCACCAGCAGTGCGCCAGCCAGCCCTGGGCCTTGTGTGTAGGCAATGCCGTCAATATCTTTTAAGGTTTTGTTGGCTTGTTTTAACACTAATTCTGTCAGCGGCAAGGCGCGCCGAATATGGTCTCTAGAGGCAAGCTCCGGCACTACGCCGCCAAATTCTGCGTGCATTGCTACTTGCGAGTGCAGCGCGTGCGACAGCAAACCGCGCTCGGTGTCATAAAGTGCAACACCAGTCTCGTCGCACGATGATTCAAAGCCTAATATCAACATATTATTTTACCAATGGCGCACTTTTACCTTTAAAACAGTAAAAGTGATTGAAAAAAAAGGATTATACGATTAAAATGGCGGACTTTTCTCGAGTTATAGATTCGAGAGCCAATATTAATTGTCGCAAAATAAGAGAGAACGCATGTCTAGTGTACGTGTAAAAGAGAATGAACCGTTTGACGTTGCCCTGCGCCGCTTTAAACGCTTAATTGAAAAAACAGGTTTGTTGAACGACCTTCGCGCACGCGAATTTTACGAAAAACCAACTTGGGAACGTAAGCGTAAAGCGGCTGCGGCGGTTAAACGTCAATATCGTCGCCTGCGTAATCAAACGCTTCCAGCAAAACTTTACTAAGCTCACATGGCTGATTCAGACAAGCCAGATGACGCGTTTTGGCGTGTGGCCGATAGCTTTATTGGCCTTGCCAATGAGCAAGCTACAGACCTTGAGCGTGGTACTGTAAGCGCTGGCTTTTTGTATGCTTCAGCAAGATTTAATACGTTTGTCATCGCCTCGCAATGTGGCGATAAAGACGCTTTTGAAGCCGAAAAAACCGCTGCAATTGATTATTTTGTAGATCAATACAAATTGGCTTTAACTGAAAATGTGGCTGATTATCAAGCCAATTTCGATCAGTACATCAGTAAAAAACCATAAGCTTAATGAGTCTTAAGCACCAAATTTCCGAAGATATGAAAAATGCCATGCGCGCTAAAGATAGCGCGCGGCTCGGCGCCATTCGCCTGCTGCTTTCTTCTATCAAACAGCGCGAGGTGGATGAGCGGGTTGAACTGACGGACGGTGATGTCATTGGTGTGATTGAAAAAATGCTCAAGCAGCGTCGCGATTCAATTGCTGCGTTTGAATCTGCCAACAGAACCGATTTGGCGGATATTGAGAAATTTGAAGTCACTGTGTTGCAAACCTACATGCCAAAACAACTTTCGGATGATGAAATTAGCCAGATTATCAACCAAGTGATTGCCGACACGGCTGCGCAAGGCGCAAAAGACATGGGCAAAGTGGTTGGTTTGGTTAGACCGCTAGTGGCGGGTGTAGCCGATATGGGCAAAGTATCTGGCTTGATAAAAGCACGCTTAAGTTAGTTGAAAAAATTCAGAAATTAAAGGCGCGCATAGCGCCTTTTTTTATTTATACTCACGCATATGATTCCAGAGAGCTTTATTCAAGATTTACTCAATCGCGTTGATATCGTTGACGTCATAGACAAGTCGGTTCCACTTAAAAAATCGGGTGCCAATTATTCTGCCTGCTGCCCGTTTCACAATGAAAAATCCCCTAGTTTTACCGTCAGCCCCACCAAACAGTTTTACCACTGCTTTGGTTGCGGCGCGCATGGTACAGCGATTGGCTTTTTGATCGAATACGCGGGGTTAAGTTTTATAGAAAGTATTCATGAGTTAGCCAAAAACGTGGGCATGATTGTGCCACAAGAGCAATCTACGCCAGAAGCTAGAGAAAAAGATGCACAAAATAAAACTATTAAATTAGGTTTGCAAGAAACCTTGCAGCAAGCCGCCAATTTTTATAAAGCCGAACTTAAAAAATCGGAGCGTGCGATTGACTATTTAAAAGGCCGCGGTTTAAGCGGGAAAATTGCGGCTAAATTTCAAATCGGCTACTCGCCAGCAGGCTGGCAGAATTTGCAAAGAGTGTTTGCTAATTATGAAAATGAGGCTTTGCAAACAGCAGGCTTAGTGGTGGAGAATGAGCAGGGTAAGCGTTACGATAGATTTAGAGATCGCATTATGTTCCCGATTCACGACCAAAAAGGCCAAGTGATTGGCTTTGGCGGCCGCGTCATCAACCCAGAAGATACGCCTAAATATTATAACTCGCCCGAAACGCCTTTGTTTCAAAAGGGCCACGAGTTGTATGGCTTATTCGTGGCTCGCCGCGCCATTCGCGATGCAGGTCGAGCGCTGGTGGTGGAAGGTTATATGGATGTGGTGGCGCTGGCGCAATATGGCATTGAATACGCGGTAGCATCGCTGGGCACGGCAACTACGCCGTTTCACATTACCAAACTGATGCGTCAAACCGATGAAATTGTATTTTGTTTTGATGGTGATAATGCAGGCCGCACTGCTGCTTGGCGCGCGGTGATGAATGCGTTGCCAGCCTTAACCGATGGTCTGAAATTGCGCTTTTTATTTCTGCCTAAAGAGCATGACCCAGATAGTTATGTGCGTGAATTTGGTAAAGAGAAATTTGAGCTTGAGATGCAAGCTGCCATGCCGCTTTCACAATACATTGTGCAGCATTTAAGTGAAGAAAATTCGCTTAACGCGCAAGAAGATAGAGTGAGGTTTTTAAACGATGCGGAACCGATTTTACGGAAAATTGTGGCGCCGCGATTTTCGCTGATGTTGCGCAAACGCATTGCCGAATTGGCTGAAGTGACGGAGGCAGAAATGCAAAGTCTGTTGAAATTGCCTGCGCCAAATAGAGTGCCAGCCAAGGCAACGCAACGACAGTCGCGCGCGCCGCTTTCGATTAAAAAACGTTTTGTGTTGATGTTGTTAATGCGACCGAGTTTGGCTAAAAAAGAGCATTTAAATTTTGCGCAAGGCTTTGGGGAGGAAAACGTACTCCTGCAAGCCAGTATTCATGCCGCTCTCGAGCAGCCTCAATCGAAACCTGCCGCATTGCTGCATACCATTGAGCCGAAAATTGACCCAAGATTACTGCATGAAGTTCAGCGTGAATTGCAATTGTTAGACGAAAGTTTAGATTTTTCGCTTGAATTTGAGGGTGCGCGTACCCAATTATTAGAGCTAACCCAACAAAAACAAGATGGCAGTGTGCTCGATCTGCTAAAAGAAAAACCGCTGAGTTTACTAACGGCGGAAGATCGCGAATTGCTTAAAAACTTAACCGCCCGGAAAGTTTAAATTTTAGAAAAACCTAAAATAAAATCAAGGCGCTAATATGCAGTTAGCTTAAAGACTAGGCAAAATTGGATTAAAATTAATCGCCTTTTGAGGTATAATTGAGGGTTTTCCGTAGCTACTATAAATTGCGGATGCGATACCAACAGATAGAAATTCTTAGAGGATCGGGCATGGCCAGACCAAAATCAGATAAAACATTAGAAAAAGAGCGCTTAAAGCTTGCTGCCGAAGAGGCGCTTGACCCAGCGGCGATGGCGATGGACGCAGAGGCGCGTCGCTCGCGCTTAAAAACGCTCATTATTTTGGGTAAAGAGCGCGGCTATTTAACCTACGCCGAAATTAACGATCACTTGCCAGATGATGTACAAAACTCTGAGCAAATTGATGGCATTATCGGCATGATTAATGACATGGGCATTCAGGTGTACGAAGAAGCGCCTGATGCTGAAGTATTGTTGATGTCAGACGCGCCACCACCAGTTACCGATGAAGATGCAGTGGAAGAAGCTGAAGCTGCATTGGCGACAGTGGATTCTGATTTCGGTCGTACCACTGACCCTGTGCGTATGTATATGCGCGAAATGGGCACGGTAGATTTGCTGACACGCGAAGGCGAAATTGAAATTGCCAAGCGCATTGAAGATGGCCTGAAACACATGGTGCAAGCTATTGCTGCTTGCCCGACGACGATTGCTCAACTGTTGAAAATGGTAGAGCAAGTTGAAAAAGACGAAATCAGTGTAGATGATTTAGTGGATGGCTTAATTGATAGCGACATCGGCTTGGATGATGCGATTGCGGCAGAAACAGCGGAAGATCACGATGTTGACGCTGAGGAAGAGGATGACAGCGATGAAGATGGTGCAAAAGCCGCGGCCATTTCTGCCGAAGCGCTGGCTAAATTAAAAGAAGAAGTATTGAAACGTTTTGCGGAGATTCGCAAGGCGAATACGGCGATGAATGTGATTCGCGAAACTAAAGGTTCGCAAGATGCGAGCTATAAAAAGCTGCATGAAACCGTGCTGGAAGAGCTCACTGCGTTCCGATTTTCTGCCAAACAAGTAGAAGCCTTGTGTGAGCAAGTGCGTATTTTGGTGGAAGAAGTACGCGGCCACGAGCGCAAAGTGATGGATTTTTGCGTGGATAAATCGGGCATGCCACGCCCACATTTTATTAAGAGCTTTCCTGGTAATGAGATTAATTTAAGCTGGCTCGATGGCGAATTGCGCCTAGAGAAGCCTTATATCGAGCGCTTAGTGCGCTACAAACACTCCATTGTGGATCAGCAAGATAGGTTGATTGCGCTAGAAGCTAAAGTGGGCATCCCGATTAAAGAGCTGAAAGAAATCAATAAACAAATGACCACGGGCGAGGCGCGTGCGCGCCGTGCCAAGCGTGAGATGATTGAGGCGAACTTGCGCTTGGTGATTTCGATTGCTAAAAAATACACCAATCGCGGCCTGCAGTTTTTAGACTTGATTCAAGAAGGCAACATTGGTTTGATGAAAGCAGTGGATAAATTTGAATATCGCCGTGGCTACAAATTTTCGACTTACGCCACTTGGTGGATTCGCCAAGCGATTACGCGATCAATCGCCGACCAAGCGCGCACCATTCGTATCCCAGTGCACATGATAGAGACGATTAATAAAATGAATCGTATTTCACGTCAAATATTGCAAGAAACAGGTATCGAGCCAGATCCAGCAACGCTGGCAGAGAAAATGGAAATGCCTGAAGATAAGATTCGTAAAATATTAAAAATTAGCAAAGAGCCCATCTCAATGGAAACGCCTATTGGCGACGATGAAGATTCTCATTTGGGTGATTTTATTGAAGATAATGCAACGCTTGCACCGATGGAAGCGGCTGTTTACGCCAGTTTGCGCGATGCGACCAGCGAAGTGCTAGAGTCGCTCACTCCGCGCGAAGCAAAAGTGCTGCGTATGCGCTTTGGTATTGAAATGAACACCGATCATACGCTGGAAGAAGTGGGCAAACAGTTTGATGTGACGCGTGAGCGTATTCGCCAAATTGAAGCAAAAGCGCTGCGTAAATTACGCCACCCAACGCGTTCTGAACGTTTAAGAAGCTTCTTGGAAACAGGCCAAGACTAAAAGTTTGCGGGCCCCTTAGCTCATGCTTGGTTAGAGCAGCGGACTCATAATCCGTTGGTACTGTGTTCGACTCACAGAGGGGCCACCAGTAACATAAATCACAGAACATCGTGATACCTCATAAGCCTAGATAAATAAGCTATCTAGGCTTTTTTATTGCCTCAATTCAAATCATAAAGTTGCTTGATATGCCGTTAATTTTGACGGTATTGTTGACTATGAAACACTGATGACTTACTTCAATCAAGTGCTTTTTAATAATTATTTTCTAAACAACGCGATGAATTCTTAAACACTATTTTTTTGTGAAATGTTGTTTGCAGGTTTCAGGTCAAACGCAATGCAGATGCGCTCTTCGTTTGCATTGAAAGGAATGGTCCGGTGGAATAAAGAAGAAGGAAAAAGTACAATATCGCCTACATTTGGCATTACCTGTGCCGCAGGGAAGTTTTGGTGTTTCTGGGGGTAATCGTCGCCGTGTGTGCCGTACTCAAAAGCACCTTCGATGCTACCCAGCGCTGGTGTGGGCATGGCCAGATAAACCGCACCACTAATCCAGCCGATCTCGTGAATGTGCGCGCTTAAATGGCCGCCTTGCTGCATTTTCACATACCACGAGCTGGTAAATTCCAGTTCTGCTGGAAATGACTTTATCAATTCACAATTGGCACCTGAAAAACTATTTCTATAGTTCAAAAATTCTTTTTTAATCAGCTCAGCAAGTGCGCGAAATGAGGCTTCTGGCCGTTTGAACAAATTGCCAGCAGATTGTTGGCCATTGGTTAGGCGGCCTTGTTTGCGCTCGGCAATATCGGCGTTGTGAATGTCATTTAACAGGTCTTTTAAAAGATGACTGCTTTTATCCAGAACGGCTTTTTGATACACAAAATCCAGCCCATTTTTGCAAAAATTGTAAGGGTCAGGCGCGTTAAAGTTGATGCTGTAATGTGTAGATAATGTGGCAAGAAATGGCGATGTGTTCGGCATGCCGCCAGCAAGCCTGTCCCTATTGGCTTTGAAGGCATCAAATTTTTCGGCTTTATAAAGGCAATACAGTTGTCGTGTTTGCCAGTCATCCAGTTTTGAGCGTTCAAAATATGGAATCGCTTCGTCATATTGCTTAGCTAAATACAAAAATTCGCCCATATTGTAATTGGCTTGCGCATGCTCGGCGTTTAATACCAGCGCGGCTTGATAGCTTTTTATCGCCGCATCCATATTGCCTTGGTCGCGCAAAGTTTCGCCTAAATTATTGTGCGCATCGGTGTAATTGGGAAATAATTGAATGGCTTTTTGGTAAGCACCGACGGCGGCTGCCAAATCGCCGTTATCGCGCAGCACGGTACCTAAATTAAAATAGCCACGTGCGTCTTGCGGGTTGATTGTTAACCCTTTTTGATAGCTGGCAATGGCCTCTTCTAGTTTACCTTGGCGCTGCAATACTATGCCTAAGTTGCCATGCGCTTCAAAAAAAATTGGGTTGATTTTGATGGATTGCTGGTAAGTCATTGCGGCTTCATCTAATCGATTCAAATTGGTAAGCGCAATGCCTAAATTAAAGTATAAATCCGCCGAACTTTGGTTAAATTTTTCGGGCTGCAATTTGAGCGCATTTTTGTAACTGACGACGGCTTCTATATATTTTTGTTGGCCATCTAATGCCAAGCTTAACACGTGATGCAAAATAAACACGTTGGCATGCTTAGCGATTAAACTTTTGGCTTGGCTTTCAGCTTGCGCAAGCTGGCCGTTATTGAGTGCATTCACAAGGGCTTGTAACTCTTGCTGGTTTGGTTGTGATGCGAGTGAATTTGCCATGCGTATAATGATAATTTCTAACTATAGTTTGTTTGCAATCTGCCAGCCATGCGTTTTAAAAGCTGCATGGCAATTTTTGGGTCATCTCCCAAGATGCGGTCGATATTTTCTGCATCAATCACGATAATACGCGCTTCGTCAGAGGCTACAATAGCATCCGAAGTGGTGGGCTGCTGGGTGAGCATCGCCAGCTCGCCAAAGTAATCGCCAGCACCTATTTCTCGCAAAATTGCACTATTATTACTCAAGTTGACCTTGCCATCTACCAAATAATACAAATTGCGCTCGGTGTTGCCACGCTCAAAAATGTATTCGCCCCGCCTTAAAATATGTCCGTAGCGGCGCATCAGCGTTTCAATATAGTTGGCTTTATTGGGTGAGCCGCTAAACAAGCCTTTTAGTAACAACACATCTTTTTTGCGCAAGGTTGAAATTAATTCAGTGCCGAGCAAAAATATTGCAAAGTTGATATAAAGCCAAGTAATCGACACAAACATGGTTTGCATGCTGCCAAAAATTGCGCCGTAGTCTTTATTAATCGATAAAAATAAGCCAAATGCGGGCCGCATCAATAGCCATAGCAAAGCCGTCAATAGTGCGCCTAGCAACAGGTGCGGAAAAGCAACGCGCATGGGAAAAAACACTTTGTGAAAAACTGTGAGTAATAGCGCAGTAAGTAAAAGCGTGCTAAATGAGGCGATAATATTCAGTTCGGCAATGGGCAAATGTACCGCTATAAAACGGATGACTTTTTCAACCACAAAACCAGCCGAAGTGAACAAAAAAAACAGCAACAACATACCAAGTACAGCAACCACATCTTTGAATTTACGCTTGAAAAAAGAAGGCGCCTCTACCATGGAGGAAATAGTATAAAAAGCCGAGCGCATGGCGCTGGTCAGCGGGGTGATGGCCCATAACAATACCAGTAAACCCACCCCACCCCAAGCGGCTTTGGTTTGCGTGGCGCTATAAACTTCCACCATAATTTTGCTGCTGAATTCTGGCACTAAATTACCTGTGAGGATTGCCAGTTTGACAATGGCGTAATCGGATGAAAATACCAAATGGCTTAACAGAAAGAAAATCAACAACACTAAAGGGATGAGCGCGAAAAGCGCGTAAAAAGACAGAGAGGCCGACATGCCAAACACATTGTGGCGCGCAAAGCCAGCTAAAGTCTCGCGTAACACAAACAATGGCGTGGCATATTCACGTTTGGCGTAAGCGCTAATTGATTTGTCTAGCGCGGGGTGACGCAGCAATTTTTTAATTTTTGCTAGTTTCCCTGAGTTGATGAAAGCCATGCGTTTTATGTTAAGGCTTTAAATTTCTCAGTGGCAGCTATTAGCGCACTGGTAATACCTAGCTCCATGGCAGAATGTCCTGCATCGGCCACCATCACAAATTCAGCCTCTGGCATGGCGCGCGATAAATCCCAAGCGGTTTGTGGCGGGCACACCATATCATAACGTCCTTGTACAATCACCGTTGGAATCTTATTCAATATGGCGGCAGATTTTAATAGGCTATCGCCATCAATAAAGCATTGGTGCTGAATATAGTGCGTTTGAACGCGCGCGCGCGCCACTTCAATCGCCTGCTCTTTTTGCGCATCTGCAAGCGTTTTGGTTGCGGAATTGGTGCTAGCCTCGAGCGGTTTTAAGCGCATGAAAGATGATTCAAATGCATTCCATCGGATTGCAGCGGGCGCACTAATTTGCATGTCGTCAGAAAAAATGCGTTTTGAGTAAGCATTTAATACATGCTGTTGTTCTTCTGCTGGCAAATAACTAATTAAGCGATGCCACACCTCAGGATAAAAATGCTGAACCCCCCCTAAAAACCATGCTAATTCATTAGCGCGACTTAAGAAAATACCACGTAAAATTAAACTGATTACACGATTAGTATGCTTAACTGCGTAAGTGAGCGCTAATGTACTGCCCCAGGAGCCGCCAAATACATGCCATCTGGCGATGCATAAATGGTTGCGTAAAGTTTCAATATCATTGACCAAGTCGTCGCTTGTGTTGTCGCGCACCTCGCCTAGGGGTGTGCTACGCCCGCAACCGCGCTGATCTAGCAATATGATTCGATAATGTTGTGGGTCAAAAAATCGTCTTTGCGTCGGGTTGCAGCCACTACCTGGGCCGCCGTGTAAAAATACGACAGGAACACCTTCAGCATTACCACATTCCTCGTAGTAAATTTTATGCAAATCGCTTACTTTTAAGCAGCTCTCGTTGAAAGGTTCGATTTCAGGATACAAATTGTAAGTGGCTGGATACATCACTATATTTATGCTTTCCATTTGATTTTATTCAATATTTTACACGTTTAAAAAAATGCCACAAATGGCGCTAACAAATGGTTTAAATATTTGTTAATAAATTGTAACCAAAGTGTTGCAATTAATATTAACTTGATTTATATTGCAGTTCGCACATGAATAATGTGCGCGAAAAAGTCTGCTTTAAATTTATGGCAATTACCACAAGTAAGAGTTGTAAAATTCAAGTTTACTTTTAATTAACCCTTAGTAATATAACTTTGGAGATAAAAATGCAAATTAACAAAATTAAGCTAGCTTTAGGCTTAGTTGCAGGCGCTACATTGGCAATGCCAATGATGGCTTCAGCAGCAGCAGACCAAGAAGCAGCGATCGCAAACGCAAATAACTGGGCTCACCCACGTGGTAACCACACGAACCAAGGCTACAGCACACTTTCACAAGTTAACAAAGGTAACGTAAAAAACCTTAAAGCTGCTTGGACATTCGCAACTGGTGTAAACCGTGGTCACGAAGGTTCACCAATCGTTGTTGGTAACATGATGTATGTACATACAGCATTCCCAAACAACGTATACGCACTTGATTTAAGCAATGATCAAAAAATTGCTTGGCAATATTTCCCTAAACAAGACCCATCTGTACAAGCTGTTTTATGTTGCGATAACGTAAACCGCGGTCTTGGTTTCGGCGATGGCAAAATCTACTTGCAACAAAATGACGGTAACTTAGTTGCTTTGGACGCAAAAACAGGTGCTAAAGTTTGGTCTACATTAGTAAATGACCCAAAAGTTGGTGCTACTAATACTAACGCTCCACACGTAATCAAAGACAAAATCTTAACCGGTTGTTCAGGTGCTGAGTTCGGCGTACGTTGCTTTATCGCTGCATACAATGCAAAAGATGGTTCTTTAGCATGGAAAGCCTACTCAACAGGCCCAGATGCTGAAATGTTGATTGGTGATGGCTTCAATGCTGATACACCTGAGTACAGTGCTTTGTCAGTGTACAAAGACATCAACGGCGGCAACAAACAAGGCGGTTCTTTTGAAGCGCTTAAAGCTGGCGAAATCAAAATCGGTGAAAAAGACCTAGGCGTTCGCACATGGTTGAAACCACAAGCAGTTAAAGATGGTTGGCAACATGGTGGTGGCTCTGTATGGGGCTGGTGGCCGTATGATTCACGCACAAACTTAGTGTACTACGGTACAGGTAACCCATCTGTTTGGAACCCAGACGTACGTCCAGGCGACAACAAATGGTCTATGACTATTTTTGCACGTGATTTAGATTCAGGTCAGGCTAAATGGGGCTATCAAATGACTCCACACGATGAGTGGGATTATGATGGTATTAACGAAGTAATCTTGTTCGACAAAGGTGGTAAAACCTACGCATGGCATCATGACCGTAACGGTTTTGCGTACACATTCGCTGCTGGTAACGGTAAATTAGTTGCTGCTGAGAAAGTACACCCATTTGTTAACTGGTCTACTGGCGTTGACATGAAAACTGGCGTGCCACAAAAAGAAGCTTCAGCTTCTACTCACCAAGATTACAATGCTAAAGGCGTTTGCCCAGCTGCATTGGGTACTAAAGACCAACAACCAGCTGCTTACTCACCAAAAACTGGTTTAATTTACACTCCATTGAACCACGTATGTATGACATACGAGCCAGTTGAGTCTAAATACACAGCTGGTCAACCTTGGGTTGGTGCTACTTTAACGATGTTTGCTGGTCCTGACGGCGTAATGGGTGGCTTCGGCGCTTATGATCCTATGACCAACAAAAAAGTATGGTATAACAAAGAGAAATTCTCTGCTTGGGGCGGTGCGTTAACTACAGCATCTAACCTAGTGTTCTACGCAACTTTAGATCGTTGGATTAAAGCATTGGATGCAGCATCAGGTAAAGAACTATGGAAATTCCAAATTGGTTCTGGCTCGATTGGTAATGCATTCACATACGGTCACAAAGGTAAACAACACGTTGGCGTGCTATCAGGTATTGGTGGCTGGGCTGGCGTTGCGATGAACCTTGGTATGACTAACCCAACAGACGCACTAGGTGCTGCTGGTGGTTATGCTGAACTCGTTAAATACAACGCTGCTCCTGGCGGCGGTGGTTTAACAGTATTCAAACTATAATTAGATTTTTAATTATTAGTTAGAATCAAATGTTCTATAAAACACCTCGTTTCGGCGAGGTGTTTTTATTTGTTCTAGTAAAAAATAGTAGGTCGCCTAAATGAGGTAATCGCCGTTATACAGCCGAGTATGGCTAAAAATGAAAATTTAGTTACAATGCTAAATCTAGTAAATTGGACTTGGTAATTTAACCATAAAGAACTTTTATTTTTAGTGATACTCTCATGCAGTGATGCGGGAATTTTTGCCGCAATTTAATTAAGGAAATAAAATAATGTTGAAGCATATTAAGCAAGCTAGCTTGCTGGCGGGGTTGGTAACAGTTTTGGCAATGACAGCAAATACTAGTTTTGCGGCTGATGAGATTGGCTTGGATCTTAATAGTGGACGGGGTGGCGAGGCGCAGCGTGTAGATGATGGTACAGAATTTAAAGTTTGCGCAGACCAAGATAATATGCCGTACTCAAACTCAAAGCATGAAGGTTTTGAAAATAAAATTGCCGAAGTGTTAGCCAAAGATTTAGGGTTAAAATTGACCTATCAATTTTGGTATGACCGCATGGGTTTTTTACGCAATACTTTAAATGCCAAACGTTGTGATGTAGTGATGGGCACGGCAGCAGACAATGATGCGCTACGTACCTCAAAACCTTATTATCGCTCTGGTCATGTCTTTGTGTGGCGCAAAGAGAGCAATTACAATATTAGCAATTGGGATGCTCCAGACTTAAAAAAAGGCTTGATTGGCGTAGTAGGTCAAAGTCCCGCCACTATTCCCATGAATGATCATAATTTAATTAGCAATGCGCGCCCATACCGCATGCAGCGCGATTTAAATTTGCCGCCTAGTTATTTAATCGATGATTTAGCCAGTGGCGTGATTGATGTCGCTGTTGCTTGGGGTCCGATTGGGGGCTATTTTGCAAAAAATGCTAAAGTGCCTATGGAGGTGAGAGTGATTCCTGAGTATGAAAATCCTGATAAGATTAGTCAAGCAAAAGGTCAAGAGTTTTGGAATATCTCTGTTGGCGTGCGTAAAAAAGAAAAAGAGCGTATGGAGTTGATTCAAGGCGCTTTAGATCGCAATCAGGATAAGATTGCACAAATTCTAGCGGATTACGGAGTACCAACCGTGCCAGTAGTCATTGAGGCTAAAAAATCAAATTCTGATAAGCCACGAGGTGCAGTTGTGCCAAAAACAGAGTAGAATAATGTTTTTTTATTTTGTGACAACTTAATGTCAACCAAGTAGAAAGACATTCGTTAAATTAGCAAACGTTCAAGTTGCAAATGCACGTAAGGCGTTGCTCGTATTGTAAAAAAGATTAGGAGAAAACATGTTTGGCAATAAAGCATTGAAGTCAACTTTATTTATTTCTATGTTGACATTAGCAGGTCTTGCAGTTTCATTTCAAGCAAATGCAGCGTGCAATTTAGTTTCTACGGTAGACAATAAACCATTGGCAATTAAAGCGGTTGCTACAGACACACCAGAAGCTAAACAATTTTTAGAAACTTGCGTCAACCCCTATACAAAAATGTATATGGCTGATGCAGAAGCTGCTAAAAAAGGTAAAAGAGAGTACAACTACAATAATTGTACTGGTTGTCATGGCGGTAAATTAGAAGGTATTATGGCGCCATCACTCAGTAAAAATACTGCTGGTGGTCAAGGTGCATTCGATCAAAAATGGGTCTATGCTAAAAATGCAACAGACAAAGGTATGTTTGAAACCATCGCTGCTGGTACACCAGGCACTTCAGGTGGCACTATGTTTATCTGGCATAACCAATTGCCAGGCAAAACGGGTGACGGTTTAAGCACTGATCAGATTTTAAAAGCGGTTGCTTATATTCGCACTCAGTACAAAGGTGACGGCGAAAAAACCTGGTTGAAGTAATATTTTCAACTGAATAATTCGTAACAAATAAAAACGGCTACTGTATAATTACAGTAGCCGTTTTTTTACATTAAGACATTGTAGATATAATGCCGGAGATTTAGCATGAAACAGCTTACATTAAGTGTTGTTTTAGCTTTGATGGTATCTGCGTTAGTTGCATGTAATAAAATAGACTCAGTTGCTCCAGCAGCAAGTGGAGATGCAATTAGCTTTGTCGATACTCAAGCAAGCAATCCTTTAATTATTGATCACGCTTTATTTGATACACCAGCGGCCAAAGAATTTTTAGCTACAGGCAAAAATCCTTATATTGCTAATGAAGTAGCTATTGCAGCAGGTAAAAAAGTTTTTGGCTTATATTCTTGCACACAATGCCATGGCCCAGAAGCTAGAGGTCAAGTGGGCCCTGGGTTAGTTGGCCCTACTTTCCAATATCCTAAAAATGCAACCAATAAAGGCATGTTTGAAACTATTTGGCACGGCACTAATAACGGTATGGGCGGTAAGGGAATAGGCATCATGGATCCAACAGATCCTACAAATGGCCTCACGCCTGATGATACACTGAAGGTGATTGCATGGATTCGTACCAAAGGTGATGGCGGCGTAACTGGTAACGAGTAACTATTATAGTTTATATGCGCGCTTGCTGATTCAGTAGGCGCATTTTTTATTTCGGTGCTAGCAAATTAGGGTTCAAGTGGAAATTACAACAGAAAATAACTTACATCACATTGTCATCGTAGGCGGCGGGGCAGGTGGTTTAGAGCTGGCAACACGCTTGGGCGATAGTTTAGGCAAAAGTAAAAAAGCTGCTATCACGCTGATTGATAGCACCAGAACGCATGTGTGGAAGCCATTGTTGCATGAAATTGCCGCAGGTAGCATGAACCCAGATAAGCATGAGCTTGAGTATATGGCGCAAGCGCATTGGCACCACTTCCGTTTTAGATTAGGCCGTATGGATGGCTTAAATCGAGCCATCAAGGAAGTTACCATTGCGCCACATTTTGATGAAGATGGTACAGAAGTGATTCCGCGCCGTACTTTTAAATATGATACTTTGGTGATTGCCATTGGCAGCACCACCAATGATTTTGGCATCAAGGGTGCGCTTGAACATTCTATTGCGCTGGATACGCAAAGCCAAGCCGAAAAATTTCATCGTCGTCTGCACAACGCCTTAGTGCGCGCGCAGACGCAAACATCGCCTATACACCCAGGGCAATTAGAAGTTGTCATTGTGGGTGCAGGTGCTACAGGCGTGGAGTTGGCGGCCGAGCTGCACAATACAACGCGTGAGCTGGCGGCTTATGGCTTAGATAAAATAGACGCTGATCGCGATGTTAAAATATCCATTATTGAAGCCAGCGATCGCGTATTGCCCGCCTTACCAATAAAATTATCGACAGCAGTTGAGTTGGAGCTTAAAAGGTTAAATGTGCAAGTATTTACTGGCGAGCGCGTGACAGAAGTTTCTGGCAAAGGCGTCATTACGCACAGCGGCCGCCTTGTTCCATCGGAGCTGGTGGTGTGGGCAGCAGGCATTAAAGCGCCAGACTTTTTGAAGCAGTTGGATGGTTTGGAAACCAACCGCATCAATCAATTAGTGGTAAAACAAACCTTACAATCTACGGTGGATGAGAGCATTTTTGCATTTGGTGATTGCGCTGCATGCACGTGGATTGGGCATGCAGGCAATGTGCCGCCACGTGCGCAGGCGGCGCATCAACAAGCGTCATTGTTGTTTAAAACCATGAAAAAGCGCGTTGCAAATCAAACTAACTTACCAGAGTATCGTTATCGTGATTATGGGTCACTGGTGAATTTAGGCCGTTACTCAACCGTGGGCAGTTTAATGGGAGCGCTTTCTGGCGGCAGCATGTATATTGAGGGTTTGTTTGCACGATTGATGTATCAATCACTGTATAAAATGCATTTAATGACATTGCATGGCGTATTTGAAGTAGCTTTACAAACCTTGGCTACACTCATCACGCGCCGTACAGAGGCGCAAGTCAAATTACATTGAGTATGGCTAGGGCATTGACTGGGACGTAGTTTGAGTGCGGTATATTCTGTTTATTATACTCATGCTAAGGATGATAAACAGGCCAAATGCGACAATAATCACACTCATTGCAATGTTGGCTTTTACCATCAGCAAATAAAACCCAAGCATAATTAATATACCGATATGTTCGTTTAAGTTTTGTACTGCTATAGAGTGTCCTGCGCCTATTAGGTGATGTCCGCGGTGCTGCAGTAATGCATTAAGAGGTACGACAAAAAACCCACTTAATGCCCCAATAAAGAATAATAGCAGTGCGGCAATCTGCCAATCATTCACAAACACCATTAAAATCACTAGCAGCCCCATGATGATGCCTGCTGGTAATACTTTAGTCGATTCTTCCAATGTGATATATTTTGATGCGACAACCGAACCTACAGCAATGCCAATCGCCACGGTAGCAATTAGTTGTGTAGATTGCTCAATATCAAACTTTAGCGCCATAGCCGCCCAAGCTAGCACGACTAGTCTTAGCGTGGCGCCCGCCCCCCAAAACAGCGTGGTCACAGCAAGTGAAACCTGCCCTTGCGGATCTTTCCACAGCGTTATAAATGCATGCCAAAAATCTTTCAGCATGTAAAAAGCGCTTTTACTTCCCAGTTTTATTTCTATGGGTAACTTAGGAATAAAGTAATTAAAAAAAGCGGCAGTGATGTATAGCCCTGTAATAACGAGCATTGCAAAGTGAAGGTCATTGCTCGCTAATTTCCCTCCTATAATCGCACCCACAATAATGGCGGTGACTGTAGAACCTTCCATCCATCCATTGCCTTTCACTAGCAAATGGCTAGGCAACATTTCTGTCAGTATGCCGTACTTTGCAGGGGAGTAAGCAGCTGCACCAATACCGACGACACCATAAGCATAAAGTGGAGGCATCCCCAATATCATGGCGATACAGCCAGCCACTTTTACAGAGTTGGAGAAAAACATCACACTGCCTTTTGGGAAAGCGTCTGCGATAGACCCAACAAAAGGGGCAAGTAATATATATGAAATAACGAAAAACTGCTGTAAAAGTGGCGTGTGCCAGTCGGGAGAGTTTAGTTCTGTCAGTAGCGCAATAGCCGCAAACAGCAAAGCGTTATCTGCTAAGGCAGAAAAAAACTGCGCAATTAATAGAGTGTAAAATCCTTTATTCATTAATTAGTACATTAATTCGTGGGTTACCTTATTAGAGTGCTTCTGCTGCAAAATCTGCTAGGCGTGAGCGTTCTCCGCGTACTAAGGTGATGTGACCATTATGCCTCCAGCCTTTAAATCGATCTACGACATAAGTTAAGCCAGAGCTACCTTCGGTGAGATAGGGCGTATCAATTTGCGCGATGTTGCCCAAGCAGACTACCTTAGTGCCTGGCCCGGCGCGGGTAATCAGCGTTTTCATTTGCTTGGGCGTTAGGTTTTGCGCTTCATCAATAATCAAAAATTTATGCAAAAAAGTACGGCCGCGCATAAAGTTGAGTGATTTCACTTTAATGCGCGTGCGGATTAAATCTTGCGTCGCCGCGCGCCCCCATTCACCTGCATCTTCATCGGTTTTATTGAGCACATCTAAGTTATCTTCTAGCGCCCCCATCCATGGCGCCATTTTTTCCTCTTCGGTGCCTGGTAAAAAGCCAATATCTTCACCCACTGGCACCGTCACGCGCGTTATAATAATTTCAGAATAGATTTTTTTATCCAAAGTCTGTGTGAGCGCAGCGGCCAGCGTGAGCAAGGTTTTGCCTGTACCCGCTTGACCGAGCAAGGTCACAAAATCAATATCAGGATCCATTAATAAATTCAAGGCATAATTTTGCTCGCGATTGCGCGCAGTAATACCCCAAACACTATGCTTGGGGTTGGCGTGGTCGTGCACCACTTCTAACACTGCCGTATTATTTTCTAGCTTGCGCACCATGGCATGAAACGGCTTGTCAAACTCGTAATAGATAAATTCGTTAAGCAAAAAGGTTTTAACCAAGGGCCCAGTAATGCGGTAAAACATGCGCCCAGCCTCTTGCCAGGATTCCATTGCCTTGCTGTGCTTATCCCAAAAATCTTGCGGTAACTCTTTAATGCCGCTATACAGTAAATCAATGTCTTCCAGCACTTTGTCGTTAAAGTAATCTTCCGCAGGCACGCCCATTGCACGGGCTTTAATGCGGATATTAATATCTTTACTGACTAAAATAACTGACCGATTTGGCTGTTGTTTTTTTAAGCTCAGTACCACGCTAATAATTTGGTTATCGGCTTTGCTACCTGCCAAACCTGGCAGCTCAATATTCACTTGAGAGGTTTGTAAAAACAAACGCCCAGCTAAATGTTTGTTACCATGAATAGCCAGTGGGCAGCCAAGCTCTAAATTGGTCAAGTCGGTGCCCACAATCTCTTCTAAATAACGGCTGGCTTGGCGCGCGTTACGGGCTACTTCGGTCAGGCCTTTTTTGTTATTATCCAACTCTTCCAGCGTCACCATCGGCAAGTAAATATCGTGTTCTTCAAAGCGGAATAAACTAGAAGGGTCGTGCATCAGCACGTTGGTATCAAGTACGAATAGTTTGGTATTTGTAGTGGGATTTTTTGCCATAAATATTTAAAGCGCCTTAATAAAATTTAATACTTCCAGTGCGTGACCATCTACTTTAATGCCACGCCATGCGTGCACTAGCACGCCATTTTTGTCGATGATAAAAGTGCTACGCTCAACGCCACGCACTTGCTTGCCATACATATTTTTCATTTTCATTACACCAAAAATTCCGCAGGCGAGTTCTTCGGTGTCTGCAAGCAATTCAAATGGAAAGTTAAACTTGGCTTTGAAGTTTTCGTGCGACTTTAAGCTATCGCGCGAAACGCCAACAATTTCGGCATTTGCGGCTTTAAATTCTGCATAACTATCACGAAATTGCATGCCTTGCGTGGTGCAGCCAGGCGTATTATCTTTGGGGTAGAAATAGAGTATAAGGGTTTTGCCTTGATAACTTGATAGCTTAAAACTGATGCCGCTGGTGGCAGGTAGTTCGAAATCGGGTACGGCAAGGTTGGGCATTGTGATTGTCATATTGATAGTTCTTATTGTTGTAAAAAATTGGCATTTAGGCAAGCTTAAATTTGAGCTTGCATGAAGATATTAGTAATATTTTAGTGACAAGGTGATGACAAGCGCCAGCCTTAAGAACTCAACGCGGTGCTAGCGGTAGTGCAAATAATTGCGATAGACTATTCTAGTTTAAAAGAAACGGGCACTGTGATATTGAAATGACGTCCGCGTAGCGCCTCAGGCGGTGTCGGGAAAGGTGCTGCTTTGCGCACCATTTCTAGCGCTTGATTATCTAAAGCCTCATAGCCGCTGGTTTCTTTTACGTCAGCAGAGAGCACATTGCCGCTGCTATCAATTTTTAAATCCAATAAGCATTCCCCTTGCCAGCCACGCATGGCGGCGATTTTTGGGTAGCTTTTATGTTTGGCAATGGCGCGCCCTAATGTGCTGCCATATTGGCCTAACGCAGCGCTCAAGTCTTCTTCAGTTGGCTCAATTTTTTTCGGTGGCGCAGGCGGCGGTACGGTGATGACTGGCGGCGCATCCACTTTCGGTGCGGCGGTAATCACGCTGGGCGGCGGAGGCTCGGATTGCACAGGCTCTGACTTGGTTTCAATCGGTCTAATTTCAGGCTTAAGCTGTTTTTTTGGCAGAGGTTTTATGGGCTCAGCTGGTTTCGGCGGCTCAGGCAATATTTCTTTCACAGGCACTGGTGGCTTCGGCTGTACTATTTCAATGGTTAGCAGATCAGGTATTTTTTTTGTCAGATCAAGTTTAAAATTTGGCACCACCACTGCAAATAAAATATGTAGCAGCACAGAGCAGATAATCGCCCAAATCAATGTACTGTCGTCTAAAGAGGAGTTTTTAATGGTGCTGTTCAAAATAAAAAATTGCAATGACCATAGAATTGGCTAGCCTTTTGATTGTACTATAGCTTGAGCTGGCTTAATAGGGAGTTTTTCCCTATAGCGCAACTCGGCTTGCCAATTTAAATAATACCTTCAAGCAATTGCACGTTCACCATTTCGCCTGCCGCGCAATTGCCAACGGTTTCGTCCAACACAATAAAACAATTGGCCAAGCTCATGCTACTTAGTACGCCAGAGCCTTGCTTAGGCAGGGGTTTTACCTTCCAAGTTTCTGCGTCTGCAAATAGCAGACCACGCTGAAACTCGGTGCGACCGGTGGTTTTTTTAATTGCTTGCGTACATTCAACTTTAAAAACAGGCATTGCCATGCAGGCCGCACCAGATAAGGCTAGCAGGGCAGGTTGTACAAATTGGTAAAACGTCACCATGGCAGAAACTGGATTGCCTGGTAAGCCGAAGTAGTGTGCATGCGCTACTTTTCCATAGGCTAGCGGGCGGCCAGGTTTCATGTTGATTTTCCAAAATAACACTTGGCCGTGTTTGGCTAAAAGTGCTTTCATGTAATCCGCTTCACCCACCGAAACGCCACCGCTGGTAATCACTACATCATTATTCTGTGCCGCCTCCAGCAAGGTTTTTTCTAGCAGTATAGGGTTATCTGGCACATTGCCAAAATCGCTCATCTCCGCGCCAACTCTCGCGAGCATGCTATGCAGAGTGTAACGATTGCTGTCGTAAATTTGGCCTGCTTCTAGTTTTTCGCCTACGCCAACTAACTCATCGCCCGTGCTAAAAAACGCCACTTTTAATTTGCGAAATACCTGTACTTCGCCTATGCCCAATGATGCTACCAAACCAATATCGGCGGGCTTCATGGCGTGGCCTTTGGCTAAAACAGTTTGATCTAGCTTCAAATCTTCGCCTGCCAATCGTATGTTTGCGCCTTGTTTGGTTTCCTCCAATAGGGCGATGTTATCGCTTTTTTGCACGGTGTGTTCCTGCATCACCACCGTGTCAGCACCCTTGGGAATCATTGCGCCAGTCATGATTTTGACGCATTCACCAGCTTTGAGATTACCCATAAAAGGCCTGCCCGCAAAGGCGGTGCCGATGACTTTGATAATTTTTACGCCTGCGGAAAATTTAAATGCATAGCCATCCATCGCACTATTGTTGTGTGCCGGTACGTTGCTGGGCGCGATTATATTCACAGCCAACACGCGGCCTAAGCTTTCGCGTAGCGACAAGGCTTCAGTTTCTGTCACGGGTTGCAAAAATTGCGCTATAAACAGTCGTGCTTGCGTCACTGACATCGCGCTTGGGTCGTAATCGTCCATGCAGCTTGGGTCGGCGGCGAGTTGTGAAAGTGAGGTTTTATTGTGCATTTATTTATTTGAAGTATTAATCACTCCCCACGTTATTCTGAGCGTAGCGAAGAAGCCAGCCGCAATGCGGCATTGTGATGGATTCCGCGCCCAAAAAGCAAGGCTGAGATGACGGATTGAGGGATTGTTAAGTTGTTGTACCAGCAAAGCTAAATATACCCTATTTTATCATTCCCGCCTACGCGAGAATGACAGGTTTAGGGAGGCGCTTGCGCTAGCGCTTTCAAATCTTCAAACGTATTCAGGTTGGTAAATGCTTGTGTGCAATCACTAAAATCCACCTCAATATAATTCTGGCTTTTTTGCCAAGCGCTCACTTTGCGCTCGCCACTGGCTAAATATTCCATCAGGCTGGGCAACACGCCTTTCTTCATCAAACAAAATACGGGGTGCGCGTTTTCATCACCGCTTGCAACAGCAATATCCGCGCTGGTTTCAGTCATGCCGTTTAGTAAACGCGCGGCCAAATCGACTGCTAGCAAAGGTGAATCACACGGCACGATTAACACATAATCATGTTTGGCGTGCTTTAAGCCCAATAAAAAACCTGCCAAAGGGCCTAAAAAATCATCGCCTTCATCTTGTAACACAGGCAAACCAAACGCTGCATACGCGGTGATTTCACGATTTGCATTGATGAAAATTTCATCTGTTTGTGGCTGCAAACGTTCAATCACATGGACAATCAATGGCTTTTGTTGCAACAGCACCAAGCCTTTATCCAAACCATTCATGCGTGTAGCACGGCCGCCAGATAAAATAATTGCTGAAATTTTCACGCCGAATTTCTTCTCTTAATGCGCGTTAACGCAGTGTCGCGACGACAGTACACATTGTACGACTAGGAATGAGAACAAAGTTAGCGCGCATTGAGAGAAGGGGTCATCCGCCTGTATGCGACATAAACCTTACCACCGCTGGCCTTGCACGACGTAAATCGAAATCGTGACCTTTAGGTTTAACGCGCATGCTATCTAAAATTGCAGCGATTAATGGCGCGTCATCGTTGGGGTATTCGCGTAACAGCGGCATTAAATCCGCTTTATTATCTTGCCCTAAGCACAAAAACAACTCGCCTTTGCAGGTGATGCGGACGCGGTTGCAGCTCTCACAAAAGTTGTGTGAATGTGGCGAAATAAAACCGATTTTTGTTGATGTGTCTGCTACTTGCCAATAACGCGCAGGTCCGCCTGAATTATGGGTACTAGGCAGTAGTGAGTACTGATTGTGCAGCAGTTTTAGCGTATCTGCATTGCTTACAAACGTGCTTACTCTTGCGTGGTCAACTTCGCCCAGTGGCATTTCTTCGATAAAGCTGATGTCGATTTTTTTGTCGATGGCAAACTGTACCAAATCTGCTGCTTCGTCATCGTTGCTGCCGCGCATTAAAACAGAATTGATTTTAATGCCTGCAAACCCCGCATCAATACTAGCCTGCAGGCCAGCCAAAACTTTGTTTAAATCGCCCGTGCGGGTGATTTTTTTAAAGCGTTCAGCTTTGAGGCTGTCGATAGAAATGTTAATGCGGTTTACCCCAGCATTTTTAAGCGCCACTGCTTGTTGTACTAATTGACTTCCGTTGGTAGTAAGCACTAACTCTTTTAAGCCTTGCAACCTGCCAATTTCTTCAAACAGCCACATAGCGTTTTTGCGCACCAGCGGCTCGCCGCCGGTGATGCGCACTTTGTTTACGCCCAAACCCACAAACACTTTTACTAACCTTGCGCATTCTTCAAGGCTTAATACTTCGTCGCGCGGCAAAAACATCATGTCCTCGGCCATACAGTACACGCAGCGAAAATCGCAGCGATCGGTGATGGATAGTCGAATGTAATCAACGGTGCGCCCGAGCTGGTCGATTAACTGGGGCGTGGAATTTTGTGGGCGAAAATCAGTCATAAGGCTATATTCTATGCGCTTTTCTAGCTTTGATATAGTCGCAAAAAAGGTTTATCATTGCATGCTAAGTTATTAACCATGAAGAGATAGTGATTTGACGGCGTTAACTAAAGAAAATTCAAGCCAAATTGCGGCGCGCATAAGTTTCCACTTAGCAACGCATAAAACCATGCCTGGCGCGCTACTGCCATTGTTGCACGCCATTCAGGGCGATATTGGTTATATTCCTGAAGATGCGTATTTGCCAATTTCGAAAGCACTGGCGTTATCAGTCGCCGAGGTGCATGGCGTAGTCACGTTTTATCATCATTTTCGCCGTCACCCTGCGGGCAAGCACATTTTGCAGATTTGCTGCGCCGAATCTTGCCAAGCCATGGGTGGCGAAAAGTTAGCAACACATATAAAACAAACACTTGGTATTGATTACCATGAGACGACAAAAGACGGTGCGGTGACGCTGGAGCCCGTATATTGCTTGGGCAATTGTGCATGCTCGCCCGCAGTGATGCTGGACGAGGTGGTGTATGGCCGCATGGATGCGACAAAAATGGCGGAATTAATTAGTGAGGCGAGGGCAGTATGATTAAGAGCTACCCAATTAAAATCTTTGTTCCTCGTGATTCCAGTGCTTTAAGTTTAGGCGCAGACCGCACTGCTAAAGCGATTCAGGCTGAAGCCGATAAACGTGGCATTACAATTGAATTGATTCGTAATGGTTCGCGCGGTTTGTTTTGGCTAGAGCCGTTGGTAGAAGTCGCCACAGATGAAGGTCGCGTAGCATATGCACCAGTGCAGCCGAAAGACGTAGCCAGTTTATTTGATGCGGATTTTTTAAAGCCTGATTCAAAAACGGCAGCAGCGCATAAATTGAATTTAGGTTTAACCGAAGAGTTAACTTGGCTTAAACAACAACAACGTCTGACCTTTGCGCGGGTGGGCGTTACCGACCCCGTTTCACTGGATGATTATTTGGCGCACGATGGCTACAAAGGCCTACAAAACGCACTAAGAATGACAGGTGCGGAAATCGTGAAAAGCGTGACCGATTCTGGTCTTAGAGGTAGGGGCGGCGCAGCTTTCCCCACAGGCATCAAGTGGAACACGGTTTTGGGGTGTCAATCTGAGCAAAAATACATTGTGTGTAACGCCGATGAGGGCGATTCTGGCACGTATTCCGACCGCATGATTATGGAAGACGACCCATTTGTGCTGATAGAAGGCATGACTATCGCGGGCATCGCGGTGGGCGCGAATATGGGTTACATTTACTTGCGTAGCGAATATCCATATGCGCTGAAAACCTTGAATGAAGCGATATTAAAAGCAGAGCAAGCAGGTTATTTGGGCGACAAAATTTGTGACTCAAACCACACATTTAAACTAGAAGTTCGCCGCGCTGCGGGCGCTTATATTTGTGGTGAGGAAACTTCGTTGTTGGAAAGCTTAGAAGGCAGACGCGGTCAGGTGCGCTTTAAGCCGCCATTGCCTGCGATTGAAGGTTTGTTTGGTAAGCCAACAGTGGTTAATAATGTCATATCACTTGCTACCATACCGATTATTTTGGACAAAGGCGCGCAGTTTTATGCGGACTATGGCATGGGGCGTTCACGGGGCACCTTGCCAATTCAGTTGGCGGGCAACATTAAACAAACTGGCTTGGTCGAACTGGCCTTTGGTGCAACCTTGCGTGAATTATTGTACGATTTTGGGGGCGGCTCTGCCACAGGGCGCGCTATCCGTGCGGTGCAGGTGGGTGGCCCGCTAGGCGCATATTTGCCTGAGAGCCAATTTGACACACCGCTAGATTACGAAGAATTTAGCAAAATTTGGGCGGTGCTCGGCCACGGTGGCATAGTGGCGTTTGACGACACGGTGGATATGAGCAAAATGGCACGTTATGCGTTTGAATTTTGCGCGATTGAAAGTTGCGGAAAATGCACACCGTGCCGCATCGGCTCTACGCGCGGCGTGGAAGTGATTGATAGAATTATTGCGAATAAAAGTAATGCAAAAGAACACGCTAAACAAGTGCAATTGGTGCGCGATTTAAGCGATACTATGTTTGACGGCTCGCTGTGCGCGCTGGGTGGAATGACACCATACCCAGTGTTAAGCGCGATGAATCATTTTGGTGAAGACTTTGGTTTAGAAGCCAAGGGTCTTGAAACATTCAAGTCAGCACAAATTAAGCAGGTGGCTGCGTAAGGCAGCAAAAGAGGCCGCTATGGACGACATTAAATATACAACCCCGCAGTTTCAACCAAAACCAGACTTTGGCACCCCAAAACAGGTGTCGCAAAAACAAGTCACGCTCAACATTGATGGCGTGGATGTCAGCGTGCCAGAAGGTACATCGATTATGCATGCGGCGCAAGTTTCTGGCGTATCTGTGCCAAAATTGTGCGCGACGGATAGCTTAGAGGCGTTTGGATCTTGCCGGCTGTGCTTGGTAGAAATTGAAGGCCGAAAAGGTTACCCAGCCAGTTGTACAACCCCCGTTGCTGAAGGGATTAAAGTACATACGCAAACCTCGAAATTAGCTGATGTGCGCCGTGGCGTGATGGAGCTTTATATCTCTGACCACCCGCTAGATTGTCTGACTTGTGCTGCCAATGGTGATTGTGAGCTGCAAGACATGGCGGGTGCGGTGGGTTTGCGCGAGGTGCGTTATGGCTACGAAGGCGAAAATCACCTCAAGCAAGAAAAAGACGAATCCAATCCTTATTTTACTTTCGATCCAAGCAAATGCATCGTGTGCAGCCGTTGCGTGCGCGCCTGCGAAGAAACACAAGGTACATTTGCGTTGACAATAGAAGGACGTGGTTTTGGTAGCAAAGTTTCGGCTGGCAATCAATTGTTCATGGATTCGGAATGTGTCTCATGCGGCGCTTGTATACAAGCTTGCCCAACCGCGACTCTGATGGAAAAAACCGTGATTGAGGCAGGCACGCCTGAGCACTCAGTCACCACCACTTGCGCCTATTGCGGCGTGGGCTGTAGCTTTAATGCTGAGATGAAGGGTGAAGAAGTGGTGCGCATGTCGCCCAATAAAGACGGCGGCGCTAACCACGGGCACTCATGCGTAAAAGGCCGTTTTGCCTGGGGTTATGCAACACACAAAGACCGTATTACCACGCCGATGCTGCGTAAAAACATTCAAGATCCGTGGCAAGAAGTGAGTTGGGATGATGCGATAAATTACGCTGCTTCGGAGATTAAGCGCATTGAGGCGAAATACGGCAAAGACGCGATGGGCGGTATTACCTCATCGCGCTGCACCAATGAAGAAGTCTATGTGACGCAGAAATTGGTGCGGGCAGTATTTGGCACCAACAATGTGGATACGTGCGCGCGTGTGTGCCACAGTCCGACGGGTTACGGCTTAAAACAAACTTTGGGTGAATCAGCAGGTACGCAAACGTTTGATTCTGTGATGAAATCGGACGTAATTCTGATTATTGGCGCTAATCCGACCGATGGGCATCCTGTGTTTGCGAGTCAAATGAAACGCCGTTTGCGTGAGGGCGCAAAGCTGATTATTGCTGACCCACGCGCGATTGATTTGGTGGAAAATTCACCGCATATACGCGCTGATTATCACTTAAACTTGCGCCCAAGTACTAACGTTGCGCTGATTTCCGCGTTGGCGCATGTAGTGGTGACTGAAGGTTTAGTGAAAGAAAACTTCGTCAAAGAACGCTGCGATTGGGGTTCATTCGTCGCTTGGCGCGATTTTGTGGCAAAACCAGAAAATTCACCAGAAGCCTTAGAGGAAACGTTAGGCGTAAAAGCGCAAACCATGCGTGCCGCCGCGCGTTTATTTGCCACTGCTGGCAATGGCGCTATTTACTATGGCTTAGGTGTCACCGAGCACAGCCAAGGCTCTACCATGGTGATGGGAATTGCCAATTTGGCAATGGCGACTGGCAATGTCGGTCGTGAGGGCGTGGGGGTTAACCCACTGCGCGGTCAAAATAATGTGCAAGGCTCGTGCGATATGGGTAGTATGCCACACGAATATCCAGGGTATCGTCACGTATCAGACCCGGCTGCTAAAGCCTTATTTGAAGCCGCTTGGGGCAGACCGTTAAGTATTGAGCCTGGCCTACGCATTCCAAATATGCTAGACCTTGCAGGTGAAGGCAGATTTAAGGCGCTGTATTGCGTGGGCGAAGATATTGCGCAATCAGACCCGAATACACAGCATGTGACGCATGCCTTGGAAAGTATGGAATGCGTCATCGTGCAGGATTTGTTTTTAAATGAGACCGCAATGTACGCGCATGTGTTCTTCCCTGGCGCTTCATTTTTAGAAAAAAGCGGCACGTTTACTAATGCAGAGCGCCGCATTTCGCCAGTACGCCGCGTGATGAGTCCGAAAAATGGTTACGAAGATTGGGAAATTACCGCTAAATTATCCGAGGCTTTGGGTTATCCAATGCAGTACAACCATGCCAGCGAAATTATGGACGAAATCGCCGTATTAACACCAACTTTTAAAGGTGTGAGCTTCAAAAAGCTGGATGAGTTGGGCAGTATTCAATGGCCTTGCGATGACGAACATCCGACTGGCACACCCACCATGCACGTGGATGAGTTTGTACGGGGTAAAGGCAGGTTCTTCATTACGCAATATGTGCCCACCAGCGAAAAAGTTAACGCCAAATATCCGTTAATATTGACTACAGGTCGGATTTTGTCGCAATACAACGTGGGTGCGCAAACGCGTCGCACTAAAAATGTGGAATGGCACGCAGAGGATGTGGTGGAAATTCATCCGCACGATGCCGAAGATCGTGGTATTAAAGAAGGCGACTGGGTGGGCATCACCAGCCGCGCCGGCGAAACGGTGCTGCGGGTAACATTGACAGAAAGAGTGCAGCCTGGTGTGATTTACACTACTTTCCATCACCCAGAATCTGGCGCTAACGTGATTACCACTGACAACTCAGATTGGGCGACTAATTGCCCCGAATTTAAAGTGACAGCGGTACAGGTGACACGTGTGCATCAGTTGTCCGATTGGCAAAAACATTACAAAACATTTAGTGATGCGCAAATTGCATTTGCCAATAACAAGTTGAGTAAGAAAGCGCAGCAGCCTGCTTAAAAAATTGAACAAATCTGCATTTATTGTGGCAGACTCGCCACTCAGTGAAGTGAATGTGAAGCGTTGGCGCGATGGAAAATTAACAGATGCAAAAGATAAAATTGCTGAAGAAACGCCGATTGCGCTGATTTATAACGGCGTATCACACGCGGTGATGCTGGCAACACCACAGGATTTAGAGGATTTTGCACTTGGGTTTTCGTTGAGTGAAGGTATTCTTCAAGATAAAAGCGAGCTGTATGATATAGAAATTGTGGCGCAAGAACAAGGCATAGAATTGCGTTTGGACGTGGCGACAGAAGCTTTTGTAAAGCTAAAAGAGCGACGTAGAAATTTGGTGGGCAGAACGGGTTGTGGGTTATGTGGCGCTGAAAGTTTGGAACAGGCATTGCGATTGCCAAGCTTAGAATGTAATAAAACGGATGTCATGCAGGCTAATATTCATGCGCCTTACGAGCCTGCCCTCGAATGCTTTAATCGGGGGGCATCGCTTGAAACAATAAAAGCAGCAAGTATACAAAAAGCTTTTCATGCAATACAAGCCAAACAAGCACTGCAGCAAGCCACAGGTGCGACGCATGCGTGTGCCTGGGTGCATGCGGATGGCGAAATAGCCATGTTGCGCGAAGATGTGGGACGACATAACGCGATGGATAAATTGATAGGCGCGCTAGCTAAACAAACGTCGAAACAGCTATATGAAAATGGTTTTGTATTAACATCCAGCCGTGCAAGTGTGGAAATGGTGCAAAAAGTAGCGGTGGCGGGTTACCACCTATTAGCTGCAATCTCCGCCCCCACTGGGCTTGCGGTGCGCATTGCGGAGGCTTATGGCGTGACGTTGGTCGGTTTTTTGCGCGCTCAACAATTTGTAATTTACACACAAGATAATCGAATAGAAACCTAAAAACTATGCAAACAGAAACATTAATCAAAATGGCCAATCAAGTGGGTGATTTTTTTGCGGCTAATCCGAATCAAGCGCAAGCGCAATTGGAGATTGCCAATCACCTCAACCGCTTTTGGACCAAAGATATGCGCAACCAAATTGCCGCACATGTGCAAGCAAAGCAAGGCGCTGGCTTGCATAGCCAAGTAATTTCGTCAATTGCTGCGCATCTAAATCCTTAATTTAAATCTAAAATTACAATCTAACGATTTTGTCGGAAACTTTCTTACTCATTCCGCTTATTTTTTTCGCGGCATTATTATTTTCATCGGTCGGTCACGGCGGTGCTTCCGCGTATTTGGCGGCGTTTGCACTAATAGGTTTGGCGCCAGCATCCATGCGCCCTGCAGCCTTATGCTTAAATGTATTAGTTGCATCAATCGCGCTGTTTAAGTTCTATAAGGTTAATGCTTTTGATTGGAAATTATTCTGGCCCATCGCGCTCACCTCAATTCCCGCCGCGTTTATGGGCGGGCAAGTTACCTTACCTAATCAAACTTACAAAATTTTAGTGGGATTGTGCTTAATGTATGCCGCTTGGACGATTTTTAGCCATGCCAATAAAATTGACGATGTGCTGGTGAAACCTGTGGCAAAGCCAATACGATTCACTTTGGGGGCTGGCTTAGGCTTTCTTTCTGGTTTAACTGGCGTAGGCGGTGGCATATTTTTAAGTCCCATTTTATTGTTTTTTGGCTGGGCAAAAATACGGGTAATTTCAGGCGTAGCGGCGGCGTTTATTTTGGTGAATTCGATTTCCGGCTTAATTGGCGTTTTAACTAAATCTCCTACTTTGCCCACAGGCCTTATTTATTGGGCGCTGGCGGCCGTAATAGGCGGCTTGATTGGTGCGGAATATGGCAGCAAAAAATTAGCAAATCCGACCATTAGAAAGTTGTTGGCGCTAGTGTTGGTATTTGCTGGCAGTAAAATGTTGCTTGGCGGTTAAGGTTTTTTTAGTTGTTACGTTGAAATAATCTAAAACTTTCTTTTCGTTCACTCACCCGTTTGCCGCTCCAAATCAGTTTCCAATCTACGCCTGGCTCAATTTTTTCACGACTTTTTTCATCTTGGATGAGGTGTAAATTGCAATTAAGTGCGCCTTCTGTTTCGAAATTTTGTGTTTTCACATTAGCAAAATAATGTAATAAATCTCGTTGCGCATCGCCTAGGCGATTGCCGCTAACGCAGGCGTACTTTTCTGGAAGTGCTCGTTTTAATTCGCCAAATACCTGCTTGTAACTGCGTGCAGAGTCTATCATCGGCAACCAAAGTGTCATCAATAGCGTCCACACGGCAGTCATGCCGATGGCCCAATTTGTGGCGCTGGAACGATTAGAAAATTGTGAGCGAAAGATGGCAAGTAACCAAATGAGCGTCACTGTGACCGCAATGATAAAAGCAATCATGCTGAAATTTAGTTGCTGCATGCCCGATAAAAACGTTAGGCGTTCTTTAATTTTAACTGGGCTACCTGTTAGCATGGCCAGCCAGCCCAGCCAAACCAAGCCGCACATCAAGCCAAACAAAATGAGCCCAAACCAACTTAATGCGCCAGCCGCACCGCGCTTAAGGGTTTCGATGCTGCCGCCTGCCATCGCCGTTAGCGGAACAAGCAAAGGCAATGCAAATACTTCTTTGCCATCACCTAGGCCGATAACAGCCCATGCGATGACAAAAAAAGTAATGATTAATTGGAATCTTGGTTTGTTAAATAATTGTGTGCGAAAGCGCCACAAACCCCATGCTGCCAAGGGTAGCGCTGGCCAAGCGTACCATAATAATATTTTCAAAAAGTACAAGTGCTCGCTACGGTTGAATTGTTCTAAAGATAAGCGCCACCATTGATTGAAAGCCTCAGCATGAAAATAGTGGCATAACATGGGCCAGCCTAATAAAAATGGGCTAGCAATCAAAAGGGATAAGCCTATAACGCTGGCGTAACTTGTATTGCGCCAAAATTTATACAAACAAGGCAAGGTGAGGCAAGTGGCTAAAATAATCACCAAGGGTTGCAAGCCAGTAGATAAAAAAGCGACGCTCATGCCAGTAGCTAATACAATACTGGCTCGGTATGGACGTCTTTTTGCCAATGCAAGCGCATAAAAGCTGGTGGCGATGCCTGTTAAGGCGCTCACTGCGGGCATTAAGGTGTGCGCGCTTAACACCAAACCCAGCGAGCCGATTAACACAAAAGTGGTTTGTCGCCCAAAGCCATTGCCCCACAGCTCACGACCTGTCATGCCTATCATTAGCAGCGTCATCACCATCCATAAGCCAGTGGTAATGCGCGCAGCATCGTGCAAGGGTAGTAGGTTTGGCACTAAGGGGCTGAGTACTTTAGCAACTACAGCCGCGCTTAAATAATACAGCGGTGGGTTCACTATTTGAGTGTTGCTAGCAGAAATCGGGGCAAGTAAATTGCCCGTATCCAGTATTGTTTTAATAGTGCTAATACTGTGCGATTCAAACGGCTTCCAAGGCGCATGGCCGATTAAACCCATGCACAGCCAAACCGCACACAGCACAAGCAATAAATGTGTTTTAGCGCGCTCGCCCACTTTTGCGCGGGGAGTTGACATATTGCCTTGCCAGTCGTGATCTAAATCAAATCGCATATTTTTGCGGAGTTATCCGTTAGTAGAAGTTTAACATTGCACAAACTTTAATCATTACTACAGGTAAAATAAAAAAGGCAGCTAAGCTGCCTTTTATATCAAAAATATGCGTGAAATATAAATTACATGCCGTATTTTTGTTTAAATTTCTCTACACGACCAGCCGTATCTAATATTTTTTGTTTGCCAGTGTAAAACGGGTGGCATTGTGAACACACCTCAATACTCATGTCGCGGCCATGCGTAGAGCGCGTTTTGAACTTGTTACCACAGCTACAAGTAACGTTGATTTCTGGATAATTTGGATGTGTTTCAGCTTTCATGCTTTTCTTTCTAATATTAAGCAGTTGCAGTAAGGCGCGCATTATGAATGATTAATGCGCAAATTGCAAGATTAACCTCGGCGCATGCTGTCAAAAAAATCCGCATTGTTTTTGGTTTGTTTGATTTTATCTAATAGGAATTCCATCGCTTCTAAATCATCCATAGGATAAAGCAATTTGCGTAGCACCCAAATTTTCTGCAAGACATCTTTTTCGATGAGTAGCTCTTCTTTACGCGTGCCCGATTTGTTCACATTAATGGCTGGATAGAGGCGTTTTTCGGCCATGCGACGATCGAGATGAATCTCCATATTGCCAGTGCCTTTAAATTCTTCGTAAATCACGTCATCCATGCGTGATCCAGTATCTACAAGGGCTGTAGCGATGATAGTGAGTGAGCCGCCTTCTTCAATATTGCGTGCCGCGCCGAAAAAACGTTTTGGTTTTTGTAGCGCGTTCGCATCTACGCCGCCAGTGAGTACTTTGCCTGATGATGGAATCACCGTATTGTAAGCACGTGCTAAACGGGTAATGGAATCGAGCAAAATCACCACATCTTTTTTGTGTTCAACCAAGCGTTTGGCTTTTTCTAGTACCATTTCGGCTACTTGCACATGACGTGTGGCGGGTTCGTCAAAAGTAGAAGCGACCACTTCGCCTTTTACCGAACGCGTCATTTCAGTGACTTCTTCTGGCCGCTCGTCGATTAATAATACAATTAAAATCACATCAGGATGATTGCTTGTAATGGCGTGCGCGATATTTTGCATCATCACCGTTTTACCGCTTTTTGGACTGGCAACCAACAAACCACGTTGGCCGCGGCCAATCGGTGCGATCATATCAATGACGCGGCTGGTGATGTTTTCTTCACCGCGCATATCACGTTCTAGCGTCAGCGGAATGGTTGGAAAAAGTGGGGTTAAGTTCTCGAATAAAATTTTATGTTTGGTGTTTTCTGGCGCTTCGCCATTCACCATTTCTACTTTAACTAAAGCAAAATAACGCTCGCCATCTTTGGGGATACGAATTTCGCCTTGGATGGAATCGCCCGTGTGCAAATTAAAACGACGAATTTGTGATGGCGATACATAAATATCATCTGGCCCCGCCAAATATGAAGTATCTGGTGAACGCAAAAAGCCAAAACCATCTTGCAATACTTCCAGTGTCCCATCTCCAAAAATACTGTCACCTTTCTTGGCTTTATTTTTTAAAATGGCAAAAATTAAATCTTGCTTGCGCATGCGGCTCGCATTTTCGATTTCATCGGTAATGGCCATTGCTACCAATTCGGTTACTGGAAGAAGCTTAAGGTCGGATAGATGCATGTAGGAACTCGCTAGAAGGGACTAATAAGGGAAGCAAAGCAGAACAAGGTTTAAAAAGCTGGCTTCAACTAGAGGCCATTCCAGATAAAAAGTACAAAAGTTAAATTAAATGTTGAAGCTATAAATTGCTATCTATAAATGCCATTAATTGAGATTTAGATAAGGCGCCTACTTTAGTGGCTTCTACGTTACCATTTTTAAACAACATTAAGGTTGGAATGCCACGAATTCCGTACTTAGGCGGCGTTTGTTGATTGTCGTCAATGTTGAGCTTAGCTATTCTTAAGCGACCTGCATATTCTTTCGAAATATCCTCTAAAATCGGTGCAATCATTTTGCATGGACCGCACCACTCCGCCCAATAATCGACTAAGACAGGGAGTTGTGATTGCAACACTTCTTTCTCAAAAGCTGCATCGCTTAAATGGATAATATGTTCGCTCATCGTGACCTCAATATTGATATGCTATGAATTGCCGAGCCTGCGCTCAGTTACAAAAGCCATGTTATCGTTGTTATTTTACTAGCTGGAAATGGTGATTTGAAAATTAAGAGTTAATTTAGTGCTTTAATTGATTGTCAGTATAACAATATAGCTCGCATTATATCAAGTTATATTGAAAGCGTTCGAATCTGGTTGTGTGCTCTATCAATTTCTGAATCACTATTTTGCGCGGCCTATGATCTGCATTTAAATGTAAAGTATCTCCAGGTTTGCAAAATCCGCACGCGGTAATAGGGTTGCCAAAGGGAAGTTTTTGTATAAATTCGTTAATTTTGCTTGGACGAGTCTCTGCCAACAAAATTGGGTTATCATCTAAACTTGGTAGCTTAAGACTGAACATGCGAACTCCAAAGGAATTCCCTTAATATTAGAGGGTAATTCTAAATTTATCACTTTATTTACTTATTAATTGATTATTAGTATAACCATACTTATGGTGTATCAAAAATCATTTTTGATGTCATTGTTAATCATTGTTTTGCTTAGTTTGCATGGCATTAGCTATGCAGCAAGTAATTTTGTGCTTAAAGACACTGCTGGCAAAAAACATACTTTGTCGCAATACAAAGGCAAATGGGTCATTGTGAATTACTGGGCGACTTGGTGTCCGCCTTGCTTAGAAGAAGTGCCAGATTTTGTGGCTTTGTACGATAGTCGCAAAAATAAAGACGTGATGATACTTGGCATTGCGTTTGATTATCAAAGTATGAAAGAAGTGGCAGAATACGTCGATGATATGCTGATGTCGTACCCGATTGTGTTGGGGGATGAGGAAGTGGCCAAGCAAATTGGCCGCTTTGTGCTGTTGCCCACCACCTTTATTTATAACCCGCGTGGCGAGTTGGTTAAAACCGAGCACGGCAAGGTGACCAAGCAATATTTAGAGGCGATTATGAGGAGCGAATCGGAAAAAATGAATCAGCAATAAGTCGTTAAACTTGTAGCAAGTTAGGCTGGCACGGCAATGCTATTGCCCACTTTGTCTAAGATATTCAGCTGATTTTCATTGGCAAACTGCATCAGCTCTGCAAACCCTTCTGGATTTACGTCTTTCAATTGCATATCTACCACCAAGCAACGCACGCCACTAATGACTTCTGGTTTTAAATAAGGCGAGTAGCGTAATTTGCGATTCTCACCAAATGTTGCGTAGCTGCTACAAATACGATCTATCCAATCGCTCGGGCGAAACGCCTTGCCGTCGCGGGTGGTGCTTTCTATAATAATTTCTGTCTTATGTTCATTTAATCTTTTAGTCGCCATGCTTGCTTTCTAAGTTACTGTTCTTTTAATTAATATACTCAAACACTTTAACTACTTTATCCGCGCCATCGGTGGTGCGGGCAATTTCTGCCGCCGCCTCAGCCTCAGTTTTGTTTACCAAGCCAAGCAAATACACCACCCTATTTTCGGTGACTACTTTGACGTAATTGGCTCGAAAGCTATTTTCGGTTACAAATTTAGTTTTTACTTTTGAGGTTAAATAGGCGTCATTGCTGCGTGAGATCAGCGATGATTTTGGCCCAACCGCAATCTCGTTGGTAATGTTACGTACATTGGGAATGGATTTTACAAACGTCTCAGCATTGGCTTTGGCGGTATCGTTGGGTACTTCGCCCGTTAGTAACACATTGCGGTTATAGCTTGTCACATTTACATGCGCTTGCTCGCCCAAGGTGGTTTCCATATAGTTAACCGCTTTTAGCTCAATATTTTCGTCTTCTACATAAATGCCAGAAGTGCGTCTATCGGCCGCAACAGCCCCGCTAGCGGCGGCTCCTCCAACGACTACTGGCACGCAAGCGGCTAGCTGTGCTGCTAAGACCGAAGCTAAAAATAGTTTGGTGACGAGTTGTTTGTTAACTAAAAACATTGAGAACTCCTTAAGTTGAGGTCGGCACTGAAGCAGAATGTGAAAAATGATACGCGAATTATGTTTCAAAAGCATTACGAATCCATTCGATGTGATTTAAGTCAGCTTTATTCATTAAAATTGCGTCGAAACGACAGGCGGTTTGGTTTTGATTTTTAACCTGTTGTTGTAAATAATATTGCGCAGTGAGTATCAATTTTTGTTGTTTCTGTGGTGTAATGCTGTTGGCAGCGCTGCCAAATTGGCTGTTGGATCGAAGCCTTACCTCAATAAATACAAGGGTTTTGGCATCTTGCATAATCAAATCAATTTCGCCAAAACGGCAGTGGTAATTTTGTATCACCAATTTAAGGCCGTGGTTTGCCAAAAAAGTTGCAGCTAATTTTTCTGCCTCTAGGCCAGCATTGTTTTTGTTTAATAACATAGGCGATATGATGACTTTGGCTTAAAATTGAGTGATGAAGCAACAAGGTACATTATATGTGGTTGCCACGCCAATCGGTAATCTGGGCGATATTACTTTGCGTGCGCTGGAAATTCTAAAAAGCGTAGATGCCATTGCCGCTGAGGATACGCGCCATACCTCAGGCTTATTGTCGCATTTTGGCATCAGCAAAAAACTCATCACCGTGCATGAGCATAATGAGCAGCAATCAGCCGAAAAATTGCTGGTGCAACTTAAAAATGGTGAGAGTATTGGGCTAGTCACCGATGCTGGCACGCCTGCAGTCAGCGACCCTGGCGCGATTGTGGTGAATTTGGTGCGCAAAGCTGGCATAAAAGTGGTGCCAATTCCTGGTGTAAGTGCTGTGGTGGCTGCTTTGTCAGCCAGCGGCATTACGCAAAATGGTTTTTACTTTCACGGGTTTTTGCCTGCTAGCGGCGCGGCGCGGCGTAAAGTGTTAGAAAGTTTAAAATCGCAAACCGTGACTTTGGTTTTATACGAAGCGCCGCATCGCATTGTGGAATGTGTGGAAGATATTGCGCAAATTTTAGGCGGCGAGCGCCAGATTACTTTTGCGCGCGAATTGACCAAGACGTTTGAAACGATTTATACCTGCCCTGCAGGTCTTGCCAGCGCTTGGTTACAAGCCGACACAAATCAACAACGTGGTGAATTTGTATTGCTGATAGAAGCCGCGCCCATCCTAGCAACACAAGAAATCAGCGCAGAAGCGCAACGTGTATTAAAATGCTTGCTGGCAGAGCTGCCGCTAAAGCAGGCAGTGGCTTTAGCCACTGAGATTACGCATTTGAAAAAAAATGACCTTTATGAATTTGCGCTTGCTTTAAAGCAAGCTAATTAAAAAAGCCTGTTAAACAAAGATAATTAACGCATGACAACTAAAATTATTATTACGCGCCCCGACGATTGGCACTTGCATTTGCGCGATGGCGCGGCGCTCACAGCGGTGCTACCAGATACCGCGCGGCAATTTGCGCGCGCTATTGTAATGCCCAATTTGCGCCCGCCAGTGACCACAACGGCGCTTGCCGCAGCCTATCGCCAGCGCATTTTGGATGCTTTGCCTAAGGGCGCACAGTTTGAGCCTTTAATGACGCTATACCTGACCGACAACACGCCGGCGCATGAAATACAAAAGGCCAAAGCCAGTGGTTTTGTGCATGGCGCTAAGCTTTATCCAGCGGGTGCGACGACGAACTCGGATTCTGGCGTGACGGATTTAATGAAATGCGCACCTGCGCTAGAAGCCATGCAGGCTATTGGTTTTCCGCTGCTGGTGCATGCAGAAGTTACCGATAGCGATGTGGATGTGTTTGACCGTGAAAAAGTATTTATCGAGCGCCATATGCTGCCTTTGCTGAAGCGCTTTCCAGGCTTGAAAGTGGTGTTCGAACACATCACTACCAAAGATGCGGCAGAATTTGTGGAAAATGCGCCAAGCAATGTTGGCGCGACCATTACTGCGCATCATTTGCTGTTAAATCGCAATGACATGTTTAAAGGTGGTATTCAGCCGCACCATTATTGTTTGCCGATTTTAAAACGCGAAGCGCATCGTGCGGCTTTGGTGAAAGCTGCCACTTCTGGCAATGTCAAATTTTTCTTAGGCACTGATAGTGCGCCTCACGCCAAACACACTAAGGAAGCCGCATGTGGCTGTGCTGGTATCTACACGGCACACGCGGCAATCGAGCTTTATGTTGAAGCGTTTGAAGCTGCAGGTAGCTTAAATAAACTAGAAGCTTTCGCCAGTTTTTACGGTGCAGATTTTTACGGTTTGCCGCGAAATAGTGAAAAAATCACGCTAGAAAAAACCAGTTGGCAGGTGCCAACTGAACTACCGATGGGCGATGACAGTCTAGTACCACTAAGGGCTGGTCAACCAGTGCATTGGAAGTTGCTGACAGTTTAAGCGTTTTGAGGTGAATTATGCATAACTCGAGATGTAAACTAGGCGCGCTAATTGTTGCTACTTTAATCAGCCTAGCAAGCGTGCCAGTGCTTGCGTTTAGCACAGATGAAATTAATCAAACTAGCCTGCAGCGTGATTTTAAGTTGTTGGATGTGGATAGCGATGGAAAATTAAGTGCTGCCGAAATCAAAAAAGACAGCATGTTTGATTTTCGTAGCTTCAGCAAGGCAGATAAAAACCACAATGGTAGTTTGAATCAAGACGAACATGCGACATATAAATCGAAAGTGCAGCAAGAGGAAGCCAAGCAGGCCGCTAGCGACAGCGCGATTACTACAAAAAATAAATCTAAATATTTAATCGAAAAGAACTTTAAAAGCTTTAAAGTGAGTGTAGAAACTAAAGACAATATCGTGGTACTCAGCGGTTTTGTAGATAACCAAGCTACCAAAAATCGTGCCGAGCAAATTGCCACCAGTGTAAAAGGTGTTAAATCAGTAAAAAATGGCTTGCTGGTAAAACCTTAAAACTCTTAGCGGATTAAAATTTGAATCCGCCTTTTCGTATAGTTAATCTGTCGGGCATTTTGCATTCATTAAAGCGTATTGTATAGATATGCTAAAATGGTGCTGAAGCTAGCTAGACAGTCGCCGCTTAGCAATAAGGGGAGGAAAGTCCGGGCTGCACAGAGCGAGATGACGGCTAACGGCCGTACGCCGTGAGGCGAGGAATAGGGCCACAGAGACGAGTATGCCGCAAGGCGGACGTGAAACGCGGTAACCTCCATCTGCAGCAAGACCAAATAGGCTGGCAATAGGCGTGGCTCGCGCTGTCAGCGGGTAGGTTGCTTGAGCGCATGAGTAATTGTGCGCCTAGATGAATGACTGTTACGTGTAGCAATGCACGACAAAACCCGGCTTATCGGCTAGCTTCACTTCTTCTTATTTTAATCCCTGCATGCAATTCAATCACATAATCAGTAATGCCGATATTTCACATTCACTTAATTTTATACGTTATTGATTATTAACGTATTTGTTTTTACACAAAAATTCGCTAAGTCTTTGTCTTATAAAGAAAAAATGTCAAAAAGTGCTTGCAAAGCATTTTTTTTTTAACTATAGTTAAGTTTGTGGGAAAAAGTGGGTTTTTGTGGGGAATGACTAACTCAAGCTAGGGGTGGTTAGTGATTCCTCACTTTTTGACCCAACAAACCCAAATAAACAATAGAAATTATAAGGCTTTTATTCAACCATGTTTCGCGGTGCAACAAACTTAAGTATGGATGCAAAAGGTAGGCTAGCAGTGCCCGCCAAGCATAGAGACGTGCTATTGACGCAATCTGCAGGCAATGTGGTATTGACGGCTCACCCGCATGGATGCTTGTTGCTGTATCCACAACCCGCGTGGGAGCCGATTCAAGCCAAAATGATGGACTTATCGAGTTTTGATAAACAGTCATCCAGCTTGCAGCGCCTATTGGTAGGCTATGCAGAGGATATTACGATTGATACGGCGGGCCGTATGTTGGTTTCACCCGCTTTGCGCGAGTTTGCAAGTTTAGAAAAAGATGTGATGTTAATTGGACAAGGCAGCCATTTTGAAATGTGGAATATGAACGCGTGGCGTAAACAGCTTGAAAACGTCATGGGTGGCGATGGCATTGAGATGCCAGCAGAATTAGAAGGTTTTTCACTATGATGATGGGCGCGAACTCGGCGCCCAAACCACCCCCAAGCTCGGCCCCAGCATCGCCAGCAATTATGTCAACAGCTTCTGCTCACATCACGGTTTTACTTAACGAGGCAGTTGATGCGCTGAATATTAAGCCGAATGGCACCTATATCGATGGCACATTCGGACGTGGCGGGCACAGCAAGAAAATATTATCTAAACTAGGTAATGCGGGTCGTTTGTTTGCGATGGATAGAGATTTAGCGGCAATAGAAACAGGTAGGCAAATTCAGGACGCTCGATTTTGTATTGAGCATCGGCATTTTTCAGAAATCAATCAATTGGCAGTAGTTAATCATTTAACAAGTGTAGATGGCATTTTGCTGGATTTGGGTATTTCATCGCCACAAATCGATGAAGGCGAACGAGGTTTTAGTTTTAGGTTTGATGGTCCGCTGGATATGCGCATGGATCAAACGCGTGGCAAAACAGTGGCAGAGCTGTTGTCTACAATTTCAGAACAGCAATTAGGAGAGGTAATAAAACATTATGGTGAAGAGCGGTTTGCTAAGCAGGTTGCAAGGGCGATTATTAAGGAGCGCACAGACGGGCGCGCCATCACCACTACAGGGCAGCTTGCCGCGATCGTGGCAAGCGCAATCCCCAAGGTCGAGCCAGGACAGAACCCAGCCACGCGTACCTTTCAAGCTTTACGGATTTTCATCAATCAGGAGCTTGAGGAGTTGTCGCTAATATTGCCGCAATGCTTGAGTCTATTGGCCGCGGGCGGAAGATTGGTGGTGATTAGCTTTCATTCGCTAGAAGATAGAATTGTGAAAAGGTTTATTCAAAATGAACAAAATCGCGATGATTTACCTGCAAATTTTCCAATTAAAGCAAAAGATTTACCGCAGCCGAGGCTGGTTTCGATAGGCAAAGCCATCAAGCCAAGCTCAATGGAAATTAAGCAAAACGTGCGCTGCAGAAGCGCAATAATGCGTGTGGCAGAGAGAACGACTACCGCATGACGCGCCTGAATCTTATTTTATTTTTTGTGCTTATCTTGGTGAGTTTGAGTATCGTGACCTCGCAACACAAGGCGCGAAAATTGTATTTTGAGTTAGAGCAACAGCAAGCATTGGGCAAACAATACGATACCGAGTATGGTCAGTTGCAGCTGGAACAAAGCACGTGGGCCATGCATTCGCGCGTAGAAGAATTGGCTGCGAAAAGATTAAACATGCAAGTGCCCGATGCAAAGCGCATACAAGTTATCTCACTAGAAGACATGGCGCGCTAAACATGGCCTATAACCACCCGCAGCATCACATCGTTAAGCTAGCTGCTTGGCGCAGGCGCGTGCTGCTCATTGGTGTGTTGGTGCTGTTTGCAGGCTTGTTTATGCGCGGCATTTATTTGCAAAGTTTACACAAAGAATTTTTGCAGCAAAAAGGTGATGCGCGTTATAGCCGTGCTTTGGTGCTGCAAGCGCATCGCGGCAAAATTACTGATAGAAATGGAGGGTTGCTGGCCACTAGTAGCCCTGTAGAATCGGTTTGGGCCAGTCCGCCAGATGTAAAGATTAGCAAATTACAAAAAACCGCATTAGCAAAACTGTTGATGATTAAAACCAAAGACATTGACAAAAAAATCGCCAATAGAGAACGTGAGTTTGTGTATTTAAAACGCCGCATTGCACCCGCTTTAGCCGCAAAAGTCATGAGTTTAGACATTCCAGGTGTATTTTTGCAACGAGAATACAAACGTTTTTATCCAGCTAGTGATGTCACTGCGCATTTGGTGGGCTTCACGGGCATTGATGATAACGGCCAGGAAGGTTTCGAGTTGGCGAAAAATAATCTGCTTTCTGGCAAGCCTGGTAGTCGGCGCGTGATTCAAGATAGGCAAGGCCATATTGTTGAAGATTTAGAGGCCGTCAAGGTTCCGCAAGATGGGCATGATTTGGTGCTGAGCATTGATCGACATATTCAATATTTGGCGTTTAGAGAGCTTGCCAAGGCAGTAGAAAAGCACAAAGCAAAAGCAGGTGCGGTAGTGGTGTTAGATGCTAAAACGGGCGAAGTATTGGCTATGGTGAATTTGCCAACCTATAACCCCAACAACCCAGTCAATATCAAAGGAAAAACGCGCAATCGCGCGATTACTGATATGTTTGAGCCAGGCTCCACCATGAAGCCAGTTGCAGCATCAGCCGCCATGCAATTTGGTGATTTCAAGCCTGATACTAAGATTCAAACTGCACCAGGGACTTTAAGTATCGGGCCTGCCACCATTCATGATACGCATCCGCAAGGTGTTTTAACCGTGGCGCAAGTGATACAAAAATCATCCAATGTGGGTGCGGCTAAAATGGCGTTAAGCCTAAAAAGAGAAGAGCTTTGGAGCACGTTTAATCAGCTTGGTTTTGGGTCGCGCTCAAATATTGGTTTTCCTGGTGAAGCGTCAGGCATCTTGCGAGGGTATAAATCATGGCGACCTATCGAGCAGGCGACGATGTCGTTCGGTCACGGTATCAGCGTTACCTTGTTGCAACTTGCGCGTGCTTATACGGTATTTGCTAACGAAGGTGAGTTAAAGCCAGTTTCATTCATTAAGTTGGCCGAATCACCAGTGGGGCAGCAAGTCTTTTCTGCACAAGTGGCCAATGACGTGAAAAATATGCTGGAGATGGTCGTACAGCCAGGTGGCACCGCATTAAGGGCGCAGGTTGCAGGTTATCGCGTTGCAGGCAAAACGGGTACCGCGCATAAAATTGGTGGTACAGGATATGAGCCAGATAAATATGTAGGTTCGTTTGTGGGCATGGCGCCTGCATCAAACCCGCGCTTAATTATGGCGGTGATGATAGATGAGCCTAGTATTGAAAATGAGCAGTATTACGGCGGCATTGTGGCGGCACCAGTATTTAGTGCCGTAATGGCAGATGCGCTGCGCATGTTAGCTGTACCGCAAGACTCGCCCAATACCAATATCGTTATTCCATCTGAGTCAATTGAAGATGTGAAAGAGGTGGTATGACGACATATTCAATTAAAACACCTGTGAAAAGTATCACAACAGATAGTCGCAAAGTGCAGCCAGGCAGCCTATTTTTAGCCTATCTGGGCGCCAAAACGGATGGTCGAGATTTTATTGCCGATGCCATTAGCAACGGAGCCAGTGTGGTGCTGTGGGATTCTGAAGGTTTTGAGTGGAATGCCAAGTGGGGCATCGAAAATAAACCAGTTAAGCAGTTACGTCTACAAGCTGGCAGCATTGCCAGTCTATTTTATAGCAATCCATCGGAAAAACTTTGGATGGTTGGCGTAACAGGCACCAATGGTAAAACTTCCATTTCGCAATGGTTAAGCCAATGTTTTAACCATTTGGGCAATAAAACTGCGGTGATAGGCACGCTGGGCAACGGTTTGCCAAATCAACTTAGCCCAACACCCAACACCACGCCAGATGCAGTTTTGTTACAGGAGATGTTGGCAGATTACGTGAAGCAAGATGTTAAAACCGTTGCAATGGAAGTGTCATCACACGGTTTACATCAGGGTCGCGTGCGTGGCGTGCATTTTGATGTGGCGGTGCTGAGCAATTTAACGCGCGATCATTTGGATTATCACCAAACGTTTGAGGCCTATGCTGCTGCCAAGCGTAGCCTGTTTGAGTATAAGGATCTAACATGCGCGGTGCTGAACTGCGACGACACCTTTGGTCAGGCGCTTGAAAAAGATTTAAAAGCGGCTGCTAAAGCGGTGTTGACTTACGGCATTGAGCAAGGTGATGTACAGGCAGTTGATGTGCAATTTACAAATACGCACTTTAGTTTTAACGCCATTACGTCATTTGCTGGTGCGCCATCTGCTAGTGCGCCAGTTAAGGTTAATTTGGTGGGTAAATTTAATGTGTACAACGTGCTGGCAGTGTTAGCTACACTGCTCGCCTCTAAAGTCAGTTTGACTGACGCGGTAGAGGCAATTTCACATATTGAACCTGCCAAGGGTCGCATGCAAATGTTGGGCGGCGGTGGCCTGCCGCTCATCGTGATCGATTATGCGCATACCCCTGATGCGCTAGAAAAAGTGCTGGAAACATTAAAAGCGCAGGCCAGCTCAAAATTAATCTGCGTGTTTGGTTGCGGCGGCAACCGCGATACTGGTAAACGCCCACTCATGGGTACAGTCGCTAGCAAGTTAGCAGATGTGGTGGTGTTGACTTCTGATAATCCGCGCGATGAAGCGCCCGATGCGATTATTGAAGATATTTTAAAAGGCATGCAGGGCAATTATATGGTAGAGCAGGATCGTGCCAAAGCCATTTTGGTAGGCATACTCTCCGCTAAACCAAATGACATTGTGCTCATCGCAGGCAAAGGTCATGAAGAATACCAAGAAATCAAAGGCAAAAAACACTATTTTAGCGATATTGAGCAAGCCGAAACAGTGCTGAAAATTTACGCTAGGGCTGGTGCATGATGAGCTTAAAGGTACGCGCATGCTAATGCTTTCTGACATTGCCAAAGCGGTTGGCGGCCAGTTAATTGGTTTGGATGTGCTGTGTGAAAGTGCGGGTTCAGATAGCCGCAACATCACTAACAATCAGTTATTTGTCGCGATTAAAGGCGAACGTTTTGATGGTAATGCGTATGCTGCCGAGGCTATTCGCCAAGGCGCTGCGGCAGCCTTGGTGAGCGGTGCCAATACACAAGCCAACCCGGCCGTGTTGGTGGCAGATACACGCTTGGCGCTGGGTCAGCTGGCCAAATATTGGCGCGCAACATTGCCGCTGCCGCTGGTGGCGGTGACTGGTAGCAACGGCAAAACCACCGTAAAAGAAATGCTGGCGGCTATTTTACACGTAACGATATTGAACACCACTAGGTTAAATCACCCCGTAAGCCGTACTGTGCTTGCCACACAGGGCAACCTTAATAATGATATTGGTATGCCGATGACTCTATTGAAGCTGCGCAAACAGCATGTGTATGCCGTGATCGAAATGGGCATGAGCCACGAAGGTGAAATTCGTTACCTGACCAATATCGCCAAGCCTAATGTGGCGGTGGTGAATAACGCAGGCATCGCCCACATTGGCGAGGTGGGTTCGCACGAGGGTATTGCACGTACCAAAGGTGAAATTTTTGAGGGTTTGGCTAGTGACGGCATTGCGGTCATCAATGCCGATGACGCTTATGCTGATTATTGGCAATCACTCAATCGTAACAGAAAAATCATTACATTTGGCTTGGATGCGAAAGCAGACGTCACAGCCAGTTATGAAGAAGTGGCCGGTGTTAGCAAAATTGCGTTGACAACGCCAGCGGGCAACATTGAATTTAAGTTGCATGTGTTGGGCAAACACAATATTAGTAATGCGCTGGCGGCGAGTGCCTGCGCGCTTGCACTGGGAATTTCAAATGCAGATATTGCGCGTGGCCTAGAAAGTTTTGTCGCGGTAAAAGGTCGCTTGCAACGCAAAGCGGGGTTGAATGGCGCCAGCCTAATTGATGATACTTATAACGCGAATCCCGATTCGATGAAAGCTGCTATTGACGTACTGGCTAGCCAACAAGGCAAGCAAATTTTTGTGATGGGCGACATGGCAGAGTTGGGGGCGGACGCAGCTCAAATGCACGCCGATATTGGCTTGTACGCAAAACAAAAAGGCATACCACAGTTGCTTACTTTTGGTGAGCTCAGTCAGCAAGCTAGCCAAGTGTTTGGCATGAATGCACAACATTTTACCAGCTTAGAGGCATTGGTACTGCGCTTAAAAAATAGCATGCAAACCAATACCACTGTGTTGGTTAAAGGCTCACGCTTTATGCAAATGGAGCGCGTGGTAAATGCGATAGCAGAAAAAGACGTTTCAAACAAAGCGCTCTCAAAAGAATTGATGGAGGAAAAGTAAATGTTATTAGAACTCGCCAGATACTTTGCACACGATATTCGTGGTTTTAATGTGTTTAACTACATCACGCTGCGCGCGGTGTTGGCGACACTGACCGCGCTAATTATTTCATTTATGGTTGGCCCAACCATGATACGTAAACTCACCCAATACAAGGTGGGGCAAGCGGTGCGTGATGATGGTCCGCAAACACATTTAATTAAAGCAGGCACACCCACCATGGGCGGCGCATTGATATTAGTGGCGATCTCTGTCGCAACTTTATTGTGGGGTGATTTGCATAATAAATATATTTGGGTAGTGTTGGTGACTACATTAGGCTTTGGCGCAATTGGCTGGGTAGATGACTATCGCAAAGTGGTGTATAAAAATCCTAAAGGCTTATCGGCCAAGGCTAAATACTTTTGGCAAAGCGTCATCGGTTTGGGCGTGGCGATATTCTTGTATCAAACATCCACAATACCAGCAGAAACCACGCTTATTTTCCCATTTCTCAAAAATTTTGTGCTGCCTTTAAGCGCAGTGGGTTTTATTGTACTGACTTACTTAGTGATTGTTGGTAGCAGCAATGCGGTGAATTTGACCGATGGCTTAGATGGTCTGGCCATTATGCCAACGGTGATGGTAGGCAGCGCACTGGGCATTTTTGCTTACGTGGCTGGGCACTTGTATTTCTCTAAATATTTGGGCATTCCCTATGTGGCGGGTGCGGGTGAGCTGATGGTGTTTTGCGCCGCCATGGCTGGCGCGGGCTTAGGTTTCTTATGGTTTAACGCTTATCCAGCAGAAGTATTTATGGGCGATGTTGGCGCATTGGCTCTGGGAGCCGCGCTGGGCATTGTTGCCGTAATCGTCCGGCAAGAGATTGTGCTGTTTATTATGGGTGGTGTTTTTGTGATGGAGACTTTCTCAGTTGCGCTGCAAGTATTGTATTTTAAATATACCAAATACAAAACAGGAGTCGGCCAACGTATTTTTTTAATGGCGCCGTTACATCACCACTACGAGCAAAAAGGCTGGAAAGAAACGCAAGTGGTGGTGCGGTTTTGGATTATCACCATGATGTTGGTACTGATTGGGCTGGCTACGCTGAAATTAAGATGAACTGTTAATTCAATAAATGAAACTGCAATTACATAACAGGCGTGTATTAGTGCTGGGTCTTGGTGAAACAGGGCTAGCGGTTTTGCGCTGGCTGGCTAAGCAAGGCGCGGTATTGTCGGTTGCTGATTCGCGGGATAATCCGCCCAATCTAGAAGATGTGATTAGCCGTATGCCACAGGTGGAAATTTACCCAGGTAAGTTTAAGCAGGAAGTTTTATTGAATGCTGAGTTGATTGTGATTAGCCCAGGCGTGCCATTAGCAGACCCTGCGGTGCAAGCCGCCATTAAACAAGGCATTCCGGTGATTGGTGATGTGGAATTGTTTGCGCAATACCGTTCAACAAATGCAAAAGTCATCGGCATTACTGGCTCAAACGGCAAAACCACGGTGACGACTTTAGTAGGCGAAATGTGCAAAGAGGCGGGTTTAAAAACCATCGTTGCGGGTAATATCGGACTGCCAGTGTTGGATGCTTTGCAAATGGAAACACCTGATATTTATGTGCTAGAGCTTTCCAGTTTTCAGCTAGAAACCACAGCTAATTTAAGTTTAGACGCCGCAACAGTGCTGAATGTGTGTGAAGACCATATGGACAGATACGCTAGCGTTGCAGATTATGCTGCCGCCAAAGCACGTATTTTGGTGCATGCAAAAGTGGCCGTGTTAAATCGCGATGACGCAGTAACGCTGGTGATGAGCACTAATAAGTTTAGTGGAAAAACGGTCACATTTGGCTTACATGCTGCGCCTACTGCAAACGACCTTGGCGTAAGTGATCACACAGGGGTGCATTATTTGACGAGCGGACAGCGTAGGCTGTGTAAAACCAGTGAGCTTAAAATTACTGGTCAACACAATGTGGCGAACGCACTGGCTGCGGCAGCTTTGTGTGATGCTGTTGGCATCGAAAAGATTGCCATCAAGTATGTATTGCGTAATTTTAAAGGCTTGCCGCATCGTGTGGAATGGATTGCTAATATTGACGATGTCGATTTTTTTGATGATTCAAAAGGTACTAATGTAGGCGCTACTTGTGCGGCGATTTTGGGCATGACTAAAAATGACAAGCCACAAAAAGTAGTGTTAATAGCGGGAGGTGACGGCAAAGGGCAAGATTTCACCCCTTTAGCATCTGCCCTGCAAGCCAATAGCCATGCTGTTGTGTTGATAGGGCGTGATGCGTCTTTAATAGAAGCGGTATTGGCAAAAACTAATATTCCAATTCACCACGCAGCAGATTTGCCTGCAGCGGTGCATATTGCCAAAAAACTGGCACAAGCGGGTGACGCGGTATTGCTTTCTCCCGCTTGTGCCAGTTTTGATATGTTTAAAAACTATGTGCATCGCGCAGAAGTGTTTGTGGCAGCGGTTAAAAATTTAGAACACGCAACACAAAGGGTGGTGACATGCTAAGCCCCGTGATGCACAGTAGCGAGCGTATAAACGCTGCCAGTTACGACCAAATGTTGTTATGGATCACCTTTATTTTACTGGGCTTAGGTTTGGTGATGGTATATTCGGCATCGATTGCGATTGCTGAAGCCGACAGAGCAGTTGGGCACCAAAGTGCTTATTTTTTAATGCGTCAATCCATATTTATCTCCATTGGTTTGATTGCTGGATTTGTCTCATTTCAAATTCCCGTTGCATGGTGGCAAAAAATGGCACCTTACTTGTTTTTAGCAGGTTTGGCATTATTAGTGTTGGTGCTCATTCCTGGTGTTGGGCGTAATGTGAATGGCAGCCAGCGCTGGCTTTCGTTGTTTGTGTTTAATTTACAACCGTCTGAGCTAATGAAGTTATTTGCGGCAATGTACGTAGCTGATTACGTAGTGCGCAAAGCGCCACAGATGGATAGCATCCTCAAAGGTTTTTTGCCGATGGTTGCGGTGATGGTACTGGTAGGGTTTTTGCTGCTGCGCGAGCCAGATTTTGGCGCATTTGCAGTTATCGCGGCGATTTCTATTTCCATACTTTGGTTGGGTGGCATTAATATCAAAATCTTTGCAGGTTTGTTGGCGCTATTGCCTGTCGCCATCTATTTCTTAATTTGGAGCTCGCCCTATCGTCTAGAGCGTGTCATCGGCTTTTTAGATCCTTGGGCTGATCCATTTGGAAAAGGTTACCAGCTTTCGCATGCGCTCATCGCATTCGGTCGTGGCGAATGGTTTGGCGTAGGCTTAGGCGCAAGCGTCGAGAAATTGCTGTATTTGCCAGAGGCGCATACCGACTTTTTATTGGCAGTAATCGCCGAAGAGCTTGGCTTTGTTGGTGTGCTGACGGTGCTGGGCTTGTTCGCTTGGATTGTGATTCGTGCGTTTGGCATTGGCAAAGAAGCCGTGGCGAATGAGCGCTATTTCGCCGCTTTACTGGCACAAGGCCTTGGTGTGTGGATGGGTGTGCAAGGCATTATCAATATGGGTGTGAATATGGGTGTGTTGCCCACCAAAGGCTTAACGTTGCCACTACTGTCATTTGGCGGCAGTGGTATTTTGGCTAACTGCATCGCGATGTCGATTTTGCTACGGATTGATTTTGAAAACCGCCGCCTTCAGAAGGGCTTGACTGCATGATGTTCGCTAACTCAGTCACGCAGTCGAAAACAGGTACGCTGATGGTCATGGCGGGCGGCACGGGTGGCCATGTTTATCCAGCCATGGCGGTGGCAGATTGCATGATAACGCATGGTTGGAAAGTGGTTTGGCTCTGCACCGAAGGTGGCATGGAGAACAAATTAATCGAAGATAAAAACTACAGCAAAGCCATGATGACCATGCGCGGCGTGCGTGGCAAAGGTTTGTTGGGTTGGATTTTATTGCCCATGAAATTAGTCATTGCGTTTAAACAAAGCTTTGCGGCCATGCGTAAATATCGGCCGACTGTGGTGTTGGGAATGGGTGGTTTTGCGGCTTTTCCTGGTGGATTAATGGCGAAATTACTCGGTAAACCACTCGTTATACATGAACAAAACTCAATTGCAGGTTTGACCAATAAAAGTTTGGCGCATTTTGCAAATAAAGTATTAGTGGCATTTCCTGCAGCGCTTGCTCAGCAGGCTGAACTAGTAGGCAATCCAGTGCGTGAAGAAATTACGCAATTAGCAATGCCGGAAGTGCGTTATGGCCAACGCACTGGCAAGCTGAAATTGTTAGTCGTAGGCGGCAGCTTGGGTGCGGCAGCGCTTAATGAAGTTTTGCCAAAAGCCTTGGCAGCATTGCCAGAGAATGCGCGGCCTGAAGTGGTGCATCAAGCAGGGGGAAAACATATCGAGGCGCTGCAAGCCAATTACCATGCGGCTGGGGTGCATGCTGAAACAAAGGCCTTTATCAATAACATGGCGGAAATGTATGCTTGGGCGGATGTGGTAATTTGCCGCGCAGGCGCGCTCACTATTGCGGAGTTGGCTTGCGTGGGTGTGGCGAGTGTATTGGTGCCTTTCCCGCATGCGGTGGATGACCACCAAACTTATAACGCCAAATATTTGAGTGATGCGGGTGCCGCGAAATTAATACAGCAAACAGAATTTAATGTGCAAAAAGCGACAGAAATTTTGCGCAATTTAACGCGTGAGGTTTGCTTGGAAATGGCCATTAAAGCCAAACAATTAGCCAAGCCAGAGGCCACACATACAGTCGCGAAAATATGTATGGAGGTAGCGTTATGAAACATAAGGTGAAAAATATACACTTTGTCGGCATCGGCGGCGCTGGTATGAGCGGTATTGCCGAAGTGCTGATCAATTTGGGCTTTAAAGTTTCAGGTTCAGATTTGGCCAATAATTCGGTCACGCAACGCTTGAAAAAATTTGGCGCAATCGTGTATCAAGGCCACTCGGCCGAAAATTTAAATGCGGCCGACGTGGTGGTGGTGTCCAGTGCGGTGAATGAGCATAACCCTGAGATTATTGCTGCACGCGCAAACAATATCCCAGTAATTCCGCGCGCGCTGATGTTGGCTGAACTGATGCGTTTTAGACAAGGTATCGCTGTTGCAGGTACGCATGGTAAAACAACGACGACTAGCCTAATCGCCAGTATTTTGGCTGAGGCTGGCATGGACCCCACTTTTGTGATTGGTGGAAAACTCGAGTCGGCCAGCGCCCATGCGCGACTGGGCACGGGTGAATATATTGTGGCTGAGGCGGATGAATCGGATGCCTCATTCTTGCATTTAACACCCGTGATGGCGGTGGTGACTAATATCGACCAAGACCACATGGACACCTATGAGCATAGTTTCGACAAGCTTAAAAGTGCCTTTGTGGAATTTTTACAGCAATTGCCATTTTGGGGCATGGCGGTGGTGTGCGTGGATGATGCCAATATCCGCGAGATTTTGCCGCGTGTCACCAAGCCAGTAATGACTTATGGCTTTAGTGAAGAAGCCCGTATTCGCGCCAGAAATGTACGTGCTGATAACGGCAAAATGCACTTTACGGTGGATAGAATAAACGGCGTGACAACAACGTTTGACGTGACCCTTAACTTACCAGGCAATCATTATGTGCTGAATGCGCTGGCGGCGATTGCGATTGCCAGTGAACTCAATATTGCAGATAAATTTATCATCAAAGCACTGGCCGAGTTTAAAGGTGTTGGCCGGCGTTTTGAGCGTTATGGTGAAGTTGCATCAAGAGTTGGTGGCGCATTTACGTTAATCGACGATTACGGCCATCATCCAGTTGAGATGCGGGCGGTGATTGCCGCAGCGCGCGATGCCTTCCAAAATCGCAGGCTGGTGTTGGCGTTTCAGCCACATCGTTTCACTAGAACTAGAGACTGTTTTGAGGATTTTGTACGCGTACTTTCTACCGCAGATGCGGTGATACTCACCGAAGTGTATTCGGCTGGCGAGGTGCCCATCGTAGCGGCGGACTCACGTTCCTTAATTCGCGCGGTGCGCGTGGCAGGCAAGGTAGAACCGCTATTTGTGGAAACCACCGACGAGCTACCTGAGGCGATTTTGAATATGGCGCAAGCGAATGACGTGGTGATTGTGATGGGTGCAGGCTCTATCGGTCATGTGGCTTCTAATACTAAGGAGTTGGCAAGTAAATGACACAGGTCGCCGCAAAATCGCAATTACTTAAAAACGAACCATTGGCACGCTATACCAGTTGGCGCGTGGGCGGGTGCGCAGACCGCTTATTTGTGGCCGAAAACTTGAGCGAATTACAAGCTTTTATGCGCAGTTTAGACCACACCGAGCCCATGTTTTTTATTGGCTTAGGTAGCAATTTATTGGTGCGCGATGGTGGTGTGCGCGGCACGGTGATTGTGATGCATCAGGCATTGAGTGATTTGCGCGTGGATGGAAAATACATATTCGCTGAAGCCGGTGTCACTTGTGGAAAATTAGCCAAGTTTTGTGCCAACCAATTTAAAGCGGGCGGCGAATTTATGGCGGGCATCCCTGGCACGGTGGGTGGCGCATTGGCCATGAACGCGGGTTGCTATGGCTCTGAGACTTGGAATATCGTGTATCAAGCGTTGACCATCGACAGGCAAGGCGCAACACATGTGCGCAACGGATTTGAATTTATCCCGAGTTATCGCCATGTTGAAATGCCGATTCCAGATGAGTGGTTTTTGGGGGCCTGGTTTAAGCTGGAACAAGGCGATGCAGAAGAATCGCATCAAAAAATTAAAAAATTATTAGCGACACGTTTAGCCAGTCAACCGCTTAATTTTCCGAGTGCAGGCTCTACATTTAGAAATCCACATGGCGATTTTGCGGCGCGATTAATTGAGGCTAGTGGTTTAAAAGGCTACCAAATTGGTGGTGCGCAAATCTCGCCAAAACACGCCAATTTTATTGTGAATGTAGGAGATTGCACGGCGCTAGACATTGAATTGCTGATTCGTCACATGAAAGACACGGTGCTCGAGAAACAAGGTGTGGTGCTGCAGCAAGAGGTGAGGGTGATAGGCGAGTATGCATAAAGATTTTAATCAATTTGGCAAAGTGGCCGTGCTATTGGGTGGCAAATCGGCTGAGCGCGAAATATCACTAAAAAGTGGTGCTGCGGTGCTGGCGGCTTTATTGCATCAGGGTGTGGATGCCAAAGCATTCGACCCAGCTAGCCAGGAATTAAGCGAACTAAAAGGATTTGATCGTGCATTCAACGCGCTGCACGGTCGCTATGGCGAAGATGGCACGATTCAAGGCGCGCTGGAACTGATGAATATTCCCTACACTGGCAGCGGCGTGATGGCGTCTAGCGTGGGCATGGATAAATGGCGTACCAAATTATTGTGGCGTGTGTTAGATATCAAAACGCCAGATTTCGAGGTGGTGAACGCACAAAGTGATTTTGCAGCGATAGAGAGGAAACTAGGATTGCCGCTATTTGTGAAGCCCGCCAATGAAGGTTCGAGTATTGGCATTACAAAAGTTAAGCAAAAAGGCGGCTTGGAAGACGCATGGGTATTGGCCTGCACGGTGGACCCTTTAGTGATTGCAGAGCAATTTATTGGCGGTGGCGAATATACCGTGGGCATTCTAGGTGAAACGCCATTGCCGATTGTAGGAATAGTGCCAAAAAATGAGTTTTACGATTACGAAGCCAAGTATTTGCGCAATGACACTGAGTATTTATGCCCATGCGGTTTGAGTAAAGCGAAAGAAGCGCAAATTCAAGCCGAAGCACTACAAGCATTTCGCGCCGTGGGTTGCAAAGGTTGGGGGCGTGTGGACTTTTTAATGGATGAAGCAGGGGCGCATTACTTTTTAGAAGTGAATACCAGCCCAGGTATGACTGATCACAGCTTGGTACCAATGGCGGCTAAGGCAGCTGGCATTAGTTTTGATGATCTCGTGATTAAGATTTTAGAAATGACGTTGGAGCCAAATGATGTGGGATAAGCCACGGCTTTTAAACTGGATTGCGAATTTTCTTTTCGCCCTAGCCGTTGTGTTGTTTTTATATGCACTGCTGTTTGTGGTGGTGCATTTGCCGATATTTCCGATGCGCGAAGTGAAAGTGGATGGCCAATTGGCGCATGTGAATCGCGAGCAAATAAAACTAATCATCGCTAAACATTTGAAAGGTAATTTTTTCACCTTGGATTTAATTAAAACGCGCGATGCATTCGAAAAGCTACCTTGGGCGCGCAATGTGAGCGTACGCCGGCGTTGGCCAGACAAATTGGATGTGGCTATTGAGGAGCATCAAACCTTGGCGCGCTGGGGCAATATCGCGTTGGTGAATACACATGGTGAGTTGTTTCAAGCGGCGACAGATGCAGAATTGCCCGTATTTTATGGCCCAGGTGATGGCGTGCTGGAAGTGACAAAAAGTTACAGCAATTACAGCCAAATTTTGAATAAAGCCGGCATCAAAATTGCGCAAGTGACATTGTCGCCGCGTCGCGCTTGGGAAATTAAAACCAACAAAGGTTTGTTGATTGCATTAGGTCGCATCGATATGGGGTTGAGATTGAATAAATTTGCAGGTGCGTATCAATCCACGCTCAGCCAATTGAATGTAAAAGTGGCGTATGCCGATTTGCGTTATCCCAATGGGTTCGCGGTACGCAAGCCAGTTGGATCAAAGCCAGTAGCGCCAGCGACACCTGTTAAGCCAGTTAAGGCTGCTAATGCTTGATTTAAGAATTGAAAGTATGAAAAAGGGAGTTAACTATGGGTAAAGTCCGTGAAGATAAAAACCTAATTGTTGGGTTAGATATTGGTACCTCTAAAATCGTGACCATTGTGGCGGAGTTGCTGCCAGAAGGCACTCTGAAGGTAATTGGCCTAGGCCAGCATCCCTCACGTGGTCTTAAAAAAGGCGTGGTGATTAATATCGATTCCACGATGCAGGCGATTCAACGCTCGATAGAAGAAGCTGAATTGATGGCCGATTGTAAAATCAATGCCGTGTTTACTGGCATCGCGGGTAACCACATAAAAAGCCTGAATTCGCATGGCATGGTCAAAATTAAAGATGTTGAAGTTTCGCAAATGGATGTGGATCGCGTGGTGGAAACGGCACGTGCCGTCGCGCTACCTACTGACCAGCAAATTCTGCATATTCTTACACAAGAATTCATTATCGACGGCCAAGATGACGTACGCGAACCGCTAGGCATGAGTGGAATGAAACTCGAAGTGAAAGTGCATATCGTGACGGGTGCTGTGGCGGCTGCGCAAAATATTGTGAAATGCATCAAGCGTTGCGGTTTGGAAGTTAGCGATTTAATTTTGCAGCCGCTGGCTTCCAGTATCGCTGTACTGACAGAAGACGAGAAAGAGCTGGGCGTGTGTTTGGTGGATATTGGCGGCGGCACAACAGACATTGCGGTGTTTAAAAACGGATCGATTCGTCATACCGCCGTGATTGCGATTGCAGGCGACCAGATTACTTACGACGTTGCGGTAGCCTTTCGCACGCCTACGCAATCTGCCGAAGATATCAAAATCAAACATGGATGTGCGCTGCGCCAATTGGCCGATGCGCGCGAAGCGGTCAAGGTGCCAGGCGTAGATGGCCGCGAGGCGCGCCAATTATCCATACAAACGTTGGCCGAAGTGATTGAGCCGCGCGTGGTTGAACTGTATGAATTGGTGTTGCAAGAGCTACGCCGTAGCGGCATGGAAGAAATGATTGCATCAGGCATTGTGATTACAGGCGGTTCAGCCATGATGCGCGGCATGATTGAGTTGGGGGAGGAGATATTTCATATGCCAGTGCGTCTGGGCATGCCACGCTATGTAGGCGGGCTTTCTGAGGTAGTCAGCAGCCCACGTTACGCGACGGCAGTTGGCTTAATTTTAATGGGCAAGCAGCAGTTAGAGCGGCAGATTTCTGGACAGATGGAATCGAGTTCGGTGGGGCGAATTTTTGAGAAGATGAAATCATGGTTTCAGGGAAATTTTTAGAAGTACGTAAGTGGCAGTAAGTAGTTGTTTTGGTGCAGGACTAGTTTTAGGGCAGAGCTGATGCAAATAAGCTCAAATATTAAGGCAAAAGGAGAAATATGATGTTTGAAATTATGGAGAAAAATTCACAAGAAGCGGTGATTAAGGTCATTGGTGTGGGCGGTTGCGGTGGTAACGCAATTGAGCACATGATGACTAAAAACCTGAGCGGCGTAGAATTTATTTGCGCCAATACTGATATGCAGGCGCTGAAAAAGAGCCAAGCAAAAACGGTATTGCAAATTGGTGCTGAGATTACTAAGGGTTTAGGCGCGGGCGCGAAACCTGAAGTGGGTCGTGATGCGGCGCTGGAAGACCGTGACCGCATTGCAGAAATGATTGATGGCGCAGATATGTTATTTATTACGGCAGGCATGGGCGGCGGTACTGGCACTGGTGCAGCACCGATTATTGCCGAAGTGGCCAAAGAAATGGGCATTCTCACAGTTGCCGTGGTGACAAAACCATTTGCGTTTGAAGGTAAGCGCACTAAAGTGGCGACTGATGGTTTGGAAGAGCTTTCACAGCACGTGGATTCTTTGATTGTGATTCCCAATGAAAAACTCATGGCAGTGTTGGGCGAAGATGTATCATTTCTAGAGGCTTTTCGCGCCGCGAACGACGTGCTGCATAATGCTGTCTCAGGTATCGCAGAGATTATTAATTCCCCAGGGCTGGTGAATGTGGATTTTGCCGATGTGCGCACAGTAATGTCTGAAATGGGCATGGCGATGATGGGTAGTGCAGAAGCCATCGGCCCAGACCGCGCTAGAATCGCGGCTGAGCAAGCAGTGGCTAGCCCACTGTTGGAGGATGTGAATTTAGCTAATGCCCGCGGCGTTTTAATTAATATTACCGCCAGTGCCAGCTTTAAAATGAAAGAGTATTATGATGTGATGAACACTATTAAAGAGTTCACTGCAGAAGATGCGACCGTGATTGTGGGTAATGTGATGGATGAAAACATGGGCGACAAATTACGCGTGACCATGGTGGCCACTGGCTTAAGTGGTGCCATTGCACGTCGTCAAGCCAAGCCGGAATTACGGGTGATGACGACATTGATGACAGGTACACATAGTCAACCTTTGTTTGTGGGCACTGAGATAGCAGACGAAACACCTGCGGTATTTAGTCAAAATAATCGTCGTGCGCAGGTTGAGGCGATGAAAATGTCGGGCGTTGAAGAATATGACATCCCTGCATTTTTACGCAAACAGGCGGATTAATTGGCTGTCAGAAGCTAAAGGCGTAAAATAGATTGCTATAAAATGAGAGAGTAATAAGAAACTAAGTGCTGGGTTTATGAAATGCTAAAGCAAAGAACCTTAAAGAAACAGGTGAGTGCGACAGGCGTTGGTTTGCATAATGGTGAAAAAGTCACCTTGACTTTAAAACCAGCCGCAATCGATGCGGGGGTTATTTTTAGGCGCGCCGATTTGCCCGGCGCGCCAGAAATACAAGCGCAGCCTGAAGCAGTGCGTGACACGCGCATGTGTTCTGCCCTAGAACACAATGGTGCGCGTGTTGCCACTGTTGAGCACTTAATGTCTGCGCTGGCTGGTTTAGGCGTCGACAATATTATTGTCGAAGTCACCGCTTCCGAGATTCCTATCATGGATGGTAGCTCTGGCCCGTTTATATTTTTATTGCAACAGGCGGGTATTGTTGAGCAGGCAGCCGCTAAAAAATTCATCAAAATCAAAAAAATAGTCGAAGTAAAGGAGGGCGATAAATGGGTGAAATTCGAGCCTTACCACGGCTTTAAAATGGATTTCACGATTGATTTCGCCCATCCTGTGTTTGAAAACTCAGGTAGCAATATCAAGCTGGATTTTAAAGATAATACCTATGTAAAAGACATTAGCCGAGCCAGAACTTTCGGATTCATGCACGAGGTTGAATACCTACGCGCTAATGGATTAGCGCGTGGTGGCAGTTTGGACAATGCCATTGTGTTGGATGAATATCGCATTTTAAATAGCGATGGTTTGCGTTATGAAGATGAATTCGCCAAACACAAAGTGTTAGATGCAATCGGTGATTTGTATATGCTCGGCCACCCATTGTTGGGGGCGTTTACAGCGTATAAATCGGGTCATGCGTTGAACAATGCGCTACTTAGAGCTTTGCTGGCCGATGCATCCACTTGGGAATACGCGACTTTCGAAAAAATTGAAGAAGCACCGGCGGGCTTTCAAGAACAAACGGCGTTTTTCACTCCAAACCTTATGCCACATTTTAATTAAGGCGACAGCAGCTTAAATGCCAATCATCCGCTTAATGATTATATTGGTATTTATCGCAACATTTGTGTTGCTGGCGACTTATACTGTGACGCGCAATAAAAAATATTTAACATATTTAAAACAAATACTTAAGTATGCAGCTTGGTGTTTTGTTGCGTTATTTTTGTTGTATTTAATGTCGCGTGTAATTCGTTTTTAATGTTGTCTAATGTTTGCCATTTCAATTAAAAATCTAGTTTCCATTACCTTTTTTATTAGCATTTTTGCGATAAAAACTTGCTTCGCTGCGAGTGGTGACGAGGAGTTTTTACAGGCGCGTGCTGCGTATGACCAAAAAAATGTTATCGCTTTGTCCGATTACGTGCAGCAATTGCACAGTCAAGATTACCTATTAGCGCCTTACGCCGATTATTGGTTGATGCTGCTTAATTTGGAAGATGCAGAAAATCATACAGTCGTAGATTTTTTAAATACTTACAGTGCATATCCGTTTGCGGATAGATTGCGTGGTGCATATTTAAAAAAACTTGCCAAAAAGCAAGATTGGGAAAGTTTTTCGAGTGAAATTGCCAATTATCAGTTAGAAGATGCAACGGTTGCCTGTTACGCGGCAGAGTCCAGCGCAGTTTTGGGCGACGCTTTTGTGTTGGAAGGTGCGAAACCATTGTGGCTCCAAGCCAAAGAGCAGCCGAGTAATTGCAATAACTTATTTGACCGTATGCAAGCGGCGGGGGTGCTTAACGAAGAAAATATTTGGGCACGCTTTCGCTTGGCTTTGGTAGAAGATCGAATTTCGCTTGCCAAGGGCATTTTAGCGCGTTCAAAATACTACGAACCGAACCAAGCTAAACTCATCGATAAAGCATATTCTTCACCCAGCGTAGTGTTAGCGAAAAAAACCATTTCGTTTAAAAGTCGCTTTGGGCGCGAGGCCAATTTATTTGCGCTAGGTCGCATCGCAAAAATTAATTCGCAGCAGGCGTTAAACGCATATAACAAAGTGGCAGATTTATTTATGCCGGAAGATAGAAGCCATTTTTATGGCAACTTAGCGCTGCAAGCCGCACGGCGACAAGAGCCGCAGGCACTGCAATGGTTTAAACTCGCGGATAAAACTGAGCTCAATAAAGATCAGCTTGCTTGGTTTGCACGCAGTGCCTTGCGTGAAGAAAATTGGCTGGAGTTGTTAAATGCGATTGCAAAAATGCCAGCAATTCAAGCCGAGGAAGGCGCTTGGCGATACTGGAAAGCGCGTGCGCTTAACACTAAAAATCAAACGCTGGAAGCCAATACTTTATTTGCCAATCTTTCTACCGAGCGCCATTTTTATGGCTGGCTGGCACAAGAAGAGCTGGAAGGCTTTATGTCTTCGCCTCTCAGCACCTATAAAGTGACCGAGTTAGAGGTAGATGAAATCGCCAATATACCCGCATTTGCGCGCGCTGAGGCTTTGCAAAGGTTAGATTTAAAGTGGGAAGCGAAATCAGAATGGGCACTGGCGACCAGGGATTTTGGCGACAAACAAATGCTGGCCGCCGCCGAGTTTGCCACGCGCAAAAAATGGTACGATTTAGCCATTATTACTGCCGATAAAACCACTGAAACGCACGACATTGCATTGCGCTACCCAACGCCATACCGTGATTTAATGAAGCCAGCCGCGGGTGAGCGAGGTGTGGATGAGGCTTGGGTGTATGGCATTACGCGGCAAGAGAGTCGTTTTATGCATTATGCAAAATCGGGCGTGGGCGCTGCAGGACTTATGCAACTTATGCCCGCTACAGCCAAGTGGGTCGCGCCGCGCGCGGGTATCAGCAATTATCACAATGGTATGATTCAGCAGCTGGATACCAACATTGTGCTTGGCACTTATTATATGAGCCACGCCTTGGAAATATTTAATGGGCAAGCAGTGCTGGCCACCGCCGCGTATAATGCGGGGCCAAGTCGCGCTAAAAAATGGGTGGCCGCTATACCGTTAGAAGGCGCTATTTATGCGGAGACTATCCCTTTTAGTGAGACACGATTATACGTACAAAAAGTGATGACAAATGCACATTTGTATGCGCATCGCTTGGGATTAAAACCCATGCCGCTTAAACAAAGATTAGGCATAATCCCTAGTAAGAGCCAGCTTATTACCGGCAGTGCAGATAATGTTGAACCTGAAATGGTTGAACAAAAAACAGTTGAATAAGAAAAACGAGTATGAGCATTAATAAAATCACAGCACCATCTACAATTACCATCCTTGGTGGCGCGGGTTTTGTGGGTAGTTGCTTGGTGGCTAAATTGGACGAAGCGGGCTATCAGGTAAAGGTGCTATCACGCCGCCGAGAGAACTCTAGACATCTGATTTTGCTGCCAAATGTGCAGGTGGTGGAATGTGATGTTATGGATAACCACGCCTTAAAAGCAGCGCTCACTGGTAGTGATAAAGTCATCAATTTAATCGGTATTTTGCATGAGGCTGGCAATAACACGTTTGAGGCAATGCATCATCAATTGCCGCGTCGCGTCGCGCAAATATGCGAAGAATTGAATATTCAACGCTTGCTACATATGAGTGCCTTGCAGGCCGATATCCATGCGCCTAGCCAGTACCTTAAAAGTAAAGCGCTGGGCGAAGCGACGATTAATGCATGCAGCAAAAAGCTCGATATCACTATTTTTAAACCATCGGTGATATTTGGTCGCGGCGATAGTTTTATCAATCTATTGGCTAATTTAGTGAAGTTTCTACCCGTCATTTTTTTAGCAAAACCCAAAGTAAAATTCCAGCCGATTTGGGTAGAAGATGTTGCGCAATGTTTTATGAGTGCGCTAGAAAACACCGCTACTTATGGTAAAACTTACGAGCTGGGCGGGCCAAGCGTTTACACCTTGCGTGAGCTGGTGCAAAAAGTGATGGCAATTTTAGGCAAACAACGCCCGATTTTCGGCTTAAACGATACTTTATCGATGGCGCAAGGTTTTATGTTGGAGCTGATGCCGATTAAGCTGATGACGCGCGACAATATTCGCTCTATGCAGGTAGATAGTATATGTAGTGCACAGATTGCGCCTGAGCTTGGTGTTGTGCCAACGTCGCTGGACGTCATCGTGCCAGAATATTTGCTCAATGCATCGCCACGTGCCGCTTACGCTGCCTTCCGCCGCGCCGCTGGGCGCGCCATTAGTGCTAGAAGATAACATGCAAGCTTACTGTGTAGGTGGCGCGGTGCGTGATGAGCTGCTTGGTCTAGCAGTAAAAGATAGAGATTACGTTGTTGTTGGCGCCACGCCACAGGCCATGCTGGATGCGGGCTACAGGCCAGTCGGAAAAGACTTCCCGGTATTTCTTCACCCAAAAACGCATGATGAATATGCGCTTGCGCGCACTGAGCGCAAAACTGGCGCTGGCTACAAAGGCTTCGCAGTGCATGCCGCTCCAGATGTGACGCTAGAAGAAGATTTGGCGCGCCGTGATTTGACCATTAACGCGATTGCCAAAGGTGCTGACGGTAAGTTGATTGACCCGTTCAACGGTGTAGCCGATTTAAAAACAAAAACGCTGCGCCATGTGAGCGATGCCTTTGCTGAAGACCCAGTGCGTATTCTGCGTATAGCGCGTTTTGCGGCGCGGTTTATTGACTTTAGCATTGCGCCAGAAACCTTGGCTTTGATGCGTCAAATGGTGCAAAATGGTGAGGTGGATGCGCTGGTGCCAGAGCGTGTTTGGCAAGAGTTAAGTAAAGGTTTAATGGAAGCTAAACCCAGTCGCATGTTTGAGGCGCTTCGTAGCTGCGGCGCGCTGCAAAAAATTCTGCTCGAGCTGGATAGATTATGGGGCGTGCCGCAACCACCGCAGCATCACCCAGAAATTGACACTGGCGTGCACGTGATGATGGTGATTGACTACGCGGCTAAACAAAACTTTACCCTGCCTATCCGCTTTGCTGCGCTGATGCACGACCTTGGCAAAGGCACCACGCCAGCCGATATTTTGCCACGCCATATTGGGCACGAGGTGCGCAGCGTGAGTTTGCTAAAAGACGTATGCAAACGTTTAAGAGTGCCGAATGATTGCAAAGAACTTGCGCATATTGTGGCTAAATTTCATGGCAAATTGCATCAAGTACTAAAAATGAAATCAAGTACTTTAGTTGAGTTTTTAACCGAGCTCGACGCTTTTCGGCAACCTGAGAGATTTAAAGCTTTTTTAAAAGCATGTGAGTGTGACAGCCGTGGCAGAACGGGTTTAGAAAATTGTGCATTGCCTGAAACAGACTTGATTTTAACTGCTCTGCAAGTTGCACAGCATATAGATGCTGGCGCGATTGCAAAACAACATACAGAGCCTGAAAAAATTAAAGCAGCAGTGTTTGAAACTCGAGTAAAAGCTGTGGCGCAGAATATAAAATAATCGCTAAGCAGTTAAACACCACTGTAAATTTATAGGTGAACATAAAAAACCTTTTTTATGTTTGTGTCTAAATAACTTTTGCGCAACATATGCGCCACCCCAGCCCCCAAGCACCCCTTTATCGTCATGCTGCCAGTTGATAATCTTTCCTTGGTAGCGCATAAGAGCATTAAGGTTTGAGATTTAAAGCATTGAAAGTTGTTGGTCAGCCCAATTAGTGGGTTTGCGTTTAAAGCCACTTTTGGCAAACTGGTGCCAGCGGCCAATTACATAGCAAATGAGTAAATTAGCCTGCGCTTCTGGCATGATTTTTTTGCCAGAGCCTGCCGCGGCGATTTTTAGGCTTTGCTTGAGCGTAGCCTCTAGCCTATCGTAAAGCTGGTTAATACGCGTTTGCAGGTGTTCTTCTTCGTTTACCAGCGCATCACCAATCAGTACACGCGTCATGCCCGGGTTTTTCTCGGCAAATTTAAGCAGCATATTCACAATCAGTTGTACTTGCTTTGCGCCGTCGGTTTCATCTTTCGTGATTTTGTTAATCACGCCGAAAATGGAGATTTCGATAAATTCGATTAAACCTTCGAACATTTGCGCTTTGCTGGCAAAGTGTCGATATAGCGCAGCCTCGCTTAAATCAAGCTTTGCGGCGAGCGTAGCGGTGGTGATTTTCTCGCGGCGCGGGCTTTCCAACATGTGTGCGAGCGCTTCTAATATTTGCTGCTTGCGGCTTATTTTGTTGTCGGGGGCCATATTATTCTCCCTAAATTTTGTTAGTTTTATTATAGCTTAAGGTGAGTGAGCGCTAACACCGAACTAATACGATAATCCACAAAATTTTGTTTTTGCAGTTTCTTGGTCACCCAAATCGTTTGCATGCCGAGGCGTTTTGCGGTCATTAGCGCAGGTAGATTATCTTCTAGCATCACGCAATTGCTGGGCTTGGTTTTTAAGGATTTAAGCAATATTTGAAAGCCGCGCACGCTGGGTTTGGCGTGAAATTTTGTCGATTCCACACTAAATACTAACTCAAAGCAATCGCCGATACCAAGTAAATCGAGTACGCGAAATGCGTAACCACGTGGCGCGTTGGTGAATATTACTTTACGGCCGTGAAGGTTTTGCAGCATGTGGCGTAAACGCTTGGTTTGTAGCACCATTTCTGGCAGTTTGATGAGCTTGTGTGTTTCGTTTAGAAAGTGATAGGGATCAACACCATGATGGCGCATTAATCCTTTGAGCGTTGCGCCATACACACGCCAATAGTGTTGGCGTAGCTGGTGTGCGGTGGGCTCATCAAGCGATAAATGATCCATGATGTACTGTGTCATGGTGTGATTCATTACTGGAAAGATGTGAGCCCCAGCATCGTGTAGCGTGTCGTCTAGGTCGAACACCCAAATTCTAGAATGACCATTTGAGGCCAAGCTATTTCGCCTTAATTAATGTGCCTACACCTTCATCCGTCAGCACTTCTAGCAAAAGCGCATGCTCAACCCGTCCATCAATAATATGCACGCTTTTAACACCGCTACGCGCAGCATCAAGCGCAGAGCCAATCTTTGGCAACATGCCGCCAGAAAGTGTGCCGTCCGCCACTAAATCGTCAATTTGTTTAGGGGTTAAGCCTGTGAGTAAATTACCTTTTTTGTCTAATACTCCAGGGGTGTTGGTGAGCAGGATTAGTTTCTCTGCGCCTAAAATTTCCGCTAGCTTACCTGCCACCACATCGGCATTAATATTATAGGTTTCATTGTCTGCGCCCACACCAATCGGTGCGACCACGGGAATAAAATCACCGGTATCTAAAAAATTGATAATGCTGGGGTCAATAGCAGTAATTTCACCCACTTGGCCGACATCAATCATTTTAGTAGGGTCGCTTAGATCTTCCATTAACAACTTGTGCGCATGAATAAAATTGCCATCTTGCCCCGTTAAGCCCACCGCTTTGCCGCCATGCTGATTAATGAGGTTGACGATTTCTTTATTCACTTGCCCACCCAGCACCATTTCCACCACGTCCATAGTTTCGGCATCCGTCACGCGCATACCTTGCACAAACTCGCCTTTCTTACCGAGTTTGTCCAGCATTTCATTGATTTGCGGGCCGCCACCATGCACTACCACTGGGTTCATGCCAACGAGCTTGAGCAACACGACATCTTGTGCAAAACAATGCTTTAAATGTGCGTCTGTCATGGCGCTGCCACCGTATTTAATGACGATGGTTTTATCGAAAAAGCGCTTAATGTAAGGCAAGGCCTCGGCCAGAATTTGCGCTTTTTGTGCGGGTTTAATATCAGTATTCATCATAGTTCTCGTGTAATTGTTCGTATTGTACTAAAAATCCGTTACAGCGTTTTAATAAACACTTTAGAATTACGCTGATAGTTATACATTTTCTGTTTTTCATGCGGCAAATCTGCAATACTTTTTTGCATAAAACCGCGCTCTAAAAACCAATGTTCAGTGTGGGTTGTCAGGCAAAAAAGCTGCTTAAAACCTAATTCTTTAGCTTGTGCTTGGCAATAGTTAAATAATTTATCACCCCGCCCGCTGCCGCGATATTGTGCATCAATCGCTAAGCAGGCAAATTCCGCCATGCTATCATTTGGTTTCTTAGCATTTTCAAACGGGTACAGCGCCGCGCAGCCAATGGTGCGGTTGTCGTGTTCCATCACATAAAAACGGTCGATTTCAACTTCAATGCGCTCACGTCCGCGCCGCACCAAAACGCCGTCGTGTTCTAGTGGTTCGATTAGCCTCAATATACCGCCTACGTCGTCAATATTGGCTTGGCGCATGGCTTCTAGACTTGCTTCAGTGACCATGGTGCCAACGCCGCTATGTGTAAAAAGCTCTTGAATCATCGCGCCATCAATGTGCCTCGAAATTAAATGCGTGCGCGCCACGCCTTGCTCGCAGGCGCGAATGGCGGCGGGTAGATAGTAATTTACATCTTCCGAGATGTTAATCGGCGCTTCATTATTACTTACATTACGTAGCAAGTTTTTGGCTTTTTCGGCCGTCATTTCGCGTAGCAATTCACCGCGCAAATTGTGTACGCCCTGTGAATCCATCAAAAAAATTAGCTTGTCAGCATCCAGCGCAATCGCTGTGCTTACGGCAACGTCCTCTAAGCTCAAGTTGAACGCCTCGCCCGTGGGTGAATACCCAAGCGGGGACAACAGCACCAGCTCGCCATCATTCAAGCGTTTTTGTATGCTAGCCGCATCCACTTTGCGTACTTCGCCTGTGTGTTGTAAATCTATACCGTCGCGCACACCGAGCGGTTTTGCGGTGACAAAATTGCCGCTCGCCACGCGAATATCCGCGCCCGCCATGGGCGAATTGGCAATGCCCATTGATAGCAGCGCTTCGATTTCTACCCGCGCTACGCCATTGGCTTCTTTTACAATTTCCATCGCCGCGTCATCGGTGACGCGTAAACCATTGTGAAAAATGGGCGTCAGTTTGGCGCGTTTTAGCCGTTGCTCAATTTGTGGACGTGCGCCATGCACCAGCACCAGCCTTACTTCTAGGCTGGCGAGTAAATTTAAATCGTGCGAAAGCGCAATAAATTGTTTTTCATCTACAATTTCGCCACCAAAGGCGATGACAAACGTGCGACCGCCAAACGCATGAATGTAAGGCGTGGCGGAGCGAAACCAGTGCACAAAATCATGCGCAGAAAATGTGTTATAAATAGCTTTATTTTCAGCGACATGTGGCGTGCAGGCCGCATATAAGCTGGCAGGCGATGTGCCAAGTATCTCAGCAACTTTGCGCAAAAGCGACTCGGAGCAACCCAATTCTCCACGCTCGATGCGCGATAAATTGCCTGCATCTGCCCCCACTTTTTCGGCAAGCGCCCTCAACGTCAGCGCTTGTGCGCTACGCGCATTGCGAATCGCAACACCGATGTGTTGTTGTAATGAGGTTTTAGAGTTTTTTGGCATTTTTCATATAAATTATTGTAATAATTACAAAAATATAACATAAAAATGTAATATTTACAAATTATATATTGCTTTTTTAAGCTAAAAATCCCCCCATAAGGTTTGCATCGTTGCAATCGCCGCTAATGGTGCAGTTTCAGTACGCAAAATGCGCGGGCCAAGTATGATAGATTGAAAGCCATGACTAGCCGCTAAGTCAATTTCCGCTTGGCTGAGGCCACCTTCTGCGCCAATGAGTAACTGAATATTTTGCGTGGTTTTTGGCAGTGCAGATAATTGTTTCGCGCCAATAGGGTTTAACAAAATTCTCAAATTAGCACCGCCAACACCCGTATGAATATTGGCTCCCAGCCATGCTGTTAAACTCAATGGGATTGCGACTTGTGGGATTTTCGCGCGCCCACATTGCTCGCAGGCAGCAATCACCACGTTTTGCCAATGTTCCAAGCGTTTTGGTGCGCGCTCGGCAGAAAGTTTCACCACGCTACGCTCGGTGGAAAGTGGCTGAATGGCTGTCACGCCGAGTTCTACCGCTTTTTGAAGCGTATAATCCATACGCTCGCCGCTGGATATGCCTTGTAGTAAGGTGATGTTAAGCGGCGATTCGTTATTCACTTCACATTGTGAAAGTACTTTGGCTAGCACCCCACTTTTTTTAACGCTAATTAACTTGCATAAGTAATCAAAGCCGTCGCCATTAAATAGCTTAATTTTGTCGTTCACATTTAGCCGCAGCACGCGCGTAGCATGCGTTGCAGCGTTGTCGGATAATTTGACAGTAGTGCCAACTTTTAGATTCTCAGCGCTATAAAATCGAAGGTTAGACATGCTTAAAAAGCGTATAGTAAATAAAAAGTGATAATATCCTAATCTGTCATTCTGTGCTCGACACGGAATCTAGCGTCGTTATAAAAGTCGCTGGATACCGACTTTGCGAGCATACGCTACGCGGCTTGCCTGCTTAAACCGTCACGTTGGTATGACGGGGTGGGTTTTTAGTATGTTGCATGGATTAAGGAATTTAGCATGGCAAGTATCAACCCGCCCGTGTGTGATTTTGGTTGGCAAGCGCCGGATTTTAACTTGGTGAACGTCGATGGCAACCTAGTTACACTTGACCTCGCCATGGGGAAAAATGGCTTATTAATCATGTTTATTTGCAACCACTGCCCTTATGTGAAGGCCGTTCTGCCGCGACTTATCCATGATGTAAGTGAGCTGAAGATGTTGGGTGTGAATACGGTGGCGATAATGTCAAACGACCCAACCGATTATCCCGAAGATAGCGTTGAGAATATGCAAAAAATCGCGTATGAGATGGACTTTCCGTTTCCATACTTATTAGATGCCAGCCAGCAAACCGCCAAAAATTATGGTGCAGTGTGTACGCCAGATTTTTTTGGTTTTAACAACAAATTCGAGTTGCAATACCGCGGCCGTTTTGATGAAAGCCGCAAAGAAACCGCGCCACAAAGTACACGCGATTTATTCAACGCCATGAAACAAATTGTAGGAACAGGCGCAGGACCAAGAGAACAAATTGCCAGTATTGGTTGTAGCATAAAATGGAGTGAGCATGGGTAAACTTAAATGGGGCATTCTCGGCGCGGCGCGCGTGAACGAGCGTTTACTGCCAGCGATTATCGAAGCGACCAATTCGCAATTGGTCGCAATCGCCAGCCGTCGCACCGGTGCGGCAAAAGCCACGTTGGAAAAATATGCACCTTGTTACAGTAATAGCGTGCAATGTTACGACGATATGGATGCACTCCTAAATGACAAAAATGTAGAAGCAGTGTATTGCCCAATGGCGAATGAAGAGCACGCGGAATGGGCACTAAAGGCCATTAACGCGGGCAAGCATGTGCTTATCGAAAAGCCGATGGCAATTACGCTGAAAGATATTGAGGCGATTGAGGCTGCCGCGAAAAAAGCCAATGTGAAGGTGATGGAAGGTTTTATGTATCGCTTTCATCCGCAGCATAAACGCGTGCAAGCCATTGTGGAAAGCGGCTTGATTGGCGATGTGCTTTCTGCCCGTGCGAGTTACTCATTTTTAATGAAACCCGCCCGAATGTATCGCATCAACCGTAGCATGGCGGATGGCGGCGGTGCGATGTGGGATATTGGCCCATACGCGATTCATAGTTTACGCTGGTGCTTTGCTAAGAATGGTATACCAAACGAGCCGAAATCCGTCATCGCACATGCTAAATTGAATGAGCATGGCGCAGATATTGTCACCAGCGGTGTGCTGGATTTTGGCAACGATGCGCAAGGTCGCGCGCGCTTTGGGCATTTCGACATCAGTTTTGAACGTAGTCGTAAATCAGAATATGAAATTATCGGCACCAAGGGTTGGGTGAAATGCCACGCCGCATGGGTGTTTCAAAACGATGTACCAGTGATTAGCTGGGCGTTGGAGGACGGCAAATATGCCGAAGAACGCTTTGCGCCTAGCAACCACTTTACGCTGGAGATTGAGCACTTTAGCGATTGCGTGCTGAACGATAAACCAACATATTTAACTTTTGATGATGCAAAGGCAAATTGTGCCGCCCTGCAGACTAGTGTCCATGCGGCCTACGGGGCATGTTTGTTAGATATTTAGCTGCAATTATTTGTGTTCTATTTTGCGCTGCTACTTCTGCATTAACGACTCACACTTGAATTTTTTAAAATTAAGCTTTCCGTTAAGCCTACAAATGCAGGCTTAGGCTCTTGCCGAAAACGGCTATCTAAGTGATAATTTAACCTTTACTGAAAAGCGGTTTAAACATTGGCTTTTTAAGAATTCAATCACGGTTCTATACGGTTTTATATAAGACTAAAAAATTGTGACAACCACAAAGTTTGTATTATGCAGTTTTTATCATTTGGGAGAACAATCATGGCAACGCGTAATGATTTAGCCAACGCCATCCGTGCGCTGGCAATGGATGCAGTACAAAAGGCAAATTCTGGACACCCGGGCGCGCCTATGGGCATGGCAGAGATTGCCGAAGAGTTATGGAACCATCATTTAAGCCATAACCCGAATAATCCAAAATGGGCGAATCGCGACCGTTTTGTGCTCTCGAATGGTCACGGCTCTATGTTGATTTATTCCTTGTTGCACCTCACTGGCTATAACTTGCCGATGAGCGAAATTCAATCTTTCCGCCAATTACATTCAAAATGTGCTGGTCACCCAGAATACGGCTATGCGCCTGGCGTTGAAACCACCACTGGCCCACTGGGCCAAGGCATTGCTAACGGTGTTGGTTTTGCGATGGCGGAAAAATTACTGGCTGAGCAATTTAACAAACCAGGCCACGCGATTGTTGACCACGACACTTATGTGTTTTTAGGCGACGGTTGCATGATGGAAGGCGTTTCGCATGAGGCGTGTGCGCTCGCTGGCACTTGGGGCTTGGGCAAATTAACTGCATTTTGGGATGACAACGGCATTTCGATTGATGGCCATATTGAAGGCTGGTATACCGATGACACCGCGAAACGCTTTGAATCATACGGCTGGCATGTGCAATCGGTAGATGGCCATGACGTAGCTGCGATTGGTAAAGCCATTGCTGCGGCGAAAAAAGTGACGGATAAACCATCGCTTATTTGCTGTAAAACTATTATTGGTAAAGGCTCGCCAAACAAATCAGGTAGCCACGATTGCCACGGCTCTGCATTAGGCGAGGCAGAAGTTGCTGCAACGCGTGCAGCCATAGGTTGGAATCACGCGCCGTTTGAAATTCCTGCTGATGTTTACGCAGGTTGGGATGCAAAAGCCAAAGGCGCAGCCGCAGAAGCGGCTTGGAATACAAAGTTTGCCGCTTACAAAACAGCATTTCCAGCAGAAGCGGCTGAGTTTACACGTCGTATGGCGGGCGATTTGCCTGCCAATTGGACATCTGCAACCGATGCATTTATTGCAGCCACTAACGAAAAAGCAGAAGGCATTTCAACACGTAAAGCGTCACAAAATGCCATTACTGCGCTGGCGCCAATCTTGCCAGAATTTTTGGGTGGCTCGGCCGATTTAACAGGATCTAATTTAACTTCATGCAGTAGCTTTGTGCATGTAGATGGCAAAAAACCTGGTAATTATATTTCATACGGCGTGCGCGAATTTGGCATGGCGGCGATTATGAACGGCATGGCGCTACATGGTGGTTTATTGCCTTTCGGTGGCACATTCCATCAATTCACAGATTACATGCGTAACGGTATGCGCATGTCTGCATTGATGCATCAACGTGTAGTTTACGTGTTAACACATGACTCGATTGGTCAAGGTGAAGATGGTCCAACCCATCAACCCGTTGAGACGACCTCTGGCTTGCGCTATATTCCTCGTATGGATGTATGGCGTCCAGGCAGCGCGACTGAAACAGCGGTGGCTTGGGTTGCTGCGGTTGAGAAAAAAGATGGCCCTGCCAGCTTGGTGTTAAGTCGCCAAAACGTATCTGGCTTGAAGCATGATGCGAAAGATTTTGCAGCTATTCGCCGCGGTGGTTATGTGTTATCTGAGGTTGCGGGTGCGCAGATTACGTTAATCGGCACCGGCTCTGAGCTGGAAATTGCAGTAAAAGCAGCGGCAGAATTAAACGCGGCCGGTGTAAAAACTCGCGTAGTTTCTATGCCTTCAACCAACGTGTTCGATCGCCAAGATCAAGCTTACAAAGACAGCGTTTTAACCAAAGGCGGCAAGCGTGTATCAATTGAAGCGGGCATCACCGATTTTTGGCGAAAATATGTGGGCTTGGATGGCGCATCAGTGGGTATTGATACCTTTGGTGAATCTGCTCCAGGTGGCGCGCTCTATAAACACTTTGGCTTTACGGTAGAGAATTTAGTCGCTGTTGCTAAATCTGTGCTGTAATCATTTAGCGGTGTAAAAAAGAGCCTCTGCATGAGGCTCTTTTTACTTTTACTTATGCATATATAAGTAAAAGTTAAGTTAAGATTAAGAATAATTTAGTGCAGATAACAAACACCTTAGCGCGCGTTGCGATAAAATAGCGTTAAAAATTGTTTTAGGAAAATATCATGGCAATTCGTGTAGGCATCAATGGTTTTGGCCGTATCGGTCGCATGGTGTTGCGTGCAGCGGTACGGGAAAAAGAATTCAGCGATATTGAAGTGGTGGCAGTGAATAGTTCATATGACATTGAATATATTATCTATTTACTGAGATATGATTCTGTCCACGGACGTTTTGATGCCAAGCTGGAAGCCGATAACGGTAGTTTGGTAGTCAATGGCAAGAAAATTCATCTCACGGCAGAACGTGATCCGAACAATATTGATTGGAAAATGAGCGGCGTAGACATCGTGGTTGAATCTACTGGCGCATTCCTGACACAGGATACCTGCCAGCCACATATCAATAACGGTGCGAAAAAAGTGGTACAGTCTGCGCCAAGTAAAGACGATACACCAATGTTTGTGTATGGTGTGAACCACCAGGATTACCAAGGACAGGCCATTGTCTCTGCAGCTTCTTGCACCACCAACAGCTTAGCGCCTATGGTCAAGGTATTGCATGATAGCTTTGGCATCAAGCGCGGTTTGATGACTACAATCCACGCTGCCACAGCGTCGCAACTGACTGTAGATGGTCCCTCCAAAAAAGATTGGCGTGGTGGCCGCAGCGTGTTCGAGAACATTATTCCTTCCAGCACTGGTGCGGCTAAGGCGGTAGGTCAAGTGATTCCATCCCTCAATAATAAATTGACAGGCATGGCGATGCGCGTGCCTTCTGCCGACGTTTCTGTGGTGGACTTGACTGTGGAACTCGACAAAGCAACGACTTATGAAGCGATTTGCGATGCGATGAAAAAAGCCGCACATGGTGAGCTTAAAAATGTGCTTGGTTATACTGATGAAAAGGTGGTTTCTACAGATTTTCGTGGTGAACCAGCCGCTGGTGTATTTGATGCCGATGCAGGCATTATGCTCGACCCTACTTTTGTGAAGGTAGTGGCTTGGTATGACAACGAATATGGCTATGCCTGCAATTTGTTGCGCCTAGTACAAAGCATCAGCAAGTAATCACCATGGCTACTGTCATTAAAATTACCGACCTCGATTTGGCTGGCAAGCGTGTATTTATTCGTTCTGATCTTAATGTGCCTGTAAACAATGGTGTCGTTACTTCTGATGCGCGCATTACCGCAAGTATGGCAACGATTGAATATGCGTTGCAGCATGGTGCAAAAGTCATGGTCACTTCACATCTAGGTCGGCCAGAAGAAGGTATTTATAGTGAGGAGAGCTCGCTTAAGCCTGTGGCGGATGTGATGGCAGCCAAGCTTGGTAAACCGGTACGTTTGGTGAAAAACTGGTTGAGCGCCGAGGCGCTTGCAGGCAGCATGACCATACACAATGGCGAATTGATTTTGCTAGAAAATTGCCGTTTTAATGTGGGTGAAAAGAAAAATGATGATGAGTTGGCTAAAAAATATGCAAGCCTGTGCGACGTATTTGTGATGGACGCGTTTGGCACTGCGCACCGCGCTGAGGCGAGCACGCATGGTATTGCCAAATACGCGCCAATTGCGTGCGCGGGTTTGTTATTGGCCGAAGAGTTGGACGCATTAACAAAAGCGTTATTGAACCCAAAACGGCCGATGGTGGCGGTGGTGGGCGGTAGTAAAGCTTCAACAAAATTAAGCGTGTTGGAAAGCTTGGCTGATAAAGTGGATCAGCTGGTGGTGGGCGGCGGCATTGCGAATACGTTTTTAAAAGCTGCGGGCTATGAAGTTGGGGAATCATTATACGAAGCGGATTTGGTGCCAGTTGCTAAAAAATTAATGGACAAAATGTCTGCCCGCGGCGCTGCTGTGCCGATTGCGGTGGATGTAGTATGCGCTAAAAAATTCGCAGAAGATACCATGGCGACCAATAAGAGCGTGGCCTGTGTGGCATCTGATGATATGATTTTTGATATAGGTCCTGAATCTGCAGCTGAACTAGTAAAAGTACTCAGTAACGCTGGCACCATTGTGTGGAACGGCCCAGTCGGCGTGTTTGAATTTGACCAGTTTGGCGAAGGCACCAAAACCATTGCCCATGCGATTGCCGACAGTAAAGCCTTTACGTTGGCGGGCGGTGGCGATACCATCGCGGCAATTCAAAAATATGGTATCGATAATAATATAGATTATATTTCTACCGCAGGCGGCGCATTTTTAGAGTTTTTAGAAGGTAAAAAATTACCTGCCGTAGAAATTTTAGAAATGCGCGCGAATGACAAATAAAGTGGCAACATTATGATGTTGCGCAAGACTAAAATCGTCGCGACGCTAGGCCCCGCATCATCCAGCGAAAAGATGATCGCGCGTTTAATTATGGCGGGCGTGAATGTGGTACGGCTAAATTTTTCTCATGGAACCGCAGAAGACCACATTAAACGTACAGAAATAGTACGTAAAATCGCTGCAAATCTTGGCCGTCCAGTGGGTGTGTTGTGCGATTTGCAAGGACCTAAAATTCGTATTGGAAAATTTGAGCAAGGCAAAATTACCTTAAAAACTGGTGATTTATTTAGGCTTGACGCCGATTGTGCGCTTGGCGATCAGACAAAAGTTGGCTTGGATTATAAAAATTTGCCGCAAGAAGTCGTCGCTGGAAACCTGCTTCTGCTGGATGATGGACGCATTACTATGTCGGTCGAGTGCGTAGTGGGCAACCAAATTTACTGTGTTGCGCAGACTGGTGGTGTACTCTCGAACAACAAAGGCATCAATCTGCAAGGTGGCGGCTTGGCGGCCGACGCACTCACAAAAAAAGATATCGCAGATTTAAAAACAGCCGTGGCTTTAGATGCGGATTACATCGCGATTTCTTTCCCCAAAAACGCGGCTGATATGCACCATGCGAAGGGTTTAGTTAAAAAAGCGGGTGGCAGTGCCAGCATCATCGCTAAAATTGAGCGCGCAGAAGCAATCACCAATCTAGAAGCTATTATTGAGGCTTCTGACGCGATAATGGTGGCGCGTGGAGATTTGGGTGTGGAAGTGGGCGATGCGGCCGTGCCAGGTCTACAGAAGCGCATGATACGTATGGCGCGTGAACAAAATAAATTGGTGATTACTGCCACGCAAATGATGGAATCGATGATTTCAAGCCCGGTTCCGACGCGCGCGGAAGTCTCGGATGTGGCGAACGCGGTGCTGGATGGCACAGATGCGGTGATGCTGTCTGCCGAAACTGCAGCAGGACAATATCCACTTGAGGCCGTGCAGGCGGTGCATCGTGTGTGTGTGGAAGCGGAAAAAGAATATGAAGGTTTGCGTCGAACCAAGTCTGAGTTACAGCAATTGCAGCATACCGATGAAGCGGTAGCGGCGGCGGCTATTTTCACTTCGCAACATTTAAACGTAAAGGCGATTGCAGCGCTTACACAATCTGGTAACGCTGCGCAGTGGCTTTCGCGCGCTGATAGTCGCGTGCCGATTTATGCGCTTTCGCCCAACACGGTGGCGCGCCGAAAACTCACGCTACATCGTAATGTGTTTCCATTTCCCATCGACCAAAGTGGCAAAAATAAAGATGAAATTTTGCGCGAAATGGAACAGGTGCTACTGACTGCTGAAGCAGTACAGACAGATGATTTGGTGCTCTTTACCTTTGGTGAACCCATCGGCAGCCCGGGCGGCACCAACACGCTCAAAATCATAAAAATTGGTGAACATCGCCCGACATAAGGCGCTATTATTACTCACTAATGAGCCATCCTTTACTTAAAACCAGTATCAAAAGTCTAAAATTAATTCACCAAGGCAAGGTGCGTGATATTTATGATATCGATGCCAATAATATGCTACTGGTGAGCACGGACAGGCTGTCCGCGTTTGACGTGATATTGCCCACAGGCATTGCCAATAAAGGCGCAATGCTTACACAAATGGCGAATTTTTGGTTTGAAAAACTCAAACACATTGTGCCAAATCATTTAACGGGAGTTGCGCCAGAATCTGTGGTAAGTAGCCCTGCAGACCTTTCCCAGCTTGGCTCTCGGGCCGTCGTAGTGAAAAAACTAAAGCCAGTGCCAATTGAAGCCATCGTGCGTGGCTATTTGGTAGGTAGCGGTTGGAAAGAATACAAAACCAAAGGCACGGTGTGCGGCATTGCATTGCCCGCAGGCTTGCAAGAAGCCTCAAAATTACCAACGCCTATATTCACACCTTCCAGCAAGGCAGCCGTTGGTGAGCATGATGAAAATATTAGTTTGGCCGACTGTGAAAAACTAATTGGCGTTGATATGGCGCAAAAAGTAGCAGAAGTGGCGATTCAACTTTACACGGAAGCGGCTGAATATGCGTTGACCAAAGGTATTATTATTGCTGATACCAAATTTGAATTTGGCCTAGATAATAACGGCATGTTGCACGTGATGGACGAAGTGCTGACACCCGATTCATCGCGCTTTTGGCCGCTAGAGAGTTACAAAGTGGGTAGCAATCCGCCGAGTTACGATAAGCAATATGTGCGCGACTGGCTGGAATCAATTGGCTGGAATAAGGCGCCGCCAGCGCCCATTTTACCAGATGAGGTAGCACAAAAAACAAGCGAAAAATACCTGGAAGCTTTTGAGAAATTAACTGGAAAAAAGCTAACCGCTTAGCAACTCATTAGGTTTTAAAGGCTCATAAACGCGTGAAAGAAAAATTAAAAAAAATCGCAGCGCAACTTAAGGCAGAATTTAGTTTTTACCGCCGCTTGCAACAGCATCCCCAAACACCTGTTTTAGCTAAATGTTTCTTATGGTTGGCAATTGGATACTTGCTGCTGCCATTCGATTTAATCCCTGATTTTATGCCCGTCATCGGCCAGTTAGATGAACTGGTGATTATTCCATTGTTGTTATACTGCGCGCTAAAGTTAACACCACAAGCTGTCATTGCGGCATGTAAAGGTGAACAGGCGTGATGGAAATTTAGCAAATGATTCTAAATTGCGATCAGCAATATTCCTAAGTTATGGGGTTAAGTAAAAAAGTGTGCGATGCGGTTGTAAAACCTCATTCATACGATTTAGCAATCAATTAGCAACATTCTTCGCTTATAATTCTGCTTTTCTCATCACAGGCTTTACTCAACATGTCGTTAAACCAAGTGCCTTCTGGCAAAGATTTACCCAATGATTTCAACGTGATTATCGAAATCCCCATGCAGGGCGACCCTGTGAAATACGAAGTGGATAAAGAAAGCGGTGCGATTTTTGTCGATCGTTTTATGGGTACATCGATGCAATATCCGTGTAATTATGGCTATATTCCACACACACTGGCTGATGATGGCGACCCAGTCGATGTGTTAGTGATTACGCCAGTGCCGCTGTTACCTGGCGTGGTGGTGCGCTGCCGCCCATTAGGCATGTTGCAAATGACAGATGAAGCTGGTGGCGACGCAAAGTTGCTGGCGGTGCCAGTGGAAAAAGTGTGTGGTTTATACGCTTACCAAAAAACTTATTTAGATATTTCACCTTGGCGGCTGGAGATGATTTCACACTTTTTTGAGCACTACAAAGATTTGGACAAGGGGAAATGGGTGAAAATTGAAGGCTGGGTGGGCATTGAAGACGCGCACAAAGAAATTATGGATGGCGTAAAAAGATACAATGAAGCAGAAGTAAAGCCAGCGTTTTAATGTTACTTTTAGGCTGGATTGTACTGCCGATAAAATTAATGTCCTGTAAGCCGTATAGATATTGGATCGCAGAGGCATAAAATAATGTACTTAAATAGGACATAACAAAAAAGCCAGCTCAAGCTGGCTTTTTTGCAGTTCAAATTAAAACTTAAACATGAAGCAATGGCACAATTAATAGCGCCACAATGTTGATGATTTTAATCAAGGGGTTCACTGCAGGGCCAGCCGTATCTTTGTACGGATCGCCAACAGTGTCGCCAGTCACAGCCGCTTTGTGCGCGTCTGAACCTTTGCCGCCGTGGTTGCCGTCTTCAATATATTTCTTGGCATTATCCCAAGCACCACCACCGGTACACATGGAGATTGCTACGAATAAACCCGTCACAATCGTGCCCATCAGCAGGCCACCAAGTGCTACAGGACCGAGCAGTAAGCCGACGGCAATAGGTACCGCCACTGGTAAGAGTGATGGAATCATCATTTCTTTAATGGCTGCTGTGGTCAGCATATCTACCGCTTTGCCGTATTCTGGCTTGGCAGTGCCTTCCATAATGCCTTTAATGTCGCGGAACTGGCGGCGCACTTCTTCCACCACAGCGCCCGCTGCACGCCCCACCGCTTCCATCGCCATGGCGGCAAATAAGAATGGAATTAAGCCGCCAATAAATAAGCCAATAATCACCATTGGGTCGCTTAGGTCGAATTTTAAATCCATCCCTGCGCCTGAGAGTTTATGTGTGTAATCGGCAAATAATACTAATGCCGCTAAACCCGCAGAACCAATCGCATAGCCCTTAGTCACGGCTTTAGTGGTGTTGCCAACGGCATCTAATGGGTCAGTTACGTCACGCACTTCGGCTGGCAAACCAGCCATTTCGGCAATGCCGCCCGCGTTGTCAGTAATTGGGCCGTACGCATCAAGCGCTACCACAATGCCTGCCATGCTCAACATTGACGTTGCAGCAATCGCAATGCCATACAAACCACCTAAATGATAAGATGTCCAAATGGCTAAACACACAGACAATACTGGCCAAGCGGTTGATTTCATTGAAATACCAATACCTGCGATGATGTTGGTCGCGTGGCCAGTGGTTGAGGCTTGCGCTACGTGCTGTACAGGTGCGTATTGCGTGCCAGTGTAGTATTCGGTAATCCACACCAAAGCTGCAGTTAATACTAAGCCCACTGCACATGCACCAAATAATTGGTTGGCAGAGATGACTAAATCGCCTGCTGTTAAGCCTTCTGGGAACATTTTCATGGTCACAAAATAGAACGCGATAAGAGATAATATGCCTGCAACTGCTAAGCCTTTGTACAAGGCTGGCATCACGTTTTTCATACCTGGTGAAGCTTTAACAAAGAAGCAGCCAATAATAGAAGCCACGATAGATACCGCACCCAGCATCAGTGGGTAAATAATGCCGTTTGCACCAGACTCGGTGATAAGCAAATGACCTAGCACCATGGTGGCGATGAGCGTTACCGCATAAGTTTCGAACAAGTCGGCTGCCATACCAGCACAATCGCCCACGTTATCACCCACGTTGTCGGCAATTACGGCTGGGTTGCGTGGGTCATCTTCTGGAATGCCTGCTTCAACTTTACCGACCAAATCCGCGCCGACGTCTGCACCTTTAGTAAAAATACCGCCGCCCAAACGAGCGAAGATTGAGATGAGTGATGAGCCGAAAGCTAAGCCAATAAGCGGATCTAGGTTAGTTGCAGCTTCACCGCCTAAAAACCAGTAAAAACCAGCTACACCAAGCAAACCCAAACCTACTACCAACATGCCAGTCACCGCGCCGCCTTTAAAGGCCACGTCAAACGCAGGCGCAATTCCGCCAGTGGCCGCTTGTGCGGTACGCACATTAGCTTTTACAGAAACATTCATGCCAATAAAGCCACAAGCGCCAGATAATAAAGCACCCAACACAAAGCCAATCGCAGTTGTCGTACCTAAAAACACTGTCACTAAAATGGCCAGCACAATGCCTACCATAGTGATGGTTTTATATTGACGCGCTAAATAAGCCGCAGCGCCTTGTTGAATTGCGCCTGCAATTTCTTGCATGCGCGCATTGCCAGCTGGCAAATTGGCAATCCATTTACTCATTACTACGCCATAAAGCACTGCTAATACTGCGGCAGCAATGGCGATCATTAGTGCTACTGACATGACTTCTCCCTATCTATATTATTTATAAATCTGAAACGTAATTTGTTAGAAAATTGAGTTAAAAAATTGTAAATTTTTTGTAACATCAGCCGCATTATGGCATTAACAGTTAGGCGAGACAACCACTTAGCTTGTTTCATGTGGGTTGCATGACAAAAGCAGAAGAAGCGCTGTAGCCGTGCATGCAATGCGCAAATGATTGAGTATTGCATATGATTTTTTAGCAATGGATGTTGTAGCAAAACCGTACTAAAAAGCACATAAATCAGCTTACAGCTAATGTAGCAGGAGCAAAAACTAACCAAGTTAGATAGCCATTAGTTTTATGGGCAAACTATTTAGTTTTGCTGGCAAGTAAGTTGAGCTTTGAGGCTAGTGGTGACTCGCCTAAATCCCGAGCTAAATTTTTTAGGCTATTTGCTGCGTTGCTAGACAGTGTGCGTGGCGCCTTAATGATGGCTTTTGAGCGAGATTTTACTTGCACTTTCACCACAATTGCAGTAACTTTACACTCCCTGAAAGATTGATGCACTTTTTGCAAATTTTGTAATTGAGTCAATAAGCTAGCTTGGGTGAGTTTGATTTTGCTGGCCACGCTTGAGCTGTCAGCATAAACCGTTAGCTGCCCGTTCTTGAGGCTGCTGGCGAAGCTGTGTTGACTCAATAGTTTGAGCGTTGCTGCGTGCCAAAACTGTTGCAAATGTTGGTGCGCTTGCACGTTTTCAGCAAGCCTATTAAGCTCGCTGTGCTCATTAAACAGAGTGTTAATTTTACGCATAATGAATTGTACCGAAAACTGACTAAAAAATAGCTTATGAATATTATTGTAGTTTCTAATAAAATGGCAAAAGCCAAAAGCTTATCAGTGCTGCAAGTAGCAGCCTTACTTGCAGGCTTGGTGTTAGTGCCAGTGTTGTTGACTTTGCTGTTTATTACGCCGCAAAACAATATTAAAGCGCAAGGCATGAAAGCATTGCTACCGCCACGGCTTAAAAGCAGCCTTATTTCATCGCAAGTGCATTTAGATGCTTATGCTAAAGAGCTGGGCGAGTTGCAAGCGCGCATGATGCGTTTGGATGCGCAAAGTCAGCGCTTGGCTAAGATGGCGGGTGATAAGGACGGTGAAGTCAGCAAAAACTCCAATCTAAAACCAATAAAGAATTCACGGCTAGATAATTTATTGCCAGCCAATCGTGGCGGACCACTGGTGCATGCGCACCCAATGACCGAGCTTGGTTTGCAGGCTGCGATATTGGAGCTTACGCAAGCGGTAGATGCGCGCGATGAGTCTTTAAGTAGCATCGAGGCGAAAATTTTACAGCAGAGTGTGCTAAAAGATATGCTGCCCAACAGCAGCCCCATTAGCGTTGCTTTTAACTCATCCAGTTACGGTTGGCGCATCGATCCATTTAACGGCAACAAGGCTTTTCACGAAGGCCTAGATTTTACTGCAAATACGGGCGTGCCCATACGGGCTGCTGCTGATGGCATTGTGTCTGTCGCTGCACTGACACATGATTATGGTCGTATGGTAAAAATTGGTCATGGCGCCGGCTTAGAAACACGTTATGCACATGCTTCAAAATTGCTGGTTAAGGCGGGTGAGCGCGTGACAAAAGGTCAAGTGGTGGCGTTGGTGGGTAGCACAGGGCGCTCGACTGGACCGCATTTGCATTATGAAATCCGGCTTAATGGCAATGCCTTAGATCCGCGACGATATTTACACAAAAATGCCAGTTAATGGTATTAAGTTAATGAAATATATTTAAAAACGAATAAACGAGTATTGAAAATAATAATAACTTCCCCCAAATAAGCAGCAGTATTTTCATCCAATCTAAATAGAGGTTTCCGAGGTTTCGGAAAGTCGGTGTCTTTTCATGTTATCCACGTGGTTCAGAAAATTTTACGGTAGTCGCAATGATAGGTTAGTTAAGCAATACGGCCAAAAAGTCAAAGAAATTAATGCGCTGGAACCCAGCATCCATAAGCTTAGTGACGATGCGCTGCGTGCAAAAACTGAAGAATTTAAACAACGTTTTATAGCAGGCGAAAGCTTAGAAAAGCTATTGCCAGAAGCTTTTGCGGTGGTGCGTGAAGGTGGCCTGCGCGCCTTGGGCATGCGTCATTTTGATGTGCAGCTCATTGGCGGCATGGTGATTCACTCAGGAAAAATTGCTGAAATGGGCACGGGCGAAGGTAAAACTTTGGTGGCTACGCTACCGCTTTATTTAAACGCCATCGCTGGCAAAGGTGCGCATTTAGTGACGGTGAACGATTATTTGGCAAAGCGTGATGCCGAATGGATGGGCAAGCTTTACAACTTTTTGGGCCTTACTGTCGGCATCAATTTATCGCAAATGCGGCACGATGCCAAACAGCAAGCCTACGCGGCCGATATTACTTACGGCACCAATAACGAGTTTGGCTTTGATTACCTGCGCGATAACATGGTGTTTACCAAAGAAGAGCGCGTACAACGCGGATTAACGTTTGCGCTGGTGGATGAAGTGGATTCGATTCTAATTGATGAAGCGCGCACACCGCTCATTATTTCTGGCCAAGCCGAGCACAGCATTGATTTGTACAATCAAATTAATGCTGTGGCGTTACAACTCATCAAGCAAGCGGAAGAAAATGGCGATGGCGATTTTTGGGTCGATGAAAAAGCGCAAACCGTGACCATGAGTGAAGCCGGGCACGAGCGTGCTGAGGCGATTTTAGCGCAGTCTGGCTTAATGGCAGAAGGCGCTAGTCTGTACGAGTCTGCCAATATTACCTTGGTGCACCATTTGTATGCATCGCTGCGTGCGCAAAATTTGTTTAAATTAGATCAACATTATGTCGTTGATAATGGCGAGATTGTGATTGTAGATGAATTTTCTGGCCGCAAAATGCCGGGTCGTAGATGGTCCGATGGTTTGCACCAGGCGGTAGAAGCCAAAGAAGGTGTGGCGATTCAGAAAGAGAATCAAACGCTGGCGTCGATTACTTTTCAAAATTATTTCCGCATGTACCAAAAGTTAAGTGGTATGACGGGCACGGCCGATACCGAGGCTTACGAATTTAACCAAATCTATGGTTTGGAAACGGTCGTGATTCCAACGCATCGCAATAAAATCCGCAAAGATGCAATGGATAAAGTGTATCGTACCTCGGCAGAAAAATATAACGCGGTGATTGAAGATATTAAACAATGCCAAGCCATCGGTCAGCCAGTATTGGTAGGCACGACTTCGATTGAAAATTCAGAGCTCATTTCTGGCTTGCTGAACAAAGCCAAATTAGCGCATGAGGTTTTAAATGCAAAACAGCACGAGCGCGAGGCGCATATTGTGGCCGAAGCTGGCATCCCAAGCGCCATTACCATTGCGACTAATATGGCAGGCCGCGGCACTGATATTGTGTTGGGTGGTAACCCGGAAGCCAGTATCCATGCGGTGCGTAGCGATGTAATTTTAAGCGATGCAGAGAAAGAAACCAAAGCGTTGCAATTAAAAGCGGATTGGAAAAAACGCCATGATGCCGTTGTGGCTGCTGGCGGCTTGCATATTATTGGTACCGAGCGCCATGAATCACGCCGTATCGACAACCAATTGCGCGGTCGTTCTGGGCGTCAAGGCGATCCAGGTTCTAGCCGTTTTTACTTGTCTTTAGACGACCAATTATTGCGCATATTCTCAGGCGAACGTGTTGCTGCGATTATGGAGCGCCTGAAAATGCCAGAAGGTGAGGCAATTGAGCATAGCATGGTGACGCGCGCGATTGAAAACGCGCAACGCAAGGTAGAAGGTCGCAACTTTGATATTCGTAAACAATTGCTTGAGTTTGATGACGTTTCTAACGACCAGCGTAAGGTCATTTACGAGCAACGTAACGAGTTGTTAGAGGCCACCGATATTGGCGAAACCATTAACAGCATGCGTGGCGATGTACTTACCAATATGATAGCAACGCATATTCCGCCAGGTAGTGTGGAAAATCAATGGGATATTGCGAGTTTGCAGAAAGAGCTTAGCGCCGCGGCCGGACTTGATTTGCCAGTGGCGCAGTGGCTAGAAGAAAATCCAGATTTGCACGAAGAAACTTTGCGTGAGCGTATTTTTGCAGCGGCAGATAAATCGTATATCACCAAAGAAATGCTTGCTAGTAGCGATACCATGCGCCAATTTGAGCGCTCGGTGATGTTGCAAAGTATCGATATGCATTGGCGCGAGCATTTGGCGGCGCTGGATCATTTGCGCCAAGGCATCCATCTGCGTTCTTATGCGCAAAAAAATCCTAAGCAGGAATACAAGCGCGAGGCATTTCAATTGTTTGAAGTCTTGTTAGATACTGTTAAAGCCGAAGTGACAAAAATCACCATGCTGGTGCAGGTGCGCACGCAGGAAGATGTTGAGCCAGTAGAGCCAGCAGCGAATGTTGCCAACGTGCAATATCAACATGCTGACTTTGAAGATGCGCTGGCGAACCCGCGGGGTAATTTTACAGAGGAAGAACAGGCACAAATGGCAAGTGGCAACCCGATTGTACGCGATGGCGTAAAAGTAGGCCGTAATGATCCGTGTCCATGTGGCAGCGGCAAAAAATATAAACAATGCCACGGCGCACTTAGTTAATTAAAAAATGGCTACACAAGCAGAGGTACAATCGCATTGCATCGGTGTGTGTAGCATGGATGCGGCAACAGGATTTTGCCAAGGTTGCTATCGCACGATTGAAGAAATTCAAGCTTGGTGGGATTTAGATAACACGCAAAAACAAGAGATTATTGAAAAGTCTAACGCGCGACTCGCACAACAATTCAATTAATGGTTGCGTTATAGATTAATGCATTTTATGCTATGCCCTGCAACTGGCAGGGCTATTTACCCACAGGGCATTTATTTTAAGTTTTTTTGGCAATATTTTATTTAAATACTGCCGATAATTGCTTGTTGTCTGGCTAAATCAGTTAAAATTTGCGCGCCAAATTGAATTACTGTGTCAACCTCTGGATGTGTTATTTCTTCCGCAAGTTTTTTCAATGCTTGTTTGCCAGTCATTTTATTCTCTTTAATTAAATTCAATAACTGAAAAGTAATGGAGTTTAGCTCGATAAACTTCACCTCAAACTCCGCGTTTCTAAACACCAATAGATAGGTTTTTTCTGCCATTTTTGGTTTAAAACTGGCGGAAATTCTATGCACGGGAAAGCCATATTCCAACAGCATGTGCGCGGGCGTTAGCACTGGTTTTTCATGCAGTAAATCCGTTTTCTGACTAAGTTTTATAGTTTCTGTTTGTTGTGCGGTTTCAAGCGTGCCAACCGCCAACTCCACCCATTCGTAATGCGCGAGCTGCCCAAGGTAAATAGGAAGGTCATAAGCAGGCGAGTTTTTTACCGTTTCAAGATAACTTAAAAACTGCTGTGGAATTTCTCTAAAAATAGGCGTTTTGGCTGGATGATTTTTTACAAAATCGCGCATTAATGCGCGCCATGCACGCTTGCCCATTGCTTTTTGGCAAACAGGAAAGCAAATGGAAACTGATTCAAAAATATTATTAAATACAGCTTCGCGATAGACTGCCATGCGTGCTGCCACTACACGCGCAGGTTTTTTGTGCGCTTTGGGGTCGCGAATATGCGCAGTAAATTCCAGTTGATAACGTTGAAAATCTAACATACGGTGATAGTCTATATACCTTTATCTATGCGGATTTCAGGCCGATTATTTTTAATTTGAAGCGCTGCAATTTTATTCACTTCGCGCATAAGTTTTGGCAACGGGGGAATATTGCTGTCGCGCTCCAACAGCGTTGGGAAAGCGCCAAACAGTGCGTAAGCTTCGTCTAACAATTGCCACACGGGGTCTATCACATCGGCACCGTGCGTATCGATTAATAAGCTTGGTGTTTGTTGATAATGCCCCGCCACGTGACTGTAAATGATTTTTTCTTTTGGAATTTGGCGTAAAAATTCATAAGGGTCAAAATTAAAATTCACGCTGTTTACATAAATATTGTTGATGTCCAAGTGCAGGTCACAGTCGGCTTCAGCTAAAACGGCATTGAGAAAATCAATCTCGCGCATGGTGGAAATGGGCGCTGTGGCGTAAAAAGACGCATTTTCCACGGCGATTTTTTGTTCCAGAATATCTTGCGTTTGGCGGATGCGCGCCGCGACATAAAGCACCGCTTCTTCGGTAAATGGAATCGGCAGCAAATCGTATAAATAACCACTTTGGCCGTTTTGTATGTCGCTGCAATAACTTAAATGTTCGGTATAAAGCGGGATTTTATTGGCGCTTAAGAAAGTTTTAACTTGTTTTAAAAATGCTATATTCAACGGGTCTGGCCCGCCCAAAGATAAACACAAGCCATGACAGGCAATCGGATAGCGCTCGACAAACCAGGCTAAATCTGCGGCAAATTTTCCACCCGCACCTAGCCAGTTTTCTGGGGCGATTTCGACAAAATTAATATTAGAGATTGCGGATTGCTGGTAGCTGGATTGGATTTGGGGAATCAGCTCGCGCTTGAGCCCCAAACCTACGCCTTTGATGTCAGCCAGTGTTGACACGAAAACTCAACTTAGTGACCGCATTTTCCTTCGCCACATTTACCTTCACCACACTTGCCATCTTTGGTTTTTTTCATTGCTTCACCACATTTACCTTCACCACACTTGCCATCTTTGGTTTTTTTCATATCCTCGCCGCATTTGCCGTCTTTGGCTTTCCCGGCGCCGCATTTGCCGTCGCCACATTTACCATCTTTGGCTTTGTCTGCGTGGTTGTCAGCAACTTGGTAGCCGCTTGAAAGTGATTTAATTGCAAATGGATTTTCTGCCGCGTTAACGCTTGCAGCGCCAATAGACAGTGCAAATGCACCAGTAACTGCTAATGCCACTACTTTATTTGATGCTTCCATAAAAAATTCCTTTTAAATTAACAAGTTAATATTATGAGCGATTTGTTTGAATAGTCGATTCAATTAAGTCTGCAATGCGTGTTTTTGCTGTATGTGGCATTTCAATGGTATGGTCGCTCTCGATAGAACTTGCCACTCGTTTCACAGCAACGCGCAAAGTTTGCAGTTGTTGACTAAAGTGTTTGCAATAGGCACAAATAAGCAGATGCAATTTAAGTAATAAACGCTCACGCAACGTTAAAGTTCTATCTAACGATTGTGAAATAATTCGACTTGCTTGCTTGCAATCCAATAAATTCAACCTTTAATTTCCTATCCAATTGATTTATAAGCACTTCCTTAATCCCATGCGGTCTCTATACAACATCACCCAAGCATTGGTCGTGCTGATTTCAGTTCCTTACAAATTTCGTCATTATCAGTTTCATGCACATCACGCATCAAAAATAACTGTGCTAACTTGGTGGGTAATTTGTCCATGCACGTTTGCAGATACTCAAAAATTGCTGTTGCTCAAGTGCATTCTCTGGCATATCCCATGTTTGTAGTGTATCAGCCCAATGACCTGTTGCATCAAAAAATTCGTCCATACTCGCGTCTTCATCAGACATTAAATCACTGGCGGCTACTTCACGCACATTTTTGCGCATGACGTCGATAATTTTATGCTTAAGTATGCCTACAAGCCAAGTACTCGGCGCAGATTTCTCGGCAAAGTGGGGGGGGGGGATTTTATGGCGGCCAAAAATTTTTCTTGCACCACATCTTCGGCCAAGTGCGGGTCACGTAAACGCGCCAGCGCGAAGCGATACAGAAAGTCACCATGTTCATTTAGCCAGTCGTGCATGGTTGCTGTTGCCATTGTTATGCCTTACCCACTTTTTGTTGCAGCAATTTTACGTAATAGTTAGCGTCTAGTGCGCTATTGTTGCGCTGCGCCTGCCAAATACTTTCGGCTAAACATTCTAAAATATCGTGCTGGGCTTTATGTTCAAAGCTATGCTCATTTTGATGCTTTAACTTTAAAGCTTCGTAAATACCCGCAATGCCCATCGGCTGGTTAATGCTGATTTGCTCGAGTATGGATAAATGCAAACTTATGTGCAAAAACGGATTGGTTTCGCCAAACTCGGGAAAGTACTCTTGACTTTTAAATTGTTCTGGCGCGTCTAAAATAGCATGATATTCGGGGTGCATGTGTATGACGTTTATCGCGATTTTTTCTAAATCGGTGAGCGGTTTCTGTGCTTTAAACTTCACCCATGCGACAAAAAAGAATGTACGCACTTCATCGCGCGATGGGTTAAATAAGCTCATAAACTAAGCAAACTCATAAATAGGCAATATTGCTTGCAGTAAAAAGCCCGAGCACAGCGGAATATTGTAACAATTCATTGATGCCATTAATTGGCGCAATTTCGCCGTTGCCATAAAAACCAATAATGGGCATGGGGAATAGCAGCGCCAATGGCTAATCCTGTCGCGACTTTCATGCTAGCCCTAAGTTATCTTCACCTGCCATCAGATGAATTTTTGGGATGATTTTGTCTTTAAATTCGCATAAATCTACAATACAGCATTCGCCACATTTTGGTGCGCGCGCGGTGCAGGTGTAGCGCCCATGCAAAATCAGTAAATGGTGCGCATCATGCATAAATTCTTTTGGAATCGTTTTTAAATATTTTTGTTCCACTTGTAGCACGTTTTTGCCCGTAGCCAATTTGGTGCGGTTTCCCAGCCGAAATAAATGCGTATCCACTGCAATCGTCGGGTCGCCAAACGCTGTGTTTAATATCACATTGGCCGTTTTCCTGCCTACGCCAGAAAGTGCTTCGAGAGCCGCGCGGGTATTGGGTACTAGTGCATCGTGTTTTTGTATTAATTGCGTGCAACAAGCGATAATATTTTTCGCTTTGGCGTGATATAAACCAATGGTTTTAATATAACTTTCTAGGCCCGCAACACCTAAATTAACAATCGCTGGTGGTGTATTGGCTATTTTAAATAGCTTGCGTGTGGCAATATTGACGCCTTTGTCTGTGGCTTGCGCCGATAAAATCACCGCAATCAGCAATTCGAACGTACTACCGTACTCCAGCTCTGTGGTAGGTTGCGGGATAGCAACAGAAAGCCGCTTAAAAATTTCCAAGCGTTTTTCGGCATTCATCTCTAGCTAGAGCGCAGGTTTTAAAACGCCGCCCGCTTGCGGAGCGGCTTCTGATTTGCGATTGCCCGCCCAGTTGCGTGCTGCAATCAAGCAAGCTAAGCCCAAGAACGCACCTGGTGGCAACGCGGCTAGCAAGAAGCCATGATAATCAGGGATCACCTGGATGACGAAGACTTTTGCTTCTGGCCCGAATATTAAATCAATACCAGAGAACAAAGTGCCTTTGCCCACCAACTCGCGTACGCCACCCAATAATGTTAATACACCTGCTAAGCCTAACCCCATCATAAAGCCGTCAAGCGTAGAGGGCGGCGTAGGATTTTTAGCTGCAAAGGCTTCAACTCGAGCTAATACAATGCAGTTGGTTACAATCAGCGGAATAAAGATACCCAGCACAATATGCAGTGGGTGTAAAAACGCATTCATGCTTAAGTCAATAATCGTGACAATTGCAGCGATGATTAAAATAAAAACAGGGTTGCGAATTTCTCTGGGAATCCATTTGCGTACTGGAGAGACGGCAGCATTACTGGCTGCCATGACTAAAGCTGTAGCCAGCCCAAGCGAAAAGCCATTTACCATACTAGTGGTTATCGCTAACGTGGGACATAGCCCTAAAAGCTGAACTACGCCAGGGTTTTGCTTCCATAAACCGTTTTCAACAATTTCGTTATAAGCTGCCATTTTAGTTCTCCAGATACCTTGCTTGCTACTTACTTATATGCGCTGCAAATAATCGCGTTTTGTTTGTGTCAACATAAATCAGCGCCTGATGCGTGGCCTTTACCACGGCACGCGGGGTGATGGTGGCACCTGCCATGTAGTCAAATTGACCACCATCTTTTTTTACTTGCCACAGCTTCTGACTGGTTTTTGTGAGTGATTCACCATCAAAAAGTTTAATCCAGTTATCTTTCACAATATCAATATAGTCGCCTAAACCAGGTGTTTCTTTATGCGTAATTACGCGCACACCACCTAAGTTGCCATTCTTGCGTACCGCTATTAGCAACTTAATATCACCACTGTAGCCATCGCGCGCGGTGGCTTCTAAAATGACTGCAGAGGCTTCGCCCGCAACCCTTGCCACATAAACTTTGGTCGCTTTGCGGTTATTAAGTTCGCCGCCAGCAGGCACATTAATAAAATCATTTAATACGTCATTGTCATGTTCATTGGCAGGCAGCACTTGCTCGAACAGTTTCATTTTTGCCGCTGCTTCGCTGGCTGCAATAGGTGCTTTAGTTATCAGATAAGTTTTTGCAAGAAAAGCCGTACCAACCAGACTGAAAGCAACCATGATTGCCATAGTGGTTGTGGTATGTTTAAAGATAGATTCACTCAATTTGCGCACCTACTTTTCATGTCCAAACACGCGCGGTTGTGTATGTGCGTCTATCAGTGGCACGCAAATATTCATAAAAATCACTGCAAATGCCACGCCATCAGGATAGCCGCCATATACGCGTATCAGGTATGTAATGATAGCCACGCCAGCGGCAAACCATAATTTTCCTTTAGGTGTGGTCGGCCCGCTTACGGGGTCGGTGATAATAAAAAACGCACATAAGATACTCGCACCGCCAAATAAATGGAATATTGGTGATGCAAAATGTGCAGAATCCGCCAACCAAAACACGCCAGAAATCAATGCCAGTACAGCTAAAAAGGCTGTTGGTAAATGCCAGCCAATGATTTTTTGCTGCCACAAATATAAGCCGCCAAGCAAATAAGCAATCGTCACGTATTCGCCACCTTTTGCACCCAACGCACCAAAAATTGGCGCTTGCATAATGCTGGCAGCGTCATGTTTTAATGTGAGCTGTGTTTTTAAATAATCTAACGGTGTGGCGCTGGTGACGGCATCAATTTGCACGCTTTGTGGCAAAAGCCCACTAAAAATATAGTGTAATTGATCCGCAAAACTTAGCTGAGTTTGCGCTAACTGCAAGGCGGCTGGCCATTTGGTCATAATGGCGGGAAACGAGATCAACAGTACCGCATAACCAATCATGGCGGGGTTGAACGGGTTATAGCCTAAACCGCCATAGAGTTGCTTGGCGACGACGATGGCGAATAAAGTACCAACCACGATAAGCCACCAAGGCGCCAGTGGCGGTATCGCCAGCGCCAATAACCATGCGGTAATCACTGCACTGTAATCAGTTAAAAATGGCTGAACAGGACGTTTTCTTAATTTTAACATCACAGCTTCAGCCGCCAATGCAGTCGCGGTCGCTAGTGCAAGCGTTACCAAAATGCCGCCACCAAACACCCATATGTAGGCGATGATGCCAGGCACCAGCGCGAGCAAGACTTTCAGCATCATGGTGCTTACAGATGGCGCGTCGGATATGTAAGGACTTCTATTCATGAGCCTTCCTTTCCATTTTGTTTAGCGGCTTCGGCCATCGCTTTTGCGGCTTTGGCGCGTTCTATTGCCGCGGCGATTTTGGCTTGTTTGCCTGCGTCAATTGCAGGTTTTGCAATATTTGTTTCTAGGCCAACCGCTTGTCTGCGGGCGTCAATCTCGGCGATTTCTTTTTTTATATTTTCGTCTGTGTTTACCACATTTTTTTGCGCGCCGCCAGCTACGGCTTTAGCCGCTTTTGCGCGTTCTATTGCCGCGGCGATTGCGGCTTGTTTAGCTAACTTTTGAGCCTCATCATCGTTATTTTGTGCATTGCCCCCATCCACATGGATATTGGCTTTTAGGCTTGCACTGGAATGTTCGAGTCCAGTGGCATCTTTTTTTAGGCTTTCAGATGCTGTTTTGGCAGCTTGCGCGCGTTCTGCGTGTTTTTGTGCGCGTTCTAGTTTTTCGCGCTCAATACGCGCCAATCTAAAATCATTGCGTTCACGTGCTAAGTCCGCCGCTTCATGCGCTTTGTCGATGGCAATAATTTCACTTTTTGCGTAACGATAATATTGCACCAGCGGGATGTTGCTTGGGCATACGTACGAACAAGCGCCACATTCAATGCAATCGAACAATTTGTAGTCGTTGGCTTTTTCAAAGTTATCGGCTTTGGCAAACCAATACAGTTCTTGTGGTTGCAAATCCACTGGGCACGCATCGGCGCAGCGCGCGCAGCGTATGCACGGCATGGCAGCTGGCGGCGGAGCGAACAAATTGATTGAGGCCGCGATGATGCAATTGGTGGCTTTGGTAATCGGCACCTTGTCACTTGGTAAATCAAACCCCATCATTGGGCCGCCCATAATAAAGTGCGTGGTTGCCACTTTTGCGCCACCTGCCGCCGCGACCAAATGTGGTAACGGCGTGCCAAACAGCACTTCAAAATTTTGTGGTTTGTTTACATTGCCCGTCATCGAAACGATGCGGCTTAAACTTGGCTCACCAAACTCAAAGTAGCGGTATAACGCCAAAACAGTCGCCACGTTAAACACTTGCAAGCCAACTTCGGTGGAGCGTTTATCAAACGGAATTTCTGTACCTAATACTAAGTGAACTAAGCGTCGCGCATCACCACTGGGGTAGAGTGTCGGGACAACCACGACTTGCATGCTTGTAATATTGGTGGCGCTGACAGCCACTCGCATGGAGGCGGCAGCCTCAGGTTTGTTATCTTCTATGCCAATGAGAACGCGTTCTGCGCCCAGTAAATGTTGAGCGATTGCAATGCCTTTGACGATTTCATCGGCGCGTTCGCGCATCAGCATGTCGTCGCAGGTAATGTAGGGTTCGCATTCAGCAGCGTTGATAATCAGCGTGTGTACGCCTGATTTTTCATTTGCGAGTAATTTAATGTGCGTGGGGAATGTTGCGCCGCCTAAACCAACAATACCCGATAAACGTAAACTGGCGACTAGATTTTTTCTATCGGCAGATTTCCAATCTTGCGGTTTTTTTTCTATCCATTTATCTTTGCCGTCGGGTTTAATCGTGATGCATCTATCTGGTAAGCCAGATGGGTGCGGAATGATGGCATCTTCAATCGCAGAAATCGCGCCCGATGTGGTTGCATGTATAGCGGCGGACACTGCGCCTTCTGCCTCTGCCAGCAACTGGCCTTTTAACACTTTATCGCCCACATTGACTTTAATTTTTGGAATATTGCCCACGTGCTGGCGTAGTGGTAGTACGATTTTTTCGGGCAGGGGTAATTGCGCAATCGGCAATTGTGTCGATTGGGTTTTATTCTCAGGCGGATGTACGCCGCCATTGAATTTGAATATCTTGCTAAAATTAACCAGTGCGTTCATGTTTTTATTAGAGTGTAAAAGTTGGTTTAATCGGAATAATCGGGTATTTCCACTTCCAATTATCTGGTGTTTCGGCAATCGGATCCATAGTGATACAGTCAACTGGGCACGGTGCCACGCATAGCTCACAGCCAGTACACTCGCTTGCAATAATGGTGTGCATATGTTTAGCTGCGCCTAAGATGGCATCTACAGGACAAGCTTGAATGCACAGCGTGCAACCAATGCAAATAGCTTCATCAATAAATGCCACCGCTTTGGGTTTTTCTGCGCCATTTTCAGCGTTGAGCGGCTTGTATTCCATGCCCATCAGCTCGGCCAGTGCACGCACACCCGCATCACCGCCTGGTGGACATTGGTTAATATCGGCACGACCTTCTGCAATGGCTGTGGCGTAAGGTTTGCAGCCAGGGAAGCCGCATTGACCGCATTGCGTTTGCGGCAAAATAGCGTCAATTCTTGCAATAAGCGGATCGCCCTCGACTTTAAATTTAAGCGCAGCATAGCCAAGCGCCGCGCCCAAAACTAGTGCAAGGCCAATCATGATGTATAAAGCGGTTAGCACTTCTTATAAAGCTCCGAAAAAATGCAAGTTTTTAAGCCAGACGAGGCGCGCATGAGAAAATGATGACGCGGCATATGGGTTGTATGTAAGAAATTATTTTTTATAAGCAACAAAGTATGGCGACGAAAATTGTATTTTTAATATTTATCAAGACCAGCAAATCCCATAAAGGCAAGGCTCATCAGCGCGGCAGTTATCATGGCGATGGCCGAACCTTGAAATACCTTGGGTACGTCAGCGGCTTCCAAGCGCTCACGCATAGAGGCGAATAAAATCAACACCAGTGAAAAACCTGCCGCGCCACCAAAGCCGTACAAGGCTGATTCTATTGGCCCTTGGCTGGTTTGCGCATTAAGCAAAGGAATGCCCAGCACAGCGCAATTGGTGGTGATGAGCGGCAGAAAAATGCCGAGCATTTGATGTAGCAACGGGAAACTTTTTTCCATGATAATCTCGGTAAATTGCACCACCCCCGCGATGACCACAATAAATGACAGCGTGCGTAGATATTCCACATGATAATACTCAAGCCAATAATGATTAATTGCCCAGCTAGTCATGCTACCAATCGTTAATACAAATGCGGTCGCGGCAGCCATGCCTATTGAGGCTTCCAGCTTTTTGGAAACCCCCATGAATGGGCATAAGCCCAAAATTTTCACCAGCACAATGTTGTTGACCAACACCGTGCCAAGTAAAATCATAATGTAATGATGAAAGTCTATATTCATAGCGTGTTTCAAGTTTTTAATTAGCCTTAATTATAGCGCGATTTGGTTTTAAAATTGCCGAAAATTCAACCAAATCAAGGCTGATACGTTAAGAAAATAATTGTAAAAATGCAATTTTAAAGACGTTCCTATATATTTAAAAATAATATTTAATTATATTTTTATCATTATTTATTATATAAGATTTATTTGAAGGTTGATTAACAGGCGTTTTCGCAATAAGTGGTGAGTTTCGGTTAAAATAGCGTTTTTGCTTAGCAGGTTTTGATATGTTGCAAGGTAGTCAGGTGGCAATCGTCACGCCAATGCTAGATGATGGCAGTTTAGATTTAGACGCATTGCGTGCGTTGATAGACTGGCATGTCGAAGCGGGCACTGATGGCATTGTTATCGTCGGCACCACGGGCGAATCGCCGACGGTGGATGTAGATGAGCATTGTTTGCTGATTCAAACCACAGTAGAACACGTGGCTGGTCGCATTGCGGTGATTGCAGGTACAGGGGCGAATTCGACCAATGAGGCGATTGAACTAACGGTTAAAGCTAAAGCCTTAGGTGTGGATGCTTGTTTGCTGGTAACGCCTTATTACAACAAACCTACGCAAGAGGGCTTGTATCAACACTTTGCAGCCATTGCAGCAGCGGTGGATATCCCGCAAATTTTGTACAATGTGCCAAGTCGCACCAGTTGTGATATGAGTAACGACACAGTGTTACGGCTTGCGAGCATTAAAAATATTGTCGGCATTAAAGATGCGACTGGTGGCATAGAACGCGGCACAGATTTGCTATTGCGCGCACCAAGCGATTTTGCAGTTTACAGTGGTGATGATGCCACGGGAATGGCGTTAATGCTGCTTGGTGGGCATGGTGTGATTTCAGTCACAGCTAACGTAGCGCCAAAATTGATGCGTGAAATGTGCGTGGCAGCAATGGCGGGGAATGCAAAAAAGGCCTGCGAAATTAACGCAAAATTATTTGCGCTGCATCAAAAATTATTTATTGAGCCCAACCCAATCCCAGTGAAATGGGTGTTGCAACAAATGGGCTTAATTAAAACGGGCATACGTTTGCCGATGGTGAATTTATCAACACAGCTACACGATGTGCTGCGTGCAGCGATGAAAAAAGCAGAGATTATTTAAATGATGGTGGTAGAGCTATGAATTATGTTGGAACTTTTAAAGTTAAATTAATCGCAACGGCGCTGACTGTTACATTGCTAAGTGCTTGCGATTCTATTCCGTTTATCGATAACACGCCTGATTACAAGGGCGCTGGACGCTCAAAACCATTGGAGGTTCCGCCAGACTTAACTGCTGTGCATACTAGCGATGCCTACAGTGTGCCTGGGGGCAGCACGACTTACAGCACCTACAATCAAGCGCAAGATGGTCAAGAGGCGGGTATCGAGAAGGTTTTGCCTACGTCCGATGGTGTGCGCATGGAGAAAGCGGGGGCACAACGTTGGTTGGTGGTGAATGCGCCAGTGGAAAAAATCTGGCTCGTTGTGCGAGAATTTTGGATAGACCAAGGTTTTGCGGTGCGTGTAGAGAACGCCGATACTGGCGTGATGGAAACCGAATGGACTGAAGCGGATGCGATTAAAGCCAAAGATGAAAAGAAAAATATAGGCGAAAAGTTTGATAAATGGTTAGACAAACTCTCTGGTTTTGCCGATAGACGTAAATTTCGTACGCGTTTAGAGCGTGGCGAAGCAGAAGGCTCAACTGAAATTTACATGACACATCGCACCGTTGCCAGCGCACTAGATGACGGCAAAAATAGGGTAAGAACCAGCTATGGTGAAGTTGACACGGGCTATCGTTTAGATGGCACGAAATCAGATAAAACTGCCGAAGAAAACGCCGCTGAATTAGATGCAGAATTCTTACGTCGCTTGATGGTGAAATTGGGCGTGACAGAAAAACGGGCGCAAGAAATAGCTGCAAATCCGGTCAATGAAAAGCGCGCAGAAGTATTAAAAGAAGCGGATAGCAGCGTCACTTTGAAATTGAATGATCCTTTCGATCGTGGCTGGCGTCGCGTGGGCTTGGCTTTGGATAGAATTGGCTTTGTGACCGAAGATAAAGATCGCTCGGGCGGCTTGTATTTTGTGCGTTATGCCGATGTGGATATTGAAAGTGGGCCGACCAAGAAAAAAGGCCTGCTCGATACTTTGGCATTTTGGAAAGATGACGATGATGTAGAAAATAAATCTGAACCAAAAGATGAAAAAACCATTGTCGATAAGTTGCAGTTTTGGAAAGGGGATGACGGAAAAACTGATCCCGCCAAGCAATATCGCATTAAAGTGGCCGAAACTGAGCATGGTGGTACGCGTGTGAATGTGGTGGATAAAGATGATAAAAATAATCGTAGCACCACGGCCAACCGCATTATTTCGCTGTTGTACGATCAATTGAAATAACGGCAATTAAAATAATGCGCTTTGCGTCATTAGGCAGTGGTAGCGCTGGCAACTGCATGGTGATAGAGAAAGCACACACCCGATTGCTGCTAGATTGTGGTTTTGGCGTAAGCGAGCTTGTGAAGCGCTTACGGCGGTTAGATTTAGCGCCAGCGCAAATCTCAGGTATTTTGGTGACGCATGAGCATGATGATCATGCCAAAGGTGCCTTTAAATTTGCGGCTAAGTACAATATTCCAGTTTGGCTATCGCACGGCAGTTTGAAAATGTGTGCGCGTTATCTGCCAGAAAATGCAAATGTTACGTTTAATATCATTGACAGTCACACCAAGTTTCATATCGAACAAATCGAAATCATCCCATATCCAGTGCCGCACGATGCGCGCGAACCCACACAATTTACTTTTAGTGATGGTCAATACAAATTAGGCGTGCTCACCGATGCGGGAGCTTCTACACCGCACATTGAGCAAGTGTTAAGCGGCTGTGATGCGCTAGTGTTGGAGTGTAATCACGATTTGCATATGCTAGAAAATGGCGCATACCCGTATTCACTAAAAAAGCGCGTGGGCGGGCGGCTTGGTCACCTAGATAATATTAGTGCTGCTAGTTTGTTAAGCAAATTAAATAACACAAAGCTAAAGCACATTATTGCCGCACATTTAAGCGCCAAAAATAATACACCAACGTTAGCTAAAATGGCTTTAAGCCAAGTGCTTAATTGTGAACAAGACTGGATAGGCATTGCGACGCAAGATGCCGGTTTTGCTTGGCGTGGCTTTTGAAAATACAAACTAGGCGCATAAAAAAGCCGACTAGCAGTCGGCTTTTTTATTAAGCAAAAAAACTTATTGTTTTAATAACTTACTGTGCAGCAGGAGCAGCTTCAGCAGGAGCAGCTTCAACAGGAGCAGCTTCAACAGGAGCAGCTTCAGCAGAAGCAGCTTCAGCAGGCACTGCTTCTTCAGCAGGTTTTTCGCCACAAGCAGTTAAAGCAAGTGCTAGTAATGCGGCTAATAGAGCGGAACGTGTCATTTTTTTATCCCTTACGATATGAACTTAAAGTTAAACTAGTTACGGTGGACCACCTTTAGTCCAACCGAGTGCCTCGAATTTTACCAGCAATTAAAAAAAATTCCACACATATTTTTGCCAAATAGGGGAATTAATTTCAAAGAGTCGTTATTTTGCAAAAATTTACAGCCTAAACTTAAAAAAATCTACTCCACTTGGATCTTAGGAAACTAAAGTGGTTTATTTATTAATAGTCTGAGTAATTCAAGGCACCTATTAACAGCCCGATGCTTAAGGCGAAACTCAGTCTCTTTTCAGATGCAAGTAGAAGGTATGTTGAGGCGCGCATGTCAGCGCGTAGGCATGCCATCTCCATTTGTTCAGGGGTGACAACGCGTTCACCCATGCCCAATGTGGAGTCACTTGCAGCGCAAGTCTGTGCTGATTTAACCAGTCGAATAGCTGCTTGCTTACAATGCTAGGGTGTAGTGTGCTGTTGATTGTTGCGTCTGCATGGACTGCTCCTTTAGATGATTTTATCATTAGCGATGGACGCCAGCTTTTGAGGATAAGGTTAATAATCACAAAAACGATAACGTTTTTAAACTGTTTTTGAAACGCTACTTTAGTTACATTTCGCCCTAATTACCAATAAATTACCAATAATTAAATTGGTTGTATGGTAGTGTGTTAAGTGGTATTTTTTTGTGAAAAAGTTGCTAAATTAAATTGGATTGTTATACTAAGCGCGTGATAATTATAAGGTTTGAGGAGTTGTAGTGCGCGCTTTGCGGCTGTTCTTCCCATTTTGCTGTTTGCTGTCTGTAAATGCCTTTGCCACCATCTCAGAAGCGGTGCAGATACTTGATCAGCCAGAAGGCGCGCTAGCTAATGATTTAATGGCTTCAGGAAAGGCGGCGATGTGCGCTTGAATCGTCCCTCAGGCACGCGCGGGACGGGTGTTGATTCCACGCCAGGTATTGTCGCTACGCGAGTCTATGTTTGTTGGATATAGATGGGACTTTTAGCGAGCAATCGTGAACTCACCGCAGATAATTTGGTTGGCGTTCGTGGCGATAGACTACTGTTTGAAAAGTTAAATTTCAAGTGCTCTAATGGCACTGTGCTGTATCTTCAGGGCGCCAATGGCACAGGCAAAACCACACTGTTGCGCACTATTTGTGGGCTTTCCAAGCCCCATGCAGGAGTTATCAAATGGTGTGGCGAAAATATCAATGCTTTGGCCGAAGATTTCCATCAACATGTTTTGTATATCGGCCATCTGCCCGGCATAAAAGAAGATCTTACCGCCTTAGAAAATTTGCAGTTTTCACTTGCTTTGTCTGGCAGCAATGTTATGGAAGACAAGGCCACCGCAGTACTTAAAATGCTGGGTTTAGCGCATGGTTTGAATTTACCAACACGTATGTTGTCACAAGGTCAGAAGCGGCGCGTGGCGCTAGCGCGCTTGTGGTTGCAAGATTTGCCACTCTGGATATTAGATGAGCCATTTACCGCATTAGATACTAGCGCGACGGATTTACTAAAACAAAAAATCGAGGCGTTTGCGCATGATGGTGGCATTGTCGTGATGACGACGCATCAAGAGGTGACGTTGCATGTGCCTAAGTTTGAGCAATTGCGTCTAGACGCATAATAAAAGATGCATAAGAAACTTAGCACATTTTCTGTACTTTATAAGATTTTAGAGCGCGATATTAAAGTGGCATGGCGCCGTCAATCGGATGTGATGGCGGTGTTTTTCTTTTTTATTATTGCAGCGAGTTTGTTTCCGTTGGGCTCAGGCGCAGACCCAAAATTGTTGAACGCAATGGCCCCAAGTGTGTTGTGGGTAACCGCGCTGTTGTCTTGCATGTTATCGCTTTCTAGAATGTATGCCAGTGATTATGCCGATGGCACTTTAGAGCAGATGATGCTCTCAAATCAACCCACCGTGTTGATTGTGTTGATGAAAATTTTAGCGCACTGGATGCTCTCTGGGTTACCTTTGGTTTTTGTGGCGCCTTTGATAGGCTTACAGTTTAATTTAAGCGGCGCGCAGCTACAGATACTTGCATTGTCGCTGTTAATGGGCACGCTAGCATTAAGCCTGATAGGCAGTATTGGTGCGACGCTCACGCTGGGTATTCGTGGAACTGGCGTGTTGATTGCGATTTTAGTGTTGCCGCTATATATACCAGTGCTGGTGTTTGGTGCAGGCGCGGTAAATGCAGTTTCTATCGGCGTGAGCCCAAATGGCGCACTTTCATTGCTCGGTGCGGTATTGGCCATGGCGCTAGTATTTGCGCCTCTGGCATCAACTGCGGCTTTAAAGATCGCACTGGAATAGTACCAAAGTATAGACCGAATTGCGTTAAAATAACGGGTAATGTGTGTAGGGTTTGGCAATGAAAAATTTAGCAACAAAATCAGGGTTCAATTGGCTTAAGTATGCATCGCCAAAAACCTTTTATCCGCTGGCGGGCAAGCTTATTCCTTGGTGTGCAATCAGTGCCGCTACGCTGATTGCTTATGGCTTGTACATTGGTTTATTAGTTGCGCCGACAGATTTTCAACAAGGCGAAGGCTATCGCATTATTTTTGTGCATGTGCCTGCGGCTTGGTTTTCGATGTTTTTATACTTGCTGATGGCGCTCTATGCAGGCATGGGCCTGGTATTTAACGCCAAACTCTCTTACTTGATGGCTACCGCAATCGCGCCTACTGGCGCCATGTTTACCTTACTTGCTTTAGTCACTGGTTCGCTATGGGGCAAACCCATGTGGGGCGCCTGGTGGGTATGGGATGCGCGCCTAACCTCCGAATTGATTTTGCTATTTTTGTATATTGGCTATATTTCTTTGCAAGCGGCGATAGACGATAAAACGCGAGCCGATAAAGCCAGTGCGGTGTTAGCTTTGGTTGGCGCAATTAACGTGCCAATTATTTTTTTCTCAGTGAAGTGGTGGAACACACTGCATCAAGGTTCTTCTATCAGTTTAACCAAAGCACCCGCCATGGCGGCGATTATGCTGCAAGGCATGCTGATTATGGCGATTGGCTTTTGGTTGTATAGCATCGCGGTAATCTTAATGCGCGTGCGTTGCGAAATTTTAGAGCGCGATAGCAAAACTGCAATGTTTAGACAAGATTGATTAGGACAAAGTATGTATTGGAATAGTTTGAGTGAGTTTTTAGCAATGGGTGGTTACGGTTTCTATGTTTGGGGCTCGTTCGGGCTTACTTTTGCGGTGATGACAATTGAATTATGGCTACTTAAAAAACGTCAGAAAAGAGTCATGCAACTAGTCAAACAAGAGGCAATATGAAAGCACGTCACAAACGATTCGGTTTAATAGCGGTAGGACTGATTTTATTGGTGATTGCAGCAGTACTCATCACCAACTCTTTCCGCAGTAATTTGGTATTTTTCTTCACGCCAACGCAAGTGGAGCAAGGTGAAGCGCCAAAATCGGGTAGTTTCAGAATTGGTGGTTTGGTGGAAAGCGGCAGTTTAAAGCGCTTGTCCGACGGCTTGCACGTGCAATTTAAGGTGACCGATACCGCAAAAACAATGTTAGTGGAGTACAAAGGCATTCTGCCAGATCTTTTTAAAGAGGGTAAAGGCGTGGTGGCAGAAGGAAAGTTAAGCGCAAGTGGTTTGTTTGAGGCCAGTCAGGTGTTGGCTAAACATGACGAAAACTATATGCCCCCAGAAGCAGCCGCAGCAATTGAGGCTGCCAAAGCAGCTAAAGCCAAAGAGGGTGTCAAGTGATTCCAGAAATAGGCCAGTTTTCGCTCATTCTTGCATTTTGCTTTGCCATTGTTCAGGGGGTTTTCCCCTTAATTGGCGTGTGGAAAAATCATGGGCCATTGATGAATTTGGCCGTGCCAGCCGCGCGCGCGCAGTTCTTATTTATTGCAATCGCTTTTGTTTGTTTGGATTATTCTTTTTACGCGAATGACTTTTCAGTGCTGTATGTTGCGTCGAACTCCAATTCACATATGCCACTAGCATATCGCTTGGCAGCCTTATGGGGTGGGCATGAGGGCTCGATGCTGCTATGGGTTTCGATGCTCGCGGTATGGACAATTGCAGTGACTTTATTTGTTAAAGATTTGCCTGAAACCTTTAGAATTAGACTGATTTCCGTTATGGGCTTGGTCAGCATTGGCTTTTTGGCCTTCGTGATTTTTACCTCCAATCCGTTTGAGCGCTTGATACCTGCAGCATTGGATGGTCGTGATTTGAACCCGTTACTGCAAGATCCTGGTATGGTGTTTCATCCACCAGTGCTTTATATGGGCTACGTGGGTTTTTCAGTTGCGTTTGCGTTTGCCATTGCGGCATTGCTGGATGGTCGTTTAGATATTACCTGGGCGCGCTGGACACGGCCATGGACCACGGTGGCATGGGTGTTTCTAACTTTGGGTATCGCTTTCGGCAGTAAATGGGCGTACTACGAGCTGGGCTGGGGAGGCTGGTGGTTTTGGGATGCGGTAGAAAATGCTTCGTTTATGCCGTGGTTGGTTGGCACGGCGCTTATTCATTCACTCGCCGTCACTGAAAAGCGCGATGCCTTCAAGGTATGGACAGTATTACTTTCTATCTGTGCGTTCTCATTAAGTTTACTTGGAACATTCTTGGTACGTTCTGGCGTGTTGACTTCGGTGCACGCGTTTGCCACTGACCCAGGTCGTGGCCTGTTTATTTTAATTTACTTAGTGGTGGTGATTGGTGGCGCGCTATTACTGTTTGCGTTTAAAGCACCAAGCGTGGGTTTGGGTGAGAAGTTCGACGTAGTCTCGCGCGAATCTATGTTATTGAGCAATAACGTCGTGCTGCTCGCTGCAGCGGGCTCTGTGCTGCTAGGCACCATGTATCCCTTGTTAATGGACGCATTGGGCGCGGGAAAAATTTCAGTCGGCCCGCCGTATTTTAATGCGGTATTTGTGGCTATCATGGCACCAGGCTTATTTTTAATGGGTTTAGGCCCGTTAGCTAAATGGAAAAAAGCTAGCTTGCCAGAAATCGGTACGCGCTTACGCGTGGCGGCGATAATTAGCGTGGTCTCTGCGCTGTTAGTGCCGTTTATGATGGGAAAACTTACCTTAATGACGGCTATAGGCGTGTTCTTGGGCATTTGGGTGGTGAGCACCTCATTGATTTTATTGATTAATCGAATCAAGTTACGACAGTCCGCCAGTACCAATTTACTAGAAAATATGCAGGGAATTCCACCGGCATTTTACGGTATGCTATTGGCACATTGTGGTATAGGCGTGTTTATTTTGGGTGTAACTTTGGTCAAAGGTTATGAATTCGAACAAGACTTGCGCATGGAAGTAAATGATGTGGCAACAGTAGGGGCTTTATCATTTAAGTTTGAGGGTGCGCAAGAAATACAAGGGCCGAATTACACATCCTCGCAAGGCACATTTAAGGTTAGCAATGCGGGCAAAGAAATTACGCTGTTGCATCCTGAAAAACGCTTTTACCCTGTGCAAGGCTCGATGATGACCGAAGCGGACATTCATGCTGGCGTTTTCAAGGATCTGTATGTTTCACTGGGTGAGCCGCTTGAAAATGGCGCTTGGAGTGTGCGAATTTATGTTAAACCATTTGTGCAATGGATATGGGCAGGCGCCATTTTAATGGCTTTGGGTGGCATTTTGGCGTTGACTGATAAACGTTACCGCATTGCCAATAAAAGAGCCGCGAAGCAGGCGCAAGCCGCACAAGAAGCTTTTGAAGCGTGATTTAAAACATGAATAGAATGGCCAAATTTTTAATACCGCTCGCGCTGTTTCTTGTTGCGGTAGGGTTTCTTGCCAAAGGTTTGTTTTTAGATCCGCACGAAGTGCCTTCACCCTTGGTGGGCAAGCCTGCGCCAATATTTCAAGCGCCTATTTTGGGCGAAGCGGGCAAAACTTTTAATAGTGCCGATTTAAAAGGTCAAGTGTGGTTGCTCAATGTGTGGGCATCGTGGTGCGGTGCTTGCCGTGATGAGCATCCAGTGTTGATGGAAATGGCCAAGACCAAGCAAATATTCACTTACGGGCTAGATTACAAAGATACTGACCAAGCTGCACAGGCGGTGCTGCTTGCGCATGGCAATCCTTATCAGGCGACCGTGACTGATGCCGATGGCAAAATTGGCATCGATTTTGGTGTGTATGGCGTGCCAGAGACTTATGTTATCGATAAAGCCGGCGTGATTCGCTTCAAACAAACTGGTCCGATTACCGATGAGATTTTGTTCACAAAAATTGTACCCTTGCTTAAAGAATTGCAACGATGAAGAAATTGTTGATATTACTTTTGCTAATTTCCAGCACGGCATTCGCGGGCGCAGCCCAGCCCTTGGCTGAAGACGTGGCGTTAGAAGCGCGCTTAAAAGCCTTGTCGCAAGAGTTGCGTTGCTTGGTGTGTCAAAACAGCACGTTAGCAGATTCTAACGCGCCATTGGCCGAAGATTTACGCAAAGAAATTCGCGTGCAACTGCGCGCAGGCAAAAGCGATAAAGAAGTTGTTGATTACTTGGTAGCGCGTTATGGTGACTTTGTGCGCTATCGTCCGCCAGTTAACAATAGCACGGCTTTACTGTGGTTTGGGCCATTTTTATTATTAATTATTGGCAGTTTTGTGCTGTACAGAGTGCTTAAAAAACATGCTGGCAATGATGAAATTAAAGGTGAAGACGGATGAATATGACTGCGCTAATCATCAGTTTTATTTTGAGTGCGGTTGTGACCTATATTTTACATTTACGCTCAAAAAACCTGTTGTAAAAGACGTCAGCGACTGAAATGCCGCCGATGATCTCAGCAAATAAACCGTAAAAAAGTCGGACTTTTGTTTAAGTTTTCACAACCAAAGTCGCGATATTGTGGATAATACTGTCAGTATTATCAATCACAGATTTTCCCTAAAAAATTGAGCGAAACACAAAATCATACGCCCATGATGCGCCAATATTTGGCGCTCAAAGCACAGCATCCAGATATGTTGCTGTTTTATCGCATGGGCGATTTCTATGAGCTATTTTTTGAGGATGCTGAAAAAGCTTCTAAGTTGCTTGGCATTACCTTAACCCGGCGTGGTGCCAGCAATGGCGAGCCGATTAAGATGGCGGGCGTGCCCTACCATGCTGCGGAGCAGTATTTGGCTAAACTCACCAAGTTGGGTGAAGCAGTGGCGATTTGTGAGCAAATTGGCGACCCAGCTACTTCAAAAGGTCCAGTTGAGCGTGCGGTCACACGCATCCTCACGCCTGGCACGCTGACGGATTCTGCGTTGTTAGACGAATCGCGCGATAAGCAATTGCTGAGCGTATTTGCGGCGGATGGGGTAATAGGTTTAGCACGCATTAATTTGGCGTCTGGCAGCTTTATTTTGAATGAAATCTCGACCGGGCATTTGGCGCAAGAGTTGCAGCGTATTTTGCCCGCAGAGATTATCTGCGCAGACGATTTTAAACACAGCGCGCTGGAAGCTTTTGATTGCGCGAAAAAGCGCCTAAGCATTTGGCAGTTTGATGCGGATAGTGCGCAAAAAAGCTTAACGGCACAATTTAACACGCTGGATTTATCTGGCTTTGGTGCACAAAATCTAACGGCGGCTGTGCGCGCTGCGGGCGCGTTACTGGATTACGTCAAACACACGCAACGCACTGCCTTACCGCACATCACTGCTTTGCAAGTAGAACAAACTTCGCAATATATTCAGCTCGATGCCGCCACGCGACGCAATTTAGAAATTGATGTGACCCTGCGTGGCGAAGCATCGCCGACGCTATATTCGCTACTCAACACGACACAAACCGCCATGGGGGCGCGACTGTTAAGGTTTTACTTGCACCACCCATTGCGCGATAGAAGTTTGGTGAGTAAGCGCCATGAAGCGGTTGCAGAGTTGATGAGCAGTGCCAACTATCAAAGCTTGCAGATCTCTTTAAAGTTGATAGGTGACATTGAGCGCATTACCACGCGTGTGGCGCTAAAAACTGCACGTCCGCGTGACTTGTCAGGCTTGTCGACAAGCTTATTGCAATTACCTCTTGTACAAAACCAGCTCGTCAACAGTAAAGCGATTTTGCTCGAAACCTTAGGCGCTAATCTGCAGGCACCAAGCGAGGCACTGCATATATTAAGCGCTATCAAGCCAGAGCCTTCGTCCGTATTGCGTGAGGGTGGTGTGATAGCCGATGGTTATGATGCAGAGTTAGACGAGTTGCGCGCTTTACAAACTAATCATGGTGATTTTTTGTTGCAGTTTGAGGCCGCTGAAAAAGCGCGTACGGGTTTGGCCAATCTTAAAGTAGAGTACAACAGCGTGCATGGTTTTTATATTGAAATTAGCCGTGCACAAGCCGAAAATGCGCCACTGGAATATCGCCGCCGCCAAACATTAAAGAACGCCGAACGCTTTATTACGCCAGAGCTGAAAGCATTCGAAGACAAAGTGTTGAGCGCGAATGATCGTGCACTTGCGCGTGAGAAAATGTTGTACGAGCAAGTTTTAGAGCAATTAGCCCCATATATTCCCGCCTTGCAGATCAATAGCGGAGCGGTTGCTAGCCTAGATGTTTTATGCTGCTTTGCCGAGCGTGCCATTACTTTAAATTACACGCAACCACAGTTTGTGAATGAACTCGGTATTGCAATTGAAAGCGGACGCCACCCTGTGGTCGAAAATATTACGCAGCCGTTTGTGGCAAACGATATTGCACTCAACCCCTATCGTCAATTACTGTTAATTACCGGTCCGAATATGGGCGGGAAATCCACCTTTATGCGGCAAGTTGCACTCATCGTGCTGTTGGCGCATTGTGGTGCCTTTGTGCCAGCAAATGTGGTTAAAATAGGCGAAATTGATCGCATCTTCACCAGAATTGGCGCTTCGGACGACTTGGCTGGCGGACGTTCTACCTTTATGGTCGAGATGACGGAAACCGCGAATATTTTGCACAATGCCACCGATAAAAGTTTAGTGCTTTTGGATGAAATTGGTCGCGGTACCAGTACGTTTGATGGTTTAAGTTTGGCTTGGGCGGTGGCAAAACAACTGCTGGAAAAAAATAAAAGTTTTACCCTATTTGCTACGCACTATTTTGAGCTTACGCGCATTGTCGATGACTTTAAACAAGCTGCCAATGTGCATCTAGACGCGGTGGAACATGGTCAAGGCATTGTGTTTTTGCACAAGGTAGAGGCCGGCGCCGCCAATCAAAGTTATGGCATACAAGTGGCGCAATTAGCGGGCATTCCAAAAAGCGTGCTGGCTGCCGCCAAGCGAAAACTCAGGCAACTAGAAAACAGCCAATTAAGCAAAAACCTTAATCAGCCCGATATGTTTTTTGCCAATGTTGAAGTGGCTGAAGTGCCGCTGCACCCTGTTATTACTGAGTTGGAGGCGATTCAGCCCGATGATTTAACACCAAAGCAGGCGCTGGAATTGTTGTATAAATTAAAAAATATAACTTAACAACCTACTGATTTAATTACATTTTATAACTCAATTTGTGGCTCTTTTGAGTCTTTTATAAAAGCCGCATCACCGCCTTTGCGTTTATGGCTGGCGATATATTCGCCAAACCCGCTTTAAGTGCGCTGCACATGCCCTGCGAGTCTTCTTGCACCGCTTCTTTTGGTGTTGTCGGTGGGGCAGGTGTAGCAACTGGCTCTGTTGGTATAAGCTATCACTCCTAAAACCATAGTTTAAGTGTAACTTAAAACTGTATATTCGTTGGAATTTTTGTGCAACGACTGTGCAACGTGAAATTTAGGCAAAAAAATAGCTTACATTTACGTAAGCTATTGATTTTATTGGTGCCCGGAGCCGGAATCGAACCGGCACGACCGTAAAGTCGAGAGATTTTAAGTCTCTTGTGTCTACCAATTTCACCACCCGGGCAGGGGATTACTGCAGAACTTTATGCGGTGCGTATTCTAACACTCTTGCGCCCATTTTGATTACTTGTACGTAAAATTTGATGTGAAATGTTGCACTTCAGATTTGAGTGAGTCCTGTTATTCTATTGGATTTGGTGTCGGTAATTTTACGCCTTCAATCAGCAGCGTGATTTCAACGTCGTCGCCCACAGGCGCATCTTTTTTAAGCGGCCAAGCAAAGCCAAAGTCGCTGGCTTTTAAGCTGGTTTTTGCCTCAAACCCAGTACGGTAGCCGCCCCACGGGTCGCTGCCATAGCCTAATACTTTAAATGAAAAGGTCATTTCTTTGGCTATGCCATGCAGAGTCAAAACCCCAGTCATTACGCCTTCGGTATTGGATTTCGCCTCAATTCTCTTGCTCACAAAGGTCGCGTCGGCAAATTTTTCGGTGTCTAAATAGTCTTTTTCTTTAATGTGTTTATCTCGCTTGGCATGACTGCTGTTCACGCTTAACATATTAATTTTTGCTTCCACAGATGAGTTGGCTAGGTTTTCACTGTCGATTGAAATTTTGCCAGTAATATCGCTAAAGGTACCTGAGGTTTTGCTGGCAACGTGACGAATTGTCCAATTGGCAAAACTATGTGCATCGTCAATTCGATAGGCATCAGGCTCTGCTAGTGCATGGCTGCAAGCCAATAGCAGAGAAGCTGCCAGGCATGCACTGGAATGCTTTAATCCAGTGGTAGTTATTTTAAGAATTTTATGCATGTTTTTCTCCTAATCTTGTTTTGGCAAATCGGCACTGCTGCACGCTCATTTGTATCAAGCTCTCTTTTCATACGTCAATTGTAAATAGCCTCAATATGCTAATATTAGGATGTTCTCATCATATATCAAAGTACAACTTATGGCGCAATCGCAGCTTCTACGCGAATTTGAACCACTCAAGCAATGGCTAGGGGGCGCATTTGTATTGGGATTAATCTACCTATTAGTACGCTGGTCAGATAAATCCAATCAAGCATGTTAATGTCTGCCAGCGATGTGGATTTTATGCGGCTTGCGCTCGATTTGGCGCGCGAAGCTGCAAACACTAATGAAGTGCCTGTCGGCGCAATTGTCGTCACAAATGGTGTCGTGATTGGTCGCGGTAGCAACGCACCCATCGCTTTGCACGACCCAACCGCGCATGCAGAAATCATCGCTATGCGCGAAGCCGCCGCAGTGCTCGGCAATTATCGCCTAGTTGATTGCACGCTCTATGTGACGCTAGAACCGTGCGCCATGTGTAGCGGCGCAATGCAGCACGCGCGTATCAAAAAACTGGTCTATGGCGCCAGCGACCCTAAAACAGGTGCATGCGGCAGCGTGATCAATCTGATGACTGAGCCAAAACTGAATCATCACACAGAAGTTGTTGATGGAGTTTTGGCGCAGGAATGTGGCGAAATGCTAAGTCATTTTTTTAAACAGCGCAGATTAATGAGAAAATAATAAAAACTACCTAATTCGCCAGAATGACGGACAATAAAAAACCCGCCTAGGCGGGTTTTTTAACAAACTTTAAAGCTTAATCGTTGCTGCCCATTAAGCCCATCAAAAGTTGCAGTAAGCTGGTAAACAAGTTGTAAATACTCATGTACAAGCTTAACGTTGCCATCACGTAATTGGTTTCGCCACCATTCACAATACGACTAACATCGTACAAAATAAAGCCTGAGAATAAAATTACACCGATGCCAGAAAGCGCTAATGTCATGGCTGGAATTTGCAAAAAGATATTAGCCAGTGAAGCGACAATCAGCAAAATAATGCCAACCAACAAGAATTTACCCATAAAGCTAAAGTCTTTTTTGCTGGTAGTGGCAATGCCTGCCATGGTCATCAAAATTACGCCAGTGCCGCCAGCCGCCAAGCCAACAATTTGCGCACCATTACGTAGATTTAACGCATGTTGCAAAATTGGACCTAACATTAAGCCGAGTAAAAATGTGAGGCCCAGCAATAAAACCACACCTATGCTGCTGTTGCGATTAGCTGAGATGGCTGCAAACATACCAAACAAGACTGCCATAGCGCCAATTGCAAACATAAACGGATGCTCTGCTGCAAACGCAAAATTCATTTTCATGCCGACCATTGCGCCAATCACAGTTGGAATCATGGTGAGGCCAAGCATGGCGTAAGTGTTGCGCAACACCTTGTTCTGCGTGGCCAAACTACCTTCACGACCTAATACTTGCATATCATCTAACATGTTATTTCCTTATAAAAACTTGCCAAACGGCAACACTACTAAGATAGCGACAATTAACAAAATTTTCAAGGGCTAAATGATGACAATTTGATGAAATATTAGGCAAACAAATCAGTCTCAGGTTTTCCAACCAAATTCACACGCTTTACCGCCGCCACAAACGCGCCATTTGCATGCAAATGGCGCAAGCTCATTGGGTAGCGCGCGCCGTGCATGCGTGCCAGCCGTGCGATGCTAAGCGCGGGCATTTTCCACTCGAGTTTCTCTAACAATTCATCAGCTAAATCTGGGTGATTGCACAGCAGCACCATGTCGCAGCCCGCATTCAAAGCGGCCAAACTGCGCGTGGTCACATCGCCGCCCACAGATGCGCCTTCCATGCTTAAATCATCGCTAAAAATCACGCCATGAAAGCCTAAACGTTCGCGCAATACTTTTTGTAACCAGGTGGGCGAAAACCCCGCAGGCTTATCATCCACTTTCGGGTAAATCACGTGCGCGGGCATAATCGCCGCCAAACCTTCATCTATCATTTGCCTAAAGGGCTGCATGTCATTTTGTGCAATTTGGTCAAACTCACGCTCGTCAATGGGAATACTCACGTGCGAATCGGCCACCACAAACCCATGCCCAGGAAAATGCTTGCCTACTGCCTGCATGCCACCTTTTTTCAGGCCTTGTATGATGGAAAACGCCAGCTCGTTAATGGCTTGCGGTTCTTTATGAAACGCGCGATCGCCAATCACCAAGCTATCGCCATAATCCATATCCAACACGGGCGTAAAGCTAAAATCCACACCGTGCGCACGTAATTCAGCGGCTAAAATCCAGCCAGCCTCTGTTGCTAACTCTTTGGCTGTTTTTCTATCCATATCCCAAATTTTGCCAAACTCGCGCATCGGTGGAATTTTGGTAAACCCTTCGCGAAAACGTTGCACACGGCCACCTTCGTGATCTACCGCGATTAAAATTGGCGGGCTGCGAACCGTATGGATACTAGCTGTCAGAGCGCTTAATTGCGCGCAATTTTCAAAGTTGCGTGCAAATAAAATCACGCCACCAACCAGCGGATGTTGCAAGCGTTTAATGTCGTCGGCAGTGAGTGCCTTACCGACAATGTCTAACATGACAGGACCTAGCGACATTGTTGCTTTCTATCTATTTTAATAATATTGAATCATAGCAAAACATCCTGAGATGTTGAACTTGATTCAGCATCTCACGCTATACCAGATTGCGGGTCAAGCCCAAAATGACATCAAGCTTTTAACCGATATAGCGAGGTAATTTCTTTGCTGCGCGCCGCATAAAGTGGGTCAGATTGGTCGCTAGATTTTGCATGTTTTGGCGCAATATCCAACTTTTCAATCATACTTAAACCGGCATCTGCTATCCATTTCATTAATTCTTCATTGCTACGCAAACCCAAGTGCTCAGCTATATCTGAGAGTATTAACCAAGCTTCGCCATTGTCATTCAAGTGCGCTTTTACGCCCGCCAGAAACCCTTTTAACATCGCGCTATTCGGGTCGTAAATGGCGTGCTCAATCGGAGCATTGGCTTTGGCGGGCAGCCACGGTGGGTTACACACAATTAAATCGGCTTTTTTGAAACCGCTGGGGAATAAATTGGCCTGCTCAACTTCAATATACTCTTTCAAACCTAGCTGGGCGATATTTTCACTGGCGCAATTCAATGCGCGAATATTGTTGTCGGTGGCGATGACTTTTTTAATGCCGCGCGTCACCAAAATCGCCGCGATGACGCCTGTGCCTGTGCCGATATCAAACGCGGTTTTAAAGTTATTCAGCGGTGCGTTATTAATTAAGTCTAAGTATTCACCGCGCACTGGACTATATACGCCGTAGTGCGCATGAATATTGGCTTGCATGGCATCGATATAGACGCCTTTTTTACGCCATTCATGCGCGCCCATCATGCCCAATAGTTCGCGTAACGATAATAGCAACTTGGCTGGTAATTTATCAATTTTGGGGTCGATAATGAGTGCGCTAGCCACCGCCTCTTTTACCTCAGGCGCACGGCGTAGCTCACATGCACCATATTTCAGTTCGATTAAAATTTTATTGGTGATACTCGCGCGCTGAATCTGCCGCGCACGATGCTGGTGAAACGCTTCCAGCATCGTCGTAGCAGGTTTAATCGGCTTAATATCGAACTTGCGGGTAATCGCCTGCAACAACTGTTTGGCGTTTTGAAAATCACCTGTATAGAGCAAAGCGGTGCCTTCGCATATCTGCTTGTAAGCCACTTTAGCATTGGTGGTGTCATCGGCCAGCAGTATGTTCTTTGGCGGCGGGCTACCTGCTTCAGATTGCCAATGCGCTTGCTGCGTGGTTTTTTTATCTTGCCAAGTTGTTATCGTTTCAGTCAATGTGAGTCCTAAAGGGTAAAATTGCTGTCATGCTGAACTTGATTCAGTATCTAAAATTAGATGGCGGATTGAATCCGCAATGACAAAAAACATTAAATTTTAAATGGGTTAAAGTCGGTATTTTTATCGTAATAATCTTCGTTCTCGGCTTTTTTAAGAAAAGCCACTGCTTTATAAACCGCGGGCGTAAACGCAATTTCGACTGCAATTTTAGCGATAATTTGCGCGCCAATGATCAGTGGAATTTTATCGTTAGGAATAATACCAGTATTCCAAAATGCCAGCGGCACGAACATAATGGTGTCCACAGTTTCGCCAAACACGGTGCTGGTAATGGTGCGCTGCCACAAGTACTTGCCAGCACTGAAAATTTTCATTTTCGCCATCACAAAACTATTTACAAATTCGCCCACCGCAAACGCAATGAGCCCTGCCAAAGCAATTCGCCAAGTGCTGCCAAACGCCACTTCATATTCGTGTTGGTTGTTCCAAAATGGCGCAGGCGGCAGCGCGACGATCATCCATGCCATAAACGAAGCAAACGCCAGCCCAACAAACCCAGCCCAAATCACTCTTCTTGAAGCTGCATAACCATAGACTTCTGTCAAAATATCGCCAAAAATAAACGAAATAGGGAAAAATAAAACGCCAGCGCCAAAGGTGAGTGTGCCCAACAGCGGCGTATCTATTTGCGTAACTTTGGCTGGACCAATCAAATTGGAACACACCAAAACCGTGACAAATGCTGCCATAATTAAGTCGTAATATCGGTAATTTTTGTGCATCCAAATACTCAAGAAAATTAGGTTTCTGCCCTGACATCTAACTTATCTCTAAGTTGATCACCCAGTAAATTAATCGCCAAAATCAAGCTCATTAAGCTCAAACCCACAATCAACACATAATGCGGCGCCACCAACATATAACGCACACCGTCGCGCAACATGGCACCCCAGCTTGCATTGGGCGCTTGTATGCCCAAGCCGAGAAACGACAAACTCGCCTCGGCGATCATTATACTCGCCAAGCTGTAAGTGGCCTCCACAATTAAAATAGAGCTTAGCAACGGCAAGATATGTTTAAACAAAAGTCGCGGCACGCTGGCGCCGAGCGATTCTGCCGCTTGCACGTGCTGGCGATTGCGCAAACTCATGGTTTGTCCGCGCGTCAATCGCGCATAACTCACCCAACCCGTCATGCAAAGCGCAATCATCAAATTAGCCATGCCTGGACCCAATACGGCGGCAAACGCAATCGCCAATAATATGCCTGGGAAAGCCAAAAAAATATCGGTAATTTGCATCAACATGCGATCAATTTTCCCGCCATAAAAACCTGCCAGTAAGCCAATGCATACACCAATAGTCATGCTAATTAACGTCACAAAAATAGCCACCACAAACGAAATCTGCACACCTCTTAAAATGCGCGCCAAAATGTCGCGCCCTAAATCATCCGCGCCTAACCAATGTTGAACGTTAGGCGTGGCAAGGATTGCGTTTAAATCGATGCCGTTGCCATGCAAGCCGAATAATAGCCCTAACATGACGGCCACAATCCAAAATAATAAAATAAATGATGCGATTTTTTTCACGCACTTACCCTCACGCGTGGATCGGCAAATCTATAAATAATATCTGTAAATAAATTCACCAACACATAACTCAGTGCCACTACCAGTACGCAGGCCTGTGTCACTGGATAATCACGCTTTTCGATGCTCTCCACCAGCAAACGGCCAATACCATCCCAGCTAAAAATTGTCTCGGTAATTACCGTGCCCGCTAGCAAACTGCCCATTTGCAAGCCGACAATGGTGATAATTGGCAGCAAAGCGGCACGCAAAGCGTGACGCACAATGACGGTTTGTTCACTCAAGCCTTTCGCGCGTGCAGTGCGAATAAAATCATCGTGCAACACATCCAATAAACTGGTGCGCGTCATGCGCGTGAGTATTGCGCTTAAGCCCAAACCCAAAGTAATCGCGGGCAAAATAATTGAACTGTTCGATTCCATGCCGCTGACAGGCAACCAGCCCAGCCATACCGCGAAAACCAACATCAATATTGGCCCTAGCCAAAACGCGGGCATGGCAGAAAATCGCACCGAAACCATAGTCACCACAAAATCCTGCCAGTGATTCGCCTTAAGCGCGGCGTAAATGCCCAGCGGAATACCAATCACCAAGCCAATGATAAGTGATGAAATCGCCAGTTTTAAAGTGGCGGGATAACGCGTTTTGATGAGATCGATAATCGGCGTTTTTGTGTGTATCGAGCTGCCTAAATCGCCGTGTGCGAGCTTGGCTATATAACGACCAAATTGACTAATTAACGGTTGCTTTAGCCCAAGGTCTGCACGCAAAGTATCGCGGTCTGCCATGCTGGCCGACTCGCCTAACATTACTTCTACTGGGTCGCCTGGCACTAAATGTATCAGCAAAAAAGTGAGTAGTAAAACGCCAAAAATGACGGTAGCGAAGCTAGATAATTTTTTAATTAAAAACACAAACCACCTTAATCCCCTCGCCCATTGTGGGAGAGGGGTAAAGCCGCATAATCACCCTCTCCCCAACCCTCCCCCGCCTAGGGGGAGGGAGTAACTATTCTGAAATAAAAACTTGTGTTCCCGCTTCAACCAAATCAAACAAAGCAATCACATCCTCATTACGCATACGCACGCAGCCGTGCGAGCCAGTTTTTCCCATTTGCGTGGAATCTGGCGTACCGTGAATGTAAATGTAACGCTGCATGGTATCCACATTGCCAAGTCGATTTTTGCCAATTTCCTTGCCACTTAACCACAAAATCCGCGTTAAAATCCAATCACGCTCCGGAAACTGCATCATTAACTCTGGCGTACAGATTTCACCTGTGGCTCTGCGTCCGACAAACACGGTATTCTGCTCGCAACCTGTACCTATCTTGGCGCGGACAATATGCGTGCCCAATGGCGTGCAGCCACTATCTTTCTCGCAACCTACGCCGTTAGCAGCGGTTGAAATGCGATATGTTGCCTTCACCTTGCCAGGTGCATCGAGCAATTTTAGTGTTTGTTGGGAAATGGAAATTTTAATTTGCATGATTGCTTATTGTATCCGACCTTATGATTGTCGTTAAATTATCCCAATTGCCATCTGGCTTAGGTGCATAGTCTGTAATATTTTTTTGCATGGCGGCAAATTGTCCTTCGTACCACAGCGGAATATAGGGCAATTGCGCATGAATGCGCTGCGTAACGGCAGGCCAATCCTCATTAGCCAATAATTTATCTAACTCGGTATCTGCATATCTGCCGCGATTAAAACCATTGGGCGGAAAAAAGTCACTGCCAAAGGCTTTGCTGTAGATTTCTGGCGTTTTAATGCCCACCCAAGTCAGGCCAAAAAGTTGAAAATTACCTTGTTTGACATCGGCAAAAAAGGTGCCCCAATCCAAACTTCTAATCTCTAAAGCTATGCCAGCTGGCCGCATTTGTGCTTGCAATATGGTGGCAAAGCGTACGCGTTGCGCATCGGTAGAGGTTTTATACACCAACTTTAATGGCAACTTTATGCCTGCATCTTGCAATAACTTTTTGGCTAATTTTGGATTGTAATCATAGGCAAACAAACTAACACCTAGATTCGTATAGTGTTCTGGCGGCAAAATCGCAGCTGCGACGCGTGAATTTTTAACCATCACTTTATCGATAATCGCTTGGCGATTGATGGCGTGCGCAATCGCCAATCTTATTTTTTGTTGTTTTAAAATAGCATCTTGCATATTTAAACCAAGATAGGAAAAATTAGCGCCAACGCTGGTTTTAACGCTAATTTCAGGTTTGCTTTGCAAATGCTTGACCAGCTCTGGCGGTAAATCGCCTTGTATTAAATCTGCCTCGCCACGTAAAAGTTTTAGCACCCGCACGGTCGGGTCTTTCACTTCTTGCAGCGAAATGATTTGATTATCGCCAGTTCTTTTAAGCGTCAGTTTGTTTTGCCAAGATACAAATTCAAGCGCGCCACTGCCAACTGGCTGATGCGAAAAATCGTGGTTTTTTTCGATTAAAGTTTTGGGCAAAATACCAAGAATTAATTTGGCAACAAAATGCTTGTCTGGCTGTTTTAATTGAAATAAAACTGTGTGTTCATCTTCCACTTTAATGCGTTCAATATTGGAAAATTCGGCTGCATGTGGCGAATCTTTTAAACTCAGTAACGAATCATAAGTCGCTTTCACATCGTGCGCAGTCAGCGTTTTGCCGTTATGAAAAGTGGCAGATTTTTGCAATGTGAATCGATAGCTTTTTTCATTTAAAGTATCGCTACTTGATGTGTCGCTAGTAGCCAATACGTATACGGGTTGCATGGCAGCATCAAAATCGACTAAGGGCTGATAAATTAAGCGATTAACGCGCTCGGAGGCTGCATCGGTGGCGTAGCGCGGATCGAGGTTTAGCGGTGCTTGCGCGATGGCAAAATTGATTTCACCGATGTTTTCTGGTTTGCCACAAGCCGCAAGGAGCAAACAAAATATCATCAGCAAAATTATTCTCAACATGACGGTAATTTTACACAGGATTGGGTAACTATTTCGCAAAGATTAGGCGCAGATTGCGGGTGTGGTTCGATAAGTTTATCGCCTAGCGCTTCAGCTGAATTTTTTCGAACAGCGCGATGGATTCTACATGCGCGGTGTGCGGGAACATATTGATCACACCCGCCGCACTTAGGCGGTAACCTTTTTCGTTAACCAAAATATTCGCATCACGCGCCAGCGTGGCGGGGTTGCACGAAACGTAAACGATTGTATTTGGCGCAGTGTTTTCAACAATTGACTTCACCAATTCATGTGCGCCATCGCGCGGTGGATCAACCAACCATTTATCGAACTTACCATGTTTTAAATTTAGGCCTGCCAAGCTTGCCTCAGTCATTTTAAACAAATCAGCCACGCCAAATGTTACCTTGCTAATATTGTTTAATTTCGCACTTTCATTAGCGCGTTCTACCAAATTCGCCAGACCTTCCAAACCCAATACTTGTGCGCCGCTGCGCGCGATGGGCAGCGTAAAATTACCAATACCGCAGAAAAAATCGGCAATGTTTTCACCCGCCTTTGGATTTAAAAGCTGCATGGCACTGTGTATCATTTCGCGGTTAATTTGCGGGTTGACTTGGGTAAATTCATTCGGTTTAAATGGATAATTTAAATCAAATTCAGGCAGGCTGTAAGCCAGCATCGGTGCAGTTTGTAGGTCGCCTGTTGAATAGTAATATTTAATCGTGTCGGGGCCTTTTGTTTGCGTCCAAATTTGTACTTTGTGCACATCGGCAAAGGCTTTCAGTAGCGTTTCATCGTTTTCAGTCAACACGTCCATAATGCGCAAAATCAAAACGATTACATTGCCTTCACCCACCGCCAGCTCAATTTGCGGCAATTTATCGCGTATGCTCAACTCAAAAATCATCGTCTGCAAGGGTGCAATTAGCGCAGAAACTTCAGGCACTAACACTTCGCAGCTGTTCATATCCGCCACGTAGCGCGTGCCTTTCTCGTTAAAGCCCACCAACACGCGCTGCTTTTTCTGCACATATTTCACGCTCAAACGCGCCTTGTGGCGATAGCCCCAAGTTGGCCCATACAGCGGTGGCAACATGTTTTCGGCCTGCATTTTGCCAATGTGCTGTAAATCCGCCTCCAGCAACTTTTGCTTTTCTGCGACTTGCGCTTGTGCATCCAAATGCTGCAATTTACAACCGCCGCACAAGCCAAAGTGCGGACATTTTGGTGTAACACGTTGATTCGATGGTATTAATACTTCCACCACATTGGCGATTTCGTAACTCGCCTTGATGTGGTTTGCACGATACGTCACTTTTTCTTGCGGCAACGCGCCATCAATAAAAATGGTTTTACCCTCCACATGCGCAACACCACGTCCTTCTTGGTCTAGCGACTCGATGGTGGCAATTAAGATTGGATTTTCTGCTGGGTTTTGGCGGGATTTATTGCAATTTCTTCTCATGCGCGTATTTTAGCCGATAAGCCAAAAATAGCGTAATCACAAAATAGTGATAAGCCACATGTAGCATACATCTTTACATTTAAGTACTGGCGGATAAAACGCTAAGTCTCGAGCATTTGGGAGTGGCAGCCGTTAGCATCTAATTTAAGGTAACTTCCTTGTTCGTACCAATCGCCCAACACCCAGCGCTCACAAGTTTTTCTATCCAGGGCGTGCATGTGTTTTTGGGGGCGGTGCGTGTGCCCATGAATGAAGATGGGCGGGTACGAAAACTCGCGCAACAAATCATCCACAGCGGCAGCATTGACATCCATAATCTGCACGGATTTGATGGATTTTTCTTGCTCACTTTTAGCGCGCAATTGCTCGATATAGGCGACTCTCGCAGCTAAAGGCTGGCTTAAAAATTGCATTTGCCACGTGTTGCTGCGCACTTCGTTGCGAAATTTTTGGTAGGCGACATCATCTGTGCATAGCGCATCGCCGTGACTTAATAACACCGGATTGCCGTAAAGTGTAATTAAACTTGGGTCGGGCAAAATTTTAATGCCAGTCGCTTTTTCAAAGCCATCAGCCATTAAAAAATCACGATTTCCAGCTATAAAAAACACGGGAACATTTTTAGAGAGCCTGCGCAGCGCATCAATACTGGCTCGTTGGGCACCGACTGCGATAGTGTCGTCGCCTGCCCAATATTCAAATAAATCGCCCAAGATATACAGCACCTGTGCTTTAACAGCCATTTTTTCTAAAAACTGAATAAACGCTTGCGTAATACGCGGGCGAGAATCACTGAGGTGTAAATCGGAAATAAATAGGCAGTGCTCCATGTGAGAATCGTGCGCGCTAAATAATGCTAGCTTTTTCTATTGTCACCGGCTCAGCAGGCACGTCACTGTGACCAGCTTTTCTGGTAGTTTTGACTTTTTTAATTTTATCGACCACATCCATGCCTGCCACCACTTTTCCAAATACGCAGTAACCCCAGCCACTGGCGTTTTTTGCAGTATGGTTTAAAAAATCGTTATCGGTCGCGTTAATAAAAAATTGGCTGCTGGCAGAGTCTGGAATCGAAGTGCGCGCCATCGCAATCGTGTAATTGTCATTGCTTAAGCCGTTATCGGCTTCATTTTTAATTTCAGCTTTGGTTTTTTTCTGCTGCATGTCAGCATCAAAACCGCCACCTTGAATCATAAAACCATCAATGACACGATGAAAAATCACGCCGTCATAAAAACCGCTTTCCACATACTGTAAAAAATTGGCCACAGTAATCGGCGCTTTCTCTGCGTTAAGTTCAAGTGTAATGTCGCCAAAATTGGTGATGAGTTTAACCAAAATAAATCCTTAAAAATAAATAAATAATGAATGAAAAGTTGAAAGTTTAAACGTAAGCTATTTTGCTGGAGCCGGCAGCAATTTTACGCTTTTAATGGTGATGGCTTTTACTGGCACATCGGCGTTTCTGCCTACAAAAGTGGTTTGTACTAAGCCGATCTTTTGTACGACTTCTAGCCCGCTGGTCACTTTGCCAAATACGCAGTAACCAATTAACTCTGGGTCTGGACTTGCATAATTTAAAAATTGGTTATCGGCCAAATTCACAAAAAATTGCGCAGTGGCCGAATCAGGATCGGCAGTGCGCGCCATGGCAATCGCGCCTAACTCGTTTAATAAGCCGTTGTTGGATTCACTTACAATGGGCGCTCGTGTGTTTTTTTCGGTTAGATCACGCTCGAAGCCGCCGCCTTGAATCATAAAACGGTTAATCACACGGTGAAAAATGGTGTTTTCATAAAAGCCATCTTTCACATATTGTAAAAAATTCGCTACGGTTTTGGGCGCTTTTTCTGGGTAAAGCGCCACAGTAAAATGGCCTTGCGAGGTTTCGAACACGACGCTCGGTGGCACGTTAGCAGGAGTGTTGGAAGCCGCGTGGATATTGGTTGCTATGGCAGTTAATAGTACCAGTAAAAACGTTTTAAAGCTTTGCATTAATTTAAATTCCATGAGGTGAAAAAATTAGGGATAATTGCTGTTTAGCCAGTACCTTCGTCAATGATTTTCCAGCTATTGTGTTCATTAACCCAGTATTGGCGTTTGCGCATTTTATTTTGCAAACTAGGGCTTGTAAAATCCTGTTCAAAATTCACCACCGCCATCACCATAAAAAACTTTTTTAGAGTAGTGGCTTAAATACGCCTCAATAGTTGAATTAACTTTGGCAGCAAAAGGTTGCGAATTATCATTATGCTATACTCAAGCCAGTTAATAAAAAAGCTATTCTATCAATTGCTTAACTAACAGCCAATAGCCGATTTGGCAATAAATCACAATTTTTATCTGTTTTGGCTGTATTAACTCAACTATAATTTGCAAATGTTAAAAATTTACAACTCCCTAAGCCGCAACAAGCAAACATTTACTCCGATAGAAGCCAACAAAGTCCGCATGTATGTGTGCGGCATGACGGTGTATGACTTTTGTCATCTTGGCCATGCGCGGGTGATGGTGGTGTTCGATATGGTGTCGCGCTGGTTTCGCAGCAGTGGTTATGACGTTACTTATGTTAGAAACATTACTGATATTGATGACAAAATTATTAAACGCGCCAATGAGAATGGTGAAACCATTGATGTGCTAACGCAGCGTTTTATTGATGCTATGGATGAAGATTTTGCCAAGTTGGGTGTTGAATCGCCTGCTTTTCAGCCAAGAGCTACACAACACATTGATGGCATGATTGCGATGATTTCAGCGCTCATCGAAAAAGGCCACGCGTATCAAGCGACCAATGGCGACGTGTTTTACAGCGTGCGCAGCTTTGCCAATTACGGCAAACTTTCTGGCAAAAGTTTAGACGATTTACGCGCCGGTGAGCGGGTAGAAGTGGATACATTTAAAAAAGACGCCATGGATTTTGTGTTATGGAAATCCGTCAAACCCAATGAGCCGAATTGGGATTCGCCTTGGGGCAAAGGCCGCCCAGGCTGGCATATTGAATGCTCGGTGATGAGTGCACATCATTTAGGCGCGCATTTCGATATTCATGGTGGTGGGCAAGATTTACAGTTTCCGCATCACGAGAACGAAATTGCGCAAAGTGAAGCAACGCACAGCTGCCAAATGGCCAACACGTGGATGCACAATGGCTTTGTACGGGTGGATGATGAAAAAATGTCGAAATCGCTCGGCAATTTTTTTACCATTCGTGAAGTGTTAAAAAAATACGATGCCGAAGTGGTGCGCTTTTTTATTCTGCGTGCGCATTATCGCAGCCCGCTTAACTATTCTGATGTGCATTTGGATGATGCCAAGGCATCGTTGACACGCCTATATACTGCCTTGCGTGGACACAAAGTAAGTGCTAACACGATTGGCTGGAACGAGCCTTACGCCGCGCGCTTTAAAGCGGCGATGGACGATGATTTCAACACGCCGGAAGCGGTGGCAGTGTTGTTTGATTTGGCGAATGAAGTGAATAAAACTCAATCGATGGCAGTAGCGAGTTTGCTAAAGAGCTTGGGTGCGGTGGTCGGATTGTTGCAGCGCAACGCAGATGAGTTTTTACAAGGCATTCAACCAACAAGCGACCTTTCCAAGCTGCCAGCAGATGATGTTTTGATACAAGATAAAATTGTAGAAAGATTAATAGCTAAGGATGCTAAGAACTTTGCCGAGGCTGACCATATTCGTAAAGAGTTGGCAGATGCTGGCATCATTTTAGAAGACACACCACAAGGCACGACTTGGCGTCGCGCCTAAGTAAAATTACCTTAAATCGTCATTCTCGCGGTGGTGGAAATCTAGTTAAGGTTGTAAATTTCCTAGATTCCCGCTTATGCGGGAGTGACGGATAATATAAGCAAATCCATACGAAAGAGGAATGACATGCCAGTAAAACTCGCTGCCCCAGAAGCTGCGTCCCTATTGCCTGTTAGTGGCATCAAACTGGGTTTTGCCAAAGCCCATGTCCGTAAACTAGGCCGCAAAGATGTGTTGGTAATGACGCTGGCGGAAGGCAGCCGCGTGGCTGGCGTGTTTACCAAAAATAGGTTTTGCGCCGCGCCGGTCGTGCTTTGTAAAGAGTATCTGGCGGCGAAAAAAGGTATTCGCGCGCTGTTGGTGAACACTGGCTGCGCCAACGCAGGCACGGGTGAAGATGGTATAAATCGCGCCACGCAAAGCTGCGAAGCGTTAAGTAAGCTATTGAATATTCAGCCAAATCAAGTATTGCCATTTTCCACCGGTGTGATTTTGGAGCCGTTACCAGTAGACCGCGTGGTTGCTGGACTTCCAGCCGCTATCGAAAACCTGAAAGAAGACAACTGGTTGAACGCGGCCGAAGCGATTATGACGACGGACATTGTCGCCAAAGGCACGTCGCGACAGATTCAATTGGATGGAAAAACCGTGACGATTACTGGCATTAGTAAAGGCAGCGGCATGATACACCCTAACATGGCGACCATGCTGGGCTATATAGGCACCGATGCCGCCATTAGTCAAGCTGCGCTGGAAAATATCATTCAATACGCGGTCAATAAATCGTTTAATTGCATCACGGTGGATGGGGATACCAGCACTAACGATAGCTTGATTTTGATGGCAACAAATCTTGCTGGAAATTTTGAGATAACAGAAGATAGCCTAAATTTTTCGCATTTACGCGACATTTTAACAGAGGTTGCCATCGAACTGGCACAGGCCATCGTGCGTGATGGCGAAGGCGCGACTAAGTTTATGACAGTGACGGTAGAGGGTGGCAAAAACGCAGCGGAATGCCGCAAAGTGGCGTATGCCATCGCCCATTCGCCGTTGATTAAAACCGCATTTTTTGCTTCCGATCCCAATTTGGGGCGCATACTGGCAGCGGTAGGCTACGCAGGAATCGATGATTTAGATGTCGATAATCTTGAGTTGTATCTAGGCGATATTTTGGTAGCCGAAAAAGGTGGTCGCGCCGCCAGTTACCGCGAGGAACAAGGCGCGGAGATTATGCAAGCAAGTGATATTTTAGTGCGCGTGGTGTTGAATCGCGGCAGCGAACATACGACGATTTGGACTTGCGATTTTTCTTATGATTATGTGAAAATTAATGCCGACTATAGAAGTTAAAAGCATCGCAGTCAAAGTTTGGACCTTGGCTTGATATGGTAACGCAGGTTGCAGTTGCAATTTTGCAGCGCAAGAATGAAAGTGGGCAAACTGAATGCTTACTTGCAAGTCGTCCTGCAGGTAAAGGCTGGGCTGGCTGGTGGGAGTTTCCTGGTGGAAAAATTGAGGATGGCGAAAGCCCAGAGCACGCACTTTCGCGCGAGTTAAGAGAAGAGTTGGGTGTTAAGCCCACCATCATGCAGCAATGGTTAACGCGCCAATTTGCTTACCCAGCAACCAATGACTCAGCTGCCAAAACGGTCAATTTACATTTCTTTTTTGTGGATGCGTGGGAAGGCGAATTGCGACCGTGCGAAGGCCAACAATTAAGTTGGCAGCACCCAGAAAATATCACCGTTACCCCTATTTTGCCAGCCAACGCACCCATTATGCAAGCGCTGGCACTGCCGCCTATTTATGTGATTAGCAATTTAGCAGAAATGGGCGAAGAGTTTTTTTTTGCAACGCTCAAAAACCAATTAGTACGGGGTTTGCGGCTGATTCAAGTGCGTGAGAAACAGCTTGCAAAGGCCGCTTTCATGAAATTTTCGGCGCAAGTTATCGAGCTGGCCAGACAATATGACGCGAAAGTGCTGATTAGCGAAGATATTGCATTGGCGCGCGAATTGGGGGCAGATGGCGTACATTTGCCTAGCCAAGCATTATTAGCGCTTAAAACTAAACCTGCGGGCTTGATGGTGTCGGCATCCTGTCACAACCCAATAGAATTAAGGCATGCAGAGTATCTTAATGTAGATTTTGTGGTGCTGTCGCCAGTAAAATCAACCATGAGCCACCCTGAGGCTGAGCCATTGGGCTGGCAAAAATTTGCAGAATTGGCGGAGAATATTACGTTGCCAATTTACGCGCTGGGCGGCATGGCGTTGAGTGATTTGCCGATTGCGCTGAGTTATGGCGCGCGTGGCATCGCCTGTCAGCGCAGTGTTGTAGCTGTGTCGCTTTAACTGGCAGGTTTGATTGGTAGGGTCACGTTTTGGTGCGTAATGTTGCCAGCTTGGTCTTTAAAGCATAGTTTAAAAGCTGCGTTTTCACCCGCTTTTAGCGGCGTTTTTAAATCAAACAACATCAAGTGAAGGCCTCCAGGCGCAAGTTTTTCGGGTTTGCCGGCTTTAAGTGACAATTCTTCTAACATACGCATTTTCATCACATTATTTTCTATGCGCATGCTGTGAATTTCCACTGAGCTCGCAACAGATGTTTCCACATAAACCAAAGTACTGTCTTGCGGGCTGTTCAATGTCATGTAAGCCGCACCAACGCTCTGTCCTGGCGCGTTTTCGCGCACCCAACTATCGGTGATTTTTACCTCTGTTGCTAAGCTAGTTGCTACGCCTGTTTTTGGCTCGCAAGCCGCAAGAAAAGCAAGCAAAAATAAAACTTTAAAAATTTGCTTATACAATATCATCTAGATCCTCTATTGGCATATTGACAGGGATTTTATAATTTTCGTTCGCCCAATCGCCCAAGTCTATCATTTTGCAGCGCTCGCTACAAAATGGCCGAAAAGCGTTGCTGGCGCTATATTCAGATGGTTTTTTACAATTGGGGCATGTGACTAAGCGGGATTTAACTGCTGACATTGCGCGCCTTGCTTAAAGACTTAAGGGCTATAGATTATACAAAATCCCATAGATTACACAAAGTGTTAAAGATTGCACAATATCATGCTGAAATCGACTCTATGCGCGCACTGCTTAGGTTTTTGCACAAAATCTAAGGCAAAAAAGCGCAAGCTAATGGCGTATTTATTGGCGCTTACTTCGGGGAAACACGGACAATCGTCACTTAATTCAATTCTGATCATTTGCTCGGCTTTTGCGCCGCCTAACATATACTGAAAAAATCCATTGTCAACATGATGTTGAGTGGCAATGCTGCTACCACGCAAAATACGCAAGATGATTTTGACCGCTGCATCCATAGGCATTAAGCACGCAAGCCAAGCTTTAAAATTAGCCTGGCGTTGAGTTTGGCTTAGATTTAGCCAGTAGTAATATGAAGGTAAATCGAACTGGCACATGCCGCCAACAATGTGGCTACGCTGTTTGATGCTCATTAACCATTCGTTTTCGCGTAGCTGATACCCAAGTTTGCTGTGACTGCTACGTAGCGTAGTAGCGCAGGCATCAACTTCTTTAAGAATGCCGTCTAATGTTGTTTCCTCGATGCCTGGATTGCCGCGCAGGATTTGCAAGTTAAGCCGTTGGCGCTCAAGCTCGTGCACTAAATCACTTTTAAGGTCGGCGCGCTCGACAATATCTAACAATTGCAATAATGTAACTAACGCGCTGTGATGGTTGTGCTGCTGCCCAGCCTTAACATTTAGCGAAATTATTTTAAACAAGTCCTCCAGCCGCAACAAAGTGCGAATGCGCTCGTTAAATGGAAATTCGTAGCTAGGCATGCCAATAGCAGTCTGTGTACTTATAATAATTTGCGGTGAATTATCAGGTAGTTTTACTAACTACGCAAGTATTAAGGTATTTTTGGTGAATTTCTAGAATTTTTTCACGCAATTTTTCAACATTTTCGTTGTTTTCAATCACGTCATGCGCCAGTAATAATTGTGTTTTGCGTGGCGTTTGCGCGCGGATGATTTTTTTTATTTCAGAAGTGGATAATTGGCTACGTTGTTTAACACGTTCAATCTGCGTTTTTTCATCGCAATCAATGAGCAAAATTCGGTTAACATGCGGTGCATAGCGCGGGCTTTCAAACAGCAATGGAATCGCCAAAATTTGATAAGGCGCACTGGCATGTTGTTGCAATTGTTTTAATGCAGCATCATAAATTTCGGGGTGCAAAATGGCGTTTAATTTAGCACGCGCAGCAGCATCACTAAACACTAGCTGACGCATGGCAGCGCGGTTTAATGCGCCTTCAGGCGTAATAAAATCGCCACCAAAATTGGTTTTAATGTCTTTTAGTAATGGCTGATTCGCTGCGGTGAGTTGGTGTGAAATCGCATCCACATCAGTGACGGGCACGCCAAGCTCGGCAAATATGGTCGCAGCGGTTGATTTGCCGCTACCGATACCGCCCGTAAGTGCTATTACAAACATAGGTTGGCAACCATGTACATTAGCTGCCCAAATAAAAACTAGCCAATTGTTGTCCGAAAAACAGCGCCGCAATGCCGCCTAAAGCCAAAAAAGGTCCGAAAGGAATCGCCGTGCCAGCAGTTTTTCCTTTAAACATGATCATGCCAATGCCAACAATCGCGCCAACGACAGAGCTGAGTAAAATTACCGCTGGCAGCAATTGCCAGCCAAACCAGGCGCCGATTGCGGCGAGTAGTTTAAAATCGCCATAACCCATACCTTCTTTGCCAGTGACGAGTTTGAATAGCCAATATACTGACCACAAAGTAAGGTAACCAAAAATGGCGCCAAGTACTGCAGACTGCAAATCAGTAAATCCACCATTTAAATTAAACAGCAAGCCAAGCCACAACAAAGGGAAGGTAATGTCATCGGGCAATAATTGGGTATCGAGATCGATAAACGTAAGCGCGATGAGCGCGAATACAAAAACGCATGCAAATAAAGCGGAATGCGTATAGCCATATTGGTAGGCCACTGTCCCAATAAGCGCACCAGTTAATGCTTCCACCAGTGGGTAGCGTATGCCTATTGGGGCTTTGCAGGCTTTGCATTTTCTGCCCAGAATTAAGTAACTTAGGATAGGAATGTTCTCCAAAGCGCTTATTTGGTGTCCGCAACTTGGGCAGACCGAGCGCGGCGTGATGAGGCTGTATTTGGCTTGTGTTTTATATTCTGTAGCGGCTTCCTTGCTTTGTAGCTCCAAACAATTCGCGTGCCATTCGCATTCCATCATTTTGGGCAAGCGGTGAATCACCACATTGAGAAAACTGCCCACCACGAGACCAAAGATGACCGAAAGCGTCACAAAAAAAGTGGGCTCTGCGCCTAATAAATCTGATAATGGCATTAAAAAATCAAACATAACTTAGCTCCAAAAAGGCCTAAAAGTTGTTGTAAATTAAGCATATCATGGCATCGTTAATAAAGGCATGCAACTTTGTAGCTAAATGTGGTGTGAATGTTGCTTGAAAAAGCTTATGGTGTCACCATATTAATGGTGAACTATTAAAAGGATTAAAATGACTGACCGTGACATGATAGATGACGAGCCATTGCTATTTAACTCAACTGAAGTTGTGTTAAATAATATTAGCCATCCCGCTTGGGATGAGCCGATTATTTGCCGCGTAGAGGTTGATTTACCAAGCTGGCTTTCACAGCTGGCGGGTGGTAATCATTGGGAAGTGTATGGCGAGGCTGAAGAAGAAAACTGCATTAGCTTTGTGATGAGAGAGAATAGTAAAGCGCAAGCGGTTAAAGCGACTCCAAAGTTGGCTGAGGTGACGCTGTATCACAATGGTTACGCGGTGGTGGATGTAGAAGGCAAGGCCTTGTTTGATGGCAGTCTAACCAATGGCACCAGCGATTGGGCGCATTTAAGTTATTTTCATGCCGAGAGCGGCGAGCCCATCACCTTGAATTGATATTGATTGCAGTGACTTAAACTATTTTAAAAGTCCGCGCTGAAATCCCTGTGGATATTGGCCTGCATGGCATCTGTATTTTAGCGTTTATAAATTAAAAATCTCTTTTCACGGCAAACTCAGCCAAATCAATCAGCGCTTGTTTATTGGCAGAATCTGGTAAGTGTGAAATGGCTTCAACGCCAAGTTTAGCTTCATTCGCCGCTAAATCGCGCACGTAATTTAAAGCATCCGTTGCTTTTACTGCGGCTAATACAGCAGGCAATTCATCCAACCCACCGTGCTGTATAGCGTTGCGAATAGTTGCAGCCTCTTGCTCGTTGCCTCTATGCATGGCGATTAGCAATGGTAAAGTCGGTTTGCCTTCAGATAAATCGCCACCTAAATTTTTGCCAATTTGGTCTACGTTGCCGCTTAAGTCTAGCACATCGTCAATCAACTGAAACGCTGTGCCCAGCCGCATGCCGTATTGCGCAAGAGCGGTTTCATCCGCATGATTAGCGTTGTTGATGACTGCGCCCAAACGCGTCGCGGCTTCAAATAGTTTTGCGGTTTTAAAGTGGATGACTTTTAAGTAATCTTGCTCGGTCACATCGGCATTGCGAATATTGAGCAATTGCAATACTTCACCCTCGGCGATAATATTAGTGGCTTCAGCTAATATTTCCATCACACGCATGTTTTGCAGTTTCACCACCATCTGAAACGCGCGCGAATAGACAAAATCGCCTACTAACACGCTGGCAGCGTTGCCAAATAGGTGGTTGGCGGTGCTTTTGCCGTGCCGCATTTGCGATTCATCTACTACGTCGTCGTGCAGCAGCGTGGCGGTATGGATAAATTCGACTATGGTTGCAAGCGCGTGATGTTGTGTTTGAATTTTCCCAAATATGCCGCTGGAAAGCAACACCAGAGCTGGTCGCAGGCGCTTGCCGCCGCCACTAATAATATGCCCACCAATAGTATTAATGAGCGTGACTTCAGAATGCAAAGATTGACGGATAACCGCATCTACCGCTTGCATATCGCTTGCAATAAAAGTTTGAAGTTTGTTTAAAGACACTGTCTATTAAAAACTAGATAAGCCAATTCATGATAGGCGCTATTTTAACACAGCGAATGCGAGGCTTAGGCTGAATAAATAATGGAAAATTGAGATAATTAGCGTTTGCAATATCCCGTAATTTAAGTATAATGCGCGATTCATTTGAACGTGTAGAAGTTAGGCGAAAACATGTACGCAGTAATTAAAACAGGTGGCAAACAATACAAAGTAGCTGCTGGTGAGAGACTAAAAGTTGAAAAACTGGTTGGTGATGTTGGCAGCAAAGTGGTCATAGACAAAGTGTTGATGATTGCCGATGGCGAAAATACGACGATAGGCGCGCCTTTAGTGGCAGGCGCCAAGGTAAATGCTACCGTGCTTTCACACGGCCGTGGTGATAAAGTGATGATTTTTAAATTTCGTCGCCGTAAACATTATCGTAAAACGCAAGGTCATCGCCAAAGCTATACTGAGATTTTAATTGACGATGTCAATGGTAAAGGCGCAGTGGCAGCTAATCCAGTTGTAGCGGCCAAGCCTGCAGCAGCTGCTAAGCCTACAAAAGCACCAGCAGTTAAAAAAGCTAAAGCAGTTTAAAAAGTAATAAACAAGACTTAAGGATTAATCATGGCACACAAAAAAGCAGGCGGTAGTTCACGTAACGGTCGCGATTCACACTCGCAACGTTTAGGCGTTAAAGCCTTTGGCGAAACAGTGGTTTCAGCAGGCAGCATTATCGTACGTCAACGTGGCACAAAAATGCACGCAGGCGAGAACGTTGGCATGGGCAAAGACCATACCTTGTTTGCGAAAATCGATGGCAAAGTGACTTTTGCGATTAAAGGCGCATTAAAACGCCAAATGGTCAGTATTGTCGCAGTGTAGAAATTTTTAATTGATTAAAGCCTCATCATTTGATGGGGCTTTTTTGTTTTTGGATTTAATGAATTAGAATGCTATCTCCGTGTTAGCAAAAGCCTAAAAACTAGCGAGATAAAGAGCAAAGCAATTTTTATATGAAATTTATTGATGAAGCGACGATTAAGGTATATGCCGGCGATGGCGGCAACGGTATCGCCACGTTCCGGCGCGAGAAATACGAGCCCATGGGTGGTCCCAACGGTGGCGATGGCGGCAAAGGTGGTTCGATTTATGCGATTGCGGATCGCAACATCAATACGCTGGTGGATTATCGTTACACGCGTTCTTTTAGAGGGCAACGTGGTGAGAATGGTCGTGGCGCCGAATGTTATGGTGCAAAAGGGGAAGATACGGTGTTGCGCGTGCCCGTAGGCACGGTAATTTCGGATAAAGCCACCGAGCGCATGATTGTTGACTTGGCAGAGCACGGTCAAAAAGTATTGCTGGCTAAAGGCGGCAATAATGGTTTGGGCAATGTGCATTTTAAGTCGTCCATCAATCGTGCGCCACGTCAATGCACCAAGGGAGAGCCAGGCGAAGAGTTTGAGCTTTACATGGAGCTGAAAGTGTTGGCGGATGTTGGGTTGTTGGGTATGCCGAATGCAGGCAAATCAACCTTTATTCGTTCAGTTTCTGCGGCAAAACCAAAGGTGGCCGATTATCCTTTTACCACGCTACATCCTAATTTGGGCGTGGTGCGGGTGGATGCTGAACGCAGTTTTGTGATTGCCGATGTACCTGGTTTAATTGAAGGTGCGGCTGAAGGCGCGGGGCTTGGGCACCAGTTTTTGCGTCATTTAGCGAGGACTTCCTTACTATTGCATTTGGTGGATATTGCACCGTTTGACGAAGCGAGCGACCCAGTTGCTGAGGCGAAAGCGATTGTGAACGAGCTGAAGAAGTATGATGAAGATTTATATAATAAGCCACGTTGGTTGGTACTAAACAAAACTGATATGTTGCAAGACAGCGCGCAAGTTGTGAAAAAATTTGTCAAAGATTATGGCTGGAAAGGCCGTGTATTCGCTATTTCTGCTATTAGTGGCATAGGCTGTAAAGAGCTTACTTATGCCATGATGGAGCATTTGGAGGCGGTAAAAAAGACAGAAGCAGAAAATGAGCAAATCGTTATTACTGAACACTAAAACGCTGATTGTAAAAGTCGGCTCCAGCCTTGTGACAAACAACGGCGAAGGGCTAGATCGTGCCGCGATCGCCGCGTGGGCAGCGCAGATTTCAACTTTGGTGCAGCAAGGCAAACAAATCGCCTTGGTTTCTAGCGGTGCGGTGGCTGAGGGTATGCAACGGCTAGGTTGGAAAAAACGCCCTGTAGAAGTGAACGAACTACAAGCCGCCGCCGCCGTTGGGCAAATGGGTTTGGTGCAAATGTATGAAAGTTGTTTTGCTGAGCATGGCTTGCACACCGCGCAGATATTGCTTACCCACGATGATTTGCGCGATAGAAAGCGCTATCTAAATGCGCGTAGCACACTTAAAACTTTGCTCGATTTAAAAGTAATTCCGATTATTAACGAGAATGATACCGTTGTTACAGAAGAGATCCGTTTTGGTGATAATGATACGCTGGCGGCGTTGGTGGCGAACTTAATTGAGGCTGATGCGCTGGTGATTTTAACCGACCAGCAGGGCTTGTATTCTGCCGACCCACGCAAAAATAAAGATGCGAAGTTTATCCACTTTGAAACTGCTGGCAATGTGGCTTTGGAGCAAATGGCGGGTGGAGCGGGCAGTGATATTGGCAGCGGCGGCATGCTCACCAAAATACTCGCCGCCAAGCGCGCAGCCAGTAGTGGCGCACACACGGTCATTGCATCAGGTCGCGAGACTAATGTCTTATTGCGATTAAATTCTGGCGAGGCCATCGGCACGCACTTGCAAGCTAGCAAAATTAAAACGCTCGCTAAAAAACAATGGCTGGCAGATCACTTAAGACTGGGAGGCGCTCTGGTATTGGATGCTGGTGCGGTGAAGGTATTGAAAGCTGATGGAAAAAGTTTATTGCCAATTGGCGTAATCAAGGTGCAAGGCAGCTTTGAGCGCGGCGATGTAGTCGCGTGTGTAGATGAACAAAATGTTGAAGTGGCGCGTGGTATTGTGAATTATAATTCGCTAGAAGCAGCACGGATTATGCGTAAAGCCAGCAGCGAGATTGAGAAAATTTTAGGTTATGTGGAAGAGTCAGAGCTCATTCACAGGGACAACTTAATCATTATTGAATGAGAATATTGAGATGAAAAAACCATTAGTGGCCATTATTATGGGCTCGGATAGCGATTGGCCGATTATGAAAAATGCCGCACAAATGCTGGCAGATTTTGGCGTGGAGTACACGGCAGAAGTGGTTTCGGCACATCGTACGCCCGATTTAATGTTCAAGTTTGCAGAGAGCGCAGCCAAAGAAGGTTATCAAGTCATCATCGCAGGTGCGGGCGGCGCAGCGCATTTGCCTGGCATGGTGGCCGCAAAAACCACGCTGCCAGTGCTCGGCGTGCCAGTCACCACCAAGCATTTAGATGGGCACGATTCGCTGCTTTCTATCGTGCAAATGCCCAAAGGCATCCCCGTGGCGACGTTTGCGATTGGCGAAGCGGGTGCGGCGAACGCAGGGCTATTTGCGGTTTCTATTTTGGCAAATCACAATGCGGGCTTGGTTAAAAAATTGGCAGAATATCGTGCAACTTTAACTGAAAAGGTCAGCAATATGACGCTGACAGAAAAACCATAAATAGACTGATATAACAAGTAGCAAAAATACCCGAGCGAATGTAGAACGAGGCGCACATGAAGAGAAAAGCCGGAGTTTACTGTGGGTGTAAATGAGGATTTTTCGATGAGTTTGCAACAAAGTAATACAGCGCGAAGTGGTTTTGCAACAATAATAGCGCCAGCCATGCTGGGCATGTTGGGCGGCGGTCAGTTGGGCCGTTTTTTTGTAATTGCCGCACACGAATTAGGTTATAAAGTCACGGTGCTCGATCCCGATAAAAATAGTCCCGCTGGCAAAATTGCCGATGTGCATTTATGTGCAGATTTTGATGATGTAGCCGCACTGAAACAACTCGCAAAAACCTGCGCAGCGGTGACGACTGAGTTTGAAAATGTCCCTGCAAAATCACTCGAACAGTTAGCGATTGCTACCATCGTACGTCCTAGTGCGGCTTGTGTGGAGATTGCGCAGCATCGTGTGCTTGAGAAAAACTTTATTAAGGATGCAGGTTTACCAGTGGCACCTTTTGCGGTAATTAACAGCGAGAATGATTTGCCTGATGACGCGAGTCCACTGTATCCAGCCATTCTTAAAGTTGCGCGACTTGGTTACGATGGCAAAGGCCAAGCGCGTGTAAAAAATCAAGCAGAAGCTAAGCAGGCGTTTGCAGATTTTAAGCAAGAAACTTGCGTGTTGGAGCAAATGTTGCCACTGGATTTAGAGATTTCCGTGGTGTTGGCGCGCGACGCGCAGGGAAACATCGCCGCTTTCTCTACGGCGGAAAATAGTCACCTCAATGGCATATTGGATATTAGCATTGCACCCGCAAGGTGTTCTGAGGTGCTGAAAGCCAACGCACAAGCGCTGGCTAAAAAACTCGCGGAGCAGTTGGACTATGTTGGCGTGCTGGCTGTAGAGTTTTTTGTGGTCGGCAAACAATTATTGGTGAATGAAATTGCGCCGCGCCCGCATAATTCTGGGCATTACACGATAGATGCCTGCGTTACTAATCAATTTGAACAGCAAGTGCGCGTGATGACGAGTTTGCCGCTGGGTGATGCAAGTTTGCACAGTAATGCGGTAATGGTGAATATTTTAGGTGATAGTTGGTTTGCTGGCGCAAAAACAGATGTCGCTGGACTAAAGGATTCCAGTGTAGGCCTGGAACCATTATGGAATAAGGCTTGCAGCCATGCCAATTTAAAATTGCATTTATATGGAAAACACCAGCCACGCAAAGGCCGCAAAATGGGGCACTTTACGGTAATTGGGCAAGATGCGAAAGCGATTTTAAATACTGCACTCATTGCGCGTAGTGAATTGCATATTGGTGAGAGTTAAAACATAACTAATAAAAAAGCCGACTTAAAGTCGGCTTTTTTATTGAATTTAAATTACTTAGCGGCTTTTGCTGGAGCTTTAGGTTTGGCTGCGGCTTTTGCTGGAGCTTTAGGTTTGGCTGCGGCTTTCGCAGGAGATGCTTTTGCTTTGGGAGCTGCAGTCTTTGCTGGTGCGGCCTTGGCTTTTGGTGCGGCTTTTTTAGCCAACATCACAGGCGCGTCACCTGTTAATGCTTTAATCGCAGCAGTTAAACGGCTTTTATGACGTGCTGCTTTATTTTTATGAATGATTTTTTTATCCGCAATGCGGTCAATCACGCTGACGTTTTCTTGGTAAGTCGCCATTGCCGCGGCTTTGTCGCCAGCCTCAATTGCTTTCACTACTTTTTTAATCGCGGTACGCAAAGTTGAGCGCAATGACGCGTTGTGTGCGTTTACTTTAACGGATTGGCGCGCGCGTTTGCGTGCCTGTGCGGTATTTGCCATGTGTACTTTATCCTAATGCTTTATCGGGTTTAATGCGAAGCCGCGTATATTAGTGTTTTTTGCATGATTTTGCAAGTAAATTTGCAAGCTTTAAAGTAAAAATAGCTTAGCTGAAAATAGCGCTTGCGGCATGCTAAAATCATCGTTGTTTCAATTATCACAATTCAAATAATTCATGAATTTGCTCAGCGCCTTAGCTAAAGTCGGCAGCATGACGTTTATCTCGCGTATTTTAGGTTTTGTGCGCGATACCTTGATTGCGCGTGTGTTTGGCGCGGGCATGCTTACCGACGCGTTCATTGTGGCGTTTAAAATTCCTAATTTATTGCGTCGCGTGTCGGCTGAGGGCGCATTTAGCCAAGCTTTTGTGCCTATTTTGGCCGAATACAAAAGTCAGCGTAGCTTTGATGAAACACATAGTTTAATTAATCGCGTGGCGACTTGGCTCGGCATCACTTTAGTAGCGCTGACCCTGCTTGGCATGCTGGCCGCGCCATTGATTGTCAGTTTGATTGCCCCAGGTTTCAGGGCAGACCCGACCAAGATGCAGCTCACAGTTGAGCTGTTGCGCATTACTTTCCCGTATATTTTCTTTATCTCGCTGGTTTCTATGGCGGGCGGCGTGCTCAATACTTACAACAAGTTTGGCATTCCCGCCTTCACGCCAGTTTGGCTCAATCTGGCTATGATTTTTGCGATTCTGTTTTTTGCGGATCATTTTGCCGAGCCAATCAAAGCGCTGGCTTGGGCAGTGTTTATTGGTGGGTTGTTGCAGCTTATTTTTCAAATCCCTTTTTTAAAGCAAATTGGTCTGTTGCCAAAATTTGAGTTTAGGCGCGATGACGAAGGCGTCTGGCGGATTTTAAAGCTGATGGGACCAGCAATATTGGGTGTTTCTGTGGTGCAAATTTCGCTGATTATAAATACGATTTTTGCTTCGTTTCTAGCAACTGGTAGCGTGAGTTGGTTGTATTATGCTGATAGGCTGATGGAGTTTCCCACAGGTGTATTGGGCGTTGCGCTGGGCACGATATTGTTGCCCAGCTTATCTAAGGCTTATGCCAGCAGCGAGCATAGGGAATACTCACAATTGCTCGATTGGGGTTTGCGCCTCACCTTTATTCTGGCCGCGCCCGCGGCTGTCGCGCTGGCGATATTGGCAACGCCACTGGTTACGGCCTTGTTCCACTACGGTAAATTTACAGCGATTGACGTTGCAATGACACAGCATGCGCTGGTGGCTTACAGTGTTGGCCTGCTCGGGCTAATTTTAGTTAAGATTTTAGCGCCAGGTTTTTACGCACGACAAAATATTAAGACGCCCGTTAAAATCGCGGTGTTTACACTGATTGCAACGCAATTGATGAACTTGGTGTTTGTGTTCGGGTTGGATTTAAACCACGTTGGTTTGGCACTCGCCATCGGCATAGGTGCTTGTTTAAATGCGGGCTTGCTGTATTACCACCTGCGCAAAGCTAATATTTATCAGCCGCAAGCAGCTTGGTTAGTGTTTGTGCTCAAGTTGCTTGTCGCGCTTGGCGTGATGGGCGTTGTACTGTATTTTGCCATGGGCGACACGGGTGCGTGGTTAAATTACGGTTTAATGAAGCGGCTATTTTATCTTTGTGGATTAGTGCTGCTGGGCGGCGTGAGTTACTTTTCAAGCCTATTTTTGCTGGGCTTTAGGCTGCGCGATTACAGGCGTAGGGTCGTACATTAAGTGCAGGTCTTTCGTCATTTACCCCCGGTAAAACCGTCGCCGCTCACTTTAGCCATTGGTAATTTTGATGGGTTGCACCTAGGCCATCAAGCACTAATGCAAGCTAATATCCATGAGGCTTCCAGGGCAGATAAAACGCCTGCCATTTTAACCTTTGAGCCGCATCCACGCGAGTTTTTTACGCCTTTAAATGCGCCTGCGCGCTTATGTAATTTGCGCGAAAAGTTAGAGTATTTTGAAAAAGCAGGCGTGCAAAAAGTGTTTGTTTGTGCGTTTAATAAACGCTTTGCTGCTTTGTCAGCGCAAGACTTTTTAACAATTTTGCGCACGCAATTGAATGCAAATACGATTTTGGTGGGTGAAGATTTTAAATTTGGCGCAAAACGCGCTGGCACTATCGAAGATTTCAAAAGCCAAGGTTTTGATTTAATTTCAATGCCGCGCGTGGATTTGCCTAATGAAAATGGACAGCCCGAACGTGTTTCTAGCACACGTGTGCGTGATGCTTTGTTTTCAGGCAATTTAATATTAGCCGCCCAATTGTTGGGTCGCCCTTACAGCATCAGTGGCAAAGTGGTGCATGGTGCTAAAAGAGGTAGAGAGTTGGGCTTTCCCACCGCCAATATTCATATGCGGCACGAACGACCTGCCTTAAGCGGTGTTTATGCGGTAAAATTGGACGGTTTGAATGCCGTTGCGAATTTGGGCGTGCGGCCAACCATTGCAGGTGTGCCAAAATTGTTGCTAGAAGTGCATGTGATTGATTTTAATGGTGATTTGTACGGAAAGCATGTGCATGTAGAATTTATGCATAAAATCCGCGAAGAGCAAAAATTCGACAGTTTAGACGTGTTAAAAGCGCAAATTGCAAAAGATATTATTGTTGCTAGACAGTATTTTAATAAATAAGATTTTAAGAACTAAAAAATGACCGAAGAAGCAAAGCAATACACAATCAACCAGCCCGAAACGCCTTTCCCCATGCGTGGCGATTTGGCTAAGCGTGAGCCTGCTTGGCTAAAGCAGTGGCAAGATAAGCAGCTATATCAACGCATCCGCAAGGCGCGTAAAGGCGCGAAGAAATTCATACTGCATGATGGTCCGCCATACGCAAACGGCGATATTCACATCGGCCATGCGGTGAATAAAATCCTCAAAGACATTATTGTTAAATCTAAAACCATGAGTGGTTTTGATGCGCCCTATGTGCCAGGCTGGGATTGCCACGGTTTGCCAATTGAGTTGGTGGTAGAAAAAAACCATGGCAAAAATATTGATCCTGCTAAATTTCGCGAGCTTTGCCGTGCTTATGCTGCTGAGCAGGTGGAGAAGCAAAAGAAAGATTTTATCCGGTTAGGGGTGCTGGGCGATTGGGATAATCCCTACCTAACCATGGATTTTAAAACCGAAGCCGACATCATGCGCGCGCTCGGCAAGATTTACGAAAATGGTTATCTCTATCAAGGCAGCAAACCCGTGCATTGGTGCGTGGATTGCGGCTCTGCATTAGCGGAAGCGGAAGTGGAATATGAGGATGTGAATTCCCCCGCAATTGATGTTGGTTTTAAAATGATGGATAACACGGCCTTAACTAAAGCGTTTGGTGTGGCAGTTAAGGGTGATGCGTATGCTGTAATTTGGACAACGACACCATGGACATTGCCCGCGAATCAAGCGGTGAGTGTGCATCCTGAGCTTGATTATGATTTGATCCAAACTGGCAAGGGTCTGTTAATACTTGTGCGTGAGTTAGCAGCAAGTACCTTGGCGCGTTACGGTGAAGAAAGCTATCAAGTACTTGGCTCTTGTAAAGGTCTTGCGTTAAAAGGTTTGCAACTTAGACACCCGTTCGATGACCGCCAGGTGCCGATTATCTGCGGAGAACATGTGACGACGGATGTCGGTACAGGCTTGGTGCATACCGCTGCTGCGCATGGTAATGATGACTGGCTGGTAATGCGAGTCAATTTCCCCAATGAAAAACCACGTGTGTTGATGGGCGGCGATGGCAAGTTTTTTAATAGCGATTTGGTTGAGCTTGCGGGTATTCGCAGCTTAAGCCGTCAAGAAGCGAATAAAGTCATCTTGGCTACGATGCAGGATAACGGTATTTTATTTGCTAGTGCACGCTTAAATCACAGCTTCCCCCATTGCTGGCGCCATAAGACGCCTTTAATGCAGCTGGCAACACATCAATGGTTTATTGGCATGAATGCACAAGGCACAACTGGCACAAGCTTACGTGAGCATGCCAACAAAGCAGTTGATGCAACCGAGTTTTTCCCAAGTTGGGGTCGTGCCCGTCTAGAGGCGATGATTAAAAATCGCCCTGATTGGTGCGTTTCGCGCCAGCGCAATTGGGGCGTGCCGATGCCATTTTTTGTGCATAAAGAAACGGGTGAACCGCACCCGCAAACAGCGGAGTTGCTAGGAGCAGCCTGCTTGTTGGTTGAAAAATCAGGCGTTGAAGCTTGGTTTAGCCTAGATGAGGCTGATTTCCTGCAAGCCAATACCAGCGCGGATTCCAAGGAAATTAATGCTGAATATAAAAAGGTGACTTATACTTTAGACGTTTGGTTTGACTCGGGTGCAACGCATGCTGCCGTGTTAAAACGTCGTCTTGAATTGAATTTCCCAGCAGATTTGTATTTAGAGGGTTCAGATCAGCATCGTGGTTGGTTCCAATCTAGCTTGTTAACAGGCTGCGCAATAGATGGCAGAGCGCCATACAACGCCTTGCTGACGCACGGCTTTGTGGTGGATGGCAGTGGCCACAAAATGAGTAAATCTAAGGGCAACGTAGTGGCGCCGCAAAAGGTGATGGATACCTATGGCGCGGATATTTTGCGCCTGTGGGCGGCTAGCACGGATTACTCTGGCGAACTAACGATTAGCGATGAAATTTTAAAACGCGTGGCCGATAACTATCGAAAAATTCGCAATACCTGCAAATTTTTGCTGGCAAATATTGCAGACTTTGATGTCAGTAAAGATTTGCTGCCAGTTGAGCAATGGCTAGAAATCGACCGTTACGCGCTGCATTTAACGCAACAATTGCAAACTGAAGTATTGGCCGATTATGAGCGTTATGAGTTCCACTTGGCGGTGCAAAAACTGGTGAGTTTCTGCTCGGATGATTTGGGTGCTTTTTACCTGGATATTCTCAAAGATAGGCTGTATACATCTGGAGAAAACTCGCCCGCTCGCCGCGCTGCACAGAGTGCTTTGCACCATATTACGCATACCTTTATGCGTTTAATTGCGCCTATTTTGAGCTTTACCGCTGATGAAATTTGGCAGACTTTAAAGCTGGGTGAACACTCTATTTTGCAGACTGTTTTTGAAGATATTTGGTACAACATCCCATCACATGGTCTGCAAGTCAATAGAATAGAGGATTGGAGAGCAATCGTTTCGGCTCGTGGTGACGCGGCCAAACAAATTGAAGTATTGCGCAGTGCAGGACAAGTAGGCTCATCATTACAGGCCGAGCTAGAATTTTATGTGGCGGGGGATGTCTTTACTGCGATGGAAAGTTTGGGCGATGACTTACGATTTGTCACCATCACATCCAGCGCAAAAGTCTATAAAGCGGTCAGTGATGCAGAGCAAAAAATCACGGTTTCCTCTAGCAAATACAGCAAATGTGAGCGCTGCTGGCATTATCGTGCCGATGTTGGTGCGCATGCAGACCATCCGACTATCTGCGGCCGTTGCGTAAGTAATCTATTTGGCGCGGGTGAAGTGAGAGCATATGCTTAAAAATCGGTATGCTTGGTTTGGTATTAGCGCCATCATTGTTGTACTAGACCTCTATACTAAACATCTAGTGCAACAAGCTTTTGACCACGGCGAGCGTTTAACCGCCACCTCTTTTTTTGAACTGGTACGGTTTCATAACGAAGGTGCGGCGTTTAGTTTTTTAGCCGATGCCGGTGGTTGGCAAAAGTGGTTTTTTACAGCAATTTCGGGTGTCGCGGTCATCGTCATTACTTATTTAATCATTAAATATCACGAGCAAAAACTTTTTTGCTTCGGGTTGGCCTTAGTATTAGGCGGTGCGATTGGTAATTTGTACGATCGCGTTACTTTGGGCTATGTGGTGGATTTTCTTTATTTTCACATCAATGATTGGTATTGGCCTGCTTTTAATGTGGCGGATAGCGCGATTTGCGTAGGCGTAGCAGTTTTGTTATGGGATGGCTTTAAACGACCAGCATGATTTTAAAAGTGCCAGGATGACTTTAAAAGAGTAAGTGATGCCAGATTGGAAAAAACTCATCGAAGGTAAGATTGCGATTGCCAAAAAAGGCACTGCTGCAGGCAAGCGGGGAGACAATATCCGCGTGCCTGCTGGGCAAAAGCAGGTGAGTAATTTCCCTGTATTAGATATGGGGATTAAACCTTGGATAGGTACCGGTGAGTGGCGGTTACGCGTGTATGGCTTGGTAGAAAACGAGCTGGATTTAGATTGGGTAGCCTACAAAGCGCTGCCGCAGATTACCGATATTTCTGATTTTCACTGTGTGACGCGTTGGAGCCAGCTAGATATGGACTGGCAAGGTGTACGCGCGCGCGATGTGCTGGCGCTGGCGATGCCGCTAGCCAATGCTAAGCATGTCACCATGCACGGATATGATGGTTATACCACCAATTTGCCGCTAGAGGCTTTGTTAGATGATGATGTGCTGATTGCACATTCCGTTTTAGGACAAACCTTAACCCAAGACCACGGTGGACCTGTGCGCATGGTGGTGCCAAAACGCTACGCTTGGAAAGGTGCAAAATGGCTAAAAGCTATTGAGTTACATGAGCATGACAGACGTGGATTTTGGGAAGTGCGTGGCTATCATAACGATGCTGACCCATTCTTAGAACAGCGTTTTAGTGATGATGAAGACATTTAATTAATTTTAGTAACTGGCTTTAGCACCAAGCATAATAATACCCGCACCCACTAAGCATACAGCTACCCCAATCAAATCAGTCGTAGTTGGTTTGACCGCATCTATCAACCACAACCAGCAAATAGCCACCCCAATGTAAACGCCGCCGTAAGCCGCATAAACTCTGCCTGCTGCGGTAGGGTGAATAGACAGCAGCCAAACAAATAAACACAAGCTCAGCGCCGCTGGTAGCAGCAACCAAACAGAGCCGTTCTGCTTAAGCCATAAGTAAGGCAAATAGCAGCCGACAACTTCTGCAATCGCGGTTGCGATAAATAGTCCAAATATTTTGGCGATTTCCATGTGAATTTAATATTTATGCAGCTTTAGTATAGAAGGCATTATTGCTTTTCCCCCATCATTTTTTGAGTGAACATAAACACTGCAGCACAAATAGCACCAACCACTAAGCCCACCCAGGCATCAATTAACATGCTGCCAAGCATGCTTGCACCTGGTAAATGCTGTATTTTTCCAACTAAGTTTTCGCTGAAATGATGTACAAAAGGCAGGCCATGTCCAATAATACTTCCGCCTACTAAAAACATAGCGGCGGTACCCGCCACGCTTAAAAATCGCATTAATTTTGGCGCAAATGCCAATATACCCACACCAATTTTGCGTAGTAATTGTTTGTATATACTTTGACCTTTTTTAAGCATGAGATGCAAACCAAGGTCGTCCAACTTCACGATGCCAGCCACCAAGCCATAAACGCCAACGGTCATAATGAGTGCAATGGCAGATACCACCGCAACTTGTTTGCTAAAAATTTCAGTGGCCACTGTACCCAGCGCAATCACAATAATCTCGGCTGATAATATAAAATCCGTTCTAATCGCGCCTTTGATTTTATCTTTTTCTAGCGCGACCATATCAATTTTGGAGTCGGCTACTGCCTCTGCGATGGCTTGCTTATGTGATGCGTCGTCTTGTTTATGAAAAAATTTGTGCGTTAATTTTTCAGCACCTTCAAAACACAAATAGGTACCGCCTATCATTAACAATGGCGTAATCGCCCATGGTGCGAAATAACTAATTGTCAGCGCAGAAGGCACCAGAATTAACTTGTTGATAAACGAACCTTTGGCTACCGCCCACACTACAGGTAGCTCGCGACTGGCATCTACGCCAGATACTTGTTGTGCATTAAGCGCCAAATCGTCGCCCAGCACACCAGCGATTTTTTTTGCCGCCACTTTGGTCATCACCGAGACATCATCCAGCATCGTGGTGATGTCGTCCAATAACATGAGTAAACTGCCACCCGCCATATTTAAGCCTTATTTTTTAAGTATTTTGCATTCTAACCAATAATGTTAAAATAAGCGGATGTTGTCGCAAAAATTATTCCGCTGGGTAAATAAGGTCGCGTTGTTTGCGATAGTATTTGCGTCGCTTGCGCCTAGCATCTCACATGCGTTGGTGGCACAACAAGGCACAAATACTTTTTCGCAAGAGCTGTGCGCCAGCGATGGTAAAAAAATTACCATTCAAGTGGTGACCAGCAAAGGTCAGCAATTAGCGACTGAGCTAAGCAAACAATCTTCTAGCGACAAAGTGCCAACTGGCATTCAACATCACTTACAGCATTGCTCGTTCTGTGCAAACCCCAGCACTGATGCGGCCATTCAAGCGCCTCATGCGTCAATTATCGTACTGTTAGCGGCGCAAGCTAAAAAACAAGCAGTTGGAGTATTTGTTCACTTCACCAGTTTTTCTACACTTCCACCTCCCGCGCAAGCCCCACCAAACTTCATCTAAAACAACCTGAATTTAGGCTTCTTACAAAGCCTAGCTTGATATATTGAGTTGATTTTATTTGGAGTGAAAGTGAACAAAACCCTGTACTGGTACGTTTTAGGCGTACTTTTAAGCTTGAACCAATCTGCGTTGGCCGAGCACAATGAACAAATTGAGCTAGACGATGTGACAGTGACCGCGCCGCTCGATAGCCGTATTATTCGTTATCCTGCCACTGTTGAAACCTATAACAAACAACAGATTCAGGATACTGTTAACGCCACAACCTCGATGCAAACCTTGAAATATTTACCAAGTTTTCAGGTGCGCGAGCGTTATATTGGCGACCGCAATGGTCCGATTGCTACGCGTACTACAGGCACACTTTCAAGTGCGCAAACTATGCTGTATGCCGATGGGGTGTTGTTATCTAACTTGCTTGGCAACTCTTATAGCTTTCCGCCGCGCTGGGGCTTTGTAAGCCCAGAAGAAATTGAAAGCGTGAGCATTTTATATGGTCCATTTTCTGCCTTATATGCAGGTAACTCGTTTGGCGGCGTGGTGAATTTAAATACGCGCATGCCAACAAAATTAGAAGCACACGCCAATGCGCAGGGTTTTGCGCAGAATTTTGAGTTGTATGGCACCGATAAAACAGTAAATGGCAACCATGAAACCGCTTCTATAGGTAGTAAAGTCGACGATTTAAGCTTTTTGTTGAGTGTGGACAGGCTTGAATCCGAGAGCCAGCCCATGCAGTTTGCGAATGCGCTGCAACCGACCATGAAAACAGTTTCCCATCCAGTTGTGACGGGGGCGTATACAGATAAAGATCAAATCAATAAAAACCGCCTGACATTTGGTGCAACGGGTTTTGATAAGAGCGAGCAAATTAATACCAAAGTTAAGCTAGCCTACGATATTACGCCCCAAATCAAAGCTACTTATAGCTTAGGCCTTTGGGATTTAGATAGCCGCGTGGAGGTAGAAAGTTATATTAAAAATGCAGCTACTGGTCAGAAAGTTTTCAATGGCGCAGTCAACTTTGGCGGTTTTGCGTATACCGTATCTGGCTTCACACCGTCTGAAGCAGAAGCTTTGCATGTGATGCAAGCCTTAGACGTTAAATCAAATACCAAAGGCTTTTTTGATTGGCAAGTGACACTTTCTGATTACGATTATCAAAAAGATAAAAATAGTCAGTCTACTGGAGTGGGTAATCCTTATGTCACACGCGCTGGACGAGTGGTCAATCAAAATGGTACAGGTTGGACAGTGTTTGATACGCGTGGCACGCTACGCCCCGTGGATGGCAATGGCGACCAGCACGTGATTGATGTTGGTTATCATATTGATAACTATACACTGCATAGCCAAACCAATAACACTGCGGATTGGAAGACTGGTCAAAAAGGCACATTATTTGGAAGTTCTCGCGGTGAAACCCAAGCTCAAGCTTTATATGCGCAAGATAAATGGCAAATTAACCCGGAGTGGGCGCTTACTTTTGGTGGCAGAACGGAACACTGGGAGGCGAGTGAGGGTAGGAATCAGACAGCGACAAGTACGGTTAATTATCAAACGCAATCTGAAACTAAGTTTTCACCAAAAGTATCACTAAGTTTTGAGCCAGTACCTGCTTGGGGATTTAGAGCAGCGGCTGGGCAGGCGCTCCGTTTCCCTACCGTGAGTGAGTTATATCAACAGTTGAGTCAAGGCGGCTCTCTGGTGGAGAATAATCCACACTTAAAGCCAGAAGAAGTGATTTCGGGTGAACTCACCGCTGAGCGAAGATTCGCCAATGGTTTGTTGCGTGCCAGCTTGTTCCACGAAAGCAAATACGATGCGTTAATTAGTCAAACTGTAGGTAATGGTGCTTCAATTCCATTCGGCACGGGTACTTGTGCCGTCACCATTTGTTCGTTTATTCAAAATGTTGACCATGTGCGCACCAATGGCATTGAGTTTTCGACCATTTGGGAGAATGTTGGGATTCATGGCCTGGATATTTTGGCCAATGCAACTTTTACTGATGCCGAGATCTTACGTAATGATTTAAACCCCGCAACCCATGGCAACAAACCGTTGCGTATCCCAAAACAGCAGTACAAAGTGGCCGCAACTTATCACCAAGGGAATAATTTCACTTATACGTTGGCAGCGCGTTACAGCGGCAGGCAGTACAATACGCTGGATAACACCGATGTGAATCCAGGTACGTTTGGTGGAACGAGCAAGTTTTTTATTGTGGATGTGAAAGCCAATTACAAATTTGCAGATAGATTTACAGCAAGTATTGGTGTGGACAATTTGAACAATTACAAAGCGTATGTATTTCATCCGTATCCACAGCGCACGGGTTATTTACAGCTAAAGTTTAATTACTAACAACCATTATTCTCGCGAAGGCGGAAATCCATTTTCAGGATAAAATTAATGCGCTATTTTTTATTGATATTGAGTTTTTTGTTTGCGTTAAATGCGCTTGCGCACGAAGCGCACACCATGCCGCAAAAGAGCACGTTGGCTATTAGCGTGGCATTTGATAGTGCTGGCACGCTTTGGCGCGCCAGTGTGCATGAAGGCTTTGTGCAAGTAGATAAAAGTAGCGATTTAGGTAAAACTTTTTCTAAACCTGTAAAAGTAAATCAAACCGAGCAAAAAATAGGCGCAGAGGGCGAAGCGCGACCTAAAATAGCTATCGGCCTAGAAGGCAATATCTACCTGACCTGGACGCAAGCCTTAAAAACGCCGTATGCAGGCTATATCTGGTTTGCACGCTCTGTTGACGGCGGTAAAAGTTTTGAAAAACCTTACATTGTGCATCAAGACCGCGCCGAGATTACCCATCGATTTGATGCGTTAAACCTTGCACCTAATGGCAATATTACCGTCACTTGGATAGATAAACGCGATTTAATTGCTGCCGAAGCTACGGGTAAAAAATATGATGGGGCGGCGATTTATTATGCGGTTTCTGCTGATAAAGGCGCAAGTTTTAAGCCCGAGCAAAAACTTGCTGACAGCACCTGTGAATGTTGTCGCATTGTGACGACTAACAAGCCAGATGGTACTGTTGTAGCACTTTGGCGGCATGTGTTTGCAGGTAGCGAGCGCGACCACATGATTGCGGAAATTCCAAAAGATGGTGCAAAAGCAGAGCTGCATCGCGCGACTTTTGGACATTGGGTGATTGACGGTTGTCCGCACCACGGCGCGGCAATAGCCAGTGGCGGTGAGGACGCAAGTTGGTGGGGCTATCACATGGCCTATTTTGATGGTAATGATAAGAAGCCAGGTTTGTATTACAGCCGTATGGATGGTGTGGCGTGGGCAAGTTCGCCCGCTAAAAAGTTTGGTGATAACACCAAACAAGCTGGGCATCCTTCTATTTTAAGCTCAGATGAGCATGTTTGGCTGGTTTGGCGTGAGATTAAAGACGGCAAAACCAGCATCTTGGGCATGCTTTCTGACGATGGCGGAAAAAACTGGCATGATGCCAAAACCCTTGCGAATTCTAGTGCTAGAGTCGACTACCCAATTTTAGTTGCGCATAAAACATCCACGTATTTGGTGTGGAACACGCAACAAGGAGGTTTGCAAGTGTTGTTGTTAACAAAATAGCGCTCATTGTAATCTGCAAAAATTGCCCCACTTTAGTATCAAGAGGTATTAAAGGAGCTTCACATGCGATTTGACAAACTGACCACCAAATTTCAACAAGCGTTAAATGATGCGCAAAGCTTAGCTGTTGGCGCAGATAACACGGCGATTGAGCCTCAGCACCTACTTCTGGTAATGTTGCAAGAAGATAACGGCGGTGCGGCTTCCTTGCTTTTAAAGTCTGGTGTGCAGCTTAATGCGCTTAAAACTAGCCTAACTACCGCCATCTCAAACTTGTCAAAATCAGCCAACACCAGTGGTGAAATTGCTATTTCTCGCGACCTGAATAACTTACTCAATGTCACTGACAAACTCGCGCAAAAGCGCGGCGATGCTTACATTGCCAGTGAGATGTTTTTATTGGCATTGAGTGATGACAAAGGTGAAACAGGCAAATTATTAAAGCAAAACGGCCTAACAAAAAATGCTCTGGAGGCTAGCATCCATGCGGTTCGTGGTGATGCACATATTGACAACCAAGAAGCTGAAGCGCAGCGTGAAGCGCTTAAAAAATACACCCTAGATTTAACCGAGCGCGCAAGAATGGGTAAACTCGATCCCGTCATTGGACGCGATGATGAAATTCGTCGCACCATTCAAGTGTTACAACGTCGCACTAAAAATAACCCAGTGCTCATCGGTGAGCCAGGCGTGGGTAAAACCGCCATTGTAGAAGGCTTGGCGCAGCGCATTGTGAATGGCGAGGTACCAGAGTCGCTGAAAGGCAAAAAAGTTTTATCTTTAGATATGGCGGCGTTACTGGCGGGCGCTAAATATCGCGGCGATTTTGAAGAACGCTTAAAAGCGGTGCTGAAAGAGCTGGCGCAAGATGAAGGCCAAACTATCGTTTTCATAGACGAGCTTCACACCATGGTCGGCGCTGGCAAAGCCGAAGGTGCGATGGATGCTGGCAATATGCTTAAACCTGCGCTGGCGCGAGGTGAGTTGCATTGCGTTGGCGCGACCACGTTGGATGAGTATCGCAAATATGTTGAAAAAGACGCAGCACTGGAAAGACGTTTCCAAAAAGTGCTGGTGGATGAGCCGAGTGTTGAGGCTACCATCGCCATTTTGCGCGGCTTGCAAGAAAAGTATGAGTTGCATCATGGCGTGGAAATTACCGACCCTGCGATTGTGGCGGCGGCTGAGCTTAGTCATCGATATATTACCGACCGCTTCTTACCCGATAAAGCCATTGATTTGATTGATGAAGCGGCCAGTCGCATCAAAATGGAAATTGATTCCAAGCCAGAAGTGCTGGATAAGCTGGAGCGTCGCTTGATTCAGCTCAAAATTGAGCGCGAAGCGGTGCGCCGTGAAAAAGATGAAGGCAGCAAAAAACGCTTTGGCTTGATTGAAGAGGAAATCACCAAACTTGAAAAAGAATACGCCGATTTAGAGGAAATTTGGAAAGCCGAAAAAGCGCAAGTGCAAGGTAGCGCGCACGTTAAAGAAGCTATTGAGAAAATAAAGTTTGAGATGGAAGAAGCCACCCGTAAAGGTGAATGGCAAAAGGTTTCAGAGTTGCAATATGGCAAACTGCCACAGCTAGAAGTCCAGCTAGCCTCTAGTGTTGAATCAAGCGCAGAAAAAGGCAAACATAGAATGTTGCGCACCGAAGTCGGCGCGGATGAAATTGCCGAAGTGGTGAGCCGCGCGACGGGTATTCCCGTCAGCAAGATGATGACGGGCGAGCGTGAAAAACTGCTAACCATGGAAGACAAACTGCACGAAAGAGTCGTCGGTCAAGATGAGGCAGTACGACTGGTTTCTGACGCGATTCGTCGTTCTCGCTCAGGCTTGGGCGACCCCAATCGTCCTTACGGCAGTTTTTTATTCTTAGGCCCAACCGGTGTCGGTAAAACCGAGTTGTGTAAAGCCTTGGCAAATTTTCTATTCGATTCCGAAGACCATTTAATTCGTATCGACATGAGCGAATTTATGGAGAAACACAGTGTTGCGCGCATGATAGGTGCGCCGCCTGGCTATGTGGGCTATGAAGAAGGCGGCACTCTGACCGAATCGGTTCGCCGCAAACCATACAGCGTGATTTTGCTGGATGAAATTGAAAAAGCGCATCCTGATGTTTTTAATGTATTGTTGCAGGTATTGGATGACGGTCGCTTAACCGATGGCCAAGGTCGTACCGTGAATTTTAAAAATACGGTGATTATCATGACCTCGAATTTGGGCTCGCAAATGATACAAAGCATGGCGGATCAAGACTATCAATTAGTCAAACTTGCGGTCATGGGCGAAGTAAAAGCGCATTTTAGACCGGAGTTCGTCAATCGTATTGATGAGGTGGTCGTTTTTCATAGTCTAGATGAAGCGAACGTGAAATCGATTGCAAATATTCAATTGCAATTGCTCATCAAGCGCTTGCACACGATGGAAATTGACGTGGCGATTTCGGAGGCAGCCTTGGCGGAAATTGCCAGCGCGGGTTTTGACCCAGTATATGGCGCGCGGCCGCTTAAACGCGCGATTCAAAGTGAGATTGAAAACCCACTGGCACGCGAAATTTTGGCAGGAAATTTTGTGGCGAAAGATACGGTCGTCATAGATTGTATGGCAGGAAAAATGACCTTTAACAAGGAATACTAATCATCAAAATATGCATGTAGAGTCATATTATTTCTCCTTGCTGACAATATTAACTAACTTTAACGCATCAGCGGATGAGTAAGTTGTGCTAATGTTATTAGATGAGGATTTTGAAAATGCAGCAATTCACGCAACAAATCAGTGTAAAAGCGCAAGGGCGCAAGCTTTACGACATTACGCCACAAGTGCTTAATTGGGTGAATGGGCTTGGTTTACACACAGGCTTGCTCACCCTGTATATTCAACATACTTCCGCCAGTTTGTTGATTAACGAGAATTACGATGCTGACGTGTTGGTGGATATGGAGGCATTTTTTAATCGCTTGGTACCCGATGGGGACGCGCTTTTTATCCACACAGTGGAAGGCTCAGATGACATGCCTGCGCATGTGCGCACGGCGTTGACGCAAACCAGTTTGTCGATTCCCCTTATCGAAAACAAAGTCGCGCTTGGTCAATGGCAAGGCATTTTCCTGTTTGAGCATCGGCATGCGGCCATGACGCGGCGCGTGTTATTGCATGTCCTTGGTGAATAAACCTGGTGAGTATTCAATACTTACTGAAGGTCGCACTTTAACGGTGCTGTAGCGCTATATTTTATCGTGCCGCTGGTTATCGCAATAGCCCTACGCCAAAGGCCAGCTTATTGCAAACCACTACCAATAAATGGATGTAAGGATCAGTTAAGTTAAATTTAAAAAAATTAGCGTATTTGACTTTAAATCTACAAATTTGCCCAAACCTTGTGTATATTGGCTTGTTTTTTGCGTTAATCGTTTAGGCGTATTTGTCTAAACAGCATTAAGTGGTCAAATTTATAAATTAACTTATGGGAATTATTATGAAATCATCAGCATTATTAGCAACATTATTAGCCGCATTATTTTTAACAGCTTGTGGTGAAAAAGCAGCTGAGACACCAGCGGAAGAAGCGCCAGTAGCAGAAGCTGCGCCAGCGGCTGATGCACCTGCAGCGGCAACAGCTGGTGGTTATGAGCCAACGGCTGAAGAGCGCATACCAGGCGAAACACGCCCAGTAGAGGCAGCACCAGCAAACTAATAGGTGTGATTTAACAAAAAAGCGCACTTATAGTGCGCTTTTTTGTAGGTTTAACACTTAACGCACCACGCTCCAGCCCATCGGATCGAAAGGTTTGCTAAGTCTTCGTAATTCGTAATATAAACCGTTGCTTTCATTGCCGCCACTGTTGCCTACAGAGGCAATGTTGTCGCCACCATTCACTTCTTCGCCTACACTCTTTAACACCGCTTGGTTATTTCCATACAGGCTCATGTAGCCGTCGCCATGGTCAACAATGATCAAGTTGCCAAAACCGCGCATCCAATCTGCAAATACCACGCGGCCATCCGCCACAGATTTCACATCATTGCCTTCGACAGCCTTAATAAATAAGCCTTTCCAAGTAAGACCTGTATCTTGCCGTGCAGAGCCGAAACGGTTGCTCACATCGCCACGCACAGGTAAACGCAGCTTGCCTTTTAGTGCAGCAAAATGACTGCCAGAATAAGCATTGGTGGGTGTCATGTCATTGTGGGCAATTTTTTCATCATTGCCACTATCTTGTTTTTTCTTAATGGCTTTTTTGGGAATAATCTTGGCCAAACGCTGCACCAGATGAGATAAGTTTTTCTCATCGCGCGTGAGTTTTTTAATCTCGCCACGTTGAGCTAAAATTTGTTTCGACAGCAATGTGACGACTTTTGACTTTTCATTTTTCTGTTGCTCAAGCTCTTTATTTTCGGCTTCTTGCTTGGTTTTCAGCTCGGCCACTTCTTGTAAAACGGCTGCGGTTTGGTTATTCAGTGCTTTCACTTTTACCAAATTACCTTGCATGTCGTCAATCACTTTGGCGTGCTCTTTGGCAATGTACGAAAAATATTTCACATCACGGGAAATTTCACTGGGGTTTTTATTTTGTAGAATAAGCTGGGTATAGCTTTGGTTGCCGTGCATGTATTGCCGGCGCAATAAGCTGCTCAAGCGTTTTTGTTGCTGGTTTAAGTTTTCATTTAAAGTGAGTGATTGTTTTTTTAGCGCGCTCAGTGTATTTTTATTTTTATTTTGCTTTTGATTAATTTCGCGCAGTTTTTTGTTGGCGCTACTAATGGCGGTTTCAGAGTCCTTTAGCGCGTCCGTAGCGTCTTTATGCGCTTCTTGGTTGTTATCTAGCTCTTTTTTTAGCGCTTGGATTTTTTCCTGAATATCACTCAAGTCCTCTTTGGCTGAGTCTATCTTTTTAGCAGCAAAACTCGTTGTGCAAGAAAAACATAATAGCAGGGTAAAAAGCCGCAATTTAAGCATTAAATTTAAGCAAACTTTTACCCGTCATCTCGGTTGGTTGCGGCATGCCCATCATGGCAAGTAGCGTAGGCGCCACGTCAGAAAGCGCGCCAGTATTGGCGAGCGTGGCCTTACGACCCACATAAATAAATGGCACCAGATTAGTGGTATGTTGGGTGTGCGCTTGGTTATGATGGTGATCGTGCATTTGCTCCGCATTGCCGTGGTCGGCGGTAATAATTACCTCCGCGCCTGCAGATTTTGCCGCTTCAACCACGCGACCAACACAAATATCCAGCGTTTCAACGGCTCTGCAAGCCGCATGGATATTTCCTGTGTGGCCTACCATATCACCGTTTGCATAGTTGCAAATAATGGCGTTGTATTTTTTGTTCTTAATCGCTTCCACCAATTTATCAGTCACTTCAGGCGCGCTCATTTCGGGCTGCAAATCGTAGGTGGCGACTTTGGGTGAAGGCACCATAATGCGGTCTTCGCCTTTAAATATGGTCTCTTCACCGCCGTTAAAAAAGAACGTCACGTGCGGATATTTTTCAGTTTCGGCAATACGCAATTGGGTTAAACCCAAATTTTGTACGTATTCTCCAAACGTATTTGGCACACGTGTGGCCGCAAAAATAGGTGTAGCGCTGGTTTGCTTGGTGTCAAATTGCGTCAGCGTAAAATAGCCAGAAAGCTGTGGTACGCGGCTTCGCGTAAAGCCATCAAATTGTTCATTCAAAATCGCGTCCGTTAATTGGCGCGCGCGGTCGCTCCTGAAATTCATATACACCACTGCATCGCCATCCTCCAAGCGGATGGCGGGTTCGTTTGGAGTGTGAATCACCGTACATTTTACAAATTCGTCGGCTTCTTTGCGTGCGTAGGCGTTGTGCAAAGCTTCGGATGCGGTTTCTGCAGTAAATTCGCCGATGCCGTTTACAATCATATTGTAAGCAGGCAGCACGCGCTCCCAGCGTTTGTCTCTATCCATGCTGTAAAAGCGCCCAGAGATACTGGCGATTTCCCCAACACCTAAAGCTTTAATTTTATCTTCTAGCGCCGCAATATAAGGCGCTGCGCTAATCGGCGGCGTATCGCGCCCATCTAAAAATGCGTGAATATATACGTTGCTCAAGCCTTGTTGGGCGGCCATATCCAGCATCGTTAAGATGTGATCGATATGGCTATGCACGCCGCCATCAGACAATAGCCCAAAAATATGCAATGCTTTGTTGTTGGCTTTCAGGTTTTGCAAAGCTTGCACTAATGCTTTGTTTTTAAAAAACTCGCCAGAACTGATTGAGTTGTTAATACGCTCAAAATCTTGAAACACGATGCGCCCTGCACCCATGTTTAAATGGCCGACTTCAGAGTTGCCCATTTGACCGTCAGGCAAGCCGACATGATGCTCAGAGGCGTTAATCAGCGTGTGCGGAAATGATTTTTTTAGCGCATCTAAATTGGGTGTATTGGCTTGCGCAATGGCGTTGTCAGCAGCGTCATCGTTATGACCAAAGCCGTCTAAAATCAACAAAACTACAGGTGTAATTGGGGGTGTTGTTTGCATCTTAAAATGTTCAATAACTTGTATGAGAACTCCATTATAATGGGTGGTTGAAAAAAGCGCATGTAAACACAGCACTTTAGCTTGAATTTGTTGCATGTAGCACCATAATTAAAAAGAGAAATTTGGAATCCCTATGTTTGAATTTGTAAAAAATAACGCATTATTGATTGGTTTGGCGCTAGGATCTGGCGTGGCTTTGCTGTGGCCATTGTTGAATCGTGGTGCAAGTGGCGTGACTAATGTTTCGCCCACGGAAGCGGTATTATTAATGAGCCGCAATAAGCTGCTAGTGTTGGATGTGCGCGATGCGGCTGAATTTGCTGCTGGGCATATTCAAGGTGCTAAGCATATTCCTGTAGCTGAGCTGGCTGCGCGTATTAAAGAATTAGAGAAATTTAAAGACAAACCAGTGTTGGTGCATTGCCAAAAAGGCATGCGCGCTAAAGGCGCTTGCTCAATTTTAAAAGCGCAACAATTTAGCCGGTTACATAATCTGCAAGGTGGCTTAGATACTTGGATTGAAGCCAAATTACCTTTGGTTAAAACGTGAAATGATGGCAAAAATTATCATGTATAGCACGGCCATTTGCCCATATTGCATCAATGCAGAAAGATTATTAACGGCCAAAGGCGTGAAAGAAATTGAAAAAATTCGCGTCGATTTACAGCCCGAGCAACGCCTAGATATGATGCAAAAAACGGGGTGCCGCACCGTGCCACAAATATATATTGGCGATCAACATATTGGTGGGTTTGAGGAATTGCGCGCGCTGGATGTGGCGGGCGGACTTGATTCGCTACTTTCGCAATAATTTTAATGAACAAAACGCAATTAAAAGCTAAAATGCACTTTTATTTAATGGGTTAGGAATTATTTACATGGCAAAAGATAAAAAAGCCGTAGCTCCAGAAGCGGCGCAAGCAGATCAACCAAATCACGGCAATCAACAGGCTCAAGCAGGTTTTGGTATCGAGAAGTTATATGTAAGAGATGCCTCAATTGAAGTGCCGAATGCGCCACAGATTTTTACCGAGCGCACTGCGCCGCAAGTGAATGTAGAGCTGGGTAATGCTGCACAAAAGCTGGATGAAGGTATCTATGAAGTCTCTATTAAAGTGACAGTAACCGCCAAAATTGGCGAGAAAACTGCATTTTTGGTGGAAGTTACACAAGCGGGTATTTTTGCCATTCGTAATGTGCCGGCAGAAAATTTGGAAGTGATTGTTGGCGTAACTTGCCCGAATATTTTATTCCCGTACGCGCGCGAAGCGGTGTCAGATATGGTCACTCGCGCTGGGTTTGCGCCAGTGTTGCTAAGCCCTATTAATTTTGAAGCGCTTTATATGCAGCAAAAACAGCAAGCTGGAAATGCCGCTAAAGCCAATTAAGCATCCCAATATACTAGGTAAGCTATGCTAGGTTTGGCCAAAATTTTATTAGCGGCTAGCCTAGCATTCTCTTTTTCTGCCTACGCGCTAGATTTTCGCTCTGTTGTGCCGGCTAAGGCGATCTTGTACGATGCGCCATCACTTGAAGCCAGCAAACTTTATATTTTGAATAGTGGTTATCCTGTTGAAATTGTTGTGAATTTGGGTGATTGGCTGAAAGTGCGCGACCAGCTTGGCGGTTTAAGCTGGATAGAAAGTAAACATTTAAGTGCCAAGCGCACCGTGATTGTGACTGAAAATACCAGCATTAAATCGGCCGAAAATGTTAACTCGTCTTTGCTTGCGACGGTAGAAAAATACGTTGCATTAGAAATGTTGTCGCCCATGATCAAAAACGGTTGGGTGAAGGTCAAACATCGCGACGGCATTATCGGTTTTGTGCAAGCTGGCGCACTATGGGGTTTAAATTAAATGGTGGTACGAGTTCATGGCTAAATTAGCAGGCGCTAAGATTGCTGTCTTGGGCGCAGGCGCATGGGGCACTGCGCTGGCCATGCATATCAGCAACCAACATCAGGTCTCGTTATGGGCGCGCAATGCAGGACACGTGTCTGGCATGCGTAAAGCCCGTGCGAATCCTCTGTACTTGGGCGATTTTCGCTTTCATGACAATTTGCAAGTGGAAGATGATTTGGGCGTGGCGATTCATGGCGCCGATCTTATTTTGTCCGTGGTGCCCACTGCAGGCTTTCGCGATATTCTGAAAGAAATCAAACTATTAAAGTCAACCATTCCTATTATTTGGGCGCATAAAGGGCTAGAGCCGCAAACTGCCAAATTGCCGCACGAAGTTGCGCAAGAAGAATTAGGCCTTAATCAAAAATGGGGCGCGCTGTCAGGCCCAAGCTTTGCGGCTGAGCTTGTACGCGGTTTGCCAACGGCTGTCACATTGGCTGCCAGCGATGCAGAATTTGCGCTACAAGCTGCTAATTTAATTCATGGTAATAATTTACGCGTGTATAACAGCACCGATGTGGTCGGTGTTTCGGTCGGTGGCGCGGTTAAAAACGTCATGGCGATTGCGGCTGGCATCTCGGATGGCATGGGTTTTGGCAACAATGCCCGCGCCGCCATGATTACGCGTGGCCTAGCAGAAATCACGCGTTTTGGGGTTGCACTGGGCGCAAAAACCGAGACTTTTATGGGTTTGGCAGGCGCGGGCGATTTAATTTTAACTTGCACAGGGCAATATTCTAGAAACCGCGAAGTTGGCTTGCAATTAGCTAGCGGCAAGTCTCTTGACGATATTTTACAAGGTTTAGGTCACGTGGCAGAAGGTGTCAACACGGCGCGTGAAGTGATGCGCCGCGCGGATAGCATGAAGATTGATATGCCGATTACCTATGAAGTGAATCAAGCGCTTACGCATGGAAAATCTGCCCGTGCAGCAGTCACTGATTTGCTGGGGCGTGAGCAAAAATCCGAAGCGATTTAGCCCCCACCTTCAAAATTTATCTGCCGCCAAGCCTCATAAAGCAATACGGCGGCACTGTTCGATAGATTTAAACTTCTACTGTCAGGTAACATCGGTAGGCGCAACCTAAACTCCGGCAAAAATTCATTGCGAATTTCTTCTGGTAAGCCACGCGTTTCAGGGCCAAACACAAACACATCATCTGCATTAAAACTCACTTTTGCATAGTTTTGGCTGCCCTTGGTGGTGATTGCAAACATGCGTTTGCCATGAATGGCTTGTTTAAACGCATCCCAATTTTTATGCAAAGTTAAATTGGCGTATTCGTGATAATCCAAACCAGCGCGTTTCAGTTGTTTATCTTCCAACTTAAAGCCCAGCGGCTCAATCAAGTGCAAAGCTGTACCAGTATTGGCGCACAGGCGAATAATGTTGCCTGTGTTGGGCGGGATTTCGGGTTCGAATAAAGCGATATGGAACATAAAGTTAAGGTAGATTTTCGTTGGCTATTTATGTGGCAATGTACGTGCGACCACCCAGCATTCTACATGGCTTGCACCAGCTTTTTTCAAGGTTTTTGCGAGTTCGTTTAAGCTGGCGCCAGTGGTCATCACGTCATCCACAATGGCGATGCGCTTGCCAGTTAAATTGCCATTTACATTAAATGCGCCTTTAATATTTTTAACTCTTTCTTTCAATGGAAAGCTGGCTTGTGGCGGCGTGAGTTTTTGGCGTTCAGCGCTCTTGTAATCGAGTTTTTCTTTATTATTTTTGCTTAACACTTTAGCAATTTCAAGCGCTTGGTTGAAGCCGCGCTCTTGCAGGCGTTGCGGGTGCATGGGCATGGGGATAATTAAATCGACAGTTTCAGGTGAGACTTTCTCGTTTAACAAGGCTCCAAAAAATGTGCAAAGTGACAGCATGCTGCCGTATTTGTAGCGTTGCATCATGGCGTCGATGGGGAAGTTGTACAAAAATACAGCGTGCGTTGCGTCGAAATCTGGCGGCGCGCTGATACAGCGACCACACGACTGTCCGCTGGAGCTTAGCCCGCATTGTGGACAAGATGTTTTTGGATGCCAAGGTAAATCATTTAAACATGCCAAGCAGACCGCATGGATATTTGGCTGTAGGGCAGCGATATTTGCATCGCACAGCAAGCATTTTTGTTTAAATAATGTATTTACCAAATCGCTATAATTTAACATATGATTATTTTTTAACCAGTTGATTATAGATTGCATCATATTTACTTTACAGCTTATAATTTAGGTTAAAATAATCAACTAAACGAGTGACTTCACTCAATATTTAGCCACATAAAAGGATAGCGCATGCTAGAAGCCATAGAAAAAGCTAAGCAGGAATCTATTATAAACACAGACGCTCTAAAAGCTGGTAAAAGCGAAACAAAGACCCACAACCAAGAAATTGAGTCTCGTTGGAGTGTGGATGAAATTGTGGCGTTATTCGAGCTGCCGTTTAGCGATTTAATTTATAAAGCGCAAAACGTTCACAGAGAAAACCACAACCCCAATGCAGTGCAAGTAAGTACGCTTTTATCAATAAAAACAGGTGGTTGCAGTGAAGATTGCGGTTATTGTCCGCAAGCGGCGCGCTACCATACGGATGTCGAAAATGAGCCGCTGATGGCATTGGATGAAGTCATTGCCGCCGCGACCGAAGCTAAAAATAATGGCGCCAGCCGCTTCTGCATGGGTGCAGCTTGGCGTGGCCCAAAACAGCGTGATCTTGAGCCTGTATTAAAAATGATTGCCGAAGTAAAAGCGATGGGTTTAGAAACTTGCGCCACGCTGGGCATGTTAAAAGAAGGCCAGGCCGAGCAATTAAAAGATGCAGGATTGGATTATTACAACCACAATCTGGACACTGCGCCAGAATTTTACGGCGATGTAATCACCACGCGTACCTATCAAGATAGACTGGAAACCTTAGACCGCGTGCGTAGCGCCGACATTAACGTGTGCTGTGGTGGCATTATTGGCATGGGCGAGTCGCGCAATCAGCGTGCGGGTTTGTTGGCGCAGCTGGCGAATATGGAGCGTCCGCCTGAAAGTGTGCCGATTAATTTGCTGACACAGGTAGCAGGCACGCCGCTACATGGCACGGAAGATCTCGACCAAATTGAGTTTGTGCGCACCATTGCAGCGGCGCGCATCACCATGCCGAGTAGCTTTGTGCGTCTTTCTGCTGGCCGCCAGAGCATGCATGAAGGCATTCAAGCTTTATGTTTTATTGCGGGCGCGAATAGTATTTTTTACGGCGAAAAATTGCTGACGACGGGCAACCCAGAAGCCGAAACCGACCAAAAATTGTTCGCCAAATTGGGGATTTCTAAAATTTAATTCCCTAAGCGTCATTCCGAAGAAAGTCGGAATGACGGGATTTTTAAATTGAATGAGTTATGCTAAATGCCCTTAAATTAGAACTAGATCAGCGCAAAGTGGATGGTTTATTGCGCCAGCGACGACTGTTGGATTCGCCGCAAGCGGAATATATTGTTGCTAACGACAAAAAGTATTTATCGTTTTGTAGCAACGATTATTTGGGTCTAGCTAACCATCCCAAGTTAATTGCCGCTATGCAAGCGGCGGCGGGCGATTCTGGTGTGGGCAGTGGCGCATCAAACCTAATTACTGGCCACCATCGTTATCATGATGAGCTTGAGAAAAAGCTCGCAAAATTTGTCGAACTACCTGCCGCCTTGGTTTTTTCGACTGGTTATATGGCAAATATTGGCGTATTGGGCGCACTGGTAGGACGCGGTGATGCAATTTTTGCCGATAGACTGAATCATGCCTGTTTAAACGATGGTGGCTATTATTCACTGGCGGAGTTTAATCGCTTTGCGCATAACGACGTAACTGCACTGGAAAAATTGCTGAAAGCCAGTACTGCAAAACACAAGCTTATTACCGCAGATGCAGTATTTAGCATGGATGGCGACATTGCGCCGATTCCCGAATATTTGGCACTTTGCGAGCGATATGACGCGTATTTATACATCGATGATGCGCATGGTTTCGGCGTGCTGGGCGCGCATGGCAAAGGCAGTTTGAGCCACTTTAATTTAGCGTCGCCACGCATTATTTATATGGCCACTTTAGGCAAAGCAGCGGGTGTGGCAGGTGCGTTTGTGGCGGGCGAGCAGGTAGTGATTGATTACTTAATTCAAAAAGCTAATAGTTATGTGTATTCCACGCCCGCGCCACCCGCGCTTTCTGCAACGCTGGCGGAATCAGTGAATTTAATTGAAAGCGGCGACGATTTACGCGCGCATTTGCAGCATTTAATTGCGACGTTAAAGCAAAACTTGCACTTAAAAAAGTGGCAGTGCTTGCCTTCCGCAACTGCAGTGCAACCTTTGGTAATAGGCAACAACCATACGGCGCTTGCGCTAAGTGAATACTTGCAAAAACAGGGTATTTTGGTGCCAGCGATACGTCCGCCAACAGTGCCGGTGAATACGGCGCGATTGCGCATTTCACTCTCTGCCGCGCATAGTGAAAATGATGTATTAAAATTAGCGGCAATGTTGAATCAAGCAGAAAGTGAACTCGCATGAATTCTCACGTTGAAATAACTGGCCAAGGTCAACCACTCGTCATGTTGCACGGTTGGGGCATGCACAGTGGCGTCTGGCACCCGCTGGTGAAGCGGTTGGCGCAGCATTATTTGCTCTATTTAGTCGATTTGCCTGGCATGGGTGGTAGCCGACCGATTGAGCCTTGTCATCTGCATTCAATTGCGGACGAGGTTGCGCAAGTGGTGCCAGGCGTGTCGGATATTGTGGGTTGGTCGCTCGGCGGTTTGGTGGCGCAGCGCATTGCTCTTAATCAGCCAGATCGTGTTCGCCGTTTGGTGTTGGTGAGCTCAACACCAAAATTTGTTAGCAGCCCAGATTGGCAAGCGGGTGTTGACCCCGCTAATTTTAGTGCGTTTGCCGAGAGCGTCAATCACGATTACAAAGCAACCATTTTGCAATTTTTAACCCTGCAATGCATGAAAGCTAAAGATTCACGCTACACGATTAAGCAATTACGCAAAATTTTTGAAACCAAACCCACTCCTACGCAAACCACGCTACAACGGGCCTTGCACATTTTGCTAGAGACGGATATTCGTGAAGAAATCCCCAATATTCGCAAACCTACGTTGCTTATTCATGGCGATAGGGACACGCTGGTACCAGTGCAAGCTGCGCATTGGATGATGCAGCAATTGTCGATGGGCTTTTTGCGTGTGATTTCTGGCGCTGCGCACGCGCCATTTTTATCGCATAGCGATCAATTTGTCGCAGCGCTCAATCAGTTTCTAGAACCGCAAGTATGACCGCCAGCATCACCGATGCCTATCTGTTAGATAAAGCGCGCGTGCGTGCTTCGTTTAATCGCGCGGCAGGCACTTATGACGCGGCTGCCGTGCTGCAAAAACAAGTGCGTGAAGAAATGTTAAGCCGATTAGATTTGGTAAAAATTTCCCCACAAGCAATACTGGATGCGGGTTGTGGCACAGGTCATGGCAGCTTTGGTTTGCAAAAACGCTATAGAAGTGCGCGGGTCTATTCGCTGGATATTGCGTTAGGCATGCTGCAACAAATCCAATTACAGCGGCCGCTTTTGCAAAAAATATTGAACAAACAACAGTTGCTTTGTGCCGATATTGAGAGTTTGCCTATTGCCAGCGGCAGTATGGATTTGGTGTGGTCAAATTTGGCACTGCAGTGGTGCAACGATTTGGATGCCGCGTTTACGGAAGTTGCGCGCGTGTTGCAGCCAGAATCTTTGTTTGTGTTCAGCACGTTTGGGCCAGATACGCTCAAAGAGCTACGCGTTGCTAGCAACAACGGCCATACGCACGTCAGCCAGTTTATTGACATGCATGACATTGGCGACGCACTCACGCGTGCGGGTTTTAGCGCGCCGGTGTTGGATGTGGAACATTACACGCTAACGTATGACGATGTAAAAAGTGTGATGACAGACTTAAAAAGCATAGGTGCGCATAACGCAACTGTTGGACGTGCGCGCGGCTTGCAGGGTAAAGGTTTTTTGCAGAATTTAACGCAGCAATACGAGCAATTTCGCACCAATAATAAACTGCCCGCAACGTTTGAAGTGATTTATGGACACGCTTGGAAGCCAATATCTATGCGGTCTGTAGGACATAACTTTTCGCCTATTACCTTTAATAAAAAAGCATGAAACATGCATTTTTTATTACTGGAACTGACACCAATGTAGGTAAAACTTATGTGGCTTGTAAGCTCATGCAGCAATATATTTCACAAGGTTACAAAGTCGTTGGAATGAAGCCAGTGGCGGCGGGTAGTGATTTTGTGGATGGTAAATGGGTGAATGACGATGTGTTAAAACTGGAAGCCGCCAGCAATGTAAAAGCGCCGCGTGAACTAGTAAATCCATACAGTTTTAAAGAAGCCATTGCACCGCATATTGCGGCCGAAAAAGTGGGCGTTGATATAGAAATCAGTGTGATAAAACAAGCTTTTGATGCACTCGCCAGCATGGCGGATATTGTGATTGTAGAAGGCGCAGGCGGTTTTTTGGTGCCTTTAAATACTCATCAACAAAGTGTAGCCGATTTGGCAGCTGCGCTAAATATTCCGATTATTTTGGTGGTCGGCATGAAGCTCGGTTGCATCAACCACAGTTTGCTTACGCTGGAAGCGATTCAAGCGCGAAAATTAATCTTGCATGGTTGGGTTGCCAATAAAATCGCGCCTGACATGGCTTTTTGCGATGAAAATATCGCAACAATAACGCAAAAATTGCGCATGGATTGCCTAGCGAACTATGTATATAGTTTGTGAGTCGCTATATATTCAAGCACATTGTCAGGCAGTAAATAGCGCGGGCTGCGGCTTGCTTTGAGCTGTTCCCGGATTTTCGTTGCAGAAATATCCAACGGCGGAATGGCTTGCATGTGAATGTAACCAGCTGACTTTTCAGATAAATCATCCATATTTTCGGTGTAATGATCCTGCAAAAATGTTGTAAGTTCATCAGATAACTTAGGTTGGTTTTCAGCAACTGGTCGTTGCACCAAAACAATGTGGCAGTGGTTGAGGAGCTCGCGCCAGCGGTGCCAAGTATTGAGTTTTACAAACGCATCGCTGCCCATCATCCAACAAAGTGCAACATTTTCGCCTAATTCTTTTCGCAAAGAAACCAGCGTGTCGAACGTATAAGAAGCGCCGGTGCGCGTCAATTCGCACGTATCCAATTTAAATAACGGGTTATTGCAAATGGCCAACTCCACTATGGCGGCGCGATGTCCAGCCGAAACTTCAGGCGCAGGTTTGTGTGGCGGATTTGCGGCAGGAATAAAGCGTACTGCACTTAAATTTAGCGCATCCGCCAGCTCTTGCGCCATGCGTAAATGGCCGTAGTGAATGGGGTTGAAGGTGCCGCCTAATAGCCCAACAAGTTGCATATTGGCTAATTAGGCGCGAGTATGCCCATCGCCCAGCACGATATATTTGAGCGAAGTGAGACCTTCTAAGCCGACAGGGCCGCGCGCGTGCAGTTTGTCAGTAGAAATGCCGATTTCAGCGCCCAAGCCATATTCAAAGCCATCGGCGAACCTAGTGGAAGCATTTACCATGACGCTACTGGAATCCACTTCGCGCAAAAATTTTCGCGCCGACGTGTAGTTTTCGGTGACGATGCTTTCGGTATGTTGCGATGAATATTGGTTGATGTGTGCAATCGCTTCATCTACGCCGCTTACCACTTTGCACGAGATAATCGCGGCCAAATACTCGGTGTAGAAATCATCTTCAGTGGCTGGTTTTGCGGATTTTATTAAAGCACAAGTTTCCGCACAACCGCGTATTTCGATACCGCTGGAAGCTAACATTAACGCCATTGCTGGTAGCATGCTCTTGGCGACGGCGCGCGCCACTAGCAATGATTCTGCGGTATTACACGTACCTAAACGTTGAGTTTTGCTATTTTCTAAAATGGCGAGTGCCTTGGTTAAGTTGGCATCGTCATCCACATACACGTGGCAATTGCCATCCAAATGCTTAATCACAGGAATGCGCGCATCGTGACTAATGCGCTCAATTAAGCCTTTGCCGCCACGTGGCACAATCACATCCACATATTGCTGCATGGTAATCAGCTCGCCCACTGCGGCGCGGTCGGTTGTTTCAACCACTTGCACAGCAGATTTAGGCAAGCCTGCTTTTTCTAAACCTTCGTGCACCAGTTTTGCCAGTGCCTGATTGCAATGAATCGCCTCAGAGCCACCACGCAAAATAGCTGCGTTGCCAGATTTTATGCACAGTCCGGCCGCGTCAATTGTCACGTTTGGGCGTGCTTCGTAAATAATGCCGATGACGCCCAAAGGTACGCGCATCTGCCCAACCTGTATGCCGCTTGGGCGATATTTAAAGTTAAACATTTCGCCGATTGGGTCTGGCAGGGCGGCAATTTGTTGTAAACCTTCGGCCATCGCGTCGATAGATTTTTCGGTGAGCGTTAAACGATCCAACATTGCTTCATCTAAGCCGTTGGCTTTGGCCGCGTCACAATCTTGCTGATTGGCACTTAAAAGCACAGTTTTTTCGCGCAAAATAGCGGCTGCAATATGCAATAACGCTTGATTTTTGCTGTTGGTGTCGGTAGCCGCCATGGCGCGCGAGGCGTTACGCGCGGCTTCGCCCACTGATTGCATGTAGTTTTTAATATCCACGATTTTATTATCCATATTAAGACATTATACTTGTTTTTATAATGAGCTATTAACGGCCGCTCACTTTGGCTAAACCAAAACAAAGACGAGACAACTCCAGCCAAGCATCGCCTTGCAGCACGCCTTTGGCGGTTCTGTCGATGTCGCAGAGTTTCTGTAAGGCGGCCTCAAGTTGGCGCAAGCTTAATCGGCCGAGTGCGCGCTTGACGAGATTTTGCCTATCGCCATAAATGCGCGCATTGATCATGGCGTTCGTCACGTTTTCGCCGCGTGCTTCGGCTTGCTTGATGCGCACCAAAGGTCGCAACACCCATATGAGTGGATTCATCACCGCGACGGCGTTTTCGCCTTCATCCTGCAAGCCTTGTAGAATGCGCGAAGTGCGCGCTGCATCGCCCGCCAATGCAGCCTCGCCAAGCTGAAACGCGTCGTAGCGCGAAACGTTGAGCACTGATTCGCGCACTGCTTCTGCGCTGATTTCACCTGCGGGGTAGAGTAAGCCAAGTTTCTGCACTTCCTGATGCGCTGCTAATAAATTACCTTCTACTTGGTGCGCAATAAACGCTAGCGTTGTAGCATCGGTACTTTGGTTTTGTGCCTTGAATCGTGCTGCCAGCCATTGCGATAGCTGATTTGGAGCAATTTCTTTTAATTCAATTAAGGTGCTGACACTTTGTAAGTTGCCAAACCAAGCACTATTTTTCGCTTCGCGTTCCAAGCTTGGCAAGACGATGATAATGGTGGTATCTGGGATTAAATTTGCGGCTAATTCGCTGAGCGCCCTAGCGCCATCCATGCCAGGTTTTCCGTTGGGAATATGAATTTCGAGAATGCGTTTGGAAGAAAAAAGGGATAGCGCTTGCGAAAACTGTTGAATTTGCTGCCAATTAAAATTTCGCTCGACAGTAAAACTTGTTCGCTCGTCTGTACCTGCCTTGCGCGCCGCATGGCGTATGGCATCCAGACATTCGCTTTGCGCCAGCGGCTCGTCCCCAAGCAATACATAAAGCGGCGATAAAGTTTGCGTAAGATGTTGTTTAAGCTGGTTCGAATCTAAACGCATGGTTGAGTTGCGGCTATTCTTGCTTACTATTTTTTCAAAGCTGATAATCTACGCATCAAACCGCTTATTACGTCTTGTTGCATGTTCTCATTTAAGCGTTTTTCTTCGCCTTGTTTCGCCAGTAAATTGGCATCACTGTAAGTAAAGTCGCGTCGTGCTTCCACCGTTTGCACTTGACCCCATAGCGCGGCACCCGCTAGCTTAGTGCGGTAATGCACGCGATAATACAGTTCAAATTCACTTACCGTACCTGCGCCGGCTAAAGATAAAATGCGCTTTTCGCTTTCTTCGCCTACCATTTCTAGCAATAGTTCGGCATTTTCTGCACTAGGCAGCACTTTAACGCCGTTGGTGGTGAGCGATTTTTTGAGATTTTTAGAAATCACCAGCGTGCTGCCTTGAATGAATATGCTGTTGAATGAAACGTCAGCCGCGCCGCGCAAATGAAAGCCGCAGCCAACTAAGCTGGCTAGCATTATTGTAAAAACAAAGTTGCGTAATGTGAGTTTCAAGTTTTATCCAATGACAACATTCACCAATTTGTTTGGCACAACAATGATTTTACGCACACTTGTGCCATCTGTTAAGAACTTCGTCACATAAACTTGATCAAGCGTTAATTTTTCAATCGTTGCTTTGTCAGCTTCGCGCGAAACAGTGAGGTTGCCGCGCAATTTTCCGTTCACTTGCACCACATATTCTATCGTGTCTTGCACCATGGCGGTCTTGTCAGAGACAGGCCATGATGCGCATAGAATATGGCTTGCAGGACATAGTGCTTGCCATAAGGCTTGGCAAATATGCGGCACGATAGGCGATAACAACAGTGCGACGTTTTGCAACACTTCTTGGCGCGTGCTACGAGTTGTTTCGTCAGTCGATTCGATCTTTGCCAAAGCGTTCATCAGCTCCATTACGCTAGAAATCGCCGTGTTAAAGCTATGGCGACGACCATAATCGTCGCCCACTTTTTCGATAGTTTGGTGCAATTGCAAACGCAAGTTTTTGAGTTCGGGGGTTAATTCGCCGGATTCGTACGCTGCGATTTGGCCTAATTCCACATGCTCATAACAAGCTTTCCACAGGCGTTTTAAAAAGCGGCTCGCGCCTTCCACGCCGCTATCTGCCCATTCTAGGCTTTGGTCTGGTGGCGCGGCGAACATCATAAACAGGCGCGCGGTATCAGCACCGTAGGTGTCGATAAGCGCTTGCGGGTCTACCGTGTTGCCTTTGGATTTACTCATCTTAGAGCCATCTTTTAACACCATGCCTTGCGTGAGCAGGTTAGTAAACGGCTCGTCATTTTTAATCAAACCAACGTCGCGCATCAGTTTGTTGAAAAAGCGTGCATAGAGCAGATGCAAAATGGCATGTTCAATGCCGCCTACATATTGGTCAACTGGCAACCAGTAATTAGCGCGTTCATCGACCATTGCCGTGTCGCAATCAAAGCTTGCATAGCGCGCAAAATACCAGCTTGACTCAAAAAACGTGTCCAGCGTGTCGGTTTCGCGTGTCGCTTTGCCGTTGCAGGTAGGGCAGGTGGTTTCGTAAAATCTAGCATCTTTTTTAATCGGAGAGCCGACACCATCCATCTTCACGTCCTCTGGTAACACTACCGGGAGTTGTTCTGCAGGCACAGGCACTTCACCACATTTTGCACAGTGGATAATTGGAATTGGACAGCCCCAATAGCGCTGGCGAGAAACTCCCCAGTCGCGCAGGCGATATTGAGTACGCTTTTTGCCTAAACTTTTTGCGCTTAATGCAGATGAAATCGCATCTGAAGATTGCTCGAAATTCAAACCATTAAAGTCTGCAGAGTCAAACAACACGCCGTGTTCTATCATTGGTAAAACATCATTGTCTGCATGTTTAATAACGGCTTTAATTGGTAAGTTATATTTCTTTGCAAACTCAAAATCGCGCTCATCATGCGCTGGCACGGCCATAACAGCGCCTTCGCCGTAACTCGCCAATACATAGTTAGCGACCCATACTGGTAACTGCTCACCATTGAGAGGATGCGTGACAAACAAACCGGTTACCATACCTTTTTTCTCGGCTGTCGCTACATCAGCTTCTGCAACGCTACCGCGTTTACATTCGGCGACAAAGTCAGCAAGTGCAGCGTTATTTTGTGCAGCTAAAGTTGCCAGCGCATGTTCAGCCGCTACAGCTACGTAAGTTGCGCCCATCAAAGTGTCTGGGCGAGTAGTGTAAACTTTTAAGTTGCCTGCTTGATCAACGATAGGGAACTCTACTTCGCAACCGTAGCTTTTGCCTATCCAGTTACGTTGCATGGTTTTCACTTGCTCTGGCCAGCCATCCAATTTATCTAAGTCGTTCAGCAACTCTTCAGCATAAGCCGTAATCTTCATGAAATACTGCGGAATATCGCGCTTTTCTACCAGCGCGCCGCTACGCCAGCCACGGCCGTCAATCACTTGCTCATTGGCAAGCACAGTACCATCGACCGGATCCCAGTTCACGGTTGAAGTCTTTTTGTAAATCAGGCCTTTTTTGAATAACTCAGTAAATAGCCATTGCTCCCATTTGTAATATTCTGGCTTGCAAGTCGCAATCTCGCGCTTCCAATCCACGCCTAAACCCAATTGTTTAAGCTGAGTTTTCATGTGCTCTATATTTTCATAGGTCCATTTAGCAGGCGCGGTATTGTTTTTAATCGCTGCATTTTCAGCAGGCAAGCCAAACGCATCCCAGCCCATCGGCTGCATTACGTTAAAGCCTTTCATTTGATGAAAACGGCTGAGTACATCGCCTATCGTATAGTTGCGCACATGACCCATATGTAAACGGCCACTTGGGTAGGGAAACATAGACAAACAGTAGTATTTGGGTTTTGTCGAGTCTTCAGAGGCGGCAAATGTTTGATTGGCTTCCCAATATTGTTGTGCTTGTTGTTCTATTTCTTTGAAAGGATATTGCTGTTGCATGTGTTTTAATTCTTATTTAAGTTGGCTGAAAATATTGTTTTTAATTGCTTCCATGTTACCTAAACCATTTACTTTTACATGTTTTGGGGCGCCTGCGAGGCCATTTTTAGACCAAGTCACATAGTAATCCACCAATGGCTTAGTTTGGTTGTGGTACACAGCTAAGCGCGTTTTCACCGTTTCTTCGGCATCGTCTGGGCGTTGCACCAAGTCTTCGCCAGTAACATCATCTTTACCAGCCACTTTTGGCGGGTTGAATTTTACGTGATAGGTACGACCACTTGCTGGATGGCTACGGCGACCGCTCATGCGCTCAACAATCGCGCCATCGGGCACGTCAATTTCCACCACGTAATCAATCATCACACCTGCGGCTTTCATGGCGTCTGCCTGCGGAATGGTGCGCGGGAAGCCATCAAACAAAAAGCCGTTTGCACAATCAGCTTCTTTAATGCGTTCGCTCACCAGCCCAATAATCACGGCATCAGGCACCAAACCGCCGCTATCCATGTGGCCTTTGGCTTCTAAACCTAACGGGGTGCCAGCTTTGACTGCCGCACGTAACATATCGCCAGTAGAAATTTGCGGAATGTTAAACTTTTCTTTAATAAAAGTGGCTTGTGTGCCTTTGCCAGCGCCAGGTGCGCCAAGTAAGATGATTCGCATTGGATTGTTCTCGAACGAAGTGGTTAATAAATGAGTGAGATTATATCAAACTAGATAATTGCTGATGGAGACAAATTGCGCTAGGCTTAAATTTTCAGCGCGCAATTGCGGGTTGATGTTGAGCGCGATAAATTCCGCGTCATCCAGCAAACCTTTGAGTGTGTTGCGCAACGTTTTGCGGCGCTGGCCAAAAGCCGCCATGACGATTTTGGCAAAATGCTGCACATTTTTTGCAGGGTATGGCAAAGCAGCATGCGGCACGCAGCGCACAAAAGCCGATTCTACTTTTGGCGCTGGCTCAAACGCTTCGGGCGGCACAGTAATTAAATATTCCATCGCTAAATGGTATTGCAGCATGACTGAAAGTCGCCCGTATGCTGGGGTTGAGGGCATTGCTACCATGCGTTCTACCACTTCTTTTTGCAACATAAAATGCATGTCTTCTATGCTTGCAAGATTTTCTAGTAGGTGAAATAAAATCGGCGTAGAAATGTTATAGGGTAGGTTGCCCACCACGCGAATATTTTTTCCTAAAGTGGAGAATTCAAACTTCAGCGCGTCAATATTGTGAATGGTGATAGTGCTTTTTTTATATTCGTTTTGCATCCAACTCACAATGTCACGATCAATCTCTACCACGTGTAAATGATTGATTTTTTTTAACAATGGCCTAGTGAGCGCACCTAAACCAGGGCCAATTTCGACGATAACCTGTTCAGTTTTTGGATTAATTGCATCGATTAAACTAGAAATAATGTCTTGGTCGGTGAGGAAGTTTTGCCCAAATCTTTTTTTTGCAACATGCTTCATGCTGCTGTTTGCTTAAGTCTTTTATTGGCTAATTCAATCGCCAATTCAATCGCGGTGTGCAGACTGCCAGCATCGGCTTTGCCTGTGCCCGCTAAATCCAGCGCGGTGCCGTGATCGACCGAGGTACGAATAATCGGTAACCCGAGCGTGACATTGACACCTTGCCCGAAGCTGGCATGTTTCAGCACTGGCAAGCCTTGGTCGTGGTACATCGCCAATACGCAATCGGCGTTATCCAGATACTTTGTGGTGAACAGCGTGTCCGCTGGCAGTGCGCCTATAAGCGCCATGCCTTCAGCGCGTAATTTACTGAGCACTGGATTGATAACATCAATTTCTTCGCGACCCAAATAGCCATCTTCGCCTGCATGTGGGTTAAGCCCACAGACTAATATTCGCGGGTTTTGCAGACCGAATTTTTGTATTAAATCTTTGTGCAAAATTCGCAGAGTGGTTTCAAGATTTACACGGGTAATCGCGCTTGGCACATCTTTAAGCGCTAAGTGCGTGGTGGCCAGCGCAACCCTTAAACCGCCGCCTACCAACATCATCACCACTTGCGGTGTGTGGGTGAGTTCAGCCAAATACTCGGTGTGACCGCTAAACGGAATGCCAGCCTCGTTGATGATGCCTTTGTGCACGGGCGCGGTTACCATCGCATCAAACTCGCCTCGAGTACAGCCTTCCGTCGCGCGTTGCAACATGCGTAGTACATATTCGCTGTTGGCTAAATCCAGCTTGCCAGCTTGTACTTTGGCGGGCGCGGCAATATGCAATAAATTGATATTATTTTTACCGTTCGCAGATGTTGTGGAATATGGTTGAAAATCCGTATGGATATTGGTCTGCAAGCCCGCACTGGAATGATGGAGTTCAGTGGCACGCGCTTGCAGCGCTTCTTTATCGCCAATGATGGTAATTTCTGCGGCAGACTTCATTCGCGCTAACATTGCGCAGAGGTCAGGCCCAATACCAGCAGGCTCTCCAGAGGTGATGACGATACGTGGAATCACGGCAGAAAAATAAACGCTTTAGCTTAAAACTTATCTTCAAGTCGCAGCTCAACAAACGCGCGGTCGCGCAGCTCGCGAATCCAATCTTGATAAGCCTCTTCTGCCTTACGCGCACGAATTTCTTGGCGCGCTTTAAGGCGAGACGCTTCTTTAGTCATGTCTTGCTGGCGGCGCTCTAGCACTTGAATAATATGCCAGCCAAAAGGTGACAGTACGGGTTCGCTTATTTCACCTAAACCTAAGCCGTTCATGGCTTTCTCAAACGGTGGCACGGTGTCACCAGGGTTCACCCAGCCTAAATCGCCACCGTTGTTGGCGCTGCCATCCTCGGAGTATTGACGCGCCATTTCTTCAAATTTAGTACCATTATCGATGCGTTCTTTAATACCATCCATTTTGCGTTTTGCATCTTTTTCTGACACCACTTCAGACAGTTTAATCAAAATGTGGCGTGTGTGGGTTTGGCCAATCATTAACGCAGCAGTACCGCCGCGACGGTTGGTGAGTTTTAAAATGTGAAAACCGTTAGGACTGCGAACGGGTTTCGCTACTTCACCCGTTTGTAATTCTTTTAGCGCTTGTAAAAAAAGTGCAGGTAATTGTGAGCCACTTCTCCAGCCCATGTTGCCCCCTTCAAGTGCGTTAGGCGCGTCTGAAAAGCTTGCCGATACTTGTGCAAAGCTGGTGCCACTGGTTAATTGGCTTAGTGCTTCTTGCGTTTTAGTTTTGGCTTTCTGCAAGTCTTCTGGGCTAGCATCTTCTGGCGTGCGAATTAAAATATACGAAATTTCAAATTCATCATTTTCCTCGCCACGGTTCGCTTGCGTGGTTAAGTAGTTGTCTATTTCGCCTTCAGACACATTAAGTTTATTATCCACTTCACGCTCGCGTAGCCTTGCAATGGTAATTTCGTTGCGAATATCCTCACGGAATTTACGCAAGCTAATGCCATCTTTTTTAAGCAAGGTCTTAAACTCATCTAGATTTAATTTATTCTGTTCGGCAATGCGTTCTACGGTTTTATCAAGCTGTGTATCATCCACCTTTAAGCCTTTTTGCGCGGCCAGCTGCAGCTGCAAGCTATCCGAAATAAGGCGTTCTAAAATTTGTTTTTCAAGCACATTTTGCGGCGGTAACTCCGCGCCTTGCTTTTCTAATTGCGCGCTAACCGTGTGCAGTCTATCTGAAAGTTCCTGCTCGGTAATCACGCTTTGATCAACAATCGCAATGATGCGGTCCATCTTGACGATTTCATTGGTTTTTTTTGCAACACCTTCTGCAGAGACTGCCAAAGTTGAAGTAAAATATATGATTAAAATCAATATCTTAAATAGATTTAATAGTTTCATCGGTTGTAATTCTGTTGTCTGTAAATGTTAGGGATTTCACTAGAGCTTAGATAACCTGGAATATCACGTCTGAGCAAATTAAGTGGATTTGAGCCGATTGAAGCTAAGCCACCAAGTTCTAGTTGAAAGAATAGACCATAGTTTGCGTCAGCAGTTGCGGTCTCTACGCGTTGAACAACGGCGCGTGCTTGCCAGCAACCAGCATCGTATTCTAAACCTGCCAAGCTTTCAATTAATGTTTTCTCTTTAATTGAATAATTAAAACGTCCCACGCCATACCAGCCGCGGCTTAGCGGCCATTGCCCTGAAAGGTTGATTTGCTCTAAGAATTGTTGCGTATAACGATAACCCACATTCATGAGTTTGCCTGGCTCAGGATTATAGCGCGCCAATAAATTGCTGCGCACCATGCCGCTATCATCCGTGTTGTATTGCCAAAATGCGTCTAAATTCCATTTGTTAGAAAGTCGTGCTGTCATGGCTGCAATAATGTCAGAAGAATTGTCCTTTGAGGCTAATGCGCCTGGCAAAAGTGCTTTTTGATCTGCAAAATAATAACGTTGGCCGATGGTGGCAGCCATACGTTCTGCACCTGTTTTTTTATCAATCATGCGCGTTGTGACTGCTAAGCTAAGCTGATTGGCGTTATTGATGCGATCATTACCAGTAAATTGGTTCTCAGTGAATAATGTAGCGAGGTTTAAGTCAGCGAGAGCAGAGTCAAACACTGGTAAACGATCTTGATTTCTGTCAGGGATATACACATAAAACAGGCGCGGCTCGATGGTTTGGGTGTAACTATTTTTAACGATATTCATCTCACGTTCAAAATACAAACCGCTATCAAGACTAAGAATAGGCAATGTACGGTGAGCTGAATTATTGCTGATGGTTGATCCGCCAACGTTAAAGTTATTGTCATTGAGGCGGTAGCTCGTGCTATGTATGCCAAACTTAGGTGTGATAAACCCGTAAGTTTGTGTAAAAGGCACGCTCATGCTTGGATGGACGGTTAATCGGCTGCCAGTAGCAGCCAGTGGTGCGTCTTTGTTGCGGTCAAAATATGCCCATTCGCTATAAAGCCCAGTATCAAAGTAATTCCATTCTTTATCTGCGGTGAGTGTTAACTGTGGTAAGCGCTCATAAGTAAAATTGGTAGCATCGAGCGTTTGATATTTTTGCATCAATCCATTAAAACGCCAGACATCACCCACATAATCTACACGGCCTTCTTGCGGCAAATTAACGCGGCTGGTGCTGGTAATGCGTGTGGATAATTCAGAGAAATATTGATCGTCAGATACTTTCTCGATGTTATAGCCTGCGGACCAGCCAGCCCCAAGATTATGATGGTGGCTGATGTTGGCATAGTAGCGTTGTTTGCCATTTAAATCATCGTTGTTTAAATACTCAACACTATCCATGCCTGAATAATTTTCACTCAAATATCTAAATTCACCTTGCAATTGCGCTCCGCGCTTGCTCAGATAACGTATCCCTACAGTGGCGTCCATATCTGGTGCGATGTTAATGTAATAAGGAACTAAGGTTTCGAAACCACTGCGGCTGGTGGTGCCCACCGTAGGCGCGAGCAGGCCAGATTTGCGTTCATTATTAAATGAAAAGCTCAACCACGGGGTATATATTAAAGGTACACCTTTAAATTCTACATAAGCATTTTTGGCGGTGCCAGATTGGGTATAGTCATCTAATTCAATTTCGCGGGCTTTGATATACCAATCATCTACCCCAGCTTCGCAAGTGGTATAGCGCGCATCTTTTAAACGTTTTTTATCTTGGCCTTCAAATAATATTGCTTTGGCATCGCCGCGTGAAGAATCAAATTTAGGGTCGATAGAGGCTTGTCCAATGGGAGTGGGGGGCTCGCGATAATTGTCTTGATACCATCGTGGATTATCGGTGAGGCTGGTTTGTGCGTTTAACAATTTTGATTGTGTGTAGACGCTCGGGTTATTGCTTGGTGCGGGCTGGTGCGGTGAGTTGCTGCCCACTCTTTTATTTAATGTAATCGAAGCATCACGCATTTCACCTATGTTTTCGCTTAAGCGCATTTTAAGTGCAGGACCGCGTAATTCGCTATCACCTAAATCAATGTGTGCATTACCATTTACCTTTAACTCATCATTTTGTACGTCATACTCAATATTGTCGCCATAAATTTTTTGGTCACCTTTGCTAATCACTGCATTGCCAGTGGCGCGCATTTTGCGATCAAGGTATAAATCCAGTTTATCGCCTTCAATTTCAATGGCACCAGCTAGCGCCTCGGGTTGAATGGTTTCAGGAACTTGCGATAGTTCAGTCGTAAGCGTTTCTGCAGACGCGATTGCGCCAAAGCTAAGCAACAAGAGTGTGGCAAGGCTGGCAAAGAAACACTTTGCATGATTAATATTTGAGCGGTTGCAGTGCAATGAGAATTTTTAAGTGAGCAAAAAATGGTTTAAGTTATCTATTTTACGCATGAATGATAAAATCGCATATATGCTTGTTTGAATCAAGCAAAAAATAGTGCTTGAAACCAATATTATAAAGGCTTGCCGTGGATAGAAAAGACCAATTAGCAGCGTGGCTAAAAAATAACCTCGATGGGCAAGAATTTACGCTCACCACCGCCTCGGCCGATGCCAGTTTTAGGCGCTATTTTCGGGTGCATTTAAGCCGGAAATATTTAGATAGCCAAACCTTGATTGCGATGGATGCGCCACCATTGCAAGAGGAGTGCGCGCCGTTTGTAAAAGTCGCTAAACTAATGCGAGATGCGGGTTTGCATGTGCCTGCAGTGTTGGCGCAAGATTTAAGTAATGGTTTTTTGCTGTTAAGTGATTTGGGTAACGATACTTATTTAAGTGCGCTCAATGTTGAAAGCGCGCCGAGTTTGTATTTAAGCGCTACGGATGCGTTAATTAAACTGCAATTAGCCAGCAAACCCAATATTTTGGCTAATTATGACGAAGCTTTATTAACTAGAGAATTGCAACTTTTCCCCGATTGGTATGTGGCAACACAGTTAAAATTTGAACTCAATGCCGAGCAACAAATGGTTTTAAAAAATACCTTCGATTTGCTCAATAAAAACATTTTGTCGCAAGCTCAAGTTTACGTGCATCGCGATTATCATTCGCGTAACTTAATGGTGACTAAACAAAATAACCCGGGCGTGCTGGATTTTCAAGATGCAGTTTATGGCGCCATTACTTACGATTTGGTCTCGTTGCTGAAAGATGCCTATATTCAGTGGGACGAAGAGCAAGTCATCGATTGGGCAGTGCGCTATTGGCAGCCCGCCAAAAAAGCGGGCTTGCCCGTGCCAGCCGATTTTAGCGAGTTTTATCGCGATTTTGAATGGATGGGCGCGCAGCGGCATATCAAAGTTTTAGGTATTTTTGCGCGACTTTATCATCGCGACGGTAAAGATGGCTACTTACAAGACATGCCGCTGGTGTTGCATTATCTGCGCAAAGTGTGCGAGCGTTATGTCGAGCTGCGACCGATGCTACGTTTGTTAGATGCGTTGGAAGGGCGTGTGCCGCGACCGAAATATGTGGTTTAGATTACATGCTAATTTCACGGGAACTATTTTTATGGGCGAGGCGCGAGGCGCCGCGGAGCGAATGACGAAGACATATGATGTTTATAGGCAAGGAGTGAGCGAGCACGCAACGCAGCGGACCGCCCATAAAAATAGTTTATGAAGGCAATGATATTAGCGGCTGGGCGTGGGGAGCGTATGCGGCCTTTAACCGACCATACGCCAAAACCGTTACTCAAAGTTGGCGGCAAGCCGCTCATTGCTTGGCATTTAGAAAGATTGGCCAAAGCAGGTTTTACAGAAATCGTCATTAACTATGCGCATTTAGGTGCGCAAATTGAAGCCACTTTGGGGAACGGCGCGGCGTGGGGAGTGGCCATTCAATACTCACCTGAGAAAGTCGCGCTGGAAACCGCAGGCGGTATTGCCAACGCGTTAGACTGGTTGGGCGAAGAGCCGTTTTTGGTGGTCAACGGGGATATTTATACCGATTTCGACTTCAAAGGCATCAGCCTGCAGACAAGTATTCATGCGCCTGCTAGCCTTGCTCATTTAGTGCTAATCGACAATCCGCCACAACATCTGGATGGCGATTTTGCAATACAAGATGGAAACTTAACGCACACAGGCAAGCAGATGCTCACATTTTCAGGTGTTGGTGTGTATCACCCAAGTCTATTTGCGCATATTATCAAAGGAGAAACCGCAAAATTAGCGCCATTATTGCGTAAAGCCATTGACAATCACTACGCTACCGCCCAGTATTATCAAGGTATTTGGCACGATATTGGTACACCAGAGCGATTGAATGATTTAGATAAATTACTTAAAAAATAACATGCTTAACTTAAAAGAGTCTCAGCAACGTCGCAGCCAGCTTTTAAAAAAGATGGGCGAGGGCGTTGCTATTATCCCAACTTCACCTGAATTGATCCGCAATCGCGATTCGCATTATTCATACCGTTTCGACAGCTATTTTTATTATTTAACTGGCTTTAAAGAACCAGAGTCTGTGCTGATGTTAATTGCAGGTGAGCATCCAAAATCCATTCTTTTTTGTCGTGATAAAGACATGGAGCGCGAAATTTGGGACGGCTTTCGTTACGGGCCAGATGGCGCAAAAGAGCAGTTTGGTTTTGATGAAGCCTATAGTATCAATCAGCTAGACGAGCTTGTGCCTAACTTTTTGGGTAATCAAGCACATTTGTTTTATAGCTTGGGGGCGGATAGCCATTGGGATGCGCGCGTAACTGGCTGGCTGAATAAAGTGAAAGATTTAGTCCGCACAGGAGTTTCTGCGCCAGCATCTATTCAAGATATACGCCAATTAATTGATATGCAACGCTTGGTGAAATCGCTTTATGAGCAAGATTTAATGCGCCGATCGGCCAATATTGCGGCGCGTGCGCATAATCGTGCTATGCAGTTTACCAGGCCGAATATGCACGAATATGAGGTTGAGGCAGAGTTTTTACACGAATTTTATCGTAGTGGTGCGCAGTCGCCCGCCTACACCAGCATCGTCGCAGGTGGTGCCAATGCTTGCACATTGCATTACAACGCCAATAATTGTAGTTTGCATGATGGTGACTTGTTGTTAATCGACGCGGGTTGCGAGTTAGATGGTTATGCGTCGGATATCACGCGCACTTTTCCTGTGAATGGAAAATTTAGTGCGCCGCAGGTCGATTTATACGAGCTGGTGTTGACTGCGCAATTGGCGGCAATTCATGCGGCTAAGCCAGGCAATCATTGGAACGCACCGCACGAAGCTGCGCTGGATGTGCTGGCGCAAGGCTTTATCGATTTTAAATTGTGCAAAGGCAGCAAAGATAAAGTGCTGGATAATGGCGATTATCGCCAGTTTTACATGCATCGCACTGGCCATTGGCTGGGCTTGGATGTACATGATGCTGGCGACTATAAAAATAAAGCGGGCAATTGGGCGACATTGGAAGCGGGCAATACGCTGACCGTTGAGCCAGGCTGCTACGTGCGCCCAGCCGATAATGTGCCAGAATATTTTTGGAATATTGGCATCCGCATAGAGGATGACGTGCTGATCACCAACACGGGCAATGAAGTGCTCACCAAAAACGCGCTGAAAAGCGTGGCGGATATTGAAGCCTTAATGAAAAATGCGTGAGCTAATTGTTGTCGTGGGTGGCGGGCCTGTGGGCTCGGTGTTGGCTTTGGCATTGCAGCAACAGAATGTCGCTTTCACCATGCTGGAAGCACGCGCAAAAAGCGCTTCGCACCAAGATACGCGCGCGCTGGCGCTTTCATACGGCAGCAGATTAATCCTCGAAAAACTTGGTGTTTGGGATGCGGTGCAAGCAAAAGCCACCGCGATTAACACCATTCATATTTCGCAACGCGGCGGGCTTGGTCGCACCAAACTCAAAGCTTCTGAACATAATCAACCCGCGCTAGGTTATGTGCTGCCATATGGCGCGCTGACTGAGGCGCTAGATAATGCACTAGAGCTAAATAATATTCGCTATGCAGCAGAAGCCACAGAAATCAAGTCTGGTGAGGTTTTTGCGCAAGTGGCTTTCAATCAATTTGGCGAATCAAAAACGCTTACAAGCGCGTTAATGGTAGTTGCCGATGGCGGCAAAAATTTGGGCGAAATAGCAGGTATTCAGCGTGAAACCAAGGAATACGGCCACGACGCGCTGGTGAGTAAAGTGCGTGCCGAGTTGCCACACAATAATATTGCCTACGAGCGCTTTACACCGCAAGGGCCAATGGCGCTGTTGCCGAATGGGCAAGATAAAAATTCGCATGACTTCTCCCTTGTATGGACTGGCTTGCAAGCCAATATCCATAAGGTTGCTGGCATGGATGATTTTGGTTTTTTATCGCAGTTACACGAAGCGTTTGGCGATCGTGTGGGCAAGTTTTTGAGTGTTGAAAAGCGCCTGTGTTTTCCGCTTAAATTAAGTACACTTAAGCCTTCTACTGCGCCACATCTTGCAGTGATTGGTAATGCTGCACAAACCATGCACCCAGTCGCTGGGCAAGGCTTTAATGTGGGGCTGCGTGACGCTTGCACCTTGGCGGATATCATTATAAACACGCCAATTTCTGCCATGGGAGCCGCACCAATGCTAGAGAGATATAGTATGCAGCGACAACGCGATACCCGTGGCGGCATCTTATTTACCGATTTATTGGTGAATACTTTTTCTAATGATTTGATTGGTTTGCAAACCATAAGAGGTGCTGGTCTTGGGGCCTTGGAGCTATTCAAGCCAGCTAAAAGTTTTTTGGTAAACAAAATGAGTTTTGGTAAATGACGCACGACGCTAGTCAAAAAATAAATCAAAAGCTTGATGCCGATATTATTGTGGTAGGCGCTGGTTTGGTGGGGCTTGCGGCGGCGATTGCGTTTGCAAAACAGGGCAAAACAGCAGTGTTGGTGGATTCCAATCCTGCGAAAATAGCATTGCCAGCTCTCAAAAAATCAGCAGCCTGGGATGCGCGCATTTATGCACTCACGACTGCTACAGAAGATTGGCTGAAAGCGCTAGAAGCGTGGCCTGGCGTGGATACAGGCCGTGTGAATGCTATAGACGCGATGCGTTTGTGGAATGAAAATGACCAAAAACTGGAATTGAATTGCAAAGATGCCAACTTGCCAAAATTGGGTGTGATTATTGAGAATCAAAACTTGATGGCCGCTCTTTGGCAGCAAATAATTGCGTTGGGTGTGACGGTTATCACTGATGCAAAATGTAAGCTTTTAGAGCATACGCAGCATGACATTACGTTAAGTTTGGAAGGCGCAACAAAAGTTTCCGCAAAATTAATTGTGGCTGCAGATGGCGTCAATTCTTGGGTTAGAGGCCAAGCGAATATTGCGGTTAAGAAAAAATATTTTCAGCAGACAGCAATCGTTGTAAATTTTTTTGCGGAAAAAAATCATCAAAATATCGCAAGACAATGGTTTGCGCCACATGCAACTTTGGCGCTACTGCCTTTGCCAAATAAACATGTATCGATGGTGTGGTCGCTATCAACTGAAAAGGCGGATGAATTGTTAAGGTTATCAGGCGAGGAATTGGCGGCAAAAGTAGCATTACAATCTAAGCACGAGCTTGGTACTTTGCAGGCAATTGGCAAAACATTATCGTTTACATTGAATCAACAAACAGCGAATGCTTTAATCGCGGCGCGTGTAGTGTTGGTGGGCGATGCGGCGCATCAAATCCACCCAATGGCGGGGCAAGGGGTGAATTTGGGCTTTAGGGATGTTATGCAATTGACATCATTAGCGACTAAGTTGCGCACAATGCAAGATATTGGCGAATATTCCTTTTTGCGACAATTTGAGCGTGCAAGAAAAGCGGATATTGCTAGCATGAATACCTTAACAACAGGGCTAGATTATTTGTTCGCAAGTGATAGCACGATGATTAAAAAAGTAACAAATTGGAGCTTGCGGCAACTTAATAGTCAAGCGGCAATCAAAAAAATATTAATACAACAAGCAGCTTAAGTTAAGCTGCTGAATAGAAAGAGAAAATGAACACAATTTTAAAAAAATTAGCTGTGATTTATTTATTGATGATGAGCCAGTTTGCGCTCGCAGATGAAGCCAGCCTTAAAAAAGCGATTGAAGCGGTGTACCCAAAATTTAAAGTTGAAAGCGTCGTTAAAACGCCATTTGCAGGCCTGTACGAGGTTTTTATGGGCGGGCAGATTATTTATACCGATGAAAAGCTCACTTTTTTAATCGCAGATGGTAATTTGGTCGATCCTAAAACCAAAAAAGACATCACAGGTGAACGTTTAGAAGAATTAACGAAAATTGACTTTAATAGTTTACCGCTAGACCAAGCCATTAAAGTGGTAAAGGGCAACGGCAGTCGAAAATTGGTCGTGTTCTCAGATGTGGATTGCCCATTTTGCAAGCGTTTGGAGCAGAATGAATTGTCGAATATTGACAATGTAACTGTCTATACGTTTTTGTATCCTATTGAACAGTTGCACCCAGATGCGGCGAATAAATCGAAATCTATTTGGTGCGCGAGCAATCGCGTGAAAGCTTGGAATGACTGGATATTTAGTAATAAACTGCCAAGCACAACTGGTAATTGCGAAGTGCCGCTAGAGCGCGTGGCTGATTTGGCTAGGAAAATTGGTGTGACTAGTACGCCAACGCTATTTTTTGCTGATGGCAAGCGCATGCTCGGCGCGCAACCACATAAAGAAATTGAAAAGTATTTGATAGCTGCGGCAAAAAAGTGATTTAGTTGCAAGCAAACAGGGTGGAAGTTCTACCCTCTAGCACAACGCTCCAATACTCAGATTCAAACCGACTATAGTTCAGACTCATTTCTGCATTGGAATATACTGGCTGTATACTTGTAACTGAATTGTTGTAACCCTCAGTCGATGGCAAAAAATAGCATGGTAGTATCACGGTGCGTGCGTAGGTCATGAATAGGGTTGTTGAAATCAAGCAATGAAAACCAGCAAACGAAAACCAATCGTCATACTGCCATCTGATGTTAAACACATTGGAGAGCAGCCTTTTCATGTGGTTGGGCAAAAGTATATCTTGGCGGTAGTGCAGGCGGCAGAAGCTATGCCATTGCTAGTACCCGCTATTGGCGATGAGATTGAGATTGATGATTTGCTGTCCGCCGCTGATGGAATTTTGCTTACCGGATCGCCTTCCAATATACATCCATCCCATTTTGGACAAGCCATACATAATCCTGCGTTGCCATTAGATACTGCGCGCGATGGCTTAACATTAAAATTAGTTCGCGCGGCAGTTGATGCAGGTGTGCCCTTGTTGGCGATTTGTCGTGGTTTTCAAGAGTTAAATGTGGCGTTTGGTGGTAGCTTGCATCAGGCGGTGCAAGAGCAAGTAGGCAAGCGCGATCATCGTGAGCCCAAAGATTTACCCCTAGCTGCGCAATACGCGGTGAGTCATGCAGTCAACTTGGTAGAAAATGGCCAGCTTGCGCGCATTGTCGGCCATGAGCAGATGCTGGTAAATTCGCTGCATGGTCAAGGTATAGATAGGCTGGGAGCGGGTTTGAGCGTAGAGGCGCATGCGCCTGATGGCTTGGTGGAGGCCGTGCATGTTGATGGCGCCAAGGCTTTTGCACTAGGCGTACAATGGCATCCAGAGTGGAAAGTGATGGAAAATCCACAGTATTTGGCGATTTTTAAGGCATTTGGTGCGGCTTGCAAAGCTAGAATGCTGAGGCGAATTCCACCCGATTAGTACATGCGTTTTAATTGAACAAAAAAGCTTATCACAGAGCAATAAAATTTAAACAAAATACCACTACAAGCATGCTGGAGAAAGCAGAATGACAGAGCCTAGAAGCGTTAACCTTGAAAACTTTGAACTTGCTGACATGGATCGTTGGTTAACCGAGAATAACGTGACCGAAATTGAGTGTTTAGTGCCCGATTTAACTGGGGTAGCCCGTGGCAAAATTTTACCGCGTGAAAAATTTAGCACTGAACGCGCCATGCGCTTGCCAGAGGCGGTGCTGGGCGTAACGGTTACTGGTGAATCGCCAGAGGGTCATGCGGGCTATGATAGGGTGATGGGTTTTACCGATAAAGATATGGTGTTGCTGCCCGATCCAACCACCCTTAGGTTAGTGCCTTGGGCGACGGATCCTACCGCGCAAGTGATTATGGATTGTATGAATCATGATGGCTCACCGATTGATTTTGCGCCGCGTAATGTGTTGCGTGGAGTGACTAATCTTTACAAAAACTTGGGTTGGACACCGATTGTGGCACCGGAACTGGAGTTTTATTTGCTGGCACGTAACACTGACCCAGATTTGCCGCTAACGCCGCCAATCGGCCGCAGTGGCCGCAGAGAAACCAGTCGCCAGTTGTATAGCATAGACGCGGTGAACGAGTTTGATCCGCTATTTGAAGAGATTTACGATTATTGCGAAAGCATGGGCTTAGAGCTGGATACGCTGATTCACGAATTTGGCGCTGGGCAAATGGAGATCAACTTTTTGCACGGCGAGCCAATGATTTTAGCCGATAAATCCTTCTTTTTTAAACGTGTGTTGCGCGAAGCTGCCATGCGCCACGACATGTATGCCACATTTATGGCTAAACCAATGCAGCATGAGCCTGGATCGGCCATGCATATTCATCAAAGCGTGCTTGACAGCAAAACTGGCCAGAATATTTTCAGCCTGCCAGACGGGTCTGCCTCGCCATTGTTTTTTCACTATATTGCAGGGCTGCAAAAATATTTACCAGCAGCCATGGCGCTGCTAGCGCCTTATGTCAATTCGTATCGTCGCATCGTGCGCGATGGCGCGGCGCCGATTAACATTGAATGGGGTTACGATAATCGCACGGTGGGTATCCGTGTGCCTATCTCTGGCTCGGCCGATCGTCGTATTGAAAATCGCGTGGCGGGTGCGGATGCAAACCCATATTTAGCCATGGCGGCGACATTGGCTTGCGGCTATTTGGGCATTAAAGAAAAACTAACGCCAACAGAAGTGACCACGGGCAGCGCCTACGCGCATGATTACCAATTGCCGCGCGGATTATCTGAAGCTTTGCGCGCGTTGGAAGAGGCCAAAGCTTTGCATGAAGTATTAGGCAAAAACTTTGTGGATGTATATTTGGCGGTAAAAGAAACCGAGCATGATGAATTTATGCGCGTGATTAGCCCGTGGGAACGCGAACATCTTTTAATGCACGTATGAAAACACTCGCTGATACATGTGTGAAATGCCAAAGAAATTAAAGAATTGAGAACACCTTGACCGACTTGAACAGCAGCAATATACAAGCCATCGATTCCGCGCACTATATGCACCCATTTACCGACCATAAGGGATTGGCGGAAAAGGGCGCGCGCATTATCACCAAAGCGGATGCTATCTATATTTGGGATTCTGAAGGCAATAAAATATTAGATGCTATGTCTGGTTTATGGTGCGTGAATGTGGGCTATGGTCGCAAAGCATTAGTGGACGCGGCTTCCAAGCAAATGCAAACATTGCCTTATTACAATAGTTTTTTTCAAACCACCAATGTGCCTGCGGTTAAGCTGGCAGAGCGCATGGTAAAACTGGCGGGTGAACATTACAGCCATGTGTTTTTTAGCAGTTCAGGTTCAGAGTCTAACGACACCAATATCAAAATGGTACGCCATTATTGGGCAACATTAGGCCAGCCAGAGCGCAAAGTGATTATTTCGCGCAATAATGCTTATCATGGCTCTACCCTGGCGGGAGGATCTTTAGGCGGCATGGCTGGCATGCATGCGCAAGGCGGCGTGATTCCTGATATTGTGCACATTGAGCAACCCTATCACTATGGTTTGGCGCCTAATGAAGATAGAGACGCGTTTGGCTTGCGCGCCGCATCATGGTTAGAAACTAAAATTTTAGAAGTCGGTGCAGATAAAGTCGCCGCCTTTATTGGTGAGCCTGTGCAAGGTGCGGGCGGTGTGATTATTCCACCTAAAACCTATTGGCCTGAGATTCAACGTATCTGCGATAAGTATGGTATTTTGCTGATTTGTGACGAAGTTATTTGTGGTTTTGGCCGCGTCGGCAAATGGTTTGGCTCGCAATTAATGGGTGCGAAGCCAGATTTAATGACTTTCGCCAAAGGCGTGACATCAGGCTACTTGCCCTTAGGCGGCGTGGTAATAGGTAGGCGGATTGCAGAGGTGTTGATAGAAAAAGGCGGTGAATTTAATCATGGCTATACTTACTCAGGGCATCCAGTGGCCTGTGCCGTGGCGTTGGCAAATATTGATATTTTAGAAAAAGAAGGATTGGTTGACCGTGTGTTCAACGAGACGGGACCCTATTTGGCACAAAAATATGCCGAATTAGCGCACCATTCATTGGTGGGTGGGGCTGAGAGCCTTGGCTTAATGGCCGGTTTTGTGTTGATGAAAGATAAAGCAAAACACATTAATTTTGACGAAGCGGCAGGCGTAGGCATGATTTGCCGCGGGCACTGTTTTGCCAACGGCTTGATTATGCGCGCCGTGGGCGACCGCATGATTATCGCGCCGCCCTTGGTATCAACAAAAGCGCAAATTGATGAGATGATGGCGTTAATACACCTGTGTTTAGATGAGACTTTAATCGATTTACAAAAACTAGGCTTAATGGATTAAATTTGTAACATATAGCAAGCTAGTGGTAACAAATGTTATGGCGATTGCTGATGACATGATGTAAGATTGTGTGCAAAGTATAGCTAGATTATGGGTGTTTTATAGCATTGCTGTGATGCGCAGTGACGCTAAATCGTAAAATTTTGTCATTGTTTTATTAACATTTTTTTAGGAGTAACAAAATATGAATTTACCTTATAAAAATATCATGCTTGGTATGCTGCTGGGCATTGCTGGGCTAGGCTTAGTCGCTTGCGGTGATAAGACTGCAGAAACTACAACTTCAGCCGAAACGGCAGTTGCAGCGCCAGCGGGCGACGAAGAAAAAGTGCTCAACATCTACAACTGGTCAGATTATTTGGCCGAAGACACCATTCCAAATTTTGAAAAAGAAACAGGTATTAAAGTGCGTTATGACGTATTTGATAGCAATGAAATTTTGCATGCGAAATTGATGGCTAAAAATACCGGTTACGACATCGTGGTGCCATCTTCAAATTGGGCGAGATTGCAAATAGATGGCGGCTTATTGCAAAAATTAGATAAATCTAAATTGACCAACTATGGTAATTTAGATCCCGATATTTTGGCGCAAATGGCAAACTTAGATCCAGACAACGCATACATGGTGGATTGGTTGTGGAGCTACACCACAGTGGGTATTAATGTGGATAAGGTAAAAGCGGCGCTGGGCGATATGCCCATGCCAGAAAACGCCTGGGATTTAGTGTTTAATCCTAAATACACGTCGAAATTAAAATCATGTGGCATTACGTTTTTAGATGCACCAACAGAAGTATTTCCGATTGCGCTTAAATACGTAGGCAAGCCTGCGCACAGCAACAATGCAGATGACTACAAAGTAGCGTATGAAATGCTGGCAAAAGTGCGTCCTGACATTCAAAAATTCTCTTCTGGCGGCCAAATTGATGATTTGGCGGGTGGCAATGTTTGCGTGGCATTAGGCTGGGCGGGCGACTTTAACTTAGCGCGCAATCGTTCCATCGAAAATAAATCCCCACAAAATATTGAAGCCTTAATTACTAGCATGGGCGGCTATATGTTTATGGATACCATGGTGATCCCAGCTGACGCAAAACATGTAGATAATGCACACAAATTTATTAACTACATTTTACGTCCAGAAGTACATGCTGGCCTAACTAATGCAGTGACTTATGCTAATCCAAACAAGGCGGCAACGCAGTTCGTAGATGAAGAAGTGCGTAATAATAAAACCATTTTCTTACCGGCAGAAGATGTTAAAAAATTGATTCCGCCAGGCAATGTAGATAATGCAACACGTCGTGTGATGACGCGTTACTTTACCCAATTCAAAACAGGCGCATAGTTTAAAAATAATTGCGCATGCTACCTAGTGGCATGCGCAATATATCAATACGCATCTTAAGATTGTTGTAATCAATCAAATGTAATCTGTAGGTAAAAGTCGGGGATAGTATGGCGACAGCATCAAAACCACAAACTGGTATGAAATCGGCTGAAAAAGAAGAGTTGCTTCGGATTGAAGGTATAAGCAAAATTTACGATGGTACTGTTAAAGCCGTAGATGATGTTTCATTAACAGTTTATAAAGGTGAAATTTTTGGTTTGCTGGGTGGCTCGGGTTGTGGAAAATCAACGCTACTGCGTATGTTGGCAGGGTTCGAAGCGCCAACCAAGGGTAAAATTTACTTAGCTGAGCAAGATATTACCAATTTACCCGCCTATCAACGTCCTATCAATATGATGTTTCAATCCTATGCCTTGTTTCCGCACTTAAGCGTATGGGAGAACATTGCATTTGGTTTAAAGCGTGATGGTATGCCAAAGGACCAAATTGCAGAACGTGTTGAGAAGATGCTTGGTCTGGTGCAATTAACTAAATTTGCACCGCGTAAACCACATCAACTTTCTGGTGGACAACAACAACGTGTGGCATTGGCACGTAGTTTAGCCAAGCGGCCACAGTTGCTTTTGCTTGATGAGCCACTCGGTGCATTGGATAAAAAACTGCGTGAGACCACGCAGTTAGAGTTGGTCAATATTATTGAGCAAGTGGGCGTAACTTGTGTATTGGTGACGCATGACCAAGAAGAAGCCATGACCATGGCTAGCCGTATTGCGGTGATGAGTGAGGGTTATTTTTTACAAGTGGGTGATCCTGACACCGTATATGAAATGCCAAACAGTCGCAAAGTCGCTGATTTTATTGGCAATGTGAACATGTTTGAAGGTGTGATTGAAGAAGATGAGCCAGACCATGTTACGGTGCGTAGTTTAGAGTGTATACATTATGTAGGGCATGGTATTAGCGGGCATGCTGGTATGCAGGTGGGGGTGGCATTGCGCCCAGAAAAAGTCATGCTATCCAAAAGAAAACCAAAAGGTGACTACAATTGGGCTGAAGGTGAAGTAATCGAGATTGTGTATTTTGGCGCACATACAACTTACCACCTTAAGCTTGCTAGTGGCATGGTACTTAAAGCACAAGAGATCAACAGTACGCGCGATTTAAGCTGTGGACTGACTTGGGGCGATAAGGCTTATGCGCACTGGAGCAATGAGGCCATGGTAGTGTTAACTCAATAAGAGGTGTGCAATGGCTCAATCTAAAAACACATTTCTTAACTTTTTCAGCGGGCGCAAGCTCATTATTGGCGTGCCATATGTTTGGTTTATCTCACTGGCCGCTATTCCGTTGCTTATCGTGCTCAAAATCAGCCTTTCTACTATGGAGACAGCTTCAGTCTCTAACATGGTAGATTGGAGCAAGGGCTGGCCATCGCTCACGCTTAATTTTAGTAGCTATCAATTTATTGCCAGCGATGCGCTATATGTTAAAACCTATCTCTCATCCATAAAATATGCGCTGATTACCACCATCATTTGTTTGGCGATTGGCTACCCATTTGCTTACTTTATGGCAAGGGCACCCAAGCATATTCAACCTACCTTATTAATGTTAATTATGCTGCCATTTTGGACATCATTCTTATTGCGAATTTATGCATGGAAAACATTGCTGGTAAATAATGGCATTATTAATAACGCGCTAATCAGTTTAGGCGTGATGAGTGAACCTATTGCCATGATGAATACGCCGTTTTCGTTGACCATAGGCATGGTATATTCGTACTTGCCCTTTATGATTTTGCCTTTGTATGCCAATTTATCTAAGCTGGATATTCGTTACTTAGAAGCGGCGGCTGACTTAGGTACCAGCCCACTAAAAACTTTTTGGTTGGTGACGGTGCCACTCTCTAAGGCGGGCATTATTGCAGGTTCAATGTTGGTGTTTATTCCTTCCATTGGCGAATACGTTATTCCTGAATTATTGGGTGGGTCAAATACGCTCATGATAGGTCGTGTGCTGTGGGATGAATTCTTTAGCAATAATGATTGGCCGATGGCTTCTGCCGTGGCTATCGTGATGATACTGCTGATACTGGTGCCGATGGCTTTACTCAATAAATATCAATCAGACCAGGCATCAGATAAAGCGGGAGCCTAGCCATGAGCCATGGATTAAACAAATATTTTGGCAAGGCATGGATGCTGGCAGTCTATATGTTTTTATACTTGCCAATCGTCACACTGGTGATCTATTCATTTAACGATTCTAAGTTGGTAACGGTATGGAGCCACGCTAGTTTGCGCTGGTATAGCGCCTTGGCAGCAGATGCCGATTTAATTTCTGCAGTTTGGTTGTCATTGAAAATTGCCTTTGTTTCGGCGCTTATGTCAGTGTTTTTTGGTACGTTTGTGGCGTTTGCGCTTAATCGCTATAAGCGGTTTGTCGGTCGCACGTTTTTGTCATCGATGGCCAACATGCCATTGGTGATGCCAGAGGTGATCGTCGGCTTGGCCCTGTTGCTAATGTTGGTTTCTGTGCAGCATTGGCTGGGATTCCCCGAGCGTGGTTTATTTACCATTTTGTTGGGCCATGCGTTGCTAGGCACGGCTTATGCGGCGGTAGTGGTGACATCGCGCTTAAAGGAGATGGATGGGCGCTTAGATGAAGCGGCCATGGATTTGGGCAGCAAGCCATGGCAAGTGTTTACGCTAGTCACTTTCCCCTTGCTTGTCCCTGCACTGGTTTCAGCTTTTTTGCTTACCTTCACCTTGTCGTTTGACGACGTAGTGTTGTCAGCTTTCTTATCTGGCCCAGGTTATAACACCATGCCGATGGTGATATTCTCACGCGCGCGGCTGGGTTTAAACCCTACCATTAATGCAGTAGCCACTGTCACCATTACGGTAGTGACGATTGCAGTGATCGCTTCCAGTTTTTACACCTCGCACGTGGAGCGCAAACGCAAACGTGAAATGGCCTTGGCTTACAGCGATGCCATCAGGTAACATAAAACAAATAATGGGAAATATTAGTAGAATCATTGAATGACATCACAAACTATAGCGTTAAAGCATTCTGCCTTACTAAAACCTAGCCAAACCCTATTGGCGGGAGCTTGGTTAGGTGCCGACTCTGGTGAAATAATACAGGTCACTAATCCTGCCAATGGCTTGGTAGTGGGTGCAGTGCCACGTATGGGCAAAGCTGAAACCGAGCGTGCCATTCAATCGGCAGAAGCTGCGCAGAAATTGTGGAAAAATCTCACAGCAGCGGCGCGCGCGGCGATTCTTAAGCGCTGGTTTGATTTAGTCAAATTACACGCTGAAGATTTAGCACAAATTCTCACGGCCGAACAAGGCAAGCCCTTAGCTGAAGCGCGTGGCGAAGTGAGTTATGGCGCTAGTTTTATCGAATGGTTCGCTGAGGAAGCTAAACGTGTGTACGGCGAGACGATTCCAAGTCCTGCTAACGACCGCCGCTTGCTAGTGATTAAGCAGCCGATTGGGGTCACTGTCGCTATTACGCCGTGGAATTTCCCCATGGCTATGATTACACGAAAAGCCGCGCCAGCATTGGCTGCTGGCTGTACGATGATTATCAAACCCGCCGAACAAACGCCGTTATCTGCGATAGCGCTGGCGGTGTTGGCAGAAGAAGCTGGCGTGCCAGCTGGCGTGCTACAAGTGATTACGGGTAAAGCGCGTGAAATAGGCGCGGTGCTGACTGCAAGCCCGATTGTGAGTAAACTTTCATTCACAGGCTCTACCGAAGTGGGTCGCATTTTAATGCGCCAGTGCGCCGATAGCATTAAAAAATTGTCGCTGGAATTGGGCGGTAACGCGCCATTTATTGTGTTTGATGATGCTGATTTGGACGCCGCTGTGGAAGGCGCGATGATTAGCAAATTCCGCAATGCTGGTCAGACTTGCGTGTGTGCAAATCGTTTATTTGTACAAGATGGCGTATTTGACACATTTGCCGCAAAACTAGCCGCAAAAGTGTCCGCATTAAAAGTGGGTGATGGCACTACAGAGGGCGTGACACAAGGACCGCTGATAGATGCGGTAGCGATTGAAAAAATTGAAGGTCACGTGGCTGATGCTGTTAAAAAAGGTGCAAAACTCATGCAAGGCGGCAGGCGTCATGCCCTAGGCGGTACTTATTTTGAGCCAACTGTGCTGGCTGATGTGACGGCTGATTCGCTTATATTTAGCGAAGAAACGTTTGGCCCTGTGGCGCCATTGTTCCGCTTTAAAACAGATGATGAAGTGATAGAGTTGGCAAATCGTACCGAGTTCGGCTTGGCCTCTTATTTCTACAGTCGCGATATTGGTCGCATTTGGCGCGTGGCAGAAGCGCTTGAATACGGCATGGTGGGTGTGAATACAGGCATGATTTCCAACGAAGTAGCACCGTTTGGTGGCGTTAAACAATCAGGGCTGGGGCGTGAAGGTTCGCACCATGGCATCGATGAGTATTTAGAAATTAAGTACATCGCCATGGCAGGGCTTGCATAAGTGGCTACAATGGCACATTTCTGTGTTACGCGGTACTCGCTTGCTCGCCGTACAGCCCTGCACTGTCTCGGAATCTGTGCTCCGTGTGCCTTGAACTGCATCCATCTCACCCACTTATGTTACATGGAAAATTGCAATGGATAGTAAGGTTGACATTGATTGGCACGCACGTGCTAAAACACTGAAAATTGACGGCCGCGCCTTTATTAACGGCAAGCGTGTCAATGCGGCTGGTGGCGCGACATTTGAATGCTTTTCACCGATTGATAGTCGCAAACTCACCGATGTCGCCAGTTGCAAATCCGCCGATGTTGATTTGGCTGTTGTTGCTGCACGCGCGGCGTTTAATGATAGGCGTTGGGCAGGTTTAAGTCCGCGCGAACGCAAGCAAACCATGGTTAAGTTTGCTGATTTAATTCTCACCAACCGTGAAGAATTGGCGCTGTTAGAAACCTTGGACATGGGCAAACCAATTACCGCCAGCCTAAATGTGGACGTTGCTTCCGCCGCCAATACCATACGCTGGTTTGCTGAGGCGATAGACAAAGTGTACGATGAAATCGCACCAACGGCAGAGCATACCTTAGCGATGATTACGCGTGAACCCATGGGCGTGGTGGGAGCAATTGTGCCGTGGAATTATCCTATTGCGATGGCCGCGTGGAAAATCGCGCCAGCGTTGGCGGCAGGCAATAGTGTGGTGTTAAAACCATCGGAAAAATCACCACTCACTGCGCTTAAATTAGGCGATTTGGCGCTACAAGCAGGCGTACCTGCTGGCGTGCTGAACGTGATTCCAGGATTCGGTACCGAAGCTGGTTCGCCGCTGGCGCTGCACATGGATGTGGATTGCATCGCGTTTACCGGCTCGACTGGCGTGGGTAAAAAAATTCAAGTGATGGCTGGGCAAAGCAATTTGAAGCGCGCTTGGTGCGAGCTGGGCGGCAAGTCGCCCAACATCGTGTTTGCCGATTGCCAAGACATGGATAAAGCGGCAGCAGCTTCCGCCGCTTCGATTTTTTACAATCAGGGTGAAAGCTGCAACGCGCCTTCGCGTTTGCTGGTTGAGCGTTCGATTAAAGACGTGTTCGTTAAAAAAATACTGGCTGAACTTAAAAACTATCAGCCTGGTGACCCGCTGGATGCGGACACCAGCATGGGCGCGCTGGTGGATTGCGGGCAGATGGAAACCGTGTTGAGATATATTGCAATAGGCAGGCTGGAAGGCGCGAGTCTACTGGCTGGTGGCGCTAGGGTAAGAAGTGAAACAGGCGGTTTTTATATCACCCCGACCGTATTTGATGACGTCAACAATAGCATGAAAATTGCCGCTGAAGAGATTTTCGGCCCTGTACTCTCTATTATTGCTTTCGACACAGAAAAAGAGGCGATAAAAATTGCCAATGATACACAATATGGTTTAGCAGCAGCAGTGTGGACGCGCGATATTTCGCGTGCGCACTTGGTGGCACGTGCTTTGCGCGTGGGCACTGTGCATGTGAACAGTTACGATGAAGATGATATTACCGTGCCATTTGGTGGTTTTAAACAAAGCGGCAATGGGCGTGATAAATCGTTGCACGCGCTAGAGAAATACACGGAGCTAAAAACGACTTGGATTCGCCTTAATTAAGGATATATCATGAACAAATTAACCGACCCAATGTTGACTAATCGAGACCTGCACAATCGCCGCTTGGCCGCCACTCCACTCACCATTCAAGACCATGTGTTTGATGAAGCGCTGGATATACTAGGCCGCGCATTAACGAAAGTTTAGCCAATGGATGATGCTACAAAACAAATTAGCGCGATAGAAGCCACTAAAACAAAGCTGGCGGCGGCTGGCGTGCACACTGTCATCGCGCAGTTTGTCGATATTCACGGCGCAGCCAAAGGTAAATATATTCCGATCGCACATTTAGAGGACATTCTCGGCGCTGGCGCGGGTTTTGCTGGCCCCTCCATTTGGGGCACGGGCTTGCCGCGTACGGGTGCGCGCGCTGAGTTTTATGGTCAGGGTGATTTAAGTACTTTGCAAGCACTGCCTTGGATGCCAGGCTATGCGCGGATTGTTTGCAATGGTGTCGTTGATGGGAAACCGTTTGATGGTTGCTCGCGCCGTGTTTTGCTCAAACAAATTGCGCGGCTCAATAAACTAGGGCTTACGTTGAATGTGGGTATCGAGCCAGAGTTTTTTCTGTTCAATACAGACGAGAATGGCCGACCAGTTGTTTGCGCTAAAGATCACCAAGACAAACCTTCTTACGACTTGCAAGCATTGGCGCGAGTGCGCGACGTGCTACGTTGCATGGAGACTGGCTTAACAGCGTGTGGTTTTGATGTATTTCAAATCGATCACGAAGACGCTAGCGGCCAATATGAGCTGAATTATCACTACAGCGATGCGTTAAAGGCCGCTGACCGCTTTATTTTGTTCAAAATGGCGGCTAGTCATATTGCGGAAGAAGCAGGATTGCTTTTTTCTCTAATGCCAAAACCCTTTGCAGATCGCCCTGGTAGTGGCTTGCATCTACATTTGTCGCTTACCGATGCCAGTGGCAATGCGGTGATGGCGGACAAAGCTGACTCGCACGGACTGTCCAAAATCGGTCGTGAATGCATTGCGGGTTTGTTGGCGCACAGCCCAGCATTGGCAGCTTTTCACGCGCCATCGGTTAATTCTTACAAACGTTTGGTCATCGGTCGCTCACTTTCTGGTACCACCTGGGCGCCCGCACACATTGGCTGGGGCTATAACAATCGCACTACAGTTTTACGCGCAGTGGCGGGGCGCATGGAGTTTCGCCTAACCGATGGTAGCAGCAATATCTATGCGGCGCTGGCCTCCACCATCGCCGCTATGTTAGATGGTGTGGAGCAAAATATGGCGCCGCCCGTGCCGATAGATGAAGATATTTACGAGTGGGAAGATGCACAATTTAAACGCCATCGCGTCAAAACTTTGCCGCAAACTTTGGGTGAAGCGCTCGTAGCTTTAGGCGAAGATTCCGCGTTGGCTAAGGCGCTGGGCGAAGATTATGTGGCAGAATATCTCGCCACCAAAACGCCAGAATGGATAGATTATTGCCGCTCAGTTAGCGATTGGGAATACAAACGTTATTTAACTTGGCCTTAACGCTTAAGACGATGCCTCTGTAACGCTTATGGATATTGACGTGCAAGGCTTTTTGTGCGAGGCCTATGCTACACATGATGCTAATGATGTAAGCCACCTAGGTGGCTGGCGTAATCATTTGAAACAAATTGCATAAAGTAGAAGGGGGCGAGCCAAAGTAAATGATATTTTCGCCTGCGAGCCTAGACCGACCTTATATTTTCACTTGCGAGCCTAGCTTGGCTTATATCCTTACTTGAGAACCTAGTTCTACTACGCGATTCGGTGGTAATTTGAATTGATTGGTAATGGTTTCTGCGCTGCGGAATAAGCCGATAAAGATTTTTTTACGCCAATAGGCCATGCCCGATTTTTCGCTGGCGATTAAAATTTCTTTGCCAATAAAAAACGAGGTATTCATCGCGTCAAAAATCAAGCCATATTTATTGCACAACTCTAAGTCACGTGGTAAATCAGGCTCGTCTTTGAACCCGTAGTTAATGATCACACGATAAAACTCATACGGTAAAGCCTCTACGCTGATACGTTCGGCTAAGTTGGTATGTGGGTAATCTGAAAAGCGCACGGTTAAAATGACTACTTTTTCGTGCAACACTTTGTTATGTTTTAAATTATGTAACATGGCATGCGGCACGCCTTCCTGATTAGGCGTCATAAACAGTGCCGTACCAGGCACGCGTGTAGGCGGGTGCGCGCTGATAGAGTGGATAAAAGGCGTGAGTTCCATCGCCTCAGATTTTAATCGCTTGTAGAGTAAATACCTGCCATTTTTCCAGGTAAGCATGAGCACAAAAATGATAGCGCCAATGAGTAATGGCACCCAGCCACCATCAGGTATTTTCAATACGTTAGCGCTAAAAAACGCTAAATCGACCACTAAAAATAGCGCTATCAGCAAGCCCGTTTTAAGTTTGTTCCAACCCCAAATTTCGCGAAATACTACTGCGGCTAGCAAGGTGGTAATGACCATATCGCCAGTTACAGCAATGCCATAGGCTGCTGCCAAATTGCCAGAGCTACCAAAACCAATCACCAGCGCCATCACCCCCAGCATTAAACCCCAATTAACGCGTGGCATATATACTTGGCCTTGCTCGCTTTCTGAAGTGTGTTGTATGTGCATGCGTGGTAAATAGCCCAATTGCAGCGCTTGGCGTGACACTGAGAACGCGCCAGTAATCACCGCTTGTGAGGCAATGACAGTGGCCAATGTGGCTAGCCCAATCAGTGGGAACAGCGCCCATTCTGGAGCAAGTAGGTAAAATGGATTTTTAACTGCGCTGACATCGCGCAAAATAAGGCTACCTTGACCGAAGTAGTTTAATAATAAGGCTGGAAATACAAAGCCAAACCAAGCCAAGCGAATAGGAAAACGGCCAAAATGACCCATATCTGCATATAAGGCTTCTGCACCAGTTACCGCCAGTACTACTGCACCCAAAGCCACAAATGCGATTTTTGGTTGCTGCATAAAAAAATCAAGCGCATAAAAAGGGTTAAGTGCTTTGAGTATGCTGGCATCGTGTGCAATATTGATGGCGCCCAGCACGCCCAAGGCACCAAACCACAGTAGCATGACAGGACCAAAAAATTTTCCTACGATGGCGGTACCCTTGCTTTGCGCCAAAAATAGGCAAAACAACACCAATAAAGTAATGGGTACAATAAAGTGGTGCAGGTGTGGCGCGGCGATTTCTAAGCCTTCTACCGCTGATAATACTGAGATTGCCGGTGTAATCATGCCATCGGCATAAAACATACAGGCGCCCAAAATACCTAAAAACATAATGTTGCGCTGTTTTATTTTATTGCCTTCGACATTGCGGCTGGCGAGCGCAAGCAAGGCCATAATGCCACCTTCGCCGCGATTGTCGGCGCGCATAATAAACGCTACGTATTTAACCGAAACGATGAGAATTAATGCCCAAGTGATGAGGGACAAAATGCCGTAAACATTGCCTGTATTGAGTGCTAAAGGGTGATGCCCGACAGAAAAAACTTCTTTCATGGTGTATAAAGGGCTGGTACCAATATCGCCGAACACAACGCCCAGCGCGGCCAGTGCCATGGTATGCAGTGCGGTTTTTTGAGGGGTGTTATTATTCATGGGTAAAGGCGTTTTATGCAGTTAGGCATTATCAATCAATTAAACTAGCAAGCCAATAGTTTTTTATTGAATTATTCGGATTTAATACTGGAAATGGTTGCCTCTGCACTACCATGCTCAAAAGTAATGTGCACAACTTGTTTTATTTTAAGCTGCTTAACATTGCTTACAATCTGACCAGTAGCATCTTGCACCATGGCATAACCTCTCGCTAAAACAGCCTGCGGATTGAGCTGTTCAATGCTGCTTTGTAGTCGTAACAGGTGTTGATGTTGTATTTGCAAGTGTCGCTGCCAGGCAAACTCCACACGGTGTTTTAGCTGATTGATTTGATTGGTTTTAACTTCAATTTGTTGCAAAGGCGAAATCAATCTGCGTGCAAGAAAGTCTAGTTTTTGAGCATGCGCCTGCAGTTTAGTATCCATGCGCCTTCTAAGCCTGTTCCAAATATTACTTAATTGTGTTCTTAGTGTATCTACGTCTTGGCTGACCAGTTCCGCCGCCGCCGTGGGCGTGGCGGCGCGCATATCGGCCACAAAATCACAAATGGTAAAATCGGTCTCGTGGCCAACGCCGCTGATGGTTGGAATCTTACATTCATCAATCGCGCGGGCGACGACTTCCTCGTTAAATTGCCACAAATCCTCCATGCTTCCGCCACCACGGCAAATAATCAGCGTATCAACTTCTTGTCGAGCGTTGGCGGTGTGGATGGCCTTGGCAATCTGTGCTGCAGCACCTTTGCCTTGCACAGGTGTGGGGTAAACAATGACATTGATATTGGGATTGCGGCGTTTTAAGGTGGTTAAAACATCTCTTAATGCCGCTGCGTCGGGCGAGGTCACCATGCCTATGGTTTTGGGAAATTTCGGGATGGCTTGCTTGTATGCCGCGTCAAATAAGCCTTCGTGTGTGAGTTTTATTTTTAACTTTTCAAACGCCTCAAATAACGCACCCAAGCCGGCTTTTTGTACAAACTCTACCGTGAGTTGAAAATCGCCGCGCGCCTCATATAGCGTCACGGTGCAACGTGCTTCAATTTTATCGCCTTCGCGTGGTGTAAAATCCACATAACTATTGCGACCTTTAAACATCACGCATTTGACCTGTGCGCTTGCATCTTTAAGCGAAAAATACCAATGGCCACTGGTGGCGCGGGTAAAGTTGGAAACCTCGCCCGATACCCAAAATAGCGGAAAACTTTGCTCCAACACTTCGCGCGCTAAACGATTTAATTCGCTGACTGTCAGAATTTGTTGCAAGGGCTGGCTGATTTGTGTGCTCATGTCCTATTATCCATTACAATTACTCATCTTGTCATTCCGTGCTTGACACGGAATCCAGCGACTTTGGATTAAGCCACTGGATCCAGCTTTGCGAGCACCCGTTTTGCGGCTTGCCTGCTAAAACCACTACGTCGGTATGACGATTAAGAAGAGAGAAAGCAAACGATGCAAAAATTATTCACTGGTAAAACTGGTTGTCTGCTTGGCTTTGCAGCCTGCTTTGGCATCGTCGCGTTGGCGCTGGTGATACAAACCACTTATAAGCTAGAACCTTGCCCGCTGTGCATTACGCAGCGCATGTTTTTTATGGGCTTGGGCGTATTATTTTTAATTGCTGCGTTTATAAAACCTGCTAGCTTGTTGCAGAAAATGTTCACTGGTTTACAAGTGCTTGCTGCACTGGGTGGTGCGGGTTGGGCCATGCGGCATTGGTATTTGCAGGCCAACAAAGAGAGCATGATTGCTGATTGTGGCGTGGGATTCGATTATATGTTCGAGAATTTTCCACTTAACAAAATGTTGACTTTAATTTTTCGCGGCACTGGTGATTGCGCTGCCATTGATTGGACATTTTTGGGCTTAACATTACCGCAATTAGGATTAATGAGTTTCGTTGGACTGGGTGTTTATGCAGTGTGGCTAGGATTAAAGAAAGATTGAAATGTACAAAACACTTGATGACTTTGTAGGTAACACGCCACTCGTTAAATTGCAGCGTATGAACCCGAATAGAAGCAACACGATTTTACTGAAACTAGAAGGCAACAATCCTGCGGGGTCAGTAAAAGATAGGCCTGCCTATTCAATGATTGCCAGAGCAGAAGCGCGTGGCGATATTCAACCTGGCGACACGCTGATTGAAGCGACATCAGGCAATACAGGCATTGCGTTGGCGATGGTAGCGGCCATGCGCGGCTACAAAATGGTGTTGGTAATGCCAGAGAATCAATCGATAGAACGCCGCCAAAGCTTGCAGGCTTATGGCGCAGAGCTGGTATTAACGCCACAAGACGGTAGCATGGAGCTGGCGCGTGATGTAGCGATGAAGATGCAAGCCGAGGGTGAAGGCATTGTGCTGGATCAATTTGCTAATCAGGACAATCCATTGGCGCATTATGAAGGCACTGGGCCTGAAATTTGGCGCGATACCGCTGGTAAAATCACACATTTTGTTTCTAGCATGGGTACCACTGGCACCATTATGGGCGTTTCGCGCTTTTTAAAAGAAAAAAATGCGGCTATACGCATTATCGGCGTGCAGCCAGAAGAGGGCAGCCAAATCCCAGGCATACGCAAATGGCCGGTTGAATATATGCCAACGATTTTTGAGGCAAAACGTGTGGATGAATTACGCTACGTGAACCAGAAAAATGCCGAAAATATGACCAGAAAACTGGCGACAGAAGAAGGAATTTTTTCGGGTATCTCCAGCGGCGGAGCGCTTTACACAGCGTTAGAACTGTCAAAGCAGGTAGAAAATTCAGTGATTGTTTCTATCGTTTGCGACCGGGGTGATCGATACCTTTCTACAGGCGTATTTCCAAGCTAAAAATGCTTTTTTCGTTACGATGCTTGGTGGCATTTGCAGTATTACAGCTGTTTACAGTGCCTAGTTTTGCCGTCAGCCAAATCAACATTGAAATTGGCGCTTTAAGTAACGATTCGATTGAAGCCCGCAATGCTGATATTCAGCTTAATTTAAAAGCCACACCCACCATTGCATTTAAAACAGCGCTGAAACAGCCTGCCGATAAGGCTTGGTCGCAAGCGCAGTTGCGTTGCCAAGTGCCAGCGTTATGGTTGCAAGAGACCTGGAGTTGTAGCGATGGCAAGTTTACTGCGGCGCGCATGAGCTTGCCTTTTGTGCTTGATATTACGCCGCAACCCAAAGGATTCGTTGCCAATTTAAACTTGCAAGGTGCTAGTTTTAGCGATGAGGCGGGCTTGCACGCGGCAGAAAAACTCAAAGGCTATCTCACCATCGCCGTGCGACAAGATGGCGACACTTTGCATTTTAACAGCGCACTTAATTGGCAAAGTGGCGAAATGTTCTGGCAACCTTTATACATTGCCAATGGCGGGCATGAGTTGCAGGCAAACGGCAACTTGCGCAGCGACATTTTGACGCTGGATACCGCGACACTGAAGCTGGACAAAGTGGGCGATTTGCACTTTAACGGCCAAGTAGATACTAAAACGCTCAAGATTCAAAAATTAAGCGCAGACTTACCCAATCTTAATTTAGCCGAAGCTTACCCTTTGTTATTTAAGCCTTTTTTAGGTAAAACCCTGTTGAATAACGCAGAGCTTAACGGCAAAGCGGCTCTGAATGTAAGCATGGTAGATGCTCAAGTGAAGGCGTTTAAAGTCAATTTAAAAGATGTGAATGTTGATGATAAAAATCACAAATTCGCGTTTTACGATGTCAATGCAGATATGCCGTGGGGCTATGACGATGAGACTAAAGTGCATATTTCTTACCAACATGGACAATTATTAAACATGCCGCTAGGCCGTGCCAGCATTAGTGCACAGGTCAATCGTTATTCACTTGTTGCGCCCGAAATTACGCTACCGATTTTAGATGGTGCGTTGAAATTAAGCGATATTTCTGCGGCGCGTATTAACGATAGTTGGCATTGGCATTTACGCGCAGCACTCACGCCCGTATCCATGCCAGATGCTACGCGCGCCTTTAAGTTGCCTATTATGCAAGGTAAAGCAGCGGCTGAAATTCCGCTGGTTACTTACAGTGGAGGTATTTTAACTACCGATGGCGCAATGGCGTTGAACGTGTTTGAAGGCCAAGTAAAAGTAACTCAGCTGACGATGATTAACCCATTAGGCAAAACGCCAAAATTAAGTGCTGATCTCACGCTGCGTAACTTAGATTTAGGCAGTTTAACGCGTACCTTTAGTTTTGGCGCCATCGAGGGCAAGCTGGATGGCGACGTGCAAGACTTGGAGATGGTGAACTGGCTGCCTGTGAAAATGGACGCGAGCTTACACAGCAGTCCTGGAAAATACACCAAAAAAATCTCACAACGTGCTGTAGAAAATATTACCGCATTAGGTGGGGCAGGCGCCGCAGCGGCAGTTCAGCGCAGTTTTTTACGTTTTTTTGAGCAATTTAATTATGCAAAAATGGGCTTAAGCTGCAAATTACGCAACGATGTATGCGAAATGAATGGCATTGAGTCAAAGCAAAGGGGGTATGTGATCGTTAAAGGCAGTGGCATACCTGCAATTACCGTGATGGGGTACAATCAAAACGTGAGTTGGGGCGAGTTAATAGGCCGTATTAAACGGGTGATTGATGGCAACACCAAAGCAATAGTTAAGTAAACTTAATTTTATGAGCGCATTGCTAGGTTGCGCGGTACTCGCAACTTAGCTGTACAACCGCGTACTATCTCGGTTTCTGCGTTCCGTGCGCCTGGCGCTGCATCGCATAAAATTTAGTTTTACAATTGATGAGGACAAGCAATGAAAAACTGGAAGATTATTTTACTACTAGCGGCAATTTTTCCTGCCTGCGTCACCATTAATATTTACTTTCCTGCGGCGGCGGCAGAAAAAGCGGCCGATAAAATTATTGAAGAAGTATGGCAACTAAAAGATGGCCAAGATAGCTCGAAAGAACCAGTAGCGCCTACTGAGACTCCTGCCGAAACACCTGCCAAATAAAGGAAAAACCATCATGAAAAAATTATTATCAGGGTTTGTGATGATAGTGAGTATGTTTGTGGCAAATTGGGTGGCTGCTGCGGCAGATTTAGAGGTGAATACACCAGCGATTGCAGCACTTAAAGCCAGCATGCAAGTGCGTCATGGCCAATTAAGCACGTTTTATAACAGCGGCGCAGTTGGCCTGACTAAAGATGCGTTTATCGCGGTAAAAGACGCGACGGCTGTGCCGCTAAAAGATCGTGGCGGCTTGAATAGTTTGGTTTCGGCCGAAAACGCAGACCGCGCCAACTTATATAAAGAAATCGCCACCGCCAATGGTCATCCAGAATGGCAAGCTGACATACAAAGTACGTTTGCCAGTCGCTGGATAGATAAGGCACAAGCTGGGTGGTTTTACCAAAGTGGCGGTGGTTGGGTGAAGAAATGGGGATTACCTCAAAATGGGGGGCAGTAATTGGGACGATTCATATTTCTATTTGAACGGTTTCAAATCATTAGTGTTAAGATGCCTGACTGAATTATTTACGCTAGGTGCATTTGATTTTAGGCAGCATCATGCTGCAATTTTTGCACTTCAACCTTGAGACTGTTATGCTTACTTTTTTCTTAAAAGTTAATAAACTCAAAAGAAGATTTCTACCCCCCCCCCTTTTTGATGGAAACGATGAACTATTCAAACGTTTGCTAGTTTCATCCAGCAAATATGCTGAATATGGTTGTGGACAAAGTACTATTTGGGTCGCCGAAAATACCAAAGCGTCTATACATAGTGTCGACTCCAATAATGATTGGATTAATTTTTGCCAAAAAGAATTAGGTAAGAGAAAAGCAACCCTTCAATGGGTGGATTGTGGAGTATTGGGAAACTGGGGAAGGCCGCTAAACTATGAGAAGCGAAACAATTTTTCTACTTATGCCCAATCAATCTGGAATGATGACACCCCACCAGATGTTGTACTTATTGACGGAAGATTTAGAGTTTTATGTTTTTTGATATCTTTAAAATATGCTACTGAAGGTACAAGAATTATTTTTGACGACTATATAAATCGCCCTAATTATCACATTGTAGAAGAATTTATTTCTCGCTTCGAAATCTGCGGAAGACAATGTTTATTTATAGCTCCCGCGAAAGATAGTATTGACATTGAATTGCTTGATAAAATGATCAGTAAGTTTGAATACGTCATGGAATAAAGTCACTTGCCAATTCAGCCAGCACCTTGTCTCCCTTGAGAGTGAGGACAAGGTAACACTTCTAACATACGAAAGTATTACACGCTACTTATTAAATAATTAACTAAATCTTATCAATGCAACTCTTTTCTGGTGGGGGGGGGTTGCCGGTGCGCATGGCGGCGATGCTTTTAAGTTGGAGTTTGTCGGCAATTTTTTGCGAGATGGCAACGCCTGTCGCGCCCGTGTCCACAATACATACTTGTTGATTATTAATCAGCGCTTCTGCGCGATAGTGAACATCTAAGCCACGTTTGAGCGTAACAGCATTCGCATTATCACCTAATCGCCAAGCTTTATTGGGGTTTTGAATGTTATTGACTAAAACGTAAATACCAAAAGCCAAAGTGAGCCAAACGATGGTGAACATAATATTGTTGCGTGACATAATTTTTTCTTAAAGGGGCGAAGCCTAAAAAGGTAAAGCTAGGCTCGGCGTAGCGTTCCAAATTACATCGCGAAACTGTGCTTGAATACGCTTGAGCGCAGCTTCATTATTGGCCTCAAAGCGTAGCACCATGACTGGCGAGGTGTTGGAAGCACGCATCAAACCAAAACCATCTGCATACTCCACACGCAGGCCATCGATGGTGATAACTTCAGTCGCATCGGCAAATTGAGCGGTTTTCTGCAGTTGTGAAATGAGCGCATGTGGCTCGCCTTCCTGCATTTGAATGTGCTGTTCAGGCGTGCTCACGCTGTCGGGCAGCGCGTTTAAGATTTCCGACGGACTAGCAAAATTGCTTAAAATTTCTAGCAGCCGCGCGCCAGCATATAAACCATCATCAAAGCCATACCAGCGCTTGTTTCCAGCCAAATCATTATCGTTAAAAAACACATGACCGCTCATTTCGCCCGCCAGTGCGGCATTGGTTTCTTTAATTTTGGCTTTGATTAATGAGTGGCCAGTTTTCCACATCATCGGCTTGCCGCCCAGCGCCTTTATCCACGGGTTTAGGTTGCGCGTCGACTTTACATCGAAAATGATATTAGCACCTGCGTTGCGGCTTAGTACATCTTGCGCAAAAAGTAGCAATTGGCGGTCTGGATAAATAATGTTGCCTTCTTCGGTGACCACGCCTAGTCTATCGCCATCGCCGTCAAAGGCCAGACCAATTTCGGAGCGCGTGGTTTTAAGCGCTTCGATTAAATCGCGCAAATTTTCGGGCACAGAAGGGTCAGGATGGTGGTTGGGGAAATTGCCATCCACCTCGCAAAACAGCTCTTCTACGCGGCAGCCAATGGCATTGTAAAGTTGTTTGGCAAAAGCGCCAGCCACACCATTACCGCAATCCACGGTAATTTGCAGCGGCCGCGCCAAGTGAATGTCGGCCTTAATTTTGGCGATGTAATGGGGTGCAATATCGTAGCTACGCTCGAGGCCATCACCATAAGTATACCGATTGGATTCGATGCGGTGACGTAAACTTTGTATGCTCTCATTGGATAAAGTCTCGCCTGCCAGTACCATTTTTAGGCCGTTGTAATCAGGCGGATTATGGCTACCTGTCACCATTACGCCGCAATTATTGCCTAGATGATGCGCTGCAAAATACACCATCGGCGTAGCGACCATGCCCAAATTCACCACGTTGCAGCCGGCTTTGCGTATGCCTGTTGATAGTGCATCCGCAAGTTCTGGGCCCGATAAGCGGCCATCATAGCCAATGCAAATTTCTTTTTGCGCACGTTGTTTGGCCTCACTGCCCAGCGCATGGCCAATCGCTTCAACAATCGCAGGTGTTAAGGTTTTGCCGACAATACCGCGAATGTCGTAGGCTTTGAAAATTTCTTTAGCTGCTTGCATACAGATTAAAAGCAAAATAAACCATGACGAAATAAGTGATGTGATGCAGTGGGTTGGCCTGCAGCTGGAAATCGCAAATATTATGCTTAATAAAGAGTAAAAACAGCGTCTCAAACATACTTAGCTAACTTTCGTCTCAGTTGGCTTCTTCAATCCAAACGAGTTGAATCGCCTCTAATATTTTCTCGCCGCAGTGTCTGGGGTCATCGTCAAAATCTTCAAGCGCCATCACCCATTCCATTAAATCAATAAAGCGTATGGTTTTTGGGTCTATTTCTGGATATTTGTCGAACAGTTCTTCGGCAATTCTTTGGCTGTCAGTCCATTTCATAAAATACCGCTTATTCACATTTAAAGCACAATTATAACGCGAGCCCAATGATAGTAGAACGACATATGAAAAATTGCTAAAAACCCCAGTGCAAGGCTAGGCGGTGAGGGGTCTGACTTTGGAGAAATACGATGATTAAATACTAGCAATGCTTGCGCCAGATATTTTAATATTTAAAAACAATAAGTTAATGGTTTTTGGCAATCTGCAAAATTTATTTTATGCATGGTTGTTGTGTAAATCGCACAAAGTTGGCGTGATATTTTTGGTGCAGTATTTGGGTTTAAGTAATGCAACGCGCGTGATAAAATGCGACATAATTTTATAAACATCAACTATAAACATTAAAATTTACTTGGGAAAAACCATCACCATGTTTAGCACATCAAACACACTCAATAAAGCCGACCCAGCGCTGGATGCTATGATTAAAGCCGAAGTCGTGCGTCAGCACGAGCATATCGAGCTGATCGCCTCAGAAAACCACACCAGCCCTGCGGTAATGGAGGCGCAAGGCTCGCAGCTGACCAATAAATATGCCGAAGGTTACCCTGGCAAGCGTTTTTATGGTGGTTGTGAATATGTGGATCAAGTAGAACAGTTAGCAATCGATAGGCTGAAAGCCTTATACGGCGCGGAGTACGCCAACGTACAGCCGCATTCTGGCTCTCAGGCCAACCAAGCAGTGTATTTCAGCATTTTAAAACCTGGCGATACGGTGATGGGCATGAACCTTGGCCATGGCGGGCATTTAACGCACGGTTCACCAGCTAATCTATCGGGCAAGTTGTTTAACATCGTCGCTTATGGTCTCAACTCAAGTGAAGAAATCGATTACGATGAAATGGAAAAAATCGCCATTGTAGCGAAGCCGAAACTGTTAATCGGCGGGGCGAGTGCTTATGCGTTGCGTTTTGATTGGGTGCGCATGTCTGAAATTGCCAAAAAAGTGGGCGCTTATTTCATGGTAGATATGGCACATTATTCTGGCTTAATCGCCGCTGGCGTGTATCCAAACCCAGTGCCGCATGCCGATTTTGTGACTTCTACCACGCACAAAACGCTGCGCGGCCCCCGTGGCGGCATTATTTTGGCCAAGGCTGAATTTGAAAAATCGCTGAATTCCACCGTATTTCCAGCGTTGCAAGGTGGGCCGCTGATGCACGTGATTGCGGGTAAGGCTACGGCGTTTTTAGAAGCGTCGCAACCTGAGTTTAAAATGTATCAAACCCAAGTGCTTAAGAATGCCGTGGTATTGGCGGAAACGCTTACTACACGAGGTTTGCGCATTATTTCCGGCCGTACTGAATCACACATGTTCATGGTCGATTTACGTCCAAAAGGCTTAACGGGCAAAGCTGCTGATGCTGCGCTTGGATTGGCGCACATTACGGTGAATAAAAACGCCATTCCCAATGATCCTGAAAGTCCGTTTGTCACGTCTGGCATCCGCATTGGTTCGCCAGCCATCACCACGCGCGGCTTTAAAGAAACGGAAGCTAGGCAAGTCGCCAATTTAATCGCCGATGTGCTGGATAATCCGACTTCTGAGACCGTGATTGCAGTCACTAAAGAAAAAGTGCATGCGTTGACTGCGCGCTTTCCTGTGTATGGTGCTTAACTAAAGTGAAATGTCCTTTCTGCGGCGACGCCGATACCCAAGTCATTGATTCTAGAGTGAATGACGAAGGCGATTCGATTCGCCGTCGGCGTAAATGTGGCAAGTGCGATAAACGCTTTACTACTTACGAAACGGCGGATTTACACTTACCACAAGTAGTTAAAACCAACGGTACACGTGAGGAATTCAGTTGCGAAAAACTAAGATTGTCGTTCACCCGTGCATTGCACAAACGCCCAGTGCCGACTGAGTACGTTGACCGCGCGCTCGATCACATTGTGCAAAAAATGCTGAGTCTTGGTGAGCGCGAAATCCCTGCGCGTGCGCTGGGCGAAAGCGTGATGGCGGAATTAAAAATTATGGATAAAGTCGCTTATATCCGCTTTGCCTCGGTCTATCGCAGCTTTTCCGATGTCGATGATTTTCACGAAGTCATTCGCGATTTATAAAATCTAATGGCATTTAGCGCCAACGACCATTTGTTTATGACACGCGCTTTGCAGCTGGCAGAACAAGGTTTATATACTACGATGCCTAATCCGCGTGTGGGTTGCGTGATTGTGAAAGACGGTAAAATAATAGGCGAAGGTGCGCACTTAAAAGCGGGCGAGCCGCATGCTGAAGTGCTTGCCTTGCAGCAAGCAGGCGCGCAAGCCAAAGGCGCAACGGCTTATGTGACGCTCGAACCATGCAATCACACAGGTCGAACTTCCGCATGCAGTCATGCCTTGCTCCAGGCGGGCATTGCAAAAGTCATCGCCGCCATGCAAGACCCGAATCCGCTTGTGGCTGGCGGTGGCTTGGCACATTTACAAAGGTATGGCATAGACGTTGTCAGTGGCTTGATGCAAGCGCAGGCGGAGGCGCTAAACCCAGGATTTATCTCACGCATGACTAAAAATTCTCCATTCGTGCGCAGCAAAATCGCCGCCAGTTTGGATGGTAAAACCGCGCTCAAAAACGGCACCAGTCAATGGATTAGCAGCGAATCATCAAGGTTGGATGTGCAACATTGGCGCGCACGTTCGTGCGCCATGCTCACGGGCGCTGGCACGGTATTGGTGGATAATCCGAGTATGTCTGTGCGCATTGCCGCGAATACCCCCTATCCCTCGACGGGAGAGGGCTGGGGAGAGGGTGCGAATATTCGGCAGCCATTGAAAATTATTATCGATAGCGCGTTAAAAACGCCACTCAACGCAAAAATACTGGCGGGTGGTAATGTGTTGATTGCCTTTGCGCATGACGCTGAAAATAAATCCGCAGCACTATTAGCGACAGACGCAGAGTTACTTTGCATTCCGAATGCTGAAGGAAAGGTGTGCCTAAAAACGCTGTTAAGCCACCTTGCCAGTCGCGAAATCAACGAGGTGCTAGTCGAGGGCGGCGAAGGTTTAAACGGCGCGCTGATGGCGCAAAACCTGATTGACGAGTTATTGATTTATTACGCACCCAAACTCATGGGAGGCGCGGCAAAAAGTATGTTTGACATGCCCGCATTTACCAATATGCAGCAAGCGATTGCGCTGGAAATTATCGAGTTGCGTCAAATTGGTGCGGATATTCGTCTGCGCGCGAAGCCAAGATTAAGTTAAGCATGTTAATTGACACGCACTGCCACTTGGATGCCGCAGAATTTGATGTGGATAGGGCGAGTGTGGCAAAAAATGCCAGTTTAGCGGGTGTTGGCGCGATCGTTATTCCCGCCGTTGCACGCGAAAACTTTCAGCAAGTGATTGATTTATCTGATGAATATTCGTATTGTAGATTTGCACTTGGCATTCACCCTATGTATGTGGATAACGCGCATCCGAGTGATTTAAGCTTGCTTAAAAAACTTATCGCCGAGCACCAAGCAAGTCAAAAACTGGTCGCGGTGGGCGAAATTGGCTTAGATTTTTTTGTCACCCAACAAAACCGCGAAACGCAAGAATACTTTTTTTCCGAGCAGCTTAAAATTGCGCAAGAATTCAATTTGCCAGTGATTTTGCATGTGCGTCGCGCAGTAGATGATGTGTTGAAATATTTGCGTAGGCATCAAGTGGTTGGTGGCATTGCGCACGCGTTTAATGGCAGCGCGCAGCAGGCAGAGGCGTTTATTCAACTTGGCTTTAAATTGGGCTTTGGTGGCGCGATGACGTACCCGCGCGCGCTAAAAATTCGTGAGTTAGCCCAAACTTTGCCGCTGGAAAGCATTGTTTTAGAGACGGATGCGCCCGATATTCCACCTGCTTGGCTGGGCACTAAAGGCAGAAATAGCCCAGCGGAACTCATGAAAATCGCCCAAATTTTAGCTGATTTAAGAGCAGTGGAAGTGGCGCAAATCATTGAAATTACAGGAAAAAATGCGCTTAGTATTTTTACAAATTTAAGCAGTTTATACACACCACCTGAAGCTTTACATTAATAAGTGTAAAAAAACCCATGAAACCAATGACATGACTATAAGTCATTGATTTTTATATATAAAAAATTAGATTATAAAATGAGCTTTTCGAAAAAAGCTTTATAAATAATCATCTTACGGTTTGAAGTCACAGTAATCCACAAAGTTATCCACAGATTTTGTGGATGGAAAAACGTAAAAAACAACACCTGAAAGAATGCAAGCGTTTTAATTAAAATTATTGATACTGTTTTTAAATTTTTGGCATGAAAATTGTATTTAAACCATATAAACATCTGGCAAAATAAATCGCAAAAAATATGAAAATCGCCCAACAACACAATCGCATCACTTGGCGCACTATTTGGCCGGATGCGCGCTGTAAGTTTGTGCGGATTATCGATCAAACCAAGTTGCCGTTTGCGTTTGAAATTGTGCGTGTGCAATCGCTAGCACAAATGGTGCATGCAATTTCAGCCATGCAGGTGCGTGGCGCGCCTTTAATTGGCGTTGCGGCAGCGTATGGTATGGCGCTGGCGATGTTAGAAGATGAGTCGGATGCTTATTTGCTACAAGCGGCTGAAATGCTAAAAAACAGTCGCCCCACTGCGGTTAATTTAGCATGGGCTGTGAACCGCATGGTTGCTGCGTTGCAGGCAATGCCACATGCGAGAAGAAATTTCACCGCGTGGCACGAAGCCGCCAATATTGCCGAGCAAGATGTGGCGCAGAATCAGGCGATTGGCCAGCACGGGTTTGAGCTCATCAAAAATGCATACCAAAGCCGTTTAATAAAAAACAAGCCTTTTAATATTCTCACCCATTGCAACGCTGGCTGGCTGGCCACTGTGGATTTTGGCACTGCACTGGCGCCGATTTATGCAGCACACGATGCCGGTATGAATGTGCACGTTTGGGTGGACGAAACGCGTCCGCGCAACCAAGGCGCATTATTAACAGCTTGGGAGCTGGCGCAGCACGGCGTGCCACATACGGTTGTTACTGACAACGCAGGTGGACACTTAATGCAACAAGGCTTGATCGATATGGTCATCGTCGGTGCGGATCGCGTTACCAGTAAGGGCGACGTGTGCAACAAAATCGGCACCTATTTAAAAGCGCTGGCGGCGCATGATAACCACATTCCTTTTTACGCCGCTGTGCCTAGCCCGACGATTGATTGGGATATTTCAAATCACAAGGACATTGAAATTGAAGAGCGTCACGGCGATGAAGTGTCGTATCTACAAGGTTTAAGCGCGGATGGCAGCGTGCAAACTGTGCGTGTCATTCCAGCGGAAAGCAACGCCGCTAACCCAGCGTTTGACGTCACCCCCGCAAGATTAGTGACGGGAATTATTACAGAAAAAGGTGTATTTGCGCCACAAAATTTACATGCGTGTAAATAGCATGCCTGTAGTCCGTATGAATATTGGGCTGCATGGCATGTGTTGAGGTTGAAAAAATAGAAAACTAATAATGAAAACTTAACTTCCGTCATTCTGAGCGTAGCGAAGCATGACGGATGGGAAAAAGTGACGTAAAATAAATCATGCAAAATCAACGCGAAAATTTACTAAAAACCACCCAAAAACTAACCGAGCTTGGTCTCAATACAGGCACAGCAGGCAATTGCAGCGTGCGTTCTGAGGGCGATTTTTTAATTACGCCTAGCGGCATGGGGGTGGAAGAAATGACGCCTGCGAGCATGGTGAAAATGCAATGTGATGGCAGTTATGAGCAAGACAAAATCCCCTCAAGCGAATGGCGTTTTCATCGTGATATTTTAGCCAGCCGCCCAGAAATCAACGCGGTTGTGCACACTCATAGCATGTTCGCTACCACCTTGGCTTGCTTGCACCAAGATATCCCGCCGTTTCACTATATGATAGCCGTTGTTGGTGGTGACAGTATTCGCTGCGCGCCATATGCCTTGTTTGGCTCGCAAACCTTATCTGATAATGCCTTGCAGGCCTTAATTGAACGCAAAGCCTGCTTATTGGCGAATCACGGCATGATCGCACTGGGGCGCGATCTGGATGATGCGTTGGCTGTGACGGTAGAAGTAGAAACCCTGTGTGAGCAATATTGGCGTATTTTGCAATTAGACCCTAACCCACCATTACTCAGTGAAGCTGAAATGCGCGAAGTGTTTAAGCAGTTTAAGGGTTACGGGCAGTGGGCGAAGTAGCCCGTCACTTCGTGCCGGACTTTGCGCGCGCCCACTTAAAAAGAAAGTAAGCAAAGAAAACTGAAGCCGCGCAACAGAGCGCCAATGAGCCATCGTTAATTAATGACAAAAGGTGATTAGCATGACAAACTAAGCTTCAGATACTGAAGCAATTGAATACTTGTAATTAATACCATCAAAATTGGGCCTATATGCATCGCCGCACCAAAGCTTACAATAAAGTCAGCACAAGAAAGTAATTCATGGATGACCTAAAACAGCGCGCGCTGGATTATCACCAATTTCCGATTCCTGGTAAATTGAGTGTAGCGTCGTCCAAACCCTGTGCAACACAAGATGACTTATCGCTGGCCTACACGCCAGGTGTGGCGGAGCCTGTGCGTGAGATTCATGCAGATCCTGCCAATGCCTATAAATATACCAACAAAGGTAATTTGGTTGCAGTGATTACCGACGGCACGGCGGTGTTAGGCTTAGGCAATATGGGCGCGCTCGCCAGTAAGCCTGTGATGGAAGGTAAGGCGATATTATTTAAGCACTTTGCTGGCATTGATGTGTTTGATATTGAAATTAACGCCGCAACACCTGACGAATTTATTCAAACTGTGGTGAATATTGCGCCTACTTTTGGCGGCATTAATTTAGAAGATATTGCCGCGCCGCATTGTTTTTATATCGAAAATGAATTGAAAAAATGCCTTGATATTCCTGTTTTTCATGACGACCAACATGGCACGGCAGTCATTGTGGCAGCTGCCTTATTAAACGCGCTGAAGTTACAAGGCAAAACCTTACCCACTGCAAAAATAGTGTTTTTAGGCGCAGGAGCAGCGGGTTGCTCGTGCGCAAAATTGCTTAAACTCATGGGGGCAACCAACATTACCATGGTGGATAGAACGGGCGTCATTGATACGAATCGCAAGGATTTGCATGACAACAACCGCGAGCTTGCTATTAAGCCAAGTAAGGTGAAAACACTAGCTGATGCTATGCCTAGAAGTGATGTATTTATTGGTGTTTCAGCCAAAAATGCACTCGATGCAAGCTTGATAAAAAGCATGGCCAAGAACCCCATCATTTTTGCCTTAGCGAATCCAGATCCAGAAGTGCTGCCGAGCGTGGCGCATGCGATTCGTGATGATATTTTAATGGCGACTGGTCGCAGTGATTTCCCGAATCAGGTGAATAATGCTTTGTGTTTTCCATATTTATTCCGCGGCGCGCTGGATGCAAAGGCCACCAAAATTACCGAGAAAATGAAGGTTGCTGCGGCATATGCTCTCAGTGAACTTGCCCGCGAGCCAGTGCCTGCAGATGTGCTACAAGCGTATAACTTGGAGTCACTTGAATTTGGGCGCGATTATATTATTCCAAAACCATTCGATAAGCGCTTATTAGCAATGGTTTCAGGCGCGGTAGCCAAAGCGGCTAAAGAAAACTAAAGAAGAAAAGTCATTAGTCATTATGCAAAAAAACAGCCAAAAAAATAAAAACAGACCTAAAAACCTGAATTTATTCACGATTCGTCTACCGATTAATGCGCTGGTGTCTATCTTGCATCGTGCTTCTGGCATGGCGCTATTTGCCATGTTGCCATTGATATTGTTGGCGTTTCAATATTCGGCAAGGTCACAACAAAGCTACACAAAGCTGGTAGCGTTATTTGATACCTGGTTTATAAAGCTCATGCTTGTTGGGTTGGCATGGGCTTTTTCCCATCACTTTTTTGCAGGCTTGCGGCATTTATTGCAAGACAGCCATTGGATGGCCAGCCTGCAAAAAACACGGCTTTCTAGTCGTGTGGTGCTGTGGTTGGTGGGGATTTCAGTTGCGATTTTTTCCTTTGTGGTTTGGTAGCTTTGCTAGGTAATTTGGCGTGTTAATTCAACTTCTTACTAATAAATATCCTGGCATGCGCTTGTGGCTATCGCAAAGGCTAAGCGCCATCGTCATGGCAATTTATATCGTGTTAGTGGTCATGTTACTGATAATTTTTCGGCCTGCAAATTTTAACGCTTGGCATGCTTTGATGTCGCCAATCTGGTTTAGGCTGGTGACTTTTGTATTTTTTGTCAGCTTATTCATACATGCTTGGCTAGGTGTGAAGGATGTATTTGAAGACTATATTTTCAATCTGAAATTAAGAGCTTACTTACAAATTATCGTGGATGTTTTGCTGGTGGTTTATTTAATTTGGTCAAGTTTTATTTTGTGGAATATATGAGTTTAGAGACACATCAATTTGATGCGGTAATTATTGGTGGTGGCGGTGCTGGTTTGCGCGCATCGCTACAGTTGGCGCAGGCGGGCGTTAAGGTCGCGGTGTTATCCAAAGTGTTCCCAACTCGCTCTCACACAGTAGCGGCACAGGGTGGCATTGCGGCGGCATTAGGCAATGTAGCAGAAGATAATTGGCTGTGGCACATGTACGACACCATTAAGGGTTCGGACTTTTTGGGTGATCAGGACGCGATTGAGTTTATGTGCAAAAACGCAGCAAAAGCCATTATCGAGCTGGAACATTTTGGCATGCCTTTCGACCGCTTAGATAATGGAAAAATCTTTCAACGTCCGTTTGGGGGCATGACGAAAAATTTTGGCGAAACGCCCATTTCGCGCACTTGTGCGGTGGCAGATCGCACCGGTCACGCCATGTTGCATACACTTTATCAGCGCAATATTCAGGCCAATACGCAGTTTTTTGTGGAATGGTTTGCGCTGGATTTAATGCGCGATGCTGAGGGCGATGTGCTGGGTGTGATTGCGCTGGAAATTGAAACGGGTGAAATTCATATTTTCCAGGCAAAAACCACAATGCTGGCTACCGGTGGAGCTGGGCGTATCTTTCAAGCCAGCACTAATGCATTTATCAACACGGGCGATGGCTTGGGTATGGCAGCAAGGGCTGGGTTACCTTTGCAAGATATGGAATTTTGGCAATTTCACCCAACAGGCGTTTTACATGCTGGGGTATTGATAACCGAAGGTGTGCGCGGCGAAGGCGGCTATTTGGTGAATAGCGAAGGCGAACGCTTTATGGAGCGCTATGCGCCGCATGCTAAAGACTTAGCCAGTCGTGATGTGATTGCGCGCGCATCGGCTACTGAGATTAAAGCAGGCAGGGGCGTTGGCAAGAATAAAGACGCGGTGTATTTAAAACTAGACCATCTTGGCGAAGCACTTATTAATAAGCGTTTGCCAGGTATACGTGAAATTGCCAAAACCTTTGCCAATGTTGATCCGATTCACGATCCGATTCCCGTGGTGCCAACCGCACACTACATGATGGGCGGCATACCGACCAATTTAGATGGGCAAGTCGTGCTAGAAGGCGAAAAGCCGGTGCATGGCTTGTATGCTGTCGGTGAGTGCGCTTGCGTTTCGGTGCATGGCGCCAATCGTTTAGGCTCAAACTCATTGTTGGATTTAGTGGTATTCGGCAAAGCGGCGGGCGATAAAATGGTGGCAGAAATTGCACAAAACAAAGTGCATAAACCATTGCCTATCGATGTCGCAGATGCGACGCTAGCACGCGTGAGTCGCTTAGAGAAGGTACAAGGCGAGAGCGTGGTTGAAGTGGGCGATGCAATGCGTAGGGCGATGCAAACGCATTGCGGTGTGTTCCGCTTCCCGAATTTATTAAGTGCTGGCGTTGACGAAATTGACGCAGTCGTAGCACGCGCACAGCACATAGTCATTAAAGACAAAAGCCAGGTATTTAATACTGCAAGAGTAGAAGCGTTGGAGCTTGATAATTTGATTGAAGTGGCTGTAGCCACCATGCATGCGGCCAATAACCGCACTGAAAGCCGCGGTGCTCACGCGCGTGAGGATTATAGTGAGCGGGATGATGAAAACTGGCTCACGCATTCACTGTTTTATAAACAAAACAATCGCTTGGCTTATAAACCGGTGCGCTTAAAACCGCTAACAGTAGAGTCGTTTGAACCGAAAAAACGGGTGTATTAACATGGTAAATCAAATCAAATTTTCTATTTATCGTTATAACCCCGACACCGACAAAAAACCCTACATGCAAGATTACGCTATCAGCTTGCGTGATGAAGACCACATGCTGTTGGATGCGCTGATTCGCATTAAAGAGCACGATGAAACCTTAAGTATGCGCAAATCGTGTCGCGAAGGTGTGTGCGGCAGTGATGCAATGAATATCAATGGTAAAAATGGCTTGGCGTGCATTACAAAACTGAGTGATTTAGAGCAACCAATTGTGCTGCGCCCTATGCCTGGTCTGCCTGTCATTCGCGATTTGGTTGTGGATATGACACAGTTTTTCGAGAATTATAACTCGGTAAAACCATATTTAATTAACAACGATCCGCCGCCAGAAACCGAGCGCCTACAAAGCCCGGCAGATCGCGCCAAATTGGATGGTTTATACGAGTGCATTTTGTGTGGTGCGTGTACCACAGCGTGCCCAAGCTTTTGGTGGCATCCTGATAAATTCGTCGGTCCAGCAGGCTTGTTGCAAGCCAATCGCTTCATCATGGATAGCCGCGACCAAGCGACCGAAGAACGTCTAGAAAACTTGGAAGATCCTTATCGACTTTATCGCTGCCACAACATTATGAATTGCGTGGAGGTGTGTCCGAAAAAGCTTAACCCAAACGCGGCGATTGCCAATATTAAGGATGTAAAAATTGCGCGGGCGCGCGAAACTAAAATCGCCAAAAAATCCATACCAATTAAAAGTTTATAAATGTTAAATGCCGAAAATATAAAAGACGCAGAGCAACGAAGGCTGACTTGGCGTTGCCGACGGGGCATGCTAGAGCTAGATATTGTGTTGCAGCGTTTTATTGCGCAGCATTTTAATCACCTCACTTTGCTAGAGTTGCAGGTGTTTGATGAAATGTTGGAGCTGCCAGATAACGATCTTTGGGATGTGTTGCAGATGAACAATCTACATTTGAAATCTCAAGCACAGCAATCTATTATGGATAAATTACACGGTCTGTAAGCCGCGTAGATATTTCCTTACCTATTAGTCGTGATTGATGTGATTTTAAAACCAGAGGCCAAATCAACACCCGATGATTTATTGGCTTTTGGTAAACAACATTTAGCTGCTTACAAAAGCCCAAAAATTGTATAGTTAGCGGATGATTTTCCAAGCACCAAAAATGGTAAAATTTTGCGTAAAGACATGAGCTAGAAAATCGCGACTGCAAAATCATCAAGATGACAATCATTAAACAATCCGACTTCATTCAAAGTATCGCAGATGCTTTGCAGTACATTTCGTACTATCACCCTGCAGATTACATTCAGGCGTTGGGTGCGGCGTATAAGTTAGAGCAATCAGCCGCTGCCAAAGATGCTATCGCGCAGATTCTCACCAATTCGCGTATGTGTGCCGAAGGCAAGCGTCCGATTTGCCAAGATACGGGTATTGTGGTCGCATTTGTTAAAGTGGGTATGCATGCGCGGTTTGAAGGCCAAGAAGGAAGTGAAGGGCTGAGCTTGGAGGAAATGGTGAATGAGGGCGTGCGCCGCGCTTATTTACTGCCAGAGAATACGCTGAGAGCCTCAATTGTGAATGACCCAGCTGGCTTGCGCAAAAATACCAAAGATAACACGCCAGCCGTGACGCATGTGGAGTTAGTGCAAGGTGAAAAGGTGGAGGTGAGTATTGCGGCAAAAGGTGGCGGTAGCGAGAATAAAGCCAAATTCGTGATGCTTAACCCGAATGACAGCATAGTCGATTGGGTGCTGGAGACGGTACCGACCATGGGCGCAGGCTGGTGTCCGCCTGGCATGTTGGGGATTGGTATTGGTGGTGATGCTGAAAAAGCCATGATTTTAGCCAAAGCATCATTGATGCAACCGATTAACATGCATGAACTTAAAGCAAAAGGCCAGCGTAATGAAAGTCTTAATAGACTGGAAGGATTGCGCCTAGAAATTTACGAGAAAGTGAATAATTTAGGCATAGGCGCGCAAGGTTTGGGTGGCTTGACCACAGTTTTAGATGTCAAGATTCTCGATTATCCAACCCATGCTGCCAGCCTACCCGTCGCGATTATCCCCAATTGTGCGGCGACGCGGCATGTGCATTTTGTGTTGGATGGTAGCGGTGCGGCTGAATTTACACCGCCCGATTTTGGCATATACCCAGATGTACATTGGGCACCTAGCGCACAAGCTAGGCAAGTGAATTTAGAAACCGTGACCAAGGCTGAAACCGCCACTTGGCAGGCGGGTGAGACCTTATTGCTCACGGGAAAGCTCTACACCGGGCGCGATGCTGCGCATAAACGCATTGCGGCTATGCAAGCAAAAGGTGAAAAATTGCCCGTGGATTTTACCAATAGATTTATTTATTACGTTGGCCCCGTAGATGCAGTGCGCGATGAAGTGGTTGGCCCAGCAGGGCCTACCACTGCAACCCGTATGGATTCTTACTCCCAAGGCATGTTAGATACAGGTTTATTAGGCTCAATTGGCAAGGCAGAACGCGGCGATGCAGCGCTTGCCGTGATGGCGAAAAATCAAGCAGTGTATCTCATGGCGGTGGGTGGCGCGGCGTATTTGGTGAGCAAAGCCATTAAAAAATCTCGTGTGGTTGCCTTTGCTGATTTAGGCATGGAAGCGATATGCGAATTTGACGTGGTGGATATGCCAGTGACAGTCGCGGTGAGCGCGACGGGCGATGCGGTGCATAAAACTGGCCCTGCGCTTTGGAAAGACAAGATTGCACAGCACGAAGTGATTGATATACAACGTGTGGATTAAATAGCACCTTTTACTTCATTTTCAGTCATAATTGTTGAATGAAAAGTTTAAAAATATTTGCCTTAATTTTCTTTGCGTTTAGCAGTCCATCTGCAAGCGCAGAAAGCTTGTTGGGTTATCTTACCGATAGCGCTGGCAAGTATATTGGGCCTAGTGTTAAAGACAATATCGTGATTATGGACACCGACAAAAATGGCTTTGCCGATGTAACCGAAGTGCGTGCGTTTTTGGCGCAAAAACATGGCAAAGATTATCAAAAATCCGTGCTGGATAGATGGGAGGTGCAATCGCTAGGCGGAGGTTGTCCCATCCCGCTTGCCAAAGAGTTTTATTCCGAAAGCAGTCAATAGTTAATTTTAAAGAGAGAAGATGTTAAAAGCTTATCAAACCCACGTGCAAGAGCGTGCAACCCAACAATTACCCCCATTACCATTGAATGCTGAACAAGTGGCATCGCTGGTCGAATTATTAAAAAACCCAGCAAAAGCTGAAGAGGGTTTGCTTTTGGATTTGCTCGAAAATCGTACCCCAGCGGGTGTAGATCAAGCCGCTTATGTAAAAGCAGCATTTTTGGCCGATGTGGCTAACGGCAACGCAAAATCGCCTGCAATTTCACCCGAAAAAGCCGTGCAATCACTCGGTACTATGTTGGGTGGTTACAACGTGCAAGCTTTGGTAAAACTGCTTGAGACACCAATGGCGGCGCACGCAGTCGCGGCATTGAGCGCCACTATTCTCATGTTCGATGCCTTTCACGATGTGGATGTGTTGATGAAAGCGGGCAACGCGCACGCGAAAAAACTCATGGAAAGTTGGGCGAATGCCGAGTGGTTTACTGCTAAACTAGCCTTGCCTGATGCAATCAAAATGCTGGTGTTTAAGGTCAATGGCGAAACCAATACCGATGACCTAAGCCCCGCGCAAGAGGCCTGGAGCCGCCCAGATATTCCCTTGCACGCCAAGGCGATGTTAGTAAACAAAATGCCTGATGGGCTAAGTTTAATCGAAACACTCAAAGCCAAAGGCTTGCCGCTGGCGTATGTTGGCGATATTGTCGGCACTGGCTCATCGCGTAAATCAGCCATTAACTCGGTGCAATGGTTGATGGGCAATGATATTGCAAATATCCCCAACAAGCGCACGGGCGGTGTGATTTTGGGTGGCAAAATCGCACCTATTTTCTTTAATACGGCGGAAGATTCTGGTGCCTTGCCGATTCAGTGCGATGTGTCCAAAATGCACACGGGCGACGTGATTACCATCCAACCGACTGCAGGAAAAGTACTGAATGAGGCGGGCGAAACGCTTGCAACTTTCACTTTAAACCCTGTCACCATGCCCGATGAAGTGCGCGCGGGTGGCCGTATTCCACTGATTATTGGCCGTGGCTTAACCGCCAATGCGCGCAAAGCATTAAATTTACCCGAAACCGATATTTTCATTAAAGCTACGCCAGAAATTGTGTCCACTAAAGGCTTTACGCTGGCGCAGAAAATGGTCGGCCGCGCCTGTGGCTTGCCAGAAGGCGTTGGCGTTCGCCCTGGCACATATTGCGAGCCAAAAGCGACGACAGTGGGAAGCCAAGACACCACGGGCGGCATGACGCGCGATGAGCTGAAAGAGCTGGCTTGCTTGGGTTTTAGCTCGGATTTAGTTATGCAAAGTTTTTGTCATACAGCTGCTTACCCAAAACCTGTAGATATTAAGTTGCAGCACGAATTACCAGAGTTTATGAGTAGCCGTGGTGGCGTGACTTTGCGCCCAGGAGACGGCATTATTCATTCGTGGTTGAACCGATTAATATTACCCGATACCGTAGGCACGGGCGGCGATTCACACACACGCTTCCCGATAGGTATTTCGTTCCCAGCGGGCTCTGGTTTGGTAGCGTTTGCTGCTGCCACGGGTGCGATGCCGCTGGATATGCCAGAATCAGTATTGGTGCGCTTTAAAGGTAAAATGCAAGCTGGCGTTACGCTACGCGATTTGGTGAATGCGATTCCCTACGCGGCGATACAAGCAGGCAGTTTAACCGTTGGTAAAACGGGCAAAAGGAACGTATTTAACGGCCGTATTTTAGAGATAGAAGGTTTGCCTGATTTAAAAGTAGAGCAGGCGTTTGAATTTGCCGATGCCTCTGCTGAGCGCTCTGCCAATGGCTGTACGGTGTTACTGGATAACGCGCCAGTGATTGAATTTTTAAACTCCAATATCGTGCTGATGCAAAGCATGATAGAAAATGGTTACGCGGATGCGCGCACCCTGCAACGCCGAATTTCCAATATGCAAGCGTGGTTGGCGAAACCTGAGTTGCTGCAACCCGATGCAGATGCAGAATACGCACATACTATTGAAATTAATTTGAATGAAATCACGGAACCGCTGGTGGCTTGTCCGAACGACCCCGATGACATTAAGCCGCTGTCGGCGGTGGTGGGTGACAAAATTGACGAAGTATTTATCGGCAGCTGCATGACCAATATCGGCCATTATCGCGCTGCGGCGAAAGTGTTAGAAGGCGCGGGCAATATTCCAACCCGTTTATGGATTGCGCCGCCGACGCGCATGGATGAAGCGCAGTTGCGCGATGAAGGCGTGTACTCGGTATTTGGCATTGCTGGCGCACGTACCGAAGTGCCAGGTTGCAGTTTGTGCATGGGCAACCAAGCGCGCGTGGCGGATAAAGCGACAGTATTCTCAACTTCGACACGTAACTTTGATAATCGTATGGGCCGAGATGCCCGTGTGTATTTGGGTTCAGCCGAGTTGGCGGCGGTGTGCGCCAAACTTGGCCGTATGCCTAGCCATAGCGAATATATGGAAACAGTGGGCAATAAACTGGCCAATACTGCCGAAATTTATAAATATTTAAATTTTGACCAAATGGCAGAGTATAAAACGGCCTTAGATACGTTGAGTGCTGGCAAAAAAGTCATTCCGATTGCTGAAGTTGCCATTTAAACCGCATTAAATTTGTTCGTCAGGACTAAACAAGCCTCAAAAATGGCTGGGCTTTACAATCGCACGCAAGTTTTACGGTGAATAATTTCAGTGTTAAAGAGGGGCTAGCCGCCCCTCATCAAATCATGCGGTTGTTAAGCCCAGATTAATGTTTTGCGTCGTTATGCGACATGAGCTTATCAATGTAGGCGATAGCAACGGCGGAGAACACAAACGTCATATGTATCACTGTTTGCCACAACAGCACTTTATCGGTTAAGTTTTCGGCATTGATAAACGTTTTAAGCAGATGAATCGATGAAATACCGATAATCGCAGTGGCCAGTTTTACCTTGAGCAGATTGGCATTTACATGCGATAGCCAATCTGGTTCATCAGGGTGCCCGCTTAAATTGAGGCGCGAAACAAAGGTTTCATAACCCCCCACAATCACCATAATCAACAGATTAGAAATCATCACTACGTCAATTAAACCCAGCACAATCAACATGATGTCGGCTTCTTTTAGGGAGGGTACTTTTTCTACTAAGTGGGTTAGCTCTACCCCAAAGTGAAACACATACACCGCTTGTGCGACAATTAAACCCAAATACAGGGGTAATTGTAGCCAGCGGCTGCCAAATAAAATATTGGTCATGACACTATTTTGGTGATACTCGTTTTTGCTAGGTTTTTGCATGGTGCTCTCTTAATATTTTGAGTGCGCCATATTAACTGATATTGTGTGACAGCGTAAAGTTAGCGTTGTTATCTATTGCCAGCGTGTCGCACAAAACAGGCATTGTTTCAGCTAATATTTTTGGCAAAGTCCATGGCGGGTTCACAATAAACATGCCGCTACCAAACATGCCAAAGCCATCCGCATTCGGTGCTTGAATGCTTAGGCTTACCTCTAGCCAGTTATTGGGCCGCAGTTTTTTAAGCGCCTCTAGCATGGCTAGCGGCTCAGGGCGCGGCAACAGTGGATACCAAATTAAATAGCTCCCCGTGGCAAAGCGGCTGAGGCTATCTTTGATACAATCCACCACACGCTGGTAGTCGTCTTTCAGCTCGTAAGGCGGGTCTATTAGCACTAAGCCCCGCTTCGTTGGCGGCGGCAGGCAGGCCTTAATACCAACAAATCCATCTTGCATTTCAATTTTGGTTTGGCGGCCACGACCCGAAAAATTTTCAATCAATAATTTGCAATCGTTGGGGTGCAGCTCAAACAAACGCAATTTGTCGTCACCTCGTAACAATGCTTCTGCAATTTTAGGCGAGCCAGGATAAAAAGCTAGACTATTGTTTTTATTAAATTTATTAATGATGTTTACAAATTTTTCTAGCGATGCTGGTACATTCTTCGCCGCACATAGTCTTGCGATACCTGTTTCAAACTCCGCATTTTTCTGCGCAAATTCACTTTTAAGCGCATACAAGCCTGCGCCCGCGTGCGTATCAATCACCCAATAAGCTTTATCCTTTTGATTAAAATATTCCAGCACAATGCTAAAGATAGTGTGTTTCAACACATCGGCATGGTTGCCTGCGTGGAAAGCGTGGCGGTAACTTAACATAGCGCCTATTATAGCGGTTAGTCGCTGTGCTTATAAGGCATAGTGGCTTCCGTTTTAAACGTTTCAATCACAAAAAGGATGAGCGCATGTTGAAAAACTGGTCGTGTTAGCCGCCGCATGTTTGCTCATGCAGACACCTTTTGCCAGCGCCGAAGATAAAATGAAGCTGGATGCTGATGGCCGAGTGAGCTATGAAGAATATCGCGCATCGAAAGAAAAAGTCCACGAGCGCCAATTTAAAAAGATGGACACCGATGGCGATGGCTATATTGATGCCGCCGAAAAGCAAGCGCAGAAAGACAAAATGCGTACCATGCGCGAAAAACGTGAGTAAAAAGCGCAATAACTTGTTCGGTTTTAAAAAGCACTCGCAAGAGTGCTTTTTTATTGTCTTTATGCGTGCTAATCGCTAGCATCATGGCTATGAGCAATACACACCAACATCAGCACGAATCACATCAGGTCAGCCCGTTCGCGATGCCATTTTTTCTGATACTTATTTTCTCCATCATCGAGCTGGTTGGAGGCATTTGGACGCATTCTCTCGCGCTGCTAAGTGACGCTTGGCACATGTTTTCTGACGTGTTTGCGCTGGGTCTGGCTTGGTTTGCAGTGCATCATTCTGCTAAGAGTAAAAAGCACGCCAGCGGGCAAAGTCACATTGAAATCATGGCTTCCGTGATTAACGCAATGTTGATGATTATTGTAGTGGTTTATATTATTGTCGAAGCGATTGAGCGCCTTAAAAATCCGCACGAGGTGACGGGCGGCTACGTCATGCTAATTGCGTTTGCGGGCTTAATCGTGAATATTATCGTGGCAAAATTGCTGCATAGCAACGACGAAAGCCCTAAAAACGACCATAACCGCCGTGCCGCATTTTTGCATGTACTGAGCGATTTGCTCGGCTCGGTCGCCGCGCTACTGGCGGGTGCGGTGATTTACTTCACAGGCTGGTTGCCAGCTGATTCGCTACTTTCCATCCTTATTTCACTGCTTATTCTGGTGGTTACGTTAAAGCTAATAAAAGATATTTGGAGTAGTTTGCATGGTTAAATTAAGCATGCCTGCAACCCGCAGACCAAACGTTTGAAAACGTGTTTTCGGAGATTAAGCAGCAACTAATCTAATGCTGTCATGCTAAACTTGATTTAGCATCTTGCAGCGAGATTGCGGATAAAATCCGCAATGACAGCGCAATTTTTAAAAGGAGAAAATCATGCCATATGTCAATGTAAAACTCGCTGGCAGTATCAGCAAAGAACAGAAAAAAGAGATCGCCAAGGAAATTACAGAAACCCTGCAAAAGCACGCGCACAAACCGCCCAGCTACACTTACATTGTGTTTGAAGAGGTGAAAATGGAAGATTGGGCGATAGGCGGAAGTTTGCTGGGGTGATGTGCAATTCCTCTCATCCGTCATTCTGAACGCAGCGAAGAATCCATGCTTTAAGTCTGGACCTTCGCTACGCGTCAGAATGACGGTGGTGGTGTTAAAATGTTGCCATGTTCGACCCCAAGCCCATCTTAAAAAACCTCCCCAATCTGCCGGGCGTGTATCGCATGATCAATGCAGAAGAGGCGGTGATTTATGTGGGTAAAGCCAAAGATTTAAAAAAGCGCGTTGCATCGTATTTCAACAAAAACTTAGCTAGTCCGCGCACACGCATAATGGTGAGTAATATCGCCAAAATCGAGACTACCGTTACCCACAACGAGGCCGAGGCTTTGTTGCTGGAAAACAACCTGATTAAAGGCTTGCTGCCGCGTTACAACGTGCTGTTTCGCGATGATAAATCATATCCCTACATTACGTTGACCAACGATGAGTTTCCGCGCTTGGCGTTTCACCGTGGTGTGCAAAAGAAGCAGCATCAGTATTTTGGGCCTTTCCCCAATACAACAGCAGTGCGCGAGAGTATTCAGCTATTGCAAAAAGTATTCAAGCTGCGTACTTGTGAAAACACCGTATTTGCTAACCGCTCACGGCCTTGTTTGCAGTATCAAATTCAACGCTGCACCGCACCGTGTGTGGATTTTATCAATACTGAAGATTATGCGCACGATGTGCATCATGCGGCGATGTTTTTGCAGGGCAAAACCAACGAGGTGCTGGATGCCTTGGGCGACAAAATGAACACAGCGGCGGCGAATCAGGAATATGAAATGGCGGCGGTGTTTCGCGATCGGATACAGGCATTGCGCCAAGTGCAGGCTAAACAGTTTGTCAGTGATTTTAGTGTGAACGATGCCGATGTAATTGCCGTGGCGACCAATAACAACGGGCATTGCATCAATTTGGTGATGATACGTGGTGGGCGGCATTTGGGCGATAAAAGCTACTTCCCAAAAAACAGCCAAGATGCCGAGTTGGTGGAAACCATAGAGGCATTTATTTCGCAGCATTACGTGAACCAAAATACGCCGCCGTTAATTGTGTGCGGTGTGGAGTTTGATGCCAAAGATTTTGAGCAAGCGCTGAGCGAACAAGCGAATAGAAAAGTGCGTATTCAAACCAATACTATCGGCGATAAAAAAGTTTGGCTAAAAATGGCGCAAACCAATGCCGAGCTGGCATTAACGCAGCAACAGCAGACATCGAGCAATCAAGCTGCGCGGCTATTGGCGTTACGTGAGGCGCTGCATTTGCCCGAAAGTATTGAGCGCTTTGAATGCTTTGACATTAGCCATACCATGGGTGAGGCGACGGTGGCGAGCTGCGTGGTGTTTGACAAAGGCGATTTGCAAAATGGTGAATATAGACGCTATAACATCACGGGCATAACACCTGGCGATGATTATGCCGCGATGCGGGATGTGCTAACCCGGCGCTATAAAAAAGTGGCGGCGGGTGAGGGTAAAAGACCTGATTTGGTATTTATTGACGGCGGTAAGGGTCAATTGGGTGTGGCGATTGAGGTGATGCAAGAAGTGGGTTTGGAGGATATATTGCTCATCGGCATTGCCAAAGGCGAAGACCGAAAACCAGGCTTAGAAACCATGATTTTCGGCGATACGGGTGAAATGCGGAATTTGCCGACTGATAATATGGGCTTGCACTTGCTACAACAAATACGCGATGAAGCACACCGCTTTGCCATCACAGGGCATCGTGCTAAGCGCGCAAAAGCACGCATTACCTCGAGTTTAGAAGATATTGCAGGAATCGGGGCAAAACGCCGTAAAGCGCTGCTAACGCGCTTTGGTGGATTAGATGGGGTGAAAAATGCTAGTATGGGTGAGCTTGCGCAAGTGGCAGGCGTGAGCAAAAGTTTGGCCGAAAAAATATACGAACAACTACATTAAAAAAATAAACGCATGATCTGGAACGTACCTAATATTTTAACCGTGCTGCGCATCGCACTCATTCCTGTGTTCGTGGGCATTTTTTATTTGCCGAACGACAAAGCGAGCCTCGCGACGATTCCTGCGCATTGGGTGAATGTTACTGTAGCTGCTGTGTTTGCGCTGGCGGCGTTTACCGATTGGTTAGATGGTTTTTTGGCGCGCAAATTTAATCAAACCAGTAATTTTGGTGCGTTTTTAGACCCTGTAGCCGATAAATTGATGGTGGCAGCCGCGCTGATTGTTTTGGTCGAATTTGAACGTGTCGGCGCAGTGATTGCGCTGATTATTATTGGTCGAGAAATTGCCATTAGCGCCCTGCGCGAATGGATGGCAGGCTTGGGCGAGGCTGGCAGCGTGGCGGTGGCGCAAATTGGAAAAATTAAAACGGTGGTGCAAATGCTGGCGATTGAATTGCTTTTGTACTGGGATAACATTGGCGGGTTTAATACCAAGTTAGTGGGGCGCATTTTAATTATTTTAGCGGCGTTTTTAACTTTGCTATCAATGGCTTATTATTTAAAAGCGGCGTGGCCAGCAATTAAAAAATCCACCCATTAAATTTTGGATAAAAATAGTTGGCAATAATATTATTTGAAATAAGAGGTTTCTACCTTGACACCCGCCCAAAAATCGCTAAAATGCTCGCTTCTTAACGCGGGAATAGCTCAGCTGGTAGAGCGCAACCTTGCCAAGGTTGAGGTCGCGAGTTCGAGCCTCGTTTCCCGCTCCATAAAATTTATTGTAAAATAAATTTCGTTAGGTAACACTGTAACGGCGATTGCAATCATGCTTTCGCCGTTTTAGTTTTAGCCTTAACAAAGGCGCGATAGCAAAGCGGTTATGCCGCGGCCTGCAAAGCCGTTTAGACCAGTTCGACTCTGGTTCGCGCCTCCACAACCCCTAAAATCGACAAAATCTGTTGTTTTACGCTTATTACATTTCGCGCATTGAAATTGTTCGGTGGCTGATTCTACTTATAAATGCAATCTTTTGGTAGGGAGTTACCTACTCACCTCATACTGTATCGTGTATGCTTAAGGCATGACACCGACCCTCGTTTTTGACATCGAAACTATCCCCGATACCGCTGGCTTGCGCGCCTTGCTGGATGTTCCTGCTGGAGCATTGGATGAAGATATTGCCAACATCGCTTTTCATCAGCGCCGTCAGCACAACGGCAGTGATTTTCTGCCTTTGCAGCAGCATCGCGTGTGCGCTATTAGCTGTGCGCTACGTGAAGGCAATTACTTTAAAGTATGGAGTTTGGGTGAAAAAGACGCGTCTGAGAAAGAAATTATCCAGCGCTTTTTTGACGGTATTGAGAAATATACACCGCAAATCATCTCGTGGAACGGTGGCGGATTCGACCTGCCCGTGCTGCATTATCGCGCCATGATTAACAAAGTACAAGCGCCCCGCTATTGGGATTTAGGCGAGGACGACAAGGACTTTAAATGGAACAGTTACATCAGTCGCTACCATACGCGGCATTTGGATTTAATGGATTTGCTGGCACTGTATAACGCGCGTGCTAATGCACCACTGGATGATTTGGCCAAGTTGTGCGGCTTTCCAGGTAAATTGGGCATGGACGGCAGCAAGGTATGGGATGCCTATAAGGCGGGAAAAATTGAAGAAATCCGCAATTATTGTGAAACCGATGTGACCAACACGCATTTGGTGTATTTGCGCTTTCAACTCATGCGTGGACATCTCACCCAAACTGCCTATGACGCTGAAATTGAGCTGGTGCGCGAGACTTTAAGCACTTATCCAGCCACACACTGGCACGAATTTTTAGCGGCTTGGAAGGCTTAACTTAGCCACTAAAATTTACTGGGCAGAAGTTGTTCTGCTGGCTTAGGCTTGCCTTCAATAATGCATGACATCCTAAAATGCTTGATTCTAGAGAAAGCGTTATTGTTTGCTTTCATTTGTCGTTGTTTTTTGTTCATAATCTTCATACGCGTTAATAATCTTTTGCACCAACGGATGCCGCACCACATCGGCCGATAAAAATTGTGTAAATGCCAATCCTTTTACATTTTTTAAGATTTTTTGCGCTTCTACCAAGCCGCTTTTTTGATGTTTTTGCAAGTCAATCTGCGTTACATCACCCGTAATCACAGCTTTGGTGCCAAATCCAATGCGGGTTAAAAACATTTTCATTTGCTCAGGCGTGGTGTTTTGCGCCTCATCCAAAATAATAAAGCTTTGGTTGAGCGTACGTCCGCGCATGTAAGCCAGTGGAGCGACCTCTATCGCGCCGCGCTCAAACATTTTGTTCACCGCGTCATAGCCCGCCAAATCATACAGCGCGTCATACAGCGGCCGCAAATACGGATCCACTTTTTGGTTTAAATCACCAGGCAAAAAGCCCAACCGCTCGCCCGCCTCAACCGCGGGGCGCACTAGCACAATTTTTTTAATGCGGTCACGCGTCATCGCATCCACCGCGCTGGCCACCGCTAAATACGTCTTGCCCGTGCCAGCAGGGCCAATGCCGAAAGTGACATCATGCTCTTGAATTTGCTGCAAATACTCAACCTGCCTAGGCGTGCGGCCATGTAAATCGCCACGTCTCGTCATTAAAATTGGCATCGCAGAACTGACATCTTCAGGCTTCAGTTTATCGATTTCCACCAAGCCTAATTGCACATCTTCTAGCGCGAACGGCTTTCTAGCACGCACGTAAAAATTCTCGATCAGCTGGGCTGCAAGCCGCATATTATCTATTGTTCCGCTGATATTAAACGTGCTGCCGCGACGGTTAATATTCACCTCAAGTGCGGTTTCAATTTGCTTGATATTTTCATCCAGCGCGCCACACAAATTGGCAAGGCGGACGTTGTCTTCGGGCTGTAGGGTAATTTCCATCAGTGAATTATCTTGCCTGTTAAGCGTTTCGGGTTGCTCACGTCGGTGATTTTGACGTTGACAAATTGGTGGATTAAATTCGCTTCGCCCGACATATCAACAACTCTATTATTATCAGTTTTGCCAGCAAGTAAAGTTGCGTTTTTCCATGATGCGCCCTCAATTAACACACGCTGTATTGTGCCAAGCATGGCTTGTGAGATGGCTTTGGCTTGCGCCTCATTGATACTTTGAAGTTTAGCGAGACGCGTTAATTTAGTGGCTTGTGGTGTATCGTCTTTAATAAAAGCAGCGGGCGTACCAGGGCGTGGGCTATACAAAAAGCTAAAGCTGGCATCAAACCCCACGTCTTGCATCAGCTTAACCGTGGCCTCAAAATCAGCTTCTGTTTCACCTGGAAAGCCAATAATAAAATCCGAAGTGAAGGTTAAATTTGGGTTGGCGGCTTTTAGTTTGCGAATAATGGATTTGTATTGCAGCGCGGTGTAATTGCGCTTCATTGCCATTAAAATGCGGTCAGAACCCGCTTGCACAGGCAGATGTAGCTGAAGCGCTAATTTCGACACACTCGCAAAACAAGCAATTAATCGCTCGTTCATCTCGTTCGGGTGGCTGGTGGTAAAGCGAATACGCTCAATCTGCGGAATTTCGGCAATCGTCTCAATGAGCATCGCCAAATCGGCTTCCACGCCTTCAAATTCTGCTCTGTAAGCATTCACGTTTTGCCCTAAAAGGGTGATTTCCTTTACGCCAGCATCAGCTAATTGTGCGGCTTCCAGCAATATATCTGCAAATGGGCGCGACACTTCTTCACCACGTGTATAAGGCACTACGCAAAAGCTACAATATTTGCTGCAACCTTCCATAATGCTTAAAAAGGCGCTCGCACCTTCCACGCGCGGCGGTGGCAAATGATCAAATTTTTCAATTTCTGGAAAAGAAATATCCACTTGAGACTTACCAGAGGTTTGGCTATTTTTAATCATCTCGGGCAAGTGGTGTAAGGTTTGCGGGCCAAACACCACATCCACATACGGTGCGCGTTTGATGATGTTATTGCCTTCTTGACTCGCGACGCAACCGCCTACACCAATGATTAACTTAGGATTTTTTAGTTTGAGCGGGATAAAGCGCCCAAGGTGGCTAAACACTTTTTCTTCGGCTTTTTCGCGCACCGAGCAGGTGTTGAGCAAAATTACATCGGCATCCTCAGGCGTTTGTGTTTCTATCATGCCGTCATGCGCATACAACAAATCCGCCATGCGCGACGAATCGTATTCGTTCATTTGGCAGCCGAAGGTTTTAATAAAGACTTTTTTAGTTGGATTCAAAGTTAACGCACTAATTTTTAAAGCGTAATTTTAGCGTATTTGGGTTGTAGCGGGTAAAATAGACTAAACCTTAAAACAGAATATGCCATGCAAGCACTCCCCATTTTTTTTAGTATCAAAAATCGTCACTGCGTGGTGATTGGCGGCGGCGATGTTGCGACGCGTAAAGTGACCATGTTGCTAAAAGCGTATGCGGCGATTACCTTGTATTCGCCCGAAATTTGCCATGAGCTGCAAGATTTAGTTGATGCAAAAAAACTAAAATACGTAAAAGCTAACTTTGTAGAAAATCAGCTACAAGACGCATGCTTAGTGATTGCGGCGACAGATGATGAGGCGGTGAATATTGCGGTTTCAGTGGCGGCTAAGGCGAAAAATATTCCTGTGAATGTGGTGGATGCGCCTGATTTATGCACGTTCACCATGGGATCGATTATCGACCGCAGTCCTGTGGTAATTGCGATTTCATCTGAGGGCAATGCACCCGTGTTGGCGCGCTATATTCGTACCAAAATTGAAACGATGTTGCCTGCAGGCTACGGACGTATCGCCGCGATTGCAGGAGAGTTTCGTGAGCAAGTGAAAGAAAAATTTGCGACTACTCAATTGCGACGTCGTTTTTGGGAAAATGTGTTGCAAGGCCCAATGGTAGAGCGGGTGCTGGCAGGCCAAGAACAAACCGCGCGCGAGCTATTAAGTAATTTAATTCATGATGCTGACAGCACTAAAAACCAAGGGGAAGTTTTTTTAGTAGGTGGTGGCCCAGGAGATCCAGATTTATTAACTTTCAGAGCATTGCGTTTAATGCAAATGTGTGATGTTTGTGTGTATGATAAATTGGTGAGCTCTGAGGTAGTGGCACTGGTGCGGCGCGATGCGGAGTTAATTTTTGTAGGAAAATCGCGCGATCAGCACACCATGCCGCAAGAGGAAATTAATGCATTACTGGCTAAATTGGCGCTCCAAGGCAAGCGAGTATTGCGTCTTAAGGGCGGCGATCCGTTTATTTTTGGGCGTGGTGGCGAAGAAATTGAAACCTTAATGCAGCATGGCATTCCGTTTCAAGTAGTGCCTGGCATTACGGCTGCCAATGGCGTTTCTAGCTACGCAGGTATTCCATTAACACATAGAGATTATGCGCAAGCTTGTTTGTTTATTACTGGGCATCTCAAAGATGGCACGCTCGATTTAGATTGGGTCGCCATGAGCCGCCCACGCCAGACGGTAGTGATTTACATGGGCTTGGTTGGTCTGAAGGATATTTGCGAAAAATTGATTGCGCATGGCGTATCTGCTAGTATGACTGCGGCTGTTGTACAACAAGGCACGACGCAGCGGCAAAAAGTGGTGACGGCCACTTTGGCAGATTTGGCTGAAAAAGTCGCCGTAGCGGAATTGAAGCCACCATGTTTGACGATTATTGGCGAGGTGGTGAAATTGCGTGCAACTTTAAACTGGTTTAACCCATAAGAAACTGGTTTTATGTAGCCTAAACTTGGCTGAAATTATCCTGCTTGGGGATGGAAATATCAAGCTATATTGGCAAGGTTAATCGCGCTTCCAAACCGCCTTCTGGGCGGTTAATTAACGCTAGGCTACCACGGTGTAATTTGGCAATGCGGTTGCAAATCGCTAAGCCTAAGCCGCTACCGCCTTCATTCTTGTTGCGTGCGCTATCCAAGCGTTCAAACGGACGCAGCAGTCGTTCAGCGTGTTCTGGCGGTATTCCTGGGCCATTATCCAACACGCTGATCACAATATTTTCAGCCGTAATTTTACTTACCACCTCTACTTTTCCCTTAGCGTAGGCATACGCATTGCCGACCAAATTATCCAGCAGGCGCTGCATGGCAAGCGGGCGCAATGCAATACAATAAGTGTTGCTAAGCGTTAATTTAAGGTCACGTCCAGCACGCGTTTGGCGCTCTGCCAGCGCTTGCAAAAGCGAGTTGATGTCCATCATTTTGGTTGGTTCACCTTCTACGCCGCGCACAAAATCTAAAAATTGATGAATGATATTGTCCATGTCGGCAATGTCTTCCACCATGCCGGATTTTAAGTTTTCGCAACTTTCATCTGGCAACAATTCAACCGCAATGCGCAGTCTTGCCAGTGGCGTGCGAATATCGTGCGACACGCCTGCCAGCAGCAAAGTGCGCTCGCTATCAAGCCGCACCAGCGCTTCGGCCATTTCGTTAAATGTTTTACTCACTTGTTGTAGCTCGTCCATGCTGTCTTCTGGCAGTCGTGGCGCGGGTTCGCCGCGGCGTAATCTATCTGCTGCGTACACCAGCAAACTCAGCGGTCGATTGATGCGTGAGGCAATTAAATAAGCACCAAGTAATGATAACAAACCGATTAGTGCACCCCACCATAGCCAGTGCCAGGGGAATGGTCTATCCACTTGGATTTTTGGGATAACCACCCAAAAATCGTCTTGCTCTACGTTAAAGCTAATCCAAAGGCCGGGAATGCCGTAATGATTCACGGTGATGATAGTTTCTACGCCCAATCGCTCGCGGATTTTATCGGCGATTAAGTTGATGAATGGATCGTTCGGAAGCGGTTCGATATCCTCTAGGAAATCGGCTACATAAACACGTACGCCTTCGCGCCCAGAAAGCTCTGTAAGCAAGGCCAGGCGACGACTTTCGTGAGACGCGATAAGTGATGCGCGCGTGTAATTGACGATGGTAACGGCTTGCAGCGCAGCCGTGGTGGCGCGTGGTTCGCGATCGAAATAATCGAAAATTTTAAGCGATGCGTAAATACTTATCGCCAACAATAAGGCAATAAGTAGCATCAAACGAGAGATTAGAGAGCGTGGTAAGTACTTCAATGGGTGCTTATTTGATTTTAGTGCGCAGTTTCGCCATCGGGAATGAACACGTAGCCAAACCCCCACATGGTTTGCAAATAACGTGGATGCGCAGGATCGGGTTCGATAATGCGACGCAAGCGCGAGACTTGTACATCGATGCTGCGATCAAACACATCCAGTTCGCGGCCGCGCGCGAGCTGCATGAGCCTATCGCGCGAGAGCGGTTGCCGCGGACGCTCGGTAAATACTTTAAGTAGCGCGAACTCGCCACTAGTGATGGCAATCTGCATGCCATTTTTACTTAAACTACGCGTAGCAGGATCGAACACGAACTCACCAAAATTAAAGGCATCCGATGTGCCCGTATTTTCTTCCGCTGGACTATGCTCGTGGCGGCGCATTACCGCATTAATGCGCGCCAACAGCTCGCGCGGGTTAAAGGGCTTGGGCAAATAATCATCTGCGCCCATTTCTAGGCCGATAATTCTATCGACTTCGTCCCCGCGTGCGGTGAGCATAATAATGGGTGTGCTCACATTATTGCCACGTAAGCGGCGGCAAATGGTTAAGCCATCTTCACCCGGTAGCATTAAATCTAACACCAACAAATCATAACTATCGGCACTCAGTGCGGCATCCATTTCTTTAGCATCTGCGACAGTTTTAATGTTAAAACCTTGCTCCGTAAGATAGCGCTGCAACAGCTCACGCATGCGCACATCATCATCCACCATAAGTATTTTTTTGCTGGTTTCAGCCATCGCCTAAACTTTCATATGCTTAAGTAGTAATATTGAATTAATGATTATTTAGAGTAGTATATGTTTTAAGAATTAATAAATCTAGAAAACAAAAGACTTTTATGCGTCCAATTGCATCTAAAAAGCAAAATAAGCAACCAATTACAATTTGTTACAATTAACCAGCGTTATGAAACATTACATTTACAACCATGACTCAAGATAACCAGCTCTGTTTAACATGAGAATTAGCGGCTAAGCTAACAGATGTATCTACAAAATCCATTTACTGCTACAAAAATTGCCTCATTTTTTTTATTATGGCTAGTCGTTGCCATGCCAGTACTCGCGGGTGGTAAAAACACTTTGGTGGACGATGGAGATACCAAAGATTTGGCAGTAGACAATAATGAAATAGGCTTTGAACAAACCATTGAACATAATTTCAGCCCTGATGACCGTGCCCGTTTACGCAAAGCGCTGGCGGATTATGCAAAATCGACCGACCCAGAGCATGAGCAAATCGAGCTTAGACGCAAAGCGATGAAAGACAGCGTAGAAGCACGATTTAATGGTTGCGATAAAGATGCAGATGATTCAATTGACCGTGAAGAAGCCACCCAGTGTTTACCCCAAATTGCGCGACGTTTTGGTGCGGTAGATATTGATGAAGACGGATTCATTACCTTAGATGAGCTTGAGTTGGCGCAGGCAAAAACGATAGAACGTCAAAAAGCGGCAGAAGCCAAAATGGAAGCACAAAAAATTCAAGCGGCTGAAGCGGCCATTAAAAGTAAAACCAAAATTAACAAGCAAGCCGCTAACACCCGCAAACGTCCTAGCTAGTTTTTCAGCAAGCCTTTCTTTATACATCTTGATTTTTTGAGCGCATAAGCTCAAAGTGTTTTTATGTTGCCAGTAGCATATTCCGTAGAGATTATCACCAGTTTTAATGATGTGCTTGCTACAGATTGGGACGCGCTCACAGATGGCACGCCATTGTTAAGCCACGCATTTTTAAGCGCGCTCGAAAATACGCACTGCGTGGGCACCGGCACCGGGTGGAGTCCGCATCCAATCATCGTGAAGCAAGGCGAAAAATTGCTTGGTGCCATGCCGCTTTATTTAAAGAGCCATTCGTATGGCGAATATGTATTCGATTGGGCTTGGGCAGATGCCTATCAACGTGGCGGCTTAGATTATTATCCTAAATTATTGGCGGCGATTCCATTTTCTCCCATCACCAGCGCGCGCTTATTAAGTAAAAGGGTGGAGACGCAATTGCTGATGATAGAAGCCTTAGAAAATGCGCTCCACAGCAACCAGCTTTCTAGCGCGCACGTATTATTTCCTGATGAAGCGAGCGCTCAACATTTTGAAGCGGCGGGTTGGCTAAAAAGACATGGCGTGCAATTTAGATGGCAGAATAAAAATTACGCAAATTTTGAAGAATTTTTAGCGACTTTAAGTCACAATAAACGTAAAAAAATTCACCAGGAACGTAAAAAAATACAAAATGTGGGCGTGACGTGCAAGTGGATTAAAGGCGATGAAATCACAGAAAGTGCTTGGGATTTTTTCTATCAATGTTATAGCAACACCTATCGTGAGCATCACGCTACGCCGTATTTAACGCGCGCATTTTTTAGCGAAATTGGGAAAAATATGCCACAACATATTTTGCTCATGGTGGCGGAAATTGACGGCAAAGCGATTGCCAGCACGCTAAATATTGTTAGTCAAAGCACGCTGTATGGCCGCTATTGGGGCGCCACGCAATTTGTATCAGGCTTGCATTTTGAGCTTTGTTATTATCAAGCGCAAATGTTTTGTATTGCAGAAAAAATTACCTATTTTGAGGGTGGCGCGCAAGGCGAGCACAAGCTTGCGCGTGGCTTTGAACCACGCCCTACATGCTCTTACCATAAAATTGCGCACCCTGATTTTGAAGTTGCGATTAAGAAATTTTTGATGCGCGAGACGGATGGCATTGCTGCTTACACCAGCGAGTTGGAAGATCGCGTGCCATTTAAATCAAAGGTCTTAGGAAGTTAAGCAGCATTGACATGGTCTGTTAATAAGCCACTTTTACGGTTGAGCAAGTTGACAGTAAAGATAGGCACCATCAGCTAATCGGTAACGTCGATATTCCATAGCGGCAAGGACAGCTCCTCTTAGCTACGGCCTAGCCAGTTTGCGCTCTTTTGCGTTTAAATTCTGTTTTAAAGTCCTCAAACTTACCTGCTTCAATCGCGGTGCGCATGTCTTGCATTAAAAATTGGTAGTAATGCAGATTGTGGATGGTATTCAGGCGTGCGCCTAAAATCTCGCCCACTTTGTGCAAGTGGTGTAAATAAGCACGGGTGAAATTTTGGCAGGTGTAGCAGGTGCAATCACTATCGAGCGGTTTTAAATCGTGCTTATAGCCTGCGTTTTTAATTTTAATATCGCCATATTGGGTAAACAGCCAGCCGTTGCGCGCGTTGCGGGTTGGCATCACGCAATCGAACATATCAATCCCTTGCGAAACCGCATTCACTAAGTCCTCTGGCGTGCCGACACCCATTAAATAGCGCGGTTTATGTGGCGGCATTTTGGGGGCGGTGTTTGCCAAAATGCGCAGCATATCTTGTTTGGGCTCGCCTACAGAAAGCCCGCCAATGGCAAAACCATCAAAATCAATATCTACCAAACCAGCAAGCGAAACATCACGTAAGTCTTCAAACATGCCGCCTTGTATTATTCCGAAGAGAGCGTTTTTATTGCCAGCATGTGCATCTTTGCTGCGTTTTGCCCAGCGCAAACTTAATTGCATCGAGTCATTCGCTTCTTTGTGCGTGGCGGGGTAGGGCGTGCATTCATCAAAAATCATCACAATGTCACTGTTCAGCACTTTTTGAATACGCATCGATTCTTCGGGCGTTAAAAAGCAGGTATCACCGTTAATCGGGCTTTGAAATTTCACGCCTGCTTCCGAAATTTTGCGCATCGCGCCCAAGCTCCATACCTGAAAACCGCCAGAGTCGGTGAGTATTGGTTTGTTCCAGCCCATAAACTTGTGCAGCCCGCCGTGTGCTGCAATCACATCCAACCCAGGACGCAGCCATAAGTGAAAAGTATTGCCCAGCACGATATGTGCATCAACTTCTTTGAGCTCTAAGGGTGACATGGCCTTCACCGTGCCGTAAGTACCTACTGGCATAAAGGCGGGAGTTTGCACATCGCCATGTGCCAAATGTACAGTGCCGCGACGGGCGAGACCATCTTGTTTGTGTAAGGTAAATTTCATGTAGGAGGGTGAATTTTAAGCTGATGTTTATCCATAAGATTTTACCATAGGCCTTTGCTATGCTCAGCGTTTTACGATACATTAGCCCTTTAATCAATTAATTAATTGCACAAAATTATGGTAAAGCCTAAACAACGTCTAGTACCTAGTGCCGCAGATGATGTGGGCTTGCGCGCGCGCGGCATTTATTTGTTGCCCAATTTATTTACTTCTGCGGCATTGTTTGCGGGCTTTTACGCCATTGTGCAGGCAATGAATTTGCATTTTGAGCAATCTGCCATTGCGATTTTTATCGCCATGGTGATGGATGGCTTGGATGGTCGCGTGGCGCGCATGACCAATACCACCAGCGCGTTTGGGGCAGAGTACGATAGTTTATCCGACATGGTGTCTTTTGGCGTAGCACCCGCGTTGATTATGTATGTGTGGGCGTTAAAGCCGATGGGAAAATTGGGCTGGATTGCGGCCTTTATTTATTGTGCTTGTGCAGCATTGCGCTTGGCGCGCTTCAATACCAAACTGGATGATGAGCATCAAGATAAACGCTACTTTCAAGGCTTGCCCAGCCCAGCATCGGCGGCGCTGCTGGCGGGGTTTGTGTGGGTGGCTTACGAATATAATGTAGATGACCGTGAGATATTTTTTGGTGCAATTCAAATGAAGTGGATGGCTTGGGGGTTGACGGTTTTTGCAGCGGGTAGCATGGTTTCTGATTTAAAATTTTATAGCGGCAAAGATATTAACCTGAAAGAGAGCGTACCCTTTGTGGCGATTTTGGCCATCGTGCTCATGTTTGTGCTGGTTTCATATAGCCCGCCAGAAGTATTGTTTACTGTGGTGCTGGTGTATGCATTATCTGGCTATTATTTGTGGGCAAAAGCGCGCATGCACAAAAAAGTGGTGAGGTAATTCCCACTTTTGCCTTGAAAAGCTGATTAAATGCCTCTATACTAAAGCCATGTTGAGTTCATTCACATTTCAGTTTTTGGCAGGCTTATTGTTAAGCCTAGCTTTGTTACGTGCATTAGCACTTCGTCTGCGCGTGCGCGCAGACTAATCCCTCTCCAGATTAAGTATTTTTACGCTCGCTGAAAACTGCTTCAGCGGGTAAAATTAGCCTATTGATTTAAAATATTTGCACTAGGACAGCACAAATGAACCAGCCAACAGCGTTAGACAGTATTATTATTTTTGACACCACCTTGCGTGATGGCGAACAAAGCCCAGGCGCAGCCATGACCAAAGAAGAAAAAATACGCATTGCGCGCCAACTTGAAAAATTAGGTGTCAATGTGATTGAAGCTGGTTTCGCCGCCGCCAGCCCTGGTGATTTTAATGCCATTCACACCATCGCGGGTTTGATTCACAACTCCACCGTGTGCTCACTGGCGCGCGCCAGTGAGAATGATGTGCGTCGTGCTGGTGAGGCGATTACACCTGCCATGCAACATGCCGAAAAAAATGGCCGCATCCACACCTTTATTGCCACCAGCAAAATCCATATGGAAAACAAGTTGCGCATGACTGAAGACCAAGTGGTCGAGCGCGCAGTACAAGCAGTGAAGTGGGCTTTGGAATATACACCAGATGTGGAGTTTTCGGCTGAAGATGCCGTGCGCTCAGATATTGACTTTTTAGTACGCGTGTTTGACGCAGTGATTGAAGCGGGCGCTACTACGATTAACGTGCCAGATACAGTCGGCTATTCTATCCCCGCGCTGTGGGGCGAGCGCATGGCCACCTTAATTAAGCGCGTAAAAAATAGTGACAAAGTGGTGTGGTCAACCCATTGCCACAACGATTTAGGCATGGCGGTAGCGAATTCATTAGCGGCAGTGATGGGTGGTGCACGCCAAGTAGAATGCACCATTAACGGTTTGGGTGAGCGCGCAGGCAATGCCAGCTTAGAAGAAGTGGTGATGGCGATTAAAACCCGCAGTGACATTTTTAATTTGACCACGCGCATCGACACCACGCAAATCGTGTCAACCTCAAAATTGGTTTCGACGATTACGGGTTATCCCGTGCAGCCCAATAAGGCCATCGTTGGCGCCAATGCCTTTGCACACGAAAGTGGTATTCACCAAGATGGTGTGTTAAAACACCGCGAAACTTACGAGATTATGCGTGCAGAAGATGTGGGTTGGAATGCCAATAAATTAACCTTGGGTAAATTGTCAGGTCGCAATGCGTTTAGAACACGCTTAAAAGAGTTAGGCATTGAGTTGGAAAGTGAAGATGCTTTAAACGCTGCGTTTGCGCGTTTTAAAGATTTGGCGGATAAAAAATCAGAGATTTTTGACGAAGATTTACATGCCTTGGTAAGTGGTGAGTTTGTGCATAAAGCCAGCGAAAACTACAAATTAGTTTACTTGCAAGTGGCGTCACAAACAGGTGAAATTCCGCATGCGGTACTTACTTTGTCAGATAACGGCATAGAAAAACGTGCCGAAGCCAATGGCGGCGGCCCAGTTGATGCGAGTTTTAAAGCCATTGAAAGCATCGTCAATAGCGGCGCAGAGTTGCAATTGTATTCGGTGAATAACATCACCAGCGGCACCGATGCGCAAGGTGAGGTGACGGTGCGGCTTGCTAAAGGCGGCCGCATTGTGAACGGCCAAGGCGCGGATACCGATATTGTGATTGCCTCAGCTAAAGCGTATTTGAACGGCTTGAACAAACTTCATAGTAAATTAGAGAAGATGAGTCCGCAAGTTTAACGTGGGCAACAAAAAACAAACTTTTCTGATAGCGCTGGCGTTATTTTGCACCTATTTTATTTGGGGTTCGTCTTACCTAGCCGCGCGGTTTGCCATTGAGAGCTTCTCACCATTTATGATGGCGGGTGTGCGTGCCATGGTCGCTGGCGCTTTACTATATCTTATTTTATGGTTGCGCGGTCACTCGCATCCCAAGCCGCCAGAATGGCTGGGCGCGGGTATGGTGGGGTTCTTGCTGCTTACAATTGGCAGCGGCACTGTTACTTATGTACAGCAAACCGTTTCGTCCAGCGTGGCTGCACTGGCTATTGCAACAGTGCCGATTTGGATTGCGATCTTCTCTAGCTTTTGGGGACATCATCCCAATAAGCGCGAATGGCTAGGCATTATGATAGGTTGTGTGGGTATAGTGCTATTGAATTTTGGCGGCAGTTTGCAGGGCAATATTTCCAGCGCGTTGTTGTTGATGTTTGCAGCGGCTGCTTGGTCACTTGGGTCGATTTGGGGTAAGCACTTGGCCATGCCAAAAGGCTTAATGGGCGCGGCTTGCCAGATGATTATAGGCGGATTGATTCTATTGGGTCTCAGCTATATACAGGGTGAAACATGGCCCAGTCAAATATCGAAAAAATCGTGGCTTGCCATGGTGTTTTTGGTGATATTTGGCTCTATGATTGCGTATAGCGCGTATCAATATTTGCTTAAAACTGTGCGTCCACTTATCGCTTCCAGTAACACGTTTGTGAATCCAATGGTTGCGTTTGTTGTGGGTATTTGGCTGGCAAACGAGCAGGTTACTACGCTAGAATATGCGGCTTTGGCAGTGATTTTAGTGGGTGTTTATTTAGTATTAACAGCAGAAGAACAATCAACCTTATGAAACAAAACCTAGCATTATTTGACTTAGATAACACGCTGCTGGCGGGAGACAGTGATTACAACTGGAGCTTGTTTTTAATCGGCGAGGGCTTGCTAGATGCTAAAACACACCACGACCGCAATGAGCAGTTTTATGCGGATTACAAAGAAGGTCGCTTAAATATTGTGGAGTTTTTGAAGTTTCAGCTTAAACCTTTAAGCGAGCATCCAAAGGCTTTCTTGGACGAATTGCACAAAAAATATATGCAAAAAATCATCCGCCCGATGATGACAGAAAAAGCGCAAAATTTAGTGGACGAACATAAAAAAAATGGTGATTTATGCATTGTGATTACTGCAACTAATAGTTTTGTCACTAAGCCGATTGCGACAGCGTATGGCGTTGAATACTTAATTGGTAGCGACCCAGAGATGGTGAATGGCGAATATACAGGCGGTGTGACCGGCGTGCCGACTTATAAAGAAGGCAAAGTGACGCGGCTAAATCAGTGGTTGGTAGAGCGTGGGAAAAAATTAAGTGATTTTGGGATTAGTTATTTTTATAGCGATTCGCATAATGATTTAGCGTTAATGCAACTGGTGACAAACCCTGTGGCGGTGGATGCAGATGCAACTTTGAAAAAAGTGGCGGAGGAAAAAGGTTGGCCGCAAATGACTTTGCGCTAATGTTTTAAAAGAGAAAATTATGCCTTGTAACCCTTATGAGTGTTGGTTTGCAGAGCATATTTTTTAGATCAAGCCTTTACTATCTGCAAAATAAATTTACTCACCACATACGCCAACAGCAATAAAACAAAGCCAAGTAGCGTTAATTTGATCGCTTTGGTTCCGCGCCAGCCGTGCTTGTAGCGACCATACAGCAGCCAGCCGTAAATAATCCACGACGCCACTGAAAATACGGTTTTGTGGTTAACCTGCATCGGTTTGCCAAAAATTTGCTCGCTAAACAACATGCCGCTCATCAGTGTAAAAGTCAGTAGCACAAAACCAATTTTAATGACGCTGAATAACAAATTTTCCATCACCATCAGCGGCGGAAAACTCGGCAACTTAATCATGCTCGGTTTGTTGTGCAAAGTACGCTCGGCAAACATCATCAGCAACGCGTGTAGCGCGGCAAAAGTAAATAAGCTGTAAGTCAGCAAGGCAATACCAATGTGCGCCATAAATATAGGCTGGCTGGCTTCGGGAAGAAAGTGATTGTTTACCTCAAACACGGGTAGCAGCGCAAATAAAGCCGCTGGTGGTAACACAAAAGCCTGCAAACTGTGTAACTCGTGCTTTAAATTGGTCAACCAATATACCAGCACCGTAAGCCAAAATATGGTCGAAAGTGCATTATAAAAACCTAAATTAAAACCGCCCACAAAAATGTTTTGGTAGAGTAACCCTGCGTGAATGAGCAAGCCTAGCGCAATCATCGCAGCATGCAGTTTTAACGATTGCGCGCTTTTAGTTTTCGCATCGCGCCAAAAGTCTGCGGCCACAGCGATATAAATAAACGCCACCACTAAAAAAGGAATCATTTTTTGCATGCCTAATTATCGCGTGTTTGGGTTAAAATTGCATCAATTAAAGGAAATCCTATGCTAGAAAATTTAACTGGCCGCTTACAGGGCGTCATTAAAAACCTGCGTGGACAAGCGCGACTCACCGAAGATAATATTAGCGATGCCATGCGTGAAGTGCGTATGGCTTTATTGGAAGCAGATGTCGCCTTGCCCGTAGTGAAAGATTTTATCGCCAAGGTAAAACAGCGCGCGCAAGGCAAAGAGGTGCTGCAGAGCTTAACGCCTGGCCAAGCGGTGATTGAGGTGGTGAATGACGAGCTGACCGTGCTGATGGGAAAAGCCAATGTGGGCTTGAATCTGGCTACGCAGCCGCCCGCGATTATTCTGATGGCGGGTTTGCAGGGTTCGGGCAAAACCACGACTTCTGCCAAGCTGGCGAAACTACTCAAAGCACAAAAGAAAAAAGTGCTGTTAGCGAGTGCCGACGTGTATCGCCCAGCCGCGATTACGCAATTAAAAACCTTGGCGAAACAATTGGAAATTGATTGTTTTGATAGCAATGCTGCCCAGAAGCCCGTGGATATTGCCTTGCAGGCCGTCGATTTTGCCAAGAAAAATTATTATGATGTGATGATTTTCGACACCGCAGGCCGCTTGGGCATTGATGAAGCGATGATGGCGGAAATTAAAGTGCTGCACACGCTACTGAAACCAATTGAGACGCTGTTCGTCGTTGATGCCATGCAAGGCCAAGATGCGGTCAACACCGCTAAGGCTTTTGGCGATGCGCTACCGCTCACTGGCATGGTGCTTACCAAACTCGATGGCGATTCGCGCGGCGGCGCGGCGCTTTCGGTGCAGCATGTCACAGGTCAGCCGATTAAATTTATCGGCGTCAGCGAAAAAGTGGATGGCCTAGAGCCATTTTATCCAGAGCGCATGGCAGGCCGTATTTTGGGCATGGGCGATGTGCTGGGCTTGATTGAGCAAGCGCATAAAAATGTCGATTTAGCGGAAGCGCAAAAAGTCGCCGATAAAATAAAATCTGGCAGTAAATTTGATTTGGAAGACTTTAAATCGCAAATGACGCAAATGCGCAAAATGGGCGGCATGGGGGCGCTCATGGACAAAATGCCCGCGCAAATGGCCAATATGGCGGCGAAGGTGAATAACGAAGATGCGGATAAATCGCTACGCCGCATTGAGGGTATCATCAACAGTATGACGCCGCTAGAGCGCAGAAAACCAGAACTCCTCAAGGCCACGCGCAAAAAACGCATTGCAGATGGCAGCGGCGTGCAAGTACAAGAAGTGAACCGTTTGCTAAAACAATTTGAAGAAACGCAAAAAATGATGAAATTGTTCAGCAATGGCGGCATGACCAAAATGATGCGCAGCGTGGGCAGTATGATGGGCGGCAAGCTGCCAAGCATGCGCTAATTACCTTATTATATGACGCTCATGTTTTAATTCTTTTGAATATAACGCTTAGCGACCCCTGCCGCCGCTTCTGTGCGTGCTGTTCGGATTAGTGTTTATTCTGCCAGCATTGTCTTGGTTAGTATTTCTATTGTTATGGTTATGATTTTGGTTGCTATTCGGATTACGGTTTCGTGGCATAGGCGCAAACAAAGGAGCTTGTGGCATGGCTTGATGACGCGCGGCTTCAGACATGGGTTTGCTAGTATTTTGTTTTTGCGGATTGGTTTGGCTACGATTTTGGCCATTATTGTTTGTATTTTGTTTACGCTGTTGGCCATGTCCACGCGGTGGTCTGCCATGTGCTTGGGTAGAGCGCGGCGCTTCAGGTTCTGGCTTGTCAGATGGCGTAAAGCCTTCTACCTGCACTTTAGGTATTTCACGCTTAATCAGTTTTTCAATATCTTTAAGCAACTTCAATTCTTCGCGATCAACTAACGATACCGCCGCGCCACTGCTGCCTGCACGGCCAGTTCGGCCGATACGGTGCACATAATCTTCTGGCACATTCGGCAGCTCAAAATTCACTACTTGCGGCAATTGGTCAATATCTAAGCCACGTGCGGCGATGTCAGTCGCCACCAATACGCGCACTTCGCCCTCTTTAAAGCCCGTTAAGGCTTTGGTACGTGCGCCTTGGCTTTTGTTGCCATGAATCGCTGCGGCTTCAATACCGTCTTTGATTAACTTTTCGGCTAGCCTATTCGCGCCGTGTTTGGTGCGGGTGAATATCAATACTTGTTGCCAGTTGTTTTTATTAATAAGAAAGCTCATTAACTCGCGCTTATGGCTTTGTGCCACCATGTGCACGGTTTGTTCAACCAGCTCGCTGGCGGTATTGCGGCGTGCGACTTCTACAAAGCCCGGCTTTTGCAACAAGCCATCGGCGAGTGATTTGATTTCATCAGAGAAGGTGGCAGAGAACAATAAGTTTTGGCGTTGCTTGGGCAGCATGGCGAGTATTTTTTTAATATCACGAATAAAGCCCATGTCCAACATTCTATCGGCTTCGTCCAGCACCAAAATCTCAACGCCAGATAAATCTACGTTCTTTTGGTTGGCATGGTCCAGCAAGCGACCAGGCGTGGCGACTAGAATATCCAGCGGTTTTTTTAAGCGCGCAATTTGTGGGTTAGCATTTACGCCGCCAAAAATCACCGTGCTGGTGAGCGGTAAATATTTGCCGTAAGTTTTGACTGACTCTTCAATCTGCGCCGCAAGTTCACGCGTCGGCGTTAGCATCAGGCAGCGCGGGCGCTTATCTAAATGTGGCTTTTGGCTAAGCAAATGCAAAATCGGCAGGGTAAAGCCAGCGGTCTTGCCAGTGCCTGTTTGTGCGCCAGCCAGTAAATCGCCACCACTTAATACTTGCGGAATGGCCTTGGCTTGAATAGGGGTTGGTGTGGTGTAACCCGCGTCGCTAATGGCGCGCAGAATGGGTTCGCTAAGATCTAATTGGTTAAAATTAGAGGTGTTTGTTTCAATAGTTGTTGTTTGTTCAGACAAAGTAATGCTCCAGCTTGAGTGTTAAGCCAGCCAATTACTTTGAGGTAACACCAATCGAGGTGGCAAATGCGGTTGATTCAATTTTTGAGACCGCTACGCTGATTGGTTTGCGTAGGGAAGGCGCATTATACGGGGAATTGTAATTAAAGCGAGCTTTGTGTTTTGTAGAGCCAGTCCTCGAATATACTTATTCAAGCTTACCTTCAAAACTATCTACGATTTGCAATTGAATTTTTTTTCTATTTCTATACCAATTACTTTTAAGTTTATATAAAAAATTAGCCTTGGCATCGACCTGGATACTTTCTCTTGCTGCTTGCGGTACATTAAACCAAATAGCATCAACAACCTCACTCCCGTTATCAAGAGTCAGCTTAAGGTGACTACCATGACCAAGATATTGCATACCCATTATTTCAAAGGTTCCTTTGAAATTAGGATAAGGGAAATCGCGTCCCCAAGGTTCAAGTTTCTCTAATTCCTCAAGTATTTCATAGCAGCTAAGGTTATTAGGGGCTACTCCATCCATGTAGATTTCTGGGTGCAGCTTTCTATCCCCGAGTTGTTTATTTACCGCCTGTTCGTAAAGCGACACGAAATTATCAAGCTCAGATATTAGAATTGAGGCGCCAGCAGCCCCATGGTGACCACCAAACCCTATCAGTAGCCCTGGCTGCATTTTATTTACATCTGCAAGCGCATTTCTTACGTGTAACCCAGGAACTCCACGAAATGATCCTGATGCAATTTTTGACTTTTCTATGATCTCATTATCTTTAGCACCCAATCCTTTTGGGGAAAAAATCCCAGCAGGTTTGCCAAAGCTTTCCACAATTCGGCTGGCAGTAATGCCATGAACGCCGCTATGCCCATCCTCAAGCAAGATAACTATAGACTGCCCTTCTTTTTCCATCGCCTCCACAAATGCTTTTTCTCTTAATCGCTTTTCAATCTCTTTTCTCTTTGAGTTTTCTGCTTGAAGATGGTGCCAATGAGATTTGGCCTCTGCTGTTGTTTTGCAAATTAAAAATCTAAACCCAGCCTCTGCCCAATCTAGTCGACCAGCTGCAGCAACCGCAGGGGCCAATTTAAAACCAATAGTATCAGCGTCTACTGGCCCTTGGTTGTCTTCACGGAAAACTTGCCAGCAAGCTCGAGAACCTTCATTAATTAACTGTAATCCTCTCTTTATAAAAGTACGATTAGTAGGACTTTTTGTAGGTTTCATGGAAACACAGTCCGCAATCGTTGCAACTGCAACATAATCTAGCAGAGCCGCCAAGCTTGGAATTTTCAGGCCATCAACAGTTTCAATCAGTGCAGTTCTAACTTTTGCCATAGTCAGAAATGCAACTGCTGCGCCACAAATATGTTTGTCGTAGTTTGATTCTGTTCGTATTGGATTTACAACGGCAAAAGCGGATCTAGGTGGACCATCTTCACCAATTTCATGGTGATCGGTGACGATGACATCAATGCCATGTTCTGAAAGTATTTTGATTCTTGGTTCGTCACTACTTCCTTTATCAGCAGATATTACTAATGCAGGATCAGTTGCTAATATTCGATCTACAACGGGTAAAGTTATCCCATATCCTTCAGTTAATCTATGACTTGTGATGACACTTAGTAGCGCTGGGTCAACACCAAAATTTTCTGTAAACGCTGTCCAAAGCACGGCTGCTGATCCAGTGCCATCCATATCATGGTCACATGCGAATACAACTCTCTCTTTGTTCAATATTGCCTGCACAATTCTCTTAACTGCTTTATCCATATCTGGAATTGAAGATGGATCTTCAATTGAAGCAAGATCATCAGAGTATAATTTTTCCTTTGAAATACTGTTGTCAAGCCTAGAGGAGAGTATTAATGCTAACCAACTGGGAAAACCTTGATCTATCAAGCCGCTTAAAACCACCTCATTAATTTCACGACTTTTGATGATTGGTTTAGGTAATTTATTATTTGCTTGCATTCGTTGCTCTTAATATTGGATTACTGTGCACAATTGCTTAGTCATTATTGTTTTCATCGTTTATTTAATAAGATAATTCTACTAAATGCACCCTTTTTTTGGGGTTGGTGTCGAATGAGTTATACGCAACTACTCTGTCGTTATTGATGAGTCGGTACCCCGTGTCGCCGTACGGGGCAGGTGCAAAGTAGAGCACGGAATGACAAGCTGGTTTAGCTTTTACTACTTAACCACTGTCGGCGCCAAAAAATCAAAATCATCATAGTCGCAATAGTTGCCATTAAACCTAGTGCCCACCAAAAACCGTTGCTATTTTTTAACCATGGCATGTGGTCGAAGTTCATGCCGAAAATCCCCGCAATCAGCGTGGCGGGCATAAACAGCATAGCCACCACCGTTAGTGCGCGCAATTCCAGGTTAACGCGCTGGCTCACACTTGCTATATAAATATCCATCATGCTGCTCAAACTATCGCGAATTGATTCCAGCGATTCAATAAAACTCACGGTGTGGTCATACACATCGCGCAAATAAGGCACGGTAGTGGGTTTAAAAAACGCTTTTTCGTTGCGCGTTAAGTTGTTAATTACTTCGCGCAGCGGCCACACCGCGCGGCGCAGCTCAATACTGACGTGTTTGAGTTGATGGATATTTTGCAGTTCTGTATTACTCGGTTTGCTTAACAGGCGGTCTTCCAAATCCTCGCTATCGTTGCTTACATCTTCCAGCACCTTAAAATAACCATCCACCACACTATCCAGCAAGGCATAAGCCAAATAATCCACGCCTTGCCCACGTGTGTGTGCATGGTTGGCGCGTAAACGCTGGCGCACAGGTTCAAAAGCACCAGTTGAGCGCTCTTGAAACGTCAGCAAAAAGTTGTGGCCAAGCACTAGGCTAATTTGCTCGCTGCTAGTCGACATGCTTGCTTTGTCGTAATAAAAATTACGCGTTTCGAGGAAGATATAATCTTCATATTCGTCAATTTTAGGGCGCTGTTCGGTGTTTAAAATATCTTCCACCACCAATGGGTGCAGCTTAAATAAGTCGCCAATCTGCGTAATTAAAGCAGCATCATGCACGCCATGCACGTTTAGCCATAGTCGCTGACCTTTATCTGGCTTAAAGCTTGCCAATGTTTCTGCGTTTAGCTCACACTCAATCAGCTCAGCTGCGTTGTATGCAATCTTGCTGATTTTTGGTTTATCTAGGTTGGCGATGTCTGCATCGCCAATATACATAGGAGTTCCAGGCGGCATACCCACTTTTTTAGCGTAATGTTTTTTGCAAGTGCGTAGGCGTTTTTTCATGTGATTAGCATAACCAATTCAATTTTAAATTTTACTTCTGCCAAGCATCCCGCAACGTCACGGTTCTATTAAATACAGGCTTGCCTGCCACGCTGTCTTTTCTATCTGCCACAAAGTAGCCGTGGCGCTCAAATTGGAAAGAGTCGCTTGGTTTGACATCTTTTAAACTTAACTCTAATTGTGCGTTGATAGTGTGTGCTGCATTGGGGTTAATGTCATCCAAAAAGTCTTTATCGCGACCATCTTCATGCTTTCCTTGGCCTGGATGTGGATCTTTAAATAATCTATCGTACATGCGGATTTCACAAGTGTAAGCATGGCTTGTGCTTACCCAATGGATATTGCCTTTTACCTTAATGGCATCTGCGCCTGCGGTGCCAGATTTGGTGTCTGGCAGGTATTCGCAATGCACCACGGTGACGTTGTCTGCAGCGTCTTTCTCAACGCCCGTACATTTCACCACATAGCCATAACGCAGGCGCACCGTAGCCCCAACAGTAAGCCTGAAAAAGCCTTTGCTGGGCACTTCCATAAAGTCTTCGCGCTCTATCCACAACTCTTTGCTGAGCTGTATCGTGCGCTTGCCAAGCTCAGGTTTAAGCGGATGGTTAGGCGCAAAGCAATCTTCGCTTTGGTCTGCAGGGTAGTTATCAATCACCAGTTTAATCGGGTCTAGCACGGCGATGCGGCGCTCTGCAGAATTGTTAAGCGTTTCGCGCATGCAGTCTTCGAGTATGGTGTATTCAATCCACGAATCAGCTTTTGAAACACCGATTCTATCGGCAAATAACCTAAATCCTTCTGGTGAATAGCCACGGCGGCGTGCGCCTGCTAGGGTAGGCAAGCGTGGGTCATCCCAGCCGCTGACATGTTTTTCTTCTACCAATTGGATAAGTTTGCGCTTCGAAAGCACCACGTAAGTGAGGTTGAGCCGCGCAAATTCATATTGTTTTGGCAGTGGATGCGCAAGCAAGCCAGCATTGGCCAAGCGTTCTAACACCCAATCATAGAAAGGGCGTTGGTCTTCGAACTCTAGCGTGCAAATAGAGTGGGTGATGCCTTCTACCGCGTCTTCTAGTGGATGTGCGTAGGTGTACATGGGGTAAATGCACCATTTGTCGCCCGTGTTGTGGTGATGCGCGCGTTTAATGCGGTAAATAGCGGGATCGCGCATGTTAATGTTGGGCGATGCCATGTCGATTTTGGCGCGCAATACCATGCTGCCGTCAGCATGTTTGCCCTCGCGCATTGCGCGGAATAATTGTAGATTTTCTGCGATTGGTCTATCGCGCCAAGGCGAATTTTTACCAGCCTCAGTGAGTGTGCCGCGTGTGATGCGCATTTCATCGGCAGTTTGTTCATCCACAAATGCCAAGCCAGCACTAATCAGCGCCTCAGCGGCGCGGCACATAAAGTCGAAATAATTGCTGGCATAGTACAAATGTGATTTGCCAAATGCATCCCAGCCAAAGCCCAGCCATTGCACCATTTCGGTAATGCTATCAACGTATTCTTGCTCTTCTTTTTCGGGGTTGGTGTCGTCAAAACGCATGTGGCACACGCCGTTGTAGTCACTCGCCAAACCAAAGTTAAGGCAGATAGATTTAGCGTGGCCAATGTGCAAATAACCATTCGGTTCGGGCGGAAAACGCGTGCGAATTTTTGCGGGGTCTGCATTGCCTGCTGCGTGGTGCGCGGCATCGCCTGGGCTGCCAGCCCAATGGCGGCTGGCGTTGGTGCTTTGCGCTAAGTCGCGATCGATAATGCCGCGAATAAAGTTAGAGGCGGCTGGAATAGGGGGTTTTTCTGATGACATAAAGGCGCTCACAATTTTTTTTGTTATTTTACACTGTAATTTTTATCATTCCGACGAAAGTCGGAATCTAGCATATTTATTAATCATTTTAGTGGTTGTCCTAGATAACTAGCCCATATATTGTTCAACCAATTGTAAAGCGACATTATGCAACGACATAACACGCTATGAGGCGTGTTATTGAGTTAAATCATTGAATTTATTGGGATTTGATACGGTATGATACGAAGAAAAACTATTCCTTGGTGCCGACGGAGAGACTCGAACTCTCACGACCTTA
>CAMDTL010000002.1 GCA_945907735.1 Methylotenera oryzisoli
TACAATATCGAAAAAGAAATTGAACGTGCTTTGTCGCGTAAGGTAGAGTTAATTTCTGGCGGCTATTTGATTTTCGACCAAACTGAGGCTTTAACCACCGTGGACGTGAATACGGGCAGTTTTGTTGGCGGTAAAAATTTATCTGACACCATTTTTAAAACTAACGTAGAAGCGGCGCAGTGCATTGCGCGACAATTGCGACTTAGAAATTTGGGCGGCATTATCATCATCGATTTTATCGATATGGATGAAGATGTGCAGCGCGAAACCGTGTTAGCAGAGCTGAAAAAGGCGGTGGATGTTGACCGTGCACGCACTGGCATTAACGGCTTTACGTCATTAGGTTTGGTGGAAATGACGCGTAAACGCACGCGCGAAAGCCTTGCGCACTTGCTGTGTGAGCCCTGTGGAGTGTGTAATGGACGCGGTGAACATAAAACCGCGCAGACGATTTGCTACGAGATTATGCGGGAGCTATTGCGTGAATCGAAACAATTTAATGCCAAAGAATTCAAAGTCATTGCATCAACTGGCGTGATTGATTTACTGCTGGATGAAGAATCGCAAAGTTTGGCGAATTTATCTGACTTTATCAACAAGCGCGTGACATTGCAGGCGGATAGCCAGTATGCTCGCGAGACGTTTGACATCGTTTGGATTTAGGCGGGTGCAGTAGCCTCAGTCACATTTAAAAACGGATTAACGATGACCTTCTTTGGCCATGTTAATGCTGTATTTGGGAATCTCAATCACTAAATCGGTGGTGCCTACAATGGCTTGGCAAGATAAGCGTGATTGTGGCTCTAGCCCCCACGCTTTATCTAGTAAATCGTCTTCTTTTTCTTCTGATGGGTTTAGCGTTTTAAAACCTTCACGAATAATCACATGGCAGGTGGTGCAAGCGCAGGCTTGATCGCAAGCGTGGTCGATATCAATTTCATTATCTAACAACGTTTGGCAAATCGATTCGCCCGTGTTGGCTTCAATCGCTGCACCATCGGGACACAGCTCTACGTGTGGCAATACAATAATTTGTGGCATAAGTTTATTCTTTATATCTCGAGTGAATCTAAATTTTTACCTGCCAGTGCGCGGCTCACGCCAGCATCCATACGCCTTGCAGCAAAGTCTTCGGTGGCAGCATTTAATACTTCAGTGGCTTTAATAATAGCATCGGAAGTAGTGTCGACAGCACCCGCATGGCCATTGGTTTGGATTATTGCGGCCTCCAGAGCATCTATTTTGGCTTTAATTTGTTGCTTTTCATGCTTATTTAACAAGTCTCCATCTTTCTCTAGCGCATTTTTAATCGCTTCCAGCAAACTTTCCGCATCTACTTTTGCTTCTGCTAAAGCACGCGCTTGTTTGTCGGCATCCGCAGAGCTAAAGCCGCTTGTTAGCATGGCTAAAATTTGCTCTTCATTTAATCCGTAACTTGGTTTTACCACAATATTCGCTTCAACATTGCTGGCAATTTCACGCGCTGAAACGCTCAGCAAACCATCCGCATCTACAGTAAATGTCACGCGAATGCGCGCCGCGCCCGCCACCATGGGTGGAATGCCACGCAATTCAAACTGGGCGAGTGAGCGGCAATCACTCACTAGCTCACGTTCTCCTTGTAGCACATGAATGCTCATGGCGGTTTGGCCATCTTTAAAGGTGGTGAACTCCTGCGCGCGCGCAATCGGTAAAGTAGCGTTGCGTGGAATAATTTTTTCGACCAAGCCGCCCATGGTTTCCAAGCCCAGTGACAAGGGGATCACATCCAGTAGCAATAAATCGGCACCACTTTTGTTACCTGCCAAGGTGTTGGCTTGAATGGCGGCACCTAAAGCCACGATTTTATCGGGATCTAAATTGGTTAGCGGCGATTGCTTAAAAAAATCAGCGACCGCTAGACGTATTTGTGGCATGCGCGTTGCGCCACCCACCAGTACGATGCCTTTAATGTCTTCAATATTTAAGTTGGCATCCCGTAACGCTTTTTTGGTCGGGTTGAGGGTTTTAGCCACTAAAGTTTGCGTCAGCGCATTAAATTGTTTGGTACTTAAATTGACATCAATGACTTCGCCCGTACTTAACATGCTGGTGATTTGTGCATTGGTGTGGTCAGTCAACCATTCCTTGGCTTCGCGCGCCTTGGTCAGTAACAGGCGTGTATCCTGTGCATTCACTGGGTTGCATTTACTTTGCTCAAGTATCCAGCAGAAGATACGGCGATCAAAATCGTCACCCCCCAAAGCGCTATCGCCATTGGTGGCGAGTACTGCAAATACGCCTTTTGATAGTTTCAAAATACTAATGTCAAAAGTCCCGCCGCCTAAATCGTAAATGACATAAGTGCCTTCGGCCGCATTGTTCAAGCCATAAGCCACCGCAGCGGCGGTGGGCTCATTTAATAAGCGCAATACGTTTAAACCTGCTAGGCGCGCAGCATCTTTAGTGGCTTGACGTTGCGCGTCATCAAAGTAAGCCGGCACGGTAATCACTGCACCTACCAATTCGCCACCTAGTGATTTTTCTGCACGACTTTTGAGCACTTTTAAAATTTCAGCTGAGATTTCAACTGGACTTTTAATGCCACCACGGGTTTCGATTTGCAGCATTTCGCTCGTATCGATAAAGTGATAGGGTTGTTGTGAAACGTCTATATCTTTTAGGCCGCGACCCATAAAACGTTTGGCAGAGATGATGGTGTTCGCTGGGTCTTGGCTTTGTGCGGCTTGTGCACTATAACCCACGTCGATATTACCATCTGGCAGGTAACGCACGACGCTAGGTAACAGTGCGTGACCGTCATCATCTACTAAAATGCTGCTTAAACCGCTACGCACGGTGGCGACAAGTGAGTTAGTGGTACCTAAATCAATGCCCACCGCTAATTTGTGTTGATGTGGTGCGGCCGATTGACCAGGTTCGGATATTTGTAGCAGTGCCATCTATTGAGCTTTTTTAATTAGTCTAGTTTTTCAATTGATTTAACAATATCTGCACGCACTTTATCCATAAAAATCAGCTTGCGCGTGCTGGTGGTGGCTTCACTTAAATGATGATGTTGAAATTGGCTTTTTAAGCTTTCTTGTAAATTTTTGCCAGCACCGCCAATTTCGTCCAGCAGACTTTCTAGCGTTGATACATCGCGCGCGTTTTCGGCATCTTCAATCGCTTCACGCCACTCCATTTGCTGCATTAAAAAATCGGCTGGCATTTGGTTATTTTTTTCATCTATTGCTGCAACACCTTGCAAGCTCAATAGATATGCGGCACGCAGGCCAGGTGATTTAAGTGTTTGGTAGGCTTCGTTTGCCATGGTTGCAGTTTGCATAGAAGCTAATTTTTCTGCAGATGAAGCAGTGACAAAGCGGTCTGGATGCGACTCAGATTGTATTTTGCGGTAATTGCTTTCTAAAGTTGCTACATCCAGACCAAACGTTGGGGGTAGTTTAAATAGCTCGAAATAATTCATCGTGTGCAAATAAATTAAACAGTGAAACTTTCTCCACAGCCACACTCATCTTTCACATTCGGGTTATTGAACTTAAAGCCTTCGTTCAAACCTTCCTTGGTGAAATCGAGTTCTGTGCCATCTATGTAGGCCAGGCTTTTTGGGTCAACAATTACTTTTACGCCGTGGCTTTCAAACGCCATGTCTTCTGGGTTTAAATCATCCACAAACTCAAGCGTGTAAGCCATGCCAGAGCAGCCTGTGGTTTTAACGCCCAAGCGCAACCCAATGCCTTTGCCTCTATGGCTAAGGAATTTTTCCACACGATTTGCCGCAGTTTCAGTCAAGGTGATAGCCATGCTTTAAATGGTTGCCTTGGCAGATTGCTTCGCTTTAATATCCGCTACCGCCGCTTTAATTGCATCTTCCGCCAATACTGAACAATGAATTTTTACCGGTGGCAGAGCCAATTCCTCGGCAATTGCTGTGTTCTTAATTGCGTAGGCTTCTTCAATTGTTCTGCCTTTCAGCCATTCGGTGACCAATGAGCTAGAGGCAATCGCTGAGCCGCAGCCGTAAGTTTTGAACTTAGCATCTTCAATAATGCCGTTCTCATTGACCTTAATCATCAGCTTCATCACGTCGCCACAAGCTGGTGCGCCTACCATGCCAGTGCCCACGGTTGGGTCGTTTTTATCTAATGAGCCGACGTTTCTCGGGTTTTCGTAGTGATCTAAAACTTTATCGCTATAAGCCATGGTATTTCTCCTTTACCTAGTTCAATAACCAGTCATGTAATCTAATGGGCTGCCCACTGTACTTTACTAATATCAATTCCATCTTTGAACATCTCCCAAAGTGGAGATAGCTCTCTTAATTTCTCAATTTTGTCTTTTAGCAATCGAATCGTGTAATCCACATCGGCTTCGGTAGTAAATCGGCCGATAGAAAAACGAATCGAGCTGTGCGCAAGCTCATCACTGCGGCCAAGTGCGCGCAGCACATAGCTTGGCTCTAAGCTGGCAGATGTACAGGCAGAACCGCTAGAAACTGCTATACCTTTGATCGCCATGATGAGCGATTCACCTTCTACATAATTAAAACTAATGTTTAAGTTATGCGGGATGCGATGTGCTAAATCACCATTCACATAAGTTTCTTCAATGTCCTGCAAGCCAGCAAGTAATCGGTCTCTGAGCATGCGGATGCGCTCATTTTCACTGGCCATTTCTTCGCGTGCGATGCGAAATGCCTCGCCCATGCCCACGATTTGATGCGTCGCCAATGTGCCGCTACGCATGCCGCGCTCGTGGCCACCACCATGCATTTGTGCTTCTATTCTAATTCTAGGTTTACGGCACACATACAGTGCACCAACGCCTTTTGGACCATAGGTTTTATGCGCGCTAAAACTCATCAAATCTACTGCTAGGCTGGCTAGATCAATCTTCACCTTGCCCGTGGCCTGTGCAGCATCCACATGAAAAATCACGCCAGCTTCACGGCAGATATCGCCGATGGCTTCAATATCCTGAATCACGCCGATTTCATTATTTACCAGCATGACCGAAGCCAATACCGTATCTGGCTGAATGGCTGCTTTGAATTTAACCAAATCTACCAAGCCATCTGGTTCTGGCTCTAAATAGGTGGCGGTAAAGCCTTGGCGTTCAAGTTCGCGCACAGGGTCAATTACCGCTTTGTGTTCGGTGGCGATGGTAATAATGTGTTTGCCTTTTGTACTCGCGTAAAAATTAGCCGCACCCTTAATCGCTAGGTTGTTCGATTCTGTCGCACCTGATGTCCACACAATTTCGCGTGGGTCTGCATTCACCAGTTTGGCGACTTCTTCACGTGCGTTTTCAACCGCCTTCTCTGCTGTCCAGCCGTAGGGGTGGCTACGGGACGCAGGATTGCCGTAATGTTCCGTCAGATACGGAATCATTTTTTCGGCTACTCTAATATCCACAGGCGTGGTAGCGGAGTAATCTAAGTAAATTGGTGGTCTTTCCATATTCGTACTATCCATATTGCTACTATTTACTTTCTAGGCAGCTATTGCCGTTAAATTGCTTAATCTGGTTAATTCTTGTTTAAGGGTCAATAAAAAATGCTCAACTTCTTCAATGGTGTTGCTTAGCCCAAAACTTACTCTGACCGCTCCGCGGGCTAAATATTCAGGCACGCCCATTGCAAGTAGCACATGGCTGGGCTCGGTGCTGTCAGATGAGCAGGCCGAGCCGCTAGCAACAGCAAAGCCCGCCTTATCTAGTGCGGTAACCAATGTTTCACCTTCAATATTATTAAAGGCAAAAAAGCTGGTGTTTGCCACACGCAAGCCGTTATACCCAAAAACCACTGCTTTTAATTTAGCAAGCCCCACTTCTAGATGGTGGCGCAAATTAGCCGTGTGCGCATCGAAGGCGCTGAGGTTTTTAACAGCTAACTCACAAGCCGCACCAAAACCGACAATGGCAGACACATTTTCAGTGCCACTACGCAAGCCTTTTTCTTGCCCGCCGCCATAAAGCAACGGTTGAATATCAATACGTTTATCTAACACCAAAGCGCCAGCACCCAGTGGGCCGCCAATTTTATGGCTAGAAACCGTCATGGCATGGACGCCCAGTGCAAAAAAATCGACGGGAATCTTACCCAGCGCTTGCACCGCATCGGTGTGCACATAAGCTTTGTGTTGCCTTGCTATTGCAGCCGCAGCTGCGATGTCTTGAATCGCACCTGTTTCATTATTCACCAGCATTGCAGATATTAAGTGAGTGGGGGTTTGTAGCAGTTTTTGCAAGTGTGCCATGTCGATATTACAATCCCCATTCACCTGAATGCTGCTTGCTTGCCAACCATGTGCTTGCATTGTTAAAGCGGGGCGTGAGACACAGGGATGTTCGATGGCGCTGGTGAGTATCTGCGCAGGCGCTAAATTATTACAAATGCCGCGCACTGCAAAATTATTAGCTTCTGTGCCGCTAGCAGTAAACACGATTTGATTGGCATATGCACCCACCGCATTGGCCACTTGTTCACGTGCATGTTCCACAGCAGCGCGCGCCGTGCGACCATAAACATGGCGACTTGTGGCATTGCCATGCTGTTTCACCATAAATGGCAACATCGCTTCCAGAACCTCAGTTTTGAGCGCAGTGGTGCTGTTATGGTCAAAGTACGCGGTAGTCATTAGGCGGTCGCCTCCGCAGATGAGGGCGTCGCGCATGCTCTGCGCGGCGTAAATACCAATTGACTGGTGTTGCTAGCATCGTTTTGGCGTTTATTTTCAACCATATCTGCCAGCGTCACCCCCGATAGATAATCTAAAATTTTAGTGTTAAGCGATGCCCATAAATCATGCGTCATGCAACGACCTTCGTCGTGGCAGTTCTCTTGCCCGCCGCACTGGGTAGCATCAATTAACTCATCCACCGCGGTGATAATGTGAGAAACAGAAATTTCGTGGTGCGCCTTGGCTACACGGTAACCACCGCCTGGGCCACGTACACTCGTCACCAAACCTTGACGACGTAAACGGCTAAATAATTGCTCTAGATATGAAAGCGAAATGGCTTGGCGTTCACTAATGCCAGCAAGCGTGACAGGTTTATCGGCCTCGTTTAAAGCGAGGTCTAGCATTGCGGTCACAGCAAAACGGCCTTTGGTGGTTAGTCTCATAAGGGGTGCATTCTATAATAACCTACTAATTTAGTCAATTACTAGCCAAGCTTGGTTCAAGTTATTTTTTAGTTTTTGTGCGAGATTTGGATGCTATTTTTTTGCGCCAAAAGCGGTGGCAACTTGATCGTCACTTTCCGCCAATTGTGCCAATTGCGTTTTCAGTGTTTGTAAATCTACATCTTGATTGGAGACATGCTCCAGCAAGCCCTGTAAGGCTTTGGCTAGCGGATCCTCGTCATCGCTACCCACCGCATAAGCGCTAAATTTGGCAATTTGTGCGGCGGCTTTGGCTTTTTCTTCTTCCAAAATACGAGCAGGAATGCCCACCGCAGTGGCGTTTTCGGGTACGTCTTTTACCACCACTGCATTTGAGCCAATTTTTGCATTTTTACCAATGGTAATCGGCCCCAGCACTTTTGCCCCCGCGCCAATCACCACGCCTTGTTCTAACGTTGGGTGGCGTTTGCCTTTGTTCCAAGATGTTCCACCTAAAGTAACACCATGATACAGCGTGCAATCGTCGCCAATCACTGCGGTTTCGCCAATCACCACGCCCATGCCATGGTCGATAAACACGCGGTGACCAATAGTCGCACCAGGGTGAATTTCGATGCCAGTAAAAAAGCGCCCAATGTGCGATAAAAATCGTCCAAGCCAATAGAGTCTGGCTTTCCACAGCCAATGCGAAAAGCGATGCATAATGAGCGCATGCACGCCAGGATAAGTGGTGAGAATTTCGAAATGCGTACGCGCCGCGGGGTCGCGGTCGAAAACGACAGAAATATCTTCTTTTAAATGATCGAACATGAGTATAATTTTAAGTAAATAAAAGCGTTATTATGCCACAAAAATTAATAGTTGACTAATTTAGTAGGATTAATTTATTTGATGGTAGTTGCGTTAGAAAATGCCTAAATATATGCCATATAGGCCAATATCCATGCGGTTTTAGCACACTATCTAGCCTCCTGCGGGGCAGTTTAATTTAATATTTCGTGTGTTTTCTTGGCTCAAGTGTGAGTGTCAACACACCACGCAGCAAGTTTACTTCTTCTTTCTCTAATCGTGCGCGGCTGTACAAACGGCGCATGCGCTCAAACAATTTTTTTGGCGCATTTGGGTTGAGGTAACCGATGTGCAGTAGCGTTGCCTCCAAGTGCGCGTAAAAGCGTTCCAGTTCGTCATTTGTGGCAAGCACCTCGCCAGCAGACTCGCCAATATTTCCTTGCAGGCTTGCACTGGAATGTTTTAGTCCAATGGCATCCATTCTCAGCTCGTAACACATTAATTGCACCGCCATGGCCAAATTGAGCGACGAATATTCTGGATTTGCAGGAATCATTGCCAGCAGTTGGCAACAATCCAGCTCGGCATTGGTTAAACCGCTCATTTCGGTGCCAAATACAAAAGCTACAGGCTGCCTGGTCGCGTATCTATTGGCTTGCAGGGCAGCTTCTCGCACGTTGACGGTTTCGTGTGATAAATAACGTTTGCGTGCACTCATGCCAATTGCAAACGCGCAGCCCACCAGCGCATCCGACAAAGTTTGCGTCACAATCGCGTTGTCTAAGATGTCATCTGCGCCAGCCGCCATGGCAGTGGCTTGCGCATTGGGAAATTTATCGGGATTCACCAAGTATAAATGTTGAAACCCCATGGTTTTCATGGCGCGTGCAGTCGAGCCGATGTTGCCTGGATGCGAAGTTGCACAAAGTACAATGCGAATATTGTTAAAAATGGTTTGCGACAATTTGGGGAAGCGCCTATTAATGCTAAAATAGCATTTTAACAGCTCTTTAACATTGTTTTGTTTTCCATCACACATATGGCCATGAGTCAGTGAGTGCGATGGATAAAGCGCAAGGCGCAAAATATAACAATACTGATGATTAGTACGCTTAATATTTTTATTACTGGGTACAGCGCAGTGTTTTTGTGTTTTGCAACACCGCGATTTGCCATCGCAATTATTGAATCATAGACTTTTAGTAAAGACCATAAAAAATGCATCCAATGCTAAGTATTGCAGTAAAAGCCGCGCGCGAAGCGGGTCGAATTATTAATCGGGCATCGCAAGACGTAAACGCGCTTAACGTGCAAAGCAAAACCTTTAACGATTTTGTGAGCGAGGTGGATCACACCGCTGAGCGGGCGATTATCGATACGATTCGCTATGCCTACCCGGATCACGGGTTTTTGGGCGAAGAGAGCGGCGAAAGCAATTCGGAATCTGAAAATACTTGGATTATTGATCCGTTGGATGGCACGACGAATTTCTTACATAACTTCCCACAATACTGCATTTCCATTGCCTTGCAGCAAAAAGGCGTGCTCACGCAAGCGGTGATTTACGACCCAGTGCGTAACGATTTATTTACCGCCACCAAAGGCCGCGGTGCGTTTTTGAACGATAAGCGTATTCGCGGCGCTAATCGAACAAAATTACAGGATTCGCTGATTGGTACAGGTTTCCCATTTCGCGATTTTACGCACTTAGATACGTACTTGGCGATGCTGAAAGACATGATTAAAAAAACCACGGGCATTCGTCGCCCAGGCTCGGCCGCTCTAGACCTAGCTTATGTGGCGGCAGGCTATACTGATGGCTTTTTTGAGATTAATTTATCCACATGGGACATTGCTGCTGGCGGCCTGTTGGTGCAAGAGGCGGGTGGCATGGTGGGCGATTTTGAAGGCAACGAAAGCTGGCTGACGACAGGTAATATTGTGGCTGCCAACCCAAAAGTGTTTGCGCAAATGTTGCAAGTGTTGGCGCCGCATTTGACGGAAAAACTTAAAACGCCAACGAAATCTTAGCGCGTGCTCAGTATTTCTTCATTCAGTTGACAATCTACAACCGCAGCCTATTGAAATAATTGGCTGTCGATGCCACTGTACCGTCAGCGCCTACCATCGGCTCGATAATTGGCAGTAGATTGCTGGCAAGGCGGGGTTGCAGCGTGAGAATTTAAAATTCGGTTTCGGCAGACATTATTTTTGTAAACATAGTGAAACTGACCAGCAGACACATAAAGAACATTTTCTCACCGCTATAGCCCCAATTTCGTCACTGAAAGCGCTTCGGTGGTTTCTTCTAAAAGCTCATCAAAACGCATGCTCAAATTGGCGCATTCATCCAAGTCATTCAGCGCATATTTAAAACGCGCCTGCTCAATATGAAAGCGCCGCACATAATGCTGTTTATCGACAATCACAAAACAATCCTTGGCCACCTTTGCGCTGTCGTTAGTCCCAAACACCACCATTTGGTGACTGTAAAGTTTCAGTAATTCAAAAAGTCGCGGGCAATGTTGAATAAAGTGTTGCGTGCTTTGCAAAATAATTGTCAGTTTGCTTAAACTATTTTTGCTTAGAAACTCAGATAACAGTTCAAAACGCTTCAGGCTGGCGTAATCGCCAGGTTCAAAACCTTGGTCAAAAATCAGCAGTTCATTTTCGGCATGCGCAATGACAATATCCAGCGCCGCCTGGTAATTACGTTCGCCCAAAATAATGGTATTTGGTGTTAATTCGATCTCGTTCATCATGATCACCCATGTTTAAAACATACATAACCCGCCAAATAAGCCTCAAACAAAGAATCGCTGCAGAGCGTATGGATATTTGCTTGCAGGGCAGTGATATTTAAATATCTTTTATCAGCCAAGTGCTTTATTGCTTCAATTATTTCAGCGGGTACCACTAACTTCTCGCCATTCAAATAAAAACCGTTATGCGTAAATAATAATTGAGACTTTAAACTGAGCAACAAAGTTTTTGCAGCCAGCCGTTTGGTAAATTCAGCTTTAGATATTTTTGGCGCTGGCGTAAACACCACGTCCAGTTTTGGTTCGGTTAAATATTGGCCTAAAAAATCCGCCACATTGTTTGTATCCCAAGTAAGGCTTTGCAACATTAAGCTTACTTTTTTCACCATATTGTCACAGATTTCAGCAGGATGTTTTTGTAATGCTAAATCTGCGTCAGCGTATAAACCATCTGCACGAACATTATCTTGTTCAAGATGATCTTGTAGGTAATTTAAAAATTCATGCGTAAGCTCTTGCCTTTTTGCTGCGCGAAAGCCGATTGAATAGGTCATGCAGTCGTCAGAGGCTGAAACACCCCAATGCGCCACCTGTGGCGGTAAATAAAGCATATCGCCCGCTTGCAAAGTCCACTCTTGCTCGGTTTCAAAATTTTGTAGAATTTTTAACGGCGCGCCTTCAACCAAATTCAAGTCATTTTGTGCGCTGATTTTCCAATTGCGCTTGCCCGCACCTTGCAGCAAAAATACATCGTACGAATCTACATGCGCACCTATGCCGCTACCCGCTGGTGCGTAGCTCACCATCAAATCATCTAAACGCGCATGCGGAATAAAACTGAACAACGCCAATAAATCCGCGGCTTCTGGCAAATAATGGTTTACATTTTGCACTAACAGCGTCCAATCTCGTTTCGGCAGTTTTGCAAAATCAGCTTCATCAAACGGACCATATTTTACAGTCCACTGGTCTTTTTTTTGCTGAATGATTCTGGCTGGTACGTTATCTTCACACGCCAAGCCAGCCAGCTCGTTTGGGTTTAACAAGCCCTTAAAATTAGGAATCGCTTGTCGAATTAATAGCGGTTTTTTTTGCCAATAGTCAGCTAAAAATTGCGCGGGGGTTAAGTTGTTTAAAAGTTGCATGTGCTTATTCTAAACGCGTTTTGAAATTTATTAAAAATTGCGCTAATTATTGCGTCACTATACAAGCAGGTCTATAGTTAAAGCTATTCTGTCATTCTGTCATTCTGTCATTCTGTCATTCTGTCATTCTGACGTCAGTCAGAATCTCGTCGTGGAACTGCTAGATTGCGAATCAAGTCCGCAATGACGGTTAGTTTTAAACATTTGAGGAGCTTTTTCATGAATAAGCCTGTCGATTTAGACCAAGTAAACAATAACACGCAAACATTCCACGGCGGTTGCCCGCACGATTGTCCAGATACTTGCAGCATGCAGTATCACGTTAAGGACGGAATTTTATTAAAGGTGACAGGCAATACTGAACACCCGATGACGCGCGGCGGTTTGTGCGTCAAGCTTAAAGATTATGAAAAACGTCACTACCACCCAGATCGTTTGCTTTATCCGTTAAAACGCACAGGCAAAAAAGGCAGCAAGCAATTTAAGCGTATTAGCTGGGATGAAGCTTTAAGCGAAATTACCACTCAATGGAAAAAAATCATTGCTAGGGATGGCCCGCACGCCATCATGCCCAACAGCTATTTGGGCAACCAAGGCTTGGTGCATGGTTTAAATGGAGGCGATGCGTTTTTTAACCGCATGGGCGCTACCGTGTGTGAGCGAACTTTTTGTGGTGAAGGCTCATGTACCGCATGGTTGCTCACTGTGGGGCCAACTGCTGGTGTCGATCCAGAAAGCTTTTCGCATTCTAAATACATTGTGATTTGGGCATGTAATTCTGTTAGTACCAATTTACACCACTGGCACATTATTCACGAGGCGCAAAAAAAAGGCGCCAAAGTGGTGGTGGTCGATTCATATGCATCCAAAACCGCAAAAGAAGCCGATTGGCATATTGCACCAAAACCTGGTACCGATGGCGCATTGGCGATGGCGATGATGCACGTGATTATTGAAGAAAATTTAGTTGACCAAGACTATATAGATAATTACACCGTAGGTTACGCAGAGCTGGCAGAGCGTGCCAAAACTCGCACCCCAGAATGGGCGGAGGAAATCACGGGCATTCCAGCGGCTGACATTCGTAAATTTTCCCGCGAATACGCGACTACTTCTCCTGCCGCCATCAGGCTTGGTGTTGCACTAGAGAGAAGTTATGGCGGCAGCCAAGCCATCCGCGCCGTGACTTGCTTACCTGCGCTGATTGGTGCATGGCGGCATGTCGGCGGTGGTGCGTTGCAATTCCCAGTGTGGGAGCACCCGTATAAGTTTGATGTGATTTCGCGCCCAGATTTAATCCCCGAAGGCACGCCGGTGGTGAATAATTTGCAGCTAGGTCGTGTGCTCACGGGTGAAACCAAGTTAGACGTGCCGATTAAATCGATGATGGTATGGAACACCAACCCCATCACCCAAGCGCCAGAGACCGATAAAATTATTAGAGGCTTGGAGCGCGAAGATTTATTTTTAGTGGTGGCCGAGCACTTTATGTCTGACACCGCCGCCTATGCCGATATTGTGCTGCCAGCCGCCATGGGCGCAGAGATGGAAGATATGATTTTGTCATGGGGTCACCTCTACCTCACCTATAACGCCAAATGTATCGAGCCACCGGGCGAGGCCATGCCCAATAACGAAATTTTCAGGCAATTGGCCAAACGCATGGGTTATGAGGATGAAAACTTTACATGGAATGATACGGAGTGCCTAGAAAACTATGTGGATTGGAACTCGTCCACCTGCGAAGGCATAGGCTTAGATTACTTGCGTGAGCATGGTTTTGCGCGCCTTAAAGCCTTTGGCGATAAAGATACCCGTGCACGTCATGCCAAAGGTGAGTTTCCTACGCCGACAGGTAAATGCCACTTTTTGGTAGAAGGCGCTAAAAACTTTGTGGCTGGGCCGTTCCGCCAAATGTACGAAGGCTTTCAGCCAGGTGAAGATATTGACCATTTGCCAGATTATTTGGCCTCGCGTGAAACACCAGCCACCAATCCAGAGCTGGCGGCCAAGTATCCGCTCAATATTATCTCGCCAAAAAGTCATGGCTTTTTAAACTCTTGCTATGCCAATGTGGCAGAAAAAATCAAAGGCCAAGGTGAACAATTTGTGATGATTAACCAGCTAGATGCCACAGCACGCGGCATTAAAGAAGGTGATAAAGTACGCGTGTTTAATGCGCGTGGTGCGTTTGTGGGCGTTAGCAAAATCTCCGAGGATGTGAATGCCGGCATTGTAGTGGCAACGCTAGGTTATTGGCGGCAATTGAATGATGGTACGGTAAACTGTATTAGCTCAGCGGAATTTGGGGATATGGGGCATTCGACGACTTTCTCTGATAATTTGGTGGAAGTGGCATTAGGGTAATTAGCAATGAGTGAAAGAGCAAGAGTATCTGTGGACTTCACTCGCTTTGATAGACATATCATATGTCACAATTGAAACGGAGGAAGTTAAAACGGTAAAAATACCATTGTTGCAATACTTTGCATGACACGCGAAATGAGGCGTTGTGATTTTTCTGCCAATGCAATCGCGTATAAATCGGTGCGACCTATCATTTTGCCAAATTCACGTTCAAAACTTAGATTGCGGTCTTTGTCATTTATTTCATTGCTGAGCAAATACAAATTACCCTCAGCATCGCGCGCGGTAGAAAGTTTCCACGCGGCAATTTCAATATTGCGCGCGACGTTGTAAATATGTTGTGGGTCGATGGTGTCGGTTAAATAAAACTCTTTTTTATTGCCATGTGCCTTAAGTAGCATGGTGTGCAGGCCGACAATATAAGGCAGTACGCGGTCGCCCTGATAATCAGCGTTAAACGCTAAAAAAATCGCTGCGGTATCTTGTTTGTTGTCGATTTCTTTAAATTGCCAATGATGTTGTAGTTCGCCTTCAAATACCCATTCCACCCTTTTTCCTACTGGGTCAGTGGTGCTTTTGGCAAGCTGATTTGGGTTACGTTTATAAAGTTTAAGCATTAAATTGCGCAAACTTTGCGTGTTTTCTGCCAGTTCCACATCGGCCATGCGGTCCATATCATTTTTTACGAGTTGGTTGACAGAGCTTCTGTCGCCGCGCTCAGGGATGGGTTTGCCTGCTATAGGCGTGTTTATAGCGCACGCGCAGAGTAGGCTGCAGGTCAATATCCACGTGAATCTCATGCTGGCATGTTCACTTTTTTGTGAATAATTCTACTTTTTGGAAACACTATGCTAAATGTGCTGCCCACCCCAATTTTGCTGGCGATTTCCAGCTTGGCTTGATGACGAATTAAAATATGTTTAACGATGGAAAGCCCAAGCCCTGTGCCACCCGTTTCGCGGCTGCGGCTACGATCGACGCGGTAAAAACGCTCGGTGAGCCTGTCGATATGCTGCTGTTCGATACCAATGCCAGTGTCGCGTACCGAGAAGATGGCTTGTTTATGGTGTATGTGCCAATCGATAAATATTTCGCCGCCTTTGGGTGTGTAGCGAATGGCGTTGCTGACTAAGTTGCTAAATGCGCTTAAAAGCTCGTCGCGTGAGCCGCTTAGATTAAGCGTTGGATCGACCTCTAAATGGATTTTATGTTCGGCTTTTTTTAATCCTTGGCTTAACCCCAATGCATCTTTTTGCACCGTTTTGAGTAGGCCGGCCATGTCAATTTTGCTATCATCAGGTGCTTCGGTATTGCTTTCTATGCTTGATAATGTAAGCAAATCTTCGATAATGCGGCGCATGCGATCAGTTTGCTCTTCCATCATGGTGAAATAAGTTTTTAGTGCCTTTGGCACAGCGCCTTCCATATCGCTCAGTGTTTCTAAAAAACCGCCTACCACAGTCAGCGGCGTACGCAGCTCGTGCGAGACATTGGCGATAAAATCACGCCGCATGGCATCGACTTTTTCTAGTTGCGTCATATCGCGGCAAATGAGCAATTTTTGGCGATTGGCGAATGGAATGATCTGAATCTCGAAAATAATGTCTGGATCACGCCAAGATTTAAGTTTGAACGGTTCGCCAAACGCGTTGCTGTACAAGTAGGCGATAAAATGGCTATCGCGCAGCAAATTGACGATAGGCAGGTTTTTATCGGTGCTTAAATTAAAGCCAAGCTGGCTTTCAGCACGCGGTGTGCACCACTCAATCTCGTTGCCTGGGCTAAGTATCACCAAGCCATCTGGAATAGCATCGGCGGTGAGATTAAAGCGCTCTAGCGCGGCGCTTAATTGCATTTCTTTAGAGAGATTATTGCGTTCGTATTGCAACAGTGAGGTGAGTACGTCTTCCCATACGCCAGAACCTTCCGGCATTTCTTTTAATACAGGATTTTTAAACCAAAGATGTAATTTGTGTAGGTAAGAAATGTGGCTGACGAGATAAAGTAACAGGCCAATTGAAAATACAAGTAACGCAACAGTGGCGCTGCTAATCAGCCATAAAAACAAGCAGATTGCGCTGAGGGTGCAACCAAATGAAGCAGCTTTTAAACGGATATCGGGCACGAATTAAGCTTTAAATTAGACCAAAGTTAAATTGGCTTAATTATAGCGAGCTTTGACGTGGATAGAGTCAATTTAATTGTGCTTGTTAATTACTCTTGGCAGACAGCCGATAACCAGAACCGCGCACGGTTTGAATTAAATCTTGATGACCAGATACCGTAAGCGCATTACGCAAGCGGCGGATATGTACATCGACCGTGCGGTCTTCTACGAATACGCGATCACCCCACACTTTGTCGAGCAGCTGGCTACGGGTATGTACGCGTTCAGAATTGCTCATAAAAAAATGTAGTAGTCTGAATTCCGTTGGCCCCAAGTCAATGTTGGTGCTGTTGCCAGTGACGCGGTGGGTGGAGGGGTCTAGCAATAAACCTTGTATTTTAATCGGGTCATCGGTCATTTGCGGCGCGCGGCGACGCAACACAGCTTTGATGCGCGCATTCAACTCACGCGGGCTAAATGGTTTGGTCACGTAATCATCGGCGCCTACTTCTAAGCCGCGTACCTTGTCGTATTCGTCACCGCGCGCGGTGAGCATAATAATAGGAATGGCTTTGGTGAGCGTGTCAGATTTTAAGCGCCGCGCATACTCAATGCCACTCATGCCTGGTAACATCCAATCGAGCAAAATCAAGTCTGGCAGTGTGTTGCGCAACAGTTCTTGCGCATGCTCTACGCTAAGTGCGCGCATGGCGTTGTGACCCGCTTGCGTAATGTTAAGCGCAAGCAGCTCCTGAATTGCAGGTTCGTCTTCGATGACTAAAATGTTTGCTGGCATTTGTTCTCTCACTTTATTTAATAATGCGCCATTTTGTGACTTTAATATGACATATTGATGACAAAATTCAAGTGTTTTTTTGAGATAAAATTTAATGTGTAATTGCCATTTGCGGTATTTTGTAAGACTATGTAGTTTGTTCAGTTAATAATGACATAACGAATTTTTTTGGGGATTTGCATGGCCAGTTTTTTATCTAAAGAATACATTACCGCAAATGCAAATTTTAACCGTTGGCTGGTGCCGCCAGCCGCGTTGGCGATACATTTATCTATTGGTATGGCGTATGGATTTAGCGTGTTTTGGAAGCCGCTTGGCAATGCGCTCATGGGGGCAGATGGCAAGCCCTTAGCGGCCTGTGCGGCAGGTGCAACGACGGTTGCTGAGAAATTATCGGGCACAGCGCGCGCACTAACTGCCACCGATTGCAACTGGACGCAGTTTGATTTGGGCTGGATGTATACCTTGTTTTTTGTGTTGCTCGGTTGCTCGGCAGCGCTGTGGGGCGGCTGGTTAGAACGCGAAGGCCCACGTAAAGCAGGTCTAGTTTCCCTGCTGTGCTGGTGCGGCGGCTTGCTGATTTCGGCTTACGGCGTTTACGCGCACCAATTATGGATGATGTGGCTGGGTAGCGGCGTTATCGGCGGCATTGGGCTTGGGCTAGGTTATATTTCGCCAGTTTCTACGTTGATTAAATGGTTCCCCGATAGGCGCGGCATGGCCACTGGCATGGCGATTATGGGCTTTGGTGGCGGCGCGATGATAGGCTCGCCACTCGCCACAAAATTGATGACATATTTTACTAGTCCTGGCAATGTGGGTGTTTGGCAAACTTTTGTCACCTTAGCAGCGATTTACTCAGTGTTTATGCTGTGCGGCGCGCTAGGATACAGAGTTCCGCCAGTTGGTTGGAAGCCCGCCAATTGGACACCGCCAGCGACTGCAAAAAATACCATGATTGCAACCCGCCATGTGCATTTAAAAAACGCGCACAAAACGCCACAGTTTTGGTTGCTTTGGATAGTGTTGTGCATGAATGTTTCTGCGGGCATAGGCATTATTGGCGCGGCTGCGCCTATGTTGCAAGAAACCTTTGGTGGCGCGCTTATCGGCCAACCTGAGCTTGGATTTGCCGATATAAAAAAAGATGAAGCCTTGACTGCCGCCGCTGCAGCGGTAGGTGCTGGGTTTGTTGGACTGATTTCCTTATTTAATATTTTTGGTCGCATTGGCTGGGCAAGCTCGTCAGACAAACTTGGGCGCAAACGTACCTATTTTATTTTCTTCACTTTAGGAGCCATTTTATATTGCACTGCCACCTATATGGCAGGTATGAAATCGTTGGCATTGTTTGTGGCGTGTTTTTGCGTCATCGCCTCGATGTATGGTGGTGGTTTCGCAACCATTCCCGCTTACTTGGCCGATATGTTTGGTACCCAATTTGTGGGGGCAATTCATGGGCGCTTGCTTACGGCGTGGTCAACCGCAGGTATTTTAGGCCCTGTGGTGGTGAATTATATGCACGATACTCGGCTAGAGCAGGGTGTTCCATTTGACCAGGTTTATGCACCAATTTTTGTGGTGTTGGCGGGTTTAATGGTAGTAGGCTTTATTGCCAATATGCTGGTGAAGCCTGTAGCTGATCAGTATTTTATGACAGATGCAGAGTTAGCCGAGGTGCATAAAATCAGCCACGAAAAAACGATGCAAAATCAGACCAAGGTTAGCGCAGTGGTTAATGCGGCGCAACAGCATCTGGTTTTGGTAAAATTGGCTTGGGCGACGGTATTAATTCCAATTGGCTATGGGGTGTGGAGTACAGTACAAAAAGCAGGGGGCTTGTTTTCTTAAGCTGACTGTTTGTGTCAGTTAAATAGCGTAAAATAGCCACTTTTAGCACTTTAAGAGAAACCATTGAATATAATAGATATTAACTTAGACGGTTCAGGTAAAAAAATCGGCATTGTGCAATCGCGTTTTAATAGCGATATTGGTGATGGTTTATTGGCCGCCTGCCATGCGGAATTGTTGAAACTGGGTGTAAAGCCAGCGCATATTCGTATTGCTACCGTGCCAGGCGCACTAGAAACACCGCTTATTTTGCAACATATGGCGTTGAGCGAGCAATATGATGCACTGATTGCGCTAGGGGCGATTGTTCGTGGTGAAACCTATCACTTTGAAGTGGTTGCCAATGAGTCGGCGCGAGGCATTTCAGAGGTTCAGCTCAATACGGGCGTGCCAGTGGCGAATGCGGTGTTAACGACGGAAGATGATGAGCAAGCGCTAGCGCGCATGTCAATTAAAGGCACTGAAGCGGCACAAGTGGCGATAGAAATGGCAAATTTGGTGCGCGCGCTATGACTACTTCTTTAACTGGCGCTAATACTGCAATTAAAACAGTCAAAAAACCAAAAGTGAGTCAAAATCGCCGTAAATCTAGAGAGCTGGTGTTAAAAGCGGTATATCGCAACATGATGAATACTGGGGATATGAAACAAATTATTTTGGACGCGCAAGAAGACCCAGACTATCACAAAGCGGATGAGGCATATTTTAAGCGCTTGTTGGAAGGGGTCGCGGGTAAAGTAAGTGAGCTAGACCAACAAATTTCAATTTTTATCGATAGAAAGTTAGAAGAATTGAGTCCCGTGGAGCACGCGATTTTGCGTATTTCATCGTTTGAACTCATGTTTGATTCGAGCATTCCATACCGCGTCGCGATCAACGAAGGTGTGGAATTGGCCAAGCTTTATGGTGGAATAGACGGGCACAAATATATTAATGGCGTGCTGGATAAAGTGGCAGCAACTGCAAGACCGCAAGAGTTTAGAAAGTAACAACTTACCCTCCACAAAATCGGGTCTAGCTCAGTAAAATTAAGTCGCTTTAGTGGTGATGCCCGCCCTCGCCATGCACATGTTGATGCGAGATTTCCTCTTGTATTGCTGCGCGCACCGCCGTCACCGTGGCTTTAAATATCACGCGTTCGCCTGCCCACGGGTGATTGCCATCCACCACCACTTTACCATCGGCAATCTCGGTCACCGTGTATAAAATCACTTCGCCCGATGTTTCATCCTCACCTTCAAACTGCATGCCAATTTTTAAATCAGCCGCTGGAAAGGCGCTTGCTGGCTCTATTTGCACCAATTCTTCGTCCATCTCACCAAACGCATCTGCTGGCAGCAAATCTACGGTAATAACGTCACCCACGTTTTTGCCATGCATCGCCTCTTCCACTTTTGGGAAGATATTATCGTAGCCGCCGTGTAAATATGACACAGGTTCGGCGCTGGATTCCAGCACCTCGCCATCGCTATTTTTAAGTTCGTAAGTCATCGTTACAACAGTGTTCATTGCGATTTTCATGGGGTACAGTCCTAAGCTGGCTAGTGAGTAAAATTGAGTGATAAAAGTCTAGACTATAATTTTAATCTATTTTTGCAATTTGGTTAAATACAGAAAGTATTGATGGCATCTATATATCACTTTACACAATAGTTAAAAACTAGCTGCGCTAGTGCAAAAAAAAACACCACATTTTTGTGTGGTGTTTAAAAGGGGAGATAATATACAAAAAATGAATATTGGAGCGCATTATAGTAGCCACTTGTTATTTAATTATTTCTACATTATTACCAATTGTTAATTATTGTTTCTAATTTTTGACAAAACCTGATTGTTTTCCTGTATTGCTTGCTGTGGGGTCGGTGGTTTAGTTGTAAATTCGTAAAAGCGCACACGAGTATTTATGTGGTGGGTTTGGAGGAAGTTGTTTTGAAACGATTTTCCGGGAAGCGTTGCGTAATCAATTCACTGGCAATCCATAACATAATTGTAGTTATTAGAATGCTTATATGAACGAATATAAAGCAGGCAAGCTAACGGCTAACAGGCTTAAGCAAAAACGGAATGGATGAAAAGAGCTTTACGGGCTAGCCCTTATTAAATATATTTACTGTTATACTTGCAGCAGCTGATTAAGGATGATTAAAATTCATGCCTTAGCTAGATTTAAAACGTACAAAAATAATAATAATGTTGTCTACACATAGAAAACACCTTGGTGATAAGGCAATATTCGAGTCTCTCCGTCAGCTAAAAAATAAAAGTGATAGTTAATGTGTTGCCGAAAGCCTACGTGCAAGCCGTTTGCTAAGGTAATTGTTTAGGAATATATAAGTGCTGGAAAATTACTTTCCAATTTTGTTGTTCATATTAGTAGGCCTTGTTGTTGGGTTGGGGCCACTTATCCTCGGTAAAATTTTATCGCCACATAAGCCAGACTCTGAAAAAAACTCGCCCTATGAATGCGGTTTTGAAGCGTTTGAAGACGCGCGTATGAAGTTTGATGTGCGTTATTATTTGGTTGCTATTCTGTTTATTCTGTTCGATTTAGAAATCGCATTCTTATTCCCGTGGGCAGTCACGCTACGCGAAGCCAGTGAAAAAGGTGCTTTCGTGTTTTGGGCGATGATGTTATTTTTGCTCGTTCTCGTGGTCGGCTTTATTTACGAATGGGTGAAAGGCGCTCTCGAATGGGATTAGAAGGCGTTCTTGAAAAAGGCTTCGTCACTACCACGCTGGATACGGTCATCAACTACACGCGCACAGGCTCAATGTGGCCAATGACATTTGGCTTGGCTTGCTGCGCGGTAGAGATGATGCATGCAGGTGCTTCACGCTACGACCTTGACCGCTTTGGTATTGTGTTTCGTGCTAGCCCACGTCAATCTGATGTGATGATTGTGGCGGGTACGTTGGTTAATAAAATGGCACCTGCACTGCGCAAGGTGTATGACCAAATGGCTGAGCCGCGCTGGGTAATTTCGATGGGAAGTTGCGCCAATGGTGGTGGTTATTATCACTATTCTTACGCCGTAGTGCGTGGTTGCGACCGTATTGTGCCCGTGGATGTGTATGTGCCTGGTTGCCCGCCCACGGCGGAGGCGTTGCTGTACGGCATTATTCAGTTGCAGAAAAAAATTAGAAGAACCAATACGATTGCTAGATAGCGCGATTAATAGATAAAAAATAAAAAACATGTCAGCGAAACTAGATCATTTATCAGCGCAATTAAAGTTAGCTTTGGGCGAACAGCTTGTTAATTCATCTGTGGCTTTAGACGAAATTAGCATTGAATGCAAAGCGGAAAATTTGGCTGCGGTTTGCACCCATTTGCGCGATCACGCCGAGCTTAAGTTTGAACAACTCATCGATTTGTGCGGTGTGGATTATAGCGATTATAAGGATGGCCAATATGAAGGCGCGCGCTATGCCGTAGTGTTGCATTTACTTTCCGTGAGTTTAAATCAACGCATACGCCTGCGTGTGTTCGCACCAGCGGACGATTTCCCAGTCTTGCCAACACTGGTAGACGTATGGCCAGTGGCGAATTGGTTTGAACGAGAAGCCTTTGATTTATTTGGTATTATGTTTGAAAGCCATCCCGATTTACGCAGAATTTTGACGGATTATGGTTTTGTCGGACATCCGTTCCGCAAAGATTTCCCCATGATAGGCAACGTCGAGATGCGTTACGACCCCGAGCAGCAACGCGTCATCTATCAGCCAGTTTCCATCGATATGCGCAACAACGTGCCGCGAGTGATTCGCGACGAAGGCAGTCATGGCTGAAATTAGAAATTACACCATGAACTTTGGCCCGCAGCATCCTGCTGCGCATGGCGTGTTACGCTTGGTGCTGGAGCTGGATGGTGAGGTGATTCAACGTGCCGATCCGCACATTGGCTTGTTGCATCGAGCCACCGAAAAGCTGGCCGAAAACCGCACTTATCTGCAAAGTATCCCGTATATGGATCGTCTTGATTACGTATCGATGATGGCGAACGAACATGCTTACGTGATGTGTATTGAAAAGATGCTGGGGCTAGAAGTGCCGATTCGCGCGCAGTATATTCGCGTCATGTTCGACGAAATTACCCGAATTTTGAATCACTTGCTCTGGCTGGGCGCACACGCGCTGGATGTGGGCGCGATGACGGTGTTTTTGTATGCGTTTCGCGAACGTGAAGATTTGTTCGATTGTTACGAAGCAGTTTCTGGTGCGCGTATGCATGCTGCGTATTATCGGCCTGGTGGCGTATATCGCGATTTGCCAAACCGTATGCCACAACACGAAACCACCAAATTTCGCAGTGCAAAAGAAATTAGTAGGCTTAATGAAAATCGCCAAGGTTCATTGCTCGATTTTATCGAAGATTTTACCAATCGCTTTCCCACTTATGTGGATGAATACGAAACCTTGCTCACCGACAATCGCATCTGGAAGCAACGCACGGTGGGCATAGGCGTGGTTTCGCCAGAACGTGCATTGGCGCTGGGCTTCACTGGGCCGATGTTGCGCGGCAGCGGTGTGGAATGGGATTTGCGCAGAAAGCAACCTTACGAGGTTTATAGCGATTTGAAATTTGATATTCCTGTCGGTGTGAACGGTGATTGTTACGATCGTTATTTGGTGCGCATGGAGGAGTTTCGGCAATCCAATAACATTATTAAACAATGCATCACTTGGCTACGCGCGAATCCTGGCACTGTTATTACCAAGGACAATAAAGTGGCGCCGCCTGACCGCGAGAGCATGAAAACCAATATGGAAGACATGATTCACCATTTTAAATTATTTACTGAGGGCTTTCATGTGCCAGCAGGCGAGGCCTACGCGGCGGTGGAGCACCCTAAAGGCGAGTTTGGTATTTATATGGTTTCAGATGGCGCGAATAAGCCGTATCGCTTAAAAATCCGAGCACCAGGCTTTGCGCACTTGGCGGCGTTAGATGAAATGGTGCAAGGGCATATGATTGCGGATTTGGTCGCAATCATTGGAACTCAGGATATCGTATTCGGAGAAATTGATAGGTAGTTATGTTAAGTGCTGAATCCATCAAAAGAATCGACTACGAAATCACCAAATACCCAGCCGACCAACGGCGTGCGGCGGTGATGAGTGCGCTGCGCATCGTGCAAACGGAGCGCGGCTGGTTGTCAAAAGAGAGTATTTCAGAAGTCGCGGCTTACTTGCGTATGCCGGATATTGCAGCGATGGAAGTGGCAACTTTTTACAATATGTACGATTTGGCTCCGGCAGGCAAATACAAAATCACCATTTGCACTAATATTTCGTGCATGTTACGCGATTCAGATGCGATTGTACTTCATCTGCAAACTAGGTTGGGCGTGGGTTTTAATCAGGTAACTGCAGATGGTAAATTTTGCCTGAAAGAGGGGGAGTGTATGGGCGCTTGCGGTGGCGCACCCTTGATGATGGTTAATAACCACACCATGCACGAGTTTTTGACGACAGAAAAAGTAGATGTTGTTTTAGAGGCGTTGAAATAATGACCACTAGAGTAGCAAAAGCTAAGGACGTTAAAGTCAAAGCGCCAGTAATGAGCGATCTTAAAGGCCAAACCTTGCTTTGCTTGCGCACGATGAAAGAGAAAAATCCAGCCTCGTTAGCGACTTACGAAAAACTGGGTGGTTATGTACAACTTAAAAGAATCGTCGCCGAAAAAGTAAAAGCAATAGACATTATTAACCAAGTGAAGGTTTCTAATTTACGTGGGCGTGGGGGTGCGGGTTTTCCAACTGGGCTCAAATGGAGCTTTATGCCGCGTTATTTCGACGGCATTAAATATCTCGTTTGTAATAGCGACGAGGGCGAGCCAGGCACATTTAAAGACCGCGATATTTTGCGCTATAACCCGCATCAACTGATTGAAGGTATGGCGATTGCCGCTTATACATTGGGGGCACGCGTAGGTTACAACTATATTCATGGTGAAATTTGGCAGGATTACGAAATTTTTGAAAACGCCTTACACGAGGCGCGGGCCGCTGGTTACATCGGCGAGAATTTGTTTGGCACAAACTTTAGTGTCGATTTATACGCCGTGCATGGCTACGGCGCTTATATTTGCGGTGAAGAAACGGCACTGATTGAATCGATTGAAGGTAAAAAAGGTCAGCCACGCTTTAAGCCGCCTTTCCCCGCCAGCTATGGCGTGTTTGGCAAACCAACTAATGTGAATAACACCGAAAGTTTCGCGTCGATTCCATGGATATTGCAACATGGTGGCGAAGCCTTTGCGGCATTGGGTGTGCCCAACTCCGGCGGTACTAAATTGTTTTCCGTGTCTGGTCATGTGGAAAAGCCAGGCAACTATGAAGTTAAAATGGGTACGCCATTTTCTGAGTTATTAGGCATGGCAGGTGGCGTGTGGAAAGGCGGTAAGCTTAAAGCGGTCATTCCGGGCGGACCATCTACGCCGGTAATGACCGCGGAAATGATACAGAACGCCACTATGGATTATGATGGACTCAGTAAGGCAGGCTCTAGTTTGGGCGCGGGCTCGATGATAGTGATGGACGAAACCACCTGTATGGTAAAAACGCTTAAACGTTTAAGTTACTTTTTTTACGAGGAAAGTTGTGGCCAATGCACGCCTTGCCGTGAAGGCACTGGTTGGGTATATCGCGTCATCAATCGTATCGCCAGCGGCCACGGCAAAATGGAAGATTTAGAGTTATTGACCAGCGTGAGTAGCAACATTTCTGGGCGCACTATTTGCGCGCTGGGCGATGCTGCTGCAACGCCAGTATTAAGCTTTATTAAGCATTTTAGGTCAGAATTCGAGTATTACATTCAGCACGGTAAAAGCATGGTGGACGGCAAGTAATGGTACAAATTGAAATAGACGGCAAACTGCTCGAAGTTGAATATGGTAGTACCATCATTGATGCGGCTGACAAGATTGGTATTGCCATTCCGCGTTTTTGTTACCACAAAAAATTGTCTGTTGCTGCCAACTGCCGCATGTGCTTGGTGCAAGTAGAAAAAATTGCCAAACCATTACCTGCTTGCGCCACGCCAGTGGCGGAGGGTATGAAGATTTTTACCCGTAGCAAACAAGCGGTTGAAGCGCAAAAAAGTGTGATGGAGTTTTTGCTGATTAATCATCCGCTAGATTGCCCGATTTGCGATCAGGGCGGCGAGTGCGATTTGCAAGATATTGCCGTAGCTTATGGCGCCAGTGGCTCGCGTTATACGGAAGAAAAACGTGTCGTGCTGAACAAAAATATTGGTCCACTAATTAGCACGGATATGACGCGTTGTATTCAATGTACACGCTGCGTGCGTTTCTTGAAAGAAGTTGGTGGTGTGCAGGAGCTTGGCTTGGTTGGTCGCGGTGAACATGCGGAAATTACTGCTTATGTAGATAAATCGGTCAATTCAGAATTAAGCGGCAATATTATTGATTTATGCCCAGTCGGAGCGCTCACTAGCAAACCATTTCGCTATTCTGCGCGTGGCTGGGAGCTCACGCGCCGTCCCAGTATCGCACCGCACGATGGCTTGGGCTCGCACATTGAAGTGCATGTAAAAGACAATAAAGTGATGCGCGTGCTGCCGCGTGAAAAAGAGAGCATCAACGAATGTTGGTTGTCAGACCGTGACCGTTACTCTTACGAAGGTTTGAATAGCTCAGACCGCTTAAAAGTGCCGATGATTAAGCACAACGGGGCATGGGTGGAAACGGATTGGAAAACCGCGCTGGAATTTGCCGCTGGGCAAATTAAAGATATTACCAAGCAACATGGTGGCGCTGCGCTGGGTGTGCTGGTGTCCCCTAACAGTACCATGGAAGAAGGTTATTTAATTAAGGAATTGGCGCATGGGTTGGGCTGCGATAATGTGGATTATCGTTTGCGTCAAACTGATTTTAGGTTAGATGGCAAACGTGCTGGCACACCGTGGATGGGTTGCAATATTCAAGAAATTGAAACACTGGACCGTATTTTACTGATTGGCTCTAACTTGCGCAATGAGCATCCATTGCTTGCACAGCGTTTCCGCAAGGCGGTCAATAATGGTGCAGAGCTTTCTATCGTCAGCCCTCTGGATAATAATCCGTTGATGGATATTGCGCATAAAGTGATTGTACGCCCGAACGACATGGTGAACGTGCTGGGACAAATCTTAAAGGCGATGTCTAAATTGCAGCGTTTATCATTATGCTTGCCGCCATCTTTAGAACTTTTGTTGAGCAATATTAAAGTGCGTGATAACACGCAAGCCATGGCAGAAAGCTTGGCGGGTTTAGGTGGCGAGGTTGATTTGGTCGCGCCAAAAGTGGGAATTTTCTTGGGCAATATGGCGCTGAGCGATCCGCGATTTACTGAGATGTATAGTTTGGCGGAGGCGATTGGCGGTATTTGTGGTGCGAAAGGCGGTATATTACCAGCAGCGGCCAACAGCACAGGCATGCATCTCATGGGGGTGATGCCATCTCCTTTGGGTATGCACGCGCGAGCCATGCTGGAGGTGCCTCGTAGGGCATATTTATTATTAAATATTGAGCCAGAACTCGATTGTCAACATGCGGCTCTAGCCAAGGCCGCGATGGCGCAAGCTGAGTGTGTGGTGGCGTTGACCGCGTATAAATCAGCAGCCCTAGAAAATGCCGATGTGTTATTACCAATCGCACCGTTTAGCGAGACTTCGGGCACATTTATGAGCATGGAAGGGCGCGTGCAAAGCTTTGCTGCCGTCACCAAACCGCTTGGTAAATGCCGCCCCGCTTGGAAAGTGTTGCGCGTATTAGCGAATACACTTGGTTTGAAAGGGTTCGAGTTTGATAGCAGCGAGCAAGTAAAAGATAAAATTTTTAACGGCGAAAAACCTTCCGCAGTGGTGTGGCGCAGTATGAATAACAACTTAAAAGAGTTGGTCGAGATTGAAGTTAACGTGAAGCAAGATGGTTTGCAGCGCATTGGTGAAGTGCCGCAATACGAGTCTGACCCGATTGTGCGTCGTTCTGCGCCGCTGCAAAAAACTAAATACAACACACAGCCGATGGCGCGCATGCGTGCTGAACAAATCGTCGCCTTGGGCTTAGTGGAAGGCGATACCGTGCTTGCACGCCAAGATAAAGGCAGCGCCGTGTTGCAGGTTAAATTGGATAACCACGTGGCCATGGGTTGCGTGCGCGTGACTGCATCGCATGCAGGTTCAGTTGGTTTAGGTGATTTGATGGGAGATATTACGATTGAAAAATATGAGCAACAAGCAGTGGTGCGTGCCTAATGGAAATGCTCGCCAACTTCTTCGGCAGCTATTGGCCAGCGGTGCAGTTGACTTCGTGGACGCTGCTGAAAATTATCGCCATTGTATTGCCGTTGATGATTGCTATTGCCTACTTAACGCTGGCAGAGCGCAAAGTGATAGGCTATATGCAAGTGCGTATTGGGCCAAATCGTGTCGGTTATTTTGGCTTGCTGCAACCAATTGCGGATGGCTTAAAGTTACTATTTAAAGAAATTATTGTTCCTACTGCATCCAGCAAGGCATTGTTTTTGATAGGGCCTGTGTTGGCTATTGCGCCTGCCTTTGCGGCTTGGGCAGTGATTCCGTTTGATGCAACGTTGGTGCTCGCCAATATCGACGCAGGCTTATTGTATATTCTGGCCATGACCTCTGTTGCAGTTTATGGTGTGATTATTGCAGGCTGGGCGAGTAACTCTAAATACGCCTTTTTAGGCAGCATGCGTTCTGCCGCACAAATTGTCAGTTACGAAATCGCCATGGGCTTTGCGCTAGTGGGTGTACTGATGTGCGCTAACTCGCTTAACCTTGGTAAAATTGTCATGGGGCAAAGCGGTGGATTTTGGCATTGGTATTTTATTCCGCTATTTCCGCTATTTATTGTGTATTTTATCAGTGCGGTGGCAGAGACCAATCGTGCGCCATTTGATGTAGCCGAGGGCGAATCTGAAATCGTCGCGGGCTTTCATGTCGAATATTCTGGCATGGCATTTGCCATTTTCTTCTTGGCAGAATATGCCAATATTTGGCTGGTGTGCGCGCTGGCGGCCACCATGTTTTTGGGTGGCTGGTTATCACCAGTGCCATTTTTGCCAGATAGTATTTTTTGGTTCTTGGCTAAAATGTGTTTTTTGGTGTTCTTCTTTTTATGGTTTAGAGCAACTTTCCCAAGATACAGGTATGACCAAATTATGCGCCTAGGCTGGAAAGTATTTATTCCAATTACGCTGGTGTGGATTATATTTGTTGGCGCGATGATGCAAACCCGTTGGGAATATTTGTTTCATTAATGATGATAAAAGTGATAAAAAATACGTTATCAAGTTTGATGCTGTGGGAGCTTCTCAAGGGAATGGCGCTCACGGGTCGCTACTTTTTTGCGCGCAAAATTACCATACAATACCCTGAGGAGCGCACGCCGCAGTCACCACGTTTTCGCGGTCTGCATGCATTGCGCCGCTATCCGAATGGTGAAGAACGCTGCATTGCTTGTAAGCTGTGCGAGGCGGTTTGTCCAGCCTTGGCGATTAGCATTGAATCGGAACAGCGTGAAGACAATACGCGCAGAACGACTCGATATGACATAGATTTAACCAAGTGCATATTCTGTGGGCTGTGCGAGGAATCTTGCCCTGTGGATAGTATTGTAGAAACGCGCGTGTTTGATTATCACGGCGAGCAGCGCGGTGATTTAATTTACACCAAAGAGATGTTACTGGCAGTGGGTGATAAACATGAGAAACAAATTGCGGCTGACCGCGAGCAAGATAGACAATTTAGATGATATTTACTGATTTTGTTTTTTATACTTTAGCCGCTATTTTGCTGTTCGCAGCCTTGCGTGTCATTACTACGCGCAACCCTGTAGTGGCGGCTTTGCACTTGGTGTTGGCGTTTTTTACGGCAGCGGGTATTTGGTTATTATTACAGGCAGAATTTTTGGCGATTACGCTGGTGTTGGTGTATGTCGGCGCGGTGATGGTGTTGTTTTTATTCGTGGTGATGATGCTCGACATCAACATCGACAAGCTGCGCGAAGGCTTTTGGGATTATCTGCCGATGGCTGGCATCATTGGTTTATTGATGGCGGTGGAAATGGTGATGGTATTAGGCGGAAAGTATTTTGGCGGCCCGAAATTAGCCATCAGCAAACCTGCGGATTACAGCAACACGGCCGAGCTGGGTCGTGTGCTATATAGCGATTATTTATTGTCGTTCGAATTGGCTGCGGTGGTGCTGTTGGCGGCGATTGTGGCGGCGATTGTGCTCACACTTAGAGACCGCAAAGACAGCAAATCGATGAATGTGGCAGATCAAGTATTAGTTAAAAAAGCAGATCGTTTGCGCATTGTAAGCATGCCATCAGAGTCAACATCCACACGGCCTGCAGAGCATATAAATGAGGAAAAATCATGACTGTTGGTTTGTCGCATTACCTTATTTTGGGCGCACTGCTGTTTGCCATCAGCGTGATTGGTATTTTCCTCAATCGTAAGAATGTGATTATTTTATTAATGTGCATTGAGCTGATGTTGCTGGCGGTAAATTTGAATTTCATTGCTTTCTCACATTATTTAAACGACATCGCTGGTCAAGTGTTCGTGTTTTTTATCCTCACGGTGGCGGCAGCAGAATCCGCCATCGGCTTGGCGATTTTGGTGGTGCTGTTCCGCAATTTACGTACCATTAACGTGGACGATTTGGATAGTCTTAAAGGTTAAAATAATTACATGACCTTACCCAATATTTGTTTACTCATCGTCTTATTGCCGCTCATTGTAGCGGCAATTGTCGGTTTATCTGGCAAGCAATTACCACGTGCGGCTGCGCATTGGCTGACGATAGGCGCGGTGGGCACGGCGTTTGTGTTGTCGGCAATCGTACTAAATGCTACTCAAGATGGCTACACGTTTAATGGCAATTTATATACATGGTTAACCTCGGGCGATCTGCAATTTAGCATCGGTTTTTTAATCGATAATTTATCCGCCATGATGATGGTGGTCGTCACCTTCGTCTCGCTCATGGTGCATATTTACACCATCGGCTATATGGCCGAAGATCCAGGTTATTCGCGCTTTTTCAGCTATATTTCGCTGTTTACGTTTGCCATGCTGATGTTGGTGATGTCGAATAATTTTATGCAGTTATTTTTCGGCTGGGAGGCGGTTGGCCTAGTTTCGTATTTGCTAATCGGATTTTGGTACACGCGACCGACTGCAATATACGCAAACTTGAAGGCGTTTTTGGTGAATCGCGTCGGCGACTTTGGCTTTCTGCTCGGCATTGGCATGGTGCTGTTTTACACGGGCAGTTTGGATTACGCTACTGTGTTTCAAGCCGCACCTAAGCTTGCGCATGTGCAAGTGCATATTCTACCAAATGTGCCTTGGTCGCTGATGACCGTGACCTGTATTTTGTTATTTATTGGCGCGATGGGAAAATCGGCGCAAGTGCCGTTACACGTATGGCTACCAGATTCGATGGAAGGCCCGACGCCCATCTCTGCACTGATTCACGCCGCTACCATGGTGACTGCTGGCATCTTTATGGTGGCACGCATGTCGCCCTTGTTTGAGCTTTCAACTACCGCCTTATCGTTTGTCATGATTATTGGCGCCATTACTGCGCTATTTATGGGCTTTCTCGGTATTGTTCAAAACGACATTAAACGCATCGTGGCATATTCAACGTTATCTCAACTTGGCTACATGACGGTCGCGCTGGGCGCGTCGGCGTATTCGGTGGCGATTTTTCACTTAATGACGCATGCGTTCTTTAAAGCGCTGTTGTTCTTAGCGGCGGGTTCGGTGATTATGGGCATGCACCACGATCAGGATATTCGCCACATGGGCAATTTGAAAAAATATATGCCAGTGACTTGGGTAACCGCGCTAATCGGCTCGTTGGCTTTAATCGGCACGCCATTTTTTGCAGGCTTTTACTCTAAAGACAGCATTATTGAGGCAGTAAAATTCTCACACATCACAGGCAGTCACTTTGCTTATTTTGCTGTGCTGGCAGGCGTATTTGTCACAGCGTTTTATTCGTTTAGATTGTATTTTATGGTGTTCCACGGTAAAGAAAAATGGCGCGATTTGAAACACCATGATCATCAGCATGGATTAAGCGCAAAAGATAACCCGCACGAGCCAGGCTGGGTCATCAAATTGCCATTGATTTTATTGGCGATCCCTTCCATTTTTATTGGCTACATGACGATAGAGCCAATGTTATTTGGTCATTTTTTCAGCGGCGCAATTGCAGTAGATAGCGCGAGTCATCCCGCCATTACTGAACTTGCACATCATTATGCTGAGTTTTTACATTCGCCGGCAGGCATGGCGCTACATGGCTTTAGGACGCTACCCTTTATTTTAGCGGCTTCTGGCGTGGTTTTGGCGTGGATTTTTTACATCAAACGGCCAGACATTCCTGCCAAAATTCAGAAAAAATTTAGCATCATTTACCAAATTCTAGAACATAAATATGGCTTCGATAGCGCATATGAGCGCGTGTTTGCTGGCGGTGCGCGTTTAATTGGGAATCAGTTATGGCAAATTGGCGACGTGCAACTCATTGATGGCGCAATCGTCAATGGCACAGCCAATTTAATCGGTCGCTTTGCAAGCAAAGTGCGCCATTTGCAATCTGGACTGATTTACCACTACGCGTTCGCCATGATTATTGGTGTGTTTTTGTTCCTCACTTTCTATATAAAAATAAACTAAATGTTACACACACATATGCTTAGTGTTGCCATCTGGCTGCCAATTTTGGCAGGCATCGTTGTATTGGTGCTTGGTAGCGATAAGAAGGCAGATTTCACACGCTGGCTGGCTTTAGCGGGAGGTTTGGCAGCGTTTTTCGCCACACTACCGCTTTATACAAAATATGACTTTTCTCGCGGCGCTTTTCAGTTTCAAGAAATGGCGCAATGGATACCCGCCTTTAATATCAATTACCACTTAGGCGTGGATGGGATTTCTGTGCCACTGATACTGTTGACCAGCTTTACCACACTGCTTGTGGTCATCGCTTCGTGGCAAGTAATCACTAAAAATATCGCGCAATATATGGCGGCATTTTTGATGATGAGCGGTCTGATGATAGGCGTGTTTAGTGCCTTGGACGGCATTTTATATTATGTGTTTTGGGAGGCGATGCTGATTCCTATGTTTCTCGTCATCGGTATTTGGGGCGGCGAAAATCGCGTGTACGCAACGATTAAATTTTTCTTATACACGCTGCTTGGCTCGCTGCTTATGTTGGTCGCGTTCATTTATCTTTATCACCGGACCAACAGCTTCGCAATTACTGATTTCTACTTATTGCCGCTGACTTTAAAACAACAAGTGCTTATTTTTATGGCATTTTTTATGGCATTCGCGGTAAAAATCCCCATGTGGCCAGTGCACACCTGGTTGCCAGATGCTCACGTAGAAGCACCGACTGGTGGCTCTGTAGTATTGGCAGCGATTATGTTGAAGCTTGGCGGCTATAGCTTTTTACGCTTCGCCATGCCGATTGCGCCAGATGCCGCACACTACTTAGCGGGCTTTATGATTACGCTGTCGTTAATCGCCATTGTTTATATTGCATTGGTGGCGCTGGTACAAGAAGACATGAAAAAGCTCATTGCTTATTCCTCCATTTCGCACATGGGTTTTGTCACACTAGGCTTTTTTATTTTCAGCCAATTGGGGTTGGAAGGTGCGATTATACAAATGATTTCACATGGCTTTATTTCGGCCGCCATGTTCTTGTGCGTCGGCGTGTTATACGAGCGCATGCACAGCAGAAACATTGCCGATTACGGTGGTGTTGCGAACAGCATGCCAATATTTAGCGCATTTGCGGTGTTGTTTGCCATGGCTAATAGTGGCTTACCCGGCACATCGGGCTTCGTGGGCGAATTTATGGTGATTTTGGCGGCAGTAAAATATAATTTCTGGGTGGCATTTTTAGCCGCAACAACACTAATTTTTGGCGCAGCTTATACGCTGTGGATGGTGAAGCGTGTGTTTTATGGAGAAGTGGTCAACAAACATGTTGCGAAATTGCAAGACTTAAGCCGCCGCGAATTTTTAATGTTAGCGGTGTTGGCTGTCATGGTGATTGGCTTGGGGGTGTACCCCAAACTCATCACCGATTTCACCCATGTGAGCGCCGCCCAATGGTTGGATCATATGGCTACTAGCAAATTACCAGTTGCAGGATTGTAGGGATGGAAAATATTCAAATTGACATGATGACCGCGTTGCCAGAACTGATTGTACTTATGTTGGCGATGACGATTTTGGTGGCGGATTTATTTTTAAAACCCAAAAATAAAATCATCATTTATGGTTTGGCACAATTTACGCTATTTGCCGCCGCCTATTTTACAGTGAGCAGTTTTACGTCCAGCGTTGGCTTTGCATTCACCAATATGTTTGTCGATGACTCGCTGGCGCATGTGCTTAAATTGATGATTTTGCTTGGAGCTGCGGTGATGTTTGTCTATACGCGGCACTATATGCAGCTGCGTAATATGTTTCGTGGCGAATATTATGCGCTAGTGCTGTTTGCCGTGTTGGGCATGATGATCATGGTGTCTGGTCAAAGTATGCTCACTATTTATATGGGCTTGGAGCTGCTATCGCTGTGTTTGTATTCATTGGTTGCGTTCGATCGCGATAACGCAAAATCATCCGAAGCGGCGATGAAGTATTTTGTGCTGGGGGCTTTGGCGTCAGGCATGTTGTTGTACGGTATGAGCATGATTTATGGCATGACAGGTAGTCTGAACTTGTCTGATATTAGTGGTCTTTTACAAGACACTGATCCGAAAAACCCGGTGTTAATTTTAGGTTTGGTGTTTATTGTGGCGGGCTTGGCGTTCAAGTTTGGCGCGGTGCCGTTTCAAATGTGGGTGCCCGATGTGTATCAAGGCGCGCCAACCTCGATTACACTGTTAATCGGCTCGATGCCAAAATTTGCCGCATTTGCCATCACCATCCGCTTGTTGGCACAAGGTCTGCAGCCACTCACGGCCGATTGGCGAGATATGTTGCTGATGATGGCAGTGCTTTCAATTGCCATTGGTAACATTACTGCCATCGCACAAACCAATCTAAAACGCATGTTGGCGTATTCTACAATCTCACACATTGGCTTTGTATTATTTGGGCTAATGAGTGGCAGTTTAAATGGATACGCTTCCAGTATGTTTTATATCAGCGCTTATGTGCTGATGACCCTCGCTGGTTTCGGCATGATTTTATTACTGTCACGTAAGGATTTTGAGGCGGAAAATTTAGACGACTTAAAAGGCCTACATCAGCGCAGCCCTTGGGCAGCGCTGCTCATGTTGATTACCATGTTTAGCATGGCTGGTGTGCCGCCTACCATTGGTTTTTATGCAAAATTTACCGTGTTGCAAGCGGCTTTGCAGGCAGGTTATATTTGGGCTGTGGTGTTCGCGGTGCTCATGGCCGTGGTAGGTGCATTTTATTATTTGCGCATCGTTAAATTGATGTACTTTGATGCGACGCTGGAGAGTGCAAGCATTAGCGCGCCAATTGACATGAAATTTATACTAACTATCAATGCGGTTGCGTTATTGGCGCTTGGTTTAATGCCGCAAACTTTGATGAGCGTTTGTGGTGCCGCGATTGCTAGAAGTTTGCAATAATAGATGCTGAGAGTTTTAACGTTTGTACATAACTCAGCTTGCGACAACTTTTAGTTGTCGCGCAAATTTAGTAAGGACATTTTCATTTGTGTGGTGCTTTGTAAATAGTGGCAAAAATTCTCGTTGTAGGCTGTGGCGATTTAGGCGCGGCGACTGCAAAAAAAATATATAAAAAACACGAGGTCATCGGCCTGCGGCGCAATATGCATGCGCTTTCTGACAGCATTAAAACCATTTATGCTGATGTCACATTGCCAACTTCACTTTCTCAACTAGAATTACTCAAGCCTAATATCATCATTTACTGCGTGTCTGCGGGCGGCCAAACTGATGAACAATATCAAGCGGCATATGTGACAGGTTTAAAAAACATCCTTGCCACGCAAGCCAATAACCAAGGGCTTAGTCACGTGTTGTTTGTTTCCAGTACCAGAGTTTATGGACAAAATTCAGGCGAGATTTTAGATGAAAACTCACCCACGCTTGCTGTAGATTTTGGAGGAGAACGACTTTTAGAAGCCGAGAGCGTATTAAAGCAGCAGGCCTGTCAGACAATATCTATGCGCCTTTCAGGCATATATGGAAATGAGCGTTTGCGCTTGCTCAATATGGCAAAAGATCTTTCGAGATGGCCGCAAGATAACCACTGGAGTAATCGTATTTACCGTGATGACGCGGCAGGATTTATTGCCTTTGTGGTGGAGAAAGCTACGAAAAATCGATCGCTTGAAGATTGTTATATTGTTACGGATGACATGCCCACGCAGCAATACGAAGTGCTGACTTGGCTTGCAGAACAGCAGCAGGTAGATGTTTCTAATGTCAAGATTCCCGCCACGCAGGGTGGAAAACGCTTAAGTAACCAACGGATGCGTGACACGGGATTTCAATTGCAATACCCTAACTACCAAGTGGGCTACGGTCGTATTTTAAAAGCACGCTGAGAAAATAATTAGTCAACTGCCAGCTCAAGCTTGTATCAGCAGTTATTACTCGCTTAGTTTGCGCGCAAGGCGTGAATACGCTAAAATTCGGCCTCGCTTCAAGCATTATAAAATACAGGCGGTTAGCTCAGTTGGTTAGAGCGCTTGGTCGACATCCAAGAGGTCACCAGTTCGAATCTGGTACTGCCTACCAAATAACTCATTTAATGGAATCGCATGCCAGTAATTCGTTTGCCAGACGGCTCACAACGCAGCTTTGATGCACCTGTTAGCGTGGCCGATGTCGCCATGAATATTGGCGCGGGTCTCGCAAAAGCAGCGCTGGCTGGCAAGGTCAACGGCAAAATCGTTGATACGAGTTTTATCATTGAGTCTGATAGTGAGTTGGCAATTATCACCGACAAGAATCCAGAAGGTTTGGAGATTATTCGTCATTCGACTGCTCACTTGCTTGCTTATGCGGTGAAAGAGCTGTTCCCCGAATGCCAGGTAACGATTGGCCCTGTGATTGAAAATGGCTTTTACTACGATTTCAGTTATAAACGCGCATTTACACCCGAAGATTTAGAAGCTATCGAGAAAAAAATGGCCGAACTGGCTAAAAAAGATGAGGTTGTCACGCGCAAGGTATTGCCGCGCGACGAAGCGGTAGCTTATTTCAAAAGTATCAACGAGCATTACAAAGCGGAAATTATTGCGTCGATTCCTGCTAATGAAGATGTTTCATTGTATTCCGAAGGTGCATTTACCGACCTGTGCCGCGGCCCACACGTGCCGAATACTGGCAAACTCAAAGCGTTTAAACTTATGAAGCTGGCAGGCGCTTATTGGCGCGGCGATAGCAATAATGAGATGCTGCAGCGTGTGTACGGCACCGCTTGGCGCAATAAAGAGGAGTTGGATGCGTATTTATTCCAGTTAGAAGAAGCCGAAAAACGCGACCACCGCAAACTCGGCAAACAGTTGGATTATTTTCACATGCAAGACGATGCGCCAGGCATGGTGTTCTGGCATCCGCGTGGCTGGAGCATTTGGCAAGAGATTGAACAATACATGCGCCAAATGTTTATCGATTATGGCTACCAAGAAGTGCGCACGCCGACAATTTTGGATAGAAGTTTGTGGGAGAAATCTGGCCACTGGCAAAATTATCGCGACAATATGTTTACCACCAAATCAGAAAATCGTGATTACGCGGTAAAGCCGATGAATTGCCCAGGTCATGTACAGATTTTTAACAGCAGTTTACATAGTTACCGCGATTTGCCGCTGCGCTTAGCCGAGTTCGGCTCCTGCCACCGTAATGAGCCATCAGGCGCGCTACACGGTTTGATGCGCGTGCGTGGCTTTACCCAAGATGATGCGCATATCTTCTGTACTGAAGAGCAGGTGGAAGCTGAAGTTGCAGACTTCATCAAAATGCTCTACAAGGCTTATGGCGATTTTGGTTTTAACGATGTATTGGTTAAGTTGTCCACTCGCCCAGAGAAACGCATAGGCACTGATGTAGATTGGGATAGGGCTGAAACATCACTTGCAAATGCGCTTAAATTAAATGGCTTAGCCTTTGACTATCAGCCAGGCGAAGGTGCGTTTTATGGCCCCAAAATTGAATTTACGCTAAAAGACTCACTTGGTCGTTTATGGCAATGCGGCACCATTCAGCTAGATCCAAATTTGCCAGAGCGTTTAGGCGCAGAGTACGTTGCTGAGGATAACAGTCGTAAAAGCCCCGTCATGTTGCACCGCGCCATTGTGGGTTCGATGGAGCGCTTTATTGGTATTTTGATCGAAAACTATGCAGGTGCAATGCCACTATGGTTGGCGCCAGTACAAGTTATGGTGTTGAATATCTCTGAAAATCAATCGGATTATGTGTTGCAAGTTGTTGAAACATTGAAGAAAAATGGCATCAGATGCGAATATGACTTGAGAAATGAGAAGATTACCTATAAAATACGCGAACATTCGATGCAAAAAATGCCTTACTTACTAGTTGCAGGTGAGCGTGAAATGCAAGCAGGATATGTGGCCGTGCGTACCAGAAAAGGTGAAGACCTAGGTTCTATGCCGATTGCAGAGCTAATTGCTCGCTTAAAAGCAGAAGTTGAAGCTAGAGCTTAAGCCTGTTTTGGTGGTGCGGTTATTTTATTTTTAGAGATTAGGAGTCAGCAATAGCACAGGATAAAGATACGCGAATCAACGGCGATATTACCGCGCCTGAAGTTCGTTTGGTGGGCATAGACGGCGCGCCGTTAGGCGTTGTGAGTTTACGTGAAGCATTTGCCAAGGCAGAGGAAGCTGATATTGATTTGGTAGAAATTGCGCCAAATGCGGTGCCACCAGTGTGCAGGTTGATGGATTATGGTAAGTTTAAGTATGCTGAAAGTAAACGTCAGCACGAGCAAAAACTTAAACAAAAACAAGTGGTTATTAAAGAAATTAAGTTTCGTCCGGGTACGGATGACGGTGATTACAATATTAAAGTACGCAACATCATCCGATTTTTGGGTGAGGGCGATAAAGCTAAGATTACGTTACGTTTTAGAGGCCGCGAGATTACGCACCAAGAGTTTGGTTTGGCTTTATTAAGACGTGTAGAAGCTGATTTGCAAGAGCATGCAGTGGTTGAGCAGTTTCCTAAAATGGAAGGCCGGCAAATGGTGATGGTGTTAGCGCCTAAAAAAGTAGAGAAAGTAGTTGCTAAGGCGCCAAAAGTAGCAAAACCTGTTGAGAAAACAGAAGAAAAAGCAGTAGCAACGGAATAAGAGTGAAATTAGCTACAAAACTGTAGCGAGCGCATTTTAGGCAAGGCGCACGGAGCGCAAAAACACCGGAATGTAGTAGTCTTACATGAGGATTTTGAGCGCCGCGTAACGCAGCATTAAATGTGCGCAGTAAGTTTTCGAGTGATACGGCGAAATGGCATGCCTAGGCACTCTTAATTAACCTCCAAGGAGAAAAAAATGCCAAAAATGAAAACAAAGAGCAGCGCTAAAAAGCGTTTTAAGTTCTTAGGGAATGGCAAGGTGAAGCGTACGCATTCACATTTGCGTCACATTCTTACCAAAAAAACCACCAAGCAAAAACGTAAATTGCGCGGTACATCGATCATCTCACCAACTGACGTCAAACGCGTTCGCGCTATGATGCCAACCCGCTAAGGAGACCGATATGCCTAGAGTAAAACGTGGTGTCATTGCTCGTGCGAGACACAAAAAAGTATTAAATGCCGCTAAAGGTTACCGCGGTCGTCGTAAAAACGTTTATCGCGTTGCCAAACAGGCGGTAATGAAGGCTGGTCAATACCAGTACCGTGACCGTCGTCAGAAAAAACGTCAATTCCGTACCTTGTGGATTGCGCGGATTAACGCTGGCGCACGTGAGTGTGGTTTAACCTATAGCCGCTTCATGAATGGCTTGAAGAAATCAGCTGTGGATGTAGATCGCAAAGTATTAGCGGATCTGGCTGTATTTGATAAAGCGGCCTTTGTTAAGTTTGTAGAAATTGCAAAGACAGGTTTAGCTGCTTAAGTGCGCTTGAATTAGAAGCAATTAAAAAAGAGGCTGCGGCCTCTTTTTTTACGACATAAACAAATATTTATTCATAATCAAGTAGTTAAATGCCAACAAATCCATTACTTTAAGTTAAAATAACGTATGGCTAATTTAGAGTATCTGATTTCACAATCGCAAAACGACTTTAATGTATGCGCCGATATGCCTGCGCTGGAAAATGCAAAAGCAAAATATTTAGGTAAAACCAGCGTGCTGACCGAAGCGCTTAAAGGTTTAGGTAAACTATCAAATGAAGAGCGCCCAGCCGCAGGTGCTGCCATTAACGTAGTGAAGCAGGCAGTGGAAGCAGCATTAAATGCACGACGTGAGGCGATATTAAACGCTGCGCAAGCGGCACAGTTGGCGCAAGAATCCATAGACGTCAGCTTACCTGCTCGTGCGCAAGCGCAAGGTGGTTTGCATCCTGTGACTTTAACGCTACAACGCATTGAACAATTATTTCACTCGATTGGTTTCGATGTGGCGACTGGCCCTGAAATTGAAACCGATTTCTATAATTTTACCGCTTTGAATATTCCCGACAACCACCCTGCGCGCGCCATGCATGACACTTTTTATGTGGATGAACGTCATGTTTTAAGAACACATACTTCACCTGTACAAATACACTATATGGAGAATAAACAGCCCCCGCTCAAAATTATCGCGCCAGGCCGTGTCTATCGCGTGGACTCTGACGCCACGCATTCGCCCATGTTTCACCAAGTAGAAGGCTTATGGGTGGATGAACATATCAGTTTTGCCAACTTAAAAGGTGTGGTGCAGGATTTCTTACAAAAATTCTTCGAGCGCGATGATTTAACCGTTAGGTTCAGACCGTCATTTTTCCCATTTACTGAGCCTTCTGCCGAGATGGACATGAGTTGGAACGGCGGTTGGTTGGAGATAGGGGGTTGTGGCATGGTGCACCCAGAAGTCTTCAAACACGTGAATATCGACAGTGAAAAATATCGCGGTTTTGCCTTTGGCTTAGGCGTAGAGCGCCTTGCCATGCTGCGTTACGGCGTGAATGATTTGCGTCACTTTTTTAATAACGATTTGCGCTTTTTGCAGCAATTTAACAAATAATTAAAATCCTATGCAATTTTCAGAAAACTGGCTACGACAATTCGTTAATCCAAGTCTTGATGCGCAAGCTTTAAGTCACGCTTTGACCATGGCGGGGCTTGAGGTGGAAGATTTGCAAGCTGCGGGCGCAGTGTTTGACCGCGTGGTCATCGGCGAGATTGTCGAAGCGAATAAACACCCAGATGCTGACCGTTTGCAAGTGTGCAAAGTGAATGTGGGCAAAGCAATACTGCAAATTGTGTGCGGCGCAAGCAACGCTAGAGTTGGCTTGAAAGCTCCGTGCGCCTTGGTCGGAGCGGCTTTACCAGGGATTGAGATTAAGCAAGCTAAAGTGCGCGGTGTCGAGTCCTTCGGCATGATGTGTTCGGCCAAAGAATTGGGCTTGGCGGCTGAGGCGACTGGCTTGCTGGAACTTCCTCTAGACGCGCCTGCTGGCCAAGATATTCGCGAATTTTTAAGTTTGAATGACAATTTACTCACGCTCAAACTGACGCCAAATCGTGCGGATTGTCTGAGCATCTTGGGCATTGCGCGCGATGTGGCGGCGATTACGGGCGCGCCTTTAAACAGCACTGCTGTACCCAGCGTGAATATTGGCTCACTGGCCAGTGTCTTAGTAAATGTGCATACACCAGAAGCTTGCCCAGCCTATTTTGGTCGTGTGATTGAAGGCGTGAATGCCAAAGCTCAAACGCCCGCTTGGATGTTGCGTAACTTGGAACGCAGCGGCACGCGCAGCATTAGCGCTATTGTGGATATTAGCAATTACGTGCTGCTAGAGCTTGGACAACCCATGCATGCCTTTGATTTAAATAAGATTAATGGTGGTATGCAAGTGCGTTTTGCGCAAGCTAACGAAAAAATTAAGTTGCTGAACGACACGGAAGTACAATTGGCAAATGATGATTTGGTGATTGCCGATAACAGCGGCGCGATTGCGCTGGCGGGCGTGATGGGCGGCGAACCGACTTCGGTGACGGATGCTACCACCTCAATATTCTTAGAAAGTGCGTTTTTTACGCCCGCTGCCATTGCTGGAAAAGCGCGTCGACTGGGCTTAAGCACCGATTCATCTTATCGGTTTGAACGTGGCGTAGATTTTGGTAACACTAAAAACGCACTGGAGCGCGCAACGGCGTTGATACTCGACATTTGCGGTGGTCAAGCGGGCGAAATGACGGAAGTTGTGGGCCAATTGCCTGTGCGTCCAACTGTTAATTTACGTTATGCGCGCTTGCTTTCGGTATTGGGCATAGAAATTCCACAAAACACAGTGGGTGTTTTACTGAAACAATTGGGGTTTGAATTTACTGAAATTGCAGCAGGCTTTGCAGTAAAAGCGCCAACTTACCGCTTCGATATTGCATGCGAGGAAGATTTAATCGAGGAAATCGCGCGTTTGCATGGTTACGATAAGATTCCAGCCATTAAACTGATTGCTAATTTATCAATATTAGATGCTCCAGAATCCGCATGGAATCAGGCTTGCATGGCAGACGTTTTAAAAAATTCAGGCTATCAGGAAGTAGTCACTTACAGCTTTGTGGATGAAAGCTGGGAACGCGATTTGATGGGCAACGCACATCCAATCAAGCTAAAAAATCCTATTGCCAGTAATTTAAGTGTGATGCGGGGCGGTTTATGGGGCGGGCTTTTGGATGCGCTGACTTATAATTTGAACCGCAAACAAGAACGCGCCATGTTATTTGAAATCGGTGCCAGTTATTTTGCAGATAAGAACAATTATAAAGAAGGCTTTTACAACGAGCAAGCACAAGTGGCGGGCTTATGCTACGGTGATTTTCAGCCAGAACAGTGGGGCGAAAAAGTGCGCGACGTAGATTTTTACGACGTAAAAGCGACGGTGGATGTGTTGACAAAAAATCAAGCAGAGTATCGCCAGGAGTCTCATCCCGCATTGCATCCAGGCCAGTCTGCGCGCGTTTATTTGCAGGATAAACCAATCGGCTGGCTGGGTAAATTGCACCCAAAATGGCAGCAGCAATATAGTCTGCCAAAAAATGCGGTATTGTTTGAATTGCAAGTTGCAAGTTTATTGCAAACCAAAGTAACCAAATATCAAGAAGTGTCTAAATTTTTGCCGGTGCGGCGCGATATTGCCATTGTAGTAGATGTCGATTTGCCTGTTCAGGCGATTGTCAATGCCGTCAATTCTGCTAAGATTCCTTTGCTGAAACAAATACAACTCTTCGATATATATCAAGGCAAAGGTATCGCGGATAACAAAAAAAGCCTTGCATTTCTTGTACTTATGCAAGATACTCATAAGAGTATGTTGGATATTGAAGCAGAGACTGCAATGGTCGAACTGCTAAAATTATTAGAAAAAAAATTCGGCGCAGCGTTACGCAGTTAATATAATTTAGAATAAGTATAAAAGCTCAGGGGATATGCATGACACTAACAAAGGCTGATTTTGCTGATTTATTATTTGAGCAAGTGGGCTTGAATAAACGTGAAGCAAAAGATATGGTAGAAGCGTTTTTTGAGGAAGTGCGCAGCGCCTTGGAAACAGGCGATAGCGTGAAACTCTCGGGTTTTGGCAATTTTGAATTACGCAAAAAATCTGAGCGACCAGGCCGTAACCCCAAAACAGGCGAAGAAATACCAATTACAGCGCGTCGCGTGGTCACTTTTCACGCCAGTCAAAAATTAAAAAGCAAAGTGGAAGAGCATTACGCTCAATAGGCATTAATTGATGCTAGATCCAAATGCAAAAATGCAATTGCCGCCCATCCCCGCCAAGCGCTACTTTACCATTGGCGAGGTCAGCGAGCTGTGCGGCGTAAAGCCGCATGTATTGCGCTATTGGGAGCAAGAGTTTACCCAGCTTAAGCCAGTAAAACGTCGCGGCAATCGCCGTTATTATCAGCATCACGAAGTGTTATTGATACGCAAAATTCGCGAACTACTTTATGAGCAAGGCTTTACCATTAGTGGTGCGCGTAACCGTTTGGACGGCGCGGCAGATAGGGCTGAAACAGCCACTATGGCGCAAGCAAGTGCGCAAACTTCGCAGCTGGCAACAGAATCAGCTAGTGTTTTTGATTTCTTTAGGTTTAAACAACAAGTGCGCGAAGTGATACAACTACTACGCGCTTAAGCTTTTCAAGCTGTTTTATTTTTACTGCGCCAGGCTTTTGCTTGGCGCTTTTCATTTATAATACGCATTCGTTGCTCATTAGCAGTAGCGCGGTTCGGGGCATAGCGCAGCCTGGTAGCGTACATGCCTGGGGGGCATGGGGTCGCAAGTTCGAATCTTGCTGTCCCGACCAATTTAATCAATGGCTTACAGTTTAATTTCTGTGAGCCGTTTTTATTTTATACGGGCTATGGGTACACTCATGGGTACACCGTAAAATTGCTAGCCAACAAAAAAGCCTAATTATCTTTGTCTTACTCAACCAAAATTTATGAAAAATAACCGAAATTAGTTGATAACTAGTTTCGGCTTCATAAATTGCTGGCAAAAGTACGCAATTTGTTGCGCTGGTTACGGCTCCAGCATGTGCGTGACCGCGCCATTTGGCTTGATGGTGGCTGGCTTGGCAATACAGCAATTACTGCGCAAATAGTGTGCAAATAAATTATATTTCTCATAAAACCGTCATAATAAAGTCACAAACATGTCATAAGATATTGTCTATGACAACCCTCAAACTAGAACTTTTAGACCGTGATTTAAGCATTCTCAATTTTAATTCGCGCGTACTTTCGCTCGCCCAGCGCCAAGATTATCCACTGCTAGAACGTTTGAAGTTTTTGTGTATTGTGGCTTCCAATTTAGATGAGTTTTTTGAAGTACGCATGAATGCGCAGCTAGAAGCGATGCGCGCTGGCATCAAAAAAGGCGCAGTGACGGAGTGGAGTTTTAATGAAGTTTCGGCACAAGCGTATGCCTTGGTTGCTCGTCAATACGATATTTTTGATGATGAGTTGATGCCCGCTTTAAAAGCGGCTGGCGTTGATATTGTTGGCAGAAGTCATCGTAGTAACAATCAAAAAAACTGGGTCAAAAAATATTTTCAGGCGAATGTAAAACCGCTACTGTTGCCTATTGCCTTGGATATGGCACATCCATTTCCGCAAGTGGCTAGCAAGGCTTTGCATTTTATTGTAGAGCTGGCAGCGGTTGAAAAAAGCGTTCAACCTACAATCATTATTATTCGCGTGCCGCGTGCGCTACCAAGAGTTCTCCAGCTCCCAAAAAATGGGCATCCCAGCCAAGAGTTTGTCACACTCACCAGTATTATTGGCGCGCATTTGCCAGATTTGTTTGGCTCTAGAAAAATACTGAGCTTTTCGCAATTTAGGGTCACTCGCCACTCTGATTTGGATTTAGACGAAGATAGTATGGATGATTTGCCCAGCGCATTGCGCCAAGAGCTAGCGCAGAGGCCGTTTGCAGAGGCAGTGCGGCTTGAGGTTTCTCAGGGTTGTGCAGAGCGATTATCTGCATTTTTATTGGCAGAATTTAAGTTGCCGCCCGCTGCAATGTATCAAGTGCAGGGGCCAGTTAATTTGGGGCGTTTAATTCAATTGCTTAGTTTGACGAAGGGTGAGAACTTAAAATTTACGCCTTATAGCCCTGCTTGGCCCAAGCAACTAAATAAACAAGAATCGATTTTTGCTCGCTTAAAGCAAGGCGATGTAATGATACATCGCCCCTATGAAAGTTTTGATGCGGTGATTCAGTTTTTGCATGAAGCGGTTTACGACCCTAAAGTGTTGGCGATTCACCAAACCATTTATCGCACTGGCAGCGATATACGCATACTGAATTTGTTGCAAGAGGCGGTAAAACGCGGCAAAGAGGTGGTAGTGGTGGTGGAAATTAAAGCGCGCTTTGATGAGGAAACCAATATCAACTGGGCAGAAAAATTAGAAGCGATAGGCGCGCAGGTTATGTATGGCATGATAGGGCTAAAAACGCATGCCAAAATGCTATTGGTATTGCGGCAAGAAGGAAACCGCATTAAGCGTTACGCACATGTTTCCACAGGCAATTACAATGCCAATACGGCAAAGCTATATACGGATATTTGCATGCTCACCAGCGATTTAACTTTGACACGTGAGATTGGGTATATTTTTAGGCATCTTACCAGCCAAATTGCATTGCCTACTATCCGTAAATTATTGGTGGCGCCATTTAATTTACAGCGCGCAATGTTGCGGCAAATTTCGTTAGTAAAAGCTGCAAGTTTGGCGGGTAAAAAAGCTAAGATTATTGCAAAAATGAACTCGCTAACAGACGAAGTGCTGGTGAAAGCCTTAATTGGTGCGGCTCAGCAAGGTGTTGAAATTGATTTAATTATACGCGGCGCTTGTATTTTGCCAGTGGATGCACCTGCTGTAGAAGGTAGAATTCGCGTTAGGTCAATCGTGGGACGCTTTTTGGAGCATTCTCGCATATTTTATTTTGAAGCGGGTGAAGCTAAGCGCATGTGGCTTTCCAGCGCAGATTGGATGAGCCGTAATATGATACGACGTATTGAAATTGCCTGGCCGATTTTAGATGCACAAATGCAAACACGCATTTTTCAAGAATGTATCGAGCCTTATTTGAAAGACACCGAAGATGCTTGGGCGCTAACAGTGGCTGATTATATGCAGGTGAGCAGTAACAAAACCAATACACACAGCGCGCAAAAGCTATTGATAGCTCGTTACTCTTAAATATGCATGCGCCTTACATTTAAACAAATCATTTTATGGCGACATGCTGATGCAGCACCTGCTGATATTGAGCAGGGCGAAACTGATATGCGGCGTAATTTAACTACCAAAGGGCTTAGCCAAGCTAAAAAAATGGCAGCTTGGCTCCATCTGCAATTATCAGAACCTTCAATATTGGTGAGCAGTCCAGCGTTGCGCACCATACAAACAGCCGAGACGCTAAAGCAAAAAATTACTGAAGCACATGCGCTAAGACCAGACGCAAATTTGCAAGAAGTGCTAAAGTTTTTGTCTGACTTGGAAACTAAAAATAAAGACCAAATTAAACTTGGAAATAGTTTAATTATAGTGGGTCACCAGCCTTGGTTGGGGCAGTTGGTGATGCATCTAACAGGGGTTTCTGGCGCGGAAGTTAGCATTAAAAAAGGCGCAATATGGTGGTTGCGCCCTTCGTTAAACACGTCACACAAATATAAAGTTTTTACTGTGCAAACGCCCAGCTTGCTAAAAGAGCCTACTTACTAAAAAATAACTTAAGCTTTTTTGTTTGGCCGGCCAGTTTTAATCACAGGGATTTTTGCCAGCGTTATTTTAAGTGTGTCGTCACTCATCGCGACCAGCAGTTTAATGCCAGCGCGTAGCAATTCACTTTTCTTTGCAGGCTGTCCCATAGAGGTTAAACGGGCTTTCATCAAAGCAATCTGCGCGTACTCATCTTTAGACATGGTAAAGCTGTCGCGCACCATTTTAACTTTTTCTGGTTTGGTTTTTTTAACTACTTTTTTAGCAGGGATTTTCGCCTTAGGTTTGATAGCCAGTTTTGCTGCTGACTTAGTCGCCACAGACTTAGCTAGCGCTGGTTTGGCCGCAGATTCAATCTGCATCGTTGCAACAGGCTTAACGGTTGGCTTAGCCACACCAGATTCAGGTGTTGCAGTCTTTTTGGCGGGGTTTTTTGACATGACATTCTCCTAATAAACGATATAAACAGTTTATATCGTTTTTAAAAACTGTCAACAGCCATATTTCTGTAATAAATATAGCTAAATTAGTGCATTAAACTAATCTTTAGTAGAAACAATTAATCTCCAATTGGTTTTTTGCCAGGCCAGAATTTCCTCTTCTAGTAAGTAAGAGGTTTGCGGGAAAGCCTGCCGCCAAGCGCTCGGCAGGCTAAGCATAAAAGTATTTTCAGTACGGTTAAAGGTGGTGTTTTTTAGCACAGGCGTGTTGCGCGAGTGACAAAAAATCACCGCTAATCTCAGTGAAATGAGTTGAAAAATAAAACTTTCATCGCTAAAGTCGGTATCTAGCTTTCTTAGCTTTCCACAGTGGCCTAGCACCAACAAACTTAGGCGATGCAGCTCGCTTTGTGCAAATCCCATTAGCTCTGTGTTGTCTAAAATGTAGGCGCCGTGCTTTTGCGATTCGCTATGCGAAATTATGGCGCCAATTTCATGGCTAGAGGCCGCCCAACCCAATATTTTCCTGAGTTTATCTAATTCGTACTGATTATTTTGATGTAGATTAAGTGTGGGTGTAAGCGCATCAAAAAACGCTAGCGCTACCTTAGTCACATTTTTAGCATGGGCTTTATTCACCGCAAAACGGTTTGTGAGGTGCATAATGGAGGCATCTCTTAAGTCCTCTACCATGTGCTCCTCTGTAATCATATCGTACAGCAAGCCATGGCGTAGCGCGCCTTTGGCAACAATCAATGTATCAAGCTTAAGTAAATCAAATATGCCAATTAAAATACTCAAACCACCGGCGATGACTGACTTTCTATCTTCTTTTAAACCAGCCAAATCTAGCTTATCAACTGTTTTAGCTTTGATGAGCTGGGCGCGTAACCAGTCTAATCCTTGGCGCGTAATTTTGTTTTCTTCAAATCCGGCATTGGATAAAATATCGGCAATCGCGCCTACTGTTCCTGATGCGCCATAAGCTACATCCCAATATGGATGCTGATAAATATTGGCCACTGCATCTAAAAATGATTCCGCAGCAATTTCGGCGCGCTGAAAATTTTTCTCGCTTAAGTTGCCATTAGCAAAATATTTGAGTGACCAAGTCACCGAGCCAACACGCAAGGAGTCTGTGGTTTCTGCGTTTAAATGCTGACCCAAAATAAATTCAGTGGAGCGTCCGCCTATGTCAATTACCAAGCGCTTTTCGTCTGACTGTGGCAGTAAGCGGCTCACACCTTGGTAAATTAGGCGCGCTTCTTCTACGCCAGAAATGACTTCTATTTCGTACCCCAAGGTTTTTTTGGCCAGTTTTATAAAGACATCGCGGTTTCTGGCTTCGCGCAGTGTTTGTGTTGCTACCGCGCGTACATGGTGCTTGGGTAAACCTTTTATCGTTTCACCAAATCGCGCTAAACACTTAAGTCCGCGGTCTATGGCTTCGGGTCTTAAGTTGCGTTCTTCGTCTAAATCGCTGCCTTGGCGCACTGTTTCTTTAAGGTAATCTACGCGCTGGATTTGGCCGTTTTGATAGCGGCCAATTTCTAATCTGAAACTATTTGAACCTAAATCAACCGCAGCAAGTAAGGCTTCTGAGGAAGGAGAGTCGTTATTTAGCATAAATTGCTTTATAGCATATATTGATATTAACTGGATGACAAAACTAACTTTGCGCTACTATAATTTTCTCGTGCTCAGGAAAATGGCGCGCAATCACGCTTAAATCAAAGCTATGCAAAATACTGGTGTTGGATTCACGCTCCAACAGAAACTCAAAGGATTATTTAACTAATTGTTTGGATAGTAAACTTATTTAAAGCAGGTTTCCAATTGTGGCATCGTCCATTTCTTTCTGACAATTTCCCAGATAGAGCACTCAAATCCGAGGTTACAAAGCAAGGGACAATAGGCGGCTGGTTAAGATTACATGAGAAATCTATTAGAGAGATTTAATCCATTTGGCTAACAAATATTCCCCATCAAATAGCCCCCATTTGGTTTCGGGTTCTGTTTAACTATAGTCAATACCCGTTCAACAAACTCATCCTCTGTTTCGCTCTCAAGGCGCAGGTACTCATCTCCGCAATACGTTAGCGTAGTTAGCTCAATATATTTGCTAACATTATGTATTATATAGAATATATTATACATTCTATGTGTCAATATGTCCGATAATGTTTTTTTATGTCTAGCAGGATAAGGTGAAAATAACTGGCTGGGGGGCATGGGGTAGCAAGTTCGAATCTTGCTGTCCCGACCAATTCAATCAATGGCTTACAGTTTAACTTCTGTGAGCCGTTTTTATTTTATATGGGCTATGGGTAAACTTATGGGTAAACTATAAAATTGCTAGCCAACAAAATAGTAGTTTTTTCACTCTCAAACCTATTATCAATCATACAGTACAAATCTTAGGCAATTTTAGCCATTACAGCCACTATTTAGCCAAATGCACACATTGGGTGCAAAATTAATCAAAATGCACCAAATAGTGGGCCTGTAAATTGTTGTATTTATGCTGAATTTTCAGTTTTTTGTGAATCTATTGTTGCAAGGTGTTGATGTTTGGGTTCAATATAACTCCGTAGAACGTGTGTTTATGCTTCTTGGGCGGTTTTGTAATGGTTTTAGTCGTCATTGTGACTTTAAACAAGCAAATTGGATGTGATAATAAACGCTGGAATAAAAGAATTTAATTTTACATTACTCATGGTTAAGGGAAATTTATGAAAAATATTGGTTGGTTATTAAATCGTCAGGTGTTAAGCACATTATGTGCAATACCACTATTACTAAGCAGCGCTAGCGTATTGGCTGATGAAGCCGCCGCAGTTGAGGCTGCGCCAGCAGCGGTTGCGGCCGCAGCTCCTGCTGAACCAGCATCACCACATACACTCACTTTTAATATTGGCTTGTACAGTGAATATATGTTCCGTGGTATTTCTTTAAGCGACGGCCCTGCTTTGCAAGGCGGCATTGACTATGGCCATAGCAGCGGCTTTTATGCAGGTACTTGGTGGTCTAACATGGATAAAGAGTTTGCAGGCCATGGCGACGGTTTTTCAGGCGGTAATCGGTTAGAAACTGACTGGTATTTTGGCTGGGCTAAAACGTTTGAAAATGGCATTGGTGTTAACTTATTGGGTAACTACTATTACTATCCAGATAGAGAAAACTCATTTAGTGCTACTGACCAAGGTCACAAACTAGATACCTTTGAAATGTCAGCTGCGCTATCTTACAAATGGTTTACTTATACATTTTATTATATCCCAACAGATTATTATGGGGCGAATGCGACAGATAGCAACTTAAATGTTACGGATACCAATGGGGACACTGAAGGCGCTACCTATAATGAGTTGAAATTTAACTATGTATTGCCGATTGGCGATTTAAATTTCTTGGCTAAAGTGGGCTATCAACATACACCAAATCTTGAAGGTAGTCAGGGCGACGTTGCAATTGGTTTAAGCAAAAATTTTAGCTTGCCTAGTGTCGGAAAGCCGATAGAAGGCTTTAGCGCTGGTGCTTACTACACCAATACCTTTGATGTTGCTAATGAAGTATTTTATGATACATTCACTGGCAGAGATACCAATGATGAAAAACTATGGTTCTTTATTAAACGTGCTTGGTAATTATTTGGTTTGAAAAAACCAGCTTAAATAAAAAAGGTGCTGTCAGCACCTTTTTTATTGCCTCAAGTTTAATATTTTCTATTGCTAAAATTCATTTCATGATGGGCATCACAAATTCATAACCCGTACTTTTTGAGGCAGATAGCCAGCGCGAGGTGGTGGTTTTGAGGCGCGTGTAAAAGCGGATGCCTTCCTCGCCATAAATGTGGTGGTCGCCAAATAGCGAGCGTTTCCAGCCACCAAAGCTGTGGAAGGCAATTGGCACCGGGATGGCGACGTTGACGCCGACCATGCCAACTTGCACGCGGCTTACGAATTCGCGCGCAGTTTCACCATCGCGCGTGAAAATGGCGGTGCCGTTGCCAAATTCGTGGTCGTTCACCAATTGCAGCGCCTCGTCAAAAGTTTTGGCGCGCACGACGGATAACACAGGTCCGAAGATTTCCTCTTTATAAATACGCATGTCTTTGCTGACGTGGTCAAATAAACACGGTGCGAGAAAGAAGCCTTTTTCATAACCTTTATGCGAATAGCCGCGGCCGTCGATGACTAATTTCGCGCCTTCGGCGACGCCTAAATCTACATAACTCTTCACTTTTTCAAAATGTTGTGGTGTCACTAGCGGCCCCATGTCAGCCTTTTCGTTCAAGCCTTGGTCTATGCTAATGGTTTTAACTTTTTCTGTGAGTTTTTCGATTAATTGATCTGCCCCATCGCCCACCGTGACGGCGACGGAGATCGCCATACAACGCTCGCCAGCCGAGCCGTAACCAGCGCCAATCAAGGCGTCCGCGACTTGGTCTAAATCTGCGTCTGGCATCACTACTAAGTGATTTTTAGCGCCACCTAGCGCTTGCACGCGTTTACCATTTTTGCTGCCAGTGTTGTAAATGTATTCCGCAATAGGCGTGGAGCCCACAAAACTAATCGCTTGCACGCGCTTATCGGTGAGTAGCACATCCACGGCTGCTTTGTCGCCATTGATTAAGTTAAACACGCCTGCAGGTAGCCCCGCTTGTGCCAATAAATCTGCAATCATTAAACTTGCCGATGGCGTTTTTTCTGATGGCTTGAGTACGAAGGTGTTGCCAGTCGCCAAGGCCATCGGAATCATCCACAGCGGCACCATGACAGGAAAGTTAAACGGTGTAATGCCAGCAACCACGCCCAGCGGCTGGTGCATGCTGTAAGTGTCAATGCCGGTGCCGACTTGCTCGTTAAAGTCACCCTTGAGCAAATGTGGTGCGCCACAGGCGAACTCGACCACTTCGATGCCACGCGTCACTTCACCGCGTGCGTCAGAAATGGTTTTACCGTGTTCCAGTGAAATGGCTTTGGCCAAGTCGTTGGCATGCTCATCTAATAAGGCTTTAAATTTAAACAGAATACGCGCGCGCCGCAATGCAGGCGTGGCCGACCAAGTGGGGAAAGCGGCTTGCGCCGCGCTAATTGCTGCGCTGGTTTCATCCGCGGTTGCCATGGTGATTTGCGCTTGCACTTCACCTGTGGCGGGGTTATAAACATCACCCAAGCGCTGGCCTGTGCCAGTGATATGCTTGCCGTTAATGTAGTGACCAATTGATTTGATATTCACTCTCAATACTCCAGTTAAATCGTGACTTGCTGATGCCAAGCCCATTGTTGTTCATTTTTAAGGTATTGGTTGGCATCTAAGCCTGTTTCACCTTGTGCAGCCACAGTTTTAATTGCATCAGCAAGCGTGTTAAAAATGCGGTCAATTTCGTGCTTCTCAATAGTCAGTGGTGGCGAAATGGCAATAATGTCGCCAGTGTAGCGTACGTGCAAACCGAGTTCATAGCATTTCAAATACACAGCAAATGCAAATGCACCCACTTTACCCACCACTGACTCAAATTCAATGCCCGCCACCAAGCCAATATTGCGTATATCTTTCACCATAGCCAAACCTTTTAAGCTGTGCGCTGCTTGCTCAAAATAGGCACTTAAGCCAGCGGCACGGTGTTCCAATTTTTCTTGTGCAAAAATATTCAGCGTGGTGATGGCTGCCGTGCAGGCAATGGGGATGGCGCTGTAAGTGTAGCCATGTGGCAACTCGATGGCGCCTGTGGGCGAATTCTCCATAAAGGCGTCGTAAATTTCGCGCTTTACCGCTACCGCGCCCATTGGTACTACGCCATTGGTTAAGCCTTTGGCACAGGTGAGCATATCAGGCATCACATCAAAGTAATCCCCCCCCCACTTGGTGCCTAGCCGCCCAAAGCCAGTGATTACTTCATCAAAAATCAGCAAAATGCCATGTTTATCGCAAATTTCACGGATGCGTTTTAGATAGCCTTGGGGTGGAATTAGTACGCCAGCCGAACCTTGCACAGGTTCAATCATTAAGGCAGCGATGGTCGATGGGTCATGTAGCGTCACAATCCGTTGCTCAAACTCATTCGCCAGCGCGATACCACCATCTGCTGGCACTCCCTTGGTAAATGCGTTTTTTGCAATGTCGAGCGGGTGGCGAATATGGTCAACGCCACTAAGCGCATTGCCAAACGCTTTGCGGTTGCCCGCAATACCACCCACCGAAACGCCGCCAAAATTCACGCCGTGATAACCGCGCTCGCGACCAATGAGTTTATTGCGCAATGGGTTGCCGCACACACGATGGTAAGCAAGGGCGATTTTCAGCGCAGTATCGGCAGACTCTGAGCCAGAATCGGTGAAAAATATTCTATCTAAGCCAGCAGGCATGTATTCTGCCAAGCGCGTGGCGGCTTCAAAAGCAAGCGGGTGGCTGGTTTGAAACGCGGGTGCGTAATCCAGTGTGCGCAGTTGCTCACCAACGGCGATTGCAATTTCTTCGCGCGCATGCCCAGCAGGCACGCACCATAAGCCTGCGGTGCCGTCGAGTATTTGTCGGCCATCCATCGCCGTGTAGTAGTTGCCCTTGGCGGCTTTAAACAAGCGCGGCATGGCTTTAAACTGGCGATTGGCGGTAAAAGGCACCCAGTAATGCGACAGATCAGGCAACTTCACTTGAGACATGGTCAATCCTTGTAGATTAAATTTTTATCAGTTTCAAGTGTTTAGCATTATGTGTCAATACTGGTTTTTTTAAAATTCAAGCTACTGATTTTATTAGTATTAATTTTATGAGTGTTATTGTATATTTAACACTTTAAACAGTGAGGTGGGCGTGATGGATATCGATGTGGGCACCAGGCTTAGAATTGTACGTTTGCGGCATCAGCTTTCTCAACGTGCGCTGGCAAAAAAATCAGGCGTTGCCAATGCCAGTATTTCACTCATAGAATCTGGCAATACCAGCCCCTCAGTGAGTGCGCTTAAACGCATACTGGCGGGCATTCCCATGACGCTGGCGGAGTTTTTCTCGGATGAATTGCCAGGCATGAAAAGCGAGGTGTTTTATCGTGCCGAAACGCTCACCGAAATTAGCGGCGGTGCAGGCATTTCGTATCGCCAAATTGGCTCTGCCAAAGCAGGCCATGCTTTGCAAATTTTGTATGAAAGCTATGCAGTGGGCGCTGATACGGGCATGGTCATGTTGGAGCACGAAGGCGAAGAGGGCGCGGTGATTTTATCGGGCAGATTAGAGGTGACCGTGGGAGAAGCCACGCGGGTACTTGGCACTGGCGATGCTTATTATTTTGATAGCCGCCAGCCACATCGATTTCGCAATGCTGGAAACGAGGTTTGTACCTTGGTAAGTTCGTGCAGTCCGCCGACGTTTTAAGTGTTTTCATGTGAATTTTTTTGTTTAAAAATTAGTCGAAATTTGAGTGTTACATAAATCAAATTTTTCTGTACTTACCAGTGGCAGTGGGATTGGTACTGTTGGTGGCGCGTCCATCGGCGGCATTATCGGCAATTAAATCGGCAGATAAGCGGCAAGTACCTATCTGAAAAGCACGGGGTGAGTGGCAGGCCACTCACCTTGGCATTTTTAGAGTTTCACCATCACATGCCGCACACAACTGTAATCTTCAATCGCGTACATGGATAAATCTTTGCCGTAGCCCGATCTTTTCATACCGCCGTGCGGCATTTCCGAGGTCAACATAAAGTGTGTATTAATCCAGGTGCAACCATATTGCAGCTCTGCCGCAACGCGCATGGCGCGCGAAACGTCGCTTGTCCAAACTGAACTGGCCAATCCATATTCTGACTCATTCGCCCAATTCACCACTTGTGCTTCGTCATCAAAGCGCGTCACAGAAACCACGGGCCCAAATACTTCCTTGCAGACGATTTCGTCAGATTGTTTTGCACCCGCGATGATGGTTGGCTCATAGAAAAAACCTTGACCCGTACGCGCTTTTCCGCCCGTAGTGATCTCGATGTGCTTTTGTGCCCTAGCTCTATCTACAAAGCCTGCGACGCGCTCGCGTTGCCGTGCCGAAATGAGCGGCCCCATTTCAACGCCTTTTTCTTTTTGCATCCCCACCTTAATGCTGGCGGTGGCGCTGGTTAATTCCGCTACCAATTTTTCGTATATTTTTTTGCCAGCGTAAATGCGGCACGCCGCCGTGCAATCTTGGCCAGCATTATAAAAGCCAAAAGTGCGCACGTCTGCAACCACCGCTTCCAAATCCGCGTCGTCAAACACGATAACGGGTGCTTTGCCACCTAATTCCAAATGCGTGCGTTTCACGCTTTTGGCGGCGACATCCATAATTTTCTGACCAGTTGAAATATCGCCAGTAATTGAAATCATTTTTACTTGCGGCTGCGAAATCATGGCTGCGCCAACTGATTCACCGCGTCCGTTAAGTACATTGACGACGCCTTTGGGAAAAATATCGCTAATAAGTTGCGCTAGTTTTAATGTGGTTAGTGGCGTCATTTCTGATGGCTTTAGTACCACTGTATTGCCTGCAGCCAAGGTCGGACCTAGTTTCCAGGCTGCCATCATCAGCGGGTAATTCCACGGTGCTATTGAGGCAACTACGCCAAGTGGATTGCGCCGAATCATAGAGGTGTGGCCTGGCAAATATTCACCAGCAAGTGAGCCTGTCATGGTGCGAATTGCACCTGCGAAAAAGCGAAAAACGTCTGCGACAGCTGGCATTTCGTCATTCAGTGCTGCTTGATAAGGTTTTCCACAATTCATGGATTCCAGCTCAGCCAGTTCTTTTGCATTGGTATCTATGGCATCCGCCAGTGCCAGCAACATCGTTGCACGCGCACTAGGTGTGGTTTTTTTCCAAGTGCTAAACGCATCTGCCGCGGCTTTTACTGCCGCTTCAATTTGCGCCTGTGATGCCTCATTGACTTGTGTGATTTCTGCGCCAGTGGCGGGGTTTAGCACGCTCATTGGCGCGCCTTCGCCTTTTATAAATTTGCCGTTAATGAGTAATTGCGTTGGAATATTTTGCATATTTATCCGTGCCCCTTAAAAAATGATAAAACTCAAAAAATATTGAAACTGGAATGGTATGAAAATTAGAGCAGATTTACACTAAATACAATAGCATTGTTTTCTTTAACTGGGCAGGTGGCAAGAGCCATTCGGATAGTTTATTTAGAGCCACTTTAACTGCATAAATTGCGCAAGTGGATTTGCATAATTGGTGCGATTCAGGTTCAATGCACAGTATCCGTTTTATTCTTAGGCGATAATGAAAGTACTTGTTTTAGGCGCTGGTGTCATTGGTGTAACGAGCGCGTATTACCTAGTAAAAAAAGGCTTTGAGGTGACAGTGATTGACCGTCAGCCAGCCGTGGGCTTAGAGACAAGCTTTGCCAATGCTGGGCAAATTTCGCCAGGTTATGCTGCGCCGTGGGCAGCACCTGGTGTGCCGCTGAAGGCGCTTAAATGGTTGTTTCAACGCCATTCACCACTCGCGTTGAAGACAGATTTCACGCTGTGGCAACTGCATTGGTCGCTCAAACTTTTAGGTAACTGCACCGCCAAGCATTACGACACCAACAAAGAGCGCATGGTGCGCTTAGCGGAATATAGTCGCGATTGCATAGGCGAGCTACGTAACGAGACTGGCATTGCCTACGAAGGTCGCACCAAGGGCACGTTGCAGGTGTTTCGTACACAAAAGCAGTTGGATGCCGAAGCCAAAGATATCAAAGTGTTAACGCGTCTTGGCGTTCCATTTGAGCATCTAGACCCCGATGGCTGCGCCCGCGCAGAACCAGCGTTGGCGCTGGTGAAAGATAATTTTTTAGGCGGTTTGCGTTTACCGCACGATGAAACGGGCGATTGCCAGCTTTTTACCAGCAATTTGGCTAAAAAAGCAAAAGTGCTCGGTGTGAAATTTCGTCAAGATGTGCAAATTGAACGTTTGTTAATTGAAAATGGCAAATTGAGTGGTGTAGCAATCACTATAGCATCTGGCACAGAAAGTAACAGAGCAATGCTGCAAGCTGATCAATACGTGGTAGCGCTGGGCAGCTACACACGTAAGCTTATGCAGGCGCTGCATATACAAATTCCCGTCTATCCGGTCAAAGGTTATTCGCTCACCGTTCCGGTGATTAATGCCGCTATGGCGCCCGTTTCCACGGTGATGGATGAGACTTACAAAGTAGCCATTACGCGCTTTGACGATAGAATTAGAGTAGGTGGCATGGCCGAGCTGGCGGGATTTGATTTTAGCCTCAATCCGCACCGTCGCAAAACGTTAGAAATGGTGCTTAATGGCTTGTTTCCGAATGGCGGCGATGTGTCAAAATCGCTGTTTTGGACAGGCTTGCGCCCGATGACGCCAGATGGCACGCCCATTATTGGTCGTGCATCAGCTAACTATAACAACGTTTGGCTCAATACTGGGCACGGAACTTTAGGATGGACGATGGCATGCGGCTCGGCGCAAGTGCTAGCGGATTTGATTGCTGGCCAGAAACCTGCAATACAAAGTGACGATTTAAGTTTAAGTCGTTACAATTAACTATGTTTTATAGTGTTAAAACTTCCACATATATCATATTTTTTAGCGTCATTCCGTGCTTGACACGGAATCTGGTGACTTTAAAGATTCTGGATACCGACTTTGCGAGTGTTTGCTTTGCAAATTTCCTGCTTAAACCGTTTTGTCGGCATGACGGCGTTTTTAGGTGTCAATAATGTCTCGCCCAGCTATCGCCCACATCAGCTTAGACGCGTTCCGCCACAATTACCGTGTGGCAAAAACAATGCACGGCGGTAAATCGCTCGCGGTCATCAAAGCCAATGCTTATGGACACGGTGCTGTGCAATGTGCCAAAGCGATTGAAAATGAAGCCGATGGCTTTGCCGTGGCGTGTTTAGAAGAAGCGATTCAGTTGCGGCAAACGGGCATAAAAAAAGCTATCTTATTGTTAGATGGTTTTTTTGAAGCGGTTGAGCTAGCAGAAATTGTCGCCAATGATTTGTGGATTGTCGTGCACGCAGAGTGGCAAATTGACATGCTACTTGCGGCAGAACTTGCAAAACCGCTGCAAATTTGGCTAAAAATGGATAGCGGTATGCATCGCGTTGGTTTAAATCATGCTGCCTATCAACAAGCATACATGAGGCTTTTAGGGCATGTTAATGTAGAAAAAATTGTGCTCATGAGCCACTTTGCGAATGCCGATAATTTAGAAAGTGAACATACCAATCAGCAAATTGCGCTTTTTCAAAACGCCATACAAAATTTAGGTGTTGAAGATGTGAGCATGGCCAATTCGGCGGCGATTCTCGGCTGGCCGCAAGCCCGTGCCAACTGGTCGCGCCCTGGTATTATGCTCTACGGTGCAGATCCGCTTTATGACGCAAAAACGCCGCTGCGCGTGGTGATGCAGCTTACCTCGCGAATCATATCCATCCGCACCATTCAAACAGGCGAATCTATCGGCTACGGCAGTATATTTACGGCGGATAAAGAAAGCATAATCGGTGTGGTCGCGTGCGGCTATGCTGACGGTTACCCACGTAGCGCAAGCAATGCGCCTGCCGCGGTAGATGGAACCGTGACCAAAGTCATTGGTCGCGTTTCCATGGATATGTTGATGGTAGATTTGACCGATATTCCAACTGCAAAAATAGGTTCAACCGTTGAGTTGTGGGGAGACCAAGTATTGGCGAACGACGTTGCCAAAGCCGCTGGAACGATTGCCTACGAATTGTTTTGCAACGTGAAGCGCATACAATTTACCTACTCAGATAATTAAGGTGCTTAACATGAAAATCATCCAAACCCCTAATGCCCCCGCCGCTATTGGCCCGTATTCGCAAGCCATGCAAGTGGGCGATTTTTTATTTACCTCAGGCCAAATTCCGCTGCGCGCAGACGGCACACTGAACGACGGTGACATTACCGTGCAAACCACACAGGTATTGGCGAACCTGCAAGCGGTAATTGAAGCCGCAGGTGCGCGCTTAAATAAGGTGGTTAAAACCACTGTGTTTATGAAAAACTTGGATGATTTTGTCGCCATGAATAAAGTGTATGGCGACACTTTTGGTAGCCACGCGCCCGCGCGCTCTACCGTGCAAGTGGTCAAACTGCCACGTGATGTGCTGGTGGAAATTGAAGCGATTGTTTCGTTGATTTGATTGTGTAAACACTATAGACCTGGCGGTTTCAAGGTCGAAGTGCGAAAAAGTGCAGCATGATGCTGCCTAAAATCAAATGCGTCTGGCGTAGGCCAGAATCTAGCCGAGGTGTTTGACAGCGAATCTAGCTCAAATGGATTAAAATTTAAACTTGCTTGGATTCCAGCCTTCGCTGGAATGACGAGTTGGAACTTTTGGAGTTTTGTCATGGATCACGCGTTTGCATTCCTTTCTACCAGTGGTTTTTTGGGGATTACTATCGACAAAGCCACCAAAAAACCATATGCAATTGCTGGCATTAATTGGGATGGCAGCTGCACTAATCGGCCTGGTGCGCGTTTTGGGCCGAGTGCCATCCGCAAAGCCAGCCAAATGTTGTGTGATGCCACGCATCCATATTTTGATGTTTCGCCACTCGCGTTTATAAAAGACGTGGGCGATTTGGCTTTACCAAACACCAGCATTGATACCATGCGCAGCGCGTTGATGCCGCAAGCGAGCGAGTTGATTAAAGCCCAGACGATGATTTGGCTGGGTGGTGATCACTCCATTACCTTGCCTTTATTGCGTGCTTACAAAGCCCATTACCAACAACCATTAGCCTGCATACATTTTGATGCGCATTGTGATACTTGGACTGACCATTTTGGTGAACCTTCTGGTCATGGTACCTGGGTGTATGAGGCCATTACTGAAGGCTTGGTTGACCCAAAATGTTTCGTGCAAATCGGCATACGTTCTGCAGGCGAGCGTGCCGCGCGTGAGTTTGTGAGTGACCAAGGCGGCAAAATTGTCACGGCGCGCGAGTTGCGTGGCAAAGATGGCGATGCCTTAAAAAACGTCATTGATGAAGTGCGTAGCCATATGGCGCAAGCTGGCAATCCGCCGCTTTATTTAACGTTTGATATTGATGCGCTTGACCCCGCGTTTGCGCCTGGCACTGGCACACCAGAAGTAGGCGGCTTGACTACCGCACAGGCCATGACATTGCTAGAAGCGTGGAGCGATTTGAATTGGGTGGGCATGGATTGCACCGAAGTTGCGCCGCCATATGACCACGCCGAACTCACCTCAAATGCAGCGGCGGTGATTGTTTGGACTTGGCTGTGCGGGCGCATTTCAGCAAAAAATAATGTCAAAAAATATTGAGTTAAAAGCCACACAAAATTCTTATTACGCTGCCAGCGCGAATGAGCAGCCTGCGTATTCCAAATTGCAGGCTGATATTGAAACCGACGTGTGTGTGGTGGGAGGCGGTTTTGCAGGCTTGTCAGCGGCGGTTGAGTTGGCAGACCGTGGCTATCAAGTGGTGGTGTTAGAGGCGCATCACATTGGCTTTGGTGCAAGCGGTCGCAATGGCGGGCAATTGATCGCGGGCTTGGCGTGCGAGCAAGCGGTGATTGAGAATGCGCTTGGTTTTGAAGCCGCTAAACAAGTGTGGGCCATGACGTTGGAAGCCTTGAGTTTAGTGCGCGAGCGTGTGAAACGCTTTGATATCAAGTGTGATTTGGCGGATGGATTTTTAGGTGTTGCGGTGGGCGAAGCTAAAGGCAAAAGCTTGCGTAAATGGTATGACAGCATGGCTAAAAAATATAATTACGATAGCAATGCAAAATGGATTGAGCCCGCGCATCTGCAGGATTGGATAGCCAGCCAGCGCTATTTTAATGGCTATTTCGACAAAAACTCTGGGCATTTGCATCCCCTCAATTATTGCCTTGGCTTGGCGCGTGGTGCGTTCAGTTTGGGTGTGCGGATTTTTCAGTACTCACCTGTAAGTGGCATGCGGCATGGTGAGAAGGTGATTTTGAAAACCGAGAGTGGCTTAGTCACAGCCAAATTTGTGGTGTTGGCAGGCAATATCTTTTTACCTGAAATATCTCCACAATTAGCGCCTAGTTTAACCAAACGCATCATGCCAGTCGGCACCTATATTATAGGCACTGCGCCGATTGATGCGGATTTGGCTACTAAGTTAATCCCAAGCAATGCTGCCGTATGCGATACCTGTGTGGCGCTCGATTATTTCCGTTTCTCTGCCAAAAAACTAAATGAAGGCCCTAGAATGATTTTTGGTGGTCGCGTCAGTTATAGCACGCTAACGCCAGCTTACCTGACAGAAAAAATGCAAGCGCGTATGGCGGCCGTTTTCCCGCAATTAAAAGATACAAAAGTTGATTTTACTTGGGGTTGTTTTGTGGATATCACCATGAATCGCGCACCAGATTTTGGCCGAGTGGCACCGAATGTGTATTATTTGCAAGGCTTTTCAGGCCATGGTGTGGCGCTCACGGGTTTATCTGGCAAGCTGGTGGCAGAGGCGATAAGCGGTCAAGCTGAACGTTTAGATGTTATTTCGCGCATTTCGCACCATCACTTCCCTGGTGGAAAATTATTGCGTACACCCACGTTGGTGCTGGGCATGGCGTGGTATCAGCTTAGAGAGAAATTCGGTTAAAGGGTTTATCTCGATACCACTGGACTAAGGCGTTCCAGTGCAAGTCTGTAAGGCGTATGGGTGTTGGCTCGCATGGCAGTTCATGCGTAGCCAGTCAGCATTAAAGAGCGTCCTGCACTTGTTTTGCGCGCAGAAGCAAGCACGAATAAATCGTAAAGCATGCCAATAAAAATTCCAGCTTAGAAAGGTGATAAAAATTGTGCTTCTAAGGTTCTAATGACCGAAACGTTGATCATTTGCAGAAAAATCAGCGCCACAATAGGCGAAAAATCAATACCGCTGGCCATTGGTAGAAAGCGCTGAATTGGCGCTAATATCGGGCTAGTCAGGCTATTCAGCACGCCAGAAACGGGCGATTGCGGATTTACCCAGCTTAAAATAACTTGCAATAAAATGGCATAAAAGAATACGTCTAAAGCGATGCGAGCAACGCCCAGAAAGCTCATGCCTATCAGACCCAGCCATGCCGATTCGCCCGCAACGCTGAGCGGAAAATCGCGCAACCATAGCAAGCTGAGTTGCAACAAAAGCTGTGTGATGAGCGCTAAAAATAGGGTGGATAAATCAGTCCCCCCCCAGCTTGGAATGATTTTACGTGCAGGTTTGACGACAAAATCGGTGAGTGACAGCACCATATAAGCTAGTGGATTATTAAAAGATACTCTAAATAATTGCATAAAAAAACGTAGCAAAAACAATAGCGTCAGTAAGTTTAAAACGGTGGTGAGTAAAAATGTGAGCGCAGTAGTAAACACTTAATTTTATCCTTTATGTTTGGCTTAGTTCATCACCTAAAGTCTTGGCGCGCGCGCAGGCTTTTTGCGCGGCTAACACAATGGCTTGTTTCACTTTTGAATCGCTCAAACTCAGCAAACCTTGCTCGGTGGTACCGCCTTTTGACGTTACTTGTGCACGCAAGGTGGTAATCGGTGTGTCACTGGCGTCGGCTAATAAACTTGCGCCTTTAAAAGTGGCGATGCTAAGCTGCTTGGCCTGTGATTCATTGAGCCCCAGCGTCAGCGCGGCCTCGTGCAGCGCTTCGATAAAATAAAATACATATGCAGGGCCGCTTCCAGAAATGGCGGTAATCGCGTCTAATTTTTCTTCAGAATCCAGCCATAAAGTGGTGCCCGCGGCACTTAACACTTGGTCTGCTAGCGCAATTTGCATTTTGCTGACATTGGGCATGGCATATAAACCAGTGACACCAGCTTGTATTTGCGCTGGCGTGTTGGGCATGGCGCGGATGATGGTGTTGTAGCCGCCCAACCAGCGCGATAAATCTGCCAAGCGAATGCCGGCCGCAATGGAGATGATGAGTTGGTTTTTTAGCTGTGGTGCGAGTGTTTTGGCGATTTGTGGCAATTGTTGTGGTTTTATTGCCAATACAATCACGTCGCAAGCTTGTATTTTTGCTAGCTCGGCAGAGGTATTTACGCCAAAGGCGTGCTCAAGTTCCGCGCGTTTATTAGCCTCTAGCTCGACAACTGTAATGTTTTGCATGGAAAATTTTTGGCTTTTTAAGCCAGTAATTAGTGCCTGCGCCATGTTGCCGCCACCTATAAAGCCTAGTTTCATTTAATCCTTCTCATTTTTTATACGCGTGTACCAAAAATTGCCGAGCCAATACGTACTATGGTAGCACCTTCGTGTATCGCCGCGATGTAGTCATCCGACATGCCAATGGATAAAGTGTCCAGTTTAAAGCCTTGTTGTTGCAGATTTTTAAACGCATCGGCAACTATTTTAAATTGCGCGCGCTGTTTTGCAAAATCTTTTGTGGGGGCGGGAATCGCCATGATACCGCGCAATTTAAGGTTGGGCATATTGCATATTTCTTTTGCAAGCATAGCCTGCAAGCTAATATCCACACCACTCTTCGAGTCCTCTTCGCTACTATTAATTTGCATGCAAACATTGAGCGGGGGTAATGTTTGCGGTCGTGCTTCGTTTAATCGCACTGCGATTTTTAAGCGATCTATCGAGTGTACCCATGCAAATTGTTGCGCAATTAATGTGGTTTTATTACTTTGAATCGGGCCAATAAAATGCCACTCAATGTTGCAATCATTTAGCGCATTTTGTTTGTTAATCGCCTCTTGCACGTAGTTTTCGCCAAATGCACGCTGCCCAGCCAAATAAGCCTCGCGCAGTTTATCGGTGCTTTGCGCCTTGCTCACCGCCAGTAGCCTAATGTCATCAGTTCTGTTTGCAGCAAGTTTTGCTTGATGAATATTTGCTTGAATTGCTTGCAAGGAGTTGTAAATTGTGTCCATAATTCAATTAGCTAAACAATAAACTGTGTGTGATTTATAACAAGTTGCCTTAACGAACTTATTATAGCAGGGGCTGATAGTGGATATTTCAGATTTACTCGCTTTTTCGGTTAAGAACAAAGCATCCGATTTGCATTTATCTGCGGGCTTGCCGCCGATGATCCGTGTGCACGGCGATGTGCGTAAAATCAACGTACCCACCATGGACCATACGCAAGTGCATAGCATGGTGTATGACATTATGAACGATAGTCAGCGCAAAGTGTATGAAGAAACGCTGGAATGCGACTTCTCGTTCGAGATTCCTAATTTAGCGCGTTTTCGTGTCAATGCGTTTAACCATAATCGTGGCTCTGGCGCGGTTTTTCGGACGATTCCTACTAAAATATTAACGTTGAAAGAGCTTAATTGTCCACCGATTTTTAAAGAAATTGCTGAAATGCCGCGTGGCATTGTGCTGGTGACTGGACCAACTGGCTCGGGGAAATCCACTACATTGGCGGCGATGGTGGATTATGTGAACGAAAACGAAATGGGGCACATTCTAACGGTGGAAGATCCGATTGAATTTGTGCATCAATCTAAAAAATGTTTGATTAACCAACGTGAAGTGGGTCCGCATACGCTTTCATTCCAAAACGCCTTGCGCTCGGCCCTGCGCGAAGACCCGGACGTGATTATGGTGGGCGAGATGCGCGATTTGGAAACGATTCGATTGGCTTTAAGCGCCGCAGAAACAGGCCATTTGGTATTTGGCACGCTACACACCAGCTCGGCTGCAAAAACGGTGGATCGTATTGTCGATGTGTTTCCCGCCGCAGAAAAAGAAATGGTGCGCTCGATGTTGTCAGAATCGTTGCGCGCAGTCATTTCGCAAACTTTATGCAAAACTAAAGACAAGCAAGGCCGCGTGGCAGCGCATGAGATTATGATAGGTACGCCAGCGATTCGTAATTTGATACGCGAAAATAAAGTGGCGCAAATGTACACTGCGATGCAAATTGGACAAAACATCGGTATGCAGACGCTGGATCAAAACTTGCAAGATTTGGTGCGTCACAATGTGATTTCTGCCAATGAGGCGCGTGGTAAAGCCGCGAATAAAGATTCGATAGTGGATTAATTTTTTTTAGAACATATGCTGTGCAGGTCGTATGCATATTGGCCTACATGGCATGCCTCTAAATTTAATTCAGCATTAATTGTTAGGATTAAATGATGGAAAAAGGCCAGGCCGAAAAGTTTGTATTTGATTTACTGCGCTTAATGATGGGGAAAAAAGCGTCCGATATGTTCATCACGGCAGGTTTTCCGCCCGCCATGAAAATTGATGGCAAACTGACGCCAGTGAGTCAGCAAGTGTTAACTGCTCAGCAAGCACGCGAAATTACCCGTTCGATTATGAACGATAAACAAACCGCCGAATTTGATGCAACCAATGAATGTAATTTCGCTATTGGCATTCCAGGCGTTGCGCGCTTTCGTGTGAATGCATTTGTGCAGCGTGGCGCTGCGGGTTTGGTGTTTCGTACCATCGCCACCAAAATTCCAAAATTTGAAGACTTGGGTTTACCAGAAGTATTAAAAGACATTGCCATGACCAAACGCGGCTTGGTGATTTTTGTGGGCGGAACAGGTTCAGGCAAATCGACCTCACTCGCGGCGATGGTGGGTTATCGGAACCAAAATAGTTATGGTCATATTATTACCATTGAAGACCCAGTGGAGTTTATGCACGAACACATTAACTGTATTATTACGCAGCGTGAAGTGGGCGTTGACACTGACGACTGGAGCATTGCGCTTAAAAATACTTTACGGCAAGCGCCCGATGTGATTTTGATTGGCGAAATTCGCGATCGTGAAACTATGGATTATGCGGTTGCGTTTGCGGAAACGGGACACCTATGTTTGGCAACATTACACGCCAACAGCACTAATCAAGCATTAGACCGCATTATTAACTTCTTCCCAGCAGAGCGTAGGCATCAATTGTTGGTGGATTTGTCGTTGAATACGCGTGCTTTTATTTCACAGCGTTTGATTCCAAAAGCCGATGGCATTGGTTGCGTCGCTGCGATTGAAATTATGATTAATTCGCCATTGATTTCAGATTTAATTTTCAAAGGTAACGTACACGAAATTAAAGAAATTATTGGACGCTCACGCGAGCTTGGCATGCAAACGTTTGACCAGGCCTTGTTTAATTTGCATGAAGCGGGTGAGATTAGCTATGAAGAAGCTTTGCGCAATGCCGATTCAGTGAATGATATTAGATTGAAGATTAAACTTGAAGGCAAAGCGTCGAAAGACAGAGACTTGTCTGCCGGTTTGGATCATTTAGGCATGGTGTAAATTTTAGGGTGTAATTTGTAAGAAAACAAGCCGACTGGTAAGTCAGCTTGTTTGGCCACGCGCCTTGAATATAAAGCCAGCACCATCTGCATCTTTTACATCAACGTCAAGTGCTTAAAACTGTTGCGCTTAAATTTTTAGCTATGTTGATAGGTGATTTGCCCGTGTAGCAAGGTAGTTTGGGTGCGGCCAAGCATGGCTAAGCCTAAAAATGGTGTATTTTTACCTTGGCTTTTAAACTGGCTGGCAGTCACTGTCCATTCTAATGTTGGATTGAAAATTGCTATATCTGCATCAGCATGCAAACTTAAATGCCCGCCAGTAATGGCTAAAATCTTGGCTGGCTGGCTGGTGATTTTTGCAACCGCGTCAAATAGGCTGGCTTGGTTATCCACGGCCCATTTCAGCGCCAGCGGCAATAGCAACTCTAAGCCAGTTGCGCCAGCTTCGGCTTCTGCAAATGGCAATAACTTTGCGTCGTCATCCACAGGTGTGTGGTCGGAACATATCGCGTCAATGGTGCCGTCTTTTAGCCCGAGGCATAGCGCGTTTTTATCGCGCATGCTTCTTAATGGTGGCTTCAGGTTGGCGTGCGCGTTGAAGTAGCCAATGTCGTGATCGGTTAAATGGCAGTGCTGCGCGCTCACGTCTGCGGTGACTTGCACGCCTTGCTGCTTGGCCTGTCTTACCAAATCCACGCCTTCTGCAGTGGATAGTCTACACAAATGCACGCGCGTATTGGTTGCATGCGCGATGCGTAAAATGCTGGCAATGGCTAAGCCTTCAGCCGCTGCGGGTATTCCTTTTAAGCCTAATCGGCTGGCAATTTCGCCGTCATGTGCAACGCCCTCTTTGGCCAGATAGTAATCTTCAGCGCGTAAAAAAATGGTGTAGCCAAACGTCGCGGCGTATTCAAACGCGCGCCACAACACTTGCGTATCGGTCATCGAGACATCGGCTTGGCTAAAACCCACGCAGCCCGCTTCAGTCAGCGCACACATCTCGGTCAGCAGCTTGCCTTCTAATTTACGCGTAAGCGCGCCCAGCGGATAAACGTGTGCCAAATTCAAAAGTTTGGCCCGGTGCTTTAACATTTCTACCAAGCCAGGTTCGTCTAAAATAGGATTCGTATCAGGTGGGCAGGCGAGGCTGGTGATGCCGCCAGCGGCCGCAGCTCGTAGCTCACTTTTTAGATTGGCATGATGTGCCGAGCCAGGTTCGCGCAATCTTGCCGATAAATCCACAAAGCCTGGCGCCACGATTAAACCGGTGGCATCAATAGTTTGATTGGCGACAAAACCGTCAGGGCATTGATCAATGCCCGTGATTTTACCTGCAACGATGAATACATCTTTTTTTGCATCGATATTATTTTTTGGGTCGATTAAGTGACCGTTTTTAATATGAATTTTCATGCGCCGCCTCCTAATATCGCCATCACCGCCATGCGCACCGCAATACCATAGGTGACTTGTGGCAGAATGACGGATTGGCTGCCATCCGCCACGCTAGAATCGATCTCTACGCCGCGATTCATCGGGCCAGGATGCATGACAATGGCGTCAGGTTTAGCATAACTTAATTTTTCTTGGGTCAAGCCGAAGGTTTTAAAATATTCTTGTGCGCTGGGCAGCAATGCGCCCGTCATGCGCTCGTTCTGCAGGCGCAACATCATCACCACATCCACATCTTTTAAGCCGGCTTTCATGTCATGAAACACTTGCACGCCCAGTTTCCCCACATCTGCTGGCAGCAAGGTTTTGGGTGCAATCACGCGCACTTCTGGTACGCCTAATGTCGTTAGCGCATGAATCTCGCTGCGTGCGACGCGAGAATGCAACACATCGCCCACCAAAGCCACGCGCAGATTATGCATATCTGGTTTGTAGCGGCGCACCGTAAACACATCCAACAAGCCTTGCGTGGGGTGTGCATGGCGGCCATCGCCGGCATTGATGATGCTGATATTCTCGGGCATATGCTGCGCAATAAAATGTACCGCACCGCTTTGGCTGTGGCGCACCACAAACATATCGGCATGCATGGCAATTAAATTATCCACGGTGTCCAGAATGGTTTCACCTTTAGATTGGCTGGAGGTGCCGACATTCAGGTTAATCACATCGGCAGATAGACGTTTAGCCGCAATTTCAAAGGTGGTACGGGTGCGAGTGCTGTTTTCGAAAAAGATGTTGCACACAGTTTTGCCGCGTAATAAGGGTACTTTTTTAATGTCGCGTTCGGCGACTCCGACAAAGGTTTCGGCGCTATCCAAAATTTGCGTGAGGATTTTTTTCGGCAAACCTTCTATCGTTAACAGGTGTTTTAACTTGCCGTCCGCGTCTAATTGCAGGTTACGCATGATAGGCCTCCAGCGTCAGATGTAGCTTGCCTTTGCTGTCTTGTGAAAGCTGTAAATTTTGCTTGGGTGTTAGTAAAATTTCTGCGCCGATAATATTGGGGAAAATTGGTAATTCTACGCCACCGCGATTGATTAACACCGCCAATGTAATGCTGGTGGGGCGGCCGTAATCGAACAATTCGTTCATTGCAGCACGTGCAGTACGGCCGGTGTAGAAAATATCGTCGATTAAAATAATGTGTTTGCCCCTGACATCAAATGCGATATTGGAAGGTTTTGGCTCATTTTTTAAGCCGCGCTCGGCGTAGTCGTCGCGGTACAAAGCCGCATCTAAGGTTCCAATTGGGATAGTTCCGTGCGGGATATTTTGCTGGATGTTGTCTAGAATGCGATTCATTAGCCACACACCACCGCTGTGGATGCCGACCAGCGCTGTGTTGGGTTGCAATTGTGCTTGTATTTTCGCAGTAATTTCAGCTAATAAGGCTTCAGGGTTAGGTAATTGCATACTTTTTAATTAGTAGGAAGTCCATCAAAGTAAGATTGTAATAGGCTTTGCGCCGCCACCGCATCTAGCATGGCTTTTTGTGCGCGGCCTTTAATGCCCATTGCATTTAAGCTTTGCGCTGCCTCAATAGAAGTCAGGCGCTCATCTAGCATGATAACAGGCAAATTAAAACGGCCCTCTAGCCGCTGTGCAAATTTTTTCGCGAGCTGTGTCAGTAAGTGAGATTCGCCATCCATGTGCATGGGCAACCCCACCACTAGCAAGCTAGGGCGCCATTCAGTGATGAGTGCGCCAATTTGCGTAAACTTTATTTCATTTTCTTCTGCGTTGATGGTGGTCAGCGGATGTGCGACTTTGAGCATAGTTTCGCCCACTGCCACGCCGATGCGTTTTTCGCCAAAATCGAATGCCAACAAGGTGCCTGTGATGTCAGGATAACTGCGTTCTACGATTGGCAAATGGCGTTGACTTAACATGTTAAGCATGCCCGGCGTGATGCGATAAATTGACCAAATCAAGTCCTATCATGCGCATGGCGCAGTCAAATTTTTCGTGGTCGGCTTTATCAAAAATTAGCGCATGAATGTCATCTAGATTATCGGTTGCTAGACTCAACCAAGCATTTTGTGCTAGTTCATTTTCAAGTTGACCTGCTGTCCAGCCCGCGTAGCCTAATGCGATGAACATTTTTTGCGGGCCCTTATTTTCGGCTGAGGCAAGCAGAATATCTTTAGATGTTGTTAGCGCAACTTTATCGCTGATGACGATGGTGGCATCATATTCGTCTTGCGGCTCGTGTAAAATAAAACCGCGCTCAGTTTGCACTGGGCCGCCAAAATGTACTATTTTCTTTAACAGTGAGGTGTTTTCAGGTTCGATCTGGATTTGTTGAAATAACTTGACAACGCTAATGTCAGCAGTGCGATTGATAATCACGCCCATCGCGCCATCTTGGTTGTGCGTGCAAATATAAGTGACGGTTTTAGAAAAAAACGGATCGGTCATGGCGGGCATCGCGATGAGAAACTGACCAGTAAGATTTAGTTTTTCCAATGGCATGCACTATAACATAAATTTATTCTAAATAATCATTGGCTTATGACATAGCCTAAAACGGCCTTATGATTGCGTCGCCTCAAGATAAGCGGTAATTTCCAAACCAAAACCGTCCATGCTCGGCATTTTACGCGGTGTGGCCAGCAGGCGCATTTTGCGCACGCCCAAATCCAACAAAATTTGCGAGCCGATGCCATAAGTGCGTAGCTCTTGGTTATAGCGTATTGGGTCATCCGCGTGTTGAATACGCGCAATTAAATCGTCACCAGACTCGCTGTGATTTAGCAAAACAACCACGCCAGAATCCGCATGGGATATGGTTTGCAGAGCGTCGATTAGGCTCCAGCTATGGCTTCGATTGTTGCTATCGAGTAGATCAAACACAGAAAGCGGTTCGTGCACGCGTACTAATACTTCTTTATCGGCACTTGGTTCACCTTTTACTAGCGCCAAATGTGTTTCATTAGTGATTTTGTCGCGATATGCCACCAAACGCATGCTGCCATGCGAGGTAATCACCATGCGGTCTGCAGCCCGCTCTATTAGTTTTTCATTTTCACTGCGGTAGCTAATTAAATCTGCAATGGTGCCAATTTTTATGCTGTGTTGTTGCGCAATTTCGACCAAGTCTGGCAAACGCGCCATTTCGCCATCGTCTTTTAAAATCTCGCAAATCACACTGGCAGGCTCGCAACCTGCCAACGTCGCCAAATCGCTGCCAGCTTCGGTGTGGCCTGCGCGTACCAGCACGCCGCCATTTAATGCCGCCAGCGGAAACACATGGCCTGGGCTGACAATATCTTCAGCGCGCGCATTTTTTGCGACAGCGGCTTTAATGGTGGCAGCGCGGTCAGCGGCTGAAATGCCAGTGGTGACGCCAGTTGCCGCTTCAATTGATACCGTAAAATTGGTGCCCAAACGCGCATCGTTTTTTTTCACCATCGGCGGTAAAGCTAGCTGCTTGCAACGCGCTTCAGTTAAGGTTAAGCAAATCAAGCCACGGCCGAACTTTGCCATAAAATTGATGTGCTCAGCCGTTGCAAATTCGGCAGCAATGACGAAATCCCCTTCATTTTCGCGGCTTTCGTCATCCACTAAAATCACCATTTTGCCAGCTTTAATGTCGGCGATGATGTCTGTAATGGAGCTAATTGACTTAAGTGGCATTAGCTAAACTCACTTTTCTCTCTTGGCCATTCTGCCAGGCGTTCTACATAGCGCGCAATTTGATCTACCTCAATATTCACCTGACTTCCTGCGCTTAAATTGTTAAGCGTTGTGTTGGCTAGCGTGTGCGGAATGATGTTCATGCTAAAAGTATCTTGGGTGATCGTATTCACAGTCAAGCTCACGCCATTGACGCAAATGGAGCCTTTTTTGGCGATATACTGTGAAATAGCATGCGGTGCGCGCACCGACAACAGCCAACATTCACCCAAGTTGCTAAACGCTAGCACCTCACCCACGCCATCGACATGACCGCTGACTAAATGCCCGCCCAATCTATCGCTCAGACGCAGTGCTTTTTCTAAATTGACGGCATTCCTATCAGTTAAGCCAGTGCTTACGCTAAGCGTTTCTTTTGAAACATGCACTTGAAAATGCGTGTGGCTACGCTGCGTAACCGTTAAACACACACCATTCACTGCGATGCTATCACCAATCATCACATCAGTTAGCCCTAAACTAGCGCCATGGATGGAAAGTGCTAGATCATTGCCAGCCGCTGTGACGGCATCAATATAGCCAACTGCTTGAATTATTCCAGTAAACATAAATGTACTCAACTAGCGCAACGGAGCAGTAGCTCGTATGTACCATTGTGTTAGGTAAAAGGATGTATTTTAGCAGGTGTACATGATATTGCAGCCAAGAATTTAACCATCAGTCGCATTATGTCGGGCATCAAACCAATAAGCATGTTGGCATGACCCAACCCCTAGAATTTCTAGCGATGGATTCCAGTGCTTGGTCAGCAGCAGTCAGCAACTGGACGTCATCTGCAAACGATTCGCTCGATGCGATACCGATGCTGATGGTCACCTGAAAGTGGGCGTGGTTAGCTTGGAACACAAGCGTGGCAAAATGGCGGCATAAATCGTCGAGCAGTCGATGGGCATCAACGATTGAGCATTAGGCAGGATAAGCAGAAACTTCTGACCACCACAACGACCAATGCTATCCTAGCGGCGCAGGCGGGAATCCAGTAAAATAGAGTGTGATAACTATGCAGTAAGAAAGTACAAACTTAAGGTAAATAATGACCGCCGAAAATAATGAAATAACGCCCATTGACGGAAACGAGCACAGCGAGCTTCGCCAAAATCACGTCATCGCCGAGCGGCGCGAGAAGCTGAAATCGATACGTGAGCAGGGTATCGCTTTTCCTAATGATTTTAAACCAGATGCACTGGCAGCCAAACTCCACGCTGAGTTTAGCGGCATGGAAAATGAGACGTTTGATGCAAAGCCGGTGCCCGTGAAAGTGGCTGGCCGCATGATGTTGAAACGGGTGATGGGCAAAGCGAGTTTTGCCACGATTCAAGATAACAGCGGGCGCATACAGTTGTTTGTTGGCAGCAGTAATATTGACGAGGCGAGCTACGAGGCTTTTAAACATTGGGATTCGGGCGACATTTTAGGCGCAACGGGTTATTTGTTTAAAACTAAAACGGGTGAGTTGTCAGTAAAAGTGACCGAGCTGCGGCTGCTGACAAAATCGCTGCGGCCATTGCCGGAGAAATTTCACGGCTTGACCGACCAAGAGGTGAAGTATCGCCAGCGTTATGTCGATTTGATGGTGAATGAAGAAACGCGCGCGACTTTTGTGGCGCGTAGCAAAGTGGTGGCTGCGATTCGCAACTTTATGCTGCAAAACGAATTTATGGAAGTGGAAACACCGATGTTGCACCCCATTCCAGGTGGCGCATCCGCTAAACCGTTTATGACGCACCATAATGCCTTGGATATGCAAATGTTTTTGCGCATTGCGCCAGAGTTATATTTAAAGCGTCTTGTGGTTGGTGGTTTTGAGCGCGTGTTCGAGATGAATCGCAACTTCCGCAATGAGGGCTTAAGCGTGCGCCACAACCCCGAATTTACCATGATGGAATTTTACGCGGCTTATACCGATTATCACTGGTTAATGGATTTTACCGAGCAGTGCATACGCGCCGCCGCCATTGCAGCACGCGGCACAGCCACACTCATTTACGATGGTCGCGAAGTGGATTTAAGCAAACCGTTCGAACGCTTAACCATCGTTGGCGCCATACAAAAATATGCGCCGCAATATAGCTTAAGTCAGCTCAACGACTGTGCTTTTTTGCGTGCCGAAATTTTAAAACACGGCACCAAACCGTTTGACCATGCCGGTCTAGGTGCGCTACAACTAGCGTTGTTTGAAGAAACCGCCGAGAGTCAATTATGGCAACCGACTTATATTATTGATTATCCAGTCGAGGTATCGCCGCTGGCGCGGGCAAGCGACAAAAATCCTGAGATTACCGAACGCTTTGAGCTATTTATCACCGGACGTGAAATCGCCAACGGCTTTAGTGAGCTAAACGATGCTGAAGATCAGGCCGCGCGCTTTAATGCGCAGATGAAGGCTAAAGAGGCGGGCGATGCCGAGGCCATGTATTACGATGCAGATTTTATCCGCGCATTGGAATACGGTATGCCGCCGACCGGTGGTTGTGGCATAGGCATAGATCGCTTGGTGATGCTGATTACTGATTCGCCCAGTATCCGCGATGTGATTCTATTTCCGCATATGCGCGCAGAAGCTTAATGGCTTGTTGTTGTGCCTTTCGCGTGTGAATAATGTGCTTTAGCACATTATTCCGCGGTGAAGACCTTTACGGTCTGACCTGTAATATTTTGGATAAACCATTAAGATCCTGAATCGAGTTCAGGATGACAAGGAGTTTGTCATGGCGGGCTTGACCCGCAATCTTTTGACGCAATCGCAAGTACAGCAAAATACAATAGCTCATTTCGAAAATAATTATTTGTCATCAAATTGTCATATAAATCTCTCAAAATTCACCTGTTGAAAAATCTTAACTAAATGTTCTATAGCATGGAGAGCTGAAATGAATTTTAAATTACGTAATTTGGTTGCTGCAACGCTGGCAGGTACGGCTTTATTAGGTTTCGCGGGTACTGTTTTAGCAGACACTACCGATGACATCGTCAATGCGCTGATGGCAAAAGGTATCTTAACAGAAGAAGAAGGCGCGCTTTTGATGAAAGGCCGTGTGATTGAAAAAGAAAATAAACAAAAAGTACCTGTAGCCAAAGTTAAAGATGGCGCAATTAGTTTTGAAACACCTGATGGTAAAAACAGTATTGCGTTAACAGGTCGTATGCATTTTGATGTTCGTGGCTTAGATGCTGACAATGAACAGGCGAATGAGAGTGATCGTGATACTAAAACATTGGCTGATAACTTTGAAGTTCGCCGTGCTAGATTGGGTGTAAAGGGCAAATTCTTAAAAGATTTCAATTATGAAGTTGTTGGCAACCTAGTTGGTAGCAATACCAATATATTAGATGTGGCTTACTTGAACTGGTCACGTTACGAGCCGTTTCAAATCCGTGTTGGTCAGTTTAAACAACCATTCAACTTGGAAGAGTTGACTAGCTCAAACAATATGGACTTTATGGAACGTTCATATGTCAACCAAATCACACCAGCTAAAAAGCCAGGTGTAATGTTTCATGGTGTGCCAACAGCAGGTGTGACTTATGCTGTTTCAGCTTATCAGCAAAACAACTGGGGTGAAGAGTCTATGGCAGAGGACGGCAAGTCATTCGCTGGCCGTGCAACTTTGAACTTTGCTGAGTTAGCTGGCTGGAAAGATGCTGTGTTCCATGTGGGCGCTGCTGGTTTTAATTCTGAATATGATATTCTGCCAGCAACCTCATCACAGACTACATCTTCAGCTTCTCAAGATACCCGTGCTACAGTGTTCAGCTTCCGTTCTGGTGGTCGTGGTTTAGCCAATGCCTATCGCGCACAAATTGGTGGTGAGAAACTGACAACAGCTGCTTACAACACTCCAGGTAACTACACAGCTCAAGTTGAAAATAAAGCTATGGGTTTGGAATTAGCTGCTGCTTATGGCCCATTTAAGTTCCAAACAGAATACACTGGTCAAACCTTTGATGCAGCACATGTTAACACGGGTAATAAACTAGAAGCCGATGTAAAAGCTTACTATGCTGAAGCTTTATGGATGTTAACTGGTGAAAATTATGCTAACTGGTACAAAAATGGTGTTTGGGGTGCAGTTAAACCTAAATCTGATTTTGATTTAGAAACTGGTGGCGGCATGGGTGCATGGGAAGTTGGTGTACGCTTTGATGAGTTTAAAGTTGACGATACTTCAATTACTAATGTCGGCGGCGCCACTTCAAGATTCCAAGGTACCACTACTAGTGCAGTTTCCGGTAGCGAAGGCGGAGCAAAGACCTATACGGCTGGCTTGAAATGGGTGTTAAATCCTAATATGCGCATGATGTTGAATTATTCACGTACAAAATACGATACAGCATTTATTCCAATTGATGTTGCATCAGGTGTAGTGAACGACAAAGAAGATTTGTTAATGTTGCGTACACAATTCGCATTCTAATTTTAAGCATGCAGGTTTAGTCACAATAAGAAACACTGTGTTTTAAATATCCCCTTAAGCCCGCTCCAGTAGCGGGCTTTTTTTGATTTAATATTGTGTTGATTAACAGACAAGCACTCATTATTTAATGGGATGCGGCTTGCCTTTTTAGCTATTTTCGCGTAAATTCAACCCCTTGCTAGGGGTCTGGCTTTTTTGAACAAGCCAGTGAGATTCACCCTTTGAACCTGATGCGGGTTATGCCGCCGTAGGAAAGCAGTCATAACGCTTTCCTACTAAACATACATAGGTCAAGCGTAAATTTTTGCTTCCTATGCTTTATTTTAGGAACGCACCATGAACGCCACCGACAAAAATCTAAATAAAAACCTCACCAAATTCGTTAACGAAACCGCCTCGGTTGATGAGCTCGCAACGACACCGTTTGCTAAATCACGCAAAGTTTATGTTGCAGGCTCACGCCCAGATATCCGCGTACCGTTTCGTGAAATTGCATTAAGTGACACACCTTCTGCTTTCGGCGCAGAAAAAAATCCACCTGTTGTTGTATATGACACCAGCGGCCCATACACAGACCCAAGCATCAGCATTGATATCCGCAACGGCCTGCCTGCATTACGTACCAGCTGGATTATGGAACGTGGTGATGTAGAACAGCTGGATGGTCCTACTTCAGCGTTTGGTCAGCAACGCCTAGTTGATCCAGAGCTTTCAGAAATGCGCTTTAACTTGCACCGCAAACCATTGCGCGCAAAAGCAGGTATGAACGTATCGCAAATGCACTACGCACGCAAAGGCATTATCACACCAGAGATGGAATTCATCGCCATTCGTGAAAATCAACGCCGCGAAAACATGAGCGAGTTATTACAAACGCAACACAAAGGCCACGATTTTGGTGCCAGCATTCCTAAAGCCATCACGCCAGAGTTTGTGCGTGATGAGGTGGCACGTGGCCGCGCGATTATTCCTCTGAACATCAACCACCCTGAAATTGAGCCTATGATTATTGGCCGTAACTTCTTGGTGAAAATTAATGCCAATATCGGCAACTCAGCGCTCGGTTCTAGCATTACCGAAGAGGTTGAGAAAATGGTGTGGAGTACGCGTTGGGGCGGCGATACGGTGATGGATTTATCGACGGGTAAAAACATCCACGAAACGCGCGAATGGATTATCCGCAACTCACCCGTGCCCATCGGCACCGTGCCTATTTACCAAGCCTTGGAAAAAGTAAACGGCAAGGCCGAAGATTTAACTTGGGAAATTTTCCGCGATACCTTGATTGAACAAGCTGAACAAGGCGTAGATTATTTCACCATTCATGCGGGCGTGCGCTTAGCTTATATCCCAATGACCGCAAAACGCATGACAGGTATTGTGTCACGCGGCGGCTCTATTATGGCGAAATGGTGCTTGGCGCATCATAAAGAGTCTTTCTTGTACGAACATTTCGAAGACATTTGCGAAATCATGAAAGCGTATGACGTTTCATTCAGCTTAGGTGACGGCTTACGCCCAGGCTCAATTTACGATGCCAATGACGAAGCGCAGTTTGCTGAATTGAAAACACTCGGCGAGCTTACACAGATTGCGTGGAAACACGACGTACAATGTATGATCGAAGGGCCTGGCCATGTGCCTATGCATTTAATTAAAGAAAATATGGAGCTGCAGCTTGAGCATTGCGGGGAAGCGCCGTTCTATACATTAGGGCCGCTTACCACGGATATTGCCCCAGGTTATGACCATATCACTTCAGGCATCGGCGCCGCCATGATAGGCTGGTATGGTTGCGCCATGTTGTGTTACGTCACACCAAAAGAGCATTTGGGCTTGCCAGACAAAGAAGATGTGCGCGTAGGCATTATCACCTACAAAATCGCCGCTCACGCGGCAGACTTGGCCAAAGGCCACCCTGGCGCACAAATTCGCGATAATGCCTTATCAAAAGCACGCTTTGAATTTCGTTGGGAAGACCAATTTAATTTGGGACTTGACCCAGAAAAAGCCAAAGAATTCCACGACGAAACGCTGCCGCAAGAAGGTGCAAAACAAGCGCACTTTTGCAGTATGTGTGGCCCACATTTTTGCAGCATGAAAATCTCGCAAGACGTACGTGATTATGCGGCTGAGCAGGGCATTGGCGAGCAAGAAGCCTTGCAAAAAGGTATGCAAGAAAAAGCCATTGAATTTGTGAAAAAAGGCAGTGAGGTCTATCAAAAAGTTTAACTGCGCCTGTCATGCCGATGCAAATCGGTATCCAGCACCTTTAAAGTCAGTAGATTCCGTGGCAAGCACGGAATGACAACAATTAAAAAGCCAGCTATGCTGGCCTTTTAATTGGGTTCTAGCCTTGAGCGGATCGCCAAGTTGGGCTCGAATAGTTAGTTCTGACCAGTTAAAACAGTCCTTTAATTTTAATGATGAATAATTAAGGGCTTAGCTATTAATTTTGTTAAAATAGCACCTTATCTAAAACGTGTTAGCCTTATTTTGACCACTCTTAAACTCAGCAAAAAACCAAATGATGCGCCTACGGCTAGCAAGGCGCCTGTGCGCCGTGCTGACCCTACAAACCGTGATAGGACAGTAGTGCCATCTAAAAAGGTTGTGCCTGCAATGCAAGAAGCGCCTTCTAAATCTTCGCAGCGCAACCACAGGCATGACGGGAAGCCACATGGATACTCAGCCCCAGAGCAGGCACTGGAAAGGTCTTTTGAGCATAAATCTGATGAAAACAGACCTTTGAGAAGTAACTTACGTACTGAGTCTGCGAGCGAAACTAAACAATCAGAACCTAAACAACACAAACCTGCGGGTGTTGATACGCGAGTGACTCCACGTCCTGATAAAAATGAGCCGCAATACCGTCAAGCGCCGCGTCGTGGTGGCAAAATGCGCGATGGTTACGATGGCACAAGCCAACCGCAATATGGTGCAGCGGCAAAGGCAGCCTATAAATCATCATTTGTGAATGTAGAACAGCCGAGACTTTCTAAAGTAATGGCGGAGCGCGGCATTTGCTCACGCCGCGAAGCAGACGAATGGATAGCTAACGGCTGGGTGAAAGTGGACGGCGTGATTATGGAAACATTAGGCACGCGTATTAAACCAGACGCAGAGATTGTGATTAGCGGTTATGCCTACGAACAACAAGCTGAGCAAGTGACGGTATTGCTACATAAGCCGGTGGGCTATGTGAGCGGACAAGCAGAAGATGGCTATCAACCTGCGATTGTATTGGTGCATCCCGATAACGAATGGTTGGATGACCCAGATTTATATGAACCGAAAGAATTTCAACGTGGTTTTCTACATGGACTTGCCCCTGCCGGCCGCTTAGACATTGATTCTACAGGTATGCTGGTTTTAACCCAGGATGGCCGTATCGCACGCCATTTGATTGGCGAAGATTCAAGTGTAGAAAAAGAATATCTGGTGCGGGTAGAAGGCACATTGTCTGACACCGATTTGCAACGCTTAAATCACGGCTTAAGTTTGGATGGCGAAAAACTCAAACCCGCCAAAGTAAGCTGGCAGAATGAAGACCAATTACGTTTCGTGTTGCGCGAAGGCAAAAAGCGTCAAATTAGGCGTATGTGCGAAATGGTGGGTTTACATGTGGTGGGCTTGAAGCGGGTGCGTATTGGCAGTGTCAATTTAGGTAAGCTTCCACTAGGGCAGTGGCGCTATTTGCGCAGTAATGAACGTTTTTAAGTTAAATTTTAGCCGCTTAATATCAGCAATATATAAGGAATAATAATGGGATTGCTAGATAGTGTAGCAGGTGCAGTGTTGGGTAAATTGGGTGGCGAAAGCGGCGGCATGGCGCAAATGGCCATGGAAATGTTTAAGCAAAATGGCGGTTTGGCTGGTATTTTAGAAAAATTTCAAGCAGGTGGTTTAGCGGAGCAAGCGGCTTCATGGCTTGGCAAAGGTGAAAATTTACCTGTTTCAGCCGAACAAATTTCTAGCGTGTTAGGTAGCAGCGCCATTGCAGAGATGGCGGCTAAATTTGGCATTTCTCCCAAAACTTTAAGCGCGAAAATTGCACAACATTTGCCAACCGTGGTCGATAAAATGACGCCAGATGGCGAAGTTACTACTGGCTCTGGCAACTTACTTTCTGCAGTGCTGAGCATGCTGAAATAATCTTACAAATTAGTTACTAAAGGGCGCGCTTTTATTAGCTGCGCCCTTTTTGTTTGGTAGAATGCGGCATGGATATTTTATTGGTGTTAAAAGCAATCATCATGGGCTTGGTGGAAGGCGCCTCTGAATTTTTGCCCATCAGCAGCACGGGGCACCTTATCATCGCCGGCGATTTACTGGACTTCTTAAGCAAAGAGAAGCGCGATGTGTTTGAAGTCATCATTCAACTTGGTGCAATTCTGGCCGTATGCTGGGAATACCGTGAGCGTCTGTACACTACCTTGTTACATCTGCGCGACAAGGCCAGCGCGCGCGGCTTCTTTGTTAATTTAGCGATCGCATTTTTCCCGGCGGCGCTGGTCGGGCTTATGTTCCATCGAGCCATTAAAACTTATTTGTTCTCTCCGATGACCGTAGCTTATGCGCTCATTGTCGGCGGCGTTGCGATATTGCTTATCGAAAAACATATGCGTCATGGCAATACACTTAGTGTAGAAGAGATGACCAAAACTCAAGCACTTAAAATCGGCCTAGCCCAGACTTTATCGCTGATTCCAGGCGTGTCTCGCGCTGGGGCAACCATTTTAGGGGGGGTTGCGGCTGGCCTCAATCGACAAACCGCGACAGAATTTTCCTTTTTTCTCGCTATCCCTATTATGTTTGCGGCTTCAGGTTTTGATTTAATCAAAAGTCGTGATTTGCTAAGCATGGCGGATTTCCCGCTGTTTGCAGTAGGTTTGGCCACCGCATTTTTATCAGCGCTGTTGGTCATTAGAGTTTTAATTCGCTACGTAGCAAACCATGATTTTACGGTGTTTGCGTGGTATCGCATTGCGTTTGGTTTGGCAGTGTTGGCGTATTATTGGTAAACTACTTCTTTAAGCTAAACTTAAAAAAGCATCTGCAAGTTAAGCGAGGCCGTAATGAATGAAGTAACCAAATATGTGTGGTACGGTATTGCTGGCTTGATACTATTGCTGGCACTAGTGATAGGCTATTTTGCCGCCACTTTCAATCCCAATGATTATAAAGACGAAGTGATTAAGCTCGTTAAAGATAAAAAAGAGCGCACCTTACACATCGATGGTGACATCAAGCTGAGCTTTTGGCCAAAAATCGGCGCAAATCTTGGCAAACTTTCTATTTCAGAACATCAATCAGACAAAATATTCGCCTCGGTCGAGCGCGTAAAAGTGGCGTTGGCGGTGATGCCACTGCTTAAAAAAGAGTTGGTGGTGGATACCGTTTACGTAGATGGCGCAAAAGCCAATGTAGTGAAATACAAAGACGGACAATTTAACTTTGACGATTTATTGAGCAAAGACGAAGAAGAAAGCAAAATTAAATTTAATATTGATGGCATCAATGTGAGCAACTCAGCGGTGAAATATATCGATGAAAGCACTGGCGCAAAATATCATGTGACCCAATTGAATATGCAGTCTGGCCACATTGCCTTGGCCGAACCAGTGGATTTAGAGGCCAGTTTTACTATTACAGCTAATCAGCCAAAAACTGCTGCCAATATTAGGCTTAAAGGTAATTGCTTAATTAACCCTGAGACTAAACATTTCAAAGTAAAAGGGCTAGATGGTCAGCTCGTTGGCGATTTGCTCAATGGTACAGGTATGGATATTCAGGCCAGCGGCGATATAGACGCCAAGCCAGAGCGGATGGAATTTTTAGTCGATGATTTAAAATTGGTGGCCTCAGGCAAGTTTGATGGTGCAAGACGAAGTATCGATTTAAGCGCGCCAGCACTGACTATACTAAAAGACGAAGTGTCGAGCAAAAAGGTCACCATGCACATGGTCCAAGAAAAAGGTGGTGATGTGTTCAAGGCCAGCATGGTGTTGGCAGATATGCAAGGCTCACCCAAAGCGCTGCAAAGCTCAGGCATTACTGGTGATTTATCTGCCGTACAAGGCAAGCGCACAGTCACAGGCACATTCTCTTCACCTTTTCTTGGCAACATCGAAAGTTTAATTTTTGACATCCCCAAACTGGCAGGCAACTTGGCTATTAAAGACCCCAGCTTGCCGAATGGCGGCATACAAGGTACCTTTAAGTTGAGCGCGCATACCGACATTAAAAATGAAACCGCTAATAGTCAATTTAACTTAACTATAGCGGAAACCAAGCTAACTGGTGATGTTGACGTGAAAGGTTTTACAAAACAAAACATCAAATTTAATTTGATTGCTGATAAATTAGACCTGAATAAATTGCTAGGCAAATCGACCGCGTCAGCGAAAAGTAGTGGCAAGACTAATCACAAATCTAGCGACATGAGCGCACTTAACAATATGACGCTTGATGGCAAATTGGCAATTGCCAGCTTAGTTTACGACCAATACCGCGTATCTGGCCTTAATGCCCACGTTAAGGCCGACGGCAATAAACTCGCGCTTAACGGACTGCATGTAAAAGTGGACGATAGCCAAATTAAGGGCAATGTGGGTATTAGCAATTTCGCCAAACCGCTCTATACCTTTGATTTAGATGTGGATAGTGTAGATGTTGATCAATATGTGGTGGCAGATGCGAATGCTAAAACAGGGGCAAACAAGCCGCTGGATTTAAGCGCGCTAAAAGCCTTAAATGCCGACGGCGCGATTCGTATTGGCAATTTGAAATATGGCAAAACTCGAGCTTCCAGCGTCAATATCAACCTAAAAGCTGATGGCGAAAAACTCAGCCTCAACCCGCTGAGCGCCAAAGTCGATGACAGTCAAATCAGTGGCAACTTAGGCATTAGCCAATTTAATAATCCCGCTTACCATTTTGCTATTAACATCGCTCGCTTAGATGCGGATCGCTATATTGCCAAAGGGGATCCGCAAGCCAAAAGTAACGCCGACGTTAAAACCGAACAAAAACTTACTTAAGTTTTAACTCAATATGGCAGCTTTCGCAGATGCAATTATTGCTTGGCAAAGGCGGCATGGCCGCCATGATCTGCCTTGGCAAAATACTACTGATGCCTACGCGATCTGGGTGTCTGAAATTATGTTGCAACAAACACAAGTAACCGCCGTGATTGGCTACTACGCCAAATTTATGCAGCGCTTTCCCAGCATTACTGCACTTGCGTCAGCTAGCCAAGAAGAGGTTTTGCAAAGTTGGAGTGGGCTCGGTTATTACTCGCGCGCGCGCAATTTGCACAACGCTGCGCAAAAAATTAGGGATGAATTTTCTGGTGTTTTCCCTACGCAATTTGATGCTATTTTAAGCTTGCCTGGCATCGGAAAATCAACCGCCGCCGCCATTTCCACTTTTGCCTTACACGCACCACAGCCTATATTAGACGGCAATGTGAAGCGTGTGTTTGCTAGGCATTTCAACATTGCTGGTTGGCCAAGCGCGCCAGCTATTGAAAAAAAAATGTGGCAAATTGCACAGCGTGAAAACCCAAGTGCCTTAAATCAAAATGCCCGCGCGATTGCCTACACGCAGGGGCTGATGGATTTAGGCGCAACACTTTGCACACGCAGCAAACCAAAATGCGCGGCCTGCCCTGTCAATGCTAGCTGCGAAGCCTTAGCAAAAAAGCTAGTGCACACGCTGCCTACACCAAAACCACGCCAAGTCATTCCCGAAAAAAACACGACAATGTTGATATTTATCAATGGCGATGAAGTGATGTTAGAAAAACGTCCGCCTGTGGGCATTTGGGGCGGTTTGTGGAGTTTTCCTGAAGTGAATAATGATGACATTCATCTACAAAATGCATCGCCACTCACCAAGCTAACGCATACATTTACGCATTTTAAATTACACATTCAGCCACAACTTGTTCACACTAGCAAAAAATCACAAGCGAATGAACCGCACACTATTTGGCTAAACCTTGATGACGCGATTGGTGCTGCCATACCTACGCCGGTGCGAAAAATTTTACAGGAGCTACATAGGGCAAATAAAAAATCCGCTTAAATGAACTGCCCCCCAAAAGCTTAGCCATTACGTTAATTGGGCTCCGCTATCTATAATCACCTCAAGAAGTTAACCCACTTTAAAATGTGCTTAACTTCCTCAGTCTCATGTTTATTTTGAATCCCAAGACTCTTCCCACATGCAGTGTTTAATTTTGTGGCGATTTGCAATCAGCTCATCAATGCTCGGCTCGTCATTTAAAGCGCGTTTTAAAGCCAATTTAATCGCATCGTAATTGTTTTTGTACATATCGGCTTTGTCTAATTTACCTGCTTTTTCAAGGTCAATGCAACCTGGATCTATCCAAAGCAATGCAATAATACATAAATCGTTGACTTGGTCTTTAGGAATAATGCCTTCAATCACCGCATCTAAAATGCCATCGGCTACACCTGCTTGCACCACGCCACCAAACAAACCTACATCGGTGCTGCCTTTTAGCGTTACTTTAGGCACCATCATGCACGCTGGGCGCACCAATTGATTAATATCGCGTACTGCAAACATGGCGGTGTGGCCTTTACTTTGCGCCATTAAATTGGCAAATGCTGCGCCTACTGGACCATCGACCGACCCGATTAAAATTTCTGGCATAGCCGCCGTAACATCTTTGCCTTCAGTATAAAGGGTGGCTTCGCCTGCTTTAAAAATAATTTTAGACATCATGTTCTCTCAAAAATAAAACCTTATTTTACCAAAAGCTAGCTGGCTAGTTTCAACTAAATTACAAATCCATTTGCATATCCACATGCGGAATATGCACATCGCAATATTCCGCACTCACCACTTTAAAGCCAGCTTGCTTGTAAAAATCAATCGCGTGCGTTTGTGCAGAAAGACTAATGACTTTGCTTTTATGCAATTTACATATTTCTACCGCCTTTTGCAGCAGAGCGGCTCCCAGCCCTAGTCTTCGATACTCTTTAAGCACCGCCATGCGGCCAATTTTGTGATAATCGATAATGCGTAGGCAAGCAATTGGCTGGGGTGCCGAATTAAAGTCTTCGAGCATGGCCAGCAAATGCACCGCGCTTGTATCAAGCTCATCCCACTCAAAATCGGGCGCTACTTGCTGTTCCTCAATAAAAACGGGCGTTCTAATCGCGCGCAAATAGTTTTCTGCCTCACGCCAAGTGACTTGTGCAATTTGAACGTTAGCTAGCATGAAATAAACGCTTTATAATAAGGGCCTAATCTAAACGTTGAGAAGGTTATTAAATGAATAAATATATAGAAGTTTTGGCTAGAATTTTACTCGCGCAAATATTCTTTGTCGCGGTGTTAATCGTCATTTCGCAAATTACCAGCCATCCAGAGGGTTACAAGGCCTACTCTGCCTACTTGGGAGGCTATGGTTTAATTGGGATTTTCGCTCCACTGACTATTTTTATACAATTTGTATTTGGGCTGGGTTTGTTGCTAGGCTATAAAACTAAAATTTGCGCATATGTATTGGCTTTCTACGCAGTGTTTATTGCTCTTTTTATGAAACTACAAGAACCTGGTGGGCTTATTTTAACGCTGCAATATCTCGCTATCGCAGGCGGATTAATTATGGTTGCTTTGCATGATAAAATGGCTTGCAGCTTAGATAATCTCAAGAAAATTAAATAATTAATAATAGACGCTCTGTAAGCCAATACCTATGCGACTTGCAGAGCCTGCCCTCGAATGTTTTAGTCGAGGGGCAAGTCTTTTAATGCAAAATTATTCCCATTCTAGTGCTGGGTAAATTACATTCACATTACGTCTGTTGGCAATTTCAAATAAAGCCCATTTATTTTTTTCGCTCGCCGCAGCGGTGTTCATGGTCGACTCCATGCTCTCACCTTTTTTAATGCTGACTCGAATATCGTTCAGCATGGCATTCAAATAGCGCTGTTCATTTTCAATCGCGCGTTTCCAGTTTTTAGTCACTGGCCCATGTCCTGGCACCACTTGCTTGGCAGCGCTGTTTTTTAATTTCTCAAGCTCGGCAATTAGCCCTTTAATATCACCTTCTAGCACTGGCGCGCGTTCAATAAACAGCAAATCGCCCGTAAACAAAGTATTGCTTTTGCTATCCATCGCAGAAACGTCAGTATTGGTGTGCGCGGCTGGGTGCGCAGTAATGGTGAGTTTTCTAGCGCCCAAATCTACTTCCAGCGTAGTTTTCACAGCAATGGTCGGCTTAATTAACTCGCTGCCTTTCGCATTTTCACCCAATAATTTAGCATTAATTTTGGCATATTGTTCGCGGCGCAATTCCATCGCGATGGCTAATTTTTCGTGCCCAATAAATTCTGCTTTATCTGCTAAAAAAGCTGCATTGCCATAAATATGATCAGGGTGCACATGCGTATTAATGATATACAAAATAGGTTTATTTGTTACTCTTTTAATCGCGGCGCGCAACTGATTGCCAACCTTAATGCTACCGCCCGTATCAATCACCGCCACGCCAAGGCTGCCAACAATAAAGCTCACGTTGCAAATGTCGCCGTGATAACCCTCATCGATGTCTTGATGTATGCCGTGATGCACATAAATGCCATCGCCCACATCTTCAATCGCAAAATTATCTTGCGCTATAGGTGTGACAGCTTGCGCATGTACACAGCCTATCAACGCCAATATACTAAGGCTTATCATTAAAATTCGCATCATTTGTTCCTTCGCGTAAGCTTATTGACTACAATGTTGCCGTGTGCAATTTGTCGCTGTGACGCTTGTCACAAGGTTGACTATTTATTACTTGTTAGGATATTACTATGAATCAAAACGCTGTACGTTATACTAAAACCGCGAAGGTGTTACATTGGCTCATTGCCATTGGTATTTTTGGCATGTTCGCGCTGGGTTGGTATATGAGCGATTTGCTCAAAGACGCACCCAAACAGATAGCTTACGATTTATTCGACTGGGGCATTTACACTTGGCAATTATCCGAAGCAGTCAGCCCACGCACACTTTACTTTAACTTACATAAATCCATAGGTATCACGTTATTTGCGCTCATTATTCTCCGCGTTTTATGGCGCCTTACGCACCAACCACCTGTACTATTAAGCTCGTACCAAGAGATAGAGCGCAAACTGGCCAACGGCGCCCATCATTTGCTTTACTTGCTGATGGTGGCTTTGCCTTTAAGTGGTTTGATTATGGCGGTTAGCAGTAAATATGGCGTGAAATGGTTTGGGTTGGAATTTATCAAAGGGCTAGATAACACGCCCATGCGAGAGCTGTTTAAAGAAGTGCACGAAATCATAGGCTTAATTATTTTGCTGGTGATTATTGTGCATATTCTTGGTGCATTAAAACATAAGTTGATTGATAAAGACGAAACGTTAAACAGGATGCTTTAATGGTTGCAGAAATAAAGTTTATTGGTGATATTGCTGGCTTAGCTCTCTTACGGCATTGAGCATACATGCCGCGTTTTCAGGCGGTGTCCATTGCGTAATGCCGTGACCTAAATTGAATATGTGGCCGCTACCTTGGCCATAACTGGCCAATATACTCGCCACTTCTTTTTCAATCGCGGCTGGCGTGCTCAATAAAATCGCTGGGTCTAGGTTGCCTTGCAACGCCACTTTATCGCCCACTCTTTTGCGCGCAGTGCTAATATCCACCGTCCAATCCAGCCCAAGTGCATCCGCGCCAATGTCAGCTTGCGCTTCTAACCACAGCGCACCACCTTTGGTGAATACAATATTAGGTACTTTTTGGCCATCGTTAGTTTTAGTTAAACCTGCCACAATTTTTTGCATGTAATTAAGCGAGAATTCACCATAGGCATGGTGCGAAAGCGCGCCACCCCATGAATCGAATATCATCACCGCTTGCGCGCCAGCAGCGATTTGCGCATTTAAATATTGAATCACCGTTTGCGCGGTGGTTTCTAAAATGTGGTGCAGCAAATCGGGCCGCGCGTAAGCCATTTTTTTAATGTTTAAAAAATCGGTGCCGCCTTTGCCTTCTACCATATAGGTCGCCAACGTCCACGGGCTACCAGAAAAACCAATCAAAGGTACGCGCCCATTAACAGTTTTACGAATTTGGCTGACCGCATCAAACACGTATTGCAGCTTAGTCATGTCTGGCACTATAAGCTTTTTAATATCCGCTTCTTCACGCAGTGTGCGCTCAAATTTTGGGCCTTCGCCTTCCTCAAAATACAGGCCCAAACCCATCGCATCAGGCACGGTGAGAATATCAGAAAATAAAATGGAGGCATCCAATAATGGATAGCGGTCTAGCGGCTGTAGCGTGACTTCGGTTGCAAACTCTGGGTTTTTGCAAAGCTGTAAAAAACTACCCGCAGTTTTGCGACTCATCCGATACTCTGGCAAATAGCGCCCAGCTTGGCGCATCATCCACACAGGCGTGTAATCGGTAGGCTGGCGCATTAAGGCGCGCAGAAAAGTATCGTTTTGAAGTGTGCTCATTAATTAGCGTGGCAGTGTAGTTGAACCCATCAAAAACTCATCCACAGCGCGCGCCGCTTGGCGGCCCTCGCGTATTGCCCACACCACCAGCGATTGACCACGGCGCATATCGCCAGCAGCGAACACTTTATCGATATTGGTTTTATAGCAGCCTTCGCCATCTGTGGTGGCTTTGGCGTTGCCGCGCGCATCTTTTTCTACACCAAATGCTTCTAATACCGCTTGCACAGGCGATACAAAGCCCATGGCAAGCAATACCAAGTCCGCAGGAATAGTAAATTCTGAAGCTGCGACTTCACTCATTTTGCCGTCTTTCCACTCAACTCTGGTGCCTACCAAATGCGTTATTTTGCCGTTCTCACCTTTAAATTCTTTAGTGGTAATCGACCAATCGCGATTGGCGCCTTCTTCGTGACTGCTTGATGTGCGCAGTTTAAGCGGCCAATTTGGCCAAACCAGTTCTTTATTCTCTTTTTCGGGCGGTTGTGGCATCAACTCAAACTGCGTCACGCTTAGCGCACCATGACGATTCGAGGTGCCCACGCAATCCGAGCCTGTATCACCGCCACCAATCACCACGACGTGTTTGCCTGTGGCTTTAATTTGGTCGGAAATAACATCACCTGCATTCACTTTATTTTGCGCAGATAAAAAATCCATCGCGTACATCACGCCATCTAACTCGCGCCCAGGAACGGGCAAATCACGCGGAAACTCTGCACCGCCTGCTAACACAACCGCGTCAAATTCTTTCATTAAATCAGCAGCGGGTACGTTTTTTCCTACATGCTGATTGACACGAAACTCCACGCCCTCAGCTTGCATTTGCGCCATGCGCCTATCGATATGCGATTTTTCCATTTTAAAATCAGGGATGCCGTAACGTAGCAAACCGCCAATGCGGCTATTTTTTTCTAACACCACCACGCCATGCCCTGCGCGTGCGAGTTGCTGCGCCGTAGCTAAACCAGCAGGGCCAGAGCCAACAACGACCACTTTTTTGCCTGTTTTATATGGATTAACTTGCGGGCTTACCCAATCATTTTCCCAAGCTTTATCAATAATCGCATGCTCAATCGATTTAATACCCACCGCATCGTTATTGATATTGAGCGTGCATGCTGCCTCACAAGGCGCTGGGCAAATACGGCCAGTAAATTCGGGGAAATTGTTAGTGGAGTGCAACACATCAATGGCTGATTTCCAATCTTGGCTATACACCAAATCGTTAAAATCGGGGATGATATTGTTGACTGGGCAACCCGTTGTACAAAAAGGTATTCCACAATCCATGCAGCGCGCACCTTGCTGCTTGGCTTGGTCATCGGTGAGATGCAATATAAATTCTTTATAATTTTTAACGCGATCTGCAACGGGCAGACTAGCCTCGCTCAGACGTTTAAATTCCATAAATCCAGTGACTTTACCCATTATGCGGCTACCAATACTTTATCTTCAGCGAGTTCAATTAATGCGCGTTTATATTCATTCGGCATGACTTTAACAAATTTAGCGCGCGCGTGTTCCCAATCAGCAAGCATTGCTTTAGCGCGTGCGCTATTGGTGTAATTTGCATGATGGTTGATTAAGGCCAGTAGCGTGATTTCATCTGGCTGATCAAGATGGTGTATAGCATCGCTAGCTACGCTTGCATGATGCACAACTTTTTCTAAGGACACCATGCCCATATTGCAGCGTTTTGCAAACAGGCCATCCTCGTCATACACATAAGCTACACCGCCACTCATGCCTGCCGCGAAATTTTGGCCAGTTAAGCCTAAAACAACTACTGTGCCACCCGTCATATATTCACAACCATGGTTACCGACGCCTTCTACCACGGCCGATGCGCCAGAGTTACGCACACAAAAGCGCTCGCCCGCCACGCCATTAAAATATGCCTCGCCCATTGTTGCGCCATACATTACTGTGTTGCCGATGATAATATTCTCATGCGGAATGCCTCTAAATGCGGCTGGTGGCTTAATAATAATGCGGCCGCCACATAACCCTTTGCCCACGTAATCGTTAGCTTCACCAGTTAATTCAAAGCTAATACCTTTAGCTAAAAATGCCGCAAAACTTTGACCAGCAGTGCCAGCTAAATTCACATGTATCGTATCGTCCGCCAAGCCAGTGTTGCCATAGCGCACCGCGACCTGATTGGACAGCATGGTACCAACGGTGCGGTTGGTGTTGCTAATTGACATATCGATAATAACTTTTTGTTTTGTTTCTAAGGCAGGCTTTGCCAGTTCGATGAGCTTATTATCTAATGCGCTCACTAAATTATGATCTTGCGCTTCAACATTTCTGCGCGCCACACTTGCTGGCATATTGACCTGATGGAACACTTTGCTGAAATCCAGACCATGAATTTTCCAATGATCGATACCAGCTTTCATGTCTAGCAAATCGCTGCGACCGATTAAATCATCAAATTTGGCAACACCGATTGCAGCCATCAGTTCGCGTAACTCTTCCGCAATAAAGAAGAAGAAATTCACCACATGCTCTGGCTGACCAGTAAATTTTTTGCGCAACACTGGGTCTTGCGTCGCCACACCGACAGGGCAGGTGTTCAGATGGCATTTACGCATCATAATGCAGCCTTCTACCACCAGCGGCGCGGTTGCAAAGCCAAATTCATCTGCGCCTAATAGCGCGCCCACCAATACATCGCGACCAGTTTTAATTTGACCATCCACTTGCACAGTGACTCGGCCGCGCAGTTGATTCAACACCAGCGTTTGTTGCGTTTCTGCAAGTCCAAGCTCCCACGGTGTGCCAGCATGCATCACTGAAGAAATCGGCGATGCGCCTGTACCGCCATCGTGGCCGGCAATCACAATATGATCTGATTTAGCTTTGGCCACGCCTGTAGCTACAGTACCCACGCCTGTTTCTGATACCAATTTAGTTGATATGGAGGCCTTGGGATTGGCATTTTTTAGGTCGTGAATGAGTTGTGCCAAGTCTTCAATACTATAAATATCGTGATGTGGCGGCGGTGAAATCAAGCCTACGCCTGGCACTGAGAATCTTAACTTAGCAATATATTCCGAAACCTTGTGGCCAGGCAATTGGCCGCCTTCGCCAGGCTTTGCGCCTTGCGCCATTTTAATTTGAATCTGGTCGGCGCTCGCTAAATACTCCGCTGTCACGCCAAAACGACCAGAAGCCACTTGCTTGATGCGCGAGCGCATGGAGTCGCCCGCTTTCAGTGGAATATCACTAAATACCACATTGTTACCAATCACATCCGCCATGGTGGTATCTTTTGTCACGGCAATGAAGCGTTTGGCATCTTCACCGCCTTCGCCCGTATTCGATTTACCGCCAATGCGGTTCATGGCAATCGCAAGCGTTGCGTGTGCTTCGGTTGAAATCGAGCCCAATGACATCGCGCCTGTCGCAAAGCGTTTCACGATTTCTTTGGCAGGCTCAACTAGGCTAATATCAATTGCCGCGCCCGCAGGTTTAACTTCAAACAAACCACGCAAGGTTTTGTGGCGACGGGTTTGGTTGTTAATTAATTTTGCATATTCTTTATAAGTGTCAAATTTATTGGTGCGCGTGGCGTTTTGCAGTTTAGAAATTGATTCTGGCGTCCACATATGTTCTTCGCCACGCACTCTAAACGCATATTCACCACCTGCATCCAACTGTCGCAGTAACACAGGGTCATCGCCAAACGCTAGGTTGTGCAAGCGCAAGGTTTCTTCTGCCACTTCATCCAAGCCTATGCCTTCAATCTGCGTAGGAGTGCCGGTGAAATATTTGCTAATCAACGCTGAATTTAGACCAATGGCCTCAAAAATTTGTGCGCCACAATAAGATTGATAAGTCGAGATACCCATTTTCGACATAACTTTATACAAGCCTTTGCCGATGGCTTTAACGAAATTTTTGCTGCCAACATAAGCATCGTCAGTGAGATGATGGATAGTTTCCAAGGCCAACCAAGGACAAACGGCTTCTGCACCGTAACCTGCTAGCAGTGCAAAATGATGCACTTCGCGCGCCGAGCCCGTATCCACCACCAAGCCAGTGCTTGTTCGCAGGCCTGCTTTTACCAAGTATGCGTGCGTGGCCGAACAAGCCAATAATGCTGGAATTGCAATGCGGTTTTTGGAAATGGCTCTGTCTGACAAAATCAACACATTAAAGCCATTATGCACAGCGGCTTTGGCGGCTGCATGCAAGTTTTCCAATGCGCTTGCTAAGCCTGCTTTACCTAGCTTGGCATCATAAGTAATATCCAGTACCAATGATTTAAATTGCCCCTTTGTAGAAGCGCCAATATTTTTTAACTGCTCTAATTCTGCCAGCATTAAAACCGGCTGACTGGCTTCTAGGCGTAATGGTGGGTTAGTTTCATCGACGCCCAATAAGTTTGGTTTAGGGCCAATAAACGTCACTAGGGACATCACCAATTCTTCACGAATCGGGTCAATGGGCGGGTTAGTCACTTGTGCAAATAATTGCTTAAAATAACTGTAAAGCAATTTTGGTTTGTTGGATAATACGGGCAAAGCCGCGTCGTTGCCCATAGAGCCAGCGCCTTCTTCACCAGTCGCAATCATCGGCCGCAACACAAATTTAATATCTTCTTGGCTATAACCAAACGCTTGCTGCGTATCTAACAAGCTTTCAGCCATTTTCAATTGGGCATCTTCTTTCGGTAAGTCACCCAAAAAATAACGCGATTGTTCAATATACGCTTTATATGGTTTGGCAGAAGCCAATTCGCTTTTCACTTCTGCATCATCAATAATACGACCTTGCACGGTGTCTATCAGCAGCATTTTTCCAGGCTGCAAACGCCATTTTTTCACTATTTTTTCTTGCGGAAATGTCAGCACGCCCATCTCAGAAGCCATCATCACGACATCATCGTCTGTCACCAAATAGCGCGCGGGGCGTAAGCCGTTTCTATCTAGCGTTGCGCCTATCACATTGCCGTCGGTAAACGCCACCGCGGCTGGACCATCCCACGGCTCCATCAGTGCAGCATGATATTCGTAAAAAGCGCGGCGCTCTTCATCCATCAGCGCGTTATTATTCCATGCCTCAGGGATCAACATCATCATCGCGTGCGGCAAGCTATAACCACCTGCTACCAGCAACTCTAGGCAATTGTCAAAACAGGCCGAGTCCGACTGGTTTTCTGCGATCAGCGGCCAAAGCTTATCTAAATCTTCGCCAATGACTGCCGATTTCATGGTCTCGTGGCGTGCCGCCATCCAATTCACATTGCCTTGTACGGTATTAATTTCGCCATTGTGCGCAATCATGCGGAATGGGTGTGCTAAATCCCAGGTGGGGAAAGTGTTGGTGGAAAAACGTTGATGCACAAGTGCCAGCGCTGAAACCACGCTGTTATCAGCCAAATCGCGGAAGTAAATGCCCACTTCGTTAGCTAGCAACATGCCTTTGTAAACGATGGTGCGACTTGAAAATGAAGGCACATAAAACGCAGCGTTATCTTGCAAATTTAAGGCTTTAACCGCGTGCTCAATGCGTTTGCGGATGACGTAACATTTACGTTCAAATGTGCTTTGGTCACTTGCTTGCGAGCCAACAAACACTTGGCGCATACAAGGCTCAACATCGCGTGCAGCAGCAGCAATATTGCTATTATCTACCGGCACATCGCGCCAGCCGAGCAAGGTTTGATTTTCTTCCGCGATAATGTTGGTAATTAATGCTTCGCAAGCCGCACGGTTTTTTACATCTTGCGGTAAAAATAGGTTGCCGATTGCGTATTGCCCAGCTTCTGGCAGATTAATATTAAGTTTTTTCGCCTCACTGCGCATAAATGCGTCGGGCATTTGTATCAGCAAACCAGCGCCATCGCCTAATTTCGGGTCGTAACCCGTCGCGCCGCGATGGGTTAAATTAGTTAACAGCGTTAAGCCTTGCTGCACAATCTCATGGCTTTTTTTGCCTTGAATGTGCGCCACAAAACCCACGCCACAAGCGTCCTTCTCGTTACGTTTGTCGTATAAACCTTGGTTTTCGGGTTGTGAGGCGAAAGACTTGTTCATTGCTTAATAACCTAATTCTAAACTTTTAGCGGAACTTTCAATAATACCGTTAAAACGCCTTGCTATCAATCACATAGCATAAAAAATTACGTTAAATCGCAGAGAATGCTTTCTTAGCTGCATTAACTGTAAACGTAATGTCTGCATCTGTGTGCGCGGCTGAAACAAATCCCGCCTCAAACGCAGAAGGCCCAAGATAGACACCACTATCTAACATGCTGTGAAAAAATTGCTTGAAGTGCGTTTTATTATTATTTTGCATAATTTCAGCATAGCTAGTCGGGCATTGCGCACTAAAATATAAGCCAAACATACCGCCGACATTTTGTGCGCTGAAGGTGACTTTTGCTTCTTTGGCGGCTTGGACTAAACCATCGATCAGTTTTTTGGTTTGATTGGTTAAGCGCGTATGAAAACCTTCTGCTTGAATCAATTTTAATGTGACCAAACCCGCAGTAACCGCCACAGGATTGCCTGACAGCGTACCGGCTTGATACACTTTGCCGATTGGCGCTAGGCATTGCATAATCTCTTTACGGCCACCAAACGCGCCCACGGGCAGGCCGCCACCAATGACTTTGCCTAGCGTGGTCATGTCTGGCTTAATGTTATACAAAGCTTGCGCACCGCCCAAAGCCACGCGAAAGCCTGTCATCACTTCATCAAAAATCAGCACTGCGCCGTGTTTAGTACAAAGCGCGCGTAGGGTTTGCAAAAATTCCATTTTCGGCACAATTAAATTCATATTGCCGACCACTGGCTCAATAATCACACAGGCAATTTCGTCGCCTGATTTTTTAAATAAATCCTCTAACTGCTGCGTATTGTTATAGGCTAAAGTGAAGGTGTGTGCGGCCACACTGGCTGGCACGCCGCCAGAATCTGGCTCACCAAAAGTCAGCAAGCCTGACCCCGCTTTTACCAAAAGCCCGTCAGAATGGCCGTGGTAGCAGCCTTCAAATTTCACGATTTTGTCGCGCCCAGTAAAACCGCGCGCCGTGCGGATGGCGCTCATGGTTGCTTCAGTGCCGCTGCTGTTTAGGCGCACTTGCTCCATGCTGGGCATAAGTTTGTTAATCATCTCCGCCATCTCAAGCTCTAAACCTGTCGGCGCGCCAAACGATAAGCTATTGGCGGCGGCCGTTTGCACTGCGTCGATCACTGCTGGGTGTGCATGACCAAGGATCATCGGTCCCCAAGAATTGATGTAATCGACATATTCTTTACCATCCACATCCCAAAGTTTGCTGCCTAAGCCTTTTTTAAAAAACACGGGCGTGCCGCCGACGCTGCGAAATGCGCGCACGGGTGAATTAACGCCACCTGGAATAAGTGCTAGAGATTTTTCGAAAAGAATTTGATTTTGCGAAGTCATGATATTGGTCAATAAATAAAGGTTGGCTAGTATTTTATCAGAGTGTTCTGTTTAATGTGGTGCACGCGGTGCAATTAGCATCAGTATGCACATGTTGAAAACATGGTGGTTATTGGCGATAATATGAATCATATTTAACAGTTACACTTAAAAAGGTCTACCCTTGAAAAATTTAATACTAAAAATCATTTGTCTTATAGGCCTCGTTGGCTTAACCACTCTAACTGCTTATGCTGAATCAGCCGCCGCCACAGCCTTACCTACTGCTACTGCGTCAATCGGCAAAGTCATGGTGTTAGATTTTCCGCTTAACGACCTGACCGACTTACCCAACCATCCAGAAGAGCTGGCGCGTATTGCTTATTTTAACGTCGCTTTTAAACAGAAACTGGTTGATGATGGCGTAGAGATTGTGCCAGTCAATGACAAAATCAAAGCGATTTCGGCAACACAATCAGCTACCTACCTATTCGATCATACCGATATTGCGGCAAGCTTGGCTGAGGGTAGTGGTGCTGACTATATACTTATAGGCGTGGCTATGAAGCCGACCTACCTGTTCGTTTACCCAAGACTTTTGTTGGTGGATGTTAAGACAAAGCGCAAAGCGTTCACCTCTTATGTTCAAATGGAAGGCTCTTGGCTAGAAAAACCCACCACCGCCAGTAGCGCAAAAAGCCTTGCTAACAAGGTCAGTGCGGAACTTAAAAAATTGGCAGGGCAAGCACACTGATGCGCCATTAGGCAATATCCACGAAGGTTGCAGAGGATGCTGTTTTGATTTAGGTATTACCTGTTTAAAAAACCTGCTTTAAACATTTGGGTAAATTGTTGGCTTGTTTTAACAATATCTGCGGCATTAAACAACGCATCGACTACTGCTATAGCATCTGCATCAGCCGAAATTACACTTGGCGCATTTTCTAGTGTGATGCCGCCAATCGCAACGCAAGGTACTGCAAGCTCGGTTTTGGCGCGTGTAAATAAGTCTAAACCCGCTTTAGTCGCGTTGGGCTTGGTGCTGGAGGAGAAGCATGCGCCAAAAGCCACATAGCTTGCGCCTTGCTTTTCCGCTTCCAAAGCCAAATCAAAACGGTTGTAGCAAGATGCGCCGATAATTTTATCCGCGCCCAGCAAGCGCCTAGCCGCCCCCACATCACCATCGGTTGCGCCTACATGCAAGCCATCTGCGTCAATCTGCGCGCATAAATCGAGATGATCATTAATGATTAGCGGCACCTGATAACTGCGACACAAAGCCAATAATGCACTGGCTTGCTTAAGCCGCAACCCTGTATCGGCAGCCTTGTTGCGATATTGCAGCAGTGACGCACCGCCTTTCAAAGCCGCCTCTACACTGCGGCAAAGCAGTTCGGTATCCAGTGTATTGGGCGTGACTGCGTACAAGCCGCTAATGTTGAATAAATGGGACTTTCTCATCTTTTTGCTCTTCTGATTCGTCTTCGTCGCGCGCCCAAAAAAAGCGGTCAGGCACAAACTGCCCCATGCCTGGGCGGAAGGCATTTTTAAGCGTTTGCCAAGTGTATTCTTGCGCTTCTTGAATAGCCTCTTCCATGCTTAAGCCATGCGCCAAACAAGCTGCAATTGCGCTCGTCAACGTACAGCCAGAGCCATGATAACTTCCCACTAATCTTTCCCAATGGTAGGCCTTTAGCAAGCCGCCAGCACCCGCATCGTTGCTACCATAAAGCGAGTTCACCACATCCATGCTGCGTTCATGCGTACCAGTAATCAACACATATTCACAACCCATTTCCAGCAAGCGCATGGCCGATTCATCCAGCGACGTATGTTGAATTTCTTCCGCCTCGTCATGAAACGCCAAACGTCGTGCTTCCAAGCTATTCGGCGTAATTAGCGTGGCTTGCGGAAACAACAAATCACACATGGCGGCTTGCATTTCTTCGTTCGTCAGATCATCACCGCGCCCCGACGTTAAAATCGGGTCGATGAGCAAAGGCACATCGGGATAATCCGCCATAATTTCGGCGATGACCGCCACATTTTCTATGCTGCCGAGCAGACCCAGTTTAAAAGCTGAAACCTGCACATCTTCCAAAATGGTGCGTGCTTGATCGTTTATCCAATCGGCATCCAGCGCCATGACACTTTCCACACCCACGGTATCTTGCACGGTAATGGCAGTGACCACCGAAAGCGGATGGCAGCCAATACTAGCCAAAGCTAAAATATCGGCCTGCAAACCAGCGCCGCTGCTAGGGTCTGTGGCAGAAAAAGTGAGTACTACTGGTGGCGTTGTTGTCATGCTTTTATCTTTCAAAATTTCTTTTTTGGAGCGGCTGGCGGGAATCGAACCCGTGTATCAAGCTTGGGAAGCTAGCGTTCTACCATTGAACTACAGCCGCACAGTTTATCTGTTCTTAGCTAATACGCTATTTTACTGTCTTTTTAGTTTAGGCGCAGGCTAGCGCTAAAAACTATCTTAAAATTCTAACGGGTCAATATCCAAACTCCAGCGGATTTTTGCAGACATGGGTAGTTCGCGAACTTGTGGCATCCACATTTTAAGCAAGCGCTGTAAAGCCAAGCGATTATTGGCTTGCAACAGCAATTGTCCGCGCTCCAACCCTTTTAAACGCTCCATTTGCGGACGGATTGGATCGTAAATCATCACCTCAGTGTTTAATTCCCTCGCCAAATTTCCCGCTTTACTTAAAAATTGCTGCGTTAACGCGTAATCATTCGCCTCTGCACGCAATAGTGCGAAATAACTGGTGGGCGGAAACTGCATCGCGTTACGTTCTTGCAATAATTCATTGGCATAACTTACATAATCTTGGCTACGTAGCGCATGAAATAAAGCGTGTTGTGGAAACGCGGTTTGTATGAGCACTTCGCCCGCCTTCTCGGCACGCCCAGCGCGGCCTGACACTTGCATCAATTGTGCGAATAATTTTTCTGAAGCGCGGAAATCTGGGCTGTGAAGCGCGTTATCAGTATCAATCACGCCGACCAAGGTGAGATGCGGAAAGTCGTGACCTTTGGCCAGCATTTGCGTGCCAACCAAAATATCAATTTGCTGATGGTGTACTTGCGTGAGTAAATCCGTTAGCGCGTCTTTGTTGCGCATACTGTCGCGGTCAACTCTGGCTATTTTTGCGCTTGGCAGCAAGTGTTGTAGCGTTTGTTCTAAACGCTGCGTAGCGTGGCCGACTGGTCGAATATCGGCATTGCCGCAACTGGGGCATTGCAGCGGAATTTTCTGCTCATGTCCACAATGGTGACATTTAAGCCGTTTTTGGCTTAAATGCACGACCAATCTGGCGGAGCAGCGCGTACAGCTTGAAACCCATTGACAAGCATTGCAATGCAGCACGGGCGCGTAACCGCGCCGATTGATAAATAACAAACTTTGTTCTTTGCGTGCCAAACGTTCGCGCAACGCCTTGATTAATAAGGGAGACAGGCCGCTTTCTGTGGGAGATTTTGCGGTATCGACACAAAAAATACTGGGCAATTTTGCCTGTTGCACCGCGCGTTGTTTTAAGCTGAGCAAACCGTATTGCTGCTTTTTGGCGTTTTGACTATCTGTTGCATTAAACCAGGTTTCTAAACTTGGCGTCGCGCTACCTAAAATAATCGGAATATTCAGCTGTTTTGCGCGCACCATCGCCACATCGCGCGCGTGGTAACGCATACTATCTTGCTGTTTGTACGAGCCGTCGTGCTCCTCGTCCATCACTATCATTTTTAAATGTGGCATCGGCGTAAATACACTGAGTCGCGTGCCAATGATAATCTTAGCCGCACCTGAACTGGCTGCCAGCCAATTTTGTAAACGCTCACTCTCACTTAAGTTGCTATGCAAAGTAACTAAAGGGTATTGACTTAGGCGGCTTCTAAAACGCGCTTCTAGCTGTGGTGTTAAGTTGATTTCTGGAACCAATACTAAAGCTTGCGCATTTTTTTCACTGAGTATTTTTTTTAGAATTTGTATATAAACTTCAGTTTTGCCACTGCCGGTAATGCCGTGCAACAACCACGGTTTAAAGGTATGGGTAAGCGCTAACACACTTTGAATCGCGCTTGCTTGCTCGTCATTCAAAGTTGGCTCAATGCATGAACTTGGTATGGAAGCTTGCACTGCTACCACTTCGTGCTCTTCAACCAAGCCCAACTTTTTAAGTTCTATGACCGCTTTTTTCCAACTCGAAGAAATCAAAAAAAGGTCGCTGGAAGCCATTATCGGCAAGGCCTGCAGGGCAGAGATTATGCGATGCAAAAGTACTTTTTTTGTAGGGATTTGACTAAGTATTTGCTCAGTATCTACATTTTCTACTAACTGATAAGCAAACGCTTTGCGTGAAACCGCGGGCTTAAGCTGCCGCAAGCGCAATGGCAGCGTGGATATGAGCGCTTGCCCAAGCGGGTAATGATAATAATCGGCACAAAATTTAAGCAGTTTTAAATCGTCAAACACCACATCGTCAAACACATGGCTGACTGGCTTAAGTTTTTCAATCGGATAATCAGAAGTTTGCTTAATCTCCAACACCACGCCAACTAAACTGCGCCCAGCAAATGAGACAATGACGCGATTGCCGACACATGCAGTAAAGTCGCCGCTTAAATAATCGAAAGTGCGATTCAGCGGCACATCGAGCGCGATGCTGAGAATCCGTTGATTCATAATTAGCATGACATAAATTAGGTTAAAATAGCACTATTGACGTTTTAATGATTACTCTGAAAGTTTAAGTTTCTTGAAAGCACACATTTCCGATTTACTCACCCGCGCCGCCGCCAGTATTGGCGCGGATGCAGAACAATTAAACATTGTACTCGAGCGCCCTAAATCTGCCGAACACGGTGATTTTGCGACCAATCTAGCCATGATGTTGGCCAAACCACTGCGCCAAAACCCACGCGCCATTGCCGAGAGTTTAATCAAAGCTTTGCCGCAAAGTGACTATATCGCAAAAGTAGAAATTGCGGGCGCGGGCTTTATTAATTTCTTTTTAAACGCGCAATCGCAACAAACTGTAATCACTGAAATTTTAACTGCAGGCGACTATTTTGGCCGCAATAATGCAGGTCATGATGCAAATGGTAAGCCGGTAAAGGTTCAGGTGGAATTTGTCTCGGCCAATCCAACCGGCCCCTTGCATGTTGGCCATGGGCGCGGCGCGGCAGTGGGCGATTGCCTAGCACGGCTATTAGAGGCCAACGGCTGGGATGTGACGCGCGAATTTTATTACAACGATGCGGGCGCGCAAATTGAAAACCTAGTGATTTCGGTGCAAGCGCGCTGCAAAGGCATCGCGGTGGATGACGCGCGCTTTCCTGAAAATGGTTATCGCGGTGATTATATTCTGGATATCGCCAACGCTTTTTTAAATAAACAAACAGTAACTGCAGACGACTTAGCCGTGACCGCCAGTGGCGATGTGAACGATATGGAATCGGTACGTACTTTTTCTGTGGCTTATTTACGGCATGAGCAAGATTTAGATTTAAAAGCATTTCAAATTCAATTTGATACTTTTTCTTTAGAGAGCGCGTTATACAGCACAGGCAAAGTAGCAGCCACCGTGCAAGCGCTAAAGAACAGTGGCCACACTTTTGAGGATGGTGATGCGCTGTGGCTACGCACCACCGATTTTGGCGATGATAAAGACCGCGTCATGCGCAAAAGTGACGGTGATTATACCTACTTTGTACCAGATGTTGCCTACCATTTAGATAAATGGAATCGTGGTTTTAAACGTGTAATTAACGAGCAGGGCGCCGATCACCACAGCACCATCACCCGTGTCCGTGCTGGCTTACAGGCACTTAACGTTAATATTCCACCAGGCTGGCCAGATTACGTGTTGCACCAAATGGTCACCGTGATGCGCGGTGGCGAAGAGGTAAAACTCAGTAAGCGCGCAGGCAGCTATGTCACTTTGCGCGATTTAATTGACGAAGTCGGTTGCGATGCCACGCGTTATTTCTTGGCAGCGCGCCGAGCCGATTCGCAATTGGTATTCGATATTGATATTGCCAAAGCACAAACCAATGATAACCCTGTGTACTATATTCAATACGCACATGCGCGTATTTGCAGCGTGTTAAGTCAGTGGTTAAGTCAAGGTGCTGGCGATGTGAACAGCTTAAAAGCAGTGAACTTAAGCCCGCTCAACATGCCAAACGAAGAAAAATTGATGCAGCGCTTAAGCGAATATCCTGAAGTTGTCAGTGCTGCCGCAGCTGATTTAGCGCCACACACCATCGCTAATTATTTAAAACAATGTGCAAGTGATTTGCATAGCTATTACAATGACACAAAATTTCTGGTGGATGACGCGCCAACCAAATTAGCAAGGCTGGCGTTAATTGCTGCAACGCAGCAAGTATTAAAAAATGGCTTGAGTTTACTGGGCGTGGCTGCGCCACAAAAGATGTAAAGGATTAAAGGTATGAGTAGAGATTATAAGCCCACCGCACAAAATCCTAGCACTAGCAAAGGCAGCCCATTTTTTACTGGCTTATTAGTGGGTTTATTGCTGGGCGTTGGCTTGTCTGTTTGGCTTACCATGTACCTTAAGGGTGGCGACAACCCGTTTACAGGCAACAAAGTGAGTAAACCAAGCGTAAAAAGTAGCGTTGAAAAACCGCCAAAAGAAGACATCAGTGAAGAAAATGTGTTGCCGCAAGAAGAAGACCCCAATAAAGTGGATAATACGTTCGACTTTTATACTATTTTGCCCGAAACTGAAAGCACGGTAACGGAAAAAGAGATTGAAGAAAGCGCGCTCACCGTAAAAGAAGATAATTATTTTTTGCAAGTCGGCGCGTTTCAAAATGAGGCAGATGCCGACAACATGAAAGCAAAACTGGCCTTGCAAGGCTTTGAAGCGGTAGTGCAAACCGCGACGATTCCTGATAAAGGCGTGTGGCACCGCGTGCGTGTGGGGCCACTAAACGATATTACGCAAATTAATAAAGTGCGCGGCGAGCTTACCAGCAACGGTTTTAATACTGAACTTATGAAAGTTCGCACCGAAATGAACCCTGGCTAAAAGGCAATTAGCGGTCATCTTTTAGGGTCAGCTCACGTTAATAACTTAAATTTACTATTTTTGAAAGCATAAGGAATCAATAATGAAACAGTTTTTAGCCATTTTAATGCTCACATTCAGTGCTTTTGCACTTGCAGAAGCGCCTAAAGTAGGCGAGCAATTTAATGCGGTCGTGCAACTAATCCCTACAGATAATGCCGCCAAAATAGAAGTGATGGAGATTTTTTGGTATGGCTGCGACCACTGTAATCAAATGGAAGCGCCATTGAATGCATGGGTAAAGAAATTGCCTAGCGACGTTTATTTTAAACGCGTTCCAGGCTTGCCTGCCCCACACTGGGCACCAATGGCCAAGACTTTTTATGTCATGAATACTTTAGGTGTGAGCGAAAAACTACACATAAAATTGTTTGAAGCGATTCATAAAACAAAAACCTTGAACCCTACTGATGAAAAAGCAGCGATTGAATGGGTTACCTTGCAAGGTGGTTTAGATAAATTAACAGTGGAGCAAGCGTTTAAATCGTTCGCTATCAACTCCAGCTTAAATCGCGCCGCACAAGTTTTCCGCGCATCTGGCGCCACTGGCGTGCCTAGCTTGGTGATTGACGGTAAATATATTACCTCCAGCACCATGGCGGGTGGCAACGACCAAGCCTTAAAAGTGGCGGATTACATTATTACCAATGTGCGTGCAGATAAAGCCAAAACTGCAAAAAAGTAAGCACGCCAAAAACTAAACCTAAAGTTTTGCCTAAAAAAGTAGCACTACCTAAAAAAGTTAAGTAAGCAAGTTAAATCAATACCCCCCCGTTCAATAAAATGAGCGGGTTTTTTATTTTCTAAAACGTATGTCCCCAAAACCCTATGCGTTATACTTTTAAGCATGAACATCTTCATTACAGGCGCATCTAGCGGAATTGGCGAGGCGTTAGCACGAGAATATGCAAAAAGATATTCTCTCAAAAGTGCGCCTAGAAGCCGCATGATTATTGGCCATGCAACTATAGGGCTAGTTGCTAGGCGATTTGAGCATTTACAGCAACTTGCAACTGAATTACAAACACAATATCAAGTTAGCTGCGCCATTTACCCGCTCGATGTGCGCGATAGCGCCGCCTTACAAACTGCGGCACAAGATTTTATAGCCAAATTTGGCGCGCCCAATATTGTGATTGCCAACGCAGGCGTTAGTCGTGGCACGCTCACAGAAGACAAGGATGACATCAAAGCTTTTCAGGCCGTATTTGATATAAATGTGATGGGCATAGTACATACATTTCAACCTTTTATTGAGGCCATGAAACAAGCCAAAGTTCAAGATAAAAAATTTCAAGGTCAATTAGTGAGTGTGGCCAGTGTGGCGGGTATTCGTGGTTTGCCAGGGGCGGGCGCATATAGTGCCAGCAAAGCCGCTGTGATTAGCTATTTAGAAAGTCTACGCGTAGAAATGGCACGCGACAACATTGTCGTTACTACCATCGCACCAGGTTATATTCGCACACCAATGACCGATGTGAACAGCTACAAAATGCCTTTTTTAATGGATGCTGACGTGTTCGCACACAAATTCGCCAATGCGGTTTCGCGTAAACGTCGCTTCGTAGTGATTCCGTGGCAAATGGGTGTGCTGGCTAGACTGATGCGCTTTGTGCCACCGTTTTTGTGGGATTGGGCGATGAAAAATGCCCCTCGAAAATCACGAGCCAATTGGGATTGGTTATAAAAATTAGTTTTTAAATATTTTTAACGTGTAATTGGTTTATAGCGAATACGCTTTGGCTTGGCGCCTTCCTCACCCAAACGTTTACGCTTATCAGCTTCGTATTCTTGATAATTGCCGTTAAAGAACGTCCATTGCGAATCACCTTCTGCCGCTAAAATATGCGTTGCGATTCTGTCCAAGAACCAACGATCATGCGAAATCACCAATACGCAGCCGGCAAACTCCAGCAAAGCATCTTCTAGTGCACGCAAGGTTTCCACATCCAAGTCGTTGGATGGCTCATCTAGCAGCAACACATTGCCGCCAGAAATCAAGGTTTTGGCTAGGTGCAAGCGCCCGCGCTCGCCACCTGATAGCTGACTGACGATTTTTTGTTGATCGCCGCCTTTAAAATTAAAGCGGCCAATATAGGCGCGACTTGGTGTTTCGTATTTGCCCACGGTTAAAATATCCGAGCCGTTGGCAATTTCATCAAACACAGTTTTTGCATCACTTAAACTGTCTCGGCTTTGGTCAACGTAGGCCAGTTTCACGGTTTGGCCAATGTTCACTTCGCCAGAGTCAGATTTTTCTGCACCTGTAATCATCTTAAATAAGGTGGATTTACCCGCGCCGTTGGGGCCGATAATGCCGACAATCGCACCAGCAGGAATGCTAAAACTTAAATCATCCATCAGCAGCCTATCTTTAAACGCTTTGGTCACTCCTTTAAATTCAATTACTTGGTCGCCTAAGCGCTCACCTGCGGGAATAAAAATTTCCTGCGTTTCGTTACGTTTTTGGTATTCGGCACTGGCCAGTTCTTCATAGCGTGCAATACGTGATTTACTTTTCGCTTGGCGCGCTTTCGGGTTTTGGCGCACCCATTCCAGCTCGGTATTAAGTGCTTTGCGGCGGGATGATTCTTGCGACTCTTCCAGCGCCAAGCGCGCTTGCTTTTGGTCTAGCCAGCTTGAGTAATTGCCTTTCCACGGAATGCCATGGCCGCGATCCAACTCTAAAATCCATTCGGCGGCGTTATCTAAAAAGTATCTATCATGCGTCACGGCAACCACCGTGCCAGGAAAGCGCACCAGATATTGCTCTAGCCACTCCACAGACTCTGCATCCAAATGGTTGGTTGGTTCGTCTAATAACAACATATCAGGTTTAGAAAGCAATAATTTACACAATGCCACACGGCGTTTTTCACCGCCAGATAATGGGCCAATTTTGGCATCCCAAGGCGGTAGGCGCAAAGCATCGGCGGCTATTTCTAATTGGGTGCTTAAATCGCTACCACTGGCGGCGATAATGTTTTCCCACTTAGCTTGTTCTTCAGCCAGTTTGTCAAAATCTGCATCAGGCTCGGCATAAGCAGCATAGACCGCCTCTAAATTGGCTTGCGCCTGCATCACCTCACCCATGCCGCTTTCTACTTCTTCGCGCACGGTTTTATTGGCATCCAGCTGCGGCTCTTGCGGCAAATAGCCAATCACCATATTGGGCTGCCACTGCACCTCACCTTCAAATTCTTTATCTGCTGCCGCCATAATGCGCAACACAGTCGATTTACCAGAACCGTTTAAACCCAGCAGACCAATTTTTGCGCCAGGGAAAAATGACAGCGAAATATCTTTAATAATTTGTTTTTTAGGGGGGACGATTTTGCTCACGCGGAGCATAGACATTACATATTGAGCCATGATAATTTGTGTGAACTTTAAAAGTGAGAGCTTAACAGAAACTGGTGCTGGCTTGTTAGTCGGTATGATGCGGCATGGCAACTACTTTTGAGACGCGCGATGGCGTGGGCGCAGGTGAGGGGAATATAACCAAAATTAATAAATTTTTAAAAGAACGCATTTAGCGTTTAAAATGCACTGCATGTCAAAACAAAATAAGCCAATTGGTGTCATGGATTCTGGTGTAGGTGGCATTTCGGTACTCAAGCACATACACGCGCTGTTGCCGCATGAGGATTTAATGTACGTGGCAGATAGCTTGTATGCGCCTTATGGAAACAAAACTGCGGCGGAGATTACCAATCGCTGCATGATAGTTGCCGATTATTTAATCGCGCAAGATGTGAAAGCGCTGGTGGTGGCTTGTAATACCGCCACGGCGGCGGCGATTGATGAGTTGCGCGCAACCTTTGATATTCCGATTATCGGCATGGAACCTGCCGTTAAACCAGCGGCTGCAGCCAGTAAAAGCGGCATCATCGGCGTGCTCGCCACGGTGGGTACGCTTAAAAGCGCACAATTTGCCGCATTGTTAGAAAACTACGGGCGCGATGTCAAAGTCGTCACGCAAGGCTGTGTGGGTTTGGTGGAATGTATCGAGCGCGGTGAATTGGACACAGCAGAAACCAAGGCGCTTATCCGTCAGTATGCCACACCGTTATTGGTCGAGGGCGCCGATACCATTGTGCTTGGCTGCACGCATTATCCGTTTGTAAAGCATGTGATTCAAAACGTGGTCGGTGATCAAATCACCTTGATTGATACTGGCGCGGCGGTGGCGAAACAATTAAAACGTCAGCTAGAAGAAAAAGGCCTGTTATCAACCAGCCAACAAAAAATGCCCAGTAATCAAAAATCAAAGGTACATTTTTGGACCAATAGTGAAGCGGAAAATGCCGAGCAAGTGACTGCGAAGCTGTGGGGAAACTAGGTGGAAGAACATTGCTTGTAGCTATAAACTAAGGTTGTTTGAGCAATTTTATTCCATTGATTACATGGATTTCTTAAGCATTTGAGTAATAATTTTTTGCTATCAATCAGGCTTTACCTGCTCAGCTGCTGTTAAGTTTTTACCTTTAAGCCTATATTGAGTGCCACAGTAAGGGCAAGCCATTTGCCCAGTGGCGGCAACATCTAAAAATACACGCGGATGCGACGCCCATAGTGCAACCTCATTGGTGGGGCAGTGTAGCGGTAGGTCTTTTGCAGTGACTTCAAACTCTTTTACGTCGGACATTGCACGACTCCTAAACGAGCGTCAGCCAATCTGCATGTTTGGCCGATTTACCTTTCACTACATCAAAGTATAGGGCTTGCAGTTTTTCGGTAATCGGGCCGCGTGTGCCGCTACCAATTACGCGATTATCCAGCTCTCGTATCGGTGTCACCTCAGCCGCAGTGCCAGTAAAAAAGGCTTCATCGGCGGTATACACTTCATCACGGGTGATGCGTTTCTCGATAACTTCCAAGCCAATTTCTTTTGCTAATTGCACAATGGTGTCGCGCGTAATGCCTTCAAGTGCGGAGGTGAGGTCGGGCGTGTAGAGCTTGCCTTTGCGGATGATGAATATATTTTCGCCAGAACCCTCTGCTACAAAACCATCTACATCTAGCAGCAAGGCTTCATCGTAGCCATCTTGCGCCGCTTCTTGGTGCGCTAAGATGCTGTTCATATAGTTGCCATTGGCTTTGGCTTTGCACATGGTGATATTGACATGGTGGCGCGCGAATGACGAGGTTTTTACGCGTATGCCATGGGTCAAGGCTTCGTCGCCCATATACGCCCCCCAACTCCATGCCGCGCAAATGACGTGCGTGCTCAAGGTTTTGGCGGCAATACCCATCGCCTCTGCGCCGTAAAATGCCATTGGGCGGATGTAGGCGGATTCTAATTTGTTTTCGTGCACGGCGGCTTTTTGCGCCTCCATGATTGTTTGCTTATCAAACGGCATTTTCATTTGCAAAATGCGTGCGCTATTAAACAGGCGGTCAGTATGATCTTGCAGGCGAAAAATCGCCGTGCCTTTATCTGTTTTGTAGGCACGCACACCTTCAAACACGCCCATGCCGTAATGCAAGGTGTGGGTGAGCACGTGGGTGGTGGCATCGCGCCAGTTAACCAGTTTGCCGTCGTACCAAATAACGCCGTCGCGGTTTGCCATTGAGCTTGCTATTGCCATGTTGCTATTCTCTTTGTGTAAAAACGATATTGTAAACTAAAGGTCGTAGTTGTTTACAGCATGTTAAAATCAAATTATTGATTAAGTTGGAGTTTTAAGATGAAAAAGTTGTTTGCTTTTGTATTTTTGTTGCTGTTGGCAGCGTGCAAGCCTGCCAAAGAGTCAACGCCATTTGTCGGCACCGATATTACTGGCGCAGATTTCGCTAAAACCTTAAGCTTAACCGACCACACTGGAAAATTGCGCAGCATGGCAGATTTTAAAGGTAAAGTTGTGGTGCTGTTTTTTGGGTTTACGCATTGCCCAGACGTGTGCCCAACTACCATGAGTGATTTAAAAAACACCATGCAATTGCTTGGCGACCAATCAAATGCGGTGCAAGTGTTGTTTGTCACGGTGGATTCAGAGCGCGATACGCAAGAAGTATTGGCCAAGTTTGTACCTTCGTTTGATGCGCGTTTTATTGGCTTGCGTGGCAATGCGCAAGCAACGGCTGAAACGCTGTCTAACTTTAAAATTTTTTACGCAAAAGTAGATGGGAAAAGCACAAACGATTACAGCATAGACCACAGCGCTGGCATGTATGTATTTGATAAATTAGGAAAAATCAGGCTTTATCTGAGCTATGGTCAAAAGCCCGCTGAGATAGCGAGCGATATTAAGAAATTATTGTAGTGTTTTTTTAAATGACAGCTACATGCGGTGCAGTTGCGGTGAGAGTGTTTTCAATTCTTTTTCTGCCGCCTTGTAATTGGGGAAAAGGCTCTCGAGCACTGCGTAAAATTTAGCCGAGTGATTCATTTGTTTTAGGTGCGCTAGCTCGTGGCAGATGACGTAATTGATAATGTGCGGCGGCGCTTGCAGCAAGCGCCAGCTCAATCGCACCTCGCCCCGACTATTGCAACTTCCCCAGCGCGATTGCGCGTTGGAGAGTGTAAGCGGCGGCGTTTCCACGCCTATTTTCGCGGCTAAAATTTCCAACCTACGACTAAAATCTAACTTTGCCTGCTGCTTATACCACTGAATTATCATGCGGCTGAAACTCGTATGGATATTGGGCTTCACGCATGAATAACCAGCTTTGGCTGGTATATTCTGCGGGGACAGTCCTTGCGGTTGCAGGGCAGTTATTTTTAGTTTATTTTCATCAAAAACAGGCTTTTTATTGCGGTGATTGGGTGATATGCTGAGTTGAATATCGTTGCCCAAATACAGCAAATGCTCGCCATCAATCCACTGAATTTTTTCAACGTGATTCGCTTCGCGCTGGCTTAATTTGTTGAGAATCCAGTGTGATTTTTCTTGCAAGATTTGATTGAGCTGAAATTCAAATATGCGTTTGGGCGCGTGCACCACCAAGCCATCTGCTGTGATTTTTAAGCCTACGGTGCGGCGTGGACGATGTTCTAACAGATACGAAATCGTCTCGCCAGTTGCAAGTGTTAAAGTTTGCACAGTCACAGTGCTAAAGACTTTCACTATAGTTTAAGCATCTCGGCCTCAATCCAATCTTCCACTTGCTGGTTGAGTGCGTCAGTTTTTAAACCCGCAGTTTCAATCGGCTTGCCTATGCTTAAAGTAATTGTGCCAGGCGTTTTAATAAAGGCATTTTTGCGCCAAAATAAGCCTGCATTGTGCGCCACTGGCACTACTGTGGTTTGTGTATGGGTGGCTAACCAAGCGCCGCCAATGTGATATTTGGCACGCGCGCCAGGCGTAATGCGCGTGCCTTCAGGGAATATCACCACCCACAGCCCTTTGGCCAATCTATCTTGGCCGTGCGTCACCAGTTTTTTAAGTGCTTCGCGTCCAGCGCTGCGGTCAATGGGAATCGCTGAAAGCGCAAGCCACGCCCAGCCTAAAAAGGGGATATATAAAAGCTCGCGTTTCATCACCCAAATTTGCGGTGGAAAAATCACTTGCAACGCAATCGTCTCCCAGGCCGATTGGTGTTTGCATAAGATGATGGACGGTTGATGGGGGATGTTTTCGCGACCACGCACTGCGAAACCCAAATTGCAAGTGAGTTTTAGCCAAAATAAGCTGCCAAGCGCCCAATAGCTTGCCATGCGGCAGCGTGCGATATTGCTGAACGGGAACATTAAAATGACCAGCAGCGCGAACAGGGGTGTGATGACGAGCATGCCAAGCAAAAACAAAAGTGAGCGCGAAAACAATATAAGACTTAGCATTACAAATCTTCAGCAATAATGTGCAGCGCGGCCTCTGCCAGATTAGCAAAAATTAAGGTGTTTGCAGGTAGTTTTTTATCAGCCAAGCTGCCTGATGCGAGTGTTTCCTCGCCTTTGCCAGACTGCACCAATACTGGCTTGCAGCCCGCATCATGGTAAGCCTGTAAATCACGCAGGGAATCACCTACAGCATAGACCCTGCTCAAATCCACTAAAAATCTGCGCGCAATATCTTCTATCATGCCAGTTTTGGGTTTGCGGCAATCGCAGTGGTCATCTGCTGCGTGCGGGCAATAAAACATCGCATCTATACGGCCACCTATCTGCGCCAGCGCGCGATGCATTTTGTCGTGAATCGCATTCAAGGTTGCCATATCAAACAAACCGCGCGCAATACCGCTTTGGTTGGTTGCCAGCGCTACGCGAAAGCCAGATTGATTGAGCAGCGTAATCGCTTCCAGACTGCCGGGGATCGGAATCCACTCATTTGGATTTTTGATGAAATTGGCAGAGTCTTGGTTAATAACACCATCTCTATCTAAAATAACCAGTTTCATATTTTATGCTCCGTCATTCCCGCGTAGGCGGGAATCTAGGTCACTTCCCATTTTAGTATTATAACAATATGCTATCATTACCTGTACTTCACCTAAACTGGATTCCCGCCTACGCGGGAATGACGAAAGAAAGATATATTCATTAACTTGCCAGTTTAGACAAATCTGCCACACGGTTCATCGCTTGATGCAGTTGATTTAATAGTGCCAAACGATTATTTTTTAAATTAACGTCATCCGCATTTACCATCACATGATCAAAAAAGTCATCTACTGGCGCTTTCAAGGCCGCCAAAGATTTGAGTGAGGCCGTGTAATCGCCGCTTTCGAACAGCTTATCCGCTTCAGGTTTTACTTTATTTAAAGCGCTATTAAGTGCGATTTCAGCAGGTGCTTGCAATAAGTTGGCTTTAACTTCTGTTTTGATTTCGCCTTCTGCTTTTTTCAAGATATTGCTGACACGTTTGTTGGCAGCGGCGAGGGCGGGGGCTTCTGACAGGCTAGCAAAGCTGCGCACCGCACTTAAACGTGCAGGAATTTCGCTTAATAATGTCGGGTTAAGCGCAAGTACTGCATCCACTTCTTGTGGGGTGGCACCTTGGTCTTTTAGATTTGCTGCCAAGCGATCAAAACTGAATTCGTGGATAGATTGAGATGCGGTGATTTCACCTTTAAACTGATTAAGCGCAATATCAATTAAGTGTTTAAACGGCAGCGCTAATTTTGCCTCAATTAGCATGCGAATAATACCTAGCGATTGGCGCCGCAAGCCGAATGGGTCTTTGTCGCCAGTAGGTTTTTCGCCAATGCTGAATAAGCCAACCAGTGTCTCTAGCTTATCTGCCAGCGCGACGCAAATGGCCACTTGGTTGCGCGGTAACTCATCACCGGCAAAACGTGGTTTGTAGTGGTCTTCAATTGCAAAAGCAATCTCATCATCTAGCTTTTCATGCTGAGCATAATAGCGCCCCATAATGCCTTGCAACTCTGGGAATTCGCCCACCATATCGGTCACTAAATCCGTTTTGGATAAGCGCGCCGCCAACTCAACTTTAGCGACTAAGCCTGCATCACCAATCTGGCTGGCAATTTCACTGGCAATCGCTATTACGCGCTGATTACGCTCACCTTGACTGCCCAGTTTGTTGTGGTAAACCACTTTATCTAAATTACTTACGCGGCTTTCCAGTGTTTTTTTGCGGTCTTGGTCAAAGAAGAATTTTGCATCGGCCAGACGCGGACGTACTACCCGTTCATTGCCACCTATAACCGCGCTTGGGTCTGCTGGGTTAATGTTTGAAACGATTAAAAATTTATTGGTAAGCTTGCTGTTGGCATCTAACAGTGGAAAATATTTTTGATTTGCCTTCATGGTCAAAATTAAACATTCCTGCGGCACTTCCAAAAACTCTTTTTCAAATTGTCCAAGCAACACATTCGGGCGCTCAACTAAAGCGGTCACTTCATCCAGCAACGCATCATCTTCAATCGGTTTAAGATTTTGTTTAGCCGCCGCCGCGTTTAATTGGCGGGCGATTTCAGATTTTCTGGCGGCAAAGCTGGCGATAACTGCGCCTTCATCCAACAATTGCTGCTCGTAGTTATCGGCATGACTAATGGTGATGACAGAATTTTTGGATTCAAAACGATGGCCTTGTGTGGTGTTGCCAGATTTTAAACCCAGTACAGAAACATCCAAGGGGCTACTGCCATGCAACGCCACCAAACCGTGTACGGGGCGCACAAAATTTACGCTAGTCCAGCCATCTTTCAACTGATAAGTCATCACTTTAGGAATAGGCAGCTTGGCTAAGGCTTCATCTACCGCTTTTTGTAAGCCGTCTGGCAGCTTTACGCCGGCTTGCATGGCATCTAAAAACAAGGTGTTATTGTCATTTTTAAGGCTGGCTACAGCGCTTTCGTCAGTACCTAGACTTTGCAGTTTTTTAACCAAGGCTGGTGTGGCTTTGCCATGAGCATCCAAGCCGACACTGATAGGCATCAGTTTTTGCGAGATTTGTTTATCAGCAGCTTGGTCGACTACGTAGCTCAGATGTGCGGCCAAGCGGCGCGGTGTGGCAAAAGCAGTCACGCTGGCGTTATCAAGCGTTAAACCTTGCGTTTTAAGCGATTCAAACAACACGCCAGAAAACGCTTCGCCCAATTTTTTTAGTGCCTTTGGCGGTAGTTCTTCTACAAATAATTCTACTAATAAATTTTGCATGGTCATTTAATTTTTCTCTATCGTCATTCCGTGCTTGACACGGAATCCGTGTGTCTTTTATTTGTCTTTCAAGTCGCTAGATTCCGACTTACGTCGGAATGACGGCTAAGCGATTTTCTTATTGCGTTCTAACTCTGCCAACACTTCATTTGCCCAATTTTTTGGCGCAAGCGGAAAGCCCAGTCTGGCGCGGCTATCCAGGTAACTGGCAGCAACGCTACGCGCAATATTACGGATTTTTCCAATATAAGCAGCGCGTTCTGTCACACTGATTGCGCCACGCGCATCCAGCAGGTTAAAGGTATGCGCGGCTTTTAATACTTGTTCATAGGCTGGTAGTGCGAGTTTTTCTTTAACTAAATGCTGCGCCTGCTTTTCATGCGCATTAAAGGCAGTCAGTAAAAACTCCACATCGCTATGTTCAAAGTTATAGGTTGATTGCTCGACCTCGTTTTGGTGGAACACGTCACCGTATTTCACATTTTCTGAGTACTGCAAATCGTACACACTATCCACGCCTTGCAAGTACATGGCGAGACGCTCTAGGCCGTAGGTGATTTCGCCAGTAATCGGTTTGCAATTAATGCCGCCCACTTGCTGAAAATAAGTGAATTGAGTGACTTCCATGCCGTTCAGCCATACTTCCCAGCCCAAGCCCCAAGCACCCAAGGTTGGGTTTTCCCAGTCGTCCTCTACAAAGCGGATATCATTTTTTTTAAGGTCAAACCCCAGTGCTTCTAGCGAGCCTAAATACAGCTCTAAAATGTTGGCTGGCGCGGGTTTTAGCACGACTTGGTATTGGTAATAATGTTGCAAACGATTTGGATTCTCGCCATAGCGACCATCTTTTGGGCGACGGCTGGGTTGTACGTAAGCGGCTTTCCATGGCTCTGGGCCAAGCGAGCGCAAAAATGTGGCCGTGTGCGAAGTGCCTGCGCCTACTTCCATATCGTAAGGTTGTAGCAAGGCGCAGCCTTGTTTGTCCCAGTAGGATTGTAGGTTCAATATGATTTGCTGAAAAGTTTGCATTGGCTTGATTTTATTTGCGAAAGGCTAGATTTTACCTTGTTTTATTAGCAAGCTATAGCGTTTTGCGTCTAATCACAAAAGCAATTACACCAAAACAAAACACAATAAATGGCCAGTTGCTCCAGCGCACGTAAGGTGTGCTGCCCGTGTAACCTTGCGCGGTCACATTCAGCGTAGTTTGCACATCGTGCGGTGCATGCGCCAGCACATCACCATGCTGATTGATGCTGGCGGTGGCGCCAGTATTGGTGGCGCGTAGCAGGTGGCGACCAGTTTCTAAGGCGCGTGCTTGCGAAAACTGCATGTGCTGATCTGCCGCATACGATAGACCATACCATGCATCGTTGCTGATGTTGACGAGCAGTGTTGCCGCCGGCAATTGGCGGATAATTTCTTCGCCAAATACGTCTTCGTAACAAATATTCACGCCAATTTTTTGGCCTGCCAAACGCATAGGCTGCTGTTGCGCACCGCCGCGTGATAAATCGCTTAAGGGCATGTTGAGCCAATCACGGTAAATCCAGCCAAATACTTGCTTAAGCGGAATAAATTCACCGAACGGTACCAGATGATTTTTTTTGTAGGCTTGGTTGGGCGCATCGCTGAAGCTAATGGCGCTATTAAAATACTCACTCGTGTCTTCGTTATACTCCACCGTGCCGATGATGAGCGGATGTTGTTTGCCGTATTCGATCAATGCGTTTTTCACGGACGCATTCAGTTGGCTGGAAATCACGGGTAGCGCGGTTTCTGGCAAAATAATGAGGTTGGCCTTGCTGGCTTGCAGCATACTTAAATATTGGGCTATGGTGCTTTGTGCTTTTTCGGGCGACCATTTATCTAGCTGCGAAATATTGCCTTGTACTAACGCGACGGAAATTGGTTTGCCGATGGGCGTTGTCCATTCGACCATTTTGAGCACATGGCCAAGCATAACGATAAACACCATGGCTGCAATGCTGTTGCGTTTAAAGATTAAGCTGGGTTTTGCAAACCAGTGCGCGATGAGCCCAGCTAAAAACACTGTGATCACTGATGCGCCATACACGCCCACCAGCGGCATATAGCCTGCCAGCGGGCTGTGCGGCACTTGGCTGTAGCCCATGGTTAGCCAGGGGAAGCCAGTAAAAATCCAGCTACGAATCCAATCGGATAAACCCCAAAGCACGGGTGCGCTTAACCACATCCAGCCTAGTTTTTTGCTGAAATAGCCCACACAGCCAACAAATAGTGCCATAAATGCGCACAAGCACAAGGTGCAAAAACTCGCAAACCACCAGGGCATGCCGCCAAAATCGTGCAAGCTAATGTATATCCAATAAATGCCGACACAATATAAACCAAGCCCGTAGCTGAATCCCAATATCCATGCGGCTTGTGGCGTTCTGGTTTGTGCCCATAAATAGCATAAACCAGCAATGGCAAGCATGGGGATTGGAAAGAGGTAGTATGGCGCAAAACCTAGCACAGAGGCAGCGCCCAATAAAAGCGCGAGTAGGGCAGGCAAGTATTTTTTATTAAAAATCATAAGTAGCAAGCTGGTTAAAAGACCCGCGATTGTAGCGTGTTATTTATCATTTAAACTTAGCACAATAAAAAAAGCGCCTAGGTTTAAAATACAGGGCACCTTTTTAAATGACATACTCGCTAGATTAGTGAGCTGCTGGAATCTCTTCCAACTTTTCCATTGCTGGCATCGGCGGCTCAGCATGTTTTTTGCTGGCACCATCATTGGCTTCGCTACTGCCGTTGTTTAAAAACACTACTTGTACCACTTTATCCTCCACAAAATCCAACTCTGTAGTGGGGTAGTAAGTGCCATTTTCATCAGTATTAATATTGTGGTAATGCCAAATGCTCGCCACCACTTTAGCTGAGCCTTTGGCTTTTATGTCATTGGCTTTGGCAGGCTCGCCCAGCAGCTCAACAATTTTTTGTTTATTAAATTGATTGATTACCGCCGCAAAGGCTTTTTCTTCAGTGGGGATTTCTGTGACCAAAGGCATAATGTGTGCATTTTCTGCCTCATTTTCGCTAGGCACCTCTTCGGCGTAGCTGCCATGAGCAAACAGGCTGGCAGTAACAAGCGAAACAACCAACATCCATTTTTTCATCAATCTTGCCAGAATATTGCCTTAACTAAAATATAGCATGATGAGATTTGAAACCAAAATTAGTCCATGCAAGGCACTGCATCCATATTAACGTTTATGTAGCCTCAATCGGATACGGCTCGTCTGCAATGACTTCAACCAAAATGGAATGCAAGCGCCTACTGTCGGCACGCAGCACGCTAACGCTTAAGTTGTTAATCACCACGCTATCACCACGCTTAGGCTGGTGGCCAAACTTATTCACCACTAAACCACCAATGGTGCCGAACTCTTCATCGCTAAAATTGGTGCCAACGGCTTCGTTAAAGTCAGCGATTTCGGTGAGTGCCTTGACCCGATAATTTCCTTCAGCATTTTGGATGATATTGTCTTCATCTTTGTCGTAATCGTATTCATCTTCAATGTCGCCAACAATTTGCTCCAACACGTCTTCAATGGTGACCATGCCTGCTACGCCGCCATATTCATCTACGACGATGGCGATGTGATTGCGATTGCTACGAAATTCTTTTAATAAAACGTTTAAGCGCTTGGCTTCTGGAATAAACACAGCGGGGCGTAGCATGTCACGCACTTCAAAATCTTCGCCTGCGTAGTACCTTAATAAGTCTTTAGCCAGCAAAACGCCTATCACATCATTTTTGTTGTCTTCAATCACAGGAAAGCGCGAGTGGGCGGTTTCGATGACGTGCGGGATAAACGTTGCAGGTGGGTCAGTGATGTCGATGACGTCCATTTGTGAGCGCGGAATCATAATATCACGCACTTGCATCTCGCTCACCTGTAGCACGCCCTCTATCATGGCCAGCGAGTCTGCATCCATCAAACTGTTTTCGTAGGCACCGTGTAACAGATCTACCAGTTGTTCACGATCCTCTGGTTCTCTTAGTAAAAAATCGCTTAGACGTTCTAGTAAACCAGGTTTGTTGCTTAACTTTTCCGAGTCGGAAGCCATTAGTAGGCGCCCTATATAATGAGATAAGGATTAGCATACCCTAATTTAGCCAAGATTTGTATCTCGATAGATTCCATTAACACCGCTTGGTACTCATCTTCGTGATCGTAACCGTGCAGATGCAGCACGCCATGCACGGTCAAATGCGCAAAATGTGCTTGTAGCGATATATTTTGAGATTGCGCTTCGGCCGCAACAATGGGTGCGCAAATAATAATATCGCCCATCAAATGTGGTGTTTCAGTCAGTGGGAAAGTCAGCACATTGGTTGCGTAATCTTTTCCGCGATAGGTGCTATTTAAAATACGCGCCTCGTCCTCATCCACAATGCGTATCGTCACCTCAGTTTCCACACGTAGCGTAGCTTGCACCCACTTTTTAAAAAGTACGCGTGCAGGAATATTTGTAAGCTGACTTGCGATTTGCAGAGAAAATTTTAACTGGGGCATTTAACGATTATATCTCATTTAAAATTTAGCCAGCATTAACAGTATAAACTGTTATTTATCAATAATTTAGTAAAAAAACTTCATTTTAGTTTAATGATTTTGTCATATTCGGCGGATATGCTGCTAGCATCAACAATTGTAGTTGAAGGTGCAAATGTCAAACAGAATGCGTTTTTATTTTAGCCGTATGCTGGTGCTAGATAGCGCGCTGTGCGTGACATTTAGCCACACCAATCAAAACCGCATCATCCGCGATTGGTTCCGCATGATTAGCCGCTTGGGTGATGGTATGTTTTGGTACATGCTGATGTTGGTGATTTTAATGACCCAACAAATGGATGGCGTGAAACCATTTTTGCACATGGCGATTGTGGGTCTGACGGGCGCACTGATTTATAAATGGCTGAAAACAAAAACGCAGCGCCCGCGCCCTTATCAAGTGCGGCAAGATGTTTGGGTCGTTGGCAGGCCGTTAGATCATTTTAGTTTTCCCTCTGGGCACACCTTACATGCAGTTGCCTTTGGTTTAGTGGCCATGTTTTATTATCCAATATTGGCGATTATTTTGATGCCATTTATCGTGATGGTCGCCATGTCGCGGGTGATTTTAGGCTTGCATTACCCAAGCGATGTCATGGCGGGCGCGGCACTTGGTTACTTAATTGCGCAGTTTTCTTTTGCCTTATTTTAAGCGGCTTTTTTGGCTTGATAAAGTTTGATAGGTGTGGCTAAACGCGCGCTTAATTCGTTTAAACATTTCTCTCGCCAAGCAACCATTTCCGCTGCATTTAAGTGATTCAGCTCTGGCTCCCAACTAGGTCGATTGCCTTGTACAGATTGCTCAAAGTGCGTGAGCGCATAGCTGGTTTTGGATAAGTAATAATTAAAGTTTTTAAGCAGCTCGCGGTCTTTTAGTTTTAGCGCTAGCAATATGATGGAAGAAAGTTGACTCACTCTTAGCAAAGCATCGGCCCAAGCCAGTTGGCGTAATTTGCGTTTTGCATGGCGTTTAGAAACGTTAAAACAAGGCGAGAGCAATGCACTCAGTGCATCAATATGCGTCAAAATTAAATGATGTGGACAATGCGATATATGTTTTGCAATATGCGCGTCCATCGCCCACTCAGAGGCGATATGCGTCACGACGGATTCGTTCCTCCACTTAGCTTCGTGTGCAGGTACAAAGTGGTTGTGCGCAACGACATCCACAAACAAGTGGCTGCTATAGCCAATGGCGATGGCGATTTCTTGCTCCGAATGTGCATTTTTAATCATCAACTCAGCTTTTTCCCATTGGTGTGAGGTGTGGAAAGATTTAGAAATAACGGCCAAATCTGGCAGGCAAGCGCCCGCCATAACAAGTTTTGGGAATTTTTTAATGGCGCGCAGAATTTTTGGGTCTAGCAACGGCGAGGTGACCAGCATCCACTGCGCAAATAAAATATGGCTGTATAACCCCCAGGCATTGGCATCCAGCGCGTAAGTGCATAAAGGAAAGCACCATAACAGCTTGCTAACAGTAGGTTTTTTCATGCGCGTACTGTTACACGCCAGCATGAAATTTAAATGAAGGTTTGATGATAGCTTGATGACGGTTAAGCAAATTTTACTGCTAGTTTCATTTAATTGTCACATTAAAAAGTTAGCATGAGACTTCTAAATAATCTAGCTAACCACATGAATATATTACTTATTTCAGATGTCTATTTTCCTCGTGTCAATGGCGTTGCTACCTCGATTAATACCTTTACCGAGCAGCTACAAAAACTAGGCCACAGCGTGCATTTAATTGCGCCAGATTATGGCAAAGACGAAGCCATAGGCGAAGACTGGATAACGCGTGTGCCAGCACGATCGATTTATTTTGACCCAGAAGATTATTTGATGAAGTATGGAGAAATTTTTCGTTTATTGCCAGCATTACAAGCAAAAAAATTTGATGTTATTCATATACATACGCCATTTATTGCGCATTACGCAGGCCTAAAACTTGGCAGGCTATTACAAATACCCGTGATCGAAACCTATCACACCTTTTTTGAAGATTATCTGCATCATTATTTGCCATGGGTTCCCACATTTGCTGCGCGCGGCTTAGCACGATTAATTTCAAAAAAACAATGCAATCAAGTAGATGCGATAGTTTCACCATCGCAACCGATGTTGGATGTGTTGCGCACTTATGGCATCAATAGCCAAGCAGCAGTGATAGCGACTGGTTTGCAAGCGATGAGTTTTAAGGCGGCCGATGGCGAAGCGTTTAGGGCAAAACAGGACATTGCGCAAAATCGGCCAACCTTGCTGTATGTCGGGCGCGTGGCCTTTGAAAAAAATATTGATTTTTTAGTCAGAGTGACCAAATTATTAAGTGAAAAAATACCAGAAATTTTATTGTTGATTACTGGAGAAGGACCCGCCGAGCCGAGTTTACGTGCGCTGGTAACAACACTGGACATACAAAAAAACGTGAAATTTATTGGTTATTTAGATAGAAATACCGAATTAAACGCATGCTACAAAGCGGCGGATATTTTTGTGTTTGCCTCCAAAAGTGAAACGCAAGGCCTAGTATTACTTGAAGCAATGGCGCAAGGCACGCCCGTGGTGGCAATTGCCGAGCTGGGAACCGCGTCGATATTGGTTGAGGGGGAAGGCGCCATGATTGCCGCTGATGACGAAACGGAGTTTGCGCATCAGGTGCATGCTTTACTTGTCAATCCAGTACATCGCGAACATTTGGGCGAACGGGCGAGAGCGTATGTGCACAGCAACTGGTCGGCAACTACGCAAGCAGAACGCATGCTGAGATTTTATGCGGAAATAATTGCTAAAAAAACAGGCGTCATGCAAGCCGATATCCATGAGGCTTCCAGAGCATATTATTTAGAATAATTGAGTCTAAGGGATCTTAAAAACCACTTAATCTAGCGCGGTTTCTTGCTCCATCTTTTCCATGCTGATATGGCGCACGTCTTTGCCTTTCACCATATAGACCACATATTCCGAGATATTTTTGGCGTGGTCGCCAATGCGCTCAATCGCTTTCGACATAAATAACACTTCTAGCGCCATGGTAATGGTGCGTGGGTCTTCCAGCATAAAAGTAATCAGCTGACGAATGGTCATTTGATATTGCGCATCGACTTCTTCGTCCATGTGTGCAATTTCAAGCACTTGGGTGACCTCTGAACGGGCAAAAGCATCTAAAGCCATGTGCAACATATCGCGCGTTAAATTGGCCATGGCTTTAATTTCAGCAAAACGTGGTGACCACGCGCGATCAGTTTCGTAAGTTTTTAATGCAAAGCGTGCGATTTTAGTGGCTTCATCGCCAATGCGCTCAAGGTCGGTAATGGTTTTAATCATCATCAGTACCATGCGCAAATCGCCTGCGGTTGGCTGGCGCCGCGCAATAATATGGCTGCAATCTTCATCCACTTGCACTTCCAGTGCATTCACCAGATGATCTTTTTTGATGACAGTTTTAGCAAGCTTTGGATTTGCGTTAATTAAAGCTTCCAACGCGTCCACAATTTGCTGTTCTACCAGCGCGCCCATCTCTAGCACCTTGGCGCGCACCGCTTCAAGCTCGGCATCGTATTGTTTAAAAATATGTTCAGATTGCATGCTATTTCCTTATTTTTGGCAATTGAATTAACCGAATTTTCCAGTAATGTAGTCTTCTGTTTCTTTGCGGCTAGGACGGGTAAAGATAGTATTGGTGTCGTCATATTCCATCAGCTCGCCAAGGTACATATAAGCGGTGTAGTCGGATACCCGCGCGGCTTGCTGCATGTTGTGCGTCACCACTAAAATCGTTAGTTTTTGCTTAAGCTCACTCATCAGCTCTTCAATATTGGCAGTGGCAATCGGGTCTAGTGCCGATGTCGGTTCGTCAAATAACATAATCTCTGGGTCAGTCGCCAGCGCGCGCGCAATGCATAAACGTTGCTGCTGTCCGCCAGATAAATTAAAGGCTAAATCTTGTAATCTGTCTTTTGCTTCGTTCCACAAAGCCGCGCCTTTTAATGCCTCTTCCACTTTGTCATCCAACATGCGTTTGTTATTTTCGCCACGCACGCGCAAGCCATAAGCCACATTTTCATAAATAGACTTAGGAAAAGGGTTGGGCTTTTGAAACACCATGCTAATACGCATGCGCACTTCAATCGGGTCAACCCCTTGCTCTAAAATATTGGTGTTATCTGGATGCATCACAATTTCCCCTTGGTATTTATTGCCAGGGTAAAGGTCATGCATACGGTTAAAGCAGCGCAAAAATGTCGATTTCCCGCAGCCTGAGGGGCCAATCAGTGCGGTGATTTTATTTTCATACAGCGGCATGCTCACACTTTTAAGCGCGTGGTTGCCACCATTATAAAAAAAGTTAAGGTTGCGAGATTCGGCTTTAATGGGGGTGGTTGGCTTAATCATTTTGGTCCTATATATTTGCTACCACTTAATATTCTTGCGAATTTTATAACGTAAATAAATTGCCGTGCCGTTCATCAGTAGCGTTACTACAATAATAATCGCACCAGTTGCAGCAGCGTTGATATGGAAAGCGTGATCGGGGCGTGATAGCCAATTAAACATTTGAATCGGCAACACGGTAAAGCCTGAACTTAACCACTCAAAATTGATGAAAGGTGCGACATCAGTTACTGGAGTTGGTGGTAGAAAGGCGATAAAGGTGAGCGCACCTATGGTGATAATCGGTGCTGTCTCGCCCAGCGCGCGCGCCATGCCGATAATCACGCCAGTTAAAATTCCGCCGTAAGAATATTTTAATACGTGGTCGTACACCACTTGCCATTTGGTTGCGCCAACCGCATAAGCCGCTTCGCGTATGGCGATTGGAATAGCGCGGATGGACTCACGGGTTGAAACAATCACAATCGGCAATATCAACAAACCCAAGGTTAAGCCCGCGGTGAGGATGCTTTGGCCTAAATCTAGAATATACACAAACAAACCTAAGGCTAATAGGCCATAGACAATTGATGGCACGCCTGCAAGATTAGTGACATTGATTTCAATGAGGTCCGAGAACCAATTTTTTGGCGCGTACTCTTCCAAATATAAGCCAGCCGCTACGCCCATGGGCACGGCTACCAGAAAGGTGACCAGCATCACCAATGCAGAGCCTACCCACGCCGATAGCAGGCCAGCATGCGCGGCGCGGCGTGACGGAAACTCTGTCAAAAACTCCATATTAAAACGCTGATAACCATCCATCACTAAATCGGTAAATAGGGTGAGTAGCGTAAGCAGTGCAAGCGTGAGCGCCAGTAAACCAATGAGCGAGAACATATAGTCGTTAAGTTTGTGGCGCTTAATCATGGCGCGCACTTCGCCTAAGTTTTTTAATGCCGAGGCTGGTGCTGGTGGCGTTTCAGTTGTCATATTGGTGCTCATCATTAATATCGCTCGTGATACTTTTTGCGTAACATGTGACCTAAAATATTGAAGCACAAAGTCATCATTAGCAGCACTAAACCTGCGGCAAAAATACTTTGGTAGCCAATGCTGCCGTGCGGTAAATCGCCCATCGCCACTTGTACAATAAATGCAGTAATGGTGGCGGCGCTTTCCATCGGATTAAAGCTCACAATAGGTTGCTGACCCGCAGCTACAGCCACCACCATGGTTTCGCCCACCGCGCGTGAGATGCCTAGAATATAAGCGGCCACAATGCCAGAAATAGCGGCTGGTGTAACCACGCGCACGGCGGTTTGAAAACGTGTGGCACCCATAGCATAACTGCCTTCGCGCATGCTCATGGGCACGGCGCGCATGGCATCTTCGGCCACGGAGGCAATGTAGGGCACAATCATAATGCCCATCACAATGCCCGCGCTGAGCATATTAAAGCCTGGTAAATCGGGAAATATTTTTTGTAAAATGGGTGTTAAAAATAATAGCGCAAAATAGCCAAACACAATGGTTGGCACGCCTACCAGCAACTCGAGTATGGGCTTTACAATTTCACGTGTTTTGTGTGAGGCGAATTCTGATAAGTAAATCGCGGCGATAGTGCCGATAGGAATAGTCACTGCCAGCGCCACTGCCGAGGTGGTGAGTGTGCCAGAAACTAGCGGCAAAATACCGTAGTGGGCATCTTCAAATAATGGCGTCCATTGCGTGTCGGTAAAAAAATCAACCACCGAGACGGTTTTAAAAAAGCTGAGTGATTCGTAAAGCAACACGCCAACGATAGACAATGTGGTGAAAACAGCAGAAAGTGCCGCCAACATTAACATGAATTCAATGATGCGCTCTTTGATATTTCTGCGTATATTTTTAGCGAGCCTTGGACTAATGGTTAAATTAATAGACTGTTCGAGCATTGTGGTTGCCGTATTCATGGTGACGAGACCCGCTTATTGTAGCCGAAAATTTAGGCATAGATATGTGCCTGTATTGATAAATTAAGATCAAACAAAAAGGGAGTGGTAAAACCACTCCCTTTCCGCTAACAATTACTTGATTCTGTCTAGCAGGTCAGTAATTTTAATACCTACTTCAGGGGTGCCATTAAAGCCAGTACCTGGTTTCATGGCCTTGTAGTGTGCTTTTACCGCAGTGTAATCTTCTGGTGGTAGTGGCACATATTTAACTTCTTTAACTAGCGCAGGTGCGTTCTCTAAGTAGAAATTCACAAACGCTTTGACCTCTGGTTTGAAAGCAGCAGCAGTTGCATTCACGTAGATAAACAAAGGACGTGACAGCGGTTGGTAAGTGCCGTTCATTACCGCTTCAGGCGAAGGCATAATAGCTGGCGAACCTGCTTTAGCTGAGATTGGAATAGCTCTCAATTTGTCTTTATTTTCTTCGTAATAAGCATAACCAAAGTAAGCTAAGCCACCTTCGTTGCCAGATACGCCTTGCACTAACACATTGTCATCTTCTGATGGGGTGTAATCGGTGCGATGCGCTTTTGCTTTGCCGTTGATGGCCTCAGAGAAGTAGTCAAATGTACCAGATGCAGTACCTGGACCGTATAAGCCCATTTTTTTGTCAGGATAGGCAGGGTTTAGCTCTTTCCAGTTTTTAACGCTAGAGCCTGGAGCCCAGATTTTTTTCAAATCAGCTGCTGAAAGACTTTTTACCCAATCATTTTTGTTATTTACCACAACCGTTAAGGCATCATAGGCAATGGGTAACTCAATGTATTGAATGCCTGCTTCTTTACAAGCATCCATCTCTTTTTGTGAGATAGGGCGTGATGCGTCAGAAATATCGATCTCACCACGGCAGAACTTTTTAAAGCCGCCACCCGTGCCAGATTCGCCCACAGTTACTTTTATTTTTGTTGATTTTTGAAACTCTTCTGCAACAGCCTCGGTAATTGGGTAAACCGTGCTTGAGCCATCAATTTTGATGATTTTATCTGCAGCAACTGCAGTGTGGCTATTGAATGTAGCCGCTAATAGCGTCGCTACAGTGAATGATTTAACAAACTTAGTGTGCATTGAAATCTCCATGTAAGTAAATAAATGTACTGTAGTCACATTAACGAGCCATTGTGAAAGCCGTCTACAACATTTAGTGAGGATTGTATAAGGTTTTTATGACGGAATTGTGACAAATACAAATTTAGCTTTACCTGAAAAATTAAAAATGCTGATTAAAAGCATTTTTACCACGCAGTTGCAAACATAGCCTAGCCACCAATTAGCCGATCAAGACACGAAGTGCTGAAATTGTTGAGTGAATTAAGAGAGGTGTGGGATGAAATTAGCAAATCTGAGTCTATGCGCACTGGCGACTCCATTAACGGCAGTCGCATTAATAATACGACGCAATATTTTCCCGCAAAGGCTTAACTCCTGAGTAGCGATGAAATTTTCATCTGCAGTTGAACAGCGCTGCCCTGTTTTTGTTTCAATCTTTGATGCACTATCTCAGTGAGTTTTTTGTCTCACTGTAATTATCCACAATCCTTGCACCACCGCTTACCGACTGATAGCTATTGTCTGGAGTATTGTAGTGCAAATTGCCAGCTTAAACCACTTCGTCTGAATGATGGCGTGTGTGGGAAAGTAGCTCTATGTTAAACTTGAGCTAATATGAGTACGCTTACATTTCCCGTTTTACATGTGCTTGCCGACGGTCAATTTCACTCTGGTGAGACCTTGGCGCAGCGTTTTAAAGTGACGCGGGCGACGATTTGGAACGCAGTTCAACATGCAGAAAGCTTAGGCGTTGAGATTTTTTCTGTGCGCGGCCGTGGTTATAAATTGCCACAAGCCATTGATTTTTTAGACAAAAATGAAGTCATTAAATCGATAGGCGAGCAGCGCGCTTGGTTTGATTTACAAATTTTAGATGAAGTAACTTCGACTAATGCTTACTTGATGCAGCAAAAAAGGTTTGCCCATGCCACTTGCGTGGCGGCGCATGTGCAAACGCATGGCAAAGGCAGGCGCGGACGCACATGGGTTTCGCAACTGGGTGCGAGTTTAACTTTTTCGTTATTGTGGCGTTTTCAATGTGGCGCAGCGGCGCTTTCAGGCTTAAGTTTGGCGGTGGGCGTAGCACTAATTCGCGCACTCAGTAGTTTGGGTGTGAGCCATGCGCAATTAAAATGGCCGAATGATGTATTAGTTGATGGCAAAAAATTGGCGGGCATTTTGATCGAATTGCAGGGTGATTTAGAAGGCCCAAGCGTAGCGGTGATAGGCATTGGTTTTAATTTGAACTTACCAAACAACGTGCTGGAAAGCATAGACCAGCCTGCAATTGATTTGGCTAGTGTTGCTAAACAAGCAATCAATCAAAGTATGTTGTTAGGCGTGTTATTAAAGCGCTTGGCTGAGGTGTTGAGTGGCTTTGAAACACATGGATTTATTGGCTTGCGCGATGAATGGCTGCGTTATCATGCTTATGAAAACAAGCCGGTACGCATGTTGTTGCCCAATGGAACGGATGTGCAAGGTTTGGTAAAAGGCGTGGCGGATGACGGCATTTTGTTGGTAGAAACGGCGCTTGGACTACAGCGATTTTCTGCAGGAGAGCTTAGTTTAAGAGGCTTAGTTTGAAAGGCATGCATTATGTTGTTAGTGATTGATATTGGCAACACCCGCACCAAATGGGCGTTGGCGGGCGATGATGGAAGACTATCGCCCATGCAAATTTGCTTAAATGCAGCTATTGCCAGTGCCAAGTTTCCAGTTAAGCAGGCGCAAAAAGTCATTATTTCTAACGTGGCGGGCGATGCAATTGCGCAACAAATGGCGCAATTATTAGCACCGTTAGCGCCGCATTTTATGAAGGTGATTGAGCAAGCTGGCGGCGTAATAAATCGATATGAGCCGACATTAGGCACCGACCGTTGGGCCGCGCTGGTAGGGGCTTGGCACATTACCAAGCACGCCACAGTGGTGGTGAATGCGGGCACGGCAATTACCATCGATGTGCTGAACGGCAAAGGCGAGTTTTTAGGCGGTACGATTATGCCAGGCTTATATTTGATGCATGAATCTTTAAATCAACATGCCATGCAGGTCAATATCCATGCGGATTCTGTCGGTGTTTCTATGATAAATTTTCCTATCAATACGCAAGATGCAGTAACTGCTGGCTGCTTAAATGCGGTTGCTGGGGCCATTCATTTAATGTTAAAACGGCTGGAAAAAGAGAGCGGCTGGCTGCCAAAGCTGCTGATTAGCGGTGGTGACGCGCATAACATTGCACAAGCTTTAAACCTAGATGTAAAACAGATTATCATTACGGACAACCTTGTTTTGCAAGGTTTAGTTTTGTTGGCCAAAGAATAGGGAAAGCGAACGCATGAAATTGTTGGGATGTTTGTTGGTATTGCTCAACGCGGGCTTATTGGTTTATTTTAATATGGATGTACTGCTGCCCAAGCCAGTGGCTGCGGATCGATCGATTCTACCAGAAAAATTAAAAATATTAAGCGAAAATGAGTTGGTCGCGATGCCTAAAAAAGCGTTGCCTGTGCCAAAGCCGGAGGTGCCGATGGTGCTAGCCGTCACCAATTGCTATAAATGGGGCAATTTTACCCAAACTAATTTACCTGCAGCGCAACTGGTGTTGGTGCGGCTGGGGTTGCAAAGCGTGGTGAATCAAGAAGCCATTGTGCAAGAAGATAGGCGTTTTTGGGTGTATTATCCGCCGCTAAAAACGGAGCGCTTGGCGCAAGAAAAAGCGGCCGAAATTAAAGCGCTGGGCTTGGAAGAGATTTTTATTGTACAAGATTCGCAATGGCGCAATGCCATTTCATTTGGCTTGTTTCAAGATGAACAATTGGCTAGTGCATTGTTAAGAGGTTTGCGGGCAAAAGGCGTAAAAGGCGCAACCAAGGCTTTGCGTAGCCCAGGAAAATCGTTAAGCAGTTTGCTGATTAAAGCAGTTGGCGCTGATACTGCGTTAGCATTGCACGAAATTAAACCAGAGTTTGTGGGTACAGATTTAGTGCCTACGGTTTGTGAATAAGTTTTAGCGCTTTTTGATGTAAAGGTCGGTAATCGACCCTTCTTTCATCTCCGCAGCAAAAGCAATGGTTTCTGATAATGTTGGATGCGCGTGAATCGTCAAGCCTAAATCGTGTGCATCAGCACCCATTTCAATCGCCAACACGGCTTCTGCCAGCAATTCTCCCGCGTTGGAACCCACAATGCCGGCGCCAATTAAGCGGTGCGTGGTTTTGTCGAATATCAGTTTGGTAGTGCCGTCTGTACGTCCATTAGCGAGCGCACGGCCGCTGGCTGCCCACGGGAATGACGCTTTTTCAATCGCAATATTTTTGGCTTTAGCTTCTATTTCCGTGATGCCCGCCCAAGCGATTTCTGGGTCGGTATAGGCGACGGATGGAATTGCTAAGGCTTGAAATTCTACTTTATGGCCTGCAATTACTTCGGCCGCCACTTTGCCTTCATGCGTGGCTTTGTGCGCCAACATGGGCTGGCCGACAATATCGCCAATCGCAAAAATATGATTGACGTTGGTGCGCATTTGCTTATCCACACCGATAAAGCCGAGCTCGTCCACCGCAACGCCAGCATTTTCAGCACCGATGTTTTTTCCATTGGGTTTGCGCCCAATGGAAACTAACACACGGTCGTAAACTTGCACTGCTTTAGGCGCTGCTTCGCCTTCAAAAGAGACATGAATACCGTCTTTTTTGGCTTCCATTTTACTCACTTTGGTTGAAAGCATGATGGACTCAAAACGTTTATCCATACGCTTCTGCAAGGGGCGTACTAAATCACGGTCGCAACCCATTATGAGGCCGTCCATAAATTCCACCACGCTGACTTTGCTGCCCAGTGCGTCATACACTGTGCCCATTTCCAATCCAATAATGCCGCCGCCAATCACCAATAATTTTTTGGGAATATCGTCCAATTTGAGTGCGCCAGTCGAATCCATAATGCGTTCGTCTGCAGGGGCATTCGGGAATTTAGTCGCTTGTGAGCCAGCGGCAATAATAGCGTTTTCAAAGCCAATGCTGGTAATTTTGCCGTCAGCCGCGGTTACGGCTATTTGATTTGAGCTAGTGAATTTGCCTAGGCCTTCCATCACCGTCACGCCGCGCTGTTGCGCCATTTGTGCCAAGCCGCCAGTGAGCTTTCCGACGACGTCGTTATTTTTCCAGCTTTTTAAGGCAACTAAATCAATATTTGGCTTGCTAAAATTCACACCATATTGCGCGGTTTCTTCGGCCTCGGTGATGACTTTTGCGGTGTGTAATAAAGCTTTAGACGGAATGCAGCCGACGTTTAAACATACGCCGCCCAGTGTGGCATAGCGCTCGATTAATACGACTTTTAAACCTAAATCAGCTGCGCGGAACGCTGCTGTGTAGCCGCCAGGACCGCTGCCAAGTACGATTACTTGCGTCGAAAGATCACTATTTTTATCTGAACTGAATGCCTTTGTAGTCAATATCGGTGCGGGTTGCAGGGCGGATGTTTTTGGTTCTTTTTTAGATTCTGGTAAAGATACGTTTGTGGTATTTGCCGCTTTCAACAATAAAATCAGCGAGCCTTTGGCAATTTTATCGCCTACTTTCACTTTCACTTCTTTCACCACGCCAGCTTGCGCCGCAGGAATATCCATCGACGCTTTGTCAGATTCCACCGTAATCAGCGAATCTTCTTTGGCGATGCTATCGCCCGCTTTCACCAACACTTCAATGACATCAACGCTGTCAAAATTGCCAATATCCGGCACTAAAACTTCAACTAAATTACTCATGCAAAAACCTTAAAGTAGTAAGCGACGTACATCGGACAGCATCATGCGCATATGGCTGGTGAAGCGCGCGCCATCCGCGCCATCGACGACGCGGTGATCGTAAGAAAGCGAAAGCGGCAAGATTAAGCGTGGTTCAAAACTATCAGTTTCTTTATTATAAACTGGCTGCATAGATGACCTAGAAACGCCTAAAATTGCCACTTCTGGGCAATTAATAATCGGCGTAAACATGGTGCCGCCAATGCCGCCGAGGCTGGAAATGGTAAAGCAGCCGCCTTGCATTTCTTCAATTTTAAGCTTGCGTTCGCGCGCTTTTATTGAGAGTTCGCCCAAATCAGCCGCAATTGCGAGCACGTCTTTGCTTTGCACATCTTTCACCACGGGTACTACAAGGCCATCTGGCGTATCGCAGGCAAAGCCAACGTTGTAGTAATTTTTCATGATCAAGCTATCGCCATCGGGGGCGAGCGAAGAATTAAAGTTGGGATAAGCCTTTAGTGCATTCACCGAAGCTTTGATTAAAAACGCGAGTAAAGTAAGCTTAATGCCGCGCTTTTCGGCATCTTTCGACATGGATTTTCTAAATTCCTCTAAGTCGGTAATGTCGGCCTCGTCAAACTGTGTGACGTGCGGTGCGGTGACCCAATTGCGGTGTAAGTTGGCACCCGATATTTTTTTAATGCGTGATAGCGGCTTGGTTTCAATTTCACCAAATTGGCTAAAATCAATCACTGGCATCGGCAGGGTGGCCAAGCTGCCTAAGCCTACACCCATGTTCTCGCTACGCGGTTTGGCCAGCTCATTTTTAACATAGGCTTGCACATCGGCTTGGGTAATTCTGTTTTTTGCTGCGCTGCCTTGCAGCATGCTTAAATTGACACCTAACTCGCGCGCAAATTTACGCACCGATGGGCTGGCATGTGAAGTTTTTCCGCCATTTATCACTGCACTTTCGCCCACAGGCAAAGGTTGGTGCGTAGGTTGAATTTTTTGTGCAGGCGCGGGCACTGGGCGACTCGGTGCTGGAATTTCTGCTTTTGGTGTTTGCCCATGCTTTGCAGGAGCGGGGCTGGCAGCCAGTGTCGGCGCAACTGCTGGCGATGCTGTTTCGGCGGCTTCCAGTGTTAAAATTAAATGCCCTTGCGCGATTTTGTCGCCCACTTTGATTTTAACTGTTTTTACCACGCCCGCAAACGGCGCGGGAATATCCATCGAAGCTTTGTCGGATTCTACCGTAAGCAAAGATTCGTCTGCAGCGATGGTGTCGCCCATTTTCACCAACACTTCGATGACATCGACAGAATCGAAATTGCCAATATCGGGGACGAGTACGTCTTTTAATGCCATGTGTAAATGCCCTTAAACGCTAGTTGGGTTGGGTTTATTGCCATTTAATTGATACTTTTTAACTGCTTCCGCTACTTTGGCTACAGGTAATTTTCCTTCGTCGCTTAAAGCTTTCAGCGCGGCTACCACCACATAATATCTGTTCACCTCAAAAAAGTCGCGCAACGCTTCACGGCTGTCAGAACGGCCGAAACCATCTGTGCCAAGTGCCACAAATTTGTTCGGCACAAAGCGTTGAATTTGCTCTGCAAAGCTTTTCATGTAATCGGTCGAGGCAATTACAGGGCCGTTCGCGTCTTTTAAGCATTGTGCAACATAGTTCACTTTTTGCGGTTTTTCTGGGTTGAGCATGTTCCAGCGCTCGCAATCTAAGCCTTCGCGGCGTAACTCAGTGAAGCTGGTCGCGCTCCAAATATCGGCGGTAATGCCCCAATCTTTCTCAAGCAATTCCGCCGCTGCAATCACTTCGCGTAAAATTACGCCAGAACCCATCAATTGTACTTGTGCTTTTTTAGATTTTCTAAAGCTATATAAGCCTTTTAAAATGCCTTGCTCCGCGCTCGCTGGCAGTGCAGGGTGCGTGTAATTTTCATTCATTAGCGTGATGTAGTAATACACATCTTCTTGGTTTTGCACCATACGGCGCAAACCTTCTTGGATGATCACCGCTAACTCATAAGCAAAAGTCGGGTCGTACGAAATGCAGTTTGGAATGGTTGCCGACATCAAGTGGCTGTGTCCGTCTTCGTGCTGCAAACCTTCGCCATTTAAGGTGGTTCGGCCAGCGGTTGCGCCCAGCAAAAAGCCGCGACAACGCGAATCGCCAGCCGCCCAAGCTAAATCGCCAATGCGCTGAAAGCCAAACATGGAGTAGAAAATGTAGAACGGAATCATCTGCACACCCGTAACGGAGTATGACGTCGCAGCCGCTATCCAGCTAGAGAATGAACCCGCTTCGTTGATGCCTTCTTCTAAAATTTGACCATCTTTTTGCTCTTTGTAATACATCACCTGGTCAGAATCCATCGGCTCGTACAATTGGCCTTGGCTGGCGTAAATGCCGAGTTGGCGGAACATGCCTTCCATGCCAAAAGTACGGGCTTCATCTGGCACAATCGGCACCACAAACTTACCAATTTCTTTATCGCGCACTAAGGTAGAAAGGATACGCACAAATGCCATGGTGGTAGAGATTTCACGCTCGCCCGTGCTCACCAACATATTCTCAAACGCAGAAAGCTCAGGTATTTTTAACGCGTTGCCTTTGCGGCGACGTTGCGGCACAAAACCACCCATGTCGGTGCGGCGTCCAGCCATATATTTCATTTCTGGGCTATCGTCAGCAGGCTTATAAAAACTTAAACTTTCGACTTGTTCATCTGAGATCGGCAAATCAAAACGGTCGCGGAATTTTTTCAGCGACTCAATATCCATGCTTTTTTGCTGATGAGTAATATTTTGACCTTCACCCGCTTCACCCATGCCATAGCCTTTAACGGTTTTGGCTAAAATGACGGTTGGCTGGTCTTTGTGGTTCACCGCGGCGTGATAAGCTGCAAACACTTTATGCGGATCGTGTCCGCCACGGTTGAGGCGCCAAATATCTTGGTCGCTCATCGCTGCCACCATTTCTTTTAGCTCGGGATATTTGCCAAAAAAATGCTCACGTGTGTAAGCGCCACCTTTGGCTTTAAAGTTTTGGTATTCGCCGTCTACGCATTCTTCCATGCGTTTTTTAAGCAAGCCGTCTTTATCCATCGCCAATAATGGGTCCCAATATGAGCCCCAAATCACTTTCAGCACGTTCCAACCGCTACCCCTAAAGTCAGATTCTAATTCTTGAATAATCTTGCCGTTGCCACGCACTGGGCCGTCTAGCCGTTGTAAATTACAGTTGATCACAAAAATTAAGTTATCTAATTTTTCGCGCGCAGCTAATGAAATCGCGCCTAACGATTCAGGCTCATCCATTTCGCCATCACCACAGAACACCCACACTTTACGGTCGCTGGTGTCAGCAATGCCGCGATCATGCAGATATTTTAAAAACCGCGCTTGGTAAATGCCTTGAATTGGGCCTAGGCCCATCGACACGGTAGGGAACTGCCAAAAATCGGGCATTAACCACGGATGTGGATAGCTCGACAAACCCTTGCCGCCCGTTTCTTGGCGGAAGTTTGATAATTGATCTTCAGTAATTCTGCTTTCTAAAAAAGCTCGCGCATACACACCAGGCGATGAGTGGCCTTGAAAATACACGCAATCGCCGCCGAAACTTTCATTTGGCGCTCTAAAAAAATAGTTAAAGCCAGTATCATACAAGGTTGCTGCTGATTGAAAGCTGGCAATGTGCCCACCTACGCCAGGCGATTTTTCATTGCCACGCAACACCGTCATCACGGCGTTCCAGCGCACTAAAGCTCTGATTCTGCGCTCCATTTCTGGATCGCCAGGCAAGCGTTGCTGCAAATGGGTCGGAATGGTATTAACGTAAGCAGTGGTTGCGTTGTAAGGCAAATTGCTGCCCGAGCGTCGCGCTTGATCTATCATTGCTTCTAGCAAAAAGTGCGCGCGCTCTGTGCCTTCGTTCTCGATCACAGAACTGAGCGCGTCCAACCATTCTTGCGTTTCTTGCGCGTCCGTTTCAAGTAAACCAGTTTGTTGATTCATTGCCATGCGTGAGATTTCTCCATCGCGCAAACATGCGCGTTAATACCAAGAGTACGATTGCTGCGCGTATAATTTAGACTTAGCGCTGCAGCTAAACGTGAATTAGTATGTTCTATAAAGAACATGCTTAAAGCCTGTAGTGTGGCTTTTTTGGGCGTTTTGGTCAAGTTAAAACGTAGTTATGATAAGCAAAGCAATGCGGATTTACTAGGTGCGTCTTACATTTTATATAAGAATTCGGGGCAATTAAATGGCGTTAAAATTAACACAATATGCAGAGATTGGCAGTGATAAGTCATTATCTTCTGAAAGGCATGTACTTTTAGTGTTGAATGAAAAAACAGAAAAAAGCCTTCCTTTTGCCAAAATACTCGATAATAAACTTAAACGCAGCAAAAGTGAGTTCAAAGACCTCCGCAAAAGCCCAATGACTATTGAGCTGCCTAATGGTGGGCTGGCGAGTTTCGTCGTGCTGGGCGAAAAATTGACTATGTTTCAAAAACATACTTTGCTACGCAAGGCAGTAAAGCCGCTGTTGGACGAACAGGCAGACAACATTGCGATTTGTATATTTGGCGATGAAGCGACTAAAGAAGTCAATGCGTGCGCGGCCTATTATGTGACGATGGTAAATGCAGCCGAATTGCCTAGTAGAAAAAAAGATAAAAAGTATAAGCCATTGAAAGAAATTAGTATTTATGGTTTTAAGGCTGCTCATGATTACAATTATGTGAACGCACGCGTGGCAGGGAATACGCTGTGTCGCAGTCTCACCATGTTGCCACCAAATGAATTAACGCCAACAATTTACCGCGAAAAAGTAAAAGAATTAGCCAAAGAACATGGCTGGCAGCACGAAGAATTCGATATGCCTAAGCTCAAAAGAATGGGAGCAGGCGCATTTTATGCCGTAGGGCAAGGCAGCGAGCCGATGGATGCGGCGATTGTGCATTTAACTTATACGCCCCCAAATAACAAACAAAAGTCTTCCAAGAAAAATATCGCATTAGTCGGCAAAGGTATTTGTTTTGACACGGGTGGGCATAACCTAAAACCCGCTAAATATATGCAAGGCATGCACGAAGACATGAACGGCAGCGCGGTGGCGCTGGGAATTTTACTAGCTGCCACGCAGATGAAACTGGAAGTGAAATTGGATTGCTGGCTGGCGATTGCGCAAAATCATATCGGCCCGCTCGCTTACAAACAAAATGACGTGGTGGCCGCACTCAATGGCATGACCATAGAGATTGTGCATACTGATGCTGAAGGTCGCATGGTGCTGGCTGATACGCTCACACTTGCTAGTCGCCCAGATGTAAATGGAGAGCTACCAGATGTGATTTTAGATTACGCGACGCTCACTGGCAGCATGGCAGTGGCGGTGACAGATCGCATGAGTGGCGTGATTGCAAATAAACCAGAGCTGGCCTGCAAGGCAATAGGTGCGGGGGCTGTAGCGGGCGAGCGCATTGTAGCGTTTCCTTACGAAGAAGACATGGATAGTGATTTAGATAGCGACATCGCCGACATTAAGCAATGCACTTTGGAAGGCGGTGGCGACCACATGCATGCGGCGCGCTTTATGGGCAAATTTATTGAGAATGACATTGCTTGGTTGCACGCGGATTTATCCAGCACCAACAGCAAAGGCGGTTTGGGCGCAGTGCAAAGTGACGTGAATGGCTTTGGCGTGGGTTTTGGTTTGGAGATGATTAAAAGTTTAATTGTTTAGCTTTAGTAAAAATAAGCGTCCTGTAATCCTCATGGATATTGGCTTACAGGGCATCTATTTTTAAATTAGGGCGGATTTCGCTATCGAAGTGCAACCCAGTTCAATTCAGATAATACCTGCTCAGATGTTTTCCAGCTCAGGATTTTTCGTGGTCTTGTATTGAGCGCACGTTGAGTCTCGCACAGATAGGCAAGGAGGCTTCTTTATTGGGCGCTATTTATCAATGCTAAAATATCGCCCATGTTCGATTATCTTAAAAAGTTATTTCAACCCAAAGTTCCTAACGCGGCGCTGGCTTGGGCTTTAATACAAACCAAAGCTGGTAACCAAGCCAGTAGTCAAGATAGGCTCGCTTTCTGGCTATATGCTGCGCCTGTGCATTTGGTGCTGCAGCGCGATAGTTTTAGCCTTGCAGAACCTGTGCCATTGTCTTTAGAAAATGATGAGGCAGATGCGCTGACAAGTTTATTCAATCAACATTTTGAGGCAGACGGTTTACGGTTTTATTGGCATGAAAATCAATGGTTTTTGCGTTTAGAAAACAATCCGAACATACACACACACGCCCCCCATGTCGCCATCAATCAAGACATCAGCGAATTTCTGCCCGGCGGTGATGGCGCAATCAAATGGGCAAGTTTTACCAACGAAATTCAAATGCTATTGTTTGAGCATGCAGTCAATATTGAGCGCGAAGCCAAGCGCTTGCCAGCCATTAACAGTATTTGGTGTTATGGCTTAGGCAACATACGGCAGCAAACTCAAGCTGCAAATTAAGCTGACCTTGCCCCTGCATTAAATCTGACCTAGCTTAACATCAAGACTGCCAATGCCAATGGCAATGGCAATGGCAAGGAAATGGAAGTTGAAATTGATGGAGTTACTGGCAAACTAGCCGAAGATCCTGAAGAATAAATCTATCAGATTGGCGTAGAGCAGTAATTACCTAGGGTCTTAGGGAGTGATGATTGGGCGGATTCAAATTTGAATCCGCCTTACTATAATCGCGTACGTAGACATTCAACTAACGGTTGAATTAGCCCTGTTAACTTTGAAATAGCGTATTACCAGCCCTAAAAAATTTGTCAATTTAGAAGCAATGCCGACAAATTTAAATGCCTCGCAATAATTCGTTAATGCCTACTTTACCCAGTGTTTTGGCATCTACTTTTTTAACGATGACTGCGCAATACAAGCTATAGGTGCCGTCTTTAGACGGTAAGTTCCCAGAGACCACGACAGAGCCAGTGGGCACGCGACCATAAAACACTTCACCAGTTTCACGGTCATAAATTTTGGTGCTTTGGCCAATATACACGCCCATCGAGATGACGCAGTTATCCTCTACCACTACGCCTTCTACTACCTCAGATCGGGCGCCAACAAAGCAGTTATCACCAATGATGGTGGGTCCTGCCTGCACAGGCTCTAGCACGCCGCCAATGCCAACGCCGCCGCTAAGGTGTACGTTTTTACCGATTTGTGCGCATGAACCAACGGTCGCCCAAGTATCGACCATGCTGCCTTCACCCACATGCGCACCAATATTGACGTATGAAGGCATCAATACCGTATTTTTGCCAATATAGGAGCCGCGACGCACGATGGCATTGGGCACTACACGAAAGCCGCCTGCTTTAAAATCTGCTTCTGAGTAACTAGCAAATTTGGGCGGTACTTTGTCAAAATATTTAGTGACGCCGTCATCCATCAGCACATTCTCTTCTAGGCGGAACGATAACAGTACGGCTTTTTTCAGCCATTGATGTGTTTCCCATTGCTGGCTATCGCCAATGCGTGAGGCCACACGTAGCTTACCCGCATCCAAGTCCGCTAACACAGAATTAACGGTTGTTTTAATTTCCGTACTGGCATTGGCAGGGTTAATATTGGCGCGCTCTTCAAATGCCGCTTCGATAATGCTTAGTCGTGAATCCATAAGGCTCTCAGAATAGTTAATTTAACAAAAGCGTTATTTTAACCTATATATTGCTTACCCTCAAAAACTGGTGTCCATGGCTAATGATAAAATCAGCTAAGAGAGCAGTAATATCATCTGATAGCGTTATACTGTCGGGCATATTCAAAATAGATATGCCCTCGTAGCTCAGTGGATAGAGCATCCCCCTCCTAAGGGGAGGGTCACACGTTCGATTCGTGTCGGGGGCGCCACCAATGCTAGATATTACTATATAACTATCTGCAAGTTTTACCATTTGTTTTTAATTTCGGGGCACTTCTTTTAAAGAAGTTTATTTGAAAATTTAGTAATAATTGGATTTTATTTATGATGAAAGTGCCATACATAATTAGGTTGCCTGGAGTAGGTAAAATTATTGATGACTTAGTAATAATACCTGATGATATATCAATATTATCTTTGAATTTAAAAGCATCGTCTGATGGTAAATTAACTGGCACTTATGAAGTTATTGATGAAATAGGAAAATTTAATAATGTATCAATGAGTGATATTGATTTAATAGAATTTATTGCTCTATGGAATCGTGAACATATTAAATCTGGAGGGATGCAAATCGATCATTATGATGATATTAAGAAATTCTTTTGGGATGCTCTTGGATTTATTAAGTACCCTGAAAATTTAGATTTTAATAACTTATTTCTCGCTGATGCTGCTGTGGGATTTCAAATTGACTATGGTAGTTTGATTGATGTTCTAGAATTTAACGAAATTGATCTGACGGCGATTGCATACTCGTCAGACTTCATCAAAAACGCATACTATGAATATGTCGAAATGGGCGGTGTGATATCTGAGGACTTGCAGAAGTTCATTACAATTGAGTATCTTCAAACCTAGCAGATCTAAATCGTTTCCAATTTGAAATCTTCACGGAATTAGTATTTTTGTATTCTACAAAATAACATTAAAATCTTAATAATAACTATACTACTTTTAATTTTTATTAATTAAATCAATAAATTGATTTAAAAATATACGACTCCTAAGGGGAGGGTCACACGTTCGATTCGTGTCGGGGGTACCATTAGCTTTTAGTGTCTAGCGCTTCCCAGCGCGCGAGGTGGCTTTCGAGTAGAGCTTCAATTTCAATCAATCTGGCTTGCAGGATTTTTACTTTTTCAGGCTGCACTTTATAAAGCGTAGCATCGCTAAGTTGCTGGTTAATATTTGCTTGTTCGGCTTCTAGTCGTTCAATTTTAGTGGGAATTTCTTCCAACTCTGTTTGCTCCTTAAAACTGAGTTTTGCTTGTTTATTGGTTTTTTCAGCATCTGATTTAGATGCGCTAGCAGGCGCATGGATATTTTCCTGTAGGCCTGCACTGGAATGCTTCAGTCCAGTGGCGGAGGCCTGTTTGTCTTTTTGAGTAGAAAAACGTTGCCAATCATCGTAGCCGCCACCAAACTCGGCGAGCACGCCATTGCCTTCAAACGCGATGACTTGCGTGACGGTATTCTCTAAAAATGCGCGGTCGTGGCTTACTAAAAATAAAGTGCCTTTAAACTCTTGCAGCAAGCTTTCTAGCAATTCTAATGTATCAATATCTAAGTCGTTAGTGGGCTCATCTAGCACCAGCACATTGGCGGGGCGGGCAAAAAGTCGGGCTAATAATAAACGGTTACGCTCACCGCCAGAAAGCGATTTCACGGGCGAGCGCGAACGTTGCGGCGGAAACAAAAAATCCTCTAAATAGCTAATCACATGCTTACGCTCGTTGCCGATTTCTACATAGTCAGAGCCTGGGCTAATGGTGTTGGCCAGCGTGGCTTCTTCGTCCAATTGTTCGCGCATTTGGTCAAAATAGGCGACGTTGATTTTTGTGCCGCGTTGTATTTTGCCGCTATCAGCTTCTATATCGCCCAAAATCAGTTTCAACAAAGTGGTTTTTCCAATGCCGTTGGGGCCAAGCAAGCCGATTTTATCGCCGCGCAAAATGCGCGTACTGAAGTTGTTAATCAATACTTTTTCGCCATAAGCCTTGCTCACATTTTCCAGCTCGGCCACCAGCTTACCGCTGCGCTCACCAGCGTCTAAATTCAGCTTCACATTGCCTTGGCGCTCGCGGCGGGCAGCACGCTCTAAGCGCAGTGCTTCTAACCTGCGTACGCGGCCTTCGTTGCGGGTGCGGCGCGCCTTGATACCTTGGCGTATCCACACTTCTTCTTGCGCCAGCACTTTATCAAACTTGGCGGCATGCGTTTCTTCTACTGCAACTAATTCTTCTTTTTTGATTTGATATTGGGTGAAGTTGCCAATGAAATCTGTCAAAATGCCGCGATCAAGCTCGGCAATACGGGTGGCGAGTTTATCCAAAAATCGCCTATCATGCGTAATAAATAGCACGCTGCCTTGAAAGCCCAGTAACAAATCTTCTAGCCATTCAATCGCTGCTAAGTCCAAGTGATTGGTTGGCTCATCCAACAATAAAACCTCAGGCTCGGCCACTAGCGCGCGGCCTAGCGCCACGCGTTTGCGCCAACCGCCAGACAGCGTTGAAACCAGTGCGTCGGCATCTAACTTTAAGCGACTTAACACGGTTTCAACACGTGATTGCGCCACCCAACCATTTTGCACATCCAAATCATGCTGCAAATGCTGCATTTTGGTCATCAGCGCATCAATGTCCGCATCGGGCATGCCCATGTCGTGCGTCACTTGGTGATAATCGATAATGGTTTGTTGCAGCGCGCCTAAACCTTCAGCTACCGCTTCAAACACAGTGTGCGTGGTGTCCAGCTCGGGCTCTTGCGGCACATAGACCACACGCACATTCGGCGCCCGCCAAACTGTGCCATCATCGAGCTTGATGTTGCCTGCAATGGCTTTGAGCAGGCTGGATTTACCCGCACCATTGCGTCCAATCAAGCCGACGCGCTCACCTGCGTCGAGTTGAAAAGCAGTGTGGTCGAGTAGGGCGTGGTGACCAAAGGCAAGGCTGGCGTTATCTAGGGTGATGTAAGGCATGGTTGAATATTACTCTCTATTTGTTTGCTAACATGGCGCGAATATTCGCCATTTTTGATTTACCAAAGTCTTTGCTAATGTCAGGATCATTGAATGGGTTGCCAAAATGTCTTAGATCAGCGCTGGGCAGCTCGGCAATAAAACGGCTGGGTTCACACAGTTGCATTTCTCCAGCGCGCTTGCGTTTTTTGCACCACGAAATATTTAAACTTTTTTGTGCGCGCGTAATACCAACATACATCAGGCGGCGTTCTTCTTCAATTTTACTTGGGTCAAGCACACCCGCATCCACTGACTCACGATGCGGTAAAATGCCTTCTTCCACACCGATTAGAAATACATGACCAAACTCTAAGCCCTTGGCCGCATGCAGGGTTGATAGTTTTACTGCATCTGGTTCACCATCTTCACGACCTTCTAGCATGCTCATCAACGATACCATTTGTGTTAATTCTAGCAAATTTTTGCCAGCATTTTCATTGCCAAATTCGGTGGATGATGCACCTTTTTTGGTGAGCCAGCCAATAAATTCCAGTACGTTTGCCCATTTGCTGTCGGCGGCGCGCGATTCCTCGTTGTCGTATAAAAACGCTTCATATTGTATGCTCGTCACTAAATCATTCAGCACCTCGCCTGCGGGGTCGCGCACGGCGCGCGCTTGTAACTTATTGATATATTGGCAAAATTTCATTAAATCATCACATTGTTTATGACCGATTTCTGCTTGAAAAGCTTGCTCAAAGGCGGCTGCAAACAGCGACATTTTGTGCGCGCTGGCATATTCGCCAAGGCGCTCTAATGTGGTGTTGCCAATGCCTTTTTTGGGTGTAGTCGCAGCGCGAATAAACGCTGGGTCGTCATCTTCGTTGGCAACTAAGCGCAAATAACTGACTACATCCTTAATTTCGGCCTTGTCAAAAAATGATTGCCCGCCAGAAATGGTGTAGGGAATTTTTTGATTGCGTAACAGTTGCTCAAACACGCGAGCTTGATGGTTGCCGCGGTATAAGATGGCGTAGTCTAAAAATCGCGTGCGGTGCTCAAATTTATGCGCTTGTAGCTTCATCAGTACAGATTCCGCTTCTGATTCCTCGCTTTGCTGCGCAGAAACTTGAATCATGTCGCCAGTGCCAAGCTCGCTCCAGAGTTTCTTCTCGAATAGTTTAGGATTGTTAGCAATCACCGCGTTGGCGGCTCTGAGGATTCTCACCGTTGAGCGATAATTTTGCTCAAGCTTAATCACCTTTAGTTTAGAAAAATCTTCCGTTAATTGACGCAAATTCTCTACATCAGCACCACGCCAGCCATAAATGGCCTGGTCGTCATCGCCCACTGCGGTAAATTGGCCGCGCACGCCTGTGAGCATTTTGACCAGTTTATATTGACAGGCATTGGTGTCTTGATATTCGTCAATCAGCAAATATTGTAATTTGCGTTGCCATTTATTGAGTGCACTTTCATGTTGCTCAAACAGCTCAACGGGCAATTTAATCAAGTCATCGAAATCAACCGCTTGGTAGGCTTTTAATGTTTGCTGATATAGTTGATAGACTTTGGCTGTAGCGTGTGTAAGTTCTTCTTCAGCGCTCGCTTTGGCCTGATCTGGGTTGATAAAACCGTTTTTCCAGGCGGAAATTTGATATTGCGTTTTACGTAATAATTGTTTGTCAGTCGTGGCTAAAATGTCCGCCACAATTTTAAAGCTGTCAGACGAGTCTAAAATAGAAAATTGTGGTTTGTAGCCCAATAACGATGCCTCTGCACGCAGCATTTGTAAGCCGAGTGAATGAAAAGTGGCAATGGTTAAACCTTTGCTAGACTTAACTTGGGTTTCCTTGCCCGCCATTAGTTTGCTCACACGTTCTTGCATCTCGCGCGCCGCCTTGTTGGTAAAGGTAATCGCGGCGATTTCTTTGGCGTGGTAACCAGCCTCATTGATCAAATAGCCAATCTTTTCGGTAATCACGCGCGTTTTACCGCTGCCAGCACCTGCCAGTACTAGCAATGGACCATCGAGATATTTTATCGCTTCGCGCTGGGGAGAATTAAGGCTATTTAACATTTTTCTTGACTATTTGAAACAACTGGACTCGGCATGCTACTGGGCTATTTTGCTTGCTAACAATAACTGTGCCTAGCTGGCTTGTGAGATGGCTATCATCGCTGCCCTAGAGTCTGGATTTTCCAAACTTACGCGGCCTATTGCACCGCTACGGTAATCTGTTAAAAAAGCCACAGCAGTTTTTTCGGTATCCCATAAGCCATCATGGCGTTTGTAGCTGCGGCGTTTAGCGATAGCCTCGAGTAAATCCACGCCGTCCATATTGGACACATCTAGCTTGTAGCGGACATTCAGCAACTCAGGATAGGTTTTGAGCAAGTTATCCGCTAAAAATAGCGCCACATCTTCATCAATCACCGCATTGCGGCCAATGGCGTGGCTGGCGGCCAGCATGTAGCCATCACTCTCATATTGAATTTTTGGCCACATCATGCCTGGCGTGTCGGTAATACTCATGGTTTCAGACAAATCAAAACGTTGTTGGCTTTTGGTCACCGCAGGTTCATCACCCACCTTGGCCACGCGGCGGTTCAGCAGCGCGTTCATGAGCGTTGATTTACCTACATTAGGAATGCCCATAATTAGCATGCGTAGGGGCTTTAAATGCGTGCCGCGGTGCGGCGTTAGCGCCAAACAGTACTTGGGGATTTTATTCGCGTCACCTGGTTTTTTGCATGAGAGTGCAACTGCTTTGGTATTGGGCTGCGCGTTGAAGTAATTCAGCCAATCTTGCGTCACTTTTGGGTCGGCCAAGTCGGCTTTGTTCAAAATTTTAAGGTTAGGGCGTTGCCGAAACAAACGCATCTCGTTGATGACTGGGTTATGGCTCGCTTCGGGCACACGCGCGTCCAACACCTCAATCACGAGGTCGGTAAATTCCATGGTTTCTTCGGCCTTCTTTCTAGCCTGAGTCATGTGACCTGGATACCACTGAATTGCCATTTAATGCCTTTAAAATTAAAAGTTTGTTGTAATACTTTGTTGCTTAATTATTTTGAATACTTACATATAGCCCATATGCCGCGCATCCAAAATAATTGCGCGCCTCGTCTTACTTAAACCTTTTAATTTTTCGAGGCATTAAAACTTATCATTGCAGCGTATTTTAACATCTCGCCATCAATTCAAGTTTTTTCAATTAAAATAGCGCATGGCATTCATTCCCGAAATCAAACCTAATCAATCACTCGAGCTGCTTAAAGCGCTACACATACTGACCATTGATGGCAAGCTCAATCAAGATAGTCGCCGCAAGCTTAAGCAGGTAAACCATTTGGTGAATTTTATAGCACCGTTGTTTAACGAGGTGTTGGCTAGCAATCCAACTCCTGTGCTGGTGGATCACGGCGCGGGTAAATCTTACTTAGGCTTTATTTTGTATGATTTATTGATGAAGCAACTTGAACATGGTGAAGTGATTGGCATTGAAACGCGTGCGGATTTAGTGGATAAATCTCAAGCCTTAGCAGCGGATTGTGGTTTTAAGCGCATGCGGTTTGAGCATCTTACCGTTGAAGAATCTATCACTTCAATCGAAATCCCTGAAAAAGTAGATATTGTCACTGCGCTACACGCTTGCAATACTGCTACCGATGATGCCATTCAATTTGGCTTAAAAAAACAGGTTAGATTTATGGCGTTGGTGCCTTGCTGCCAAGCCGAAGTGGCGGAAGTATTGCGCAAACATAAAAATGAGAGCTTTGGTAAAACACCCTTGTCTGAAATTTGGCGCCACCCCATTCATACGCGTGAATTTGGTAGCCAAATCACCAATGTGTTGCGCTGCCTGCAGCTAGAAGCTGCAGGTTACAACGTAACTGTGACTGAACTGGTAGGCTGGGAACACTCCATGAAAAACGAGCTGATTATTGCCAAATATACTGGCCAGCCGCGTAAAAATGCGCAAGAGCGATTACAAGCCATTCTGCAAGAATTTAATTTGCAAGACATGCAACATCGTTTCATCAATTAATAAAATGCATCTAATCCGCCGTTTGTTGTTAATTGTTTTAGCTCTTGTGCCTTTTACCCAGCTATGGGCCAAGTCAAAATGACTCTAAGCTATTGCTTGCCAATATTTACCAGCGCGGCATCGATGCACGGCAATATTGGGTCAGCGGAAAGTTTGATGGCGTGCGCGCAGTATGGCAGCTTCGTTTAATCTCAATTCACTTAATCAGCAATTGCAAACTTGCATGCTGGCAGATCGCCACGCCTTGCGTCGAAAATTGCGTGATGTAATGGATTTGCAGAAGCTTACCGACGAAAATTCAAGCTCAAAAGTGCAACGTTTGTTGGGAGAAATTGCGCAAAAAGTGCATAGCTCACAGCAAAAATTTTCCGCGCGGCGCGCCAATTTACCTAAGCCAGAATACCCGCTCGAGCTGCCAGTTTCTGCACGACGCGATGAAATTGCCAAAGCCATACAAAAGAACCAAGTGGTGATTGTCTGCGGCGAAACGGGCAGTGGTAAAACTACGCAATTACCTAAAATTTGTTTAGCGCTTGGTCGTGGCGTTTCAGGGTTAATCGGCCACACGCAACCACGCCGCATTGCCGCGCGTTCGGTGGCAAGCCGCATCGCGCAAGAGCTGAACTCGCCGCTGGGCGAAGTGGTGGGGTACAAAGTGCGTTTTAACGACAAACTTTCTGAAAATAGCTACGTTAAATTAATGACAGATGGCATTTTGCTGGCGGAAACGCAGGGCGATAAATTCCTGAATGCTTACGACACTATCATTATTGACGAGGCGCACGAGCGTAGTTTAAATATTGATTTTTTGCTGGGTTATCTCAAACAATTATTACCAAAACGCCCTGATTTAAAAATCATCGTGACTTCTGCCACCATAGATGCAGAGCGTTTTTCTAGCCATTTCAATGGTGCACCAGTGATAGAGGTTTCTGGGCGCACTTATCCGGTAGAGATTCGTTACCGGCCACTAGGCAAAGCAGGTTTTCGTGCCAAGGAAATTGCTGAAGCGGAAAATGCGCAGTTTGATATGGATGATGAAACCATCTTTGGAATTGCACGCAAAGCCAAAACGGAAGTGCGTTGGCTGGAAGAGGATGACGAAGAGGAAGTAATCGAAGAAGCCATTTTAGATGCAGCTGATGATTTGTTGCGTCAAGGTGATGGTGATATTCTGGTGTTTTTGCCTGGCGAGCGCGAGATTCGCGATGTGGCCGAGCACTTACGCAAATACCAAGGGCGTTCTGCCAAGCTCAAACACATCGAAGTGCTCCCCCTGTTTGCACGGCTCTCTATCGAAGATCAGCAAAAAATATTCAAAACACATAGCTTGCGCCGTATTGTATTGGCAACCAACGTGGCGGAAACTTCGCTCACCGTGCCAGGTATCAAGTATGTGATCGATGCCGGCTTGGCGCGGGTGAATCGTTACAGCACACGCGCCAAAGTTGAACAGTTGCAGATTGAAAAGATTTCGCAAGCGGCTGCCAAGCAGCGCGCAGGCCGTTGTGGACGCGTTTCAAATGGCATTTGCATACGTTTGTACTCAGAGGAAGACTTTAACGGCAGACCAGCATTTACCGAGCCAGAAATTTTACGCAGCTCGCTTGCTAGCGTGATTTTGCGCATGGCGGCGCTACGGCTGGGTGACATTGAAGATTTTCCGTTTATAGAAGCGCCGTCTTCGCGCTTGATTGCCGATGGTTACCAACTCCTACAAGAGTTGGGCGCAGTCAATGCGCAGCGCCAGATTACTGAAATTGGTTTGCAGCTTGCTAAATTGCCGCTGGACCCACGCGTAGGCCGCATGATTTTGGCGGCAAAACGTGAAAATTGTTTAGCTGAAATATTAATCATCGCCAGCGTGTTGAGCATTCAAGATCCGCGCGAAAGGCCGATGGATAAACGCGAAGCGGCGGATAATGCACATTCCAAGTTTGCGGGTGAGGGTTCTGATTTTATGAGCCATCTCAAACTTTGGGACTTTTTTGATCACGCGCTTAAAAGCAAAAAATCGAATAAAGACTTGCTCAATCAATGCCATGCAAATTTTCTCTCCTTTTTGCGTCTGAAAGAGTGGCGTGAGTTGCATGGACAGTTGCGGGAAATTGTTACTGAGATGGAATTCAAACTTAACGAAAAAGAAGCCACTTTTGAACAAGTCCACAGAGCCCTATTGGCAGGCTTGCTGGGCAATATAGGCTTTAAAGATGGTGATAATGATAGCTATGCAGGTGCGCGTGGCATCCGCTTTTTTGTGGCGCCAGGTTCTACACTTAAAAAAACACGTCCCAAATGGGTGATTGCGGCTGAGCTGGTGGACACCAGCAAACTTTATGCGCGTTGCGTTGCAAAGATAGAGCCGGATTGGATAGAGCCGCTTGCGCGTGGTTTAACCGAGAGTCAATATTCTGATCCGCGCTGGGATAGAAAAATGGGTATGGTGCATGCGTGGGAACGCGTTTCGCTCTATGGTCTCACGATCATTCCCAAGCGCCGCGTGCATTACGGGCCGATTAACCCAAAAGAATCACGCGAAATCTTTATCCGCGAAGCGCTGGCGAATGGTAATTTTGACACCAAAGCTACTTTTTTTGCTGCAAATGAGTGCTTAATCGCCGAAGTTGAAGAATTGGAGCACAAGGCGCGGCGTCAAGATGTGTTGGTGGATGAGCATCAATTATTTGCATTTTATGATACGAAAATTCCTGCGGAAATATTTCAAGCGGCGACTTTTGAAAAATGGCGCGAAGGTGCGGAGAAGCTGAATCATAAGTTGTTATATTTAACGCGCGATGACTTGATGCGTCACGGCGCAGATACGATTACTGCGGTGCAATTTCCCGAGAAAATGCTGCTGGGCGGCGTTGAGGTTCCGTTGAAATATCGCTTTGAGCCTAGGCATATTTTGGATGGCGTAACGGCAACTGTGCCGTTGGCTTTATTGAATCAACTCGATGCGACGCCAACAGAATGGCTGGTGCCAGGCATATTGCGTGAGAAACTCACTTATTTAATTAAGGCGCTTCCTAAAACTTTTCGCCGCGTGTGCGTGCCTGTGCCAGAATTTGTGACTGGGTTTTTGCAGCACGCTGAAAATCAATCTTTGCCGATATTAGAAACTTTAGCTGCTTACGTTCAGCAAAAAACGACGCTTAAACTCAGTAAACAAGACTGGGTTTTAAGCGACATGCCCGCACATCTGTTAATGAATTTTAGTATTGTTGATGATGCAGGGCGCGAGCTGGCAATGGGGCGCGATTGGAATTTTCTTAAAAAGCAGCTTGGTTCAGCCGCGCAGCTGACGTTTAGAAATACTTCGCCAGACATTGAAAAAACGGGTTTAAAACAGTGGGATTTTGGCGATTTGCCACAAACTTTAAGCTTTGAGCGCGATGGCTTAAAAGTAACGGGTTACCCCGCGCTGGCAGACAATATCGACACGGTTTCCGTGCGACTATTTGATACAGAAAATGAGGCTGAACAAAATCATCGCCAAGGCGTGTGTCGCTTGATGCGCTTTGAGCTGAAAGAACAGATGAGGCAGCTTGAAAAAGGTTTGCCGAATTTTAATCTGTATGTGCTCAATTTACGCAATATTATGTCGCCAGACGATTTGCGCGAAGACCTGTTGACTGCGATTGCTAGCCGCGCGTTTATTGGCGAGGATGAGTTGCCGCGTAGCAATGCAGATTTTATGAAGCTGAAACAACGCGCCAGAACTAGGCTGCCAGCAGTCTCTGAGGCGATTGCAAGACTAGCACAAACCATAGCCACGGAGTATCAATTGCTGCTGACTAAGCAAAGCCAAATGCCTGCAACGGTGAATCGTCTTAAAAAAGATGTCGAGCAACAAGTACAGTTTTTGGTCTATAAAAATTGTTTTAGCCAAACACCATGGAAGCATTTGCAGCATATTCCACGCTACTTAAAAGCCCTACGGTTACGCATAGAAAAGCAGCCCGCAAACCCAGAGCGTGATGGAAAAAATGCGGCGAGTGTGGGTATTCTATGGCAAAAATGGCAAGATAAAATTAATCAAATTAATGCCGCTGCAAGCCTGACCCCAGATGCCTTGCAGGCCTATCGTTGGTTGATTGAGGAGTTGCGAGTTTCACTGTTTGCGCAAGAACTTAAAACGCCGTTTCCTGTCTCGATTAAGCGGCTGGAGAAATCTTGGCAAGACCTTAATTAGATGCTAATGGCAATTACTCCCACTCAATATCAGGCGTTTGAAACCTTCTTAAAAGCGCCGCGTGGCGATAAGTTGATTTGCTTTAATATTGGCCGTAACACATTGATTGCATTTGTATTTTCTCTTTTAATTCATGCAGTCATTTTGTTTTTTGTAGTACCAAAAATCCAGCTAGAAAAGATTAAAGAACCCACCACGTTTGTGGTGGAATTGGCGCAACCCGAGCAAGCTAAAATTATTACTGAGCCGCTGCCACCCGCACCAATACTAGAGCCATTTCCTGAAGAAAAAACTATAGAAAAACCAAAAGTAATCACGCAAAAACCTAGCAAAAATGCTAAACCACCAGTTTTTACTGTGCCAAAGCTGCTCGCCACCAAAAAATCTACGCCAGCAACCTTGCAGCAATCTGCAGAAAAACCTAAAGAGATTGATATGTTGGCGTATGTAAACGTGCAGCGTGCCAAGCGCAACCAAGCTGAATCTGCGGCTGCAAAAATAAATGCTGAGGCGGCTAAGCGCGAGATTGCTCCAAGTGAAGAAGAAAAACGAGACGCTAAAATAAAAAACAATTTTCAAAATGGCACCAATGGTGTTTTTGAAATTACACGTTTGGAATCACAAAGTGCAGGCTTTACATTTTTAGGCTGGACCAGCCACTTAAGCAATGCGCGGCGCGAGTTTTTTGAGGTAGAAGCGCCACCTGGACAAGATGTGCGTTTGCTAATGATTCGCCGCATGATTGCCTTGATTCGCGTACATTACCAAGGCGATTTCGATTGGGAGTCGCATCGGTTGGGGCGCACCATTGTGCAATCGGCACGGGTGGAAGATAGCGCCGAATTGGAAGAATTTTTAATGATGGAATTTTTTGGCGCGAACTATAAAACTGCTCTTTAAACTTGCATCAGCATTTTTCTAACTGCAGCTTCATCCAACTCTCTGCCAATAATGACGATGCGATTTTCGGGTATGTCTTCCGTCCAGCCTTCCAATAATGTGGGTGGATAGGGCGTAAAATGTACCGCGTGAATCGCCAAAGGAGCAGGCTGGTCAGCGGCATGAATAATGCCTTTCAGGCGCAATAGGTTAGCTCCATGTGTTTGGCAAAGCTTCAAAATAACGGGTTTTAAAGCGCGCCAATTAAGAGGGCAGGGCAGGGTGACGGTAAAGCTGGCGATTTCATCATGTTGATTTTTTAGCATGGACTTAGGGTTAAGCGGCGCGCGCAACCAGCGTTGCGGCTCGGCGCGTTTGCCAGTGGGGTCGAACAAACCAATATCGATAATAAAATCGGGTTCAATCTGGCCAGATTGAACCTTATGCTGTGTTGCGCCAGGGTTGATTGTAATCAGTTTTTCTTTTAAGTCAGATAATTGTTCCGCTGTTGTTAAATCCGTTTTAGTGAGTAGCAACACATCGGCTACTGCCGCCTGTTTGCGGGCTTCCGCATGATTTCCGAGCTGCTGCAAACCGTATTCACTGTCAATGGTGACGACAACCGCATCAAGCCTAAATACACTTTCAATCACGGGTTCGTTCAACAAATTAGCCAAAATCGGCCCAGGATCGGCCATGCCTGTGGTTTCGATGATAATACGGTTAAATTGTGGAATGGCTTGCAATGCGCGTTTAAAGAATAAATCACGCATGGTGTCAGCCAGCTCGTTTTTCAGCGTGCAACACACGCAGCCGCTGCTTAATAATACGGTGTTATCGGCAATCTGTTCGCTATCGACTTGGGTGGCCAAAATGTGGTCTAACCCGGTTGTGCCAATCTCGTTGATGATGACGGCGCTATCTTTCATTTGCGAGTTTGCCAGCAAATGATTCAGTAGCGTAGTCTTGCCGCTACCTAAAAAACCAGTGAGTAGCGTAACGGGTATTCGTTTATCCATCGCGGTATTTTAACAGAGGCGCGCGCAAAGCCATGTAAAATAGCAGCTATGAATATTTTTTACGAAGAAGAAGGCCAATTTAAAGTGGCAACGGTGATGACCGAAAACGCGGGTTCGCTACAGGTGGAGTCTGCCAGCGGTAAACGCAGCAAAATTAAGGCGGCCAATGTGCTGTTACGGTTTGAACCTGCGATGCAAGGCTTTATGGATGCGGCTTCTGGAGAAGCGGAAAAATTAGACGTAGAGTTTTTATGGGAATGTTGTGGTGAACCAGAGTTTGGTTTCGAGGATTTGGCCGCAGAATATTTTGGTAAAAAGCCCAGCTCGGTTGAGGCGGCAGCAACGGCGATTAAGCTACACAGCGCACCAATTTATTTTTATCGCAAAGGTAAAGGCCGCTATAAAGCGGCGCCTGCGGAGACTTTAAAACTCGCGCTTGCCGCAGTGGATCGCAAAAAACTGCAAGCCGAGCAAATGGCGGTTTGGGTGCAGCAGCTCAATAATAAGGCTTTGCCAGAAGGCCTTATTAATAAGGCAGACAGCCTTGTTTATAACCCTGATAAAAACTCGCTTGAATGGAAAGCGATAGACGAAGCGGTGCAAACTTCTGGCAGACTAGCGCTGACAGTGATGCATGATTGTGGGCTGATTCACAATGCCCATGACTACCATTTAGGGGCGTTTTTGCGCGAAATGTTTAGCGATGGCATTGAGTTCCCGCCTTACGATTTACCTGATGTGCCTAACGATTTGCCGTTGGCAAATGTTGCCTGCTTTAGTATTGATGATGCCACCACCACTGAGATTGACGATGCGTTTAGCTTGGAAACTTTGCCCAATGGCAATACGCGCGTAGGTATTCATATCGCCGCGCCAGCATTGAGTGTGCAGCCAGAAACGTCGTTAGATGCCATCATGCTGCAACGGCTTTCTACCGTGTATATGCCAGGCAATAAAATCACCATGTTGCCAGAAAATGTAGTGAAACCATTTAGCTTGGATGCTGGTGAAACCAAGTCTGCCTTGAGTTTGTATGTTGAATTATCGCCCCAATTTGAAGTGATTACGACTGAAACGAAACTCGAAAAAATCAAAGTGGCGGATAACCTGCGTCACGATGAATTAGAGCCATTTTTTAACGAGACAACATTGGAAGCAGACAGCGGGCACGCTTACTGGGCACGGCTTAAGTTGTTATTTGAGTTTGCGGAAAGTTTAGAAAAGGCGCGAGGTAAGCACAACCCGAATCGTGCGCCGCAAATGGATTACAATTTTTACGTGACGGAGGGTCTCGTCAAAATCGTCGCACGTGAGCGTGGCAGCCCCATGGATAAGCTAGTCGCTGAGTTGATGATTTACGCGAATAGTCACTGGGGCGGGCTGCTGAAAGCAGCCAATATTGCGGGTATTTATCGCGCGCAAACGGGTGGTAAAGTGTTTATGACGCATGTCGCAGAGCCGCATCAGGGATTGGGCGTAGCGCAATATGCCTGGTGCACTTCACCTTTAAGGAGAGCGGTCGATTTAGTCAATCAACGTCAGTTAATTGCGATGTTGAATCAACAAGCCGCGCCTTATAACGTAGCGAATGGTAAGTTGAATGTCATTATTCGCAACTTTGACCAAACTTATAATGCTTATAGCGAATTTCAAACCCGTATGGAGCGTTACTGGTGCTTGCAATATTTGATGCAAGAACAACTGACGGAAGTGACCGCAACGGTTTGGCGTGATAATTTGGTGCGTATTGACGGTATGTTTTATATTACCAAAGTGCCTAGCTTGCCCGAGTTAAAAGTTGGCACAAAAGTATTATTAGAAATAAAACACATTGATACTTTGTTGATGGAATTAAACTGTAAATTTAAGGGTGTGATTGAATTTGCACCAGTCGAAATTATTGAAGAAGATGTTGAAGTTTAGTTAATCATGTTCAACTTCAATCGAAAAATACATAAAAGTGTGGCCGATGGCAACATCGTCGAAGTGATTGAAGTCGATGGCGTGCGCTCACTGTATTTGGGATCGGTGACCATACAAAGCAGTATGCGCGCCAAAACGCCATTTGCGTTAGAGTTGGCCTATTCGCGCGGCATGATGTGTTTTTTGTTGTTTACAAAAACTGCCAAGCATGTGCTGAGTATTGGTTTGGGTGGCGGTTCAGTGCCAAAATTTATGCATGCATTTTGTCCGGAAATCACCCAAACGGTGGTAGAAATTAATCCGCAGATTATCAGTACTGCACGCAGCCATTTTTTGGTGCCAGCTAACGATAGTAAGCTGGATGTTATTGAAGGCGATGGGTTGGTATATTTATCCAGCAACCCAAATAGCGCAGATGTACTGATGATAGATGCGTTTGACAGTGCGGGGATTCCGTCTGATTTTTGTAGCCAAGATTTTTTTGATTGCTGTGAAGCGGGCTTAAGTTATGACGGTATTTTTGTGATTAACTTGTGGGGTAGTGACAAAAATTTTGATATTTACTTGTGCCGCATTGAACAAAGTTTTGACGATAAGGTATTGATACTGCCAACAGGTAAGCCTGGCAATATTGTCGTATTTGGTTTTAAAGCGGGTTTTAAAACAGCGCCTGAAATTTCTAGTATCAAGCTGCACGAACGTGCCAAAGCACTAGAAGCAAAATTTGAGAAGCCGCATTATGTCGAATTTTTAAGTTTTTTAGAAAAACTGTGCGAACATAACCCGCACAATAATAAGCAGTTTTTTATGGATAAGAGATAATATGATGAGCCAATATTTTGCAACTTGCCCGCGTGGTTTAGAGGCGCTGCTGGCCAATGAAATTAAAATGGCAGGGGCGAAAGACATTAAGCCCACCGATGGTGGCGTGGCGTTTGCAGGCGAGTTGGCGGTATGTTACAGCGCCAATTTGCATTCGCGTATTGCCACCCGAATTCTGATGCAAGTCGGGCAGGGGAGATACGCGACTGAAGACGATTTATACCAAGCGGCGTATAAAATAAACTGGCCGAATTGGTTTGATGTTAAGCATGACTTTATGGTGAAAGTGACCGGCGTAAAATGTCCGCTTAAAAGCTTGGAGTTCGCTACTTTGCGAATAAAAGACGCGGTGTGCGACAAATTCAGGCAAGTGGTTGATTCACGTCCTTACATCGATACCAAAACACCGGCAGTGCGTATTCATGCTTATTTAACCGCAGAAAACTATCAGTTTTATGTGGATACCTCTGGTGATGCGCTCTATATGCGCGGCAACCGAAAAGCTAGTATAGAAGCGCCTTTGCGTGAGAATCTAGCCGCTGGTATTTTGCAACTAAGTGGTTGGCAAGTTGGGCAGCCATTGCTAGACCCGATGTGTGGTAGCGGCACATTTTTGTTAGAGGCTGCTATGATGGCGCTGCATATTGCACCAGGCCTGCATCGAAATTTTGGCTTTGAAAAACTGAAAAATTACGAGAGCGACACTTGGAAGAAAATTAAAAATACCGCATTAAGAAATGTTAAGCCTGTCAGTTTTCAAAAACTGTATGGTAGCGATGTAGATTTGCGTGCAGTGCGTGTGGCACGCCAAAACTTAAGTGAGGCGGGGCTGTTAGAAGCCGTGCAATTAACACAAGTGGATATCACCGCAGTGATTCCACCCGCTGACAGTGGTGTGCTGATTGCCAATCCGCCCTACGGCGTGCGCATAGGTGAAGACGAAGAGCTGGCGTTGCTATACCCAAAAATGGGTGAGGCGCTAAAACGCAAATTTTCTGGTTGGAACACTTATTTTTTAACCAACGACATGCGTTTGCCGAAGTTGATGCGGCTTACGCCTAGCAAGCGCACCCCGTTGTTTAACGGGCCGTTAGAGTGCCGATTGTTCGAGATTAAAATGGTGGCCGGAAGTAATAGAAAATAGCGTAATCGTAAGGAGAAATAAAATGGCTGATTCTTTGCAGGATTTACGTGTGCGTGTGAATCAATTTGTGGCTGAACGTGATTGGGCACAGTTTCACACGCCGAAAAATTTGGCGATGGCGATGATTGTGGAAGCGGCGGAATTGGTCGAACAATTTCAATGGGATACGCCACCAGAAAGTCAACATTTATCGCCAGAAAAACGCGCGGCCGTGGCGCATGAGCTAGCAGATACGTTTGTGTATTTACTCAGAATTGCCGAAGTGCTCGAGATTGACTTGATTGAAGCGACCAATCAAAAAATTGACCTGAATGCGCTCAAATATCCAGTAGAAAAAGCTAAAGGTAGTAATGCCAAGTATACAAAATATAGGCATACGTAGTAAGGCTAATAAATAAGCGCGAGCTAAAAATAATGCCCTGCAAGTCTTGTGGGTATTGGCTTACAAGGCATCTGTTTTAATGTATGGTTTAAATGTGCTGTACTAAAGCTAAATTCATAGTACTGCTAATGCGGCGTCATAGTTAGGCTCGTTGGCAATTTCTGGCACTAGCTCAATGTGTTTTACTACATTATTTTCATCTAATACAATCACTGCGCGAGCACACAAACCTGCAAGTTTGCTGGTAAATAGCAGTACACCGTAGTTCATTAAAAAATCACGGCCGCGCATGGTAGATAAATTTTGTACGTTTTCGATGCCTTCTGCCGCGCAAAAACGCGTTTGTGCAAACGGTAAATCGGCAGAAATATTGATCACCACGGTGTTATTCATGCTGGCTGCAAGCTTATTAAAGGCGCGAATTGAAGTTGCGCAAGTAGGCGTGTCCACACTGGGGAAGATATTGAGCACTTTGCGCTTGCCTGCGTAGTTATCCAGCGTTACATCGGCGAGCGCTTTATCTACCAATGTGAAATTTGGCGCGGTGCTACCAATTTTAGGTAAGTCGCCAGCAACATCTACTGGGTTGCCTTTGAGTGTCACTGAGCTAGACATAAGTTGTTCCCTTTTGATTGTTTATTTCTAATTGCCTATCATAAAACAAAAAACAACTGTTTAGAACAGATGCTTCCGATTTAATGCAATAAAACTAGAAAATTAATTAAAAAATCCCCGCAAGGCTGAATAATTGGCTTAGCGGTTTTTTTGTGTTGCCTACTGCAATTTGGGCGGGCTTGCAGGTAAAATAGCAGCATGCAAGATGTCGCTTTCAATTCACAATTACCTTCGCCGCAATTTGTACATTTGCGCTGCCATAGTGAGTATTCGATTGTGGATGGCATTGTGCGTATTGATGACTATATTGATAGCGCTACTAAAGACGGCATGCCTGCGCTGGCGCTGGGTGATTTAAGTAATTTATTTGGTGCCATTAAGTTTTACAAGGCGGCGCGTGGCAAAGGCATTAAGCCTATTTTGGGTTGCGATTTGTGGCTGGAAAACACAAAGAATCGCGACCAAGCGTTTCGTATTTTACTGCTGGTGCAAAATAGCGTGGGTTATCTTAGGCTGTGTCAGTTGATTAGCCGTGCTTATTTAGAGAATCAATACCGTGGGCGTGCAGAAATAAAACAAGATTGGCTATCAGGCCCTGACAATCAAAACACGGAAGGCTTGATTTTAATTTCTGGCAATCAATACAGCGATATTGGCTCTGCCCTGCAGGCCAATAACCATGCGGCTGCTGAAACGCTCGTTAAAACATGGTCTGAGTGCTTTCCAAATCGTTTTTATCTTGAGCTGCAACGCACGGCAAGCGGCGACCTGGCGCAGGAGGCCTTAATTCATCAAGTTTTAAATTTAGCCAGCCAACACGATATACCTGTTGTTGCTACCCACCCCATTCAATTTATCACGCCAGACGATTTTATGGCGCACGAGGCGCGCACCTGTATAGCTGAGGGTTATACCTTGGCCGATAGCCGCCGCCCGAAAAATTTTACGCAGGAGCAATATTTTAAAACCCAAGCGCAAATATGCGAGTTGTTTGCAGATATCCCCGAAGCGCTGGCGAACTCGGTAGAAATTGCTAAACGCTGTAATTTGATCATTACGTTGGATAAAAATTATCTGCCTAACTTTCCTACGCCCAATAATGAGGGTTTGGATGCCTATTTAATACAACAATCCCAGTATGGTCTAGATGCGCGTCTGCTCGTGTTGTACCCAGATGAAGATTTGCGTGAGAAAAAACGTGCCGAATACGCAACGCGACTATTGTTTGAATGCAACATCATTAACCAGATGGGTTTTGCAGGCTACTTTTTAATTGTGGCTGATTTTATTAATTGGGCCAAACATAATGGCGTGCCTGTTGGCCCTGGTCGTGGCTCTGGTGCTGGATCTCTGGTGGCATATAGCTTAAACATTACTGACCTTGACCCGCTGGCATATAATCTGCTGTTTGAGCGTTTTTTAAACCCAGACCGTGTTTCCATGCCCGATTTCGACATCGATTTTTGTATGGATGGCCGCGATCGCGTGATTGATTATGTGAAGCAAAAATATGGCTTAGATGCGGTTTCGCAGATTGCCACCTTCGGTACCATGGCGGCCAAAGCGGTGATTCGCGATGTCGGACGCGTGCTGGATTTACCGTTTAATTTTGTCGATGGCATTGCCAAATTAATTCCATCAGAGCTGGGCATTACGCTAAGCGCTGCACTAGCAAAAGAACCGCAACTGCAAGCGCGGCGCGAGACTGAAGAAGAAGTGGCGACTTTGCTGGAGCTGGCATTAAGATTGGAAGGCTTGGTGCGCAACGTCGGCATGCACGCTGGCGGCGTGTTGATTTCACCTAGTAAGATCTCAGATTTTTCACCCATTTACTGCCAAGCTGATGGTGGAAGTTTGGTCAGCCAATACGATAAAGACGACGTCGAAGCGGTGGGGCTGGTGAAGTTCGACTTTTTAGGTTTACGCACGCTAACGATTTTGGAGTTGGCTTTAGAAAATGCCAATAAACAGCGTGCTGCAGACATCAATGGCACGCCTGCAGATAAAGCTCCGCTTGCTTTCCAGAGCATACCTTTGGATGATAAGGCGACCTTTAAATTATTGAAGGCCGCCAATACCACGGCCGTTTTCCAGCTAGAATCGCGCGGCATGAAGGATATGCTCAAGCAAGCACTGCCTGATTGCTTTGAAGACATTATCGCGCTGGTGGCTTTGTATCGCCCGGGCCCAATGGATTTGATACCCGATTTTTGTCGACGTAAACATGGCAAACAGCGTGTGGAATATCCACACCCCGCGACGGAAAGCATACTGAAAGAAACTTATGGCATCGCGGTGTATCAAGAGCAGGTGATGCAAATTGCGCAAGTGGTGGCGGGTTATAGCTTGGGTGCTGCCGATTTATTGCGCCGCGCTATGGGCAAAAAGAAACCTGAAGAAATGGTGGTGCAGCGTGCGATTTTTACCGAAGGCGCCAGCAAAAACGGCCTAAACGAACGTCAAGCAACTGAACTATTTGACCTACTAGAAAAATTTGCTGGCTATGGCTTTAATAAATCGCACGCGGCGGCTTATGCGCTGGTGGCTTACCACACAGCCTATTTAAAAACGCATTATCCTGCGGCGTTTTTAGCTTCCACCATGTCGGCGGACATGAACAACACCGACAATATTCACCTGTTTTTTGATGACTGTGCGCCCAATAAAGTAGAGATGTTGCCACCTGATATTAACCAAAGTGGTTACCGCTTTGAGCCGTTGAATAACAGCCAAATTTTGTACGGTTTGGGTGCGGTAAAAGGCACAGGGTTAGCGGCGATTGAAGTGATTTTGGCCGCGCGTGAAAGTGACGGACAGTTTAAAGATTTGTTCGATTTTTGCAAGCGCTTAGACTTACGCAAAGTGAATCGGCGGGTGATTGAATCGCTGATTCGTGTCGGTGCATTTGATAAGCTGGACCCGAATCGGGCCGCGCTATTGGCGGGCGTTGGCATGGCAGTGGCGGCAGCTGAGCAAAATAATAGCCATGCAGGCCAAGATTGCTTATTTGGTGGTTTGAGCGAGACCAAACACACGCTACCGAACGTGCAAGCTTGGTCGCCTGAGCAAGCGTTAATTGAAGAAAAAGCGGCGTTGGGCTTTTATTTAAGCGGACATCCGTTTTTAAATGCCAAGGATGACGTGAGTCAATTTGTGCGTGGCACATTGGCGGATTTGGTGCCGCAAGAGCAGCTAAAATTAATAGCAGGCATTGTAGCGGGCGTGCGTATTCGTATGACACAGCGCGGCAAAATGGCGATTGTGACGATAGATGATGCGGTAGCGCGTGTGGATGTGGTGGTGGGCGGCGAGCTGTTGCAGCAATACGCTAACCTCATTAAAGAGGATGCTTTGTTAATTATTGAAGGTCGTGTCAGCAATGATGATTTTTCTGGCGGAACTCGCGTGAATGCGCGTAAATTATTCGATTTAGCCACGGCGCGCAGCGCGCACGCCAGCATGTTGAAAATATCCTGCAATGGGCAATCGGATGCGGCAAAACTTACCACAATTTTGCGACCGTACTGTAAAAAATCAGCCGAACCCGACAAAAAGCTCTGCCCAGTTAAAATTGAATATCACAATGCGCAAGGCCAAGCCAGTTTGATGCTGGGGGACGCTTGGCGCGTAGAGCTGCAAGATGAGTTGTTGCAGCATCTGCGGACGTGGTTATCGGCAGCTAATGTAAAAATCCTTTATAATTAGTTTAGATGTAATTAAATGGTAAATGAACAAATATGAGTTATAGGCGCGCTACAGACGCAAAAATAAGTTACCTAGATTTCGAGCAAGGCATTGCTGAACTGGAAAAGCGCATTGACGCACTGCAAGTGTCGCATGACGACCATGACCAACTAGATATTTCCACAGAGCTTGCGCAATTGCAGAAAAAAAATAAAAATCTGCTCGAAGATACGTATCAAAGTTTAAGTGCGTGGCAAATTTCACAAGTGGCGCGTCATCCGCAACGGCCATACACGCTCGACTATATCGCTGCATTATTTACAGATTTTGAAGAGTTGCACGGCGACCGCGCCTTTGCCGACGATCCAGCCATTGTGGGCGGCATTGGCCGTTTTGAAGGTATTCCCGTGATGGTGATTGGTCACCAAAAAGGTCGCGATGTGAAAGAGCGCAAATACCGTAATTTTGGCATGCCGCGCCCAGAAGGCTACCGCAAAGCCTTGCGTTTATTCAAATTGGCGGAAAAATTTAGCCTGCCGATTATCACCCTCATTGACACGCCTGGCGCTTACCCAGGCATAGGCGCGGAAGAGCGTGGTCAAAGTGAGGCGATTGCACGCAATTTATACGTGATGACTGAGCTAAAAACGCCGATTTTGGGTGTGATTATTGGCGAAGGTGGCTCGGGAGGCGCGCTGGCATTGGGTGTGGTTGATCAGTTATTGATGTTGCAATATTCGACTTATTCAGTGATTTCGCCAGAAGGCTGCGCTAGTATTTTGTGGAAAAGCGCGGGTAAAGCGCCAGAAGCCGCAGAAACATTGGGCATTACGGCAGATCGCTTAAAAGCCTTGGGTTTAGTGGATGTGATTGTCAGTGAGCCGCTGGGCGGTGCGCATCGTGACGCCGCAACCACCATGCAATCACTGCGTCGTGCCTTAAAAACCGAGCTTGCAGCCTTACAAAAGAAAACTACCGATAAATTACTCGCGGCGCGCTACAAGCGCTTAATGGGCTATGGTAAGTTTAAAGAAACTGCCGCTAAGTGATTCTTTAGCACCTCAGCTTAAAAGTTTTTTGATTGATGTTTTCGCTCAAAAAAAACTAACCAATCCTAAGCTAGCAATTGCTTTCAGCGGTGGTTTAGATTCCTGCGTGTTATTGCATCTTCTGCTTGAATGTCAAAAAACGCTGCCGTTTCAATTGCACGCGCGGCATGTGCATCATGGCTTGAGTTTAAATGCAGGTGCTTGGGCAGATTTTTGCGTAGAAACTTGCAAAAAATTACGCATTCCGCTGACTATTTCACAAGTAAAAATAAATAAAAACAGTGGCTTAGGCATAGAGGCGACAGCACGTGAAGCGCGTTACCAAGTACTTTTAGAGGCGGATGCCGATTTTATTTGTTTGGCGCATCATCAGGATGATCAGGCTGAAACGCTACTTTTACAGCTTGCGCGCGGTGCTGGTGTGAAAGGTTTGGCAGGCATGGGTGCTGTGAATGAAAAGCTGCTGCGGCCCCTGCTGGATACGCCTCGCAGCCGCATAGAGGCTTATGCCAAGCACCATAAATTGGTGTGGATTGAAGATGAAAGTAATTTGGATACGAATTTAGACAGAAACTTTATGCGGCATGAAGTACTGCCAACGTTAGCGCAAGCCTACCCCGCCATTCGGAAAACCATTAGCCGCGCCGCGCAGCACATGGCAGAAGCGGATATTTTGTTAGCCGAATTGGCGGCGCAAGATGTAAAAAATTGCCAACAAAATCAAGTGCATAGTCAGCAATTGCCGCTTGTTCCTTTGGTGCTTTTAAGTAAAGCGCGTGTAAAAAATGCCTTGCGTGGGTGGTTACTACAGAATAATTGTGAGGTGCCAAGCGCGGCGCAGCTGCAGCAAATTGTGCAGCAATTACTGCACGCCAGCGCCGATGCAAGTATTAACATAAAGCTGTCTGCGGGCTATATTTTACGGCGTTTCCAAGGTAGTGCTTATTTGCTTAAAAATGTGCAAGTAGATGCTGATTTATGCCAACGCAGCGCGTTTAGTTTGCCGTGGCAGGGTGAGAAAATTATTATTTTGCCAGATCAATCGCGCTTATTTTTTAGCGAAAAAGTGGGCGTAGGTATTGCCATGCAGCACGTCGAAAAAAGCCAACTTGTTATTCGCTACCGCCAAGGCGGTGAGACTTTAAAGCCAGATGAGAAGCGGCCGAGCCGTAGTTTAAAAAGCCTGTTTCAAAGTTCCAATATTCCGCCTTGGCAGCGCGAACGACTACCCTTACTTTTTATTCATACCACCTTAGCCATATTGCCCAATTTGGCCGTAGATGTGCGTTTTAAAGCTGCGCCAGACGCACTGGGATTGGCGGTATATTGGCAAGATAATGGAGATTAATCAATCACGCCATTGCGCATGGCTAGTCGCACCAGCTCTACCGAGTTATTAATGCCCAATTTTTGCTTGATGCTGGTTTGATAATTGGCCACCGTTTTGGCGCTAATATTGAGTTTTGTGGCAATTAAATTGCACTCTGCGCCTTCGGCTAGCAGCCGAAAAATCTCAAACTCGCGCGTGGATAATTGTTGCAGCGGGTTACTCTCGGCGTGGGGAAACTGCTGCGCAATTTTTTGCGTAATATAGGTTTCGCCGCGCGCAATGCTTTCTAATGCGTTTGCCAACTCTTCGGCCAACCCATTTTTGGCTAAATAGCCTTTGGCGCCAGCTTTTAAGGCTTGGCTGGCAAATGCGGCATTTTCGTGCATCGATAATACCAGCAATTTAGCATTAGGGTAGCGCGCAATAATGCGCGCAATCGCTTCCATGCCGCCCAAGCCAGGCATGCTCAAATCCATCACCGTAATGTCGGGCAAATGCATGCCAAATTGTTGATAAGCACTTTCGCCACTGTCGGCCTCGGCTACTACTAAAAAGCGCGTATCTTGCGCTAACAGCCGCCGCACGCCTGCGCGCACCACGGCGTGATCATCCACCAACATAATGCGAATTTGCGTGCTCAATTAGGGGCTTTCAGGGGAATCCAAGCGGAGATTTTAGTGCCGTTTTTTGCGCTACTATCAATGGTAAAATCGCCGCCCAAGCCTTCTACACGCTCGCGCATGCCTAGTAAACCAAAGCCTAAAAAATTTGCGCTTTCGGTTTTGCTGGCATCAAAACCTTTGCCGTTGTCACTCACTTTTACGGCAATGCCAGCCTTGTTATTTTTTGCTTGGGCGCACACATCAATTTCCACTGTCGTTGCCTCCGCATGGCGCGCAATATTGGTTAAACATTCTTGCACCAAGCGATAAGTGACCAGGCTTTTGGTTTCGTCTAAAATTTCTTTGCCTAAATCAGCTGCCTTATCTAGGTTGAGCGTAAACGCAATATTGCCAAAACGTAGCTGCGCTGTCTCCACCAAATCGCGCAAGGCCAGCGCCAGACCTAGTTCGTCGAGCACGCTAGGGCGCAATTTTTGCAACAAACCGCTGACCAAATCCATCAAGTGGCGCGACAATTGCGTGATGGCAGAGGCACTGGCGTGCAGCTCAGGATATTTCTTTCTGGCGTGTTTCAAAATCACGCTGGCATCGGTTTGAATAGCGGTTAAACATTGCCCAAACTCATCGTGTAAATCGCGCGCTAGGCTTTTGCGCTCAATTTCTTGCAGATGAATAAGTTGTTGCGTCAGGGTATGATTTTGCAATATACTTTTTTGCAGCGTCGCAATCATATGGTTAAATTTTTGCCCGATGCGCGCCAACTCAGGCAGTTGAAATGTGGGCAATCTCACGTCTAAATCACCTTTTTCAATGTTGTCTAAAGCCGCTAAAATGCTGCTAGTGGGCTTAAGCGCTTGCGCAATGGCCCAAGCAATCATTAAATTTACACAGATAAAAAATAGCGCCAGTAACACCAATAAATCGGTCATTTGCTTCCAAATTTCGGCATATTCATAGCTTGGGTCTGGCGTAATAATTAATTTTGCAAGTGGCTGACTGTTATAAGACAACCCTCTAATTTTTGGCTGCCATTGTGGCATGGTGTGGTTTAACATACGCACAAACCAAGCGGGTGCTGGGTTGCTTAATTTATCTGTGCTGGCCAATTGGTTGCTATCGAGTAAGCGATTGCTGTTATCCACCAGCTCAATTTTTAAGTGGCGCATGTGGCTAAGCTGTTGTAGCTTAAAAGTGCCTAGATTGATTTTGTTGGCATTAGCTTCGCTCGCATTGCTCGGCAAAGCACCAATCAGCCAGCTGTCAAACAAGGCCAGCGTCGATTTCTCTGCTGAGGCAATTTCTGCCAACGTGTTCATTCTAGCGTTATTGAAGCTTAGCCCAATACCTGCCAGCATCAGTAGCAATAACGAGCCTGTAGTAATGAGATTAAGCCTTAATTTTAAATTCAATTGCGTTGCCAATTGGGTAAATGAATGACTATAGCGGTTTTTAGGGCAATTAAAAATACTTGGCAATAAGTACTGATGCATCGGGAGTTTTTCCTAATGTAAATGTGCAGGGAGTTTGTTATTGTAATGCACGGAAAAGCTTATAAAAGTTAGGCTGTCGCTAATGCTGATAGAAAAAATGGATAACTATAAAAAAATGCACACGCAATTTAGATTAAACAAACGTCAATGCTTAATTTTAGCAACATTGCTTGCGTCGCCAACTGCACTGGCGGAAAACAAAGCTGAGGTGCTGGAAACGGGTGCCATTGAGGTGATTTCTACTACGCCACTACCAGGTATTGGTACTAGCATTAATCAAGTACCTGCTAATGTGCAATCGGTCAGTGCTAAAGATATTGCCAAGCAACACACGCTAGAATTATCAGATTATATTAATAATAACCTCGGCGGCGTAACGATTACCGAAGGCCAAAGCAACCCGTATATGGCCGATGTGAACTTTCGTGGTTTTACTGCATCGCCCTTAGCTGGCGCGCCGCAGGGTTTGTCCGTGTTTCAAGATGGCGTGCGTATTAACGAACCCTTTGGCGATACGGTGAACTGGGGCTTAATGCCACAGAGCGCGATTTCCAGCATCAACTTAATGCCAGGCTCTAACCCAGTATTTGGCCTGAACACTTTAGGCGGTGCGCTTTCTGTCAACACCAAAAGTGGCTCTAGCTACCCAGGTTTATTTGCAGAAGTGATGGCGGGATCATGGGCGCGGCGTGGTTTTAATGCAACTTATGGTGGCGAGAGCGGCAATATCGATTATTTTGTTACCGCCAATTTTAATAAAGAAAACGGCTGGCGTGATTATTCACAAAGTGAAGTGAATCAATTATTTGGCAAAGTGGGCTGGCAAAATGAGACGACTGATCTGGATTTAAGCTTAACGCTCGTTCACAACAACTTAAACGGCGTGCAAGCGCTGCCAGAAAGCTGGCTTAATAAGCCTAAAATTGGCTACACTTTCCCCGACAGCATAGGCAACCGCATGCAAATGTTAACGCTTAAAGGCAGTCATTTTTTTGACGACGATCACTTAGTAGGCGCTAATGTGTATGTGCGCAATAGCCGCATTAATAATTTTGCCAGCAACACCAACGATTGCTTTGCTAGCACCGAAACTGGTGCGGGTGACGAGTGCGATCAAACGCTGCTAGAAGCCGTAAATATTGCCAACCAGGGCGCGAATGAGCAATCTTCGACCAGCCAACTAGGCTATGGCTTTGCGGCGCAGTATTCGTATTTGGGTGATGTGATGCAACATAAAAATCAATTCACCGCCGGTTTTAGTGCTGATTTAGGCCGTACTAAATACAAAGCCGATGAACAAACTAGCAATTTCAGTCAAGACCGTGGTGCAACGCCCAGTAGCGATTTTGAAACTGAAACTGATATAAAAGCCAACAATAAATACCTTGGTTTATACGCCACAGATATTTTCTCTGTGAATGACAAATTTCATGTCACTTTATCGGGTCGCTATAACTATGTGCAAGTGCGCATCAAGGACAATATGGAGGCGGATGCAAACACGGGTAAGTTCGTTTCTGGCGCTGCCGATAATATTAAACACACCTTTAACCGTTTTAACCCTGCCATTGGCTTAAACTACAACCCGAACGCCAGCTTGGGATTTTTTGCGGGTTATAACGAAGGCATGCGCGCACCCACGCCAATTGAGCTAAGCTGTGCCGACCCGCTGACGCCATGTCGGTTACCGACGGACTTTTTGGCTGATCCAGTGCTAGACCCGGTGATTTCCAAAACGCTTGAAGTGGGTGTACGTGGCAAATTGAATGCCAACTTACATTGGAACGCAGGCGTGTTTCACACTGGACTTAAAGACGACATTCAATTTATTAGCAGTGGCAATAGCTTTAATTTAGGCTATTTTGATAACGTGGGCGATACGCAGCGCCAAGGGCTAGAATTAGGGTTGGGCGCCACCTTTGACAAGCTTAATTTGACGGCCAATTATCAGTATTTGCGCGCTACGTTTAAAAACAGCGTGCAGTTTCATAACGAAAATAACTCATCTGTCGACGATGAAGGCAACTTTACAGCCAATGCGGGCGATTACTTACCCAATATTCCCAAACATTCGCTTAAGCTGCGCGCTGCTTATGACTTTACGCCAGCGTTAACCGTTGCTTTAAACATGATTGCCAGCGGCAGTATATTTGCGCGCGGCGATGAAAATAATCAAGATGTAAACGGTAAAGTGGCGGGTTACACGGTGTTTAATGCCGATGCCAATTGGCGTTTTCACCAAAGCTGGAGCGGCTTCTTAAAAGTGACGAACATTGCCGATAAAGACTATGCCAGCTTGGGTATTTTAGGCACTAACGCGTTTACCGATGCCAGCAAGAGCTTTAATGAAAACCCTGCCGGTTGGCAGGCTGAACAGTTTCAATCACCAGGCGCACCACGTGCTGCTTGGATTGGTTTGCGTTATGAGTTTGGCGGCAAAAAATCCTTATCTAATTTCGATAACGATTAATCAAGTTTAATTGTATTAAGCATGAGGCAAATGCCTCGTGTTATCATTTCGGCTCAAGCAATTTGAGAGTTTTTCTATGTCAATCGGTTCACCTTTAACACCATCCGCCACCAAAGTGATGTTGCTGGGCAGCGGCGAGCTGGGCAAAGAAGTGATTATCGCACTACAACGTTTGGGGGTTGAAGTCATTGCGGTTGATCGTTACGAAAATGCGCCCGGGCACCAAGTGGCGCATCGTGCTTATACCATTGACATGACCGATGCGGTCGCGCTTAAAGCATTAATCAATCAAGAGAAACCGCATTTAATTGTGCCAGAAATCGAAGCGCTCAATACCGATGCGCTGGCCGAAATTGAGGCCGATGGCTTCACTATTATTCCAACCGTTAAAGCGGTGCAACTTACCATGAACCGCGAAGGAATCCGCCGCTTGGCGGCAGAAGAGCTAAAATTACCTGTTTCACCGTATGCGTTTGCGCGCAGTCCCGTCGAGCTGCAAGCCAGCATTGATGGCGGCCAAGGAAAAGCTGGAGTGGGCTACCCGTGTTTTATCAAACCAACCATGTCATCAAGTGGCAAAGGCCAATCGCGGGTTACCGATGTCAGCCAAGTGCAAGCCGCGTGGGATTACGCCGCCACTGGCGGGCGCGTGAATCAAGGTGTGGTGATAGTCGAAGGTCAAATTGATTTTGATTACGAAATTACTTTGCTTACTGTGCGTGCAAAAAATGCAGCAGACAAGATTGAAACCTATTTTTGCGAACCCATCGGCCATGTGCAAAAAGGCGGCGATTATGTCGAAAGTTGGCAGCCACAAGCCATGACGGCCAATGCACTGAAAGCTTCGCAACATATTGCCAAAAGCATTACTGATGCGCTGGGCGGCTTAGGTTTATTTGGCGTGGAATTGTTTGTGAAGGGCGATGAGGTGTGGTTTTCTGAAGTGAGCCCGCGCCCGCACGACACCGGCATGGTGACCATGTGCAGCCAACGTTTAAGCGAGTTTGAACTGCACGCGCGGGCGATTTTAGGCTTGCCAGTGGATGTGAGCATGACAAACCCTGGCGCAAGTGCGGTGATTTATGGCGGAATCGAATCTAAAAACTTAAAGTATCATGGCCTGCAAGCAGCATTAAATATACCTTGTAGCGAGGTGCGTTTATTCGGAAAACCGCAATCTTTTGTCAAACGTCGCATGGGCGTGGCGCTGGCGACGGGCAAAGATGCCGATGAAGCGAGAAGCCGTGCGAAACTGACGGCGAGTCTGGTCAAGCCTAGCGCCGTCTAATGCTCGACAAAATAGAAGAAGTCGGTAGCAATAAATCCACGTTTTATGAGCTGCTCGGTGGCGAAAATGGCGGCAACCAAGTTGCAATACAAAAAATCCGCGATTTGGTGGAAACCTTCTACGATATTATGGACAGCGACCCGAAGGCCGCTGGCATTCGCGCTTATCACGCCCAAGACTTAACCGAAGCACGCGAAAAACTCTTTATGTTTCTTACTGGCTGGACAGGCGGTCCGCAGCTTTATATCGAGCGTTATGGACATCCAAGGCTACGTCAACGCCATATGCCATTTTCTATTAGCGAGTCTGAGCGTGATCAATGGATGTATTGCATGATAAAAGCCATGCAAACTTTGAAGTTAGAAGAAAAGTTAATGCAAAAATTAGCCGAGCAATTGTATGGCGTAGCCGATTTTATGCGCAATCAGTAAGTTAAAATATTAGCCTCTATGACCAGCTACAAAAAGCCGATTGAGCCCAAAGAAATGGGAGTCTGCTTGAAAAAGTAGGGCTTTGTTAACCTGCTTGTTTGCTAGTTCTTAAACCGCCTAGCAAGGCGGCTATTGGTACTTTACGATTGATGCCAGACAAGTTTTTTGTGTTATCGGCATTGTTCTTAGTGGGTTCGTACGGCTTGTCAAACCAAGGATCTGCAGAAGGCTTGCGTGTGTGTTGACGAGGCTTGGCAGGGTATTTTGCTCTATTTGAGTCAATGGCATCATCATTATTAGCATGCTCGCGAGCCGCATGGTTAGTGGGTTTTCTGGCAGTTGCTGAAATGTGCGCTTTTTCTTTATCTATTGAGCGTTTAATTAGCTTTTCAATTTCCGCTAAATATTTTTCTTCTTCTTCACACACTAAAGAAATCGCCACACCACTAGCACCGGCACGGCCAGTACGGCCAATACGATGCACATAATCTTCTGGCGCACTGGGGATCTCGTAGTTAATCACCATCGGCAAATCACTAATATCTAAGCCGCGCGCAGCCACATCGGTGGCCACCAGCGCAGTAATTTTCCCAGCTTTAAATGCGTCTAAAGCCTCCAAGCGTTCTTTTTGCGATTTATCGCCATGAATTGATTCGGCCGCAATGCCTTCTTTTTGCAAGGCGCGACTTAAGCGGCCAGCGGTGATTTTTGTTTTGGTGAAGACAATGACTTGTTTATTGTCTCCCGCTTTTAGTAATTGCGTGAGTAAAGCTTGTTTTTTGCTTTGCTCGACTAAATACACTTTTTGCGTGACGTTTTCTGCGGTAGCATTGCTGCGCGCGACTTCGATGAGGGTTGGATTGCTTAAAAATTCATCAGCTAACTTTTTGATTTCATTTGAAAATGTCGCTGAGAACATTAAGTTTTGGCGTTGTTTGGGCAATAAAGCCAAAATGCGTTTTAAATCAGGCATAAAGCCCATGTCTAGCATTCTATCGGCTTCATCCAACACTAAAATTTGTACTTGGCCAAGATTCAAGGTTTTTTGCTCAACATGGTCTAGCAAGCGCCCAGGTGTTGCGACCAAAATCTCAACCCCAGTTTTCAAATGTGGTGTTTGCGTTTTAATATCCACGCCACCAAATACCACCAAGCTTTTTAGCGACGTATGTTTTGCGTATACTTTGACGCTTTCTTCTACTTGAATCGCCAACTCACGCGTCGGCGTTAGCACCAGCGCGCGTATCGGATGCTTGGCGGGCGAGGTACTGCTGCTTGCAAACGGCAACAATTTTTGCAAAATAGGCAGCGTGAACGCTGCCGTTTTACCTGTACCCGTTTGCGCGCCCGCCATTAAATCCAAGCCTTGCAAAGCCAATGGAATGGCCTTGGCTTGAATGGGTGTGGGTGAGGTGTAACCAGTTTCTTGCACCGCCTTTAACAGCGGTGCGGCTAGACCAAGTGCATCAAATTGTATCGTTTCTGTCGTCATCGTTTTAAACTAAGTTATGCAAAACTGCGTGGACGACGCGGTGCATTGTCACCACCAGCACGTGCAGGACGGTCGCTACTGGTTTGATTCGAGTTGGTACGTGGACGCGGATTGCCAAATTTTTCGCCAATTGAAGCACGCGGCGATTCATTGCGCGGCGCTGAACCAGTAGATGAGCGCGGTGCAGAAGAGCGGTTAGGCCTTTCGCCGAAGCCACCCTCAGGTTTGCGGGCGTAGGGTTTTGCAGCATTGTTTCTGTCGCCAAAGCCTTTGCTCAACTCACGTGCAAATTGCATATCGGTATCTTTGGTATAGTTGCGGCTGTTGCCGTTGACTTCACCAGTAGCATCACGTGGAATGGGTTTGCTCGCTTCATTGTTAAATCGATCCGCATTGCGTGCTGGACGATCAGCATAAGCGCCATCGCCAAAACCACGGCCTGCTGGGCGTGCACCATCGTGTGTGCGTGTTTTGTTACGGTCGTTAAAACCACCAGCACGAGCACCATAGGTTTTTTCACCAGCGGGTTTTTCACCCATGACTCTATCGCCAAATGTGCCGCGATTGTTGTCGCGCGATTGATAGCCACCACGATCACCTGGTTTGTGTGCAGAGCGCTCATTACGCCCAGCTCCGTATCCACCACGGTCACTATTACCACCACGTCTTGCACCATCTGGCTTGCTAGAAGTAAAACTACGTTTTGGCTCAAAGCCTTCAATCACCGCTGCGTCTAATTTTTGACCTGTGAATTGTTCAATTTTGCGCAATAAATGGCGATCCATATTCGATGCGAATGAAATCGCAGTACCTTTATTATTTGCGCGACCAGTACGGCCAATACGATGTACATAATCTTCAGCGAATTTGGGCAGGTCGTAATTAATGACGTGGCTGATACCTTGCACATCGATACCGCGCGCAGCTACATCCGTAGCGACTAATACTTTTACATCGCCATGACGTAATTTTGTCAGTGTGCGGTTACGCGCGCCTTGCGTCATATCGCCATGCAGAGCAGCAGTTTTATGCCCAGCGGCATATAAATCTTCTGCCAACACATCGGCGTGGCGCTTGGTGCTGGTGAAGATAATGGCTTGATTCATGTCTGGCGCAATCAATAAATGTTCTAACAGTTTGTTTTTATGCGTCATGTCATCGACAAAGTGCAAGCGTTGCTCAATATTGGCATGCTTTTCTTTTTGGCCAGCCACTTGTAGTGTGATTGGGTTGTTTAGGAATTGTTTTGCAATGTGGCCAATGCCATCTAAAGTGGCTGAGAATAATAATGTTTGACGCTCTTTTGGTAATGCAGCGCAAATCTTTTCAACATCGGGCATAAAGCCCATGTCCAACATACGGTCAGCTTCATCTAACACCAGCATTTGCAAGCGGCTAAGGTCAATGCGGCCGCGTTCCATGTGGTCAATAAAGCGGCCTGGGGTAGCCACTAAAATATCCAATGGTTGCGACAGTAATTTGTTTTGTAATGGATAGGGCATACCACCTACAATACTCACGGTGCGTGCACGAATATACTTGCCGTATTTGCGTGCCGCTTCATTCACTTGTGCGGCTAATTCACGTGTTGGCGTGAGTACCAAAATGCGTGGGCCGCGGCTGTTTGAGGCGTGTGGTGTGGCTAATAAATTTAATGCGGGCAAAGTGAATGCGGCAGTTTTGCCAGTGCCGGTTTGGGCAGAGGCCATAATGTCACGGCCTTTAAGCGCATCGGGTATTGCTTGCGCTTGCACGGCGGTGGGATTGGTATAACCAGCCTCAAGCACGGCGCGTAAAATGGTAGGGTGTAAATCTAGTGATTCAAAAGTGGTTGATTCTAAAGACAAAGTATGTCCCTTTCTCAGTTATCACAAATTAAGTGATAACAAACATAAATAAAACAAAAAGGGCGCAAGCAAACACATATAACAAACTCATATATTTTTTAAAATATAAAAGCTTAATATAAACGCGTAAAGCATAATAAATTTAACATGCTTTTTACCAGCGCACGGGCATAGCCGCTAACCAGTAAAAGATAGACATATTTGTCTATATGATAGCCGCTTCAACATTTCACGAGCGGCAATTGGGTCAGGGCGATGAATCTAAAACTAAAAACTAAATAAGCAAAAGTTTTAACTTGCGCGCAGTATAACCATTTAAGCGCAAATGTCAAATTAATTAGCCGATTGCAAATTTAAGCACTGCAAATGTGTTAAAATCGCGCCCTTTCAAACATCTGGCAGCAAATATGTCTAGCACTCCTAATTCTCGTAACCTGCGTAATGTCGCAATCATCGCCCACGTTGACCATGGTAAAACCACTATGGTAGATAAGCTTTTACAGCAATCTGGCACCTTTGCCTCTCACCAAGCGGTAACCGAGCGTGTCATGGACAGCAACGATCTAGAAAAAGAACGTGGCATTACTATTTTAGCTAAAAACACCGCGGTGGATTTCGAGGGTATACACATTAATATTGTGGATACACCAGGCCACGCCGATTTCGGCGGTGAGGTAGAGCGCGTATTAGGCATGGTGGATGGCGTGTTGCTGTTGGTGGATGCGGTAGAAGGCCCGATGCCACAAACACGATTTGTGACCAAGAAAGCTTTGGCTTTAGGTTTAAAACCTATCGTGGTGATTAACAAAGTTGACCGTCCAGGCGCACGTACCGATTGGGTGATTAATCACACCTTTGATTTGTTTGCTAATTTAGGTGCGACAGACGAACAGTTGGACTTTCCTGTTATTTATGCATCGGCGCTAAATGGGTTTGCTACCTTGGATATGAAGACCCCATCTGAGACTATGCGCCCGCTATTTGAGACCATCATCAAACACGTTGAACCGCCTGTGGGCGACCCAAGTGCACCACTGCAAATGCAAATTTCCGCACTCGATTACTCTACTTATACGGGTCGCTTGGGCGTTGGCCGTGTGCGTAATGGCAAAATAAAAACTGGCCAAGCGGTTACGGTGATGAATGAGAATAAACAAATTGCCGTAGGTAAAATCAACCAAGTGTTGGGCTTTCAAGGCTTAGAGCGCGTACCAGTAGAAGAAGCTGAAGCTGGTGACATTGTGATTATCTCTGGGTTAGATGATATTGGCATTGGTTTTACTATTTGTGACCGTGACAACCCACAAGGCTTGCCGCATTTAGGGGTAGATGAACCCACCTTAACCATGGACTTTATGGTGAACACCTCACCTTTGGCGGGTACGGAAGGCAAATTTGTTACCAGCCGCCAAATTCGTGATCGCCTGACTAAAGAATTGTTAGTCAATGTGGCGCTTAAGGTAGAAGAAACAGACGATACCGATATATTCCGTGTATCTGGTCGTGGCGAGTTGCATTTAACAATTTTGCTTGAGAATATGCGCCGCGAAGGTTTTGAGATGGCAGTAGGTAAGCCACGCGTTGTGTTCCGCGAGATTAATGGCGAAAAATGTGAGCCATACGAGATTTTAACGGTAGATTTAGAAGATGATAACCAAGGCGTGGTCATGGAAGAGCTTGGTCGCCGCCGTGGAGAAATGCAGAATATGGAATCGGACGGCAATGGCCGTACGCGTTTGGAATACAAAATCCCAGCGCGCGGTTTAATTGGCTTTCAAGGTGAATTTTTAACCATGACGCGCGGCACTGGTCTCATGGCACATATATTTGATGAATACGCGCCAGTCAAACCCGACATGCCTGGTCGTCGCAACGGCGTGCTGATTTCTGCCGAGCATGGCGAAGCGGTAGCTTACGCGCTTTGGAAACTGCAAGACCGTGGCAAAATGTTCGCCGTGCCAGGCGATAAATTGTACGAAGGTATGGTCATTGGTATTCACAGTCGTGATAACGATTTAATCGTGAATCCGATTAAGGGCAAGCAGCTGACCAATGTGCGCTCATCAGGCACCGATGAAGCGGTGCGTTTGATTACGCCGATTGCCTTAACTTTAGAAAGTGCTGTTGAGTTTATTGATGATGATGAGTTGGTGGAAATTACCCCAAAAACCATCCGTATTCGTAAACGTTATTTACTGGAGCATGAGCGTAAACGTTCGTTGAAAGAGTAGTTTGAAAACTTACGATTTAAAACAAAAAAAGCCGCTGAAAAGCGGCTTTTTTATGACTATCATTCACTTCTTAATTTCGATGCCCTGCAAGCCAATATCCATAAGGATTGCAGGGTATGCTTTTTTAGCCATTTTTTCTTAGAACTAAATTTACTCAACACCTTGACTGGCTAAATAATCTTCGTAATTGCCAGTGTAATCCACAATGCCATCGGCTTTAATTTCCAATATTCGCGTGGCGATCGAACTGACAAATTCACGGTCGTGACTGACAAAGAAAAGTGTGCCTTTGTATTTGTCTAGCGCGGTATTCAAGGCCTCAATCGATTCCATGTCCATGTGGTTGGTGGGTTCATCCATCAGCAGCACATTGGTTTTGGCGAGCATGAGTTTGCCATACAGCATACGGCCTTTTTCGCCGCCAGAAAGCACTTTGACAGATTTTTTGGTATCTTCACCACCGAACAAAAGTCTGCCCAACATGCTACGCACCACTTGGTCGTCATCATTCATTTGGCGTTGCAGCGTCATCCATTCAAACAGATCTTCGCCTTGTTCAAATTCGTATTCGTGATCTTGCGAAAAATAGCCAATGCTGGCTTTTTCAGCCCACTTTACTTCGCCGTGTTTGGGTTTTAAATCGCGTGCTAGGCAGCGTAAAAACGTGGTTTTACCAATGCCATTTTCGCCAATAATCGCCACTTTTTCGCCTGCCTCAAACATCAACTCCACATCGTTAAACAATATTTTATCGAAGCCATGGCTAAGTTTTTTAAGCTCTACCGCGTTACGATGCAGTTTTTCGCGTTCATCGTACTCAAAGCGAATAAACGGATATTGGCGGCTAGAAGGTTTAAATACTTCAATTTTAATTTTGTCGATTTGCTTGGCGCGGCTAGTCGCTTGCTTGGCTTTAGAGGCGTTGGCCGAAAATCGGCGCACAAAGTCTTGTAAATCAGCCACTTGCTGTTTTGCTTTGGCATTGTCTTTGGCTTGCTGATTTCTAGCCGCTATCGAAGCCTCCATATAATCGTCGTAATTGCCTGGGTAAACCGTGAGTTTGCCGTAATCCATATCGCAGGTGTGCGTGCACACTTGGTTTAAAAAGTGGCGGTCATGCGAAATAATAATCATGGTGCAATCGCGGTTATTCAGCACATCTTCCAGCCAGCGAATGGTGTTAATGTCCAAGTTGTTGGTCGGTTCATCCAGCAATAATACATCTGGGTTGGCAAACAGCGCTTGCACCAGCAACACGCGTAATTTCCAGCCTGGCGCGACGGCTGACATGAGTCCATCGTGTTGCTCAATGGGAATGCCGACACCGAGCAACAGCTCGCCCGCGCGCGCCTCGGCGGTATAGCCACCAAACTCGGCAAATACATGTTCTAGTTCCGCTGCGTGCATGTAGTCGTCTTCTGTGGCCTCCAAGTTCGCATAAATCGCATCGCGCTCCTGCATGGCCTTCCACATTTCTTCGTGACCCATCATCACCACATCTAAAACTCTTTGCTCTTCGTAGGCGAATTGATCTTGGTGTAAAAACGCCATGCGTTCGTGATTATCTAGCGAAATATTGCCAGCGCTAGGTTCTAGCGTGCCCGCTAAAATTTTCATGTAGGTCGATTTTCCGCAGCCATTGGCGCCGATTAAGCCGTAGCGATTGCCTTCGCCAAATTTGACAGAAACGTTTTCAAACAATGGCTTAGCGCCAAATTGCATGGTGATATTGTTGCTAATTAACATTTAAAACCTTTAAAATTTATTTCTAGAATTTGTTATAGATGACAACTTCATCGAAATCAAGCTGTCCGCCGCGCTCGCGCGCAGGTTGTAATGCTTTTCCAACGACTACAAACATAGCAGGCACATGGTCGGCAGGCAGATTGATTAATTTGGCAACTGCATCAAAATCAAAGCCGTCCATCGGGCAAGTGTCGTAGCCCATTTCTTTGGCGGCCAGCATAATGGTTTGTGCCGCCATGCCGCAACTGCGCATGCCTTCGTCACGTTGCACTTGTGCGTGATCTTTATAATAATTGCCGATTGCGGGCACTAAATAATCTCGCACTGGCTTGGGCGCATTTGCCCAATAACGCTCAGGTTGTTTTGCCCACGAGTTTAAATCTGCTGTTAATATAATCAGCAAAGAGGCTTCTTCCACTTGCGCTTGATTCCAGCTTACCGTACGAATTTGTTGGCGTAATACTGGGTCGGTTACCAGTACAAAACGCCAGTTTTGAATATTAAATGCGGTCGGGGAAAGCATTGCTAGTGACATCAACTTAGCGATTTCTTGTTCTGTCATGCGGTGATGCGGATCAAACGCCTTAACGGCGCGACGTTTAGCAATAGCTTCGGTCACGTTCATCTTTATTATTTTCTTCCTAGTAAATGTTAATATTTAATGGCAATAATTTCTAATTGGTTGTTGCCTGCAGGCCGCACCCATACGACGTTCTCACCTATTTTGTGACCAATTAAGGCTGTAGCCAAGGGCGATGCCCAACTGACTTTATTGGCCTTAATATCGGCCTCGTCTTCACCCACAATTGTAAATTGGTGCAGATCACCTGCATCATCTTCCACTTGAACTGTCGCACCAAATAAAACCTGCTCTGCAGCGAGGTCGGGTTTGGTCAAAAGCGCGCTATCTAAACGCGCAGTAATATACCTTAAATCGCGATTTATCACTGCTAATTTCTGTTGCGCAGAGGGCGCATCCCTGTTGGTTTCTAGGTCTATTTTTTCTTGTTCCAATTGTGCTGCTTGCGCTTTTAGCTGTGCATAGCCATTAGCAGTGACATAGTTTGGGCGCACACTAATTGGCCGCTCAGGCACATCGGTGCCAGCGTGCTCTAAATCATCTTCTTTTACAAATCCGCGACTCATGATGCAATTTTATTCCCACTCAATGGTGGCGGGTGGTTTGCCAGAAATGTCATACACCACGCGGTTAATGCCGCGCACTTCGTTAATAATGCGGTTAGAAACTTTGCCTAAAAGTGAGTAGGGTAGCTCTGCCCAGTGTGCCGTCATAAAATCGCTGGTGATCACTGCACGAAGTGCAACCACATAGTCGTAAGTTCGACCATCGCCCATCACGCCAACCGATTTTACAGGTAAAAATACCGCAAATGCTTGGCTGGTGAGCGCGTACCAGCTTTTTCCAGTGTTTGAGTCAATGGTATTGCGTAATTCTTCAATAAAAATCGCATCTGCACGGCGTAATAAATCGGCGAATTCGGGTTTCACTTCCCCCAAAATACGCACGCCTAGGCCTGGTCCTGGGAAAGGGTGGCGATACACCATATCGGCTGGCAGACCAAGCGCCACACCGAGTTCGCGTACTTCGTCTTTAAATAAATCGCGTAGCGGCTCGAGTAATTTTAAACCTAAAGTCTCTGGCAAGCCGCCAACATTGTGGTGGCTTTTAATGGCGACAGCTTTTTTAGTTTTCGCGCCGCCCGATTCAATCACATCTGGATAAATCGTGCCTTGCGCCAGCCATTTGGCGTTCGCCAATTTTTTGGCTTCCAACTGAAAAACTTCTACGAATTCGCGCCCAATGATTTTGCGCTTGGCTTCTGGGTCGGTTACACCGTGTAAATGCCCCATAAATTGGGCTTGCGCATCCACGCGGATAACTTTGGCGTGTAACTTGCCGACGAACATGTCCATCACCATGTCACCTTCATTCAGACGCAACAATCCGTGATCTACAAAGACACAGGTGAGTTGATCGCCAATGGCGCGATGAATCAGCGCCGCGGCAACGCTAGAATCCACGCCGCCAGATAACCCTAAAACGACCTCTTCATCGCCCACATGCGCCTTAATTTTAGCCACGGCTTCTGCAATGTGGTCACCCATAATCCAGTCAGGTTTTGCACCGCATATCTCAAGCACGAAGCGATTGAGCATGGCTTGGCCGAGTTTGGTGTGCGTGACTTCTGGGTGAAATTGTACGCCGTAGAATTTGCGTGTTTCATCGGCAAACGCGGCGATGGGCGTGGTATCGTTGCTGGCGATGATTGTGAAGTTTGGCGGCAATGCGGTGACCTTGTCGCCGTGGCTCATCCATACATCCAGCAAGCCATGACCATCGTTATTCGTACGGTCTTGAATGTCTTTAAATAAAGCAGAATGACCTCTGGCACGAATCTCAGCATAGCCAAACTCGCGTTTATTCCCAGCCTCAACTTTGCCGCCAAGCTGTTGCGCCATGGTTTGCATGCCGTAGCAAATGCCCAACACTGGCACGCTCAGTTCAAATACTGCTTGCGGAGCGCTGTCAGCTGCTTCTTCGTAAGCGCTGGCGTGACTGCCAGAGAGAATAATGCCATTCGCGCCGAAGTTGCGTACAAACTCATCTGACACATCACACGGATGAATCTCGCAATATACATGCGCCTCGCGCACACGACGCGCGATGAGTTGCGTGACTTGTGAGCCGAAATCGAGAATGAGGATTTTTGAGTGGTTTGTCATAGGGGCTAGGATCTGGGGATTAGGGGCTAAAAACTAGGGAGTGACAAGTTTGATTTTGAGCGACTTTTGCAAGCCACGTAACATTCGACCAATATCACCAGTGTTACTTAATAATTCACCCATCATTTCATCATTTCATCATTTAAAAACTGTAATTTATTTGCAATCACTAACTGTGTTTCAACCTCTGCTAGTGAGCCTAAGGCGATTGAAATAAAACGCAAATACTCTTTCGTTGAGTCTCTGGCATGACCTTCAGCAATGTTTGAGGGCACAGATATAGCGGCTCTTTGAATTTGACTGGCTAAGCCAAACAGCTCGGATTTGGGAAAATTTGATGTTAATGCATAAATATTTACAGTTAAGTCAATAGCTTGCTGCCAAACAAGCAAATCTTTATAGCTATTAACAATATTCACAAATTAATCCCTAGACCCTAAATTCTAGCCTCTAGTCCCTGCTTGTTAATCAATACGGTAATTCGGTGCTTCTTTGGTAATTTGTACGTCGTGCACGTGCGATTCCCGCATACCGGCGCTGGTGATTTGCACAAACTCAGCTTTTTCTCGCATGGTGTTAATATCTGCGGCACCCACATAACCCATGGAAGCGCGTAAACCGCCCATGAGCTGGTGTATCACCGCCAGTACGCTGCCTTTGTAAGGCACGCGGCCTTCAATGCCTTCAGGCACTAATTTGTCAGGATTACCGTCAGATTCTTGAAAGTATCTATCGCTGGAACCTTTTTGCATGGCGCCAACCGAGCCCATGCCACGGTAAGATTTATATGAACGACCCTGAAATAACTCCACTTCGCCTGGCGCTTCTTCGGTGCCGGCAAACATGCCGCCAAGCATGACAGAATGGGCGCCTGCAGCGATGGCTTTGGCAATATCGCCAGAAAAGCGGATGCCACCATCTGCAATAAACGGTACGCCAGATTTTCCCAGAGCTTTGGCAACGTTGCTAATCGCGCTAATTTGCGGCACACCAACGCCAGCGACGACGCGCGTGGTGCAGATTGAGCCTGGACCAATACCAACCTTAACACCATCAGCGCCAGCATCTACCAGTGCTTTGGCAGCATCAGCGGTGGCGATGTTGCCACCAATCACTTCAATTTTTGGATAATTTTTCTTCACCCAAGTCACGCGGTCTAGCACGCCTTGCGAGTGGCCGTGCGCAGTATCCACCACGATGACATCTACCCCAGCCGCAGCCAGCGCGGCTACGCGCTCCTCTGTGCCTTCACCCACACCAACTGCCGCGCCAACACGCAAGCGGCCTTTATTATCTTTGCAAGCCAAGGGGTGGTCGTGCGATTTTTGAATGTCTTTAACGGTGATAAGCCCTTTAAGAACGTCTTTGCTGTCAATCACCAATACGCGTTCTAGGCGGTGTTGATGCAGCAAATGGATCGCTTCGTCACGCGTTGCACCTTCGCGCACGGTGATTAATCGATTGCGCGGCGTCATGATATTGCTAATAGCTTGGTCTAAATTGGTCTCAAAGCGTAAATCACGATTGGTGACAATGCCAACGATTTTATTGCCATCTACCACAGGCAAGCCAGAGATTTTGTGTTTTTGCGTGAGCGCGATGACATCGCGCACTGTCATGTGTGGCGCAATGGTCACAGGATCGTTCACCACGCCAGATTCAAAGCGTTTGACGCGCGAAACATGCGCGGCTTGTTGCGCAGAAGTCATATTTTTGTGAATGATGCCTAAACCACCCTCTTGTGCCAACGCAATCGCCAACGGCGCTTCAGTCACTGTATCCATTGCGGCCGAGACCAGCGGAATATTGAGTTTGATATTGCGGGTGAGTTGCGTGCTTAAATTAACTTCACGCGGCATGACGACAGAGTGTGCAGGGACGAGTAAGACATCGTCAAAAGTAAGGGCTTGTTGCAGCAAACGCATGTGTAATCCTTAATTTCCAAAACGAGATTATACCGATTTGCAACACTGATTAAAAGTTGTAAGCTAAATTTTCGTTAAAAAACATGAATTAATAGTTAATTTTGATGGTATTAAGTAAACTATTGTGAGATAAAAAACGGTATTTAATGCCATATCAGCTTGTAATGATGGCGAAACGGATAGGAAGCAAATGACACTTACACATTTATTGTTAGTATTAATGGTTTTGGGCATGACTTCTACGCAAAGCCATGCCGAATATATAAATGGAAAGATAACGATGGCAAAACGCGCTATCCCGATACACCGCCGCCATCTAACATAAAGCAAGATGTGATTGGAAGCAAAAGAGCGACCAAACCAGTAGGTGAGCAAGCATCGGTTGCGAATGAGCCAGCCGTTCCCGCTAAGAATACCAAAAAGGAGGCGGTGCATCTCCACCACCTTTTTTGCGAGCATGCGCCAATGGCGCACTGCCTGCGTGAAGCTATTTCATCACTTTGCCTTCCTCGGCGCGTTGTTTGCGAACTTCTTTTGGGTCGGCAATCAATGGACGATAAATCTCGATACGATCTAAGTTGCGCAGCGGTGTTTCTAACTTAATCAGTTTGCCAAAAATACCAATTTTATTTTCGTTTAAATCAATTTCAGGGAATTTATTTAAAATACCAGATGCCCTGATAGCCGCTTCCGCATTGGCCTCTGGCAGTATTGAAATTGGAATAATGAGTTGCTCGTTTGGCAATGCATACGCCACTTCCACCATAATATGTCCGCTACTCAATTTGCATCCTTTACGCCATAAATTTTATCCGCTCTTGCAACAAAACCATCCACAAAAGTAGCGGCTATATGATTAAACACGGGCGCGATTATTTTTTCTAAGAAAACATTGGTAAATTCGTAATTTAATCTGAGTGTAATTTTACAGGCATCTGGTCTTAATTCAACAAAATGCCAGTTGCCTTCCAAATGTTTAAATGGCCCATCTTTTAAATTTATTTCCATATTATGCGGAAATATTTTTATATTTTGCGTCGAAAAGTTTTGTTTTAGGCCGTGATAATTAATGTGCAAAGTTGCGCTGGTGCTGGCTTCTGTGCGTTCTAGTAAATCCACCCCGCCACACCAAGGCAAAAATTGGGGGTAATCTTCTACCGCATCAACCAAGTGGAACATTTGCTCCGCAGAGTGTGAAACAAGTACCGTTTTTTCAACCTTATGCATTTTTGCTTTTCAATTTATATCACAAGTCAAACTAGCGTAAAATACTAATTTTAAGCCATTAGTTGCAAGTTATGAGCATTGCCCAAAATAAAAAAGCCTTTTTCGATTACTTTATCGAAGAAAAATACGAAGCTGGCATTGTGCTCGAAGGCTGGGAAGTGAAGGCCATTCGTGATAATCGCGCCAACCTGAAAGAGGCTTATGTGATTATCCAGCGCGGCGAAATTTATCTCATCGGCTGCCACGTCACCCCCATGGGTGCGGCTTCTACGCATATTCGCCCAGATGCAATTCGCACGCGCAAGCTATTGTTGCATAACGAAGAAATTATCAAGCTCATTGAAAAAGTAGAGCGTGCGGGCTATACCATCGTGCCTCTTGATATGCACTTTTCAAAAGGGCGCATTAAAATTCAAATTGGCTTGGCAAAAGGCAAAAAGCAACACGACAAGCGTGATACCGAGAAAGCCCGCGATTGGGAGCGCGAAAAAGGCCGCATTATGCGGGCACATAACAAGTAGCGTATAATTCACCGCTTGATGCAACTAACTTAAAACTTAGCAAGTCATAGCAATACTGATTTGGGGCTGACCAGGTTTCGACGTGGGTTACAAAGCAGTGCAGGGCATACCGAGGATCAGATTACCTCGTAAATACAGCTGAAACAAGTATAGTCGCAAACGACGAAACTTACTCTCTAGCAGCTTAGTTCTGTTAGACGCTGCACCAGCTCTCCCGTGGGTTGGATTGAGGTAACTCATACGCAGTGTCATATACACGGGATACGTGTTGTGTTGGGCCGCTTAGCACATCATTAACCTTTAGGTGGCTCGTCTGTACAGCGCTTGTCTGTTGGTGTGGTGCAGATTAAATTAAACAACAAGGCTAAGTATGTAGAACTGTCTGTGGAGGATTTGCGGACGCGGGTTCGATTCCCGCCAGCTCCACCATTTAAGTGTTTCACAATGCATCAATCGGTATCAAAAGCCTAGTAAATTCAACATTTAGGCTTTTTTTACGCCTATTGTAGTTGCATAATATATCTTTACATCGCATGGTTTTGAGGGTACATTTTGAGGGTACGTGGTGTTTTTTATAAAACGTACCCTCAAAAGTTGATGAAGGATTGTTGAATATGCCAAAGCTAGCAGAACGCCTAACCGATGCGAAGATTAAGAATGCCAAGGCTAAAGAAAAGCCATTTAAATTAGCAGCTGGACGAGGTTTGCATTTATTGGTTAAAGCCGATGGTTCAAAGCATTGGCAATTTAGGTTTAGGTTTGACGGTAAAGAAAATACCATAGCGTTTGGACGTTATCCCGAAGTTTCATTGACTACTGCGGAGCAAAATGCTACTGGCGCATTAGAGTTATTAACCAAGGGTATCAATCCTAGTGAAAATAAAAAGGCGACTAAATCCGCTAAAACGGGTGCGCTGGCAAATAGCTTTGAAGTATTAGCGCGTGAATGGGCGTTAAGTTACTTTAAAAACAAAACAGCAGCACATCAAGAGCGCACCATGAGGCGGTTAGAGCTTTACTTGCTTCCGTGGCTAGGGAGCAAGGCTATATCTGAAATTACAGCACCACAAATTTTAGAAGCGGTTAAGCGGATTGCTAACTTAAATAAACTTGAAACGGCTCATCGAACACTGCAAGCCACTAGCCAAGTTTTTCGCTATGCGGTGCAAACTGGCAGAGCATTACGTGACCCATGCGTGGATTTAAGAGGTGCTTTACCTAGCGCCGTGGTTAAGCACATGGCATCATTTACAGAGCCTAAAGAGATTGCAGAGCTATTGCGCGCAATAGATGGCTTCACAGGCTCTTTTACCGTAAAGACAGCACTTAGTTTATCCCCATTAGTATTTACGCGCCCTAGCGAGCTAAGGACGGCTAAATGGGCTGATATTGATTTGGATGCTAACGAGTGGCGTTATCGTGTAAGTAAAACTAACACCATGCACCTCGTCCCGCTATCAACGCAGGCAGCCAAATTGTTTGCTGAAATGAAAGAAGTAAGCGGACATGGCGAATTTGTTTTTCAAGGTGGTCATGACCCTAAAAAGCCTATGAGCGCTGCTGCTATTAATGCAGCATTGCAGCGTATGGGCTATGACACAAAAACTGAAATTACAGCACATGGCTTTAGAGCAATGGCACGAACTATCTTGCACGAACGCTTAAATGTTGACCCATACATCATAGAACATCAACTGGCGCACAAAGTACCTGATGCATTGGGTGCAGCATATAACCGTACTAAATTGATTGAGCAGCGAATCGTTATGATGCAGACATGGG
>CAMDTL010000003.1 GCA_945907735.1 Methylotenera oryzisoli
CTAGATTTTTGGCACTCTTTAATTTTGAATGTAGCTAATTTTAATTAGCAAATTAAAAGCAATAAAACTGGAGTGGTAGTTCAGTTGGTTAGAATACCGGCCTGTCACGCCGGGGGTCGCGGGTTCGAGTCCCGTCCACTCCGCCAATACTAAGAAGCCCCGTATTTTGTAGCTAAATCAATAGGTTACATCATGCGGGGGTTTTCTTTTTTACCACACGCTTTTACCACACGTTTTACATCTAAATCTTAACAGCCTGACTACCTATCGCTAACCCAGCGTCCACACTTAGGACATCTTACCGTTTGCGACTCCATTACTGTTGTGACTGGTATCCAGTTGTTGCAATTAGAGTGTGTGCAGTAGTGAGCTAGGTCCCTAACTAATACATTAATTTTTTAGAGAAATTTATAAAATAGATGGCGCGCTCAAAGTTAATTATGGAAAAATATTTCCATTCGGAAGGACAAATTTGATATCTAATGTTCTTAAATAGGATTGGAGACCGGCATCTTGCATTGGAATTAAATTTGCGTCGCAAGAAGACTCATTGAAGTGAGCATGCCATAAACCAGGGGGAGTGATAAAAACTCCATACGGTTTCCAATCTATTCGCTTAGGGTTTAATATCCCCCCATTTGACGATATTTTATCGCCAACCAATGTATAACAACCAGGCTCACAATCTAAAATCAAATCTAAAGCTACGGATTGATGACGATGGGGTAATTGAATTGATCCCTTAGGAAGCACTCCAAGCATAGCCCATGAGGTATGAGTAATGCTTTGTGTTTGATCCATTTTTTCATTAATAAGTACCACGCTAATTCTATTTCTGCTCACTTCCTCTGCTTCTTTTCTTACTTTAGTTAGCTCGCTGAGAATATTTTTAGAGGTATAAAGTGTTGGGTTAAAGCGTGGTAAATTGGCTTTAGCCCCTAAATAGCGTAAAAGAGGCTCGTCATGAATTAAGAAAATAATAGACTCTATTTCAGCTTCATAAATAATTTCTCCAGCTGCTGGCAGAACCACAAAATCATTTGTGGCCCATGGAATAGAGTCATCACCCAGTTTTGCAATACCTTTACCTCGAATAATATAACCAACTTGTGATGTAGCATTAAAATGAGTGGGTATTTTTTCCCCAGCTAAAATCCTTATATAGTTTGCACATAAGGCTGGACTCGTTGCGGGACCTTCACATTGAAGTTCTTCGCTGGCATCTAGAGGAATAATACGAGTTACACCCTCTTCAAAAAGCGACTTATCAAATTCCTTAAAAGGTACTCTAGAAATCTTCCCAGCATAGATAGGATCTACAACTTTCGTATACTCTCCATACCTACAGTTTTCGGTAAATTTTTCTAAGTTATTCATCTATATAGTCCTTGAGTAGTTAGTATTCTAGCGTATTTATTGACAAATTGAGTTGGCTTTGATAGAGCCTGTTTTCAGTAGAAAATTCCTTTGAAGACACGATCGGAAGATTTCCTGGCAATTTATGCTTATACGGTCGCGTTTTGGAAAGCAACGATGTATTACAATTACAAGGTATCGGCGTTGTGAGGGATAATGGTGCCCACATCATTTATACACAATTTTTGGAATTCTCCCATGGAAATCAAGGTCAACTTTCTCGATAAGCTACGTCTTGAAGCCAAGTTCGATGACTTTACAGTAATTTCAGACCAGCCTATCCGCTATAAAGGCGATGGCTCAGCCCCGGGTCCATTCGATTACTTTCTGGCTTCATCGGCCTTGTGTGCGGCTTATTTTGTGAAGTTGTACTGCGACACTCGCAATATTCCTACCGATAATATCCGCCTTTCGCACAACAATATTGTCGATCCGGAAAACCGTTACCAGCAAACTTTCAAGATTCAGGTCGAGTTGCCAGCGGATATCTCCGACAAAGACCGCCAGGGTATCTTGCGCTCCATCGACCGTTGTACGGTTAAAAAAGTGGTGCAAGCCGGGCCTGAGTTCGTGATTGAAGATGTCGCTAATCTGGATGAAGATGCGCAGGCCTTGATGGTGATGAATCCAGCTGCAGGTGCGCTCACTTATATTGTCGGCAAGGATCTGCCGTTGGAACAAACCATCGCCAATATGTCTGGGTTACTGGCAAGCTTGGGCATCAAGATTGAAATCGCTTCGTGGCGCAATATCATTCCCAATGTGTGGTCATTGCATATCCGCGATGCGCACTCGCCAATGTGTTTTACCAATGGCAAGGGAGCGACCAAGGAAAGCGCGTTGGCGTCGGCTTTGGGTGAGTATATTGAGCGGCTGAGTAATAACCATTTTTATGCTGGGTCTTTCTGGGGCGAAGAAATCGCCAACGCAGCATTTGTGCATTATCCGAGCGAGCGCTGGTTCAAGCCGGGCCGTAAAGATTCGCTACCAAAAGAAATTCTGGACGACTACTGCCTAGATATCTACAACCCCGATGGAGAGCTGCGCGGTTCGCATCTGGTCGACACCAACTCCGGCAATGTAGAGCGCGGTATCTGTTCGCTACCGTTTGTGCGCAAATCGGATGACGAGGTCGTCTACTTTCCGTCAAACCTGATTGAAAACCTTTACGTCAGCAACGGCATGAGTGCCGGCAATACGCTGGCCGAAGCACAGGTGCAATGCTTGTCGGAGATTTTCGAACGAGCAGTCAAACGCGAAATTCTCGAAGGGGAAATCACCTTACCGGACGTACCGCAGGAAGTGCTGGCGAGATATCCTGGCATTGTGGCCGGCATTCAGGACTTGGAAGATCAAGGCTTCATGGTGCTGGTCAAGGATGCATCGCTGGGCGGGCAGTACCCGGTCATGTGCGTCACTTTGATGAATCCACGCACAGGCGGCGTGTTTGCCTCGTTCGGTGCGCACCCATGTATGGAGGTAGCGCTGGAACGGAGCCTGACCGAATTACTACAGGGCCGTAGTTTCGAAGGCCTGAATGATTTACCTCAGCCCACTTTTGCCAGTGAAGCCGTGACTGAGCCCAATAACTTTGTTGAACACTTTATTGATTCCAGCGGGATTGTATCGTGGCACTTTTTCAGCGCCAAGGCGGATTACGAGTTTGTTGATTGGGATTTCTCTGGGCAAGATGAAAATGCCAATGCCGAGGAAGCTGCAACCTTGTTTGGTATTCTGACAGGCATGGGTAAAGAAGCTTACGTGGCGGTGTATGACCAGCTAGGCGCGACTGCTTGCCGGATATTGGTCCCTGGCTATTCGGAAGTGTATCCAATAGAAGATTTGATCTGGGATAACACTAACAAAGCGCTGTTGTTCCGCTCTGATATTTTAAATCTGCATCGCCTGGATGATGCCAGCCTAGAAGCACTACTTGAGCGTTTAGAGAATAACGAGCTGGATGATTACGGCGACATCGCCACATTGATTGGCATCGAATTTGACGAGAACACGGACTGGGGTCAGCTAACAGTACTTGAGTTGAAGTTGCTGATTCATCTCGCCTTGCAGCAATTTGAGGAGACCCATGAATTGGTGGGTGCCTTCCTGCAATATAACGACAACACACTCGAGCGCCGATTGTTTTACCAGGCCTTGAATGTGGTGCTAGAGGTGCTACTGGATGACGAGCTGGCACTCGACGACTACGAGGTCAACTTCCGTCGCATGTTTGGTAATACCAGGATGGATGCGATCATGGGTTCAGTGGATGGCAGCGTGCGCTTCTTCGGCCTGACGCCAACCAGTCTAAAATTGGAAGGGCTCGACAGGCACCAACGACTGATCGACAGCTACAGAAAATTGCATACGGCTCGGGCCAATATGGCAGCTACGGCCAGTTAGAATTACGAGTCATGCATTGCTCATGCCATGCTCGCGACAGAGCTCAGGGGCTGAAATACCCGCTTCCGCTTGCTTTAAAATCTGCATGATCTGACTGTCAGTGTATCCTGATATTTTCATGTAAAAATTCCTTAAATCATAATAAGAAAATTCTACTTATCAATGCAACTCTTTTATGGGGGGATTACCTACTGGCAATTTGTGGGGCAGTTTAAAGGTTGGAAGATTGCATGGCAGGCGATTTGCTACTAGGCGTGAAGCGATGGATGAAGTAATGGATTGGCTGGTGTTTTATAATCACAGCAGATTACATTCAACACTCAATTACCTAAGTCCGATGCAATTTGAACAACGTTGGCTTGCCGAACAACGAAAAAAGTCGGCATAATAGCATTGCTATGGACTCCATTAAATAAGGGCAAGGTCACTGACCCATCTGCGGCTTTTAGCCACTTCTTGAGGGTATTGCGTGTGAGTGTGGTGCGTCTTGCTATCTCACTAATAGATAATTGTTCTCGAAAGAACAATCGACGAATCTTGGCATACATGACCATGGTAATCACCTCATATACTCCTGCTCATAAAATAAGCAGCATACTGGTTTTACCTGGTCAAAATTCAACGCGCATAACTGTGCTTATCTGGTCAATTTTAAATGCGCGTCAACAGATAGAATGCCTCAGCAGTGATTAACCGATGTTGACACAAAATTCAGGATGCCCTCGCGTTATAAGCACTGCTCATCATTTTTGGATGAGATTAAAAAAATGTTAGGCTAAACCAAAGTTAAAAAGTTAAGGGATTTGTAGCATACGCGAACCCCATATGTTATGGTTAAGCATTTATTATTGGGGGTATTTTTTGGGGTATTTATTATTTTTAATAATTTATAAATAAATTAAATCAATAAGTTAGATAGTAATTATGAGTCCCGTCCACCAATACTAAAAAAACGAGCCCAAAAGGCTCGTTTTTTTTCGTAAAAAACTAAAAACACCTGCCCTGCAACCGCAGGGGTTGTCGCTGCAGAATATGCCAGCTAAGCCAGTGTGTGGCTTGCTTGTGAAATATACCAATTAAAGCTGGTTGTTCATACGTTAAAGGCAATATCCATGGAGCTTACATGGTCTTGTTTTTAGTGTGTTATGTGGCATTAGAAACCTTTTGTCTGCTAAGCTAATCTGGTGTTTAGATCATTAAGATGTAAGCGCCATTTACTGCAAGTGTTATATAATGACGCGTTCAGCAATTAAGCGATAAATTTTTAGAGAGTGAATGTATGTTAGACGCGATTCGAAATCACACCCAAGGCTGGTTGGCTAAAGTCATTTTGGCTTTAATTACTATTCCGTTTGCACTGTTTGGCATTGATTCATATTTTAATAACGCGGGTAGCAATGTTGCGGTGGCTAAGGTGAATGGCGACAAAATTTCGATTCAAGAATATAACAATGCGATAGAAATGGTGCGCAATCGTTTGCAATCGGAAGGCCAAAAAGTGGATAGCGCCATGTTGGAAAGTGCTGAGCTTAAGCAATCCGTGCTGGATGGCTTGATTACACGCCGTTTGGTGAATGAGGAAATCCAGCGATCTAATTTTAAAATTAGCGATGAGCAATTAAGCCAGCATATTTTGAGCATGCCAGAGTTTCAAGAAAATGGACAATTTTCGGAAGATATTTACCAAAAAACCCTAGAACAAAACAAGTTCACTGCCACTAAATTTGAAAATGATAGACGTAGCGAGCTGTTGACACAGCAAGCGCGGGATGGTTTGGCTATGTTGGTATCGATTCCTAAAAATGTGGCTGAACAAACTTTAAAATTTGCGCATCAGCAGCGCGATGTCAGTGTGGCGGAAATTAAAACCGCACCATTCCTTACACAAACTAAGGTGACACCTGCGCAAGTAAAAGCCTATTACGAGCGACACAAAGATAAATTTAAAGTACCAGAGCAAGTTAAATTAGAGTTCGCATTGCTTTCTGCCGCAGGTTTGGTGGTGCAAATGAGTGTAACAGATGCAGAAGTGAAAGCATTTTACCAGGAAAATGCAGCTAAATTTCAGGGCGATGAGCAACGTCAAGCCAGCCATATTTTAATTGGTTTTGGTGTGGGCGCCACTGTGGCAGAAAAAGTTGTAGCTAAAGATAAAGCCGCGGATATTTTGGCTCAACTCAAGCAGAGTCCTAAACGCTTTGAAGAATTGGCAACGAAAAATTCGCAAGACCCAGGCTCGGCAGTTAAAGGTGGCGATTTAGGTAACTTTGGTCGCGGTGCCATGGTAAAGCCATTTGAGGATGCAGTGTTTGGTATGAAAGTGAATCAAATTAGTGAGTTGGTAGAATCTGAATTTGGCTATCACATCATCAAGCTCACTGGCATCACAGGCCAATCGACCAAGTTTGAAGACATGAAAGTGCAAATTAAAGGTGAGTTAAGTTGGAATAAAGCGCAGGCCAAATATGCAGAACTTGCCAATGATTTTAGTAACACGGTGTACGAACAATCAGGCAGCTTAAAGCCAGCCGCCGGTAAATTTGGCTTGCAACTGCAAACCAGCGCTTGGATGAGCCGCGAAGAGGGCGAAAAGTTTTTCAAAAATGATAAGTTGATGAGCATGGTGTTCTCGGATGAAGCGCTAAAAGAAAAACGCAACACTGAGGCGGTGGAAGTGTCACCAAATAACATGGTTTCGGCGCGGGTGATAGATTACAAACCATCTGCACCACGCACGTTTGATGAAGTTAAGGGTGGTATTGAAGCCGTTTTAAAACTGGAACAAGCCGAGAAATTGGCGACTGAAAAGGGCGCGGCTGCCTTGGCAAAGTTAAAAGCTGGCGATGCAGGCGAGGATTTGGAGTGGATTCCACCGGTGACGGTAGATCGCAAGAATGCACAAGGTTTAACGGAAGGCGTGATGAAACAAGTGTTTAAAATTGATGCAAGCAAATTGCCTGCGTACGCTGGGTTTATGAATGAAAAAGCTAGTTATACCATTGTCAAAATCAGCCGCATAGATAATGCATTGGCGACAGATGATGACGCAAAAAGACATGCCGAAGAGGATTTGCAAGCGGCGATGGTGGCGGAATACGTGAGTGCCTATGGCAAATCGCTTAAAGCAAACAGTGATATTGTGGTGAATCGAAAATTGCTAGAAACGCCTAGTCAGTAATATTGTGTAGAAATTAAAAAAGCCGATATTTTTATATCGGCTTTTTTAATACGGTATTAGCGAGCCAGCAGTTGTATTAGTCGATTTGACCTGCTGCGGTAATATTCATGCCACCATCCACATAGGTGATTTCACCTGTAATGCCGCTGGCTAAATCGCTACACAAAAATGCAGCGGCGTTGCCGACTTCATCAATGGTTACATTGCGGCGCAAGGCCGTGTGTTTTTCGTTAAAGCCTATCATCTTGTCAAAATCGGCAATACCCGAGGCTGCCAGTGTTTTGATGGGGCCTGCGGAGACCGCATTCACGCGGATGCCACGTGGGCCCAAGCTCTGCGCCAAATAGCGTACATTGGCCTCTAAACTGGCTTTGGCGACGCCCATGACGTTGTAGTTGGGCATGGTGCGCTCAGCGCCCAAGTAAGAAAGCGTGAGCAAGCTGCCTTTGCGGCCTTGCATCATCGGGTAAGCGGCTTTGGCAAGGGCTGAGAAGCTATACGAGCTGATGTCGTGCGCAATTTTGAAATATTCGCGATTCACTGCGTCTAAATAATCGCCTTCTAACGCGACTTTTGGCACAAATGCCAGTGAATGCACGAGACTGTCTAAGCCATCCCAATGCTTTGCCAAGGCGGGGAATAGCGCATCGATTTGCGCGTCTTCTGCTACATCGCACGGCAAAATTATTTTAGAGCCAAAATCAGCGGCTAAATCGGCCACGCGCTGTGCATGTTTTTCCATTTGGTAGGTGAAAGCGAGTTCCGCGCCTTCGCGTTTCATTGCGCCAGCAATGCCATAGGCAATGCTACGGTTGCTGAGTAAGCCTGCAATTAATATTTTTTTACCTGCTAAAAATCCCATAATTCATCCTATTTGTTTGGTTTTATTTGGCATTACTACTTCTAGGGTCAAGCGCATCGCGTAAGCCCTCACCAAGTAAATTATACCCCAATACGGTAATTAAAATCGCCAAACCAGGGAACAGCGACAGCCACCACGCGAATTGGATATAATCTTTGCCATCGGTGAGAATGTTGCCCCATGACGCTTGCGGCGCTTGCACGCCCAGCCCTAAAAAACTCAAGCCAGATTCCATCAGCACTGCGCCAGCTATGCCTAACACCGAGCTGACAATGATAGGCGTTAAGCTATTCGGCAGCAAATGCATAAAAATTAAGCGCGCATCCTTTGCGCCCAAAGTGCGCGAGGCCTGCACAAATTCTCGGCTATTTAAGCTTAAAAATTCTGCACGCACCAAGCGCGTTACGCCCATCCACGAGGTGAGGCCGATGACGATCATGACGTTGATGATAGATGGCGTTAAAAATGCAATTACCGCTAAAATTAAAAAGAAACTGGGAATAGACAGCATCACATCGACCAAGCGCATGATGACCGTATCGACCCAACCGCGATAATAACCAGCGATTGCGCCCAAGATAATGCCAATTGCGGTGGAAATTCCCACCGCGACCAAGCCTACTAGCAAGGAGATACGGCCTCCATAGAGCATACGGCTAAGCACGTCGCGTCCAAGTCCGTCAGTGCCCATCCAATGTTCAAAAGAGGGGGTAAGTAAGATGGCTTTGACATTGATGTCGTCTGGATCGTAAGGCGCAATAATCGGTGCGAGCATGGCGAGTAGAAAAACACCAACAATAATAACAAAACCCGCTTTGGATAATGGGTTGGCTAAGGTTTTTAAGAGTAAGCTTTTGTTCATTATTAATCTCTAACCACGCCACGTCGCACACGTGGATCTGCCCAAGCATAGGCGATGTCAGCAATTAAGTTGCCGATTAAGGTAAGCGCAGAGCCGATAGTGAGTATGCCCATCACTACAGGAAAATCACGCATCATCACGCTATCAAAAAATAATTTTCCCATACCAGGAATGGCGAATATAGTTTCAGCAATCACCGAACCACCAATTAAGCTAGGAATAGACAGGCCGACAATGGTGATAAGCGGTAGCAGAGCGTTTCTAAGCGCGTGCGTATAGACCACTTTGTGCTCGCTCAGGCCTTTAGCCCGTGCCGTTGTAATGTAATCTTGATGGAACACGTCCAACATGCCGTTTTTTACAAATAGCGTAATACCCGCCAAGCCAGTAACGGAGGGGATGATAACGGGTAAAAGTAAGTGGCTGAAGCCATCTTTTAACTTGCTCCAAGTGTCTAGAGATTCATAATTTAAACTGTGCAGTCCAGAAATAGGCAGCCAATTATTCACCACACCCAGCCAATACATGAGTAACAGAGAAAGCCAAAAACCTGGAATGGAAAAGCCAATAAAATTGAACAACGTGATGGATTTGTCTTGCCAAAATCCGTATTTTCGTGCGGCAATTATGCCCAATGGAACCGCCAGCGCCAGCGTGATCATCAGTCCTAAAATATTAATCATCAGCGTAATTGGTAGCGCTTCTTGTATCATGCCTTTGGTGATGTTGCCATCTTTATCCGCAGTTTGCCAAAAAACGGGTTTTTGATGGCTGGCGAAAGAGTTGCCAAAATCCAATGTCGTCATGCGCTTCATCCATAAGCCGTATTGCACGATGACAGGTTTGTCTAAATTGTACATTTCACGCAGTTTTTGCCGTGATTCTTCTGAAGTTTTGGGGTTAAATGCTGCTTCGTTGCTGGTAATGTCACCTGGTGCTAAGTGCATGATAAAGAATGAAATTAAGCTAATGCCTATTAATAAAGGAATCATCCACAATACTCGTTTGATGAGATACTTAATCATTTAGCTGCTATCTCATTACGCCTTAACGGCTCTGGAATATACCAATCATAGGAGTTCCAGCCCACGCCAGCCGGTGGCGCGGGCGCGTCAATGCCTTTGACGCGCTTGTGGATGGCAGTGAGGCCGTAGCCAGCAGATAAATAGACAATCGGACTATCTTCCAATAAAGTTTGCGCAAATTCATGGTAAATTTTCATGCGTTTATCAGGGTTAAGCTCTAATCTTCCTTGCTCTAACAGCTTATCAATGGTGGGATTATTATAGCCAATAAAATTAAATTGCCCTGGTGCTTGTTGGCTGGAGTGCCAAATATTGTATTGATCGGGGTCTAGCCCTAAGCCCCAACCCAGCACGACGACTTCGAAATCGCCTGTTTTAATAAAGCGGCTGATAAAGCTTGCCCATTCGATAGCGCGAATATTGACTTGTATACCAACGTCTTTTAAACGATGCTGTATCAGCACGGCGGATTTTTCGCGCTCTTTGTTTTGATTGGTGAGGATTTCAAAACTAAATGGTTTGCCGTCACGCTCTAAAATACCGTCATTATTGCTATCTACAAAGCCGGCTGCTTTTAACAAAGCTTTGGCCTTTGCTGGGTCGTAAGGGTAGGGTTTTAAATTAGGGTTGCTCCAGCGCGTGCCAGGCTTGTAGGGCGAGGCAATATCTATGCCCAAGCCCAAGTAAACACCGTCGATAATCTCTTGCTTATCGATCGCATAATTGATGGCATGGCGCACGCGTACATCGTCAAATGGTTGATGCTTGAGATTAAAGCCCATATAGGTGTAACCGCTACCGAGCTCTTTATACAGTGCGAGTTTTTGCTGTAATTCAGGTCGTGCGGGGATAATGCGCGCGTATTTAATGGGGTCTAAGCCCATGCTGTCGATATTATCTGCCATTAGCTCTAAAAACTGTGCAGAGCTATCAGGAATAATGCGTGTGACCAAGTTGTCTATTTTCGCTTGGCCTAACACAGACCTGGGATTACGCGACAGTTTGATGTTTTCGCCATGCGTCCAGCGATCTAATTGGTAATAGCTGCTACCAACGGGCTTGCGCGTAAATGCGCTGGTGTGTAAATCCTGGTTTACTAATAGGTGTTTCGGCAATATTTGTAAACCAGACCAGCTATCCAGCGCAGGAGCATAGGCTTGCTCGTAGGTCACGCTAAACGTTAAGGCATCGGGTGTTTCTGCTTTTTTTACCAGTTGATAATCGGATGCGTAAGGGCTGCCAGTTTTCTCATCTATCACCGCCTGCCAAGTCCACAGTACGTCTGCGCTAGTCAGTGGTTTGCCGTCTGCCCATTTAAGATTAGGTTTTAGTTTAAAGGTGATGGTTTTTTGGTCGGCAGAAATTTTCCAGTTTTCCGCAAGTTCACCCTCAAGGTCTAAATTCTTGTCGTATTTAAGCAGCTTGTTGAAAATATTAGATGAGATAGCGCCAGCGGCCGATTCGCCAGCGACCATGTAGATTAAGCCAGAAGGCTCACCAATAGTGGCATCTATGAATGTGCCGCCAGATTGGCTGGGGTAGGTTTTATTGAGGTTTTCTAATAGTGATTTTGTTGCATCTTGTGCGGGTTTGCCGCAACTACTCAGCAGAAATAATAGTAAAAAAGTGCTACTGACTTTAGCATTTCTTTTTAATAACTTATTGTTTAGAAATGCAAAGTTTTTCATGTTGTCGTTATCTTAATCGAATATGCGATCTGGCGTGAATGTGTCTAGATGTCTTTTGTTTATTTCTAATGGTTTTTTTGTTTGTAGCTTTACGGGTTTTATAGTCAACAGTTTTAAAGCCACTCTCTTTAATTTTTAAATTTTGCCCAATTTTCACTTTGCTATTTTTAAGACGATTAATTTTCATCAATGTTTTTGTACTAGTGCCGTACTTATCAGCTAAAACTTGTAGCGTTTCGCCTTTTTCAACTTTGTGTATGCCGCGACGCGTGGTTTTAGGGTCATCTTCAGCCGTCATACTTACAGTATTGTTACTTTCCATATCGCTTACGTCAATAGTCTGCGCATCGTTGTCTTTAGATTGGTCTTGGTATGTTGCTGGCACTAGCATCGCTTGAGTGTTGCGTAGTTTATTAGATGCGGACAGCCCATTTACATTGCGCAATTGGCTTACGTTAATACCAAATTTATTGGCGATATTGTCCATTCGCTCGCCGCGCTTGGCGTTGTAGGTTTGCCAGTTGCTCAGTGGTTTGTCATAGTTAGCAAGATTTTCTACAAAGCGCTCTGTAGCCAAAATGGGTAAAAGTAACTGGTGTTTGTCGCCCGTAGAGATAATTACTGGGCGGTTATAGCTCGGATTAAGCGCACTAAATTCTTCATCAGAAATTTCAGCCAATTGAGCGGCTAATTTAGCATCTATTTGTTTGGGCGTAGTTACGCGCGCAAAATAAGGGCGATTCGGAATGGAGGCAATTGATAGGCCAGATTTTTCAGGCTCGGTGATGATATTTTTAATAGCTTGCAATTTAGGCACGTAATGTCTAGTTTCTGGAGGCAAGCTTAAACTTTGGTAATCCGTTGGCAATCCTTGGCGGCGATTTTTATCAATAGCGCGCTGTACCGTACCTTCGCCAGCATTGTAGGCGGCTAATGCTAAATCCCAAGCGCCAAACATGCCATGCAATTTCTGCAAATAATCGAGTGCAGCATTGGTGGCAGCAGTTACATCGCGGCGATTATCTACCCACCAATCTTGTTTTAAGCCATAGCCTTTGCCAGTAGAAGGAATAAACTGCCAAATGCCAGACGCGCGGCTACGCGAGTAGGCTTGCGGGTTATAAGCACTTTCTATCATGGGTAGCAGCGCAATCTCTGTTGGCATGCCACGTTTTTGCACTTCTTCTACAATGTGGAAAAGATATTTTTGGCTGCGCTCTGTCATGCGTTTGATGTAATCTGGGCGTGAGGCATACCATTTTTGGTGCGTGGGGGTGTGTGACGATTCGACGTTGGGCATCGCGTAACCTTCTTTGATACGCGCCCATAGATCTTCTTGGATATTTTCGTTGGCATCCACGTCGGTCAGCAAATTGAGCACTGGGTCGCCAGTCAAATCTGGTTCGCTAACAATTTCAATTTCCACACCAGAAACATTAGTGTCAGCGGAGGCGCGTTGGGGGTAAAGTGCCGCGTAGCTTAATAAAAGTAAGCTCATTAAACCCACGGCAAGATTTTGCTTAGCGCTTAAAAGTACTAAGGCCTTAAGTTTCTTAACCTGCATTTATGCTACATCCCACAAATTATCTGAGATGGATGGTAGTGATTGGTTTTGCAAGAGTCAAGTGAAAGTTTTGCTTTGTAATGAAATATCATGTAGATGATTAATAATGATTTCTTAAAGTTCTAATTGCAGTAAAAACGGACAATTCATCATGGTTCTCTGCTTGAGAGTTTTTGATAATTGTAGCTTGGCTGCAACGTAAAAAAGGATTGGTTTTGAGTTCCCAATTGATTGTGCTTGGCAGGCTTGGTAGTTGCTGAGCTCTTTGCGCTCGCACATTAACTTCTCTCTGCATTAAATCGACGTTATCGGGTTCCAGCGTGAGTGCAAATGCGATATTTTTAGCGCTATACTCATGCGTGCAGAATACTTTGGTGCTACCTTTTAAGGCCTTTAAACGATTTAAAGATGACAGTAATTGGTTTGGCGTTCCTTCAAACAATCGCCCGCAACCAGCGCCAAATAAGGTGTCTCCACATAGTAGAGTTTCATCATTTACGTAAGCAATGTGGCCTAAAGTATGCCCTGGCAGCCACATCACACGAAAGCTTTGTGAAATCTCTGGCAGTGTAATTTCATCGCCTTCTGCTAGTTTGATATGCTCAAAATTAAATTTCTCATATTGCGGCGCATAAATAGGCGCTTCTTGATGCTCCAATAGTGCCGTCACACCGTCGATATGATCGCTATGATGATGCGTAATTAAAATCGCGGCTAGTGTTAAGTTGAGTTTATTCAGCGTTGCAATCACTGGCACCGCATCACCAGGATCCACCACAACTGCGTAGCGCTTGTTATGCAAAAGCCATATATAATTGTCGTCAAAAGCTGGGATGGGGATAATATTGAGCATGACTTTAATGGTAGTTTTGTTTACAGCGTAATGCAACAGGCGCCACAAAATAGTTATGCGGTGCAGCATGCTTGGTTAGAAAGCGCGCTTGGGCAATACTTTCTGACGCGTGAGCGGGCGATGTATGACGCGGTGGTGGGCGATATTTTTGGTTTTAATGCACTGCAATTGGGTTTGCTGCAGATGGATTTACTCAAAAATTCGCGTATCCCACATATTTTGCATGTGGGTAATCGTGAAGGTGATGCCTATTGCGAAAGTGATTATTTGCCATTCGCCGAAAGTTGCATTGATTTGGTCTGTTTGTCGCACGTGTTGGAATTCAGCAGCAATCCTCATCAAACCTTGCGCGAGGTCGAGCGCGTGCTGGTGCCAGAAGGCTATTTAATTTTAACTGGCTTTAATCCGATGAGTGCTTGGGGACTAAAACAGGTGCTCACAAAAGATGCAAATTACCCATGGCACGGACAGTTTTTTACTTTATCGTGTATCAAAGATTGGCTGGCCTTGCTGGGTCTAGAGTTTGTGAGTAGCAGCGTGAATTGTTATGAGCCGCCGATTAACGATGAAAAGTGGCTTAACCGCCTTGCGTGTATGGATACACTAGGGGAGAGATGGTGGCCGATGCTGGGAGGCTTGTATTTTATTGTCGCAAGAAAACGTGTGGTGAATATGACTTTATTAAAACCTAATTGGAAGAAAAATTTAATAAAATCAAGGCTTGCAGTAAGTAGCAACCCTAAATCTAAACCGCATCAACAAAAAAATAAACTATGAATGATTCAGTAGAAATTTATACCGATGGCGCCTGTAAAGGTAACCCTGGGCCTGGCGGCTGGGGCGCATGGATGCTATATAATGGCAAAGAAAAAACCTTGCATGGCGGAGAAACGTTAACGACAAATAATCGTATGGAACTGACCGCGGTGATTCGTGCGCTGGAGGCGCTAAAACGCCCATGCAGTGTTAAGCTATACACTGATTCTTCTTATGTGCAAAAGGGCATCACAGAATGGATTATTGGCTGGAAGGCTCGTCATTGGCGCACAGTAGACAAGAAGCCTGTGAAAAACGGTGACTTATGGAAAACTTTGGATGTACTAGCAAATCAACATCAAATTGAATGGATTTGGGTGCGTGGGCATGATGGAAACGACGGCAATGAACGCGCTGACAGCCTTGCCAATGAAGGCGTAGCGGCATTTTTATAGCCATATATTAGGATATTTTAAGTGCGTCAAATATTTTTAGATACTGAAACTACAGGTTTGTCCCCAGCACAAGGCCACCGCATTATTGAAATTGCGGCGATTGAAATGATTAATCGCCGCCCGACCAATAATCATTATCATGTGTATTTAAATCCGGAACGTGAAATCGACCCTGCGGCACAAGAAGTGCACGGCATTACGTTGGAGTTTTTGCAAGACAAACCCTTATTTGCAGCGGTTGCCCAAGATTTGATGGCCTTTGTAAATGATGCGGAAGTGATTATTCATAATGCGCCGTTTGATGTGGGTTTTTTAAATAGCGAGCTTGGTCGTATTGGCTTGCAGCCTATTGAAAGCATATGCGGTAAAATTACCGATACGCTGAAAATGGCTAAAGACTCGCGGCCTGGTCAGCGTAATAATTTAAATGCATTATGCAGCCATTTTGGCATTGATAATTCTAAACGGACATTGCATGGCGCTTTGCTGGATGCAGAGTTGCTGGCAGAGGTCTATATGGCGATGACACGCGGTCAAGATAGTTTGATGATGGATTTAGGTCAAACACCACAGGCAGCGATGCAGCAAATGGCTGCAAAAACTGAGCTAAAATTAAAAGTGTTAAAAGCGACTGATATTGAGCTTGCTGAGCATGCAGTCTATGTGAAAAGTTTGACAAAAGCTGGTGCAAAAGCTTGGTGAATAAAAAAAGGTCTAACGATGAATAATTGTATTATCGTCACTGGTGGTGCAGGTTTTATCGGCAGCAATTTTGCCAATGCGTGGATTAAATTGGGTTTGGGCAAGTTAATCAACTTAGACAAACTCACTTACGCGGGTAATTTAGCTAATTTGGCTGATGTCGAGCAGCATCCCGACCATGTCTTTGTGCAGGGCGATATTGGCGACAGCGAATTGGTGAGCGACTTGCTGAAACAGCATCAACCACGCGCTATTGTGAATTTTGCGGCAGAAAGCCATGTCGATCGCTCAATTCACGCGCCTGGTGAGTTTATTCAAACCAATATTGTGGGCACATTTAATCTGCTCGAGGCAGCGCGGGCCTATTGGACCGCATTGAATGATGCCGATAAAGCTAGCTTTAGGTTTTTGCATGTTTCAACAGACGAAGTCTATGGCTCGCTAAGTGCGACTGACCCTGCATTTAAAGAAACGGATAGTTATCAACCTAATAGTCCGTACTCAGCCTCTAAAGCGGCTTCTAACCATTTGGTGCGTGCTTATCATCACACCTACGGCATGCCGATGTTGACCACCAATTGCTCGAATAACTATGGCCCGTATCACTTCCCTGAAAAACTGATTCCGCTGGTGATATATCATGCGCTCGCGGGCAAGCCATTGCCTATTTATGGCAATGGGCAGCAAATTCGCGATTGGCTGTATGTGGGCGACCATTGTGCGGCGATTCGTCGCGTGTTGGAGGCTGGTAAAGTAGGTGAAGTTTACAATATTGGCGGCTGGAATGAGCAAGCGAACATTGCAGTGGTGCATACCTTATGTGATATTTTGGACAAACAAAAACCAAAAAAATTAGGCAGTTATCGCGAGCAAGTCAGCTTTGTGCAAGATAGACCAGGCCATGATGCACGCTATGCGATTGATGCCAGAAAAATTGAGCGCGAATTAGGCTGGAAGCCCGCCGAAACGTTTGAGACTGGCATTCAAAAAACCGTGACTTGGTATCTTGAACATCAAGATTGGGTGAATAATGTCACCAGTGGCGAATACAAAAACTGGGTGCACACTAATTATAAAGAGCGCGGGGAAGAGCTAGCATGAGAGGCATTGTATTAGCAGGCGGATCTGGCACACGGCTATACCCTGTCACGCAAGTGGTTTCAAAGCAGCTGTTGCCGGTCTATGACAAGCCTATGATCTATTATCCGCTTACCACGCTGATGTTAGCGGGAATACGCGAAGTGTTGATTATTTCTACGCCACAAGATACACCGCGTTTTGCCGAGCTTTTGGGCGATGGCGCGCAATGGGGCATGGATATTCAATACGCTGTGCAACCTTCACCCGATGGCTTGGCGCAAGCGTTTATTATTGGCGAGCAATTTATTGGCAAAGATGGCTGTGCGCTGGTATTGGGCGACAATATTTTTTATGGTCACGAGCTTGCGAAAATGGGGCAGAAAGCCGCGCAAAGAGCCAATATTTCAACCGTTTTTGCTTATCCTGTGACGGATCCAGAGCGTTATGGCGTGGTGGAATTTAACGCGCAAGGGCAGGCGGTGAGCTTGGAAGAAAAACCAAAAGTACCAAAATCGCGTTATGCAGTGACGGGTTTATATTTTTACGATAATCGCGTGGTAGAAATCGCTAAAAATATGCAGCCATCGGCACGCGGCGAGTTGGAAATTACCGACGTGAATCGTCAGTATTTAGCGTGGGGCGATTTGCAAGTGGAGGTGATGGGGCGCGGCATGGCTTGGCTAGACACGGGTACGCATGATTCTTTGCTTGAAGCGAGCTCATTCATTCAAACCATTGAAAAGCGTCAAGGCTTAAAAATCGCTTGCCCAGAGGAAATCGCCTACCGCATGGGTTTTATTAGCGCGACGCAATTAGCAGCCTTAGCTAATAAATACGCCAAAAATGGTTATGGTGAGTATCTGAAACAAGTGTTAGCAGAGCGCGTTTTATAATGCATATCATTAAAACCAACATTCCAGAAGTGATGATTTTTGAGCCTAAAGTGTTTGGCGATGAAAGAGGCTTTTTCTTTGAAAGTTTTAACGCCAAGGTTTTTGAGCGAGCGACTGGTTTAAGTATCAATTTTGTGCAAGATAATCATTCAAAATCGACCAAAAACGTGCTGCGTGGGCTGCATTATCAAATTGAGCAATCACAAGGTAAGTTGGTGCGTGTGACGCAAGGTGAGGTGTTTGACGTGGTGGTGGATTTGCGTGCTTCGTCAGCCACTTTTGGGCAATGGGAAGGCATAAGATTATCAGCAGAAAACAAGCGTCAACTGTGGGTTCCTGCTGGGTTTGCGCATGGTTTTTTGGTGTTGTCGGATACGGCGGAATTTTTGTACAAAACCACCGATTTTTACGCGCCACAGTATGAATGCTGCTTGAAATGGGACGATGCCTCTGTTGGCATCCAATGGCCTTTGCAGGACGCGCCCATATTGTCTGAGAAAGATAATTTGGGTCTTAGTTTGCAAGAAACCAAAAAATTCATTTAGCAAAATTCGCATCACTATTATGCAAAAGATTCTACTTACTGGCGTCAACGGGCAAGTCGGACATGCCTTAAAAACTAAATTTTTACATGATGAAGTCATCGCTTTGTCGCGCGAGCAGTTGGATTTGACTAAAGTGCATGATATTCGAAGAGTTGTACGTGAAGTGAAGCCTAACCTAATTATCAACCCAGCAGCTTATACGGCGGTGGATAAGGCTGAAAGTGAACTAGATCTAGCATTTGCGGTTAATGCCACAGCCCCGCAGATACTGGCTGAGGAGGCGGCTCGATTGCATGCTGCGTTAATTAATTTTTCTACTGATTACGTTTATGATGGCACAAAAAATAGCGCGTACTTAGAAAGTGATGCAGTCAATCCTATTAACGGTTATGGAAAAAGCAAGCTGGCGGGCGAGGAAGCGATTCGAGCCGTAGGCTTGCCGCATTTGATTTTGCGCACCAGTTGGGTATATGGCGCTTATGGAAAAAATTTTCTAAGAACCATACTGCGCTTAGGCGCAGAGCGTGATAGTTTGGGCATTGTGGCAGATCAATGTGGCGCGCCAACCAGCAGCGAAAGTATTGCTGATGGCGTGGTGCAATTGGTGAATGCTTGGCAGCCCAGTCTGGAAAATCAAACAGGAGTTTACCATTTTACCAATACAGGCGAAACTTCCTGGCACGGCTTTAGTTGCGAAATTATTAATGAATACAATCGATTAGCTGTTGATAGCAATTGGCCTGCGCTTAAGACGGGTGTCGATAGCATTGCTGCAATTACTACGGCAGAATATCCAACGCCAGCAGCGCGTCCAGCCAATTCTAGACTAGATAATACGAAATTAAGAATGATATTTGGCATCGAATTGCCAAGTTGGCAGCTAAGTTTGCAGCAAGTCATGCAAACGCTCACTTACTAGGCTTATTTTTACGTATTTATTTCTACAATTAATGCGCTGCAAGCCAGTATTCGTGCGGCCTTCAGGCTGTGTTAATTTAGCGTAAAGTAAGCATTAAAGTGCGTTAAGCCAGTGCATCTGCCCAGCTATTGGGCGTTTCGTAGAGACGCACGCACGCTAGTTTTAAGTGGTTGCCGTAAGTGTCTTTATATTGATTTTTGAGGATTCTAAACGCCTCAGCCGCCATATTTTCTGCGGTTGGCACAGTAGGGAAGACGACCGTTTTATGCTGAGGTAGCGTATTTAAAAAATCCAGCACCGTTTGATCGTTTTTGTACACTAAAAACGCGTGATCCCACACATCTACCACACTTTCGCGCGCAATTTTTTTGACGTCCGAAAAATCCATCACCATGCCATTTTCTGACATCTTTTCTTGGTTAATAATATCGCCAATAAGTGTGATTTCAAGCGCATAGCGATGGCCGTGCAGGTTGCGACATTGGCTGTTATGGTCGGGGATACGATGCCCAGCATCGAACTCTAAACGTGTGGTAATTTGCATAACGTTATTATAGCAGGCGCGCGTTTAATCAGCAGGTGCTTGGTGCTGTTTTTCCCAAACGATAAATTGCTCAAAAGGCATGGGTTTGGAAAAATAATAGCCTTGGCCCTTTGAGCGAATTGCATCGTTGGGCGGTACTCACATAGGCTTAATGTACAACCACGTGGTGCTATGTCGGCTTCTGCGTTCCGTCCGCCTTGCACTTCATCTCAAACAAATTAATTTGCAAAGTTCTACCGCTTACTTCACAATAAAATGCTCGCGATAATATTTCAACTCGTCAATGGATTCATAAATATCCGCCAAAGCCTCATGTTTGCTGGCTTTTTTAAATCCTGAATAAATAGTTGGCTTCCAGCGCCGCGCCAGCTCTTTAAACACGCTCACGTCTAGGTTGCGGTAATGAAAATAGGCTTCTAAATTAGGCATATAGCGCGCCATAAAGCGTCTATCTTGGCAAATTGAGTTGCCGCACATAGGCGATTTTCCCGCAGGGACAAACTGCTTTAAATAGGTCATCATTTGCTCGGTTGCTGTGGCTTCATCCAAAGTTGAAGCTTTGACCTTTTCAATCAATCCGCTACGACTATGCGTGCCCTTATTCCAAGCATCCATACCATCTAACACCGCATCACTTTGGTGAATCACTAGCACAGGTGACTCGCCTAACACGTTAAGTTCGGCATCGGTCACCACCACCGCAAGCTCTAAAATGCGATCAGAATCTGGCAACAATCCACTCATTTCCATATCGAGCCAGATTAAATTATCGTTGTTCAAGTTATTACTTGGGGCTTCCATCATGATTTCCATTAAAATAGTGATTTATTGCAATGCGAATGAACCAAACCTGCGCAAATGCTTCAGAATAGCACTAGTTTAACTTAATTTAGAAATGTCATGGCACCTACACCTACACTTATTTTTGCAGTTATTTTTGTTACTTTACTCATTGTAACCACGCTTACTAGACTTTGGCTAGGATCGCGACAAATTGCACATGTGCAAGCCAATCGTGCGCAAGTGCCCAACGCATTCTCAGCAGATATTTCACTAGAGGCGCACCAAAAGGCAGCTGACTATTCTAGTGCAAAAACCAAGCTGGTATTAATCGAATCTGTCGTACAAGCCTTGTTGTTATTAGCTTTTACCCTAGTGGGTGGCCTGCAATGGTTAGATGATGGATGGCGTAATGTGCTGACTAATCAAGAAATTATTCGCGGCGCTTTGCTCATTTGCAGTGCAATGTTAATTAGCGCTTTGGTAGACTTACCTTTCGAATATTACAAAACATTCACTGTGGACGAAAAGTTTGGCTTTAATAAAATGACCAAAGCCATGTTTTGGGGTGATTTAGTCAAACACAGCCTAGTTAGTTTGGCCTTAGGCGCACCGATTTTGTTTGCTGCGCTTTGGTTAATGCAAGGCGCAGGCGCGTATTGGTGGTTTTATTTATGGGTAGTGTGGGGCGTATTTAATATCATCATGCTGGCAGTTTATCCGACTTTTATCGCGCCTCTATTCAACAAATTCACTCCCTTAGCGGATGAAAGTTTAAAAACACGCATTGAAACGCTTTTAAGCAAGTGCGGTTTCAAATCGCAAGGCTTATTTGTGATGGATGGCTCTACGCGTAGCAACCACGGCAACGCCTATTTTACTGGCTTTGGTAATAGCAAGCGCGTGGTATTTTTCGATACCTTACTTAATCGCTTAAACGGTGAAGAAATCGAGGCGGTGTTGGCGCACGAGCTTGGTCATTTTAAGCATCATCACGTGATTAAACGCATTGCCTTAATGTTTTTGATGAGCTTTTTAGGTTTAGCCTTATTGGGTTGGCTGATGAACCAAACTTGGTTTTACCATGGTTTGGGCGTGACTACACCCAGCAACCATATGGCATTGATGTTATTTTTACTGGTTTCACCCGTGTTTTTATTTTTGTTGCGGCCAGTGATGGCGAGTTATTCGCGAAAAAACGAATTCGAAGCTGACGATTATGCCGCTAAACACGCCAATGCAAATCATTTGATTGAGGCGCTAGTGAAGCTTTATCGTGATAATGCTGCTACACTCACGCCCGATCCGCTCCATTCAGCGTTTTATGACTCACATCCGCCAGCCAGTATTCGCATTTCTAAACTTGCGGCGTATACTCATTAAATGCTAAAAATTATATTCCTATTGTTTTGTTTATTGAGCTTAAACGCCGGCGCCAACGTGCTCTTGGCTAAGGCAGACATGGCCGCTGGCAAAGCCTTGCACGAAAAAAATTGCATTGCATGCCATGCTAGCAGTTACGGCAGCGACGGCTCTGCTATTTATACGCGCGAAAACCGCAAGGTAAATACTTCCAAAGGTTTAATTGCACAAGTGCGCGCTTGTAACACCAACTTGGGCTTAAAATGGTTTGAGGATGAAGAACTCAATGTCGCAGCTTACCTCAACCAAACTTACTATAAGTTTGATCATTGAAATTTGCAAAGTAATGCATGCCTAGCGGCTTAGTTGTTGCCTCGTACGGCAAACGTTACGAAATTGAACTTGCCGACAAAACCCGTGTTAGCTGCGTCACCCGTGGCAAAAAAACCGATTTAGCCTGTGGTGATATTGTCACCATCAAACTCACCGATAAAGCTGAAGGTGTTGTAGAGTCAAGCCAACCGCGCACATCATTGCTTTACCGCAGCAATGCATTCAAAAGTAAAATTCTCGCCTCTAATGTCACGCAAATCATCATTGTGCTGGCAACGCAACCTAGCTTTTATGAAGCTTTATTAAACCGTTGTTTGGTGGCCGCAGAAGCGGCCAATATCAAGCCACTCATCGTGCTAAACAAATGCGATTTGGCCGCTTCAGATGATGCCAAAAATAAATTGCAGCTTTACCAAGATTTGGGCTATCAAGTGCTGCATCTGGCTGCCAAGCAAGATATTAGCGCGTTACGTCCTTGTCTCAACCATCATCAAAGCGTGTTAGTCGGCCAATCTGGCATGGGGAAATCGACGATGATTAATGCTCTTCTTCCCGCCCAAAACGTGCGTACACAAACCATGAGCGAGGCACTGGATAGCGGCAAACATACCACCACCGCCACGCATTTGTATCACATTAATGTCAATAGTAGCCTGATTGATTCGCCTGGCTTGCAAGAGTTTGGCTTGAATCACCTTTCCAATCAGGAAATTGAGCTGGCATTTATTGAATTTAGGCCATATTTAGGTAAATGCCGCTTTAATAACTGTAAGCATATGCACGAACCAGATTGCGCAGTGCTTAACGCCGTGCAAGCTGGTGAAATTTCTGCGATAAGGCTAAATTTTTACCAAGGATTAGCTGCAGAGTTGGTACATTAGGGTCATATAATAAACTCATCATAGTGCTAGGCTAGGAAAATGACTAATACTGCGTTTATATCGCATCCTGATACGCTACTGCATGTAATGGATGGCAGTCATCCAGAGTCGCCAGCGCGCATTACAGCCATTAAAAATGCGGTGCATGCCTCTAATTTAAATAAAAAATTACAGTTTTACGACGCACCTGCCGCCACGCAGGCTCAGCTAAAACGTGTGCACACTTCTGAATACGTTGAATATATTCACAATATAGCGCCCAAGGCAGGATTGGTGAGGCTAGACGGTGATACTGCGATGGGTCCGATGAGTTTGTCGGCAGCCTTGCATGCCAGTGGCGCAGTTATTTTGGCCACCGATTTGGTCATGGCTGGCAAAGTAGATAATGCTTTTTGTTGTGCGCGCCCGCCTGGTCACCACGCTGGGCGAGCCAATAGTGCGGGGTTTTGTATTTTCAATCATATTGCGGTTGGCGTAGCACACGCACTGGCGCACCACCAACTCAAACGCGCCGCCATTATTGACTTTGACGTGCATCATGGTGATGGCACAGAAGATATTTTTAAAGACAATCCTAACGTGATGCTTTGCTCTACTTTTCAACACCCGTTTTATCCACACAGTGGCGCGGATTCTCGTAGTAAAAACATAATCAACATACCTTTGCCAGCCAAGACCAATGGCACGGACTTTAAGAAAGTGTTTGCAGCTGAATTTAAACCTGCTTTAGATGCATTTAGGCCTGAAATTGTGTTTGTATCAGCGGGCTTTGATGCACACATCCATGACCCGCTGGCTGATTTAGCACTCACTACAGATGACTACGTCTGGATAACAGAATTTATTAAAGAAATCGCAAAAAAACATGCTAAAAATCGTATCATTTCTTCACTTGAAGGTGGTTATCATCTAGCATCACTAGCTGAAAGCAGTTGGGCGCACATTAACAAGCTGGCTCATTAAGTTTTGAGGCTTTTTATATATCGCGGATTCAAGCTCAATGTTGCTGATTGATCAAGTTTACAAAGACACTCTGCGCGCTTGCAGTTGCGTGCTTTCCCAGTTTAAGTGCTGGTAATAGCCTAGAGCCTCGCTATTTTCAATATCCACCAGTAATTGCGCCCGCGTGGCGCCTTTGTTTTTTGCCCATGCCAGTGCATTTTGCAGCAATTGCTTGCCTATGCCTTGGCCTCTGTGGGCGCTATCAATCACCATATCCTCAACCCAAGCTGAGGCTGCGCCTTGCGCGGTGGAAATCACCAATTGCGCTGTTACCATGCCAATCACCTGGTTTGCTTGGTTTTTAGCCACTTGTATGGTGGCAGTTGCGTTATTGTTAAGTAATAACTCAAGGCCTTTTTGCTGCTTGCTAATATCGGGGTTAAAGTCTTTTTCTATGCTGAACAAAATGGCTAACAAGTGCACCAATGCTGCAATATCTGCCTTATCTGCCACGCTATAAGAAATGCTTTGCATGCTTATTCTTCAGTTTGTTCTTGCATGGGCGAGTCGTAATGAATAATGGCGAGAAACTTAATGGGCGTTTTGATGAGGTTTTCTGGACGATGCGGAATTTCACCGCGAAAGGTAAGTGAATCGCCACAATTCAAAACGAAAGTTTCTTCTCCAACGCGGTATTCCAGCGTGCCTTCCAGCATGTGAATAAACTCAGTACCTGGGTGCTCAAACGCGGGAAATTGCTCGAGAGAATCTTCCAGCGCAATTAAAAAAGGCTCAAACGTTTTATGTGGACCTTGATTGTAAGCCAGCAGTTGATAGGTGTGACCAAGCCGCGTACCGCGCCGCACAACTTCCATGCCTTCGCCTTTTTTAACTAGCTGTGCCGCACCGCGCGGTAAGTTATAGTTTTGAAATAACTTGGCCAAGGTTACGCCAAGTGCGTTGGCAAGCTGCTCTAAGGTTTCTAGGCTGGTGGCAGCCAAGCTATTTTCAATTTTACTTAACATGCCCCGGCTAATGCCAGCACGCTCAGAAACTTCTGCAATGGTTAAATTATGCTCTAAACGCAGTTTACGAATAGTTGTGCCCAAATGCCGTCCCAGCGATTTATTTTGAACATCAGTCCTTAAAGGCTCTATATTTAGCTCGGATGCCATTTTAGGTGTTAACAATTTAGCCAATGTTAAAAAAGTAAGCTTACTCTAGCATAAGTTTCACTAAAAGAAAAAATGTTTCATAACTTGCTTGAAATTAAGCTGAGGCTATGGCTAAATACACGCGATGTGTTTTACATAGATTAATAAAGTTAGATTCTAGTGGCAGGTGAGTATTTGTCAGCTGGTGCTTGCAGAAAAGGGTTTGTCAGGTCAAGAAATGCCATTTAGATTACTTAAATATGCGTTAAAAAAAGAGCACCCCGCACCGCGTTTTTTTAAAGCGCATGAAATGCCTAAAAAATCCTATGATGTGGTGATTATTGGCGGCGGCGGGCATGGCTTGGCAGCGGCGTATTACTTGGCTAAGGATCATGGTATTAGCAATGTTGCAGTGCTTGAAAAAGGATATATTGGCGGCGGTAATACCGGCCGTAATACTGCCATTGTGCGCTCTAATTATTTAACGCCAGAAGGCGTTAATTTTTATGATGCCAGCGTTAAAATTTATGAAGGTTTATCTGAAGAGTTAGACCTTAATCTTTTCTATTCAACACGTGGTCATTTTACGCTAGCACATACAGAATCTGCCATGCGCACCATGCGCTGGCGTGCCGAAGTGAATAAACATGTGGGTGTAGAAAGCCGGGTAGTTGGGCCCGATGAAATTGCAAAAGCATGTCCGCAATTAGATTTAAGTTGTAGCGGGCAAGCACCGATTTTAGGCGCATTGTTTCATGCGCCTGGCTCTATTGCGCGCCACGATGGCGTGGCCTGGGGCTATGCGCGAGGTGCAGATAGTTACGGCGCTGAGATTTATCAAAATACTGAGGTGCTAAGCATTGATGTTAAAAATGGCAAGGTTTGTGGTGTGCAAACCAACAAAGGCTATATCGAAACCAAACAAGTGCTTTCTGCGGTGGCGGGTTTTACACCTCGCATTACAGAAATGGTTGGGTTAGAAACGCCAATCGTCATTCATCCATTGCAAGCTTGTGTTACCGAGCCAATGAAGCCTTGGCTAGATACGATTTTAGTATCGGGCAGTTTGCATGTTTATGTCAGTCAATCTTCTCGTGGTGAGTTGGTCATGGGCTCATCGCTAGATCCCTATGAGGTCCATTCTACGCGCTCTACGCTCGATTTCGTGGAAGGTCTCACATCGCACATGCTCGATATGTTCCCATTTTTATCCAATGTAAAAGTGGTGCGACAATGGGCGGGCATGGCCGATATGACACCAGATTTCGCACCGATTATGGGCAAAACGCCGATTGAAGGTTTTTATTTAGATGCTGGTTGGGGCACCTGGGGTTTTAAAGCGACGCCAATTAGCGGCAAAACCATGGCGCAGACTATCGCCAATGATAGCGCACCCGATTTAATCCACACTTTCCGTTTATCCCGTTTCGAAGATTACGAGCTGACTGGCGAAAAAGGGGCTGCCTCAGTAGGGCATTAAGCGATGAAATTACTTACCTGCCCTATCAATGGCACAAGACCGCTAAGCGAATTTATTTTTGGCGGTGAATATCGGCAAGCGCCTGACCAAAACACCTGCAGCGATGCCGAATGGGCGGCCTACGTGCATAACCGCCAAGGCGCGCCAGGGGATAAAAAAGAATGGTGGTACCACTCACCAAGTGGCACTTGGTTTATTGCCGAGCGTAATACGCAGACAGATAAAGTTGCGCGCACTTATTTACTCGCGGATGCCAAAAAAGTGGTTAAGGAAAGTAAATGAGTTTGCGCAACAGTTACAAACCTGGTGAATGGATTAACCGCGCCAAGGAAATCAATTTCACCTTTGAAGGTGAGGCGTTTACTGCGTTTGAGGGCGATACTATTAGTAGCGCGTTATGGGCGGCAGGTCAAAAAGTATTAGGGCGCAGTTTTAAATATCATCGCCCACGTGGCGTGCTGAGCTTGGCAAACCATGACGTGAATATTTTGATGACCGATGGCACAGACACCAATATGCGCGCGGATGTGGTAGAAGTGAAAGATGGCATGACGCTGCAGGCTGTGAACACGATTGGTGGTGTGAAAAAGGATAAAAATAACTATATTGATTCAATTTCGCCATTGTTGCCAGTAGGTTTTTATTACAAAGCATTTCATACACCACGCAAGTTGTTTCCCTTCTGGGAGCACATGATTCGCAAAGCCGCTGGGCTTGGCATTGTCAATTTTGATTACCCACGCATACTTAAGCGTAAATTGCACACCCACTGCGATTTGTTGATTATTGGTGCAGGACCAAGTGGCCTGACAGCGGCTTGCAAAGCGGCTAGCGCAGGCTTACAAGTTACATTAATCGATGAAAATCGTCATCTTGGTGGCAGTTTAAGCTATGACCATGGCGGACATAAAGTCTCAGCAGAATATGGTGAGGATTTGCTTAAAAAAATTGAAAGCTTACCTAATATTACGGTTCGCGTAGGCGCTTATGCGGCGGGTTATTATCCAGATCATTTTATTCCAATCGTAGAGACGGGTGGCATTACCAAAGTGCGCGCTAAAGCAGTTATTGTGGCCAGCGGTGCGTTTGAGCAACCACCTGTGTTTCGATACAACGATTTGCCAGGCGTGATGCTGGGTTCTGCTGCACAAAGATTAATTTATCGCTATGGCGTAAAGCCTTGCCACAATGGCATTGTATTTACAGCCAACGATTATGGCTATCGTGTGGCGCTTGATTTGTTAGCAGCGGGTGCAAATGTATTAGCGGTTGTAGATTTACGCGCAGGTGGCAACGGTGGTTTGCACAACTTGGAGCTTTGTAAACGCGGTGTAAAAATTTATGCGGGACATTGTGTATATGAAGCCGTTGCGACTTCAGATAAATCTAAAGTGCGTGGCGCAGTTATTTGCGCTTATGACGATAAAAATAATGTGGCACTCACCGACAATAAATTTACCGTAGATTGTGACGGCATTGTCATGAGCGCCGGGTGGGCACCAGCGGCAGCCTTGTTGTATCAAGCGGGAACAGCTATGCAATTTGATTATGACGTACAACAATTTGTGCCCAGCCGTTTACTCGATGGTATTTTTGCGGCTGGGAAAGTGAATGGCATTTTTGAACTAGATCAACGTATGCGCGATGGGGAACGCGCAGCCAACGATGCGCTTAATTATTTGGGTAAATTAGCAGTAAACACTAATGCAGAGAAGCATAGTGGCGGCGCACCAAGCCACGCTTACGCAATGGTGCCGCACCCAAAAGGTAAAAACTTTGTTGATTTTGACGAAGATATTCAGATAAAAGATTTTGAAAATGCCGCAAAAGAAGGTTTCGATAATATTGAACTGATGAAGCGTTTTACTACCGTGGGCATGGGTCCTAGCCAGGGCAAGCATTCAAATATGAATGCGATTCGCATTTTGGCAAAAATTCGTGGTCTGCCCGTTGAAAAAATTGGTACCACAACTTCGCGGCCATTTTTTCACCCAACACCAATGGGACACCTAGGCGGGCGTGGCTTTCACCCACATCGCTTAACATCGCTGCACGATTGGCATGAGGCGCACGGCGCAGTGTTTACCGATATTGGCGCTTGGAAACGCGCAGCTTATTATCCGCAATTTGGTCAAACCAAAGCAGACGCGATTCAAGCTGAGGCAATGGCCGTTAGAAAGTCTGCCGGTCTTATTGATGTTAGTTCCCTAGGAAAAATTGAAGTGCATGGCCCAGCTGCGGCGGAGTTTTTAGAGCGCTTTTTTACTGGCAAATATGCCAATCAAAAAATAGGCACTTGGCGCTATACCTTGCTACTGGATGAAGCTGGTGTGGTGGTTGATGATGGCGTGGCAAGCCGCGTTGCAGATGATTTGTTTTATTTGTCGATTGGCACGGCCAATGCCGCTATGGTGTATCGCGAGATGCAACGTTGTCAACAAGAGTGGCGGCTGGATATTGGTTTAGTGAATGTGACGGGGGCTTTTGGCGCAATTAATATTGCTGGACCTGCTGCGCGTGAAATTTTATCTAGTTTGACCGAGTTAGACCTTTCAACAGAAGCATTTCCGCTAGGGCACTTTCGTGAAACGACGGTGGCAAACGTGCCAACCAAAGTCATTAGGGCTTCATTTGTTTCGGATATGGCTTACGAGTTGCATAGCCCAATGCGCCAAGTGCCACAGCTGTGGAATGCTTTGATGGACGCGGGCAAACAAAAAGGATTGCGCGCATTTGGTAGCGATACGCAGCGCTTATTGCGCCTAGAAATGGGGCATACCATACCAGGGATTGATACTGATGGTCTGACGAATCCATACGAAATTGGCGCGGAATGGGTGATTAAGATGGATAAACCCTATTTTGTTGGGCAAAGAAGTTTAAGTATTTTGAGCAAGCGCCCACTTAGAAAACAGCTGGTAGCCTTTACGCTAGCAGCCAACTTTAAGGGTGAAGTGCCGCTGGAGTGCAATTTGGTGATAGATAGTGGTGAAATTGCTGGTCGTGTGACTAGCATTAGTTACAGCAAGTTTATTGACCGCATTATTGGTTTTGCTTACGTTGCGCCTGCAAAAAAAGCAGTCGGCTCTAGCTTTGATATCCGCACCGATAATGGCTTGCTGGTAGCGGCGACGGTGGTTGCTACGCCTTTCTTTCAGTTGCAGGAAGCCTGACATGCCAATACTGAGAGTGATAGACTTAAGTGCGCATGAGCGTTATGGCGTTAAAGGGCCGCAGGCCGCAAAATGGTTGGCTAGCCATGGTGTTGCAACTCCTAAAAACGCCAATGCTTGGGTGCTGAATAAAGGTAAAACGCTTGTTATGCGTTTGGGAACAAGCGAGTTTTTGATTGAAGATCAGACGGATGGAAAAACCTGTGAAAAATTAGCATCTGACACTAAAAGAGTTGTTGGTGTTTATAAAGTACCACACGCAGATGCCTCATATCTATTGGCTGGCAGCGAGGTGTTAAATATGCTGTCTGAGCTTTGCTCACTCGACTTAGGTGAATCTGCACTCGCTGAAAATGAGCTTGTGATGACGCAGCTAGCGGGTATTTCGGCCACAATACTACGCCAGCGCATGGATAAGGAAACGGTTTATAGAGTATGGTGTGACGGCACTTATGGCGTTTATATGCAGCATGTGTTACGGAATATTGCCGTTGAATTAGGCGGCAGTGTGGCTTAATTGAAGCGTTTAAAGTGACATTTTTAATAAAGATACCTTTTAGCAAGTATTTTAGGGGGAATTAAATGAAATCGTTAGCTGAAGCAAAGAAATTTTTAAAAGATAACAGTATTAAGTATGTTTTAGCGCAGTTTGTGGATATTCATGGTGTTGCAAAAGTGAAATCTGTCCCTGCAAGTCATCTAGAAGATATTTTAACTGCGGGTGCAGGCTTTGCTGGTGGCGCGATTTGGGGCATGGGTATTGCGCCAAACGGACCAGATTATATGGCGGTGGGCGAGTTGGCCACGCTCAATTTAATCCCCTGGCAGCCAGGTTACGCGCGCATTGTGTGCGATGGTCATGTAAACAGCAGGCCGTATGAATACGACTCTCGCGTGGTATTAAAAAAACAAATTGCACGTTTAAGTAAGCGCGGTTGGACGCTTTACACGGGATTAGAACCTGAATTCTCACTGCTACACCGCGATGACAACGGCGCGATTCATCCTATGGACGATACTGACACGCTTGCCAAGCCTTGCTACGACTACAAAGGCATTACGCGCCAATCAGCATTTCTTGAAGAGCTTACAGAATCACTCATTGCTGCTGGTTTAGATGTGTATCAAATTGACCATGAAGACGCTAACGGTCAGTTTGAAATTAACTATACCTATGCCGATTGTCTAAAAAGTGCGGACGATTTTATTATGTTTAAAATGGCCGCCAGCGAAATTGCCAATGCCCATGGCATGATTTGCTCGCTGATGCCAAAGCCCTTTAGCAACCGCCCTGGCAATGGCATGCATATGCATATGTCGATAGGCGATGGCAAAAAAAGTTTGTTTCAAGATGATTCTGATAAAACTGGTCATGGGCTATCTAAACTGGCGTATCACTTCCTCGGTGGCTTGTTGGCGCATGCGCCTGCTATTTGCGCGCTGGCAGCGCCTAGCGTCAACTCTTATAAGCGTTTAGTGGTCGGTCAATCGCTCACTGGCGCAACTTGGGCACCAGCCTATATCTCATACGGCAACAATAACCGCTCCACCATGGTGCGTATTCCTTATGGCCGGCTAGAGCTGCGCTTGCCAGATGGCGGCTGTAATCCTTATCTCACAACGGCTGCAGTGATTGCGGCTGGGCTGGATGGCGTGAAACGCGAATTGCATCCTGGTGTTGGTAATGGTGACAATTTATATGATTATTCACCCGCACAATTGAAAGAAAAAGGCATAGGTATATTGCCGCAAAATCTTAATTTGGCGCTTGATGCACTTGAAGCTGACCAAGTGATTTGTGAAGCGTTAGGCGAGGGCTTGAGCGGCGAATTCTTAGCCCTAAAACGGGCCGAGTGGATTGAATATCAGCGCCATGTTTCTGATTGGGAAATTAAGCGTTACGTTGAGTTCTTTTAAATTATTAATAATTAATTAAAACAGTTAATTAATTATTAATATTAATGTATTTTGTAAGGAGTAAAACATGTGTGGAATTGTAGGGTTATTGGTTAAAAACCAAACAATGCGTGACAACATCGGCGAGCTCATGTTGCCTATGTTAATCGGCATGACAGAGCGTGGCCCAGACTCGGCCGGTATGGCCATTTTTGGCACGCCAGTGGCAAATGATGCGAGAAAATTTAGTTTGTATGCAGGTACAGATGATTTTGATTGGAAGCAATTTGAACAAGCCTTTGAAAAAAGCTTGAATGCACAAGCTAAATTAGAACCAAAAACCAATCATGCAGTGCTGACCACCTCGCACTCGCCAGAAAAAGTGAAAACGTGGCTAAAAACGCATTATCCGCAATTGCATTTGTTATCTGTTGGTCAATTAATGGATATTTACAAAGATATTGGCACGCCTGCTCAAGTAGCGGATCGCTATGATTTTGAAAAATTTAAAGGCACGCATTTGGTTGGGCATACACGTATGGCAACAGAATCTGCCGTTACGCCAGCGCACGCGCACCCGTTTACGGCCGGTGAGGATTGGTGCTTGGTGCATAACGGTTCCTTAAGCAATGCCAACAGCTTGCGCCGCAAATTACAAAAAGAGGGCATTGAATTTGAAACCGATAACGACACAGAAGCCGCATGCCGCTTTTTGCAATGGCGCATGCGTGAAGGCGATGACCTAGAAACCGCGCTCAACCATGGTTTTGACGAGTTAGATGGCTTTTATACGCTGCTAATGGGCACAAAAAATGCACTTGCGCTGGTGCGTGATCCATTTGGCTGCAAGCCTGCCATTATTGCCGAGCATGATGATTATGTGGCGATTGCATCAGAATTTCGCTCATTGGCACATTTGCCTGATATTAAAAACGCCAAAGTATTTGAGCCTAGTCCAAAGGAAATGTACGTATGGACAATATAAGCTTTGATTTAGATAAAAAACCATTGCGCGAGGTGAACCAGTTACTGCATGGTGACGCAGCTGGTTTAAATGGAAAATCATTCACGATTGAAAACCCAAACGGCGCGCACAGCATTGCGGTTGGCTTAAAGTCTGATGTGCATGTCACTATAAAAGGTCACGCAGGCTATTACGCAGCAGGCATGAATCAAATTGCTAAAGTGACCATTGAAGGCAGCGCTGGTAGCGGCGTGGCAGAGAATATGATGTCTGGCGTGGTGCATGTGAAGGGCTTTGCATCTAATGCGGCTGGTGCAACTGCCAATGGTGGTTTGCTGATCATTGATGGTGATGCAGGGTTGCGTTGTGCTATTGCACTGAAAGGTGCGGATATAGTGGTTGGCGGCTCGGTTGGCAGTTTTTCCGCCTTTATGGCGCAAGCAGGCAATTTTGTTATTTTGGGTGATGCAGGCGAGGGGCTTGGTGATTCCATTTACGAAGCAAAAATTTTCGTGCGCGGCAAAGTGAAAAGCTTAGGTGCCGATTGCGAAGTGAAAACCATGGATGCTGAAAGCAAGAAAATTCTCACGGACTTATTGGCTAAGTCTGGTCATGTGGACGTAAAGCCCGAGAGTTTTACGCAATACGGCTCAGCGCGCACGCTCTACCACTTCCATGTCGATAACGCAGGAGCTTACTAAAATGTCTGATAATTCGTATAAAACCCCACAAACTACAGCGCGTTATTCGGCCACGTTTGATGAATATACTATGTCTGAAATTAGGCGTGCTGCTGCTACAGGAATATATGACATTCGTGGTGGCGGGGCAAAACGTAAATTACCGCATTTTGATGATTTGCTATTTTTAGGCGCGTCTGTCAGTCGCTACCCGCTTGAGGGTTACCGCGAAAAGTGTGGTACTGATGTGGTGCTTGGCACACGCTATGCAAAAAAACCAATTTATCTTAAAACGGTCATCACTATTGCTGGTATGAGTTTTGGCGCGCTTTCTGGGCCTGCCAAAGAAGCGCTAGGACGCGGCGCGACAGCGGTTGGCACGAGCACCACGACGGGCGATGGTGGCATGACGCCAGAAGAACGCGGCCAATCGAAAACATTGGTGTATCAATATTTGCCATCGCGCTACGGCATGAATCCAGATGATTTGCGCAAAGCTGATGCCATTGAAGTGGTGATAGGTCAAGGTGCAAAACCAGGCGGTGGCGGCATGTTGTTGGGACAAAAAATTAGTGCGCGCGTGGCAAAAATGCGCTGCTTGCCAGAAGGTATTGACCAACGCTCGTCTTGTCGCCACCCAGATTGGACAGGCCCAGATGATTTGGAAATTAAAATTAATGAAATTCGCGAAATTACCGATTGGGAAAAACCAATTTACGTAAAAATAGGGGCTACGAGGCCATATTTTGACGTAGCGTTAGCGGTAAAAGCAGGTGCCGATGTGGTGGTGCTTGATGGTATGCAAGGTGGTACTGCGGCTACACAAGAGGTGTTTATTGAGCATGTTGGCCTGCCAATACTCGCCGCCATTCGCCCTGCAGTAAAAGCGTTGCAAGATTTAGGTGTGTATCGTAACGGTAAAGACAGTGTGCAATTGATTGTGTCTGGCGGCATTAGAAATGGTGCAGACGTTGCTAAAGCCATCGCCTTGGGTGCAGATGCGGTGGCCATTGGCACGGCGGCGTTGATTGCGCTGGGCGACAACGACCCACATTTAGAGGCGGAATACAACAAGCTAGGTACTACTGCTGGGGCATATGACGATTGGCACGAAGGTAAAGACCCAGCGGGTATTACCACGCAGGATCCCGAGTTGATGCAGCGCGTTGATCCAGTGAAAGCAGGGCACAGGCTGGCGAATTACATCGCAGTAATGACCATGGAAGCGCAGGTGGTGGCACGGGCTTGCGGCAAATCGCATTTGCATAATTTAGAGCCAGAAGACTTGGTGGCATTGACGATTGAAGCCTCTGCCATGGCGCAAGTGCCGCTGGCTGGCACCAGCTGGATACCAGGAGTAACGCAATTTTAACTTTTTAGATTTTATTCTGGTCTTATAAATAAGCTCTCTCGATATTTGGTCGAGTTTAAAGGAAGTGGCGCTATGAACAGTCATGTTAGTAATGCGGTCTGGTTCTCCACTTGCATTTGCATGCTAGCCGTATTATTGTTTGCTTTTACAGCGCGGCTTCCTTCTCTTTTTACGCCTGTTTTGTTTCATCGCAAAAGGCTATAGCTATGGCAAGCAATTTGCACTTTCTTCGTTTTTATCATCATTTACCGTTCTGGTGACTGCGCTCTCTTTGCTATTAATTACGTACATCGCTATTCTTAAAACGACAAAAGTGATAAGGGGAATGTAATGAATAAAGAGCTTAAAACCCGCATGAATGACATGTATCAGCGGGATTGTTGGCTGGCATGGTTTGATGTAATTTTGGTATGGGCAACGGTGTTATTCGTGCTGTTTGCCATCTTAAGTATTGTGCAAGACTCTAATATACGTCTTGCCTTGTATCTCTCAAGTTTTGTCCTGCTAGTGTTTAATACCGCCTCAGTTTACGCCATGACTAAGCATTTGCGTGAAGATAAAGACTATATCTATGGCTTAGATATTCAACATTTGGATGCCAATCTCGCTGCTAAGCAACAGAATAGGAGCGCATCATGAGTAAAAATTACACGCCGCCCAATCAGAGTTTGTTTGGTCAAATCTTTGATAGCATCTTAATCCTTGCACTGGTTTACGCCAGTTTGATGTTGCCGCTACTAATGAAAGAGGATGCTAAAGCAGAAGAACCTACCGTCGCCGCCGAAGTGGTGGTGAATACGTGGGAATCGTTAGGTCAGAATGAAGTGATGCAAGCACAGTGGGTTAAGCTTGGCCATAATCCAGACAGCGCTGCTGCCATTATTAACAATCGTTTTGATTACACCATAGACCCGATGATGCTGTTGATTACGATTCTTGTGGTGGTTGGCTATTTTGTGGTGATGCTCAAAGTATCCGATAAGCAATACCGCGAAGTGATTGCAGAAAAATTTGACAACTAAATCGATTAAACACTCACAAAATTAGGGAGAAACATCATGGGGTTTTGGAATATTTTAACCTACGTAGCCTGGGGCATATCAGCCGTTTTGCTGGCGTGGATGGTGGTAGACGCGTTTATGGTATCTTCGCAATACGACGAAGCCTATTTAATGAGCTCGCGCGAGGGTGCAGAAGATGAAGTCGCGCATGGCATAGCACTAGATGGGGAGAATTAATCATGGCAACCGCGACAGCAGCAAATAGTAATAGGCGCATTGCCATGCTTAAAGTGCTCAACCCGTTTCATATTTGGGCGCTGGGTGTTGGCATTGTGTTGGTGGGTGAGTTTATGGGCTGGAACTTTACCGTGGGCAAGGGCGGTGCGTATGCCTCGCTTATCGCTTGCTGGGTGATAGGTCTGTTATACACCTGTGTGGCGATGATTGATTCTGAAGTGACATCAACCGTAGCGGCAGCGGGCGGGCAATATACGCAAGCCAAGCATATTATTGGCCCACTAATGGCCTTTAATGTGGGCTTGTATTTGGTCATGGCTTACACCATGCTGTGCGCGGCTGATGCATGGGTGGTTGGTTACTTAATGCAGACTGGTGCGGCAGTAATGGGCTTTGCCGACCTTGACACTAGGCCGTTTGCGATACTGACGGTGGCGTTTTTGGCTTGGCTCAATTATCGTGGCGTTTTTATGACCTTAACCATCAATCTAGTCATCACATTCTTGGCTTTTATGGCATTGGTGGTGTTGTTTTTTGCGGTCGATCCATTTAGCCAAGGTGTTGTGTTGCAACATCAAGGCTTGCTCACCGATTTGCCTTATGGCTGGATAGGGGTGATTGCATCACTACAATTTGGTATGTGGTATTACTTGGGTATTGAGGGTACTTGCCAAGCGGCAGAAGAGGTGCGCTCTGCAGGCCGCGCAATTCCACTCGGCACACTGGGCGGCATGTTGACTTTGCTGGTGGCGGCGACCATTACTTGGTTCGTGGCATCTGGCTTAATGCCTTGGCAATATTTGGGGCAAGCCGTTACGCCCATGTACGATGCAGCAACGCTATTAGGCAGCAGCAAGTTGCAACTCATGTTGTTTGTGGCAACCGCTTTTGCAGCTATTGCATCGGCCAATGGCTGCATTAATGATGCTTCTCGCGCTTGGTTCTCACTCGCGCGCGATCGTTATATTCCAGTGTTTTTTGGTGCAATTCATCCAAGTTATCGCACACCTTATCGCGCGATTATTTTCTTGGTGCCAATTGCCATATCGTTCGCGGTGACGCCTTTGTTAGATCAAGTCATTACTTTCTCTATCTTGTCAGGCTTGCTGGGTTATACCTTTATGACCTTTAATATGCTGAAATTTAGAAAAATGTGGCCACTCGGCAGCATCCATCGCGGCTATATTCATCCGTTTCATCCCTTGCCTGCGATTACACTACTAGTACTGTGTATTGCGACATATTTTGCGACTTTTCTTGGCTACGGCGCTACGCTGCTGTCGATTATGGCGTTCTATATTATGGCGTCCATTTGGTTTGTGTTGCAACGTTATCAATTCGTTAAACGGGCAGATCAATTCACCATGCCTTGGCCACGTCCAAAAGGGTACTAGCTTGGTGTGTAGATGAATGTTTTCATTGTAATTTTGGTCGCCGCGCTGGTATTGCTGATGTTCAGCAAATACCAGCGCGATGCTAAACGCAGATGCTTAGCTAGTGACACGGTATTTGATAATTGCGTAGATTTGTTGCAACTAGCGCAAAAAAGCACGGACAAAGCGAATCTGCCTATGTTGCATGGTAGCTACGGCGGTTATCAAGTTGCGCTGAGTATCGTGGAAGATACCATCGCTTGGCGAAAATTACCACCACTGTGGTTACTGGTAAAGGTGAGTGCGAATAAATCCAGTATTGGTAGCCTAGATTTGATCGTACGGCCAGCAAATAACGAGTTTTATAGTCCATCGTGGCAATGGGATGGTAATTTAACCATTCCGCCAACGTGGCCGCAACATGCCATTATTAAGTACCACCACAAGCCAATAGATATGCATCTTTTGGAGCATCTTGTGCCAAAATTATTTAGCGATTTAAACATGAAAGAATTGCTTATTATGCCTGATTTGGTGCGGCTAACCTATATGGCAAAACAAGCTGACCGTGGGGAATATTTGATTATGCGCAATGCCGTTTATAACGATACGCCGATTGAAAAAACACTGGTAGAAACCCTGCTAAAACAAGCGATTGCCATTCGGAAAACCATAGAAAGCGCACCATGAAAAACACCGAAATCAAAACGGAAAATATTAAACCAGATACAATTCAAGCACCGCTTGCCCCAAAATGGGTGTTGCTCATCGCCATTTTGTTGCCAGGCATGGGGCAAGTTATCAACAATACGCCAGTAAAAGGCTTGGTGATGCTTAGTTTTATGATTATTCTAGGCCTCATCACGTTTAATTTGGCGCAGCCACATATCTCTATGGTAGGCAAGCTTGCGGGCGGTATTTTTATTTACGCGTTATCCACTTTAGATGCGTATTATTGGGCGAAATACCGCCGGGAAGTATTCACAAAGAACCATTAAAAAATTGGCGTAACTGGGTATTTAAGTGCTGTTTTAATGGATTAAAACAGCAAAAATTTACTCAAAAAATTTGCTGCAAGCCAATATCCATTCAACGCTCGGTGGGACATTATTTTATTGGCTTAGTGCAAGATTTTTCCGTGCATTTTCACTAATCGTTTTAGTTCTGGTACGCACGAACCACACTCAGTACCGCACTTCAGTTTGTTTTGCAGGGTGATTAAGTCTGCGCCCAGCTCGATATTTTCTACAATATCGTTTTGTGCAATATCTAGGCAGTTGCACACAATTTTGCCGCGCCCGCGTTGGCCTGTAGGCGGCGCAGATAAAGGCGCGAGCGCCCAGCGCCTTAGCTCATCGCTAAATTGCCCTGTCGTCATCACTTCTTTTAGCCATTCTGCAGCCAGCGTTTCGCCCATTAAACGCACGCCAGTCACTTCTGGTGTGCCATTGATTGCGTTATTTTCTACTAAAATACGTTTACTAATGCCGCGTTTGGCATCGTTGTAATTGAGGCAGGGCGCTTCTTCGGTCATGCCTAAAATTTCGTCAATTTGTGCTACTAAGGCTAGCGTTGGCACGGCCTCACTCGCAGCACGTAAAATTAATAAGCCTGCCTTATTTCTTTCAGTTTCGCGGCCAAATAACCCGACGCTGGCATAAGTAAATTGCGGCATTAACGCGCGTATTTTTTCTAAAAAAGCTAAATCTTGGCAGCTGCGCATCACCGTCATGCGCCATGGCAGCGTTAGTTTTTCTATTTTAATAGCGCTGTGTTTCAGTTCAGGTTGTTTAGAAGTTTTATCAAAGTTTGGCGGCATCAGCGCATTCACGCCCAAACCATGCATAAACTGGCTACCCCAATGCATGGCAATAAAGGTTTGCGCGGGCTGTACTTCGTCCGAGGTTTGCGCTGGCAACACCAAACTGCCACGTTTGTTGCTCACTTTCACAATATCACCATTTTTGATGTTACGGCGCAACATATCGTCGCTGTTCATCTGTATGACTGGCTCTTCTGCGTGATTGAATAGCTGCGCTACATTGCCGGTGCGACTCATGCCATGCCATTGATCGCGCAAGCGGCCAGTGAGCAAGTGCAGTGGATGGCGCGCATCGGTTTTATCGGCGGTGGCTTTATACACCGCATTAATAAATTGCGCTTTGCCATCGGCTGTTTGAAAAATTCCATCACTATACAGCCGTGCTTTGCCTATGGATTTTCCTTCGGGAAACGGCCACTGCTGCGGACCTTGCTGCTTGAGTAGGGCATAGCTGATACCAGTAATGTCGAGGTCGCGACCGCGTGTGGTTTCGCGATGCTCGTTGAATATTTGTTCGGTACTGGTGTAGGGGAATAGATTGCTATTTTTCGCCAAACGTTTTTCTAAACGCTGTGCAAAATCCACCATAATTGCCCAATCATGACGCGCTTCTGCAGGTGCGGCTACGGCAGGGTTAACGCGCGTGATGCGCCGCTCAGAGTTAGTGACGGTGCCTTCTTTTTCGCCCCAGGTGCTGGCAGGCAGCAACACATCGGCGTAAGCGCAAGTATCGGTATTGTTAAACGCATCTTGCACCACCACAAGTTCTGCTTTGTTTAAAGACTCCAACACGCCATTCAAATCTGGCATGGAGTGGGCGGGATTGGTGCAGGCAATCCAAATCGCTTTAATTTCACCACTTTTCACCACATCAAACATCTCAATCGCGGTTTTTCCTGGTGTTTCGGGTACTGAGTTAATGCCCCAAAGCTTGGCGATTTCAGCGCGGTGCTGTGGATTATTTAAGTCTCGATGCCCAGACAGTAAATTTGCCATGCCGCCGACTTCGCGCCCGCCCATTGCGTTGGGTTGACCGGTTAGCGAAAATGGCCCTGCGCCCAATTTCCCAATCTGTGCAGTAGCCAAATGTAAATTGATGAGCGCAGCATTTTTATCAGTGCCGTGGATGCTTTGATTTAAGCCCATGCAATACATGCTTAGCGTTGGCCCTTTGCCGAACCATTTGGCGGCAGTGATGATGTCACTTTCTTTAATGCCACAAATATCGGCCACCATTTTAGGCGTGTATTCGCGCACGGTGTCTTTCAACGCATCAAAGCCATTGGTATGTGCGTTGATGTAAGCCATATCCAGCAAGCCTTCCCACAACATCACATGCAACATGCCGTTAAACAAGGCCACATCGGTACCAGGCAAAATGGCTAAATGTAGATCAGCCGTTTGCGCGGTATCGGTTTTACGCGGGTCGACCACGATAATTTTTAGATTTGGATTTTTAGCTTTGGCGTCTTCAATACGCCTAAAAATAATGGGGTGTGCAAAAGCGGTGTTACTACCTGCAATAAAAAGCGTATCGCAATGGTCAATATCTTCGTAACAAGCAGGCGGCGCATCTGCGCCCAGTGTCGCTTTGTAGCCTGCCACGGCAGAAGACATACACAGCCTAGAATTCGTATCGACATTATTGGTGCCAATCAGCCCTTTGGCGAGCTTGTTAAATACATAATAATCTTCGGTGAGTAATTGGCCAGAGATATAAAACGCCACTGAATCAGGCCCGTGTTTTGCTATGGTTTGGGCGAATTTTTCAGCCAAATAATCCAGTGAAACATCCCATGAAACGCGTTCTCTAGGCATATCCCGACCCAAGCGCATTGTTGGGTAAAGCGCACGATGATCCATTTTTGCGCTTAAATGTAGCGTTGCACCTTTGGTACATAAACGGCCAAAATTAGCAGGGTGATCAGGATCGCCCTTGACGTGAATAATTTTGTCGTGCCCATTTTCAATCTTGGATTCAATAATTACGCCGCAGCCTACGCCACAGTAGCAACAAGTTGACTTTGTTTCTTTAATCGCAGGTTTTAAAATCAATACACTCAAGCTTTTAATTCCAAATACACGAAGCCATCTTCAATCTTAGTGTTAAAACAAGCGGTTTCACCTACGTCTGGTTCTTCCGCTTTTCCATCCACCAAACTTATTTTCCAAGAGTGTAGCGGGCAAGCGACTTTGTCACCATACACAATGCCTTGCGACAAAGGTCCACCTTTGTGTGGACAGGTATTGTTAATGGCAAAAATGCGGTCATCTTCGGTGCGGAATACGCCAATTTCGATGTCTTTGGTGCGCACTACGCGCGCACCTAGTTTAGGAATATCCTCAAACGATGCTACTTTTACCCAATTACTCATACTTTACCTTTAAGAAACCAACAATAAATAAATCAATAACATATTAATAATAAAAGAAAAAATGGCAATCCACTGCCATTTTACTAACCTTGCGCGCGCAATTAAGGGGGTGCGTGCAGGCGCTAACAGCGGTTTTAATTCTCCAACTTCCAACGCGTGCAGCATTTCTTCTGCAGTTTCGAAACCTAAAGTCGCATCGCGCGCCACCGCTTTTAATATAATATTTTCAAGCCAATAGGGAATGTCTGGCCGATAGCGCGTTAATGGCGTTGGTTCGCCAAATTTAGGGTGCTGAAACGGCTCAATTTCGCCGTAAGGATATTTGCGCGTGAGCAAATGGTAGAGCGTGACGCCTGCCGCATAAATATCAGTTTGTGCGTTAGCACCTTTTCCCTCAAACAATTCTGGCGCCATAAAGCTGGGTGTGCCTGGATTTTGTATTGCTTGGGTTGAATCACCGTTGACACTTTCAGCACTCATACTCATCGCCACACCTAAATCTAAAAGCCGTAATCGCTGATCTCTGGCTTGATGAATATTAGCAGGTTTAATATCGCGATGAATAATGCCAAGCCGATGTAGCGCGCCGATGCCGCGTAACATATCAATGGCAACTTTTGCCGTGCCCGCCGCAGTAAAGTAATGGCCACTATCAAGCCGTTGCTGCAAAGTAGAACCCTCATGCCAACTCATCACAAAATATAGTTTGCTGCGTTTTTCTATAGAAAGTGGCAGCACCTGCGGTACAAACTGAGATACCACGCGTTTGCCCAGCCATTCCTCGTTGAGCAAGCCGTTACAACTTTCCATGTCATTGGCTAACAACGGCTGCAAAGTCTTAAGCACAAAAAGCTGTTTGGTGTCCGTGTTGCGCACCTTGTAGAGTAAGCTTGCGCGCGACTCATGCAACAGCTCAAGCACTTCAAAATCATCAATCGTTTCGCCAACGTTAAGTTTTGGCGGTAGTGTAAGGTGCTTGCCGCCAGCAATACGCTCTGTCAGTGTATCTGCGCCTAGCGCGTTAATTTTAACCAGCACTGCGGTGGAGTTGTCGGCACTTTGTTGATCTAGCGCAGTTTTAGTCAAATGCTCTGCCACCATGTTCATGTTATTAAATTTTAATAAGCTTTCGTGTATGGTTTTTTCGCCCAGCGTTTCCCATACGCCATCGCTTAGCAGCGTAAAGATGTCGCCCACTTGCAATGCACCTTCGGAAAAGTCGATGCTTAAGTGCGCATCCAAACCCACAGCGCGTTTTAATACATGGCGCATATCTGGCCTATCCCACACGTGGTCAGTGGTCAGTTGTTTCAGCACGCCATCGCGTAGCAAATAAATACGCGTATCGCCCACATGCGCCAAATAATAGCGTTGCCCGCGTAAAATAAGTAAAGACAACGTTGTCGCCATGCCCGCTAAATCGCGGTTGGCATTGGCTTGCGAAATTAACCAACGGTTTGCCGCAGTGATGACTTTATCTAATGCAGTAGGCGGATCCCAAGTGTCGGGCGTGGCGTAATAATCGGCAGTGATGGTGCGCACCGTCATCTCTGAGGCTTCGCCACCGCCCACATTACCACTCACACCATCAGCCACCGCAATCAGCGAACCTTTTATGCTTAGTTGCTCACTAAGTGGCGTGACTATGCCCACGTAATCTTCGTTACGCTCGCGCGGACCGGTAAGGCTGGATTGGCCGATTTCAAATTGCAGTGACATTGTGCTTAGTTTACACCTTGGCTGATGTAGCCGTGGCTGACCCCCAAGTGGTTCTCCAGCGCGTTTTTACGCCACTTAACCCAATCATTGCCAATACCGCCAGCCCAGCAAAGATCATCAGCCCGATTTGGTAGCTGCCCGTGCTTTGCTTAACATAACCCAAACTTGCCGCCAAGTAAAAACCACCCACGCCGCCGGCCATGCCCACTAAACCTGTCATCACGCCAATTTCTTTTCTAAAGCGTTGTGGCACCAGCTGAAACACCGCGCCATTGCCCATGCCCAGCACGGCCATTACCGGAATAACAATCGCTAAAGCGAGCAGGTAAGTAGGCTGTCCAAAGCTCATCACAAACAACAACAACGCCGCAATAGTGTACATAGTGAGGAGTGTGCGAATGCCACCGATACGGTCTGCGATTAAGCCGCCGATAGGGCGTGTGAGTGAGCCTGCGAATACGCATGCTGCAGTGCAATAGCCCGCCAATACAGGGCCTAGACTGTATAAATCGTTAAAGTAAATAGTGAGGCTTGATGCCAAACCCACAAACCCACCAAACGTGACGCTGTAGAAAAACATAAACCACCAAGCGTCTTTGTCTTTTAAAATCGCTAAATATTGGCTGAGCGACTTGGCTGGTGGCGCGTCTGGGCTATCTTTTGCATAAATCATATAAACCGCCAAGGCAATGCCTAGTGGAATAAGCGCCAAGCCGAAAACGTTGTTCCAGCCATAAGCCACCGCTAGACTAGGGGCAAATAAGGCAGCAAATACAGTACCTGAGTTACCCGCACCTGCAATGCCCAAAGCGGTGCCTTGGTGCTCTGGCGGATACCAGCGACTCGCTAAAGGCAAAGCGACCGCAAACGCCGCACCCGCAAAGCCCAAGCCTATGCCGAGCATTAAAGACTGTTGAAAGGTTTCAATGCCATGTAGCCATGCAATGAGTAAGCTGATAATGACTATCAGTTGTCCGATTAAGCCCGCCATTTTTGGCTTGATTTGATCAACCAGAACGCCCATGACAATGCGCAACAGAGCGCCTGCTAGCACAGGCGTAGCTACCATCAAGCCTTTTTGTGCGGGGGTCAAGTGTAAATCCGTTGCCATTTGCACAGCCAGTGGACCTAATAGCACCCACACCATAAAACTTAAATCAAAATACAAAAATGCTGAAAGCAAAGTTGGCGTGTGCCCAGATTTCCAAAAACTAGATTTCATAAATTTCCCTGAATTAATGCTAATTAACTAGACGTTATAAAATTAGACAGTAATTGTCTCAAACTCTTTGTGTTGTTCGCGTTTTTCAACACGTTCTGCCCATGGGTTTACCGCGCCCTGCAGTGCATAAAGTAACCGTTCATAAGCAGCTTTGCGTCCTTCAGCATCCGCTAATACGCGTTGTTTTACATATTCCAAGCCCACGCGCTCTATCCAATGTACGGTCCTATCCAAATATCTCGCCTCTTCGCGGTATATTTGGATAAACGCACCTGAATATTCCAACACCTCATCTGACGTTTTTACTTTACATAAAAACTGTGCAACTTCGGTTTTAATGCCACCGTTACCACCTACGTAAATTTCCCAGCCAGAATCAACACCAATAATGCCGACGTCTTTAATACCAGATTCTGCGCAGTTTCTAGGGCAGCCAGAGACGGCGAATTTTACTTTATGTGGTGCCCACATGTGATCGAAGGCTTTTTCAATATCAATGCCCATTTGGGTAGAATTCTGTGTACCGAAGCGACAGAATTCTGAGCCTACACAGGTTTTGACGGTACGAATACCTTTGGCATAGGCATAGCCTGATGGCATGTCGAGGTCTTTCCACATATCGACCAAGTCTTCTTTCTTCACGCCCAGCAAGTCAATCCGTTGCCCGCCAGTAACTTTTACCATCGGCACCGCGTATTTATCTGCAACATCGGCAATTTTACGTAGCTGGTCAGGGCTGGTTACGCCGCCATACATGCGGGGAATGACTGAATAGGTGCCATCTTTTTGAATGTTGGCATGCACGCGTTCGTTAATGAAGCGGGATTGCGGATCATCCACCGCTTCGTGTGGCCAAGTGGATAGTAGATAATAGTTCAACGCTGGTCTGCAAGTGGCGCAGCCATTGGGGGTGCGCCAGCCCATACCCTTCATGGCATCGGGAATGTTTAAATATTTATGCGTGCGAACTTCTGCCCGCACTTCCTCATGATTTTTTTCGGTGCAACCACATACCACTTTACTGGTAGATGGCGGTGCGTAACCACCACCCAGCGTTGAGGCTAGAATTTGTTCTACCAAACCCACGCAACTGCCACAACTTGAACCAGCTTTGGTTTGTTTTTTAACATCATCAATGCTAAATAAACCTTGGTCCTGGATGGCCTTAACGATGGTGCCCTTGCACACGCCGTTACAGCCGCACACTTCCATTTCATTGGTCATGGCTGCCGCTTTGTCTTGACCTTGATGGCCAGTGTTGCCGAGTGAGTCTTGGCCAAACATTAGATGATCGCGAATTTCATGGATAGGCTTGCCATCACGCAACATTTTAAAATACCAAGCACCATCTGCAGTGTCGCCGTACAACACACTACCAATGATTTTGTCATCTTTGATGACGAGTTTCTTGTACACGCCGCCCACAGCATCGTGCAGCACGATTTCCTCACGACCATCATCAGCGTTGCCAAAGTCGCCCGCGCTGAATAAATCAATGCCAGTTACCTTTAATTTGGTCGATGTCACTGAGCCCTTATACAAGCCAATGCCAAAGTTAGCCAGATGGGTGGCGCACACTTTGGCCATTTCAAATAATGGCGCAACCAAGCCATAAGAAATGCCGCGGTGTGCTACGCACTCGCCCACAGCGTATATACGTGGATCGTAAGTTTGCATGGTGTCGTTGACGACAATACCGCGGTTGCAATAAATGCCTGCTGACTCTGCCAGCGCAAAGTTAGGACGTATGCCAACTGCCATTACTACCAAGTCAGCACTGACCTCTAGGCCATCGGTGAATTTGACTTTTTCAACGCGTTTTTTGCCAATAATTTCTTGCGTATTCGTTTTAAGTAAAAATTTTAGGCCTTTGGCTTCTAAATTTTTCTGCAACATTTTGCCTGCGGTTTTATCCAGTTGTTTCTCTAACAGCCACTCGTTTTTGTGTACCACGGTGACTTCCATGCCTTGAATCTTAAGGCCATTAGCGGCTTCTAGGCCAAGAAGACCGCCGCCAATCACTATTGCGTGCTGGTATTTTTTCGCAGTTGCTATCATAGCGTTGGTGTCTTTAATATCGCGATAACCTAGCACGCCGTCCAAATTTGCACCAGTAATCGGTAGCATAAACGGCTTGGAGCCAGTCGCAATCAACAGGCGATCATATTCTGCTGTTGTGCCGTCTTCGGCCGTCACTACACGATGTTTACGATCAATTTTATTAATGCGGGCACTGGTATGTAGGGTAATGTTGTTCTCGGTGTACCATGCACGCGAATTCAAAATAATGTCGTCTATGGTCTGCTCATTGGCTAACACAGGCGAGAGCATAATACGGTTGTAATTAGGGTAGGGCTCGTCGCCAAATACGGTAATGTCGTAAATATCGGGCGCAATTTTCAGCAATTCTTCCACTACGCGCATGCCCGCCATGCCGTTACCTACCACCACCAATTTCATTTTTTGCATAATTTTTTACTTAAGTTTTGTGAATATATTATACTAAATAAGCAATTATTGTGCCATCATTAATTAGTTGTTTTGGTACAATTAGTTAGTGTTTTTTTAATGCTTATTTAATTGCAATGACGCGCCAAAAAAGATAGCCAACCATAGATGTGAACCAAAATGGTGCGCATGGGTGTTTTGGTGCTGCGCAACGCTTGCTTAAATCAACTTTTTTTGACAAAAACTTTCTAAAATAGATGCTCTGCTAGCCAGTTTATATAAGGGTTGCATCGCATCTGTATGTTAGTGTTTTTATGAAATTAAAACGTGTACATCGCCGTTAACCAAAGTTTTTCAGTAGCGCGAATACGACCACGGTTACCAGTAACAGTATTTGCAGTATTAGCGCCAGCTGCATAATGGTCATCTTCACTATATTTGCCGTATTCCAACTTGCTCATCCAGTTTTTGTCGATATTCCAAGTGGCTGCCATATTCCATTCTGTGCCATATTTACTGCCATTTGTGGCTGTACCACCACCAACAGTATTGAAGTCTTCATCTGAGTTAATTAAGTGATAATCAGCAAAAAACAAGAAGTCGTCATATTGGTAAGTCGCGCTGACAAAAGTATCTTGTATGCCTTGTCTCGGTGTAGCTAAAAATTTATCCGCCCAGCCTTGAAACAGGTGATTGGTGCCAAATGGTGTTTGGAAGGCATATTTGCTATCGTTGCTTGATAACAATTCTTGCTCTAAACGAAAGTTAAAATTATCAAAGCCCAAACCGCCGCCTAGCTTGTAGTAGTGTGCGGCTATGCGTTTGTCACCATCGGCATAGTCGCTTTGTTTAGCGTATTCCACTGTATAGTGCGCCCTAAAGTTAGGGTTGAAAGGATGCGTACCATCTAAACGCAAACCAAACACTTTATTCGATTGATCGGCATTGCTATTAGGTTTCCCCGCATTATTAAGCGCATCTGCACCAAACCATGCGTTGCCAAAACCTAACTCGTCTATATTAGAGATGTAAGCATAGCCCACTAAAAATTCAGTGGGGGAAATATGGTAGCGAATGTTAGTAAGTTCTAAATTGCCAGTACGCTGTTCAGCGGTAATTTGTGTGACTTTTTTAAAGTGCGCAGCAAAAACCTCGGTTTCAGGCAGGCTTTTATTGAGCACTGAAACGCCATCAAATACTTGCATCACTTGCCTAAAGCCAATATCTCCAATAAAGCGGACATTATCTAAATTAACTTGCTGGCGACCTAAACGCAAGCGCGTATTTTTAAGACCAGTCCAGTCGAGGTAAAGCTGATTAATACCCGTGTATGACGGATCAATAATTTTAGCGTACTCGGCATTGCTCAGCTGATTAGAACTAGCGTTGATAAGCGTGTTATTGCTGCTATCGTTAAAATTATCAATGAATTTTGACATGTCAATTAACTGCCCAGCCAAGCTAAAGTTCTGATACGGGGCGGTTTGCCAGCCAATTAAACTGCGCAAAGTCAAAGCTTCGCCATCTTTAAGCGCTTTGTTGGCGGCCGACGTTCCAGCTGGTCCCATGCCGTCTTGGCTTACGTTTTCGTAACGCAATCTAAAGGTAGTTAAGTTTTTGCCTGCTTTTACCGAATCCATAAACGTGTATTCGTGTTCTGCAACGGGTTCAGCTTGTGCGGCTGGCGCTTCTGCAGCAGCAGCGCTGCAAGTCGTAGCAGATAAGGCGAGTAGGGCAGCGTATGCGCTTAGTTTTAAGTTAAGCTTTGTGTTCTTCATTATGCTTTCCTCTATATTTTTTATTAGCATAATTAAGCTTCAGCAAAGGCTGTGCCAAGTGTTTTATTGCACTATAAGTGATTGATTTTATATAATTAAATCTATATTTTTTGAGGCCTGATGCAAAATAAATCAGGCAAAAATGCACCAGCAAGGTGCCAGCGCATGTTCTTTATCGTGCATGAATAGATTGACGTTAAGTAAAACGACAACGGTGCGGGGAGGGTGGATACGCAATTATTAGGGCGCCATCAGAAGAGCGTGATTGCCGCCATCCTTATTTTACAACTCAAAAAACATATTTTTTTACATTGCGGAGGTCACTGCGAGCTTAACGCATAACAGTAATTCTTTGGGAGTTTTTAACAGAACTTAGAAGGGGATTGTGCCAGTCTCGCCTTTAGCGATGCTGGCATCTTTCGCTGGCGCTCAAGACCGCTTCACTATGTTCAGCGTCCAGCCGAGCACTACTCGGCTAGTCGAACTCAGCGGGCTTCTCTAAACACCAGGTGAGGAACTTCAAAAACGAAAAAGCCACCTTGCGGTGGCATTTTAGCTTTTTGGCGTCCCCACGGGGATTCGAACCCCGGTCGCCTCCGTGAAAGGGAGGTGTCCTAGGCCTCTAGACGATGGGGACCTTGGAATTTAAACCGATACGACTTGTTGTATTAAAACAAGGCAGTATTCTACATCATTTACTGCATTTTCTCTAATGAAATTGCCGCTTGAATTCACAATCTAAACCCGCAAACTTGGTGGAGGTAAGCGGGATCGAACCGCTGACCTCTTGCATGCCATGCAAGCGCTCTCCCAGCTGAGCTATACCCCCATTTACCTACTAAAATTCAGGTTCTTAAATTGGCAACAATTCGAGAAGGCGCAATATTAAAGACGGGCAGGGCAATTGTCAATGAAATTCTGCGTGCAAGTGGGCATAATTTAATCCTAAATCTGTCATTCTGACGTGATGGGTTAAGCAGGCAATTCGCAACGCGGATGCTCGCAAAGTCAGAATCTAACCAATTTAACTTTTGGATTGTGGGGCTACTCGCAATGACAGGCGCTAGCCGCGCGTGTTGCTTTGCGCTCCAAATTGCGATAAATCCACCAGCGGCAGCGACTGCCAACCTGCTTTGCGATATTCGGCAATCACATTAGTAAAAATTCCACCGCGCACGAAAAATTTAGCAGTTACGCGCATAAATTTTGGCTGTGTGGCGTTTGCTAAATCATCCAAAATACGGTTGGTGACGGCTTCGTGAAAGCAGCCTTCGTCGCGGAAGCTCCAAATATACAGCTTCAAACTTTTCAGCTCGACACAAAGTTGGTCTGGAATGTAATCCAAATAAATCGTCGCAAAATCTGGCTGGCTCGTTTTAGGGCACAAGCAAGTAAATTCAGGGATTTCCATGTGAATATGAAAATCACGGTTTGGATTTGGGTTGGCAAAAGTTTCTAATTGCTTGCTTGGTTGCGCGGTGGTTTTGCCGCCTAAAGTTTGTTCATTTGTCATGTGAAATGCGGTTTTTGGCTTAAATAAACGTTATTATAACGCTTAAAGATTAATTCTAATTATTCATTCATTTTGCGCTTAACACACCTAAAACTCGCTGGCTTTAAATCGTTTGTCGATCCAACCCTCATTCACCTACACGGTCAACGCGTGGGCGTGGTGGGGCCAAATGGTTGCGGTAAATCGAATGTGATGGAAGCGGTGCGCTGGGTGTTGGGCGAGTCATCTGCCAAAGAAATGCGTGCCGATGCCATGGATGCAGTGATTTTTAACGGCTCGGCGAATAGAAAGCCAATTTCAAGAGCGAGCGTTGAGCTGATTTTCGACAATCACTTAGGTAGCGCAGTGGGCGAATGGAGTCAATACGCAGAAATTAGCGTTAAACGCGTCATCGAGCGCGAAAAAGGCTCCACTTATTATATTAACAACAGCGCCGTGCGCAGGCGCGATGTGGCAGATTTATTCCTCGGCACAGGCTTAGGTGGCAGGGCGTATGCGATTATCGGTCAAAACACCATTTCGCGCATTGTGGAGGCCAAGCCTGAAGATCTGCGCGTGTTTTTAGAAGAAGCGGCGGGCATCAGCAAATATAAAGAGCGCCGTCGTGAGACCGAGTTGCGCTTGCGTGACACACGCGAAAACTTGGTGCGTGTCCAAGATATTTGCCGCGAGCTGCAAAAGCAAATCACCAAATTAGAATCGCAAGCCGTTGTAACGCAACAATATCATGCCCTGCAAGCTGCATTAAAGCTGGCAGATGGTCAATTGTGGTTGCTGAAAAAACGTGATGCCAGTCGCGATTGGGAAAAAGCAAAAGTACAAGTGGATAAGCTGGTGAGTGCGTTGGAAGCGCAAACTGCGGAGCTACGTAAAGGCGAAGCCGAACTGGAAAAAAGCCGCCAGGCGCATTATGCGGCGAGTGAGGGCATTAATACCGCGCAAGCCGCTTATTACGAGGCAAATGCGGCAGTTTCTGATTTAGAAAACCAAGTAAAACAAAACGCCGATGCGCGCGAACGCATGGCGCAACAATTGGCGCAGTTGGCGCAATCGATAGAGCGTAATGCTAATACCAGCACGACTTATACGCAAAATTTAGCGCAATTGAATGTAGGGCTGGAAGCGGCTACATTAAAAACGCAGGCATCGCATTTGGCCTTAGAGTCGCTTAAAAAAACGCTGCCAGAGAAAGCTCTGGCGCTAAAAACAGCGACAGAGTTTGCACAGAAAAGCCAGCAAACGCTTGCAGAAGCGAATCAGCGCATTCAAATTGAGCGTAACAATGCGCAATATTTAAGTCAAAACATTGTGGAAAACGAAGTGCGCATTCAACGTTTTAGCGCAGATTTAGCGAATTTAGTACTGCCCGATGAGGCGCAGCTAAAAATCAGCGAGAACGCCTTAAAACAGGCCGCGCAAGGCATCGCTACAATTGAAGCTGCCGTGCAAAAACTGCGTGCTGATGAAACCGCATTGCAAGCTGAAATTAATACATTGCGTGAACAGCAAAATCAGGCGCAACGCGCCACCAATCAAGCTGAGGCGGAAATTCACTTGCTGCAAAAATTGCAGCAATCTGTCAATGCTGAAAGCCAATTGGGCGATTGGCTTTCGAGCAAGGGTTTAAAAAACAATGCACGTTTGTGGCAAAAAATTAAAATTGATGAAAGCTGGAGCGTAGCGCTGGAGGCGGTATTAGGTGCAAAATTAAATGCCTTAATTGCTGATAAAAGCGATTTAAATACGCGTCCGCCAGCCGCTCTGGTATTGGGATACATGGCATCTAATGCTAATTTTTCTGGCAAACAAAATGTAAACTTAACGCCACTGATGAGCGTGATTAAAGAATGCGATGCAGATTTAAAACCAATTTTAGCCGATTGGCTGGAAGGCGTATATCTGCTGACTGCTAGCGATGCCCCTGAAAAAAATATTAAAACGCTTAATTTAGGTGAAACCTTAGTAAATGCGCAAGGTGACATTTTTAGTCGCCACAGCGTTTCGTACCACGGCGAAAATTCCAGCTTGCATGGCGTATTGGAGCGCCAGCAACAGCTGGAAAAGTTGCATAAAAATCTGCCTCATTTACAGCAGAGCTTGCATAAACTCAGCGATGCACTCACTGCTACAGAGACCAATCTAAATGCGGCTAGGCAGCAACAACAGCATGGAAATAATCAGCTAAAAACCGCGACCAGTTTGCACTATCAGCAACAGCTAGAATTGGCGCGTTTGCAGCAGGCGCAGCACGTTGCGCGCGAGCGCGAAGAGAGCATTACGGCGGAAATTGAAGCTGCAAAAAATCGCCTGGCGCAGCTGAATGCTGACAAAGTCAATAAAGAAGCGACTTTGCAGGCGATTTCTGCACAAATTCCTGCGTTGGACAAAATGAGAGAAGGCGACGCGACCGTGCAACAAGCGGCTGAAAAATGGTATGTTGAGTTGCGCGATGCGGTGCAAATTGCAGAAACAAAACATCATGAAATTAATTTTAATTTAAAGTTAATAAATAATAATATCAATGAATTAAATAGTAAAATAAATGTAAATAGTGAAGAAAAATCTGCTTTCTTGTTACGTCAAAAAGAGGCGGAAGAAGCGCTAAAAATTACGCCAATGGAAACCTTGAAAGCGAATTTGGCCGCAGCGATAAATATCAAACAAGCGCGTGAAAGTTCTCTGACCGAAGCCCGCAACCATTTGGTTGACGCAGAAACGCAAATGCAAGCGCTGGAGCGCACGCGCATGCAAAACGAGCAGCAATTGCACCCGATGCGCGATAGCGTGGAGCAAAGCCGCTTAACTGAACAGGGCGCGCGCTTGCATTTTGAGCAATGCCAAGCTGGTTTGCAGAAAAACGGCATGAATGAGCAGGAATTGGCAACTGGGTTGGCAGAAAACGCTAAAACCAGCGAATTGTTGCGTAAAACTAATCAATTACAACAAGAAATTACAGACATTGGCGCAGTTAATTTGGCTGCAATACAAGAACTGGCGACTGAAACCGAGCGAAAAATGTATCTCGACAGCCAAATGTTGGATTTAACGCAGGCCACGGAAACGCTGGAAGATGCTATCCGTAAGATTGACCGCGAAACGCGCGATAAATTGATGCACACGTTTAACACGGCGAATCAGCATTTTGGGGAACTTTTTGCGACGCTGTTTGGTGGTGGACAAGCCAGATTGGAATTGCTAGGGGATGAAATTTTAGACACTGGTTTACAAGTATTTGCGCAGCCGCCTGGAAAAAAGAACACGACAATTCAATTGTTATCGGGCGGCGAGAAAGCCTTAACCGCACTGGCATTGGTGTTTGCGCTATTTAGGCTAAACCCAGCGCCATTTTGCTTGATGGACGAAGTAGATGCGCCCTTGGACGACAGCAACACCGAGCGCTTTTGCAATATGGTGAAAAAGATGGCCGAAAAAACGCAATTTTTGTTTGTTTCGCACAATAAAATCACCATGGAAATGGCGCAGCAGCTCATTGGTGTTACTATGCAGGAATCAGGCGTGTCGCGCATTGTGGATGTGGATATTGAGGCCGCAATGGAATTGCAAGTTTGAATTATTGAATAAATTCAGAATCAAAGTAAAATTAAAATAATATGTCGGATTTACAAGTAGCACTGATCATTTTAGGCGCTTTAATTATTGCGGCAGTTGTTGTCTATAACTGGATGCAAGAGAGAAAATTGCGCAATGCAGTTACCAGTGACTTTATCGTGCCGCAAAAAGACGTGCTGGCAGATGATTTTCATATTAATGCCGATGCTTATATCGTGGATAAAGAACTGGCTGAAGTTACTGAAAAATTCAATCAGACTGAACATGCTGCCTCTGCCAAAGTTTTAAACGAACCTATCATTGTAGATTCCGTAGCAATAGACTTTAACGATGATGTTTTTACCGAAGCCGTTGAGTTACCAGAAGCCAATGCGCGCGAATCTAAAAAAGTGACTGCAGCAGAACATGCAGCCCAAGCGGCTTTACACGAAAAATTTCAATCCGCGCAAGTCGATTTGCCAGAAGTCACTCATTCGAAAATTGATTTAAGCGCAATTTTATATCTTACCAAAAACGTAACAAGCAAAGATTTAGGCGCGCTCACCGCGTCGCTTACGGATATAGGCTTGCCGCTCATCGTGCATGGGCGTGATAAAGATGATAAATGGCAGGCGGTGAACGCAGGCACCACTACAAGCTTTAAGCAAGTGGTGTGTAGCTTGCAACTTGCAGACCGCGGCGGCCCTATTGCCAAAAATTTACTGAATAAGTTTCAGTTTGTGGTGGAAGATGCAGGTTTAGACTTAAATGCACATGTAGAGTGGCAGGGTAGTGGTGATGCGCTACAGCGCGCGATTGAGCTCGATCAATTTTGTATGGAAGTCGATCAGATAATCAGCGTGCATATCGCCCAAGCTGAGACACCTGTGCACAGCACAAAATTTAAAGGCTTGGCCGAAGCAAGCGGCATGCGCTTGAAGGATGACGGCAAGTTTCACTTTTGTGCGAATGAAACGCCGTTATTTACCGCGATTGATACCAGTAATGCGCCATTTACTGCCGAAAGTCTGCGTAGCAGTGTGCTAAAAAGTGTGACTTTTCAAATCGAAATCCCCAAAGTCACCAATTGTGAACAAGTGTTTAACCAAATGATCACAATTGCACAGAAAATGGCTAGCAGCTTGAATGCGAGATTGGTGGACGATAATCAAAAACCGCTAGGCGACATACAAATTGAAAAAATTCGGCAGCAACTCAAAGTCATCCATGCCACCATGATCGCGCGCGGCATCATGCCTGGCAGCCCAAGTAGCATGCGCCTTTTCAGCTAAGTTATGTTAGATTTAGATGCGGCACGCAAACAAGTGACTCAACTTGTTTCTGAAATTGCACGACACGATTATCAATATTACGCCTTAGACGCACCCAGCCTATCTGACAACGAATATGATGGTTTATACCGTCAGCTGGTCGGTTTAGAACAACAATTTCCTGAGCTGATTACGCCAGATTCACCCACGCAGCGCGTCGGCGGCCTTGCACTGAATGCGTTTGAGAGCGTCACGCACCGGCAAGCCATGTTATCGCTGAATAATGCCTTTGGCGACGACGAGTTATTAGCATTTGATAAACGTGTACGCGATAGCCTAGGTTTTGAAAAAGGGGCGGGTGAGCAAGTGGCGTACGCGGTTGAGCCCAAGTTTGATGGGTTGGCGATTACGCTTACTTATGAAAATGGTTTATTTACGCAAGGTGCGACACGTGGTGATGGTTACGCGGGTGAAAACGTCACACATAATTTACGCACGATTCGGGCGATTCCAACTAAGCTGAATGTGGAAAATCCACCATCATTGTTAGAGGTGCGCGGCGAAGTATTGATGCTGAAGCGTGATTTTGAACAGTTAAATGCTACGCAAGAAAAGCTTGGCGCAAAACTATTCGCCAATCCGCGTAATGCGGCGGCTGGTAGTTTGCGTCAGCTTGATGCTAAAATTTCCGCCTCACGTCCGCTACACTTTTTTGCCTATGGTTTGGGCGAAACGGCAGGTGCCCCCATGCTAAATTCGCACTCTGATGCCATGAAATATTTGGCCGATTTACATTTCCCCGTTTCAGATTTACGCGCCACCAAACAAGGCGCAGCGGGCTTGCTGGCTTATTTCAAGGAAATTGGTGCCAAACGCGCCGCATTACCATTTGAGATTGATGGCGTGGTTTATAAAGTTAATCAGTTCAGCCAACAAAACGAACTCGGTTTTATTGCGCGTGCACCGCGCTGGGCTATTGCGCATAAATACCCCGCAGAAGAGGCCACAACACTTGTAGAAGGCATTGCCGTGCAAGTAGGTCGTACAGGCGCGATTACGCCCGTAGCACGCCTGAAAGCGGTGTTTGTGGGCGGCGTAACGGTGACCAACGCCACGCTACATAACGAAGATGAATTAAAACGCAAAGATATACGCATTGGCGATATAGTGATTGTACGCAGGGCAGGCGATGTAATTCCCGAAGTGGTTGCTGTGGATATTGCACAGCGCCCAATAACCGCGAGGATATTCAGCATGCCTACTGTTTGCCCAGAATGTGGCTCGCACATTGAACGGCCTGCAGATGAAGCTGTGGCACGCTGCACTGGCGGATTATTTTGCCCAGCGCAACGCAAGCAGGCGATTACGCATTTTGCCTCGCGCCGCGCTTTGGATATTGAAGGGCTAGGCGAAAAGTTGGCAGATCAGTTAGTTGAAGCGAATTTAGTGCATTCACTGGATGATATTTATAAGCTGGATGTGGCCACGCTGGCTAATTTGGAGCGCATGGCACAGAAGTCAGCGCAAAATGTGATTGGTGCGTTAGCTAAGAGCAAGCACACCACGTTGGCGCGCTTTATTTACGGTTTAGGCATACGCAATGTGGGTGAAGCGACTGCAAAAGATTTGGCCGCGCATTTCGGTGGCCTGCAAGCCTTGCTAGATGCGGATTCTGGAGTATTGTTAGCCATAAATGATGTTGGTCCGATTGTGGCGGAATCGATATTGCAGTTCTTGAGCGAGCCGCATAATATTCAAGTAATTGCCTCTATGCAAAACTTAGGTGTGCAATGGCCTGAAACGGCAGGTAAAAAAAGGGCTGCAGGCGTGTTATTAGGTAAAGTTTTAGTATTGACTGGCACGCTACCAAATTTAAGTCGAGATGCTGCGCAAGCCCTAATAGAGGCGGCTGGTGGCAAGATGAGTGGCAGTGTTTCTAAGAAAACAGACTATGTGGTGGCAGGCGCAGAGGCGGGCAGTAAGTTAGAAAAAGCGCAGGACTTAAAGGTGGCAATTATTGATGAAGCGGGATTGTTAAGTTTATTAGCAACTAATTCTAGTCAAGCTGCGTCTGATAGTGGCACTAAAACGCAAACAACTCTTTTTGAATAGGCTTAAATGAATAATATATATCAAAACACTTTAATTAAAATATTTACCTTATTGTTTTTTATATATTTTAACTTAAATAATATTACGTATGCTCAAGATGTTTCAGATAAAAATACCGCTTGTAATGCAGCGTTAGACAAAGGCAATATCGCCAATGCTGTTTCAATTTCTGATGATATTTTGAAGCAAGAACCCAATAATCACGACGGCTTGCTGTGCAAGGGCAGGGCGTTAGGTGCTCAAGGTAAGTATGATGCGGCTTTAAACGCACTAGAATTAGCTGCGAAGCAATCAAAACCTGGCTTTGATGAAATTATTTCATATTTATTAATTGGCAATTTGCATTTGGAAAACAAAAAATATGCAGGAGCGATTGTAAGCTACGAGAAAAGTTTAAAGATTTGCGAAGCTGAAAAAAATGATAAATTTAAACGCATTAATCTTAACTTAATCGGCGAAACGTATGCACAAAACAATGACTTAAATGCCGCACTAGCCAGATATTTAGCGGGTTCCAAGCTTGCGATGAATGATAATGAGCGTGCTGATAGTTTTGAGCGTTTGGGCGCTACTTATAATGCGCTTGACCAACATGATTTGGCGATTGAGTACCAATTAAAAGGCGTAATCATGCAGAAAAAGGTTGGCACGCTCGACCAATATGCCAATGCCAGCTTGGCTTTGGGACAAGTTTACGAAAAAGCCAAGGAGTACCCAAACGCCGAAAAAACTTATACCAAGCTCATCCAATTTGCTAAAGACAATGGCGGCGTCTATTACGAGGCAAAAGCCAGTCATGAATTGGCTCTGATTAAAGCGACTGGTGGTGATACCTCTAGCGCTAAAGCGATCATGTCCGTTGCGCTGAAAATAGCGAATAACTTGGGCGCGCGCGCTTTGGCCAGTGAAATTGAAGCCTCAATAAAAAAACTCAGCAATTAGCGACATTTGCATGTAAGGTATAAGTGATAACTGCGACTAAGTTGCATCGATGTGCTTTTATACAAGGCGCTTTCTCATGATGATTATCAGTAAATCCGCCACCAATCCTAGCAATATTCAACCTTCAGAAATCACCACATGCGAGGTATTTGAAAACCAATGCGCTTTTATAAAAGCAGTTGGATTTGACTTATCTCCTGGTTCTGTAGCGACAACTAATAATAGCGATCATCAATGCAATGGGATGAATGCATGTTATCCATTACCGCTACTATTTAATGGCCAGGAAAGGCGAATATTGATTATTGCATTCGATGCAAAACCAAATAATCTTAGCGGATATACTATTTAACATAATATACATTATGCGAAGTTTATAAGACGAGAAAAAGGCCGGGGCTTTAATCTCGGCCTTATGTTGCAAGCACTTACCTATTCATTATCTATTATTAAAGAATGCGACATTCATCACGCGATCATTCACGAAAGTAATCTCAGTTTCTTTGTATGTGCGTTTTGAATCGTATCTCACAATACCCTTGTAATACCACATCTCCACTTTTACAGGCTTAGACGATTTGTCATCTACATTCTTACCTGTCACTGAGCCTGCATTTGTAGGCTTAACGGAAAGCTCTTTTTTAATTGGCGCCCCCAATTTAGCAGTAATCACTTTCTTGGTTTTACCGCTAAAGTTGTCTAAAAACTCATCTTCAGTATAAGTCTTACCTGCTGCAAAAGCGCTAGAAGCAGCAAAAAAGCCAAGTGCAAGGCTGCTGACTAAAATTTTCTTTAATGTACTTGTCATTACTATATATTCCTCTAAATTCAATTTAATTGAGCATTAGCGCGTTTAACGGCCTATGGCGTGTTTTGTTGACCTAACTCATACTTGCACATCAACTAATGTGTAATTTTAAGCCATCAAAGCCCACAAAAACACCTTTTGGCAGTTTGCTTGATAAAGATGCGTATTCTAATTCATGTGTCATGTGAATCATATAACTTTGTTTGGCTTTGATACGACCAATGTAAGCCAAGCTTTGTTCAATATTAATATGCGTTGGATGCGCAGTTTCTCGTAAACAATCCAACAGCACAACATCCAAACCTTCTAATAAGCTAAATGAAGATTCTGGAATTTCTGAAACATCGGTCATATAGGCGAAATTCCCGATTCTATAACCAAAAATATGACTTCTGCCATGCAGCACAGGAATTGGCGTAACTTTTATGCCAAAAATCTCAAAAGGCACATGAATAGTCTCTGTGCGCAGCACGGGCAAATCCCAAAAATCGCTAGGCTCGCGTAACACATAGCCAAATTTATGCTTAATGTGCTCAATCGCGTCTTCTTTTGCGTACAAAGGGATTTGTTTGCGCTGGATTTGGCAAAAGGCGCGTAAATCGTCAATGCCATGCAAATGGTCGGCATGCGTGTGCGTGTACAGCACCGCATCGACGCGCTTAATGTTCTCACGCAGCGATTGATTACGCAAATCTGGACCAGTGTCGATGAGGATACTTTCACCAGAATCTAGAGTGATTAAGCTGGAGCAACGTGAACGCACATTGCGCGGGTTATCCGAGTTACAGGTAGCACAGCCGCAGCCCACTACTGGCGTGCCTGCGCTGGAACCTACGCCTAGCATGGTGAGCTGCATGATTAATTTACCACTTTTGCATGCTTAAACAGCGTGAAAAAATTATGTGTAGTGGATTGCATTACCGTGTCTAGGCTGATGCCACGCAAATTGGCGATTTCTTGTGCCACATATTTTACATATGCTGGTTGATTAGTTTTTCCACGAAACGGCACTGGTGCCAAATAAGGCGAATCGGTTTCGATTAGCATTTTATCTAGCGGAATGGCTTGCGCGACCTCTTTAAGTTGCGTGGCATTTTTAAAGGTGACGATACCAGAAAATGAGATGTAAAACCCCATAGAAATGGCTGCCAGCGCCACTTCTAGCTTTTCAGTAAAGCAGTGCATCACCCCGCCCACTTGATGTGCGCCCTCTTCCTTCATAATGCGCAAAGTGTCTTCGGCAGCGCTTCTGGTATGAATAATCAGTGGTTTTCCAGCCAAAATAGCGGCGCGAATATGCGTGCGAAAGCGCTCACGTTGCCATTCCAAATCGCCAGTCAGGCGAAAATAATCTAGCCCTGTTTCGCCAATAGCCACTATTTTTTGGTGCTGTGCAAGGCTGACAAGCGCTTCTACACTAGGCTCTTCAATATCTTCATAATCGGGATGCACACCAACCGACGCATAAAAGTTCTCATACTGCTCAGCCAGTTTAAGCACTTCAGGAAATTTATCTAAGGTGACAGAAACGCACAGCGCATGGCCAACTTGCGAATCATGCATGAGCTGCCGGACAGCGTGAATATTTTCAGTGAATTCTGGAAAATTAAGGTGGCAATGCGAATCGACTAACATTATATTATCTGGTTTAAATATTTCTAGGTTAAATATTTGTAAGGAATGGCTTGTAGAGCGCTATTTACCTACATGGTGTGGGTAGGCCGTTTTCTCTTTAATCGCGAGCGAAAGCACGCCAGGTTTATTGAGGGACTCTTTAAGCTGAATAGTCGTTGCATTCATATCAAGGCTGGGCTCTCTTCTTCACATGCTTACATTAACAGACCTAAATAGGTTTGTGTATTGTAGCAATATATTTTCAAGCTGCAATTCGTTATTTAGCGGGTGATCCGCGGTTTTTTTAGCCGCCAGTAGTTTATCTTGAAAACTTAATAAGGCGCTCAAGTTTACGCTTTTACACAAGGCTTGCAAAGCGCCACCATGACCAGCATGATAATGAACACACTGCACAAGTTTGCAAGCAGTTAGGTCAAAAGTCCACTTTTGCAACGCGCTAAGCGCACGCTCCATGCCAAGGCTCAAAAATAAAGGCGCGCTAACAAAAGGGTCTAAATTGGCACCTAATGTTAAATTTTTAATTAAGTTTGCGCTGGCATCATGCTCCCCTGCTATCTGTAAAGCCAATAATGGCGAGCCTCCTGCGTAATCCAACGAACTTTCCACATTCATTACATTTTTCGTTTTCAGCCAAATCAGCGCATCAGCTTTGCTTGGCAGTTGCATATCAACTGCTTGGCAACGGCTTAAAATCGTGGGTAATAAACGTTGCGGTTGGCTGGTGACCAATAAAAATAATGTATTGGCTGGCGGTTCTTCCAACATTTTAAGTAACGCGTTGGCCGAAGTGAGATTAAGCGTTTCAGCGGGCGAAATTAAAATGACACGCTGCGAATTTACTTGATGGCTAGAAAGACTCAAGTAATCAATGAGTTGGCGTATTTGCACCACTGAAATTTGGCTTTTTTTGCTGAACTTCTTCTTGGGGGCATCTTCCGATTCATCTGTATCTTCTGGTGAAATTAAACGAAAATCTGGATGATTGCCTTCTGCAAACCAAGTGCAGCTTGGGCATGCTCCGCAAGCACGCGCTTGCTGGGGCTTGCTGCATAAAAGGCTTTGCGATACCTCTATGGCAAAATCATGCTTGCCTGCGCCCGCCCGCCCACGCAGCAATAAAGCATGCGGCAAACTTGTGCTCTGCATAATGTGTTGCCATTGTTGTGTTTGCCATGGGTACATTTTTTAATTAACTTAACAATCAAATAGTTGAAATAATATTTTTAACTATTACTTTCACTTTATCCAAAGCTTGATTCGCATCAATGATACGAAAACGCGCGGGATCTTCCTTGGCGCGCATTAAATAAGCCTGGCGTAACTTTTCAAAAAACTTCGCGTCTTCGCGCTCGAATTTATCTGGCTCACGCGCGACGGTAAGCCTTTGTATGCTAATTTCTACTGGCACATCAAACAATAGGGTTAAATCTGGCTGCAATTTACCCTGCACCCATTTTTCTAATTGCTTAATCTTATGACTGGGCACGCCCTTGGCGCCGCACTGATAGGCGTAAGTCGCGTCGGTAAATCTATCTGACAGCACATAAGCGCCGCGTTTAAGCGCAGGCTCGATAAGGTTGGCGATATGCTCGCGCCGCGCGGCGAACATGAGCAAAGTTTCGGTTTCGGCGTGCATCGCATCGTGCAATAATAAAGCGCGCAGTTGCTCTCCAAGCCTTGTTCCACCTGGCTCACGTGTTGAAACTACTTCTAGACCACGCGCTTTAAGTGCAGCAATAATATTGGGAATGTGCGTGCTTTTACCCGCGCCATCCATGCCTTCTAGCGTGATAAATTTTCCGCGTTTTTTAGGGTTTTTTGTCATTACTTCTTGGCTTTCAGTTTTAACTGATATTTTGCCACAGCGCGATTGTGTTCTGCCAGTGAATCTGAAAATTCATGACTGCCATCACCCTTGCCCACAAAATATAGCGCTTTAGTTTTTTGTGGATGCAAAGACGCTTCGATGGAAGCCAGGCCAGGCATGGCGATTGGCGTGGGTGGCAAACCATCGCGCGTGTAGGTATTGTAAATTGTATCGGTGGTTAAATCTTTGCGGCGAATATTGCCATCGTATTTGTCGCCCATGCCGTAAATTACGGTAGGGTCGGTTTGCAAACGCATACCGATACGCAAGCGGTTGAGAAAAACGCCTGCAATTTCTGGTCGCTCACTCGCTTTGCCAGTCTCTTTTTCGACGATTGAAGCCATAATCAGTGCCTCGTAACTATCCTTGTAAGGTAAGCCAAATGCGCGATTCGCCCACGCAGTGGCAAGCTTGTTTTGCATATTCCCGTAGCTACGTTTTAGCAGCACAATATCCGCTGTGCCGCGATCAAAATAAAACGTATCGGGGAAAAACAAGCCTTCTGCATGCCTTTCGCCCTTACCCACCAGCCGCATCACTTCGGCGTCGCTTAACTCTGCAATTGTGGTTCTTACCGCACTATTTTTAGCCAATTTTGCGCGCATTTGCGAAAACGTTTTGCCCTCAATAAAGGTGACGCTGCCCTGCGTGACCTTGCCGTGATTGAGCGACAGCAATAACTGGTATGGCGACACATTTTTGTTAAGCGTGTAATCGCCCGCCTGCAGTTCGGCCTCTTTGTGCAATAATTTGCCCAAAATCACAAATGGCAGCGCCTTTGGAATGACTTGTTGCGCGACCAATTGATTGGCGATGTTTTTGAGGCTGCTATTAGGTTTGATGCTAATTTCTTGCGCCTTTGGCGATAAGTCTAATGGCGTCTTGGCATAATTGTATAACCATGCACCCAAACCGAATATGGCCAATAAACCAATTAAAAAAATAATTTTTATCAGTCGCATCATGGATTTTTAAGATGCCATGAGAGCCGTGCGCATATTGGCTCCCAGAGCACTTTTTTTGAGTATTTTTTGATAGAAACTTGTTTTATTTTGCATGTTCTGGACTTGCACGGATTTTACTTGCCAAGCACCATAAATGCTGTTGCAAATAATCACTTCATCTGCAGCAAATAATTTTCCCAAATTAAACGTTTCGATCGAAACTTTAAGTGAAAGCGTGTGCGCAAGCTCAATAATACGTTGCCGTGTAATGCCAGCAACGCCGCATTGCCTAAGGCTTGGCGTGATGAGCACATCGCCAAACCGTACAAAAATATTGGCGGCAGTGCATTCAATCACCTGGTCGTTGGTGTCTAGCAAAATACCGTCAGCAATATTCGGATCATTCCATTCCATGCGCGCCAGCACGTTTTCGAGTCGATTTAAGTGCTTAATGCCCGCCAATTTGGGCTGTAGTGCCAATTGCGTATCGCACACATACAAATTAACGCCTTCCGTAAATCTCGCTTCTGGATATTGTGGCATAGCAGATTTAGTCACAACCCGCATGGGCGCCGTGATTGCGGGTGGTGTGTAACCACGATCACCCTCGCCACGCGTGACAATAATTTTGGCTACAGCCGTTTCATCTAGCAAAAATAATTGCTGCAAATCGTCCATGAGCAGCTCTGCGCTTGGGCAAACAATGTTAATGACGGCGCAATCAGCGACCAGTTTTTGGTAATGCTGCGGCCAACTTTCTGGCACGCCATTACGCATCACCAGCGTGCGAAAAACCCCGTCACCATAAGCAAAACCGCGGTCGAACGGCGAAACGACATGGTCGAAACTGCCGTTGATGAGATAAGTAAGTGCCGAAGATCTATGCGTAGGTGCCATGAGCCACAATTAAACCATAGCCAGCGCGAATAAAAAAGCCTGCAAGGTTTAAAATTGCAAGCTTTTGAGAGAGTTTGAAGCTGATATTTACTTAAAAACTTTATATCTTTTTAAATACTAGACTGCCATTAGTGCCACCAAAACCAAAATTGTTTTTAAGCGCGTAGGTGATTTTTAAATCTCGGGCCATGTTGGCACAGTAATCCAAGTCACACGCTGGATCTTGGTTAAAAATATTAATCGTTGGTGGAGAAACTTGGTTGTAAATTGAAAGCACGGTAAATACTGATTCTAAACCGCCTGCGCCACCCAGCAAGTGCCCTGTCATCGATTTTGTTGAGTTAACGACCAATTTGTATGCGTGCTCGTTAAAAGTCGCTTTAATCGCGTTAGTTTCGTTGGCGTCCCCCAAAGGAGTAGAAGTGCCGTGTGCATTCATAAATTGCACATCGCTAGCATTGATACTTGCGTTTTTAAGCGCGTTCACCATGCTACGGCGAGGTCCATCCATATTTGGTGCGGTCATGTGATAAGCATCAGCACTCATGCCGTAGCCTACCAGCTCCGCATAAATACGCGCGCCACGCGTTTTGGCGTGCTCGTATTCCTCTAACACCAATACGCCCGCGCCCTCGCCTATCACAAAGCCGTCGCGGTCTTTATCCCACGGGCGACTAGCGGTTGCGGGGTCATCATTGCGGTTAGATAACGCGCGCGCCGAGGCGAAACCACCGACAGAAAGCTCAGTAATCGCGGCTTCAGCGCCACCTGCGACCATGACATCAGCATCGCCATATTCAATCATGCGCGCTGCATCGCCAATGGAATGCGTGCCTGTCGTGCAGGCCGTAACAATCGCCACATTCGGCCCTTTTAAGCCAAACATAATACTTAAATTTCCCGAGATCATATTAATAATGGTGCCAGGGATAAAAAACGGTGAGATTTTACGCGGACCACCTTCGTCATAATTGTCATTAGTGGATTCGATTAAGCCTAAGCCACCAATGCCAGAACCAATAGACACGCCAATGCGATCGGCATTTTGTTCGGTCACTTCAATGCCAGAGTCTTTAAATGCCTCAATGCCAGCCACCAAACCGAATTGGATAAACTTATCCATACGACGCGCATCCTTGGCAGGTAAATAATCTTCGACATTAAAGTTTTTGACTTCGCCGGCAATTTGCGAATTGAAATTGCTTGGATCGAAATGTGTAATGCGCGTAATGCCAGATTGGCCTTTAAGTAGGCTTTCCCAAGCGTGTTGCGTGCCGATTCCCACAGGAGAAACCACACCCAAGCCTGTAACCACCACTCTACGTTTTGACATATTTGAATAGAAATCAGCCCTCGCGTGAGGGCTGAAGTATGAATTTATTTGAGGTTAGTATTGATGTAATCAATCGCTAATTGAACTGTTGTTATTTTTTCGGCTTCCTCATCTGGAATTTCGCAGTCAAACTCTTCTTCCAGCGCCATTACTAGCTCAACGGTGTCAAGCGAATCTGCACCCAAATCATCTACAAATGATGATGCGTTTTTAACATCCGCTTCATTTGCACCCAACTGTTCTACAACAATTTTTTTAACGCGTTGTTCGATGTCAGACATCTATGTACCCCTTTGATTGAAAATTAGCTCATTAAAGCTAAGTGTGTATTCTAGCAAAACTATGCAAGAATACAAAAATACTTATAAAAATCTAAATTGTTTTGCGCAAATTGTTAAGCGCTATACATTCCGCCATTCACATGAATCGTCTCGCCCGTAATATACGCGGCGCTGGGGCTGGCTAAAAACGCCACGGTTGCCGCAATTTCATTCACATTGCCCAGCCGGCCCAAGGGCACATTCTCTAACATTTTAGTTTTTATCGCTGCTGGCAATTCTACCGTCATGTCGGTATCAATAAAGCCTGGTGCGACGCAATTCACCGTAATATTGCGACTGCCAACCTCGGCCGCCAGTGATTTAGTAAAGCCCGCCATGCCTGCTTTGGCTGCGGCGTAATTGGTTTGGCCAGCGTTGCCCATGTGACCAACCACGCTAGAAATGCTGATAATTCTTCCAGTTCTAGCCTTCATCATTGGGCGCAATACAGCTTGGCTCATGCGGAAAACCGACGTTAAATTGGTTGAAATGACCGCATCCCAGTCCTCTGCTTTCATACGCATTAGCAAAGTGTCGCGCGTAATACCCGCGTTATTCACCAATATCGTTACATCACCAAATTTGCTAGCTATTTCAGCTAAAACCGCCTCAATTTGCGCGCCATCGTTCACGTCCAGCGCAAGTCCCAATCCTTTTATATTCGCGGCTTTTAGCGAAGTGTTGATGTTTTCTGCACCACCTGACGTGGTGGCAGTGCCTATCACCGTTGCGCCTTGTTTGCCCAGTTCTTGTGCTATGGCTGCGCCTATACCACGGCTAGCGCCAGTGACTAAAGCAATTTGACCTTCTAAGATATTTGACATTAAATAAATCCTTTATTTAATTGATTTAATTGTTATTTATCAGCTCTAAAATTGCTTCATTTGAAGTCAAAGCGACACAGGGAAAGTCTGCAACGATCCTTTTTGTAAGTCCAGCCAACACCTTGCCTGGCCCACATTCTGCCGCGTTTGCAATGCCCTGAGCATGAATTTTTTGCACGGTTTCCACCCAACGCACGGGTGAATACAACTGCCGCACCAAGGCATCTTTTATTTTAGCCGAATCATCGTACGAAGCCACGTCTGCATTGTGCATCACGGGGATTTGAGGCGTATTGATATTCACACTTTTTAAGTATTCGGCTAGTTTTTCGGCGGCAGGTTTCATTAAGGTGCAGTGTGATGGTACGCTGACTGGAAGCGGTAAAGCGCGCTTTGCGCCTTTGGCTTTTGCTAGCTCCATGCAGCGCTCAACCGCGGCTTTATTGCCTGCAACCACCACTTGACCTAGCGAGTTAAAATTCACTGCCGCGCAAATCTCATTCTGCGCCGCCTCTGCGCAAACTGCACGCACGGTTTCGTCGTCCAAACCTAAAATTGCCGCCATTGCCCCGACGCCTTCTGGCACGGCAGATTGCATCACCTCTGCACGATATTTTACCAATGGCAACGCATCAGCAAAACTTAATGCATTTGAGGCGACTAAAGCCGTATATTCACCTAGGCTATGACCCGCATGGATATTTGGCTGCAGGGCATCTTTATTTTGTTTTATGTGTTGTGTCATTTGTTGAAAAAGTCGCCATGTGGCAATGCCAGCTGTCAACATTAAAGGTTGTGTGTGCTGCGTTTGGTTCAGCAACTCGTTGGGCTTTGTCGCCATTGCCCAAAAATCCACGCCTAAAATGTCAGAAGCCTCAGTAAACGTTTGTTTAATAATAGGATTATTTTCTAATCCAGCCATCATGCCGACTGATTGTGAGCCTTGGCCAGGAAAAAAAAATGCAATTTTTTGTGTCATAGTGTAATGATTAAAAGTCTAAAAACGAATCAGCGCCGAACCCCAAGTAAAGCCGCCGCCAAACGCTTCCATCAGGATAATATCGCCAGGCTTAATGCGACCATCGCGCACCGCTACGTCTAGCGCTAGCGGAATCGAAGCGGCAGACGTATTGCCATGCTTATCGACCGTGACCACCACTTTATCCATGGGCATGTCGAGCTTCTTAGCGGTGGCTTGCAGAATGCGAATATTGGCCTGATGCGGTACTAGCCAATCGATGTCAGACTTTTGCATATTGTTCGCTGCCAGTGTTTCATCGACAATTTTGTCTAGCGTATTCACCGCCATTTTAAATACGGCGTTGCCTTCCATATGCACGGTATCTGGCGTGCCGTCATGCTTGCGTGGCACATGCAGCATCTTTTCAAAGTTGCCATCAGCATGCAGATGCGTAGAAATAACGCCTTGCTGTTGTGAGGCTTGCAGAATAATGGCGCCAGCACCATCGCCCCACAAAATGCAGTTGCTTCTATCCGTGTAGTCGGCAAGGCGCGAAAAAGTTTCTGCACCTATCACCAACGCACATTGACTACTACCCGCTTTAATAAAACTATCGGCAGTGGCAAGCGCATAAATAAAGCCGCTACACACGGCTTGCAGGTCAAATGCAGGGCAACCCGCGATGCCTAATTTGCGTTGCAACATCGTTGCCACACTGGGGAATATTTTATCGGGCGTGCTGGTTGCGACGACAATTAAGTCAATATCGCTTGTCTCAATGCCTGCGCTGGCAATAGCGTTTTTGGCGGCTTCCAGCGCTAAATCGCTGGTGAATTCACCTTTGGCAGCAATATGGCGCTCGCGTATACCCGTGCGCGCAAAAATCCACTCGTCGCTAGTGTCCACCATTTTTTCCAAGTCGGTATTGCTGAGGATTTTTTTTGGCAAATAACTGCCAGTGCCAGCGATTTTTGAATAGCTCACTGCATGTCACTTTCGGTTATTTTAGGCACTTGCGGCTTGATGTGTTCAATTTTCAACTGCTGAGTGATGCGTTGCAAAACGCCGCTACGCGCCTCTTCTATCGCCACTTCAATGGCGTGATTAAACGCAATTGCATCCGCGCCACCGTGACTTTTCACCACAATACCGCGTAAGCCCAAAAAGCTAGCGCCATTGTAAAGCCGTGGATCTAAGCGCTTTTTGAAGGCATTTAGCACTGGCCTTGCCCCCAAAGCCATGATTTTAGTGAGCCAATTTTTCTTAAATTCTTGCGTTAAAAATTTGCCCATCATATGCGCCAAACCTTCGGTGGTTTTTAGTGCTACATTGCCCACAAACCCATCGCACACCACTAAATCTGTGGTGCCTTTAAAAATATCGTCGCCTTCTACGTTGCCATAAAAATTCAAGTGGCTAGCGCGCAATAATTCAGCAGTTTTCTTCACCACTTCGTTGCCTTTAATATCCTCAGAACCTATATTTAATAAGCCTACTGTCGGGTTTTCTTTATGCTCAACGCAGCTTACCAACATCGCGCCCATCACCGCAAATTGCAACAGTTGCTCGGCGGTACAATCTGCATTTGCGCCTAAATCTAACATATAAGTACTGCCTTTTTCAGAAGGCAGTTTAGACGCAATGGCAGGCCTATCAATACCTGACAAGGTTTTTAGCACAAATCGCGCGGTTGCCATGAGTGCGCCCGTGTTGCCTGCGCTTACACAAGCATGCGCTTCGCCGCTTTTTACTAAATTGATGGCCACGCGCATGGAAGAATCTTTTTTATTTTTAAGCGCGCTTTGCGGTGACTCGCACATTTGCACCACTTCCGAAGCGTGATGAATGCGTAAGCGTGGACCTGTAGTCGTCTTAAGGGCTTTAAGCTCGGCTTGAATGGCATCCAGCAGGCCAACCAACACAATATTGAGTTGCTCGTCTTGTTTCAGCGCGGCTAGCGCGGCAGGAACGGTGATATGCGGGCCGTGATCCCCGCCCATTGCGTCAATTACAATTGTGATATCCATCATTGAATTAGATGTAATTATTGAATGAATGTCAACGCTAGTTTGTAAATGCTAGATGTGCGAACGCCGCACTATGTTGAGAGCGCGGCGTATTGATTGAAGCCAAAAACTGCATCAAAAGACTTGTTATTCGCCTTTTGTCGCCACTACTTTGCGGCCACGATAATAACCGCTAGGGCTAATGTGGTGACGTAAATGTGTTTCGCCAGTAGTTGGCTCTACGGCCAGCGGCGGGTTTACCAAAAAGTCGTGCGAGCGATGCATACCGCGCTTTGAAGGTGACTTTTTATTTTGTTGAACTGCCATGTTGATGCTCCAATATTGCTGGTAAAAATAATTAAGCGCGCATTTTAATGCAATTGCGACTTAAAGTAAATCAATAGCTTGTGGTTTTTATTACTTAGGTGGATTTAACCTTGCCTTTTAGAATGGCAAACGGGTTGGGCTTCTCGCCGCTTTGCATGTTTAGTTTACTGCAACTTTTTTCATGCATGGGGGCAAAAGGCATGGCCAGCAATAATTCGTCCTCAATCAGTTCGTGCAAATCCATATTTGGTGAGGCTTCCAACCAATCAATTTCGTCATTTTCATCCAATTCGCTTGCGACTACGTTGCTAATTAAATAATCAAAATTTAAATCCACATTAATCAGCATTTCATCTAGGCAGCGCTGGCAAGTCACAGGCAATGTGGAGCTGATATGTAAATGTAAGCTGGGATGACGAAACCGCTTGTAATCGCCAGTTAATTCGAAGCGAATGCCAGCCAAATGAGTGTTTTTATCACCTATAGAAAGCGTTTCGGCCAGCCTTTTAAAGCTATAAATCTCAAAGAGATCACTAAGTTTTTGCTGTTTTTGAGCGAACTCTAAGTTGTTTATAATTAATAATTTCATAATAAATAAGCCAAATTAACCCTGTTTTTACAAATGTACATATCCCTTAGAGTGCGCATGCATGTTATACTTCAAGGGTTTGTAAGCTAATTATAAGGCAATGCCGTGTTCAAAAAAATTCTAGTGGCTAATCGCGGAGAGATTGCGGTACGTATTGTACGCGCTTGCTCCGAAATGGGCATTAAATCTGTGGCAATTTACGCCGATGCCGATCGTCATGCCCTGCACGTTAAAAAAGCGGACGAAGCCTATAATTTGGGTGCAGACCCTGTCGCGGGTTATTTAAATGCACATAATATTGTCAATGTGGCCGTGGCGGCAGGTTGCGATGCGTTGCACCCAGGCTATGGATTTTTATCAGAAAATCCAGAGCTAGCCGAAATCTGCGCGCGTCGTGGCATCAAGTTTATTGGGCCTAATGCGGCGGTAATTCGCCAGATGGGCGACAAAATTGAAGCGCGTAAAGCCATGACTAATGCGGGCATCCCTTGCACGCCTGGCAGCGATGGCAACTTGGCTGGTTTAGATGAAGCCGTGGCGCTTGCCAATAAAATTGGTTACCCAGTCATGCTTAAAGCCACTAACGGTGGTGGTGGCAGAGGCATTCGTCGTTGCGACTCCGAGAAAGAGCTATTGGCTAATTATGACCGCGTAATTTCTGAAGCGAGTAAAGCTTTTGGCAAACCAGAAGTGTTTTTAGAAAAATGCGTTGTCACACCACGCCATATTGAAGTGCAAGTGATGGCGGATAGTCAAGGTAACGTGATTCATTTGTTTGAGCGCGACTGCTCAATTCAGCGTCGTAATCAAAAACTCATTGAAATCGCACCCTCCCCCCAGTTAAGTCAAGCGCAGCGCGATTATATTGGCGGCTTGGCAGTGAAAGCGGCCAAGGCGGTAGGTTATGAAAATGCCGGCACGGTCGAGTTCTTGCTTGATTCGAACAATACTTTTTACTTTATGGAAATGAATACCCGCCTGCAGGTAGAGCATACCGTCACCGAGACCATTACTGGTGTGGATATTGTGCAAGAGCAAATTCGCATTGCCTATGGCCTGCCGCTGCAATACAAGCAAAGTGAAATTAGTTTTCGCGGTTTTGCCATGGAGTACCGTATTAATGCGGAAGATCCTAAAAATGACTTTTTACCCAGCTTTGGCAAAATTACCCGTTATTATTCTCCTGGTGGACCTGGCGTGCGCATGGATGCTGCCATTTATTCAGGCTATGTGATCCCGCCCTATTACGATTCGATGTGTGCCAAGCTCACCGTTTGGGCGCTCGATTGGGAGGGCGTGGTTGAGCGTGGACGTCGCGCATTGGGCGATATGGTGGTGTATGGCGTTAAAACCACCATTCCGTATTATCAAGAAATTATGAAGCACCCCGATTTCAAAGCCGCTAACTTCAATACCAGCTTTGTAGAGAGCCATCCAGAGCTGACCAACTACGCAACAGAATTGCCGCCTGAATTGATTGCGGCTGCCATTTCCGCGGCGATTGCAGCACACGAGGGTATTTAGCATGCTATTTCACAATCAGTCATTTTCATAAAGAAATAAAATTATGAGCAAAATACACGTTACAGAACTGGTTTTACGCGACGGTCACCAATCACTTATCGCCACGCGCATGCGCACCGAAGATATGTTGCCAATCTGCGCCAAGCTTGATGACATCGGCTTCTGGTCAATAGAGGCTTGGGGTGGCGCCACCTTTGATGCTTGCGTCAGGTTTTTAAAAGAAGACCCTTGGGAGCGTTTAACTAAACTGCGCAAAGCCCTGCCAAACAGCCAAATCAACATGCTATTGCGCGGCCAAAATTTGCTCGGTTACCGCCATTATTCTGATGATGTGGTGCATGCGTTCGTGCAAAAATCTGCCGATAACGGCGTAGATGTGTTCCGCGTGTTTGATGCGTTAAACGATGTGCGCAACTTGCGCGAGGCGATTAAAGCCGTAAAAAAAGTAAAAAAACACGCCATTGGTACGCTTTCATACACCACCAGTCCTGTGCACGATATTAACTACTTTGTGGCCATGGCCAAACAGCTGGAAGAGATTGGCGCCGATAGCATAGGCATTAAAGATATGGCCAGCTTGCTGACACCCACGGCTGCGGGCGATTTAGTCGAAGCGCTTAAATCTGCCGTTAGCTTGCCAATCCATGTACACAGCCACGCAACTTCTGGTTTTGCCAGCATCGCGCTGATGAAAGCGGTTGAAAACGGCGCGTCGATTATCGATACTTGCAACTCCTCTTTTGCTGAAGGCGCCAGCCACCCGTCTACCGAGAGCATGGTGGCGGCCTTACAAGGCACCCAATACGATACTGGGATTGACCTAGCCAAGCTGCAAGAGATTACGGCTTATTTCCGTGAAGTGCGCAAAAAATATTGGCAATATGAAAGCGAATTCACTGGTGTTGATACCCGTGTTTTAGTTAACCAAGTGCCTGGCGGCATGATTTCAAACTTATCTAACCAGCTAAAAGAACAAGGCGCACTGGATAAAATGGATGCCGTATTGGCTGAAATACCACGCGTACGTGAGGATTTAGGCTTTCCGCCATTGGTAACACCCACTTCGCAAATTGTTGGCACGCAGGCAGTGTTAAACGTGATGACTGGCGCGCGCTACAAATCAGTAACCAACGAAGTTAAAAACTATTTGCTAGGCCAATACGGTAAATCACCTGCGCCTGTAAACGCAAAAGTAAAACAATTGGCTGTTGGCGATGGAGAGGTGATCACCTGCCGGCCTGCCGATTTGTTAGAGCCAGAAATGACTAAGTTACAAGTCGAATCGGAGCGCATTGCAAAATCTGAGGAAGATGTTTTAACGTATGCGATGTTCCCCGATATTGGCCAAACGTTCTTGCAAGAACGCAATGCAGGCAGCTTAAAACCTGAAGCTTTACAAAGTAAAGAAACCATTCATACGGCCGCTGCACGCTTTGCACCGAATGAATTTAATGTCACACTGCATGGTGAAACTTTCCACATCAAGCTCACTGGTAGCGGGTACGTGGGCGAAGAAAAGCGTCCATTCTATGTGTCTGTCGATGGAATTGCTGAAGAAGTCATCGTAGAAACCTTAGATGAAATTGAGGTTGGCAGTGGTAGCAATGGCGAAAAAAGTAGTGGTAAGAAAAAAACCTCACTCACTTCAAGCGCCCGCCCGCGCCCACATCATGCGGGCTGCGTGACAACCGCTATGCCTGGAAGCATTGTGGCAGTTAAAGTGAAGGTTGGCGATAAAGTGAAAGCGGGTGATGGTGTGCTGGTGATTGAAGCGATGAAAATGGAGAATGAAATTCAGACCTCCACCACTGGCACTGTAGTTGCTGTACACGTGGCTAAAGGTGATAATGTGACGCCAGATGAGTCGTTACTGGAAGTGCAGCCAGAATAGTTTTGATTGTACTTTATGCAAAAAGCCGACAGAATGTCTTTGTCGGCTTTTTTAATCACTCTATTTTTATAACTAAATAATGAAACAAACCTTAATCTTAGCGTCTTCCTCTGAGTACCGGCGCGAGCTGCTACTCAAGCTGCAACTTCCATTCAGTGTCGTATCTCCACACCTAGATGAAACGCCGCTTGCGGGAGAAAAACCGCAAGAAACGGCACTGCGACTCGCCCAATTAAAAGCTAAAAAAGTGGCTGGCGATTATCCACATGCGTTGGTTATAGGCTGTGATCAAGTGGCGACGCTAGATGACGAGCAGCTTGGCAAGCCACTCAATCATGCTAACGCTACCAAGCAGTTGCAAACAATGCGTGGGCGCGAAGTAACTTTTCATAGCGCATTGTGTTTATTTAATGCCGCCACAGACAATATGCAAGCGCTGGTGGTGCCCTATGTGGTGCGCTTCAGGCAACTGACTGACCAACAAATTGAAAACTATCTCACCAAGGAGCAGCCTTATCATTGCGCAGGTAGCGCAAAATCTGAAGGCCTAGGCGTTGCACTGATTGAACGCATGATAGGAGAAGACCCAAACGCACTGATTGGTTTGCCGCTGATTAAACTAATCACCATGTTGCAGAATGAAGGCGTTAACGTCATTTAGCTTTGTATCATGGATGCCTCAACGTAAAAGTAATGCCGCTGTTTAACGCCTACCCACACTTTTTGGAGACCTCCATGTTTATTGGAGACCTCCATGTTTAAAAGGTGCTGGATTCGATTTATATCGGAATGGCGACTTGTGCGTTAAAATAGCAGCATGAACCTCGGTACGCTTTACCTTATCCCTGTCACGCTAGGCGACAGGGACATCACTACGCTACTGCCTACAAGCCTGCCGTCAGGCGTGATTAAAACCGCCCAAAATCTTGAGCATTTTGTGGTAGAAAGCGAAAAATCTGCGCGCCAATTTTTAAGTGCCATTAAAACGGTCAAGCCTGTGCGCGAACTCACGTTAAATTTGCTCAATGAACACACCTTAGATAAAGATGTTGCTGCCCTACTGGCACCACTGCTGGCGGGTAAAGACGTTGGCTTAATGTCTGATGCAGGCTGCCCAAGTGTGGCCGACCCAGGTGCAAAATTAGTCGCATTGGCGCATCAAAAAGGTATCTGCGTCGTGCCATTTGTCGGCCCAAGTTCAATCTTATTGGCACTAATGGCCAGCGGTTTAAATGGTCAGCAATTCGCGTTTCTAGGTTATTTACCAGTGGATAAACAAGCGCGTAATGTAAAGCTGAAAGAAATCGAAAAATGGTCGCAAACGCACAAAGAAACGCAGATTTTTATCGAAACGCCCTACCGCAACCAACATATGCTGGTTGCGATTTTAGCTACATGCAGTACTGCAACCCGCATCTGTATTGCCTCACAGGTCAGTCTGCCGGATGAATATATCGCCACAAAAACTGTGAATCAATGGAAACAAAGCACTTTGCCAGATTTAAACAAAAAATCGACGGTGTTTTTACTTTTAGCTTAACAAACTGGTACAATTTGTTCCCTTTGGATCATTAGATTAACTGTTAGTTACGATGAAAAAACCTTTGTAACTTTAATGTTGGTTCGCACAAGTGCATGTGTGGTACAGGTATTTACTTTTCTACCAAGCAGCACGATGCAACATTAAGAATTCACGTCGCAACTTTTGACACTGCTCAAGATACCAAATACAACCTTGCAAACTGCGAGTTTGCACAAAAACTTTTCAACGTTAACCAACCGCATTACAGTGGCAGCGACTTTAGCAACATCAAAATAAAGTATTGGTGTGAAAAAGGACGATTCAGAAAATAAGCAGCGCCCTTACAGGTGCGTAACTCAATCGATGCTGCGGGCAAATGCCATGTACCTGCAAAGCTAGTAGATGCTTAGGTGCAGGATAGCCTTTGTGTTGTGCAAAACCGTATTGTGGGTATTTTTTATCTAGTGCATATAACTCAGCATCGCGCGCGACTTTGGCCAGAATAGACGCAGCGGAAATAGCCTGTACTTTACTGTCGCCCTTTACAATCGCCTCGCACGGTAGATTGATTTTCGGGCATTTATTGCCATCTACTTGAACCAAACTGGGTGTGATGTTGAATTGCGCTTGCATCGCCTCAATCGCGCGCTTCATGGCGAGCAGGCTGGCTTGTAGAATATTGATTTCGTCAATTTCTTGGCAGTTGCAACTGGCAACACCCCATGCCAGCGCTTTGGCTTTAATCTCAGCACTTAAAAAATCGCGCTTTTTCTCGGAAAGTTTTTTAGAGTCCGCTAGGCCTTCAATCGGATTATTTGCGTCTAATATCACCGCTGCGGCATAGACACTGCCAGCCAAGGGGCCTCGCCCAGCTTCATCTACGCCGCAGATTAATGACATAACAAAATCCAATTCATGAATGCTTTGTTAACTCCGTCATGCCGTGCTTGACACGGAATGACGGCTTATTTCAAATAATTCAAAACCACTTCAGCGGCTTTTTTTGCACTATTCTGCTTCAACGCTTGGTGAATATCGGTAAATTCTTGTTTAATTTCTTGCGTGCGGTTTCTATCCACCAATAATAAAGAAACAGCATCTGCTAATTTTTGCGGCGTGGCGTCTTTTTGCAACAATTCTGGCACTACAAACTTACCCGCTAAAATATTTGGCAAACCGACATAAGGCAGGTAATTCATGTACTTTAATATCCACCAACTTAAGGTTGGCATACGGTAAGTAATCACCATGGGGCGCTTGAGCAGCGCAGCTTCCAGCGTAGCAGTGCCTGAGGCGACTAGCACCACATCGGCAGCTTCCATCGCATCGTGCGCATGACCAAACAATATATCCAGCGCTAAACTGTCATACACATTTTTGTCATGCAGGTTTTTATAAAGCGCTGTCTCAAAAATTTGGCGTGTTTCGCGCGTAATTAAAGGCACTAAAAATTGTATATTTTGAAACTGCGTATTCGTATTATCTTGGCTAATAATTTGCGCAGTTTTGACGAATAAATCGGCGTGCTGTTCCACTTCGGATTGCCGACTGCCTGGCAACATGACAACGACTAGTTTATTTTTTTCAATTTTAAGCATGTTGCGCGCCGCCGCTTTATTGGGTCGCAGCGGTAATTCATCCGCAAGGGGATGCCCAATGAAGGTCACTGGCACGCCTGCTTTTTCGTACAGAGCAGGCTCAAATGGGAGTAAGGCCAACATATGCGATACCGCGCGCTTTATTTTGCTCATGCGCCCACCACGCCACGCCCAAATAGAAGGGCTGACATAATGAATAGTGGAAATGCCACGTTTTTTAAGCTTGCGCTCTAGCCAAAAGTTAAAATCTGGCGCATCCACACCAATAAAAATATCTGGTTTTTCGGCTAATAATTGCTTGAGCAAACTTCTGCGTAACTTAAGCAAGCCATATAAATGCTTAAGCACTTCCACATAGCCACGCACCGAAAGTTTTTCTATTGAAAATAGAGACTTAGCGCCCTCTGCCATCATTTTAGGGCCGGCGATGCCGACGAAGGTTAAATCGCTACGCTTTGCTTTTAAAGCGCGTATTAAATGACCACCCAGCAAATCGCCCGAGGCTTCACCAGCCACAATTGCTATTTTAGGCATACGACAATCTAGCGGATAATACCGCGGTTAGAGGTTGATAGAAATTCAGTTAATAGCTTAATTTCAGCGCAGCTTTTTTGCATCTCGGCCAATTCCAGCTTGGCTTCTTCTAAAGTTAAACTGTTGCGATACAAAGCCTTGTAAGCACGTTTTATTTGTGTGATGGTAATTGGCGTAAAGCCTCGTCGCTTAAGGCCTTCAGCGTTGATGCCATGTGGCTGCGCGTCGTAGCCAGACGCCGTCACATAAGGTGGAACATCTTTAAATACCACGCTACCCACCGCAGTAATGACATGCGCACCGACTTTGCAAAACTGGTGAATGAGCGTAAAGCCACCTAAAATAGCGTAATCATGAATATCTACGTGCCCTGCCAGCGAGCTATTGTTGGCAAGAATGGTGTTATTACCAATAGCACAATCGTGCGCAATGTGTACGTAGGCCATTATCCAGTTATCGTTACCGATGCTAGTCTTGCCTTGGTCTTGAATCGTCCCGCGATTGAAGGTGCAAAACTCGCGTATGGTATTGTTATCGCCAACTTCTAGCGTAGTGGGCTCGCCTGCATATTTTTTGTCTTGTGGCTGCTCGCCTAGCGAAGAGAATTGAAAAATTTGGTTATTTTTCCCAATAACTGTTGGACCTTTTAACACCACATGGCTGGAAATGCGCGTATCGGCACCCACTTTAACGCCAGCGCCAATAATTGAATACGCACCAACTTCGACGCTAGAGTCGAGTTCAGCTTTAGGGTCAATGATTGCAGTCGGATGAATTTTTATGGGCATTTAACTTAACTTATTACTTTAATTTGTAGTTTTAATTATTTTATTTTTTATTTCTCTATCGCTTTTAAAATGCACATCATACTGGCCTCAGCCACCACCACGCCATCCACTGTTGCGACACCAATATATTTCCAAATGCCTTTTAAAATACGCTCAATTTTTACATTTAATATGATTTGATCACCGGGCGAAACAGGTTTTTTAAAGCGCGCACTATCAATACCAGCAAAATAATATACAGAATCATCCGTTGGCTTGCTGCCCATTGTTTTAAATGAGAGTATCGCCGCCGCCTGCGCCATCGCCTCTACAATCAATACACCAGGCATCACGGGATGATAAGGAAAATGGCCAGGGAAAAAAGGCTCATTCACACTGACGTTCTTTAATGCAGTGATTTCTTTGCCAAGCTCCATTGAAATCACGCGATCTATCAGTACAAACGGGTAGCGATGTGGCAAATGGTCGAGGATTTCGTGAATATCCATGCCTGAATTATCGATATTTGGTGTAGCGTTATCAGTCATATTGGGTTCTCAATTATTTCTTATTTGAAGTTAATTCAGTCGACGTTAATTGCGCAATGCGCGCTTCCAAGGTCTTTATTTTATCTGTTAATTGACTTAAGTGGCGAATATTTGCAGCGGTTTTAAGCCAATCTTCATGCGCTTGTGATGGCATAAGTGCAGTATAGGTGCCAGCCTTGCTAATGGATCGCATAATCATGCTGCCAGGAGATATAGTCACGTGATCGGCAATGCTTAAATGGCCGAGAATCATGGCCGCACCACCAATTTTGCAATGTTTACCAATAATCGCACTGCCTGCAATGCCCGCACAGCCAGCAATCACCGTATGTGCACCTATGCGGCAGTTATGCGCAATGTGAATTAAATTATCTAGCTTGACACCTTCTTCTATCACCGTGTCGTCTATTGCGCCGCGATCTATGGTGGTATTAGCACCGATATCGACAAAATCATGTATCACCACACGCCCTACTTGAGGGATTTTTACCCAATGTTTTGTATTGCCAGCATTCGCTGCTTCTGCATAGCCAAAACCATCATTAGCAATGACGCAGCCTGGGAATAAATGACAATTTTTCCCAATTTGCGTGCCATATTTAATCATCACATTGGCCTCTAAAATCGTGTTATCAGCAATACTAGAATTTCGCTCAATCACACAACCAGCGCCAATAGTTACATTATTGCCAAGTACCACATTAGCTTCAATCACCGCGTTGGCCGCAATACTGCAACTTGTTGGAATGACAGCAGTAGCCTCAATGACTGCACTGGCATGAATGCCTGGTGAGACAACGTAAGTCGGGTTTAATAGCTGAGAAAGCTTAGCAAAATAAGCATAAGGATTATCGGTAATTATTTTGGGTAAATTGGTAAGGGATGCATGCTGTAGCCCAATAACGACAGCGCTTGCAGATGTATTTTTTAGCTGGGCAGTGTATTTGGTGTCGCTAAAAAAGCTAACGGCGCCAGCTTGCGCCAACGCCAATGAGCCTACTCTAACAATTTGAGTTTCAGTATTACCTGATGCCTTGCCACCCAATTGTTCGACGATTTGCTGAAGCGATAAATTTAAACGCATAAATAATGGACATAAAGCTTATTTTTTACCGAGAAGTTTTAACACTTTATCGGTAATATCAATTTTTTTGCTGGCATAGGCTACGCCGCCGTACACCACTAAATCATAACCATCTGCTTCAGAAACGGTCTGTACTGCTTTATTGATGCGGTCTTGCAGGCTAGCTAACTCTTCATTTTTACGTAAATTAATATCTTCGCGCAATTCGCGTTGTTTACGTTGAAATTCGATTTTAAGGCTTGAGGCATCGCGCTCTTTATTGCGACGCTCAGTTTCAGAAAGCGTCACGCCTTCCTTATCCAGCGTAGCTTCAATGTCGCGAGTTTGTTTTTGCATACGCTCTAATTCTTGCGATTTTGACCCGAACTCTTTCTCAAGTTTTTTGCTACTTTCTGCAGTTTGCGGCGCTTCTTGTAAAAGTCTATCCACTTGCACATAACCAACCTTCAACTCTGCCGCATTTAAGCTTGTGCTCAGACCTGCGGTAAAAGCCAATAATCCAGCAAATATTAAAGTTTTAAACTGTTGAGCCACTTTCCATCTCCTAATTTTTCGAGCATCGCTACTCAGCTACTTGTATTCTAAACTAATCTAACTAAAACTGTGAGCCAAGCTGAAATTGTAGCGTTTGGGTTTTATCGCCCTCTTTTTCATTAAGTGCTTTAGCAAATACCAGCTTCAATGGGCCAAATGGTGAAAACCAACTTACACCAACACCCGTAGAGTAGCGCAATTCACCCAAACTAATACTTTGATTATTGGCATACACATTACCCGCATCCACAAACGCGCTTAGGCGAAATTGTGAAGAATCTTTAATCAGTGGCACTGGCGCAAAAACCTCAGCGTTACCTACAATACGTGTAGTGCCACCTACAGCAAAGTCCTCACCAGTACCTGGATCTAAATCACGTGGACCAATAGCGCTATTATCAAAGCCGCGCACTGAATTTACGCCACCCACGTAAAAGTTTTTAAAGAATGGGTATTCTTTGTTACCGTAACTATCCGCATAGCCCAGCTCACCATTGAGCATAACCGTAAAGGTTTTCGTCACATCTTTAAACCAAGTATGCTTGTACTCTAACTTATAATATTCTAAATCTAATATGGGCAACGAGACTTCAGCGCTTAAGCGCTGCAATACCCCTTTGTTAGGGAATAGCGTATTGTCACGTGAATCGTGCGTCCAACTGGCTGATAGCTGCAATGAGTCGCTACTACAACCTTTAGCATTGCCACAAAAATCAAGATACTGTTTAGGACTGTCGCTTGACAACTCAACTGTAGTAAAGTCACCCGCCAAACCCGCTGATAAAAAGTTTTTTTCACTTAGTGGCAAACCAAAGCGTATGCCAGCACCATACGATTTACTGTTATAAGTACCAATATTGAGTGAGCCAGTATCCACATCACGTCTATACACATCAAAGCCGCGGCTAATACCATCTGGCGTGAAATAAGGGTCTGTGTAGGAAAGTGAGTAAGTAGCATTCACTTTACCGGTATTAATTTGCGCAGAAACTCTGTTGCCTGTACCCAAGAAGTTAGGTTGGTTGACAGTAACCCCCAATACCACGCCATCGCTACTAGATAAGCCAGCACCAAATTGAATGCTACCAGTAGATTTTTCGGTCACATTGATATTCACATCCACCTGATCTGTAGTGCCAGGCACCGCTGGCGTTTCCACATCAACACTATCAAAGTATTGCAAGCGGTCTAAACGCTCTTTGGAGCGGTTAATTTTATCGCCCGCATACCAAGCAGATTCCAGCTGGCGAATTTCGCGGCGCAATACATTATCGCGTGTGCGCGTATTACCAGTTAAATTAATGCGGCGCACATACACGCGCTTGCCTGGGTCAATAAAGAAGGTGAATGCTGCGGTGTGATCTACTTTATTAATTTCTGGAATCGCGTTCACATTCGAAAAAGCATAACCCTCATTACCCAATCTATCGCCTATGGCCTTGCTGGTTTCTGTCACCAATTGACGATTGAAAGTATCGCCTTTTTGTATTTTAATCAAAGGCTTGAGATCTTCTTCTGGCACCTGCAATTCACCTGCTAGCTTTACGTCGCTAATCGTGTATTTTTCGCCTTCAGTCACATTCACCGTAATGTAAATGTCTTGCTTATCGGTGGAAATAGACACCTGCGTTGAATCAATCGAAAACTCCAAATAGCCTTGATTCATGTAAAACGACTTGAGCGTTTCTAAATCAGCAGTCAATTTTTGTTTTGAATATTGGTCGTCCTTATTCCACCAACTCATCCAATTGGGTGTAGTAAGTAAAAACTCAGCGCGCAAATCGTCCGTAGTATAAGCATGATTACCGACAATATTGATGTCGCGAATTTTAGCAACCACTCCCTCTTCAATCTCAAACTTGACCGCCACACGGTTGCGCTCTAGCGGGCTAACTATTGCTTTTACTGTAGAGCCATATTTACCTTGCGCTAAATATTGGCGTTTAATTTCTTGCTCAGCACGGTCTAATTGAGATTTATCAAATATCAAACCTTCTGAAATACCGATTTGCTTTAAACCTTCTGTCATTTTGTCTGAAGGAAACGATTTATTACCGCTGAAATCGATTTTGGCAATGGCTGAGCGTTCTTGCACCGTCACTACCAGCACGTCGCCATCGGCTTCTATGCGCACATCTTTAAAGATGCCTGTGTTATAGAGCGATTTAATCGCCTGCGTGGCTTTTTCATCTGACATCACATCCCCTGCCTGCACAGGCAGGTAGGTAAATATCGTGCCAGCCTCGGTACGCTGCAAACCTTCCACACGGATATCTTTAATAACGAACGGCTCTATTGCCATTGCTTGATGGCTAAATAGAGCGATAATGAGTGTTGAAATATATCGGATCTTAAACAAAGTGCTAGCCCGCTACTAATCTATTGAAGTCGTTAAATAATGCTATTGTCATGAGTAAACCTAGCAATCCAAATCCTATTTTTTCCCCAGTTACCATCACTGTTTCAGAAACTGGCGAACCTTTAAAAATCTCAGCCACATAATACATTAAATGGCCGCCATCTAACACAGGAATTGGCAAAAGGTTGAGCACGCCGATGCTGATACTAACCAAAGCTAAAAAGCCTAAAAATGTAATTAAGCCCAAATTTGCACTTTTTCCAGCGTAATCAGCGATTGTCAGTGGTCCACTAATGCCTTTTAAAGACACTTTGCCAGTCATCATTTTAGCTAGCATTTTTAGGCTGAAAATTGAAGTATCCCAAGTTTTGGCAATAGCTTTTTGCAAGCTAATAAGTGGTGAATAATGTAATGTAATTAATAATTTATCCAATTCTACTTGCTTAAGCTTTACGCCTGCGCCCATTCTGCCGATGATTTCATCGTTATCGTCAAACGCTTCTGGCGTTGCAGCAATATTTAATGTTTTTTGCGCGCGCTCTACGTCAAATTGCAATTTTTTATTAGGGCTCACTTTAATAATATTAACCACTTGTTCCCAATCGCCCACGCCCACGCCATCCACTCGCAAAATTTTGTCATTTAACTTGAAACCAGCTTCTTCAGCGGCACTGTCGGGTAAAATTTCACCAATGACTGCTGGAATACTTGGTTTGAACGGCGCTAGCCCTATTTTTATAAGCACATCTATTTCAGCATTATTATCAATGCCTTCAAAGCTTAATGTGTGCTGCAGCAATTCATTGTTGTTATTGATGGCTTCAATCTCAACTGTTTTATTTTCTAGCGACTCTTCCAATAACGCCCAACGCGCATCCTGCCAAGTATTCACGGGATTTCCAGCCACTTTCTGAATAATTTCGCCTGATTTTAAACTGGCTAGTGCGGCCAAACCGTTTTCGTCCACCACACCAATAATGGGACGCATGCCCGTCACGCCCAACGTAAATAAACCCCAATACAAGACAATTGCCAATAACAAATTGGCTACTGGGCCTGCCAACACAATAGCGATGCGCTTCCACACACTTTGGCGGTTAAAAGCGCGATTTAAATCTACTTCAGAATATTTAATAGGATTTTCTTCATCGCTCAATTCTCTTTCATCGAGCATTTTCACGTAGCCGCCTAGTGGAATCGCTGCCAACACAAACTCAGTATTATCTTTTCCAAAGTTTTTTTGCCACAATGGTTTGCCAAAACCAATAGAAAAACGCAGCACTTTTACCCCGCACCAACGCGCCACTTGAAAATGACCATATTCGTGAATGATCACTAAAACGCCAATGGTGGCCATAAATGCAAGTAGCGTCATCATGCCTTCAATGCCCGCTTAGAATCTAGCTTAGCAAAGCTGGTGCGAGCAAAACTTCTTGCCTCTGCATCTGCTGCGATGAGTTGCTCAAGTGAAGTGACGGGCGCTAATTTAATCCTGTCAAGGGCTTTCGCGACCAAGGTGGCAATGTCTAAAAAGTGAATTTGTTTATTTAAAAATGCCGCTACTGCCAGCTCGTTGACCGCGTTTAAAATTGCAGGCGCAGTGCCGCCTAGCGCCAGTGCGTCATAAGCCAATTGCAGACATGGGAAGCGTTTGGTATTAGGCGCTTCAAACTCTAACTTGGCGATTTCGAGCAAATTAAGTGATGCCACGCCAGATGCTATGCGATTTGGATAGGCCAGCGCATAGGCAATCGGCGTGCGCATATCGGGGTTGCCAAGTTGCGCTAAAATGCTGCCATCGACATATTCCACCATCGAATGAATAATACTTTGCGGATGCACGACAACTTCTATTTGGTCAGGTTTCGCGTTAAATAACCAATGTGCTTCGATGACCTCCAACCCCTTATTCATCAGGGTGGCAGAGTCGATAGTGATTTTTGCGCCCATCACCCAATTGGGATGTTTTAGCGCCAATTCTGGCGTCACATTTTCCAATTGTTGTTGTGTAAAAGTTCTAAATGGCCCACCAGAAGCAGTGAGAATAATTTTAGATACCCCCGCGCCAATATTGGCTCCTGTAGGCATTACTTGAAAAATTGCATTATGCTCACTATCAATTGGCAATAAGGTCGCGCCACCTTTAGTGACGGCACGCATAAACAAACTGCCCGCCATCACCAACGTTTCTTTGTTGGCTAATAAAATACGCTTACCCGCATGCGCCGCTGCCATGACAGGTTTCAAGCCAGCCGCGCCAACAATCGCTGCCATCACAATATTCACTTGTGCGTCGCTAGAAACCTGCTCTAGGCCGTCCATGCCTGCCAATACTTGCGTTGCGCTATGATGTGCTTTTAATTTTTCACGCAACTGTTTGGCTGCAGTTTCATCTACAAGCACTGCAAATACAGGGTTATATTGCACACATTGCTTTAAAAGCGCCTCGACATTGGAATTAGCCGCTAGCGCGTAAACCTTGTATGCATTGGCATGGCGGGCAATGACATCCAAGGTTTGCAAGCCTATAGTGCCTGTGCTGCCTAAAATAGTGACGTTTTGCAATTTAAGCCATAGCCCCAAAATAGTTATAGGCGTAAATCATCAAAAACGCGATGGGTAAACTAGGAATAATGCCGTCAATGCGATCTAAAATTCCACCGTGACCAGGTAATAAATCGCCGCTGTCTTTAATGTTGGCTTGGCGTTTCATCATCGATTCAAACAAATCGCCAATTACGCCAAACCCTGTGACAACCCACAACGCGGGGAAAATTGCGAGTGTGTTAATCTCGAAAACAAAATACAATATCGTGCCAAACAGGGTCACGCCGATTAGCGCGCCAGCCACTCCCTCCCACGTTTTTCCTGGGCTAATAGTGGGGGCAAGTTTGTGTTTACCGAAATTTTTTCCAGCAAAATAGGCTGCACTATCGGCTATCCAAATGGTGGCTAACAACGCTAGCAATAGCATAGGGTTGACAATTTTCGCGCAAATCAACGCCAACCAAAGCGGTAGCATTAATAGCCAACCTAACAAGCCTTTAGCAACCAAGCCATTAAACTTAAATTGCTTGGCCAGCCAAATTGGCACAATAAATACCCAAAAAAAAGTTGCAACGGCAAACACTAGCAATGAGTGATAAAAAAATTGGTGCGTCCCTTCACTCTGCATGCACGAAATAATGAGCAATCCAGCCAACGCTGAAACTAACAAATAGCCATAACGTTGCATTTTACTTAAACCTACCATGCTGGCCCATTCGTGTAGCGCCAACAAAGTCACTAGCAACATGCCAAATGCCCAGTAAATGCTGGAAGATTGAAATAATGCTGGAATAAAGCCAGCAACCAATATCAGCGCGGTGATGATGCGAGTCTTAAGCATGATATTTTAAATATAATCTAGGCTAAGCATTACTCAGCTGTTCACCAGATAACTGTTCACTGGTACGACCAAAGCGACGCTCGCGCTGTTGATATGAGCCAATAGCCGCCTGAAATGCTTCGTCATCAAAATCTGGCCACAGCGTGTCGGTAAAATAAAACTCGGTATAGGCTAATTGCCACAGTAAAAAATTGCTCACGCGCTTTTCGCCGCCAGTGCGAACGAACAAATCAGGTTCAGGCGCATAATCCATGGCCAAATGTGGTGTCAAATCCTCTTCGGTAAAAGGCCCCAGCTGATTAGGATTCGAGTCAATCATTTTATTCGTCGCCTGCAAAATATCCCAGCGTCCGCCATAGTTGGCAGCGATAGTCAACGTTAAACCAGTATTTTTTGCAGTCAATTTCTCAGAAACTTTAATTTGTTTAACAAGCGCTTTATTAAAGCGGCTGCGGTCGCCTATCAGTTTTAGTCGAATGTTATTTTCATGCAGCTTGGCCACTTCGCGTTTGAGCGCATCCATCAACAAGCCCATTAAAAACGAAACCTCATTCTCTGGACGGCGCCAATTTTCACTACTAAAAGCAAATAGCGTAAGATATTTTACATTAAGCTTGGCGCAAAGTTTAACCAAATCACGCACCGTTTCAACGCCACGTTTATGACCTGCAACGCGAGGCAGAAAGCGCTTTCTAGCCCATCGACCATTACCATCCATAATCACTGCAATGTGATTAGGGATTTCGCCAGCATTGGGAATGGTTTGTGTGGAACTGGAAAAGAGACCCATTAGACTGCCATTAAATCAGCTTCTTTGGTGGCGAGCAATTTATCAACATCTATGACTGCTTTGTCGGTCATTTTTTGCACGTCATCTTGCGCGCGCCGCTCGTCATCCTCAGAGATTTCTTTGTCTTTTAACAGTTTTTTAAACGCATCATTGGCATCGCGACGAATATTGCGAATCGCCACTTTAGCGCCTTCGGCTTCGGTACGGACGATTTTGGTCAAGTCACGCCGACGCTCTTCTGTTAGCATCGGCATCGGTACGCGAATCAAATCGCTGTTGGTCGCCGGATTTAAGCCCAAATCGCTATCACGAATGGCCTTTTCAATTTTCCCTATCATATTTTTTTCGTAAGGCTGCACGTTTATAGTGCGCGCATCGCCCAAATTCACGTTTGCCACTTGATTCACCGCCACCATACTGCCGTAATACTCCACCATGACATGGTCCAGCAAACCAGTATGGGCGCGACCTGTACGAACTTTCGCTAAATCATTTTTTAGCGCTTCTAACGATTTTTGCATTTTGACTTCTGCCGTGCTTTTAATATCTTCTAACATTACTTACTCCAAATAATTCTTAAACGACTACTTTAGTGCCTTCTTTTTCACCCATAATCACGCGCTTCAACGCACCCACTTTAAAAATATTAAATACGGCAATCGGCAATTTTTGATCGCGGCACAGCGTAAAAGCAGTTGCATCCATCACTTTTAGGTCTTTATGAATGGCTTCATCAAAAGTCACGGTTTCGTACATGGTCGCTGATGCGTCTTTTTTCGGGTCAGCGGTATAAATTCCATCCACTTTGGTGGCTTTTAGCACGATTTCTGCATCAATTTCCATACCGCGTAGCGCAGCCGCAGTATCCGTGGTAAAAAATGGGTTGCCAGTACCTGCGCCAAATATGACTACACGGCCTTTTTCAAGCGCACGCAAGGCTTTGGCACGCACATAAGGCTCCACAAACTCTATACTCAGCGCGCTTTGTACACGCGCCTCAACCCCAATATGGCGCATGGCATCTTGCAGCGCCAGCGCGTTCATTACCGTCGCCAGCATGCCCATATAATCGGCCGTGGCGCGATCCATGCCTGCTGCGGCAGGCGCAACGCCGCGAAAAATGTTGCCACCGCCAATGACTATGCCAACCTCTACACCTAATTCGACAATTTCTTTCACTTGCTCAACAATATTTGTAATGGTTGCGCGGTTGATGCCATAGGCGTCGTCGCCCATTAACGCTTCACCTGAGAGTTTAAGCAGAATGCGTTTGTAGGCTGGGTTAGCCATGTTTTACCTTACTATTTAAGTTTGCTTATTTAATCACAAACTAGTCGTTTTTGCTCGATTTTTAAGTCGAATGATAGAAGTCTTGGCGAAAAAAAAGTGGGCTCAAGACCCACTTTTTTTAATTTGCCGTAAGTTGTATTAAACTTTAGCGGCAGCGGCTACTTCTGCAGCATAATCCACCACAGCTTTTTCAATGCCCTCGCCCACCACGTACATAGCAAACGATGCTACTGACGCGTTTTTAGCTTTCAACAGCGATTCAATGGTAAATTTGTCATCTTTAACGAACACTTGGCTGAGTAAAGTCACTTCTTTCAAGAACTTTTGCACCGTGCCATCAGCAATTTTCTCTAACATAGCTTCTGGTTTGCCTGCTTCTTTGGCTTTCTCAATCGCCACGCGACGCTCAGCATCGATTAAGTCTGGTGAAATACCGCTCGCATCGAGTGATTTTGGTTTAGCTGCCGCAATGTGCATGGCAATATCTTTTGCCAAAGTGTCATCGCCGCCAACCAAATCGACCAACACGCCAATTTTGCTACCGTGAATGTAACTGGCTAATTTACCTTTTGCGTTGATTTTTACAAATCTACGCGGTGTAATGTTCTCGCCAATCTTGCCCACCAGTTGTGCGCGAGTTTCTTCCACTGTTGCGCCACGCATGGTCAGCGCGCTCACAGCGGCAGTATCGGTCGCGTTGCTAGCGGCAACAAGCGTAGCCAATTCACCCACAAATTTTAAAAAGTCTTCATTTTTTGCGCAAAAGTCTGTTTCAGAATTGACTTCTATCATAGCGCCAGATTTACCATCAGCCGCAATTGAAACGCCTACCGTACCTTCAGCAGCCACACGGCCTGCAGCCTTGCTGGCTTTGTTACCAAAGCGCACACGTAAAATTTCTTCGGCGCGCACTGAGTCACCATCAGCCTCAGTAAGTGCTTTTTTGCAATCCATCATTGGCGCATCGGTGCGCTCACGTAATTCTTTTACCATACTTGCGGTAATTTCAGCCATTTTTAACTCCTAAAACGAATAGTTCTTAAATAGAAAAAGGGGCTAATCGCCCCTTTTTACAAAGATTAATTACTCAGCAGCAGCTTCAGTCGCAACTTCTACAGTTTCTTCTTTAGCAGATTTTACCAGATCAGTAATCGCATTGGCTCGGCCATCCAATACCGCATCGGCCATGCCACGTGCATATAAACGAATGGCGCGGCTAGAATCGTCGTTGCCTGGAATCACATACGCCACGCCGTCTGGTGAGTTGTTGGTATCAACAATGCCGATAACGGGGATGCCCAATTTTTGCGCTTCAGTAATCGCGCCGCTTTCATGGCCCACGTCGATAATGAAAATCGCGTCTGGCAGGCCACCCATCTCTTTAATGCCACCGATTGAACGTTCTAATTTTTCGATTTCGCGTTTATAACCCAGCGCTTCTTTTTTGCCAAACTTTTCTAAGCTACCGTCAAGTAACATCGCATCAAAATCGTGCAAACGTTTGATGGATTGCTTCACAGTTTTAAAGTTGGTGAGCATCCCGCCCAACCAACGGTGATTTACGTAGGAACAACCTGCGCGCATTGCTTCTTCTTTCACAATATCGCGCGCTTGACGTTTAGTGCCCACGAACAAAATACGGCCCTTGTTAGCTGCCAATGTGCGCGTGTATTTCATCGCATCTTCAAACAATGGCAAGGTTTTTTCAAGGTTAACAATATGAATTTTGTTACGGTCACCAAAAATGTACTCGGCCATTTTTGGGTTCCAATAACGGGTTTGGTGGCCAAAGTGAACACCGGCCTCAAGCATTTGACGCATAGTTACTGACATTGCATTACTCCACGTAAGGGTTAAATTTACACACGCCCACAATATCCATTTAAATGAACACCCTGTACGGGACGGTGCAGTTATTTACTAAAAAGACTTAAAATTCGCTTTAAGCGCTTCTCAAGTGGCGCGTATAATAGCAAACATCCGATTAAGATTCAATTAAAAGTTAAGCAATTTCAAATAATTATGACCATTACCATCAATAACGCCGACGACATTGCAAATATGCGCATTGCAGGCAAATTAGCCTCCGAAGTACTTGATTACATTACCCCTTTTATAGTGCATGGTGTGACTACTGAGAAGTTAGACCAGCTGTGCCACGATTATATTGTGAATGTGCAGCAGGCGATCCCTGCGCCGCTTAACTACGCGCCAGACGGCCACACGCCTTATCCTAAATCTATTTGCACGTCAGTGAATCACCAAATTTGCCACGGTGTGCCAGGTGATAAAGTGCTAAAAAATGGCGACATTGTGAATATTGATATTACTGTCATTAAACATGGCTATCATGGCGATACGTCGCGCATGTTTTTTGTTGGCGAGGCATCGATTCAGGCCAAACGTTTAAGCGAAATTACCTATCAATCGATGTGGCTTGGCATCCAACAAGTCAAGCCAGATGCCACTTTGGGCGATATTGGTTATGCCATACAAACTTTTGCTGAAAAAAATGGCTACAGTGTGGTGCGCGAGTTTTGCGGGCACGGCATCAGCAAAAAATTTCATGAAGAGCCACAAGTGCTGCACTATGGCCGACCTGGTATGGGCTTAAAACTAAAAGCTGGCATGATTTTCACCATAGAACCCATGATTAATGCGGGTAAGCGCGACATTAAACAATTGCCAGATGGCTGGACCATTGTTACAAAAGACCGCAGTCTGTCGGCGCAATGGGAGCACACCATCCTTGTTACCGAAACAGGTTTTGAAGTGCTAACACTTTCTGCCGGCTCGCCCGCAACGCCAATTTCCGCTTAAATGCCAGAAAAAAAACAGCGCATACAAGCTTGGCGCGAACATTTAAAAACGCAGCAAGGCGCATTGGAAACTGCATTTTTTCAACACAAAAACCCCTTACAATGTTTAAAAAAACAAACACAACTCACTGATCAACTCCTAACACAAGTATGGCTGCAAGCCAATATCCATAAAGGCTCTGCCTTAGTCGCTGTCGGCGGTTATGGGCGCGGTGAATTGTTTCCTAATTCCGATATTGATCTGCTGATTCTGTTGCCAAGCGAATTATCTAACGAGCAAAATCAAGCCATTGAAGCCTTTATCAGCTTGTTGTGGGATATTGGCCTCAATGTTGGGCACAGCGTGCGCACCTTGCAAGAATGCGTGACCGAGGCTATGCAAGACATCACGGTGCAAACCAACCTCATGGAATCACGCTTACTGGCTGGCAACAAGAGCAATTATCAGCAATTTGTTCAGGCGATTGACGCGCTAATGCAGCCTGACACGTTTTTTGCAGCAAAATTAAAAGAGCAAGACGACCGCCACGCCAAATTTAACGATACTGCTTATAGTTTAGAGCCTAATATTAAGGAAAGTCCAGGTGGGCTACGTGATTTGCACATGATTTTATGGCTAGCAAGTAGCCAAAATTTAGGTAAAAATTGGCTAGAACTGGCTAAAAATAAGCTGATTAGCGCAACTGAATTACGCCAAATTAAACGCCACCAGCGTAATTTGCAAACGCTACGCATTCGCTTGCATTATTTGGCTAAGCGGCGCGAAGATAGGTTGCTATTTGATTTTCAGAACGTACTTGCTGATGAATTAGGTTTAGTGAGCACAGAACACAAACGCGCCAGCGAGCAGTTGATGCAAAGCTATTATCGTAGCGTAAAGTTTATTAGTTTAATGAATGAGATACTACTTAAATCTTTAGAAACTACTTTAAGTAAAAAACCAGCCAAAATTTTGTCAATTAACGCACGATTTGAAGCGATCAATAGCTTGTTAAGCGCTAAATCTGAACAGCTTTTGCAACAACAGCCTAGCGCGATTTTAGAAAGCTTTTTATTGCTACAACAACACGCTGAGCTTACAGGTATGAGCGCCAATTTATTACGCGAGTTGCAAGATGTGAAAAAATTGGTGAATCGGGATTTTCGCGCGTCATCAGAAAATAAAGCTTTATTTATCGAAATATTATCTCAAAAAAATGGGGTTAATCACACACTGCGCCGCATGAACGATTGCGGTATTTTAGGCCAATATATTCCCGCTTTTGGCAATATTGTTGGGCAAATGCAGCACGATTTATTCCATGTTTATACGGTGGATGAGCACATTTTAAACGTGCTGGCGAACTTGCGTCGCTTTGCCAAACCCGAGCTAAAACACGAGTTTCCACTGTGTAGCGAATTATTCTCAGCCTTTGAAAGTCCGCATTTGCTCTACCTTGCAGCCCTATTTCATGATATTGCCAAAGGCCGCGGTGGCGATCATTCCACACTCGGCACCAAAGATGCTAAACGCTTTTGCAAGCGGCACAACTTAGCTAAAGACGACGCGAGCTTAGTCGCTTGGTTGGTGGAAGCGCATTTAAAAATGTCTAGCACTGCGCAAAAATCCGACTTATCCGACCCGCATATTATTGAACAATTTGCCAAATTTGTAAGAACAGAAAAACGCCTGAAAGCCTTATATTTACTTACGGTGGCCGATATTCGCGGCACCAGCCCCATTGTTTGGAACGCGTGGAAAGCACGTCTGCTGGAAAGTTTATTTTACGCAACCAAACGCGTGCTGAATGTGTCATCATGCAGCACGCACCAAATCGTTGAAATTCGGCAACACGAAGCCGCGCTGAAGCTCAATAAATACGGTCTTAGCGCGCAATCGTACCAAACTTTGTGGCAAAACGTTGGCGATGCGTATTTCACGCGTTTTGAATCGGAAGAAATTGCTTGGCAAAGTCGCTTGCTCACGCCACACGTTAATGCACCAGAACCAATTGTACGGGCGCGTTTAAGCCCGAATGGCGACGGCATTCAAGTAATGATTTACACGCGCGACCAAGACGATTTATTTGCACGTATTTGTAACTTTTTCGACCGCATGGCCTATAACATTGCGGAAGCGAAAATTTACACCACCAAACACGGCTACGCGCTGAATAATTTTATTATTATAGATCAATCATGTAAGTCTGTTAGCTACAGTGGATTATTAAACTTTATTGAAGCTAAATTGGCAAAAAAAATAGTTTCTAACGCCACGCTAGAAGCACCGTTAGAAGGTCGCATCAGCCGCCAAGTTAAACACATGCCATTTGCCACGCAAGTCAATATTCATGCGGAATTACAAGGCCTTAACCACACACTCGAAATTGTTGCGGGCGACCGCCCTGGCCTGCTGGCCAAAATTGCCTTCGTGTTTTTACAGCTAGGCGTTGATTTGCACAACGCAAAAATTAACACTTTAGGCAATCGCGCTGAAGATAGTTTTTTGATTTCGGCTAAACAGCAACAAACGCTAAATGCTGCACAAATAGACGCTTTGCGTGATAATCTAGCCAAATTGTAAGTGAATTTAGCTAAACTGATAATGCTTACGGAGCGGCTTTTTAACTTCCCAAATGCAAGATAAACCCGCAGGGAAAGTGACTAAGTCGCCGACGCCAAAGCTCACTGGATTGCCGCCATTTTTTGGCGTTACCGTCACTTCGCCTTCTAAAATATAGGCGATTTCTTGCGAGTGATAACTCCAAGGGAATTTGGACACTTCTTTTGACCAAGTTGGCCAGCTGGTCACGTCTAAAGAAGCCAGTTTAGCGGTATCGGGTTTTTCAACGGTAATATGCAGCGTACTATCCATGCCGTGCGCTCCTCAAAACAAAAAAGCCCTGAAACATCAAGGCTCATTGTATTCCTACTACTTAAAAATGCAATTAAGAGTGTTTGTAGTGCTTTTTCAATTGCTTAATGACTTCCCATTGTGATTTCATGCCTTTTGGAAACACCACGAAATCGCCCGCTTTAATAGTGACCATTTCGCCGCCTTGTGGTGTTACAGTAAACTCGCCTTCAAGCACATATGCGCTTTCGGTCATGCCGAAATCTAAGGGGAATTTTGAGGGCGCGCAGTCCCAAATCGACCAACTGCTAACACCTAACGACTTTAGTTTTTCTTCTGATGGGTTATGATCGATAACAATTTGAGTCATGAAAAATCCTTAAAAATAGTGATAAAAACAAATAATAATTCTCCATAAGCCAATATTCATGCGACCTGCAGCGTATGTGTTTTTGATGTAAAAATTTGGCGGAAGAGGTGAGATTCGAACTCACGGTGGGCTCGCACCCACGACAGTTTTCAAGACTGTAGCATTAAACCGCTCTGCCACTCTTCCAAATTAAAAAAACTTATTACTTTTTGACTGCAACTTAACACAGTCTTGAAGACTGTAGCATGCCGATATTAAAACCTCGCGCCCTGCTACTCTTCTTTGCGAAAGGCGGCATTATAGCAAACAATTAGTCATCTTGAATATCTTGCCCAGGAAAAAGTACATCGATAAAACCAAATTGGCTTAAATCGGTGATGCGCATGGGGTACAAAATACCATCGAGATGATCACACTCGTGCTGCACAACCCTAGCGTGAAAGCCACTAACCAGCCTATCAATCACATTGCCATATTGATCAAAACCTGTGTAATGCAGTCGCACAAACCGGGGCACTACGCCGCGCATGCCAGGCACAGATAAACAGCCTTCCCAGTCATCTTCTACTTCATCGCCGATAAAATTTAACGTGGGGTTAATCAGCACGGTGTCAGGCACTTGCTCAGCAGTGGGGTAGCGCGGATTGCTAGCGACACCAAACATCACCACTTGCAAACTCACGCCAATTTGCGGAGCAGCAATGCCTGCGCCGTTCATCGCTTGCATAGTATCTTGCATGTCCTCAATTAAGGCATGCAGTTCTGGGCTATCAAACTGCGTAATTGCTTGCGCTTTTTCTAACAAAAGCGGCTCACCCATGCGTAACACTGAACGTACCGTCATATTAACTCTGCAGCCATTTCAATTATCCTAATTAATGCGTGCGATTTCCTCAATCAGCGCACACACTTTTTGCATGGTGCGCTCTAAATTGGCAGTCACATCGGCAAAATTAATACCATTGCTACTATCACCACGCCCTGCCGCCTGATTCACCATGGGGCATAATGCTGCATAGTGCACGCCCAATTCGCGCGCCAGCACGGCTTCTGGCATGCCTGTCATACCCACAATGCTCGCGCCATCTCGCTCTAGGCGATTGATTTCCGCCGCCGTTTCAAGCCTAGGGCCTTGTACGCAAGCATACACGCCACTTTGCACCAAAGTTTGTTGAATTTTATTTGCTGCTTGCAAGCAAGTGTTTCGCAAGCTAGCAGAATATGGTTCAGTAAAATCAATATGTTTCACTGGCATCTCAATGCCATCGTGATACGTGTTTTTGCGACCGTAGGTGTAGTCTATCAACTGATTTGGCAACACAATATCGCCTGAGTTCAAATCGCTCGCAATGCCACCCACAGTGGCGATTGCCAACAAATTATCAACGCCCGCTGCGTGCAAAGCCCAAATATTGGCGCGATAATTCACCGCGTGTGGCGGAATGGTGTGTCCGCCGCCGTGACGCGCTAAAAATACCACTTGCCGCCCTGCCAGCTCGCCAAAAATTAAGGGCTGCGAAGCCTCACCATAAGGAGTGCGCGCAATTTCGCGTCGTGTTATTGCTAAGCCTCTAAGTTGCGTTAAGCCTGTGCCGCCAATGACTCCTAACATCAGTTGTACTTTCCACAAATATTTTATGATTATTGTAGCGCAAGCTGGATGCTAGCGCGGTAGCCTTTATATATTTATATGTTTTGTGGCATACTTAAGACCATGGTTACCGATTCAGACATGTTTGACGTTACAAAAGAAATTAAAGTAGATAAGCTAAAGCGATCACCAGCGCATTACGAGAACTTTCCAGTGGCTTCGATGGTGCTGCCCAAGCATTTACGCAAACCGATTTCGTTAATTTATATGTTTGCGCGCCAAGCTGACGACTTTGCCGATGAAGGTCGCCACAGACCAGCTTGGCGATTAACTAAGTTGCAAGGCTTTAAAAATGAGTTAGACCTGATTCAAAATAACGCTGCTACCAAGTCTCCTTTTTTTACAGAGCTTGGCATGTCCATTCGCAAGTACGAAATGCCGCTTGCGCCATTTTATGATTTGCTAGGCGCCTTTAGTCAAGATGTTACAAAAGCGCGCTACGCTAATTTTTTTGAGCTTTTGGATTACTGCCGTCGCTCCGCAAACCCAGTAGGTGCCTTATTATTGCACCTTTTTGGCAAAGCCACTCCCGAAAATTTGATTTACTCCAACAAAATCTGCACTGCTTTACAGCTCATCAATTTTTATCAAGATGTGGCCATTGATTTTAAAAACGAATTTCATAAAAACCGTATTTATTTATGCCAAGATGAAATGAAGAAATTTGGTGTCACCGAGGCGCAAATTGCCAGCCAGCATATCAACAAACACTGGGAAGAATTTATGCTGTTTAATATTGCGCGCGCCGAAGCTATGCTAAACGAAGGCAAGCCGCTTGGGCGTGTGCTGCCAGGCCGTATCGGGCTTGAAATGCGTATGATTATTAACAGTGGCGAGCGCGTTATTGTCAAACTAAAAAATGTACGTGGCGATATTTACAAGCACCGTCCTACGTTGCAAGCGTGGGATTGGCCAGTAATTTTGCTAAAAGCCCTATTATGATCATTCATCTGCAATAAAACTAATGACGCCATTAGCCTATTGCAAGCAAAAATCCGCGCAAAGCGGCTCCAGCTTTACTGTTAGCTTTATTTTTCTGCCTAAAAATCAACGCGATGCCATGACCGCACTTTATGCATTTTGTCGCGAAGTCGATGACGTGGTGGACGAATGTAGCGATTATTCTGTGGCGCAAACCAAGCTGAATTGGTGGAAAAGTGAAATCGCCAATTTGTACGCTAGCACGCCGCAACACCCAGTGACCAAAGCCTTACAGCCCGTTGTGACACAATTTAATCTAGCGCAAGAACACTTTTTAGAGATTATCGATGGCATGGAAATGGATTTAAAATTCAACCGTTATGAAGATTTTAAACAACTACAACTGTATTGTTATCGCGTCGCCAGCGTAGTTGGGCTGCTTTCGGCGCAAATTTTTGGCTTTAAAAACCGTAAAACGCTCAAATACGCACACGATTTAGGCATGGCGTTTCAGCTCACCAATATTATCCGCGATGTGGGTGAAGATGCCCGTAGAGGTCGAATCTACTTACCGCTGGACGAGTTGAAAAAAGCCAAAGTAAGTGAAGATGACATTTTGCAAAGCCGCGCAACGCCTCAAGTCAAAGAACTCATCGAGTATCAAATTGAACGCGCAGAAACTTATTACGACAAAGCCTTGCGCGAATTGCCCGTGGAAGATGCCAAACAACAGCGCACCGGTCTGATGATGGCGGCGATTTACCGTACCTTATTGCGCGAAATTAAGGCTGACAGTGCCGAAAAAGTCTTAAATTTTAAAACCAAATTGCCGCCTTTGCGCAAATTTATACTCGCCATGCAAACCTATTTCAAATATGCCTAAACACGTGGTTGTCATCGGCAGTGGAATGGCAGGCCTAGCAGCCGCATGTATGTTGGCCAACAGAGGCATTCAAGTGACAATTTTTGAGGCTGCGCCGCAATTAGGTGGTCGCGCGCGCGGCGTAAACCACAAGGGCGTGAAACTGGATAATGGCCAGCACATTTTGCTGGGCGCCTACAAACAAACTTTGGCACTGTTAAAACTTGCAAGCGTGGATGAAAATCAAGCATTGATGCGGCTTTCATTGCACTTGACGATGTTGGATTTAAGTAAAAACACGTTTTCGCTCAAGGCTTGTAGCTCGCTACCCGCGCCACTACATATTCTCGCAGGGCTTTTATTGGCTAAAGGTGCGCCGCTCACAGCACGATTTTCAGCGATTAAACTCATGCTTTGGATGAAACTGCACAACTTCAAACTGCCGCAAGATGAGCCGCTTGCAAGTTTTTTACAACACAAAAACCAACCCGAGTTTATCATCAAAAACCTGTGGGAGCCTTTATGTTTAGCGACTTTGAACACACCTCTTCAGTTTGCCAGCACACAAATTTTTTTAAATGTGTTGCGTGACAGTTTTGCTAAGAAAAAAACCGATTCTGACATGTTGCTACCACGTGTGGACTTAAGCAGCCTGCTCGCCGAACCGCTGGCAGCCTATATTCGGAAGCATGATGGTAAAATTAAAACCAACTTTTCGATAAAAAGTATCTCGCAAACAAATTCAGGTTTTCTGTTAAATGACGAGCACGTGTTTAGCCATGTGATTATTGCCTGTGCACCGCATCAATTGGGCAATGTTGCCGCTCCACCCCGTCATTCCCTCGCAGGCGGGAATCCAGTGTTAATGGAAAACTTTGCATTTCACTACCAGCCCATCACCACCATTTACCTACAATACGCAGAGAGTACGAAACTGCCGCAAGCCATGACTGGTTTAATTGGTAGCCTTGCACAATGGGTGTTCGATAAAGGTCAGTTGTGTGGTCAGCACGGCTTAATGGCGGTGGTGATAAGCGCACATGTACCTTTTGACATGTCCCAAACTGCGCTTGCAGCAAGGGTTGCCGAGGAATTAAAAAATGCTTTTCCACAACTCAAAAAACCACTGTGGCATAAAGTGATTGCAGAAAAACGCGCGACATTCTCGTGCCAGGTGAATTTACCTAGGCCATCGCACGTCACGCCCTATCCACAGCTATATTTGGCGGGCGATTACACCTGTGCCGATTACCCCGCCACTATAGAAGGCGCGGTTAGAAGTGGCATGGCTTGCGCGGATTTGGTGCTTAATTCGTAGCTTATAAGCGCCAAATAAACACCACTGGACTCAAACACGCCAGTGCAGGCCTGTAAATAGCATGGATACTTGACTGCAGCGCAGTCATCGAGTGAACGTTATCCGTTTCTTAACTGATGCAGCACCTGCTCCAAGCGCTCTACTGCAATCACTTCCAAGCCTGCAATTTTCGCTTTTGGCGCATTCGATTTTGGTACAATCGCTTTGGTAAAACCCAATTTTGCAGCTTCTTTTAAGCGCATTTGGCCGCCTGGTACCGGGCGCACTTCACCCGCCAACCCAACCTCACCAAATACGATAAGTTTATTATCTAATGGTTTGTTTTTCAAAGAAGAAATGATCGATAATATCACCGCCAAATCGACCGCTGGCTCAGCAATTTTTACGCCACCGACGGCATTAATGAACACGTCTTGATCAAAACACGGCATGCCGGCGTGACGATTTAACACTGCAAGCAGCATGGCTAAGCGGTTCTGTTCAAGGCCGGTTGCCAAGCGTTTTGGGTTGGGCGCATGACTTTCATCCAGCAACGCTTGAATTTCGATTAACAGCGGCCGCGTGCCTTCCATGGTTACCGTAATGCAACTGCCTGCCACTTGGCTTTCATGGTGCGATAGAAATAGTGCACTAGGGTTTGCTACTTCTCGCAGACCTTTTTCCGTCATGGCGAACACACCCAACTCATTCACAGCGCCAAAGCGATTTTTAAAAGCACGGATTAACCTAAATGAAGAGTTTTGATCGCCTTCAAAATACAATACGGTATCCACAATATGCTCTAGCACGCGCGGCCCGGCAAGTGAGCCTTCTTTGGTAACATGCCCGACCAAAATCACCGTAATGCCGAGTTGCTTGGCCAAACGTGTAAGCTGCGCCGAGCATTCGCGCACTTGTGCAACTGAGCCTGGCGCGGATTGCAGTGCCTCAGAATACACGGTTTGAATCGAATCAATGACCGCGATATTGGGTTTGTGCGTTTGTAGCGTAGCGAGAATTTTTTCAAGGTTAATTTCGGCTAACAGCTCGACATTGCTAGCATCCAAGCCCAAACGCTTGGCGCGCATGGCAATTTGCTGTGGTGATTCTTCACCGCTCACATAAATGGCTTGAGAATTTTTACCAAGGTGGCACAACACCTGCAAAAGTAGCGTCGATTTTCCAATGCCTGGGTCGCCGCCAATCAGCACCACGCCGCCTTCTACCAAGCCGCCGCCCAGCACGCGGTCAAATTCGCTAATGCCAGTGGCTGTACGCTCAATATCAGCCGCCTTAATGCTGCTTAATTTTTGTAATTGGCTAGATGCCGCTAAACCCTCAAATTTGTTAGCGTAGCGGTTGCTTGCAGTGCTGCTTTCCTCGATGCTTTCCAGCAAAGTATTCCACGATAAGCAGCTTGGGCATTGACCTTGCCATTTCGGCTCACTGGCACCGCATTCAGTGCAGCTGTAGATGGTTTTAGCTTTTGCCATAACGGGTTTAATTTGATGGCATTAGTAATTATCTGGCATATAGCCTGCGTTAGCATAATTTTCAAATCGGGTATGTTCACCGATAAAGGTCAGTTTTACGCGACCAATCGGGCCGTTACGCTGTTTGCCAATAATAATTTCTGCTGTGCCCTTATCGGTGCTATCGGGGTTATACACCTCATCACGATAGATAAACAAAATTAAATCGGCATCTTGCTCAATCGCGCCAGACTCGCGTAAATCGCTCATGACAGGGCGTTTATCAGGGCGCGTTTCCACACTTCGATTAAGCTGAGAAAGCGCCACCACCGGCACATCCAGCTCTTTTGCCAATGCTTTAAGTGAACGTGAAATCTCTGAGATTTCTGTGGCGCGATTTTCGCCCTGCTTGCCTGCGGGGGCCGACATCAGTTGCAAGTAATCCACTACAATTAAACCCAATTTACCTGTTTGGCGATGCAAGCGGCGCGCCCTAGCCCGCACATCAAAACTACTTAAGCCCGCACCTTCATCAATAAAAATCGGTGCTTCATTCAGCCTGCCCAGCGCTGTGGTGAGTTTTTCCCAATCTTCATCCTCCAACCGCCCAGTGCGCATGCGATGTTGATCTAGTCGCCCCACGGAGCCTATCATCCGCATCGCTAGTTGGGTTGAGGCCATCTCCATCGAGAATACCGCCACCGGCAAACCAGTATCCAGTGCCACATTTTCGGCCACGTTAAGCGAAAATGCCGTTTTACCCATGGAAGGCCGTCCTGCCACGATAATTAAGTCGCCACCCTGCAAGCCAGAGGTCATTGAATCTAAATCACTAAAGCCAGTGGGAATGCCGGTGACATCACTTGGATTATCGCGCGAAAACAGCAGATCAATGCGCTCCGCCACTTGCGGCAACAGCGCTTGAATATCCTGAAAGCCTTGGCTACTACGCTGACCGCCCTCGGCAATCTGAAAAATCTTCGCTTCCGCTTCGTCCAATAGCTGTTGCGCGTCGCGCCCATTCGGGTTGTAGGCGCTATCGGCAATGCCAGAGCCCACTACCACCAATTTTCGCATAATAGCGCGTTCGCGCACAATCTCGGCATAACGGCGGATATTAGCGGCGGTGGGTGTATTTTGCGCCAGTGCGCCTAAATAGGCAATGCCGCCTACCGTTGAGAGCTCAGCGGTACTTTCCAGCGACTCTGCCACCGTCACAATGTCAGCTGGCCGATTATGCTCAATCAGCTTGGCAATATGCTGAAAGATGGTTTTGTGATCGTGCTGATAAAAATCATCCGCTTTTAAAATATCGGCAATTTTATCCAGCGCCTCATTCTCTAGTAGCAAGCCACCAATCACCGATTGCTCGGCCTCAACAGAATGTGGGGGAAGTTTTAGCGCATCTAATTGTTCGTCAGCCATGCATAGATTATACCGAACCTTAAGCGCTACTGTAGCCATTTTTAGGCGTTTAAGTTTTTGCGGCAGTCAGTTGGCTCTTTTTTATTGCAGAACCATATACAAAGCACGTGCGAGGCAATACATAATCTTGCACTATCTATAGTTGAGCCAGGTATTATTAGAAGCGGTAGTAGATGAGCTTAGATGATAAGCTAATGAATGGACTGGTTTATAATCCGCATTTACTCACTATTTTGGGCTCATCTACGATAGCCCCTTTAACAATTAGATAGCAATTAGCATGATAAATTTAGAAACAGACGTGTTGTTAGTAGGTGGCGGCATTATGGGCGCCACCCTTGGCATGCTATTGCAGCAACTAGCGCCAGATTTGCACATTAGCATGATTGAGCAGCTGCAAGATGTGGCATTAGAGAGCTCGGACGCGCTAAACAACGCGGGTACAGGCCACGCCGGCTATTGCGAGCTTAATTACACGCCACAAGCAGCCGATGGTAGCATTGACATTAGGCGCGCGCTGGAAATTAATGCTGCTTTTGAAGTTTCACTACAATTTTGGTCCCATTTGGTTGAAACTGGCGCCCTGCCAGCACCCGACGCCTTTATCAATAAAACGCCGCATTTAAGCTTGGTTTGGGGCGATAAAAATATTGCTTTTTTGAAGCAACGGGTTGCTTTACTCACACAACATCATTGTTTTGCCGATATGCAATATAGTGAGGAGTTTTCTCAACTCAACACTTGGATGCCTCTGCTGATGGCAAACAGAAATGCCCAGGATAAATTAGCTGCCAGTTATGTGGCATATGGCTCTGACGTTGATTTTGGCGCCTTAACGCGGCACTTGGTAACGCATCTTAAAACCCGAGCCAACTTTACACTGCACACCCATACGCAAGTAAAAAAGCTCGCTCAAATGCAAGACCGCAGCCAAGATAACCGTTGGCATGTCAAGCTGCTGGACTTGCCAACGAAACACACTAAAACCATCCATGCCAAATTTGTATTTTTGGGCGCGGGTGGTGGCGCATTGCCCTTGTTGCAAAAGGCAGACATCGATGAAAGCAAAGGCTATGGTGGCTTTCCAGTCAGTGGGCAATGGCTCATTTGCAATAATCCTAAGCTGATTCAGCAACATCAAGTAAAAGTGTATGGCAAGGCGGCTAAGGGTGCGCCGCCAATGTCGGTGCCACATTTAGATACGCGCATGATTAACGGCAAACCTGCCCTGCTGTTTGGGCCTTTTGCTGGCTTGACCACTAAATTTTTAAAGCAAGGCTCAAAGCTAGACTTAGCCAAATCGCTAACAGCAAACAACCTGAAAGCCATGCTGGGCGTTGGTCGAAGCAATATGGCATTAACAAAGTATTTGCTAAAAGAAGCTAGGCAAACGCATGAGCAGCGCATGCAACACTTGCGCGAGTTTCTGCCACTGGCCGAGGCCAGCGACTGGCAGCTGGCTAACGCTGGCCAGCGCGTGCAAATTATTAAACAATGTGAGAAAAACTGGGGGAAACTTGAGTTTGGCACTGAGATTGTGGCTGCACAAGATGGCACACTTGCCGCCTTATTGGGTGCTTCTCCTGGCGCATCCACTAGTGTGCAAGCCATGATTAGCGTGCTGGAGCGTTGCTTTGCTGCACAAATGCACACTGCGGAATGGGCAAGCAAGTTGCGCGTGTTAGTGCCCTCTTATGGCCAATCGCTGATTGACGATGCGGCATTACTAAAACAAGTACGTCAACACACTTTAAAAACGCTCGAGCTAAGCTAAGCTTTAACCAAACTGCGTTGGCAACGCGCTTCATACAAGCAAATGCCAGTTGCCACGCTCACGTTAAGGCTCTCAACAGAGCCAAACATCGGAATTGTCACCAGCGCATCGCAAGTCTCCGCGGTTAAACGTCGAATGCCGTCGCCTTCGGCACCTAACACAATCGCTAGCGGACCATCTAATTTTGTATTGAGCAGGCTGACAGGCGCATCCATGCCATTGGGGGCATCTAAAGTGGTGCCCACCACAAACACCCCTGCCTCTTTAAGCTCGCGCAAGGTGCGCGCGAGATTAGTCACCGCGATAAACGGCACCGTTTCCGCTGCGCCAGAAGCTACTTTACGCACCGTCGCGTTTAAGCCCACTGCGCGGTCTTTGGGCGCGATAACGGCATGCACCCCCATGGCATCAGCCACCCGCAAACAAGCGCCAAGGTTGTGCGGGTCTTCCACGCCATCTAATACTAAAAAGAACGGCGGCTCAGTTAAGTCACTGTCTAAAATATCATGAATATCTTTATAAGGAATCGGCGTATCTACCACACGCGCCAGCACGCCTTGGTGGCGACCATTGCTGCCAGCCAAGCCATCTAATCTCGATCTATCCACCTGCATCACGCGCACCTGGGCGCTTTCGGCCAAGTTCAATAAATCTTTCATGCGCGCGTCAATTCTATCCCGGTCGATCAGAATTTCCTCAATACTGGTGGCATGCTGGCGCATACGACTTAATACGGCGTGAAAGCCAAATAATATGCGGGCATCACTCATCGGCTAATGCTCATTTTTTTGCTGCTCATGGCTGGACTCATCTCTTGGGCTTACCTTTATTTTTGTTACTGTTAGACTTTTGTTTAGCGGCAGGTCTGGCTATTTTTTTGCCCCCGCCACTACGGTCATGTTTGGCTTTTTCTAGCGCCCGCGTGCTCAAGGGTTTAAACGCAGTCGATACTTTTGGTTTATTCACATTTAAGGTGTTGCTATTAGCTGCCCTAGCAGACTGATGGTGATTGGCTTCCAAAGCAGCAGAATTAAGCGCCTCTGTTTTGAGAGGTGAAGCATGACTGATTAAAGTGAAGTCGATTTTAGTGGTTTCTAAATCGACGCGCGCCACTTTGACTGTCAACCTATCGCCCAACCTAAACCGTGCGCCAGTACGCTCACCCACCATGGCATGGCGCGCTTTGTCGTAATTAAAGTAGTCGTTACCCAGCTCAGTCACATGCAGCAAGCCTTCCACATACACACCATCTAGCGCCACAAACACGCCAAAACTGGTGACGCCAGCCACCGTGCCTGCAAATATTTCGCCAATTTTATCCTGCATAAAATAGCATTTCAGCCAGTTGTTGACGTCGCGCGTGGCATCATCGGCACGGCGCTCGGTCATGCTGCAATGTACGCCCAAGTTATTCCAATCTTTGGCATTGTATTTTTCGCCATTGAGCACTGCTTTAATGGCGCGATGAATCAGCAAGTCAGGATAGCGACGAATCGGCGAGGTAAAGTGCGCATACGCCTCGTAAGCCAAGCCAAAATGGCCAACGTTATCTGGGCTGTACACCGCTTGCTGCATAGAGCGTAGCAGCACCGTTTGCAACAGTTGTGCATCTGGGCGGTCTTTAATTTGCTGCATCAGTTTGCCATAATCTTTAGCATGTGGCTTTTCGCCACCACCCACGCCAAAACCCACTTCGCCCATAAACGTGCGTAGCGCTTCTAACTTCTCTGGCGTTGGTCCTTCGTGAATACGATACAGCGCTAGGTGTTGGTGCGTTTTAAGGAAATCCGCCGCGCACACATTGGCCGCCAGCATACATTCTTCAATTAACTTATGCGCATCGTTGCGGCCTGTTGGCACGATGCGCTCGATTTTGCCGTTATCATCAAACATCATCATGGTTTCGGTCGATTCAAACTCAATGGCGCCACGTTTTTCGCGCTGTGCCAACATCAGTTTAAATAGCGCGTATAGATTTTGTACATGCGGCATGATGTGTGCGTACTCGCGCGCAGTTTCGCCGTGCGGGTTTTCCAGCATATCCGCCACTTTGGTGTAGGTCATGCGTGCTTGAGAGCGCATGACCGACGGATAAAATTGGTATTTTTGCACTAGGCCAGCCGCGTCAATTTGCATATCGCATATCATGCACAGTCGCTCCACATCTGGGTTGAGCGAGCATAAGCCATTTGACAAGGCTTCTGGCAACATGGGGATGACACGGCGCGGAAAATACACGGAATTGCCGCGCTCAAACGCTTCTTTATCCAGTGCGCTATCGGGTTTAACGTAAAAACTCACATCAGCAATCGCAACGACTAAGCGCCAGCCATGGCCAGCTTTTTCAGCCTGCATAGGCTCAGCAAATACAGCATCATCAAAATCGCGCGCAGTTTCGCCATCAATGGTAATCAGAGCTAACTCACGCAAATCAATGCGGCCTTTGTAATCAGCCGCTTGCACCAGTTTGGGAATGCTTTCAGCTTGCTGGTTGGCGGCAGGCGTAAATTCATGCGGCAACTTGTGTTTGCGCAGGGCAATTTCAATCTCCATGCCGCTATCGGCATAATTGCCCAAAACCTGCACCACTTTGCCCATCGGGTGCGCGCCAGCAGAAGGTTGCGCAGTGAGTTCCACCATCACCACCTGGCCTGGCTTAGCACCCATGTCTAAATGGTAGGGAATCAAAATATCTTGGTTGATACGTTTATCTTCGGCTGCCACAATGGTCACGCCCTGTCCTTGCACCACGCGCCCGACTAAGCTTTTGGTGCTGCGCTCTAACACCTCGACAATTTTGCCTTCTGGTCGGCCTTTTCTATCCTGCCCGCTCATGCGCACCATGGCACGATCGCCATGCATCACTTGTGCCATCTCGCGCGGGCCTAGAAATAAGTCCTCAGGATATTTAGTGTTATCATCTGGTAGCAAGAAGCCAAAACCATCAGGATGGCCTTGTACCGTGCCGCTAATTGCGTGAATTTTTTCAGCTAAGCACAATGCGCCCTTACGATTGCGCATAATCTGGCCTTCGCGCTCCATCGCATTCAAGCGCTTATTAAAGTTATCTCGCTCGTCCACGCCAATATCCAACAAGGTATACACCTGTTCCACACTTAGCGGGACGCCTTGATCTGCCAGCAACTGTAACACCAACTCGCGGCTAGGCAATGGCGCTTCGTATTGCGCGGCCTCTCGCTTGGCGTAGGGGTCGTTATTGCGTTGATGATGCTTTTTTGTTGACAAGTTATTTGCTTTCTATAAAATTCGGCGCTTAAGACTAGTCAGTTGCCCAGATGGCGGAATTGGTAGACGCGCAGGTTTCAGATACCTGTATCGAAAGATGTGGAGGTTCGAGTCCTCTTCCGGGCACCAATAAACACTCAAGGTGAGATTGTAACACTCGCACCACCTAACAAAAAAGCCTTAGTTGCCAGTTAATTAACTGGCAACTAAGGCTTTTTAAATTGAAAAGAATGACTAACTAGGCGCTATTCTTTGGCAAGATTGATTTTGGCCAGCGCGGGATTGCTGGCAAAATACTTTTTAATGCCGCTTAGAATAGCATCGACCAGTTTATCCTGGTGATCGCCATCGTTAAGCTTACGCTCTTCTTCAGGATTGCTGATAAATGCCGTTTCAACCAATATCGACGGAATGTCTGGCGATTTCAACACTGCAAATCCCGCCTGCTCGACACGTGGCTTATGTAGCTTGTTGACTTCGCCCATATACCCGAGCACCGCTTTGCCCAATTTTAAACTGTCGTTAATGGTTGCGGCCTGCGATAAATCCAGCAGCGTTTTCGCCAAGACTGGATCTTTGTCATCTAGGCTCACGCCGCCGATTAAATCCGCTTCATTCTCCTTTTTGGCTAAATAACGCGCACTGGCGCTGGTGGCACCTTTTTCTGACAAGGCAAACACTGATGAGCCGTGCGCAGCAGGGTTGGTAAAAGCATCCGCATGAATCGATATAAACAAATCCGCCTTAAACTTGCGTGCCTTGACCACGCGCGTGCCGAGCGGCACAAAGTAGTCGCCATCACGAGTGAGCACTGCGCGCATACTCGGTTCTGCATCAATTTTTTCTTTCAATTTTTTTGCAATTTGCAAGGTGATCACTTTTTCTGGGCTGCCATTGGCGCCACGCGCACCTGGATCTTCGCCGCCGTGCCCCGCATCAATGGCAATGGTGATTAAACGCTCGTCATCTTTGTTGGTGGCGGGCGCTTCATCTTTGCTATCAAGCGGTGGAACTTCGGGAGTTGGTTCCGCAATGGGCTCTAAAATCGCCTCGCCAGGCGCGTCAGTGCGAGATGGTAGCGGCTCTATCACTGGCTTTGTGGCATCAGTTTCCGCAGATTTTTTACTCAGCATAGCCATTAATTCGTCTTGCAGTGGGTAAATATCTAACACCAGACGATGTTTGTAATCGCCCGCTGGCATCAGCGCGAATAAGTTAGACTTCACTTCGCCTTTTAAATCCACCGCGATACGCACCACGCCAGGCCTAAACTTAGCCACGCGCACCTGTTTAATGTAAGGGTCGCCAGACAAAATTTTGTCAGAAAGCGAGGTAAGCGCGTTGGTTAGCGCCAAATCTTCAACATCCAATACTAATCTATCGGGATTTTTTAGGCTAATAAGTTGATACTTGAGGGGCGCGGATGATTCGAAAGCGATGCGCGTGTATGCCTGCGCCGGCCAAACGCGCGCAGAGGTGATGCTGTTTGCAGCGTAACTAATTGAATTTAGTAGCAATAATACAGAAAATAAAAGTTTAACTAAAATACTTCTAAACATTGCATCCCCAAAGCCGAGCCTGCCGAAAACTGAATTTTACGTCCCGTATTTTGCAATGCAAGGCGCACATGAATATCGGGCTCAGGCAACACGTGTGCGGCCTTTTCTGGCCATTCAATCATGCACACACTCTGCGCATTAAAATAATCTCTAAAACCTGCTGCATCCCATTCATCTTCACTCATAAATCTATATAAATCAAAGTGATAAATATTATAACTAGACTTTACATTACATTCAATGCTATAAGGTTCAACTAATGTATAGGTGGGGCTTTTTACTTTGCCCACATGCCCCAAACCATGCAAAACCCCACGTACCAAGGTAGTTTTACCTGCGCCTAGGTCGCCATGCAAATAAATAGTTAAGCCAGCGACTAAAATACTAGCAAATCGCTCGCCGCAAGCCAATGTTGCCGCTTCATCATCCAGCTCAAGTGTAATATCATTCACCATATGCAATTATCTAATAGTAACGATTATGCCGCACTGGCGGCCAACATCAAGCGCTGGGGCTGCGAATTAGGCTTTGCTGACATTGGTATTGCCGATACAAATTTGACGAACGCGGAGGCCGAACACCAAGCGTGGATTAAAAAAGGCTTTCATGGTGACATGGATTATATGGCAAAACATGGCACAAAACGTACGCGCCCTGCCGAATTAGTGCCGAATACTGTGCGAGTAGTGACAGCGCGGCTAGATTACTTGCCACCCAAAGCCAAAGATAGCTGGCAAGTGATGAAAAATGGCGAACAAGCATTTATTTCGAGATATGCCCTGGGGCGCGATTATCACAAAGTGATGCGACAAAAACTGCAACAGCTGTGCGATAAAATCGCCAGCAATATTGCAGGCTTTGCAGACTTTAAATTTGAAAGTCGTGTATTTACTGATAGTGCGCCAGTGCTAGAGGTTGCGCTAGCCGAAAAAGCGGGCTTGGGTTGGCGTGGCAAGCATACTTTGCTGATTAACAAACAGCACGGCTCATGGTTTTTTCTAGGTGAAATTTATACCAACTTACCGTTGCCAGTGGATCAAACAGCCCGCAACCATTGTGGCACTTGTTCTTCCTGCATCGACATATGCCCTACCCGCGCCATTACCGCACCCTACCAGGTGGATGCGCGGCGTTGCATCTCCTACCTCACCATTGAGCTTAAAACCGCGATTCCCCTTGAATTTAGACCCTTGATAGGCAACCGCGTCTATGGCTGCGATGACTGTCAATTGGTGTGCCCGTGGAATAAATTTGCAGAAATCACGCAAGAACCCGATTTTAACGTGCGTAACGGCTTGGATGACATCAGCTTGGTAGAATGTTTTAGCTGGAGCGAAGCGGAATTCCATCAAAAAATGGCTGGTAGCGCGATTTATCGCATCGGCTATATTCAATGGTTGCGTAATATCGCAGTGGGCTTAGGCAATGCACCTAACACCCCCGCAGTGATTAGCGCCTTAAAGACACGTGAACATGATAGTAATGAGTTGATTAGAGAGCACGTGGACTGGGCCTTGCAACGGCATAGCCAATAAATCGAGTCTGTTAATTGCTTAATTCTGGGGCTGTAAATAACTTTGTATAAACATCGAACGAACTAAAGAAATTCTTTGATCCTGTGCAATACTACGCCATTTAAATCGGCCTGCAAACAGTCTATTTCCAAGGTGTCCTCCATGCCGCGCAACCAAGTAAGTTGACGTTTGGCTAGCTGGCGTGTGGCAAAAACGCCTCTATCACGCAACTCATCCGCAGCATAATCGCCACTTAAATGCTCAAGCGTTTGCCGATAACCGACACAGCGCATGGAGGTTGATTCTGGAGTGAGTTGTGGATAGTTGGTCAGCAACATTTTTACTTCATCCACTAAGCCTAATTTCAGCATTTCATCAAAACGCGCGGCTATTCTTTGATGCAACACGCTGCGATCACTCGGCACCAGCGCAATTTTGAGCACTCGGTAAGGCAACACCTCGCTGCTTTGCTTTTTAAATAAGCTACTCATGGCTTCACCCGTAATTTCAAACACTTCTAACGCACGCTGAATGCGTTGTGCATCATTAGCTTGTAACCTTGCTGCGGTTACTGGGTCTATCAAAGCCAGTTTTTCGTGCATGGCAGGCCAGCCAATCAATGCGGCGCGCGCATCTAGCCTTGCCCTAACCTCAGCATTAGCTTGTGGCAGGCCGCTCATGCCCTCTGCCAAAGCTTTAAAATACAACATAGTGCCGCCCACCAACAACGGAATTTTGCCACGCGCGGTAATCTCCGCCATCAGCTTTAGTGCATCACTTCTAAAATTCGCCGCGGAATACGCGCTTGTGGGGTCGATAATATCAATCAGATGGTGCGGTGCTTGTGCTAGTGTTGCTGCATCTGGCTTGGCGGTGCCAATGTCCATATCTTTGAACACCAATGCAGAATCGACACTGATAATTTCAACCGGCAGCTTTGAAAATAGGTGCACCGCCGCGCCAGTCTTACCACTGGCGGTTGGACCCATCAAAAAAACTGTCGGAGATAACTGCTGCTGCATCAAAAACACCTAATGAAAGTAACCGAGCAAATTGAAGCGCGAGGTGCACGGCGCGCAGAAACCGAGATAGTACGTTTGGTACAGCGAGGCTGTGAGCACCGCGCAACAAAGCGATTCGCTTGCACAGACACTTTCATTTACCTCGCATAAACATTTTGTCTAAATCGCTCATAGATACTTGAAACCAAGTCGGGCGACCGTGATTGCACATACCGCTGCGTTCGGTTGCTTCCATATCACGCAATAAAGCGTTCATTTCAGGGATTGTCAGGCTGCGATTCGCGCGCACGGCAGCATGGCAGGCCATAGTGCCGAGCAGCGCGTTTCTACGCTCTGTAAGTGCACGGCTTGCGCCGTATTCACGCAAATCTTTCAATACATCACGCGCCAGTTGCACCGCATCTGCATTTTGCAACAAAGTGGGCACTGCTCTGACAGCAAGTGTACTGGGGGAAAGCACGGCAATATCAAAGCCCAATTGTCGCAGATTATCCGCCCCACTTGCCAATGCTTCATTCACCGTTGCAACTTCTAGCCTATCGGCATTAAAGCTGACAGGGATTAGCAAAGGTTGCATCGGTACGTTTTTGGTATCGAGTGCGTTTTTCAATTGCTCATACATAATGCGCTCATGCGCGGCGTGCATGTCTACAACAACCAGGCCTATACTGTTTTGCGCCAAAACATACACGCCGTGAATCTGCGCAACGGCAAAACCTAAAGGAAACTCATGTGTATGCTCGACACTTAAAACAGCATCACCAGCAGGCGTATGGCCATTAGTTAAAATATTGGTGGCCTGCATGGCATCTGCATTGGCTTGTGAAAACATAGTTTCATAAAAAGCATTAGGCTGATTTGCGCTTAAGTTGATTTGCGTTTGATATTGTGGGTAATGTGGCGAATTTGCATACGATGATGAGAAGGGATTGTGCGCAGCTTGACTGGCGGTCGCTGCATTGGACAAACCAGTTGGCGTGGCCAAGTTTTTATGCAGCGAATGAAAAATAAAGCGGTGAATGGCTTGGCCATCCCTGAACCGCACCTCGGTTTTGCTGGGGTGCACATTCACATCCACCCAATTCGGGTCACACTCCAAAAACAGCACAAATGCAGGGTGGCGATCATGGTGCAACACATCTTGATAGGCTTGCCGAATGGCGTGCGCAATCAGTTTATCGCGCACAAAACGACCGTTGACATAGACGTATTGCGTATCACGGCTGTTGCGGTTAAACGTGGGCTTGGCCGCCATGCCCCATAAACGCAAACCAGCGGCTTCTTCGTTAATTTCAATCGATTCTGCGGAAAATTCCACACCCAACACTTCGCTGAAGCGCTTACTCGGCGCGCTTGCAACATAGCGGCTAAGCGCTCTGCCATTGTGATGCAGCATAAACGCCACATCGGGACGCGAAAGCGCAACGCGCTCAAATGCTGCTTCGCAATGGCCAAACTCGGTGGCCTCGGTTTTTAAAAACTTGCGCCGAGCAGGCGTGTTGAAATATAAATCATTGACTTCGACAATGGTGCCAGCATCCAAGGCAGCAGGCTCGATAGGCTCGATAACGCTGCCTTCTGAGGCGATGCGCCATGCGTGTTTTGCGGATTTTTCTCGGCTGGAGATCTGGGTTCGAGAAACCGAAGCGATGCTCGCCAGCGCTTCACCACGAAAACCCAGACTGGCGACAGCTTCTAAATCTTCCAATGTAGAAATTTTACTGGTGGCATGGCGGGTTAAGGCCATGGCCAAATCCTCATGCGCAATGCCGACGCCGTTATCGGTGACTTTTAGTTGTTTAACACCGCCTTGAATAAGCGATACTTGAATATCACTGGAACCTGCATCTAAGCTATTCTCCAGCAGTTCTTTCAACGCTGAAGCTGGTCGTTCTACCACCTCGCCAGCAGCGATTTGACTGATGAGTTGATCGGGAAGAAGTAAGATTCGCATTGATCTACATTTTACCTGCTGGCTCTACTCCCAGAACTGGACTAAAACACTCCAGTGCAGGCCTGCAAGGTGTATGGATATTGACTTTCATGGCAATTATTTTTACGCTGTTGGTTTATCTTAAACTAATGCCTTTTGTCAGCGCATCCACGCCAATGGCTTTCGCCATACTCGCACCTAAGCGTTTGGCAAAACGGTCGGCAATGGTTTCTTGGTAAGTGTAATCGACAATTTCTTCTTGCTTAATCACCTCGCGCGCAACGTACTCTGCACTACCGTAGGCATCGGCCAAGCCGATTTTAATACTTTGCTCACCGCTCCAAAATAAGCCACTAAAGGTTGCTGGTGTTTCTTTTAGGCGTGCGCCGCGACCTTTTCGCACCACGGTTTTAAATTGCTCGTGCACTTCATTAAGCATGGCTTGTGCTAAGGCTTGATGTTTAGGATTGACTGGTGAAAATGGGTCTAACATGGCTTTATTCTCGCCCGCCGTGAGCAAGCGACGCTCTACGCCAACTTTTTTCATGGTTTCGGTAAAACCGTAGCCATCCATCAACACACCAATAGAGCCGACAATGCTGGCTTTATCCACGTAGATTTTGTCGGTCGCCGCCGCAATATAGTAGCCACCCGAGGCGCAAATATCTTCTACCACACCGTACACTGGAATTTTTGGGTGCAATTTCTTTTGCCGCACAATTTCGTCATTGATAATACCTGCCTGCACTGGGCTGCCGCCTGGGCTATTAATGCGAAAAATAATGCCTTTAGTACCTGCGCTTTCATAAGCATCATTTAAACTGCTGATAACCGAATCTGCCGTCACTGCACCGCCCGCCTCAATCACACCATTGATGTCGATTAAAGCCGTGTGCGGGCCAGACGCGCCTTTGTCGCCCCATAAACCTAGCCCTAAAATTAACAATGAAAACAAATAAACAAAGGCGAGCCCTTTAAAAAACGTGCTCCAGCGGCGCGCGGTTTGTTGCTCTTTTAAGCCAGAAAGCGCCAGCTTTTCGATGGTTTGTTGTTGCCAGTTATTATTGTCTTGTTCTGCCATTTAGGTTTTTCCTTTAGGTCTTTCTAGTTACTTTATGCAGTTGATCAACATGAATGGTGATTTGCTGATTTTGCTCTGTTACGGGCAGTGATTGCAAGCTTTTTCCTTTGCACGGCCCCATGATGCAATGACCCGTATCGGGCTGATAATGTGCGCCGTGCGTAGCGCAAATGAGGTAGTCTTTGCTGACCGTAAAAAAATGTCCTTGCTCCCAATCCAGCTCCACTGGCACATGCGCGCACTGATTAACGTAGGCATGCGCCTTGCCGTGATAGCGCACCACGAAACCGGTGGCGAACTCGCCCAGCATTGGCAGCGCAAAACGCAGGCCGAGCGATTTCTCGTGCAGCTCGTTACTATTTAAAACCAGCGTTTGTTTTTTCATTTTTAAAAATCTGACGCCTTATTTGCCCAAAAGCCAGGCGCTTAAATCGTCAAATTGATGGAACATTTCAACAGGATTATAAGCGACTAATTTATCATGCGATTGCGCACCAAATGTCACCGCCACCGCTTGCACACTAGCATTTTTCGCCATTTGCAAATCGTAACTGGTGTCGCCTATCATCAGCGTGCGCTCGGGTGTCACCACCAAATCATCCATCAGCTCATCCAGCATTTGCGGATGCGGCTTAGAAAAACATTCATCTACCGTACGTGTGGCATGAAAATAATTGGCTAAACCACAATGTTGTAACGCCAAATTAAGCCCACGCCTGCCCTTCCCAGTCGCCACCGCCAACTTAAAGCCGCGCCGACTGAGCTCAATAATGGTTGCTTTCGCGCCTGCAAACAGAGGGATTTTACTCTCGCCCGCATAATAATTTGCGCTGTATTGCACGGCTAACTTTTGCGCCATGTCAGCCGGCAAATCGCCAAATAGCGCATAAATAGACTCGCGTAGACCAAGCCCAATAATGTTGCTGGCCGCTTTTGGCTCTAACGCTGGCAATCCTACTTGCTGCGCCGCTTGTACGAGGGCATCGGTAATCATGGCAGTGGAATTGGCCAGCGTACCGTCCCAATCCCATACTATTAAATCAAACTTTTTATGCATTATTTCAATGTTAACTGCTTAATAAAATTCTCCAACTCTGTTGGCAAAGACGCGGTTAATTTTAACTGCTCGCCAGACACAGGATGCCGCAAATTTGTTTCAGCCGAATGTAAAAACATGCGTTTTAGGCCTTTTTTCTGCAAGAGTTTATTGTTTGCAAAATCGCCGTATTTATCATCGCCTAAAATTGGGTAACCCAAATGCGCCAATTGCACGCGCAATTGGTGTGTGCGACCTGTCACCAATTGTGCTTCCAATAAGCTGAAGCCTGCAAAACTTTGCTTTAAATAAAAGATAGTTTCAGAAACTTGCGCTTCATCGTATTTATCTTTTGATTTATCGGTCACCACGTTCACGCGGCGCTCGCCATTGGGCAATACGTATTTTTGCAAATCTAACACCACGCGCTTTTTCTTGTCCGTCCATTCGCCTGCCACTAGCATCAAATAGCGTTTGTCGGTTTGATTATTGCGTATCATCTCGTGCAGCGCAACTAATGCAGCGCGCTTTTTCGCCAACATCAGCACGCCTGAAGTTTCGCGATCTAATCTGTGCACCAGCTCTAAAAACTTGGCTTTGGGGCGTTCCATTCTCAGTTGCTCTATCACACCACGGCTCACGCCGCTGCCACCATGCACAGCAAATCCAGCGGGTTTATCGATGACCAACAATGCGTCATCTTCAAAAATAATCGTGCTTTCCAGCACGGATGTCGCCGCTACGTTTGTTATCTGTTTTTCACTGGTCGCAACGCGAATTGGCGGCACGCGCACAATATCACCTATGAGCAATTTATAGGAAGCGTCAATACGGCCTTTATTGACGCGTACTTCGCCACTGCGCAAAATGCGATAAATATGGCTTTTTGGCACGCCTTTCAGGGTTTTAGCGAGAAAATTGTCGATGCGCTGGCCTTCACTCGCCTCATCCACCGTTACGCTGGCCGCCGCATTGGCGCTGATTTTATTATTAGGTTCTGTTTGCATCATAACTTTGCTTAAAAAGGCGATTACGCCTATACTTGCGCTATTGTTGAATTAAAGGCTATTGAGGCCATTCGACTACTCCGATTTCGGACCAATTTTTGGTTAAATTGCTCGCCATATTTAAGTAGCAATAAAACAAGTAGTACAAAATATAATTACGCTCTAGTCGCCGCTGACAAAATAAAACATTACTAATTTAAATATTAGGCGCGACTAAAGTTACTGAAGAACGAATTTTAACGGATTTATGCAGCAAATTGATAACTCACTGTTATCAACTTTAAAATTGCGCATAAGTTGTAAGATGTAACAAGTAAATAACACTGCCCTGCAAGCAAGCATCCATACGGATTACGGGCTTACTGTTGTTGTTGCATCACGCTGCATGTTTAATCATGCATGCTTAAAACTTAATCTAGCCTAAATGCTAGATAACATATCCTTCAGGGCTTTGGTCCACTGTCGAAAAGTCTAGCCCGCTAGCGCGTGGGAGCACACAATGAAACGCATGTTATTTAATGCAACGCAGTCCGAAGAGCTTCGCGTTGCGATTGTCGATGGACAAAAATTAGTAGATTTAGATATAGAACACGCTGGCAAAGAACAGCGCAAAAGCAATATTTACAAGGGTGTTATCACCCGCGTAGAGCCTTCACTCGAAGCCGCATTTGTCGATTACGGCATGGAACGTCACGGCTTTTTACCCTTTAAAGAAATCTCCCGCGCTTACTTTTCAGATAAAGCAGACGCTGGTCGTGCACGTATTCAAGATGTGATTAAAGAAGGTCAAGAGTTAATCGTACAAGTCGATAAAGACGAGCGCGGCAACAAAGGGGCAGCGCTTACCACTTTTATTTCGCTAGCTGGTCGTTATTTGGTGTTAATGCCTAACAACCCACGCGGCGGTGGCGTTTCGCGCCGCATTGAGGGCGAAGACCGTAACGAATTACGCGATGTGTTAGCGCAATTAGAAGTACCAAAAGGCATGAGCATTATCGCGCGCACTGCGGGCATTGGCCGCAATGCCGAAGAGTTGCAATGGGATTTAAATTACCTGATGCAACTGTGGACAGCGGTTGAAGAAGCTTCGAACATTCAAGCTGGCGCGTTTTTGATTTATCAAGAAGGCAGCTTAGTGATTCGCGCCATTCGCGATTATTTCAGCGCAGACATTAACGAGATTTTAATCGATACGCCTGATGTTTACGAGCAAGCCGTGCAATTTATGAACCACGTCATGCCAGGCAATGTAGCGAGGGTAAAGCTTTACCAAGATGAGGTGCCGCTATTTTCGCGCTTCCAAATCGAACATCAAATAGACTCTGCGTTCTCGCGTGAAGTGCGTTTACCTTCTGGCGGCGCGATTGTGATTGATCATACCGAAGCGCTGGTATCGGTTGACGTCAACTCTGGCCGCTCGATTAAAGGCGCAGATATTGAACAAACTGCGTTTAACACCAACCGAGAAGCGGCGGAAGAAGTCGCACGCCAATTGCGCTTGCGCGACCTTGGCGGCTTGGTAGTGATTGATTTTATCGACATGGAAAATCCACGCAATCAACGCGATGTAGAAAACACGCTGCGCGATGCATTACATGCGGATCGTGCACGCGTGCAAACAGGCAAAATTTCACGCTTTGGCTTGCTAGAATTATCACGTCAACGTATGCGCCCAAGCTTAGGCGAAACCAATCACGCCGCTTGCCCACGTTGCAGCGGCACTGGTCACATTCGCGGCATTGAATCGACCGCGCTGCACATTTTGCGCATTACGCAAGAAGAAGCCATGAAAGACAATAGCGCGATTATTCAGGTGCAATTACCGGTAGAAGCCGCGACTTTCTTGCTGAACGAAAAACGTGCCGATATTCACAAAATTGAGCAACGCATGGGCGTGGAAGTGATATTAATTCCTAACGTGCATATGGAAACGCCTAATTACAGCATCACCCGCATCAAACATGACGACGTCACTGAAGAAACCTCGCAAGCCAGCTATAAAATGGTGGAGCTGCCAGCTGAGACTGCTTATGTGCGCAGCCTAAATGAAGAAGCCACACCAAAAGCGCCAGAAGCATTGGTAAAAGGTATTACACCAACTACTGCTGCACCAATTGTTGAAAATAGAGAAAAACCAGCTACGCAAGCGGCTAAAACCTCGTTTTTAGGCCGTATTAAAAAATGGCTAAGCGGTGAAGGCGCAGTTAAAGCGGAAGAAAAAGCGGCGCGCGAAGCCCGTGAAGCTGCACGCGATAACAACCGCGACCGCAATCGTGGCAACAATCGCGACCGTGACCGCAATAGAAATCGCGATCGCAACGCCAATAACCGTGACCGCAACAATACTGGCGATCGTGGCGAGAAGCCACAGCAAGGTCAACGTCCACAACAAGCTAGCAATCAACCACCTCCAAAGCGCACGCCGCGTCCCGACAAGCCTGTTGAAAACCGTGTAGAAAAAACTGAAACTGCTACCATCACTACGCCTACAGATGGCTCAATCGTTGATCCAAATCAAACGCCGCGTCCAGAGCGCACGAGTCGCAGCCGTCGTGGTGGTCGCAACCGCAACAAAAATCGCGACCGTGATGCCAACCGAGATCCAAATGCAATCACGCCCGCTTTTGTGCCAAACGAACCTGTCGTGCAGGTCGCGCCAGCATTAGCTCCTGAGCCTGCTGTTGAAAAGGTTGCAAAAGCGCCTAAAGCTGCACCTAAAGATAAAGCTAAAAAACCTGCTAAAACAAAAGAGGTGACTGTTGAAACCACAACCGTGCTAGAGACAACAGCAACAGCTGAAGCGGCGCCAAAAGCAAAAGCTGAAAAAAAACCAGCGGCTGCACGCAAAGCAAAACCTGCTAAACCAGCAAAACCAGTTGACCTAGCAGCCAGTGGCTTACAACTGGTGGAAACTAAAGGGGATGCAAAACCTGCACCAGTAGCCGCTGAGCCTGCAAAACCAAAAGCGCCACGCAAAGCACCTAACTGGAAAAAAGACGCCGCTACAGCGCCTGCAGACGCGCCTCTAGTAATGGTCGAGACTCAAAAATAGTTGAAAAAATAGTAACATTTGCAGCAAACAAAAAGCCCGCCTTGTTTATTCAAGCTGGGCTTTTTTGTTAATGCCTAGTTTTAAAACTTCTTAAAAACAGGTGCTATGCAGACTGCATGGATATTGCCTCACAGCGCATAAAAATGCGTTATTTTTTAAGCTGAATGGCATAAATAATGCACTAGCGCAAACCCAATCGCGGTCATCAATAAACTGCCCAGCACATGGCTGGAAATATGCACTGCAGCCCAAGCGTATTGTTGTTTTTGCAGAAAATTAAATGTTTCTGCTGAAAATGCAGAAAAAGTTGTCAAGCCGCCTAAAAAACCTGTCATCACGAATAAACGTAACTCATTCTGGTTAGCAACATCAATGAAATAAGCCAGTGCCATGCCGATTAATAAGCCACCGCCCAAATTGGCGATTAAAGTGCCTATAGGCAGCACACTGGCATTAAATGCGATGCCCAAACCCCAACGTAGCCATGCGCCTAAAGCAGCACCGCCGCCCACTGCCAGCCATTGCATGGTAACCAATCGCTCTGTTGACATATTATTCATCCAATTAAAAATAAGCACTATATTTAAACTTAAGATTGTCGATTAATCATCGGCATTTATGTCAACTCATTGACATTGGTTGACACTGCTAATTTAGCGCTGTTTATCAGCTTAATGGTGTTAAGCATGATTGAGCGCATATATTGCCGGCATATTACGCCACCAACCATACACATCCATGCCGCAACCAAATACATAACGGTTAGGCACGCTCAAGCCCACGTAGTTGGCCTGAATTGGCTTACTTTCGGCCAAGTCTTTCTCAACTAATACAGCAGTCTTTATTTCGCTGGCGCCAAGCAAACTGCATTGTTCAACAATTGCTTGTAAAGTGATGCCTTGGTCCAAAATATCATCCAAGATCAGCACTTTTCTATTATGGATATTTTCTTTTGGCCGCACCAACCATTTGAGTGTCTTACCTTGTGTTCCACCATGGTAGCGTGTGGCTTGCACATAATCGAGCTCTAGTGGAAATTGTAGTTTTGGCAATAATTGACCCGTAAAAAATACCGCGCCGCCCATTACGCACAACACGATAGGCGAGGCATTTTGGGCACTGGGTGCATAATCTCGATTGAGGTGCTGTGCGATAGTTGAAATGGCTTGATTCACCACTTGCTCGCTGTGGATTAACTCAGCCTGCGCTAAATATTGAAGTGGATTGACTGCCATAACTAACAATATTGCCTATGCTTTGAGAGATTTTAAATAGGCTGCAAAATCTTGTGCAATTTCAGGATGTTTAAGCGCAAATTCCACATTGGCCTTCATAAATCCCAGTTTGCTACCGCAATCATAACGCTTGCCAGCAAAGCGATAGGCTAAAACCGTTTCTTGCAACAATAAATCTGCAATGCCATCGGTGAGTTGAATCTCACCGCCTTTACCTGGCTTTACTTTTTCCAAGCAATCAAAAATTTTGGGCGTTAGCATATAGCGCCCAACCACTGCCAATGTAGAAGGCGCATCAGCAGGCTTAGGTTTTTCGACGATACTTTTTAATTGCAATAAATTTTCTTCAATTTTAAACGCATCCACAATGCCGTAACTGGCCGTTTCTGCAGGTAACACATCCTCTACACCTAACACCGAGCATTGTTTACGGGCGTAAATAGCTGCCATTTGTTGCATTGCAGGCGTATCCGCGTCAATCAAATCATCGGCCAGAATCACCGCAAATGGCGCGTCACCCACGGCTGGCTTAGCACACAGCACAGCATGACCAAGCCCGAGCGCTTTAGGTTGGCGAATAAAAATACATGAAACATGCGACGGTAAAATACCTTTAAGCGCTTCCAGCAGGTCTTTTTTACCACTGGCCGCAAGTGATGCTTCTAACTCGCTGGCATTATCAAAATGATCCTCAATCGAACGCTTATTGCGCCCAGTAATAAATATCAGCTCTGTAGCTCCCGCTGCTATTGCCTCTTCAGCTGCATATTGAATCAACGGCTTATCGACAATCGGCAACATTTCTTTTGGGCTGGCCTTGGTAGCAGGCAAAAACCGCGTACCTAAGCCAGCCACAGGGAAAACTACTTTGCTAATTTTATTCATAAGTTTTAGTGTAAGGTAATTTGCTCTGCGGTTAAATCAGGCATTGTTTCCAAACTCACCTGATGTTGCGGACTATATTCTTCTACCCAAAATTTTAATTCATTTTTGATCAGCTGAGTCAGGCCGATTTAGTAGTCTGGCAAATATTTGTATTATGCGGCATTTTTCTCTAAGTTTTCCATACGAGTTTTAGCAAAGTCTGCAGGGATTTGATTATTGCGAACCGAACAATAACCCATATGGGTGACACAAATAAAATTACAATTTTTACTACATTTTGTTGGTAAATTTGTGAATGTCACGTAACTGTCGCTTGGTAGGTCGCCCTGCGCCTCGTTCGCGCACGCCAATTTCATCTACTTTAGTCAGTTTTGCATTTTCACGTTTTTGCTTACTCACTCCCGTCTCCGCGAATAGCAGAGCGGCTTCTGGCGCGCCACGGCGAACATTGCTTAAAGCCATCACTTCACATTCAATTTCAAAATCTTTATTACGCATGTTAATAAGCATGCCGATTTTGACTTCTTTGGCAGGTTTAGCGCGCTCAGTATCCACGCGCACTTTGCCACCCTCTACCGCGTCACTGGCTAGACTGCGCGTTTTAAAAAAACGCGCTGCCCACAGCCATTTGTCCAGGCGGCACTTGTTGTCTTTTTCTTCAGCCATGCCAAAATTTTAAATAAATAAATATCATGGCGAGTAAAAAATAAGCTACAAAACTCATCAGCAACAGCAATGCAGACCAGCCTGAAGGCCGCGCCCAGCTCGGTAGCGCAGGCGATAACAAACGATGATTGAGCAAATACAAGGCAACAGGGAACATCACCGTGCCAGCAAAACCAATGATAGCGCTCAATAAAATTAGGCTGCCAGGCGCATCCAAAGTCATGGTGAAACCAGTAATAATGGTAAGTAACCCAAATATCGCAAAATACCATCGCCGCATGCTGTAAGCGCGCGCTTTGGGGAATAGCGTATGAATAATATCCGCCTGCGTGCGGCTGACGGCATCGGCTGTGGCCAGCCAAGTATCTGCCAAAAATGCGGCTGCGACCACCAAAAACAGTGCTTTGCCAAATACGCCCCAACTCACCTCAAAAAACTGCGCCTGCACCACGGCAATTTCGTACTCTTGCGGAATTAAGCCTTTTGGATAAAGCAAGGCCCAGGCCAGTAAACACATCATTAATGTCGTCAACAAGTTACCCAAAATACCGATGGAAATGTCCAAAGTCAAGAATCGGCGCCAGTGCTGCCACAATGCCTTATTGTCCGCGCTATCAATCGGTACGAAGCCTTGCGTGGTTTCGACTTCAGATTTAACAACACCCGTAATGCGCGGCATATGTGCTGCCATGCCGCTGCCTTTATCGCGCAGCCAGTATGAATAAAATAATATCCAAAAACCGCCTAACCCAGCAAACGTAATCGCAGTCAGTAATTTGGTCGCATCTTCCGCCTGCCAATTGTTTGGCAACGTGGTGGGCGCTTGCATTAAGCCAGAAATAAAGCTCGGCAAGGCGCGTATTACTTGGCTCTCAGCGCATGCCCATAACAAACCAAATACCGTGATTAACGCGACTATTTTCATAAGGTTTTCGATGAATTTATAAATATGCCGACTTAAAAACACCGCAATCGCAAACAACACTATTGTCGCGTAACCCCAAAATAGTGTTTGTGATTTAGCATCCCAGTCCTTTGGAAAATGCGTGAGCTCCGCTAACGCTGTGCCACCCGCGCTGGCAAACGCGCCAAACCACAAAAAAGAAAGCGTCATCAAAATCCACAGCAATACGCCGAATTTTTTGCTTAAGCGAAAAAATCCTTGAAAGATGCTCTCGCCTGTGAGCAAGGTGTAACGCCCGATTTCACGCGTAATGGGGTATTGCAACAAACAAGCGGGGATGAGCAAAGACAAAAAAGTAAGACCGTATTTAGCGATTAAATACGGCCACCAAATCAGTTCGCCACTGCCTTGAGCTAGCGCCATCCAAACGATGCCTGGCCCTAAAGCCATCCATAAACTGGGCATGGCGGGCAAGTTTTTTTGTGAAAATTTTAAGCTCAAATTAAGTCTTTTTGGACTGTGCTTGATTACTCTCTAGCGTCTTGCGATAGGCGGCTAGAGTCGCATCTGCATGTCCCATTACCGTGCTGGCCGCATTGCCACCCGCCTTATTTGGCGAGCCTGCTGGCGTGCTTGTTAAATATTCTATGCCTTCTAATACATGATCAATTGCGACAATATGAAACTGTCCATTTTTCACCGCGTCAACCACCGCACTATCCAACAACAAATGGCGCTGATTACGCTTAGGGATAATCACGCCCTGCTTGCCATTTAAGCCAAGCGCCTGACAAACCCTGAAGTAGCCTTCAATTTTCTCGTTAACACCGCCAATCGGCATCACTTCGCCAAATTGATTCAGCGCGCCAGTCACTGCAATGCCTTGTTGAATCGGCAACCCAGCCAAAGCGGAAAGTAACGCAAACAGTTCCGCGCAACTGGCCGAATCGCCCTCTACGCCGTTATATTCCTGCTCAAAGACTAAGGAAGCATTGAGGCTAAGCGGTGCTAAATGACTAAAACTGGCGCTGAGCCAATTTTGCAAAATAAAAATGCCTTTGTCGTGATTCGGGCCACTCATATTCACTTCACGGTCAATGTTAATCAGCCCTTTTCCACCAGGGTAGCAGCGCGCGGTAATACGAATCGGCGAACCAAAACTGGCATCGCCCAGCTCTATATGCGTAAGGCCATTCACCTGCCCCACCACTGCGCCTTGCACTTGAATCAGCAATTCGTTATCAATAATCGAATCGCGAATTTGCTCTTCAAAATAACGATTTCTTGCAGATTTTGCTTGAATCGCCAATTGCACATGCGCGGCCTCGACGATGCTCACATCACCTGCAAATGCCACACTTTCCAGCATTAAACGCTCTAAAAACGCAAAATTGGTGCTGATACGGGATTGATCTTCTTCTAATCGCTGCAGCGCGCCAATTAAGCCAGCGACAGCTTCACGAGTAAAGTGCGCGGTATTGTGTTGCACGCACTTTTGCGCCACAAACCCAGCAATCGCGGCATAGTTTTCGGTATTGGCCAAAATACGCTCGGCAAATTCTACTTTTATCGGGAAATGATTGAAAAAATCTGGCTGTTCGTCTAAGCAATCATAAAAGTCTTCGCGCGTGGCAATCAATACCAGCTTGACTTGTAGCGGCAACAGGGTGTTATTCGCCACATAACTAGCGCTTTGTACGCCACTAGCCGCATCCTCAATTTGCAGTGTGCCGTTACGCAAAAATCTGTACAATTTTTCTATCATTTGCGCGCCATTTTGCTCGTCGTTTAGCAAATCACGCAGATGCAACAACAACATGCCGCCATCCGCTTTATGCAAATTGCCCGCGCGCAGGCGAGAAAAACTTGGCAACACGGATGATTCAGATGCGCTCTCAAGCCAGCCAAATAACGATTGCAGGCTAGGATCATTGTCGTAAACTACAGGCTGATTTAAGTCTTGCAACTGGGGGCCTTGATTATCCACCAGCAAGTTCACACGAAAACGCGCAAAAAAAGCCTCGTTAATTAAGCCGTCTAAATTGTTATCTGCCTCACTAGCTGACGGCGGCTGCCAAGCTTTTAAATAAGCCAAAGTTTCTTGCTTTATTAATTTAAAGTATTGATTTAATAAATCTTTACAATCGCTTAGCGCATTTTCTAAGGATGCAATAGCCATCGTCAGCCATTGCTCAGCAAGTGCCAACATCACCTGCTGATTCTCCGCCGTAGCAAAATTGGGTAATTCCAACATGAGCGCGCGCGCAAAAGCATCCATTTCGGCGCGCAGCTTTTGCCCTGCACCAACAGGCAATTTCACTAAAGTTGGTTGATTCAATTGCTCAAAATCGTAAATTGCGACTAAATCATAAAGCGAAAGCAAGCCAGCAAATTGCGCAGATGATTTTTGTTTGGCCACCTCGTGCATCGCGCTTTGCATCAACGAACTGCGGCCACTGCCATGCTCGCCCAACACAATAAGATTAAAACCGCTTTGACGTAAATTTAAGCCAAATAACGCGGCTTTTTTGGCCTCAGATTGCGCTACCCAGCCATGAATATGCGGCTGATAACCGATTGAATCACCTAGTAATTCTGCGGTTGTTTTAAACTTAAAATCAGTTAATGAAATTGCCGCGTTTAATTCGTTTGCGTTTAATATTTGCATAGTCTTAGCTTAAACTTATCCATTCATTATTTCACCCAGCGTGACTTTCCCAACGTTCTTTGGCTGCATCGTCAGCCAATTTTGCTTCCACCCAACGCTCGCCTTGGCTGGTGGCTTCTTTTTTCCAGAAAGGCGCGCTGGTTTTTAGGTAATCCATGATGAATTCACACGCATTAAACGCCTCACCACGATGCGCACTAGTGACTGCTACCAGCACGATCTGGTCTTGTGGTTTTAACGTACCGACGCGATGAATAATTAAACTATCGATAATATCCCAGCGCATTTTTGCCTCGTTCTCTATTGCAGTCAACGCTTTCTCAGTCATTTCAGGATAATGCTCCAGCGTCAGCGTATTAATCGCGTCACCATCATTTAACTCTCTAACCTGCCCCACAAAACTCACCAGTGCACCTATACTTTCTTTTGAACCATGCCCTGCAAGGCGCATGGACATTAGCTCATAGCCTAAGTCAAAATCTTCTATTTGAATGCGAACTGTCATTATAATTACTTTCTGTCATTGCGGGCTTGACCCGCAATCTCGTATGACTGTTGAACAGATTCTGACTTCCGTCAGAATGACATGAGTAAATGGATGCTGGGTTGCTATAAACACGTTTAGCCACCAGTTACCGGCGGGAAAAATGCCACTTCATCGCCGGCTTGGATTTTGGCTAAATCATCCACCAATGTATGGTTAATGGCGGCGCGAATTACTTGCTTGCCATTAAACAAGTTGGCCCAATTTGCACCACGTTGTGACAAGTGATGTTTAAGCGCAGTCACGGTTGAAATATCACTAGGCAAATCCAGCTCTTCGGTCGAATAATTGACTGCTTCTTTAATGCGTGCGAAATATAATATCTTGATATTCATAGCGTTAATCTTCTTTATCCTCTACTGCATCCAACAAGTCCATGGCCTGATTACTCAATTCCACACGCTCAATTTGTGCAAATCGACGCGTAATTTTTTGACTGCTAATATGCACTTCTTGTGCGTTTTCGTGTGCCTGACGAATATTATCGGCCAGCTTTTTCATGCGCCCATCAAAGCGCTCAAAATCTTTACTCAATTTACCTAATTCATCCTTAATAATATGCACTTGTTTGCGCATCTCCACATCTTTCAGCACCGCACGCGCAGTATTGAGCACCGCCATCAGCGTAGTTGGAGAGACCAGCCACACGCGTTTATTCATGGCGTAATCAATAATCTCGGGGTGGTAGGCATGAATCTCTGCAAACACCGCCTCGGCGGGGATAAACATCACCGCGCCGTCACTGGTCACATTCGGGATAATATACTTGCTGGCGATGTCATCCACATGTTTTTTAATGTCGGCCTTAAATTGCTTTTCTGCCACATTCTGCGCGGCTTCCGCTAAGTTGCTATCAAACATCTTATGGTAATTTTCCAGCGGGAATTTGCTATCCACCGCGACCGTACCTGTGGGTTCTGGCAGAAACAGTGCACAATCCACGCGCATGTCGTTGCTAAACGTATGCTGCATTTTAAAGCTGTCCGGCGGTAACGCATTGCGCACCAAGCCTTCCAACTGCACCTCACCATACGCACCACGGCTTTTTTTATCACCCAGCAAGTCTTGCAGGCTGACCATATTCACCGTCAAACCGTCAATTTTCTTCTGCGCCTCGTCAATCGTTGCTAGGCGCGCCATCACGTTGGCAAAGGTTTCGTTGGTCTTTTTAAAGCCTTCTTCCAAACGCTCCGATACTTTTCCGCCGATTTCTTGCAGCCGCGCATCGACAATTTTTCCTAAATATTCAATACTTTGCGTGAGTGTGGTGGTGGCTTTCAACATGGTGTCATTCACCGTCAACTGTTGCACCTTGCCTTGTTCACTCAAGGTGTCGCGCAACCTTGTAGAGCTTTCCTGAAGGGTCGTGCCTATGCGCTCACTCATTTCATGTGAGCTAGTATTCATACGGTCTGCCAGCTTATTCAAACCATCGTTTAAATCGATTAACATCGCGCGATGCTTAGTTTCGAATTGGTCTTCCAAGGCTTGCAACAACTCGGCTTGCCCATTATTTTTAAATGACTTTAGCAATAGCCAAATCAGTAGCGCTAATTGAGCAATACTTAATAATATCAAAATATTAGTGAGCATTATTTCTTTTCCGACTGCACGCGCAGCCAATCCGCAAACGCCGCTTCGTCCAGCTCGCCCGCCGCCGCCAGCATGGTAAGCGTCGCGCCCACCTGCGTGGCGGTTAATTTATAGCCGTTTAACGCCAAAAACAAACCCACGCTCAAAAAAGCCGCGCCTTTGTTGCCGTCCACAAAGGCGTGATTTTTAGCCAAACCAACACCATACGCCGCCGCCAATTCCGCGTAATCTGGCGTGCCATAATGCGCCAAGTTGGGCGCACGATGCAGCGCGGAATCCAGAAAAGCCGCATCGCGTATGCCAGAAGCGCCGCCATGCATCGCCAAACTCTCGTCGTGCAACGTCACCAGCAGGCCTTTATCCAGCCATCTCCATGCTTGCATGGTTTACTTGGCCAACGCGTTAAACGTATCGCGATATTCGCGCATAAATTGGCGACCAATTTCAAGCTGCTCTTCAAAATGGGGGTTATTCGGCGTAATCGCCACGCCGCCTGGCGTATCGGTTAAAAACACCGTGTCGCCCTTCTCCAACTTCAACCGCGCCAGCACTTCTTTGGGCAAAATTAGGCCGACCGAATTACCGATTTGCGTGAGTTTAATGCCTTGCATGTTGCGCCTCCAACAATTATTAACTGTTATAACAATTGTTATAATACACAAATAATATTTAATATACAACACTGCCAATACCCGCATGGATATTTACTTGTAGGCCTGCCCTCACATGTTGGAATCGGGGAGCAGGCATTTTATTGCGCGAAGCTATACTATTTTAACTATCATGCTGAGCTTGATTCAGCATCTTGTTATTCCGCATTAAATGCGGAATAACAACGCTAAAAAACATCCAATGGGCTACCCACCCCGCACACCCAATTCACTAGGGTGGCGCTTGCCATGAAACAAAAATAACGCGCTTAACCCAATGCAGGTATTGCATTTCTGTGCGAGTACTGTAATGCTTAACACGTATTTTTTGTCGTACAATATCCAGAAGTTTTGGCTACTGACCATTTTCAGGTGTATTTTCTGAGCTCATTACCGTTAAAATAGCATCATAATTAATGATAATTCATATAGTTAAATTGAATATGATAAAAATCATACACCTACAATTACCAAGTTATACACCTATTTCGGTGTATATTTTACGTTGGGCGTCTTGAACGCGGAATGTTTGCTGCTCGAAGGGGATGACACGTGCTAAGAACGATACTTGCTGGCCTCGCGGGTGGAGTGGCGATGAATATCGCTATGCTGCTCACCTTCCGCCTGCTTGGCTTCGGTTGGAATGGCGGCGGCATCCTTCTATCTTCTCCTATCCAGAGCCCGAAGCTCATCGCTGTTTGGACTCAGCTAGAACCTTTGCCTCTCATCGTTGCGAATCCGACTCCGATCATCATCGGCATGGTGCTCTTCGGCATAGGGCACGCCTTCATTTACCGCTCAGTGTCTGTCGCTTGGCCAGCGGGCATTTTCCAGAGGGCAATGCGTTTCGCTGGTTTGCTGTTCTTCATGATCTTCCTGTTCTGGGAATTCTTTACCCCATTCAATCAGTTCGGAGAGCCGTTGCCGCTCGTCGCTCTTGAGCTACTTTTCTGGGCAACCATTGCCATCGCGGAAGCGTTTGCCATTGCGGCTGTAATCGAGCGCAAAATAAGTGGCACATGAGCCATACACCCAACCCTTCACTCAACCGAACCTGCCGCGAGAAGCCGCAGCAGGCCGGTTACTTCGAACGTTAGGAATCACCATGACCGCGTGTTCGTTCGCAACCTTCGCAACGGCTATTCCTAACTCATCATTTCACTAGGCTGGCTGAAAAGTGCGGCCAGTCCAGTGAATTCAGTCGTTAGCCAACAATCAACCAGAGAAAGGAACAGCATGTCATCTCCCAGCCTGCGGGCAAAACTCGATGCGATCTTCAATGCCCATATGGACGCGGAACTGGCTGGCGACCTCGACCAGACGCTGGCAACCATGGCGCCGAATCCGCATCTAGTGAACGTGCCGACCATGGTGGGCGGCCAGGGCCCGCAAGGCGTGCGGACGTTCTACGCGAACCGCTTAATCGGCCAGTTCTTTCCGCCTGACGTCACGTTTGAAACGCTGTCGCGAACCTACAGTGAAGAAAGACTTATCGATGAGATCATCATCTCGTTCACGCACACCAGCAAGATCGACTGGATGCTGCCAGGAGTCGAGCCCACTGGGAAGCGGGTCGAAGCGGTGTTTGTGGTGATTGTCGGCATCGAAGGTGAAAAAGTTTCCTACGAGCACATCCTGTGGGATCAGGCTAGCGTGCTGGTGCAAATCGGCCTCCTTGACCCTACGGGTCTCCCGGTCGCTGGCGCGGGTGCCGCCGCAAAGCTGAGAAATCCAGCATTGCCAGACCCGTTCTTCAATGAGAGCTAGCTGCGAACCTGAGGCCAGAGACATTAGCCATGCCAGACATCAAGCCCGACGCACCCAGCACCGCTGCCGATGTTCAACGCAGGGCTTCTGTGTGAGTGTGCGTGCAAGGCGTTTGCGGCAAAGGTAGCCGCAAGTTTAAACGTACGACAGATTCAAATCACCAGTATGAGAAAGAGTAAATTAAGCGAAGCAAAACAAGCGTCATATGCGTAAATTTAATGGTGTGCCGAAGGCTAATTTTGGTCTATTTTCTCATCATACTTGATATACTTGAACCGCTGATCCTCATTCGGCGTGCCCTCTAATGCGCCGCCTTCCAACGCAGGTTGCCAGCCTATCACTTGTTCAATCTTGGCCGCCAACTCAAAATCCTTATCGGTAATGCCTTTGGCATCGTGTGTGCATAATTTAACAATCACGAACGCGTAAGAAACGGTTAAATCGGGGTGATGCCATGCTGCTTCTGCCAAATGACCGACTGTGTTGACGACCATGAGCGTGGCTTTCCAGCCGCTGGTTTTGTACTTGCGGCGTATCCAGCCATCCTCAAAAAACCAATGTGGCAGCTCGTTTTCAAGCCTTGCTTTGGTTTCAGCTTCATTATAAATTTTGGCAGAAATTCTGGACATAAAAATGCGCTAACACACAACACTAGAGCAGACTCTGCTCAATTTTTGCTCATCAATGCCATCTTCAAAATGCACGCAATCACCTTTTTTAACAATCCACGGATAAAATAATTTATCTAGCGCAAAGTCGCCAAATACTTGGTCAACCAGCCCATCATTGATAATGGCTTTAAGACTAAGCCTTTTTTCGTTTGGCTTATCCGATTTAACTAAAATAAGATGTTTTGCACCAAGCTTGTGCGCCAACCAAGCGGCCAAACTATCAGCAGTCATGTCCCAAGTTTTAGGAATACTATCAGAATTCAACACCATTTTGCTGGGTAGCCAGACGATGCCACGATGCTGCCAAGTGCGCTCATCAATCTCCATCTCGCTACTTGCCGTTGCTAATAAGGGATTCATATCGGCCAGCAATAAACCAAATTGATCCATCGCCAATACTGCTAACTGATGCGCGCAAGCGTCACTAATTTTGGATTGTAATTGTGCTGCTCGCACCGCGTCAGCAAAAATACCGCCACCTGGCACGATAATGACATGCCCATCGCTATGCTTTGCAGCCACCTCTAACCAACGCTCCAACTCTGGTGAGCCTAAAAGGCTACCGCCGATTTTCACTACCCACATGGATCTCCTTTTAAATTGCTTTTCCAATGTGACCATGACTTATCATTTTTACTCAATCAGTTAAGTAAAAATTATCCTAACTTTCAGTTGTTATCATCCCTTAAAAAGGCTTGGGTTATTGTTGTTTTTATAGTTAAGAGGCCTTAATCACAGCCTCGTAAAATACTTTATTATTGTTGTAAAACTAGACGCTTTATCTAGCGTTTCGGTGTATTCTTTTGACGCGTCCGAATCTGAAACTATACCACCGCCCGCATAAAAGCTAAGCTTATTTTTACATACAATGGCGGTGCGAATCGCAATGTTGGTATCCATGTCGCCATCAAAACCAACATAGCCTATCGCACCGCAGTAAATTCCGCGTCGATGTGGCTCCAGTGCCTCAATGATTTGCATGGCACGCAACTTGGGAGCGCCAGTAATCGAACCGCCTGGAAAGCAACTCCGCAGCACATCGACAGCTGTTTTTCCCACTTTTAATTTGGCTACAATAATGCTTACCAAATGATGCACATTGGCAAAACTTTGTAACTGAAATAGCTGATTTACCTGTACTTTTTCGCAGCTTTTGCTTAAATCGTTACGCAATAAATCCACTATCATCAGATTCTCCGCCCGATCTTTCTCGCTCGCCAATAGCGCATTTGAGTTGGCCAAGTCTTTTTCTGGATTGCTAGAACGTGGCCGTGTGCCTTTAATAGGACGGGTTTCTACGTGATTACCTGTGATTTGAATAAAACGCTCGGGCGAGTTTGAAAGCACTTGAAAATGCTCTTTCTCATTCAAAGGTAAATCCATGTACGCCATAAATGGCGCCGGGCTAATCTCACGTAATTTTTTGTACATCTGCCAACTATCACCCGTCACTTCGGCTGAAAAACGCTGCGCCAAATTGACCTGGTAGCAATCACCGGCGGTAATATAAGCTTTAATTTTGTCAAACGCTAGCCTGTATTGTGCTTGTGATAAATTGGCAGTAATGGGCGTTTTAACTTCAAATTGAGCTGGTTTATTTTCTAAATTTAATGCGCCAGAAGGCGCATGGTCATTGGTCTGGATATAGCTGCCTTGCAGCGCCTGCCAGATTGCATGTGTTGGTGCATTTAAAGCATGTGAAACCCATTGCGTTTTCTGCGCGCGATGATCCACCATAATCGCGCCATCGTAAATGCCGACCATCATTTCTGGGATTGCTTCAGCCGCAATGGCATTACTTGACAGTTTTTCGATACGTCGCGCTAAATCGTAGCCAAAATAACCCACGGCGCCGCCAGCAAACGGCAACTCAGACTTTGGCGCTGGATATTGCTTGAGTATATTTTTTAGCAACACAAATGGATCTTCTTCAGAAGTTTTTAGCTCGCCATTTTGCGTAATGGTGGTGATTTTTCCACGCGTCACCAGCGTAATAAAGGGCTCAGCCACGAGAATATCGTAACGCCCATATTGGCTGCCAGGATTTCCAGTACTAACGTCCAGCATTTGGCCACTATCTAGCAACATCGGCCAAGCAAGGTTTTTGATGCGCTCAAACAGCAACGCACTATCGTGATGATAAGTTAAATCGTGCTTAAGCATATTTCCGCGCCAAACTAGCCACCGCAAATGCGGCAAAACACACCTCTAAATCGCGCTGTAATTTTAAATTTACATGCTCTGCAGGCCGCATGGATATTAACTCACAAGCATACTTAAAATTGCAGTTTAAATCTGCTGCTAATTGCTTAATTAAAAAACTGCCCGCGCCTGCGCCAATAATAGGTATACCGGGTTTCAAATGCTTCAAAACTGCAGTTTTAATTTGTCGCAGCTGTAATTTTTTACAAGTTTCTGCTAAGTTTTTCCAAGTTTGCAATGGCCTATCTTCCACATCATGCCCGATCATGCGCGCTAAACGCCGCGCGGTTTCTACCAAGTTTTTACCTTTTCCATCGGCAGTTTCAGCGCTATCAAATTCGGGCAAAAGTTCACCCGTTAATCTATAAACATCCGCCATGGTGGCAAAATATTCTGCAGCAACATTCACTTCAACGCCTTCAACCGCCAATTTTTGCGCTAACGCCATCACTGGCGTGCGTGCCACGCCAGTGTAAATCAAGCCGTCATCAGCCATGCGGCTTGCGTCGCTTAAGCTTATACTTTTCACTTTGCCACGTTCTATCGCAATAATATCCGTCGTGGTACTGCCAATGTCGATGAATAATGCGTCTGCAACGTAACTTCCAAGCACGCTGGCGCTGGCATGCCAGTTAGCGGATGCGATGGCGCCTGTATTCGCCGCAACGTGCGCTAACGTCACAAAACCGCCCTTATCAGCAGGCAGTGCCGCATAAAATAAAGTGTCTTTACCTAATAACTTTGCCGTTAGCTTCGAAATTTCAATCACGCCAGCTTGACGATTGGCGAACAAATCCACCAATTCACCGGTCATGGTCACCGCCTGACCTGCTTCAGCAGGCACTATTTTAAAGGCTTGCAGCACCTCATTCATTGCAACTTGTAAATGATTTAGGCCTTTCCAAAGCGGACAAGGTAACTGCAATATTTGTACGACAGCACCATTTTTATCCAACAAAACCGCTTTTAAGTGCGCGCCGCCAATATCCCAGCCGATGATAGGTGTGGGGTTGGCAAGTTTAGACATGAATTGTGACCAAATTTTGTTGCAATTTCGGCCATTTAAAGCCTGGGCGCGTGAGCGTGTTGATAATGAGCTCGGCTGGGTTGCAGCCAATAGATTCACGTAAACCCACGTAGCTGGTGGTGAGGCGAGGATTGATTTCGACCACAATAATTGTATCATGATCGACAATCATATCAATGCCGACATAACCCGCCAAATCAGGCAGCGCTTCTGCAATTTGATTGGCTACACATTCAAATTTCACCCAGTGTTGACGCATGCCGTTGACGACACCACCTTTGTAGCTAAGCCTATGATTGTTAATCTCAATTGTTTGCGTATTGCAACTTAAAAGCTGCGCTTTACCGTTTTTTATCACACAAGAAATACTGGCAGAATCACCTAGTTGGAACGGTTGAATCACATGCGTGTGCTGTTTATCATTGCGCACTATCCAATCTTGCAAATCATCGGCATTATTAAAGCAGGCAGCATCACTACTACCCGCGCCGTCATTGGGCTTAGCCAGCCATCTCCAATGACTTTTGGGCCATTGTTCAAAAGTGTAAGTAGGAATTGTCGCAATGCCAGCTTGCTCCAAAGCTAAAAATGTCGCCATTTTTTCGCTGGTGATTTTAATGCTATCCAGCCCACAACCTAGTATCAGCTTACCTTGTCGGGCTGCCAATTGCGTTAAATAATGCAGCACTCCTGCCGTTTCTGGCGCAATCAACCACACCGCATCAGCATTTTTAATTTGCGCCTCCCACGCCTGCCAAACGTCGTCGTTAGCGTTTACCAGCACATGTTCACAGCACGGCGGAATCAGACGCACATCCACCGTCATGCTGACATGATAAGGCAGGCTAGATAAATCGCGCAGCAAGGCATTACGCATCAGCGCGCCTTCTAACGCAAGCGATGCTGGCAACAGCTGCCCATTTAAGCCGCCGCTAGTGATAAACTCACACACAAATATTTTTTTGATAGGCTTATTTTGCACGTTATTCCAGTAATCGATTTAAAGCAGGGTCAAGTAGTACATGCAAAATACGGCCAGCGCGCGTTATACCAGCCTATAGACTCTGTTTTAAGTGCCTCTAGCGAACCGCATAGCATCGTTGAAGGCTTATTAAAATTATACCCATTTCAAACAATCTATATCGCAGATATTGATGCAATCACAGACACAGGCAATCATATCGAACTGATTGAAACACTGTGCAAGCACTATCCACAAGTAATTTGGTGGGTAGATAACGGCGTACGCAATGTAAATGCACGCATTTTATATGCGCCACAAGCCAATATTCGCACGGTTTTTGGTAGCGAGCTTGTTCACACATTGCAAGATTATCGGGCATTGAGTGATGCCTACGAGAGCCAGCACGTATTGTCGCTGGATAAGCTAGATAACGCAGAGCTTGGGGCGGTAGAACTACACACGACAGGTTTGTATTGGCCAGACGATGTCATTTGCATGACGCTCAATCATGTGGGCAGTAAAACGGGAGCAGATATTGCACGCTTGCAAACGTTAATGCAGCTTAACCTGGCACGGAAAGAAGCTGCTAATATTTTTGCCGCTGGTGGCGTAACAAATATAAAAGATGTATTGGCGTTGCAGCAGCTTGGAGTTGCAGGTGCGCTAGTGGCCAGTGCGCTGCATAACGGCGAAATTACTGCCCAACAGTTGTCATTACTGGTATAGCGATATATTAAACTGCAAAACCAGCTTGCCCGCAGACCTTATGGTCTGTAAGCGCACGACAAAACGCCTGCTCTGCTGGGCTGCCTCGCGGCCCCATAACAAGATCAATATGTACTACATGAAAAATCTAGACCGCTACCATCTGCACGGTCTTCAATAACGAGCGCCTCTCCTACAAGTACACGGTCAATAACTGCCATTTTTATTCTCCTTTTTTAAAAATCACATCAAATAATTGAATGATGATTTTGTAGCTAAAAAATTAGACATCTTGACGATACAAAAGTGCTGGGCTATGCCCGAGCAGGCGAAAAGACGAGTGGCACAGCCACTCGTTACAATCCACCACTCAAGTAAAAGTATTATTCCAAATTAGCATGAATCGCGCGCATGCCTTCTTCGGTCAAACTTTTGGCGAAAATATTATCCGCAATAATCGCTTCTAAATAAATCAGTGTTGAAAGCTCAAATTGTGAGCCCATTGGCATGCCTTGTGTAAGCGGGAAGCTAGCATCGTTACCGACTTGAATAGTCAAGTCGGCCACATCGGCCATGGCAGATGATTTTTTCATTGAAACCACGGCCAATTTAGCACCTACAGATTTAGCTTTTTTAACGAATGGCAGCAATGTCTCAGTGCCACCTGAACCTGAAACCAATAACAATAAATCGCCGGCTTTAATCGCTGGCGTCACCACCTCACCTATCATGCTAACGTTATAACCGCTGTGCACTAAACGCATGGCAAAAAAGCGTGAAACTAATAAAGAACGGCCTGCACCACCAATAAATATGCGGCCAGCACCATCTACTAACTGCATTAGTTTTGCCGCATTGCTGTTATCGGTCTCAGATAAAATCGTGCTTAAACGACCTAAAATTAATTTTTGATTGTCCATCTTAAATTCCCTTTACCCATTAAAATAAAAAATCCCGACGCATCACTGGGTCGGGATTTTTACTAGCTCACATCAATAATTGCTTATTGATTAATTTGAATTAACCGTGAGCGATTTTTGTGATTTCTGCAGCAGATGCAGCAGGATCAGCAGCGCCATAAATCGCAGCACCAGCCACGATGATTGAAGCGCCAGCGTCACGTACTTGTGCAGCTGTAGTAGCTTTAACGCCACCAGCAACAGAAATATCAACGCCTAATTTCAAACCAGCTACCATAGCTAAATCGCCAAATGGTGTTTGGCCAGCAGCTTGTTGATCTAAACCAGTATGCACGCCAATGATGTGCGCGCCTAATTTAGCCACTTCACGTGTACGTGCTTCTTTATCAGCCACGTTAATCAAGTCAACTTGTGCCTTTTTGCCGTATTTGTTTGCAACATCGATAATACCTTTGATTGTACCGATATCAGCACAGCCCAAAACTGTACAGATATCTGCACCAGCTTTGTAGAACGGCTCAGCTTCGTAGAAACCAGCGTCCATTGTTTTCAAATCAACTAAAATTTTGTTGTTTGGGAATTTTGCACGTAAGGTTTCAAGCATTTTGATACCGTTATGTTTAATGCATGGTGTACCAATTTCCAAGATATCTACATGTGGTGCAACTGCTGTTGCCAACGCTACAGTCGCGTCAAAATCTAATGAATCTAATGCCATTTGGGTTTGTGCCATGGTGTACTCTCCGATTAAAAATTTTTATTAAGATAAATATTTAAAACTTATTAAACTAAAGTGTTAAATTAATTTAAAACTGTAACCAATTGAATGGTAACAATATTTTACCGCAAACTAACAACTAAAATTATTCGCTAACAGCGCCAGCAATAAGGCTGTTATTGGCTTATAGCGCATTTAAAGCTGAGCCCAGTATATTAAGTGCCTAGCTTGATGTTGTCAATGTTAAACCATAACTATTACAGTTTAGTTACGGTTTAACATGACTTCCGCTAGATTTGAAACTAATTTGATAGCTGACATTTTCGCAGGCGTATCTAAATTAGAGCTTCTCTGCCAATGCCACTTCCAGTTTAATTTGATCTGCCACAAAACCACGTATGCCTTCTGCTAACTTTTCAGTTGCCATTGCGTCTTGGTTTAGCTCAAAGCGGAACTCCGCTTCAGTCATTTTGGCTGGTGCATCTGCTGTTTTACCGCCATCAGTCAATACACGTGTTAATGTACCTTCGGTTGCTGCTAAGTCTTGCAATAAGTTTGGTGAAACAGTTAAACGATCGCAACCTGCAAGCGCAATCAGCTCGCCAACATTACGGAAGCTAGCACCCATGACCACTGTTTTGTAACCGTGTGCTTTGTAATAAGCATAAATGGCACGTACAGAAACTACACCCGGATCAGTTTCTTGTGTATACGTTTCGCCAGTTTTAGCTTTAAACCAATCTAAAATACGACCGACGAATGGTGAAATTAAGAATACGCCCGCCTCAGCACAGGCCCGCGCTTGGCCAAAACCAAATAACAATGTCAGGTTACATTGAATGCCTTCTTTTTCTAAAATTTCGCCCGCTTTGATACCTTCCCAAGTTGACGCTAATTTAATCAACACACGGTCTTTGCCCACACCAGAATCTTGGTAAAGCTGAATTAATTTGCGGCCTTTGGCCACCATTGCGTCTTGGCTAAATGATAAACGTGCATCCACTTCAGTAGAGATGCGGCCTGGCACTACTTTAGAAATCTCGATACCGATGAGCACGGCCAATTTGTCGGCTGCATTTTCAATTTTCGCTGCTTTGCTACCGCCTAGTTTTTTGGCGTGCGCGATGGATTCATCAATTAAATGCGCATATTGCGGCAATGTGCTGGCTTTAAGTAGCAATGATGGATTAGTAGTCGCATCCACGGGTTTCACGGTTTTAATCGCCTCTACGTCGCCAGTATCGGCCACAATCGTAGTCATGCTTTTAAGTTGGTCTAATAAATTTGCCATTGCATCCTCCTAAAAAATTAATTTAACACTTATACAAAATCTAGCCGCACATTGTAACTTAAAAACTTTATTTTCAACATGGCTTTCAATCATGCTAGGTGTTTACATGAGCGCATGTAAAAGCAAGGTTGCCACCGTTAAATCTGCGCTCGTACCTGGGTTTAGCCCGCGTTTTTTAAGCGCGGCATCAAATATCATCAGTGCAGATTGATAATTTTTTGGGTTAAACGCTTTGTCAAATTCTACCGCATGTTCTACCGCTTCGTTTTGTACCAATTTAGCAATCGTCTCGCCATATTTGCGCACAATATGACTATCTAAGAAACTGCTTAAAAAGTGCAAATAAAGCGCTGTAGCTGCCCAAGCTGGACGCTGCCATTGTGCCAACACTTTTTGATAATAAGCCAAGCCATCAAAGACATCGGCAAAGTTGTTGGCGTATTGGCGGGCAATGCTGTCCTGATTGGCTACAAGTTGCATGGCTTGCAGTAGCGTGCAATCGGCAGGCTTATGCACATCGTGCGCCTCTGTGGCACCCAAACCAGCAGGGTTTGCCAGTCGAATCGCCGCAAAACAAGCTTCTGCATCTTCAATAGATGTACCGCTAATAACCGCATGGACATTTGCTTGCAGTCCAGTGCTCGCGCCAACCATGGCACTAGAGTTAAGGCTATTTAATTTGGCTTGAATAAGCGGCGCACATAGCAAAACCATGCCTAGATTAGTGTTCATGTTGACGGCATTTTGCGTCGCTTGCACGCTTAATAAAATGCGCTCACCCAAACCTAAGTCTGGTTTAGCAATCACTTCAGAAACAGCTTCAGCGCTGGCAATAAAATCTTGCACCGTCATGCCGTGTCCATCTGCAAATATATGCACGTTTCCAGGCTTAAGTGCTTCAAGCTCTGCTATACAAACGGCTTTGAAGGCATTGGCTAACTCAAAACTGTTCATAGTTTACTTAGAAAATCATCTACCAAAGTTTGCGCAATATTGACTGATGTTACGCCCTGCACGCCTCGCCAAGCGGGAATGCTGTTCACTTCTAGCACAAATAACTTGCCATTTTTATCGCGGATCACATCTACACCGCAATAGGCTATCTCTAGCACTGATGCGGCCTGCATAGCAATCTCCAGTACATCGACTTCGTAGATATTTTCACATTTCGCACCCTGCGCCACATTATGCAACCACGTTTCGCCAGACCTTTTCATTGCCGCAACTGATTGATTATTCACAATAAATACGCGGTAATCATGCCTGGCTTCTATAAATTGCTGCATATAAAATACGCCATCTACAAACGCATCCATCGGTAATGGCAACTTGGTTTTATCTACCAAACGCACGCCGTGTCCTTGTGAGCCAAACAAGGGTTTAATCACCAGCTTTTCATGTGCTTTTATAATTTCATGTGCTTCTTTACGCGATTCGCACACCCAAGTGTTGGCTGTGGCAACACCATGTTGCTGCAGCAAAAAACTGGTCATGGCTTTATCTACGGTGCGCTCAATCGCCTTGCCGTCGTTATAAACAGTTACGCCCAGCACTTTTAGCATGTGCAAAATATTAAGCCGCGTGGTGATTTGCTGTAAGGTGCCGCCCGCGATACCGCGCACAAAGGCCGCTTTCGGCAGCACATCAAAATGTGGGATTTTTACATGCGCTTTTGCTTGCGATAAATCAAGCACACAATCTTGCAACGACACAAAAACCGCCTCCACCCCGCGCGTTGCCAAAGCCGCTTTTAACTGCGCGCCATGCCAACCTATCTCATCCGTACAAACCACTATTTTCATTAATTTTTTACTTTAAGTATTGTTAATAATTAATTGCTTTAATTACTAAAAGATATATTGATTAATGTCGCACTAAATTCGCCCGCATTAAAAATATTACCCGTTTTTAGATTAGTGATTTTCACTTTTGCTGGCGAAAATAACAGCGGATCAATCTGGTAAAAATCCATTTTGTAAAATTTAAATACTTCGGCAAAGGTTTTGCCGTAATCTTTCGAGGCACTGCTGGGCAAAGCCAGTGCCAGTTTTTCGGCCTCTGCATCACTGCATTTCACATTTAATTCGACAAACCCGCCAAACAAAATCGCATCATTAGTGCGTCCCATCGCCGTTAAAAAATCACTAGAAACAGGCGGCAAAGGCACAACACCGCTGCCACCCACAATATTTTCTAGTGGGAAATGCAAGGTATGCGCCTTATGCAGCGCCACCTCCAAAACCCGTGCCACGATTTGAGTTGCGCCTGCAATGCTAGTCGTCGGCGTTAAAATAAAGGTGATATTTTCTGCTTTAATATGCGTATCACGCGCGACTTTTTCGATAATTTCTGTGGGCGGAATTTTGTCGGTTTCCAGCACCAACACGGTGGCGTCGCTACTGTCTTGATAATGTAATATTTTAAACAACTCTTCACGCTGTGCGATAGCGCGCGCAGGCCCGCTACCTAAAGAAAAAAACTTTTCGTGTTGCAGCGCCCAACCCGCATATTGGCTACCAAGACATGCCAATATTGGGTTGTCAGACTTTACATGAATACTCAAAGGCCAATTTTTAAAAGTTGCACCCTGCTCAAAACGCAAATCTCCCAAGCCACCCATGCAAATTTCTGCGATTAACCGTCCCGCCTCCGCGCTGCCTGCATATTGAATGCCCGCGTCCACAATCGTCGCGCCGCTAACGTGCTGCGAAACACCAATATTTAAGTTTTCAGCTTGCGCAATAAGGCTTTCAACCAATGGCCTGCAAGCCGCATGGATACTTGGCCGTAGCGCATCTCTATTTGAGCTGTTTTTAGTCATTTTTGAGCATTTCTTTTAACGCTTCTACACGTTGCTGCACTACACTCTGCGCCACTTCTGCACTTTCCGCTTGTGCAAATACGCTGCAAATCGGCATATTTTTAACCATGCTAATACTGGACTCTCCAACTGCTAACGCAGGAATATCCGCCGCCCAATGTGGCCAAACAAAGTTGGCGGGAATATTCACAGCTTCATTTGCATACAAAATCAATTGTGCTTTTGAAGTTTTCCGTTGTGGCAGAGATTCCTCCAAGCTGCCCGCACAGCCTTGCAAGTGGCGCGGTAACAGATTTTCGTACAACTCAAAAGTTGCGCTTACTCTTGGGTTCAGCTCCAGCATCCACAGCGCATCGCCATCTAACATTGCATCCAAGCTGTTGATACCGCGTAAATTTAAAGCCCTAGTTAATTGTTGCGCAGCATACTCGAAATCCTTATAGATATTAGGCTGCAGGGCAATATTACTCACCGCTCCCGCAAAGCGAAAAGGCATTGCATCAGTTGGCGCAATCAATTGTTGGTTGAAACCAATCGTTTGCGCTATATTACCGTCGGCCACAAACAGCATGGAGATTGGCTTGCCTGGCATTTTACGCTGGAAATAAGCGCTAGGCTTAACGAAATGTAGGTCTACTTGATTGGCCGCGCAAATATGCCTACCGCCCGTGCCACCAATTTTCTTGCAAAGCCAATCTTCAGGCGCTTCAGGCGGCGATAAGCACACCTCTGGATGCGTAATTTTTAATGCATCCAGTAATTTAAAAAACCCAAATCTTTTCGCTGCGCACATAACTTCAGGCGCGTTACCCACCAGCGGAACACGTTCGGCCACCCAAGCCAATAAATCTGGTGCATGATCGAACAAACTTCCGTACAAAAAACCGTCAATTTCTGCCAAATTGATTTGTAAAAAAACGTGCTTGAAATACGTTTCATCCAAACAAAAATCACCGCCAAATTCATTGAATGTTAGCTTAAAAGCTTGTGCAGCAATCGCTTGCGTATCCGCATCTGCAAAGGCGTCCAGCGCGATCACTTGGTGCCCACAAGCCACCGCAGCCTCTGCAAGTCCGCGGGCAGAAGGTGCCGCGATAATGAATTTAGCCACTTTTAGCTACTGGCTAAGTGTCGTGCCGTTTCAAACGCCGCCATAAATTCTAAATAGCACGGATTTTCTGTCGTAAGTATTTGTTTTAAAAGCTGATGTTGCGTGGCATATTTTAAATTACCTATCGCCAGCGCGCCAATCCCCAACACATGCGCGCCCGCAATCTCAATGCCGTCCATCATCACCGCCACGCCCTCCGCACCACTTGGCGGCACGGCATTGACATCGGCAATAATTTTTAAACGTTTAGCCTGTGCAATTTGCTCGGCAGAAATCACACGAACGCCAGCAGCAGCAGCACACAACACAATATCCGCAGCATCCAAAACGGCTTGTTTTGCAGCTTCTGTGGTGCCATCAACGGCAGCGATATGCGTGCCATAACGCTGATTATAATTAGCAGCTTTGATGCGCGCGGCTTCCAAACTTCTATGCGCAACAAATTGCACCTGCGCACCCTGCTTGGCGGCAATAATTGCCGCGCAGCCGCCGACAGGCCCTGCTGCGCCAAATATGGCAATTTTTTTATCTTTCAAGCTGGTTTTAAAGTTGCGATTTAAGTGAAAATCCACTTTAGCTAACATCGCCGCCGCAGTAGTAAATGCGCCCGAAGGATCCGCAAAAATCGATATTTGAAATGGCACAAACGTAGCTTTTTTAGCGGCATCCAGCATATCTATAGCCAAATCAATATCACGCCCGCCGATAAAAATCGCCTCACGCTTTAAGCCACTCGCGCTACGTGAAAAAATTGCATCTTGCGTCAATGCCGCAACTTCATCTAAAGTCAAGTTGGTGTATGGCATCATTTTGTCAAAACCCGCGTCAAACGCCATATTCACATCAAATGGGCTGGCGTTTTTAGCAGCGGTAAATACATGTAAAATTGAGACTTTTTTCATAAAGTTAGCTACTTTCTCTCTATTTGCGCGCCACGATTATTACCACAACACAGGCTAAAACTTAAATTTGATTGTGCTACAAACGCTTGCTGAACTACAGTCTTCAGCTGGCTCGCCATGCTTGCATTTTCTAAAATTGCAAATCCAGTTGGGCCCCACGAACTTTGCCCCACACACACCGCACCATTGGCTTGTAGCCAAGCCAGCACTTCCGCCACGTCCTTACTCGCATAGCGACCACCTTGAATCGGCGCAAAATAGTCACCATTATAAGCTTGTAAATCTTGCATATAAGCACCAAATGTGAGCAAATCTCCCCGCTGTAGTGCGGGCAACATATGCTGCAACACCAAACCACGCAAATTATGCTGAGCTGGTTTTAATTTTGCAAAAGCATCCCACTCGGCTACACCATGCACGCCCATATGCGCACTATCTTGCACCAATAATACACGCCAAGCAGATGGAAAACATTCGCGCGCGATGATTTCTGGCAACTCCGCCGTTTCGTTGCGACCAGCGTCCACCAAAATACCGCCATGCTGAAAAGCCGCAATGCCAATGCCAGAGCGCCTGCCGCGTTGTGCGCTTACGGCAATTTGCGCTACTGATAAATTCAAATCAAATAGCTGATTTAAACCTGAACCAATTGCCAGCGCCATTTGCGTGCCTGAGCCTAAACCCGCATGCTCGGGAATTACTTGCACTATTTTAAGTGAAAAATTTTCTTCAACATTGAATGATCTAACTAAATTTTCGACGATTTTAACAACATTTTTACTACTTTTAACCTCAATTAGCCTACTTTCACTTTTTGAAATTTCTATCTGCGTACAAGGTGTGTCTATGCTTACACCCAAGCTACCAAACATGCGCCCTGCGCTACCGCTCAAATCAAAAAACCCCATGTGCAGCCTTGCGCAGGTGGTAACGATGACTTTATTGGTTTTAGAATTGGATTGTGCGCTCATATTGGCTGCTATTTTAACGCAAACGTTCAAGTTGGCGCGATCCATCCAATGTAACGTGACAAAAGTACGCTATTTTGGCAAAATGCCATATTAATTGTCGCACCGCAAAATTTAAGGGAAAAGAATGACAGCGCACGCAATTCCATTTGAACAACTTCGCAATACCGACGTAGGCACAGTTGGTGGTAAAAACGCCTCGTTGGGCGAGATGATTTCGCAACTTTCCGCGAAGGGCGTCCGCGTGCCTACTGGCTTTGCAACCACTGCACATGCCTATCGTGAGTTTTTAGCGCAAGACGGTTTAGATAAAAAAATTAATACTTTATTGGATGCGCTCAACGCGGACGACACACAAGCGCTGGCAAAATGCGGTTCACAGATTCGCGCGTGGATTATGGACGCGCCCTTTCCTGACGCACTAAACACCACCATTGCAGAAAATTATGCGCGATTAACAGACAATTCTGCGGCTGGCACCACCTTTGCGGTGCGTTCATCTGCCACAGCAGAAGATTTACCTGACGCATCTTTTGCCGGGCAACAGGAGTCGTTTTTGAATATTCATGGCTTGGATCACATCAACCACGCCATTAAAGAAGTATTCGCATCACTTTACAATGACCGCGCCATTTCATACCGCGTACACAAAGGCTTTGTGCACGCCGATGTCGCTTTATCGGCTGGCGTACAGCAAATGGTACGCTCCGATATTGGCTGTGCAGGCGTCATGTTCACCATTGATACCGAATCTGGTTTTAAAGATGTCGCGTTTATTACCTCAAGCTATGGCTTGGGCGAAACTGTGGTGCAAGGCGCGGTAAACCCCGATGAGTTTTATGTACACAAACCATTACTCGCACAAGGCAAACCTGCTATTGTGCGTCGCACCATGGGTTCCAAACTCATTAAGATGGTATTTAGCGACGCTACGCAAGCTGGTAAAAGTACGCAAACTGTCGACGTTGACCCTGCACAATCTGACGTTTATTCACTTAGCGATGCAGATATTTTAGAGCTGGCCACTTATGCCATGACCATTGAGGCACATTACGGCTGCCCCATGGACATTGAGTGGGGGAAAAATGGTCTAGACAACAAGCTTTATATCTTGCAAGCCCGCCCCGAGACAGTAAAATCACAAGAGTCACTTAAAAACGTGACTGAGTCTTACAAACTGCAAAAACATTCAGCCGTGCCGTTGGTAGCTGGCCGCGCAGTGACGCAAAAAGTAGGCGTTGGTCCCGTTAGAATCGTATTAGACCCCGCACAAATGCATGAAGTGCAGCCAGGCGACGTGCTGGTGGCTGACATGACGGATCCCAACTGGGAGCCCGTCATGAAACGCGCTTCCGCCCTAGTGACCAACCGTGGCGGACGTACTTGCCATGCCGCGATTATTGCACGCGAGCTGGGAATTCCTGCGATTGTGGGCTCTGTCAATGCAACAGATTTATTGCGTGAAGGTGAAGTCGTCACGGTTTCATGCGCCGAAGGTGAAACAGGCTTTGTCTATCACGGCGCACTTGATTTTGAAGTTTCAAGTCAAGCCAACAGTGCCTTGCCAAAACCACCATGCAAAATCATGATGAACGTGGGCAACCCTGATATGGCGTTTAGCTTTGCACAAATTCCGAATGACGGCGTGGGCTTGGCACGTTTAGAATTTGTCATTAACAACATGGTGGGCATACATCCTAAAGCCATTTTAAATATGGACGCCATGCCCAAAGCGATTCAAGATACGATTAAAAGTCGCGCGCGTGGTTATGCTTCGCCTAAACAATTTTATATTGATAAAGTTACCGAAGGCGTGGCCACGATTGCCGCCGCATTTTACCCAAAACCAGTGATTGTGCGCACCTCAGACTTTAAATCGAATGAATATAAAAAATTGATTGGTGGCGAAATTTACGAGCCTGACGAAGAGAATCCGATGATGGGTTTTCGCGGTGCAGCGCGCTACATGGCGGAAGACTTTCAAGAGTGTTTTGCCATGGAATGTGAAGCCATGAAAAAAGTGCGCGATGAAATAGGATTAACCAATGTAGAGTTGATGATTCCATTCGTGCGTACGCTAGAAGAAGCCAAAACAGTCACTGACATTATGGCAAAAAATGGCCTCAAACGTGGCGAAAACGGTCTACGCTTGATTATGATGTGTGAGATTCCCTCTAACGCATTGTTGGCCGAACAGTTCTTAGCCTATTTTGATGGCTTCTCAATTGGCTCGAACGACCTTACCCAGCTCACCTTGGGCGTAGATCGCGATTCTGGCATCATGGCCAACAGCTTTGATGAGCGTAACGACGCGGTGAAAGTGCTGCTAAAAATGGCCATCCAGACTTGCAATCGATTAGGTAAATATGTAGGAATTTGCGGCCAAGGCCCTTCTGATCATCCTGATTTCGCTGAATGGTTGGTAGCAGAAGGCATACAGTCAGTCTCGCTTAACCCAGATACAGTGGTCGCCACCTGGCAACGCTTGACTAAGCAATAAGCCGACGCCATTTTGTTACAGCAACGTACGGTATTTTTCATCTCCGACGGCACAGGCATTACTGCTGGTGCGCTCGGGCAGTTGTTGGCGCACTTTCCCCAAACCAACTTTGCGCAGGTGCGTGCGCCATTCACCGATTCTATCGCTAAGATTGAAGAAGTGAAACAGCGCATTTTAATTGCCGAAGTGGCCGACGGTATGCGCCCGGTGGTGATTATGTCGCTGGGCAATGTTGAGCATCGCCTACTGATTAAAACAGCCAATGCCTATTTTATTGATTTATTTCAAACGTTTATTGACCCTTTAGGCTTAGAACTAGTGCAAGAGCCACTCACTGGTAAAGGCATTGCGCATGGCGTCATGGGCGCTAATTATCATGAGCGTATGGAAGCAATTAACTTTACACTGAATCATGATGACGGCATAACCAACAATGGCTTTGAAGAAGCAGAAGTGATTTTAATTGGCGTGTCGCGCTGTGGAAAAACCCCCACCAGTGTGTATTTGGCCATGCAATTTGGGATTAAAGCCGCTAATTACCCGCTGATTCCCGAAGATTTTGAGCGCGGCACCTTACCTGGAGTGCTGTATAAACATTTACACAAAATTTTTGGCCTCACCATTAAAGCCGAGCGCTTGCACAATGTGCGCAGCGAACGCCGCCCGAATAGTTTTTATGCATCCCTAGAAAACTGTAAAAAAGAAATTGCCACAGCAGAACGTTTAATGCTTAAAAATAACATCACTTGGGCAGATTCTACCAGTCGCTCGGTGGAAGAACTGTCAGCAATTATCCTGCAAAAAATACGCCAGCCAGCCAATTAACTCAATAAGAAAGACGCCTTAAGCACCCTTATGTATTGAGTTGTTTTATTTCAGAGCTTAAATTAACTAGCTAAAAATAAATGCGTTCCTTTTTTGTTTTACCTTAAGCAAACCATTGATACAGCAAACCACCTGCTGCAAAAATAGCGATAAGTTTAATCACGCTTAATTTAAATTTAAACAGCAACACAATCGCCATCAAAATCGCCACCATGGAGACCGCATCAATATTGGCTTGCAGGCCATCAGAAAAAGACACGCCTGTTGGCCAAATTAAATGTTGTGCAAAAAATACCGCCAAACTCACAATCACACCCACTACCGCAGCCGTAATGGCAGTGAGTGGCGCGATAAATTTAAGGTTATTTTTGGTAGATTCAATCAATGGCGCACCCACAAAAATAAAAATAAACGAAGGTAAAAAAGTAAAAAAAGTGACGATGCAAGCGGCCATAAGCGCCGCAGCAAATGGGTTTACGAATACTGAGTGACCCCAGCCACCGACAAAAGCCACAAACGCAACGACCATAATCAGCGGCCCTGGCGTGGTTTCGCCCAAGGCCAAACCATCCATCATCTGTGCTGGCGTCAGCCATGCATAATGCACCACCGCACCTTGATATACATAAGGTAACACCGCATAGGCACCGCCAAAGGTGAGTAGTGCGGCCTTGCTAAAAAACCACGCCATTTGGGTAAATATCGCATCCCATCCATAGCACCAGACCAATAGCAGCATAGCTGTCAGCCAAATAGCACAGCCAATCACCATAAATTTAGCCATTGTTTTACAGTTAAACTTTGCGTGCGCTGGTGTTGGTGTATCGTCATCGATGACAGCTTTGCCATAGCTCACTTTGCTGGCTTTGTGCGCGCCACTATTGGCGAACAATTGCGGCTGCAAGCGATTGACTAAAAAGCCAATACTAGCCGCCGCTAGCACAATCCATGGAAATGCTATTTTAAACAATGTAATCGCCACCAATGCCGCGATAGCAATACCCCACAACACTGGATTAGTCAGGGTTCTGCTGCCTATTCTATATGCCGCAAATAGCACAATCGCCACCACCGCAGGCTTAATCCCATACAGCACACCTGCCACTGCAGGCACATCACCAAAACGCATGTAAATATAACTCAAGGCAATTAATATAAACAACGATGGCAACACAAACAAAACGCCAGCAATCAAGCCACCGCGTGTTTTATGCATGAGCCAGCCGAGATAAGTGGCCAGTTGCTGGGCTTCAGGCCCAGGCAACAGCATGCAATAATTCAGCGCATGTAAAAAACGCTTTTCCGACACCCAGCGTTTATTTTCTACCAAATCTTGGTGCATGATGGCGATTTGTCCCGCAGGTCCGCCAAAGCTGATAAACCCTAGTTTCAGCCAATACCAAAACGCCTCTTTTAGCGTAGGTGTGGCTGGCGCGTGTTCTTGTATTTGATTCATTCTAGGCGACCTTTCATTCGCATGCTTCAATCATACACATAGTTTGGCACGCTAAATGCCTAATATCAATTACCAGCCTGCTTTAAATGGGTTTACTATCCAGCTTGAGGAGAGGATGCCTCAGCAGTGATTAACCGATGTTTACACAAAATTCAGGAGATCTTCCATCAACTTGCCTCCCCAAAATCTAGCCTAACTCCCCCTCACTTGACTGGCAGCATACACAGGGCTACACTGCCTCGGTGGTGGTTGCTTGGGCCTTTCATGAAAAACCTAACCCAATTGACAACGACCGGCCCCGTATTTGGGCGAACTTTGGCTACAACTGGTAGCCAAGAAGGGATGGGTGGTGTCGAAACGACGTGCCAAGACGGGCTGCCCGCAGCAGGGCCAGCCTGTGTCCAAATTGTTGCTACGATTACTTGCGACTTGCTTGCCGCTTGGCACACCCCTAGCCTACGCCCTTGACCCCAATGCTTTACCCAGTGGCGGCGTGGTCAGTGTTGGTAGTGCCAGCATCAGCAGCAGTGGTAGCGCGCTCAACATTCATCAAACCTCACACAAGGCCGCTCTTAACTGGCAACAGTTTGACATCGGCAGCCAAGCCCGCGTTAACTTTATTCAGCCCAATAGTCAGGCCGTTGCATTGAATCGCATCTCCGGCAGCACCCCGACGCAAATTTATGGTCAGCTCAACGCCAACGGCCAGGTGTTTTTATTAAACCCCAACGGCATCCTGTTTGGCCAGCACAGTCAGGTGAATGTGGGTGGTATTCTAGCCTCCACCATGCGTCTCCATGACGCCGACTTCTTGGCGGCCAATTACCGCCTAACTGACCCTGGCCTCGGCAGCGTACTGAACCAAGGACTCATTAACGCCAGTGGTAGTGTGAACTTGGTCGCCAACGACCTCAATAACACAGGATCAGTCTTTGCGACCACCGTTAGCCTCGTCTCGGGCAACACGGTTGCGCTTAACGTCACTGGCGACGGTCTTATCCGTGCCCGCGTCACCGACGCGGCACTCAAGACCAGCATTCACAATAGCGGGGAACTCCAAGCCGCGCAGGTGACCTTAAGTGCCGGAGAGGCCAAGGGGGCTTTAGATCGGGTTGTTAATAATAGCGGGGTGATCCGCGCAACCGGTATCAAGGTGTTGGGAGGGGAAGTATTACTCGAGGCCGGCAACGTCAGTAACACTGGCACGATTGTAGCCCAAAACGAAGACGGCTGTGGTGGCAACATCAAGTTGATGGGCGACATGACTGACGGCCAGACGTGGGTGGGTGGTAGGATTGACGCCTCAAGCACAACGTCCCAAGGCGGCCATATTGAAGTGATCGGCACCACGGTGGCGATTGAAGACGGCGCCCATCTCACTGCCAGTGGCGCCACCGGCGGGGGCGAGGTCTTAGTGGGCGGTTCGTGGCAAAATACTGATCCTACAGTGCGACAGGCCGTGACCACCACCATCGCGCCCACGGCGAAGCTCAAAGCCAACGCGACAGATCAGGGCAACGGCGGCACCGTGGTCGCCTGGTCCGACATCACCAACCCCGCTTCCATCACCCGCGCCCACGGCCGCTTTGAAGCGAAAGGCGGCCCCAATGGCGGCGATGGTGGTCGCATCGAGACTTCGGGCCATTGGCTGGATACTGCGGGGATTGCGGTTGCAACAAAGGGGTTATCCGGAAAACCCGGCATGTGGCTTCTTGACCCGTATACCGTAACGATTGGCGTCGGCTCGACGAGTGGCACCGCGTTCCCGTCTTCAGCCCCCTTTAGCTTCACGCCCTCTGCCACATCCGTAATTCTAGCGTCAGCCATCACCACCGCACTACAGAACGGCAACAATGTCACGGTGGCTACTGGGGACGGCTCCAGCCAGAGCGATGGCGGCGACATCAAAGTGACTGCTAGCATCACGCCCACGCTGAATGCCGGCGATGTGACGCTGCGGCTAAATGCAAGCCGCAGGATTCTGGTGGATTCTGTTTCCATCTCGGCTACCGGGGCCAACAAGCTCCATCTTCACCTCAACCCCAATCGTAATGCCGCCGAAGATGGCGGCGATGTGGTGATTGACTGGTATTCGATCCTCAAGACCAACGGTGGTGAGTTCAAGGCCCTGGGCGGCGCTAATTTTGACTCGTACTTGCGTGGCTACAACGGATTGGCGATGACATCCACCGACACGGTTTATGGCACAACTGGTTTTTATATGACCAATGCCGCGCTGGTAACGGCCGGGGGAAACATCACCATCAAAGTAAAATCTGGGACCTACTCTGGAAGTAGCCAAACCGAGGCATTCCAAATGTACAGTTCCTGCTTCAGTTCCAGCGCTGGAAATATCACGCTCTGGGGCGAGGCAAACACCCCTTCGTCAACTGGTATTGTGCGTGGGGTGAACCTGTGGGGAAACGGGAACGACGGTGTTGACACAAGCACGCGTTTATCGCTTTATACGCTGGAAGCGACCACCGGCAGTATTGCGGTCACCGGCATTGCCAAACTGGGGGCCAATAATGCCTATGGCGATGGTGTATATTTCACAAGGGGGGGGGATTCGGGTGCAAAAATCTATACAGCCTCAGGTAGCCTGACCATTTACGGGCAAACAAACTACGCCTCGTCTCGCGGGGTGAGTACCGGGTTCAGTAATGATGCATTGATTGCGACCAATACTGGCAACATCAGCATCGTCAGCAATAATACTGCGGCAGAGAGTTGGAAAGGGGGGCTTGTTCTCGACAGTGTTGAGTCCACTTCAGGGACCATCACGGCTAGCACAAATGGTAGCATTGTTCTATATGATCCCATAACTTCGGGGGCCAGTGGCACCGCCATAGCTTTACATGGCAAAGGGTTAACTACCGATAGCGGAAGCAGTGCTTCCATCACTACGAGCAATGGGCGCTGGATTTTCTTTGGTGAAACCGGGGCCACTGTCCACAGCAGCTTCACCTACGACAGCGCTACGCCCACGAATTGCGGGTATGGTGGATCCACCACGACATGTGCGAGCGGGACGGACATCCCAGTCACAGGTAATCGCTTATTTTTGACTGGAGCAAGTAATGTCACATTCGCAAATCCCAATAACCTGACGGTGCCCACAGTGAGTGGGCTTTCCAACCAAACCAAAACATTCGGGGATGCCGCGTATACTTTAGCAGCGACGGTGACTGATGGTGCGGGGACGATCAGCTACGCTTCGAGCAACACGGCAGTGGCCACAGTCAACAGCAGCACGGGCGCGGTGACCATCATCGGTGCGGGCAGTGCCACCATCACGGCGAATGTGGTCGCAAATGCAAGTTATTCTACAACCAGTGGTTCTTATGCGCTGACGGTGGGCAAGGGCACGCCGACGGTGAGCGCGGGCTCTGCGCTGAGCAAGACCTACGGCAATGCGGCCTATACGCAGGCAGCGACGGTGACTGATGGTGCGGGGACGATTAGCTACGCTTCGAACAACACGGCGGTGGCCACAGTCAACAGCAGCACGGGCGCGGTGACCATCATCGGTGCTGGCAGCGCGACGATCACGGCTAGTGCCGCCTCCAACACCAACTACGACGCGGCCAGTGGGAACTACGCCCTCACGGTAGGCAAAGCCACGCCGACGGTCACTGCCGGGGCCGATGCCAGTAAGACTTATGGTGATGCGGCCTATACGCAGGCAGCGAGCGTGACTGATGGTGCGGGAACGATCAGCTACGCTTCGAGCAACACGGCGGTGGCCACGGTCGACAGCAGCACCGGCGCGGTGACCATCATCGGTGCTGGCAGCGCGACGATCACAGCTAGTGCCGCCTCCAACACCAACTACGACGCGGCCAGTGGGAACTACGCCCTCACGGTCGCCCATGCTATGCTTGCCGTCAGTGCCGGGGCCGATGCCGCGGCGGCAGCTCAAGCAGCAGCTCTAGCAGCGTCTCAAGCAGCAGCTCTAGCAGCGTCTCAAGCGGCAGCTCTAGCGGCAGCCCAAGCGGCAGCCCAAGCGGCAGCGGCAGACGCGCTGGCATTCTCGACTAATGTGCTGGCTTCAATGCTAGTAAGTAGCACTTCTGCGATGGGACTCATTGTCTCAGACGCATCGGAGACCGCCACCGCCACCGCTGAAGCTGCCACCATGGCGGTCCATCAAGCGCAGGTATCAGGGTCCTCAGAGGCCCTAACGACAGCTCTCATCAAGGTATCTCTGGCAACAACCGCTGGTGATGCGGCTGTTGCAGTAAGCGACACCGCGACGGCCACCGCCATGACAAACACCACGGCAGTGGCAGCGAAAGCCGCAAACAAAAGCCTAACCGCTGCCACCGCTGGCGCATCCGCCGCCACAACGGCCAGCACCAAGGCAGCCATCACGAGCTCTAAAGCAGCTGTGACCAAAGCCGAAAATGCAGCGGAAAGCGCTGAGGCTGCCAGCAAGGTGGCAAATTTAGCAGTCGAGGCGGCCATGAAAATGGGGACGTCCGAGGCGGTAGCGCAAGCCACGACTTTAGTTAAAGCCGCTGCCGAGGCCGCCAAATCCGCAACCCAATTGGCTACGGCCGCAGAAGACGCGACAGACCTTGCTGTTATGCAAATTGCTGAGGCTGCAACTGAAACCTTGGTCGTTAAGACCGCAGCACAAGTGGTGACCACAGCGGTGACCAATTCCATCAAAGTGGCGTTACCTGTCACTGCTGGATACACCCCTATGGAGGCGAGCTTCACCCCCGCCGTGATGCTGATGTATACCCCGGCCGTCTTCGACGTAGCGACTGGCACCTTAACAACCAAGGCAAGTTTTGCTCCAGTGGGCTCTACGAAGACCTTCACCCCGCTGGCTACTGCCTTTGAGCCAATGGCTCCCACATCAGCGGTGACGGCGCCCGCGGTGATGGAAACAAAGATCACAGCCAGCACGGATAGTGCGAGCTATGCCACTAACAGCAAGCCGGCTGAGCTGGCCGAAGCCAAGCTGGCACCGGCCGAAGACAAATCGGCAGCGCCAGTGGCGACTGCCAACAGTGAGGACAGTGCCAAACCAGACGAGTCGAAGGCGAATAAAGAGGAAGACAAGAAAGCGGAAGACAAGAAGAAGACGGCAGAAGAAGCCCCCGTCGCAGTCATGGTCAACAACACGGCTGACCTAGCACAACAGACCTTAAAAGAGAATCCAATTAAGGTTGAACAACCCAAAGCAAGGACCTTGCAGTGTATCTAATTGACTTGGCTAGGCGTGGCGCTGAGCCCTGCTTAATTGATGGGTTTTATACATTTTCATTATAAACGCTGCCGTGGACTTCCCCCGATTTAGAGTCAGCTACGACTATTAAACAATACTTAATCTATAACACCACTACTGGTAAGCTCTATTACGATGCGGATGGAAGTGCTACTAAATCATCACCAATTGAAGTGGCGATTATTGGCATTGATTCACATGCAACTCTAACAGCAAGTGATTTTTTGATTGTTTAAGTCGCTCCTAATGCAGCAGATACTTTAAAACATCATTCAGAACACCCTCAACTTGCTTTAAGATGGTTTTTTGGATGGTTAAAAATAATAAGCCACTATAAAGTGGCTTATTTACTATAATTATGGCGGGAGAGCGAGATTCATAAAGTCGCTTGCAATCCTTTAAACATAAGGCATTACAAAATATAAATATTGAGGTTACCCCTAAAGTTACCCCAATAAATTGAATGTGACTGTTTTTTTATCGAGTAAGAAAATTACTTTTTTTCAAGATGTTTATGACAATGGTGGGTCGTAATCGGTAGTTAGAAAATAGTTGTTCAACATTTTCACCCCCCCACTAGCAAAGCTTAGTTTGATTTATTTCATTTAGCGCGCCGCGCTGGTCGCGCAATAATTGATTAAGCGCTTTTAGGTGTTGCCTTAGCCCGCCTTTAAACGCATTGCGTGAAACCTTAGCCTTACCTTCAGTCGTGCGTGCGCCTGTGCTGTGTTGCCACGGCTGCCATTGCCTTATCAGTTCCGCTTGTCGTTGCCGTTCCGCTGGTGTCCAGTGTCGCATGATTCATCTCGCTTAATAGTTCGTTTGGTTGATTTTCAATTGCTCTCGCGTGCGCGGGTGCGTGCGTACTGGTCGCGTTATTAATTTGTTGATGCCCATTTGCAATATTCGCCTGTTTTACAAAGGTGGCTTGCTTTGGGTATTTAAGCTCGGTTAAGGCTTGAATAGTTGCACGGCTTTGGCTTTGCGCTTTAAGTGCCACATTCATAAACGCAGTGTATTGTTGCAAGTTAGTTTTACAGGCTGCCATACGCCCTAATGCTACAAACATGGTTTGCAGGGCTTGCGCTTGGCCAATTAGCATGGCTTCCATCGGCTTCATATCGCCATCTTGAATAGTGGTTATTTTGTCGCTTAACGCATTTATCAACTCTGCCAGGTCAACATCAGGAAGCATGTTTTTAGTAAAGTCTGCCGATAAAACTGCGCTCATTGTCGAAGCTGATATACTCGCCTTTGCATAACGTTTACTTTCAGCTTGCTTATCTTGTTTTGTAAGTGCTGCTTTCTTTTTAGCCGTCATGGTTTACCTCATTAATTTATTTTAAGTTATTCGCCATTCGAAGCGCGTTCGTAATCATTCACCCATTCACCATTAGCACCATTCTCTAAAGGCTGGTTTTGACTTTGCTTTTCTGTACTTGATTGTACTAAGGACTCGCAGTAATTGTAAATTTTATCGTGTCTTACCCTAGCTGCTATATGCTGCAATGGTTCTAACGGATTCGACAACCTAGATTTATTGAAGCACACCGAAGCACACCACCGTCAAAACTTTTGACACTTAGACCTTAAATTAAAAAATGTAAGCATAATTATGCGAATTGGCGTTCCAAAAGAAATTAAGAATCATGAGTATCGAGTTGGTCTTACACCAAATGGTGTAGCTTTGCTTACGCGAAACGGTCACCAAATCTTCATTGAACAGCATGCAGGCGTTGGCGCAGGTTTCAGTAATCAGCAATATTTGCAAGCTGGTGCTGAAGTTATTGGAACAGCTGATGAAGTATTTGCTAACGCAGATATGGTAATTAAAATTAAAGAACCACAATCCTCAGAATGTAAAATGTTACGCTCGGGACAAATTTTATTCACTTATTTACATCTTGCACCAGACCCAGAACAAGCAAAACTTCTCCTTGAAGCAGATTGTATTGCTATAGCATATGAAACTGTGACTGATGCACATGGTGGATTACCGCTACTTAAACCCATGTCAGAAGTGGCTGGAAGAATGTCAATCCAAGTTGGTGCACATTATTTAGAAAAATCACAAGGTGGGTCTGGTATTTTATTAGCAGGTGTGCCTGGTGTACCTGCTGCTAATGTTCTTATTCTAGGTGGTGGTATTGCGGGCGCTAACGCTGCTCGCATGGCTATTGGTTTGGGGGCTAGAGTGACTATTATGGACATTTCGCTATCTCGGTTAACAGAGATAGATAATTATTTTGGTCATACTATTTCCACTGAATATTCAAGCCATGAACAAATTTGCGAGCAGCTTCTTACAACCGACTTATTAATAGGTAGCGTGCTGATTCCGGGAGCTAACACGCCTAAGTTAATTTCTAAAGATATGCTTAAACTCATGCGCACTGGCTCAGTCGTGGTTGATGTGGCAATTGACCAAGGTGGATGTTTGGAATCCAGCCGTTCCAAACAAAAGTGCAAGTCCTAAAGATATAGCAGAAATAGGATCTGTGATAAGCCCACCTGGCCCCATAATTGCTATTTTTTTAGGATGTAATTGAATAGCTTGACTAAAAAATGCTGTTAAATCGAAATGAAAGTTGAATAAAACTAAAAAAGCAATAATAGAAGCCCCCAATAAAAGTAATATCGCTTTTATAATTTGTACCCAGGTTGTTGCAAGCATTCCACCAAAAGTTACATATAACACCATCATTGAACCCACAATTATTACTGCAAGAATGTAGGGTATTTGAAATAAAATTTCTATTAATTTTCCAGCCCCCACCATCTGAGCAATTAAATAAAAAATAATGGTGGTAAGGGCGCCACATGAAGATAAAATGCGTATAGGTTTTTGTTTTAATCGATAAGATGCGCAGTCGGCAAAAGTATATTTTCCAAGATTCCGAAGTGGCTCGGCTATTAAAAGTAAGACTATCGGCCAACCAACTAGAAAACCTATGGAATAGATTAATCCATCGAAACCAACGCTGAATACCAACCCTGAAATACCTAAAAAGGAAGCAGCCGACATAAAGTCTCCAGAGATTGCTAAACCATTCTGTAATCCAGTTATATTTCCACCTGCTGCATAGAAAGTCTTTAAATTTTTTGTATGTCTAGCGGCCCAATATGTCACAAACAATGTGAGCGATAGAAAAATAAAAAACATAAATATAGCCATAGTTTACTTTTAAGATTTAATAATTAAATGATTTTTATGAGCTTTCTTAGCTTACTAATAAGAGGCTCAATCAATTTATTAGTCAAAACTGCATATAACACCGTCACAAATTGGATAATGAATATTAGGCCCATACCCATCACTAAGCCCAGAGAAACAACAGAAGTTCCGAGTGATTGCGAGAGAATTTGTGGTTTGTATGCAATTAACAATATAAACCCCATATATGTAGAAATAACAACAATTAATAAGGGAAGTTTTATATATAAACCTCTCTCAATAAGTTTTCTATAAACAGGTTGCTTTGAGATATGCATCGATAAAAAAAATTTGTTAAATTAAGGTGATTATTACAGTATTTATAATTTGCTATTGTGTCAAATTAATTCCAAAATAGTTTTTACTTAACTCTAGGCTGTGCTGACTGGCAAACAAATATTAGTAAATGCTGGCGTCTGGGAGATATTTTCAAAGACTCAAAAAGCGGACTCACAGATCCCGTTTAATCGCAAGAGATCTATCTTAGCCTATCAATAGCTTTGATTTAATGAGAAGATTTTATAAAGAATTACAACGCACTATTTTCTTGATAAAAGGAATATTCTTTGCCATTAACTTTTTTCCAAAAGTTCTTCATATAAGTTTTATCAAATCTTTTAATAGAAAAAGAATCCCCATATTGAGATAACAGCCCGGGTTTTAGAATGTATTGAGCCATCATCTCCCCAAAAACAGGTGCAAATTTAAAGGCTTGACCGGACCCTAAGCAATGTATTAAATTTTTAATTTTATTATCAGGCCCAAGTATGAACTTAAGATCGGGTGTAATATCAAAATATGAGCGATACCCTGAAGAGAAAACAGCATGATCTAAATTTTTAAATCGCTTATGGGCAATATCTTCATATTGTTTTATCTGAGAATAATTTTGGATTTGATTAACTGGATCATTAATAAAATCCGCACCTATAACTGAAAGTGGATTATCAGCAAAAGTTGTACTAGTCTCATGAATTCCTCTTTTTCTCGGTTGATGCATATGAATTTCTCCATCGCGCCAGCTCCTAAAGTAAGCTCGATTTACGTAATCGGCAATAATAGGCATTGAAATCTTGTGGGTTGCTAGATTGTTTAACCAATTTACAACGAATACGGGCTCAACACTGACTGGGACAGCTATACCAAGTTTTGAGAATAAACTCGAACTCCATGGTCCTGCAGCATTAATTACATAGTCTGCTTTTATGACATGCTTTGTAGTAATAATTTCGGTAATTTTGTCACTTGCATCTTTTTTAAATCTTATGACTTCCTCTTTTTCAAAAAATGAAACATCAGACTGATTAATGGCGTCATATAAACCTTTTCTTACATAAGCTGGGTCTAGTTGAATTGCTTCAGGTTCATGATAAAAAACTTCATCATCAAATAAATTAATAAAGTCGGGGCAAATTTTTAATGCAGCGTCTTTATTTATTTTTTTAAATTTAATAGGAATTGACTTCAAATCTTTAGCTAATTGATCCCATTTTGGATTTGTCGAATTTTCATCTTTCGCCGCAATCCAAAGCGCCCCGAATCTTTCTAATTCAATTTCAACCCCCCAAATATCTTTCAGGTTATTCCACATATCTGTTGAAATTTGGCCTAGCTTAGCGGCAACATTATCAGCATTTGCAGCCCTGACAATACCTGAATGCCTAATAGATAATGCACTTGCTAATACATTTTTTTCAATTAAACAGATTGAAGCTGGATTTCCGTTGGTTTTTTTTAGGTGCCTTGCTAACGAAACAGCACTCGCGGTTCCAAGACAACCTCCTCCAATTATCACTGTGTGAAATTTTTTCATAATTTTAAGAGCTTTCTTTTAGAAGAAAATTCCCATTTAGTCACTTTCACTTAAAAGGATTTTGAAGGAATATAAGTGATTTTGACCCTATAACTGTGGAAAAGGTTTAATCATTTTTAGTCTAGTTTACTCCAAAAACATAACAATTTAAGTAAAACCGTGGTGGAGCTAATTTAATACACAACTATTCCAACCCCCTAAAATCGAACTTCTTGAATCCGTTTGAAGTACCTGTTTTCAAGTAAAATATTGACTTCTAGGAGATTAGCTCAGTTGGTAGAGCATAAGACTATTGAGTTCTCTGTCATTTAGGGTTGTTATGAAGGTTAATGGTGAAGATTTTCAGACAATATGGACTGATTCAACCGAATCTAAGATATATATTATTGACCAAACTAAGTTGCCACATAAGTTTTCCACCAAATCTCTTCATTCTCTAGATGAGATTATCAATGCAATCAAAATAATGGAAGTTCGTGGAGCTCCTTTAATCGGGGTCACAGCGGCATTCGGCATTGCACTCGCTATGAAAAATAATCCCTCAGATGATTCATTAAAAAATGCATCATCGCGTCTTGTCCAATCAAGACCTACTGCCTTAAACCTTCAATGGGCAGTCAATCGAATGAATGAAAAGCTTCAATCTATTTCTGCTGAAAAACGTTTTGAAACGGCATGGTCTTTATCTAAAACAATTTTAGTCGAAGACATTAGAACAAATCAATCTATTGGGAAACAGGGACTTCATTTTATTGAAAATAATTTTAATAAAAAACCTCTAGAAGTATTAACACACTGTAATGCAGGTTGGCTTGCAACCGTTGATTATGGAACGGCCCTAAGCCCTCTTTATTATGCACATAACAAAGGAATTGATTTTCATGTGTGGGTTGATGAAACAAGACCACGTAATCAAGGTGCCCACTTAACAGCCTGGGAATTGGGGCAACATAAAATTGCTCATACTTTAATTAGCGATAATGCTGGTGGACATTTAATGCAAAAAGGTGAAGTAGATTTTGTGATTGTAGGTGCTGATCGCATTTCTATGCATGGTGATGTATGTAATAAAATTGGTACCTATTTAAAAGCCATTGCCGCTTTTGAAAATAACATTCCATTTTATGTGGCAGCACCTAAGTCAACTATAGATACTGATGCTACAAAAAACTTTTTTGATATCCCTATAGAATCAAGGCATGAAGAAGAAGTCTTAATGATGCAAGGATTAAATAGCAACAATGAATTAACTAATATTCAAATAGCACCAAAAGGTACACGTGCGTTTAATCCAGCATTTGATATTACCCCTCATAAATACATCACTAAAATTATTACGGAAGATGGTGTTTATTCGCCTCAAGAATTAAAATCTGTTTACTCATGAAAACTACACAACAACAATTACTTGAACTTACATTACAGCTTCAAGCATCAGGCTTAAATGAAGGCTCTTCTGGAAACTGCAGTATTCGAGATCGTGATGGATTTTATATCACTCCATCAGGACTTAATCCTAAAGCAATGTCTATCGATGATATGGTATTTATGGATTTTAAGGGGTCAATACAATCTGCACAAAACCCTAAACGCGAACCATCAAGTGAATGGCGTTTTCATCATGACATTCTAAAGTCTCGCAAAGATGTGAATGTGGTGATTCATACGCATTCAACCTTTGCTACAACGCTGAGTCTCTTTAGAAAAGACATTCCTGCGTTTCATTATATGATCGCTGTGGCTGGAGGTAATTCAATTCGATGCAGCCCCTATGAACTCTTTGGGACTCAAGCACTCTCTGATGCAGCCCTTAAAGCATTAATTGAACGTAAGGCTTGCTTACTTGCTAATCATGGAATGATTGTCATAGGTCGAGATATTGAAGAGACATTAAATATTACACATGAAGTTGAAAGACTTTGTGAACAATACACCTATGCGCTTCAGATAGGCTCTCCCGTTATTCTCTCTGATAAAGAAATGGACGAAGTTATTCAGCGATTTAAGTCTTACGGAAACTGGAATAA
>CAMDTL010000004.1 GCA_945907735.1 Methylotenera oryzisoli
TAATAATCGATTCAACATAATTTTTCTCAACTATCTTATCCGCTATTTTTTTTACCCTAGGGTCTACTCCGATTTTTCTGTTTGCTCTGGCACTATCCCTAACCTCACGAATTGTCGAAATTGCATCTTTTGGATATAGCCCACAATAATGCCAAACTTTTTTTCCGTGAAGTTTGAAGCCATACTTAAATGCTATTGAAACAACATCAGATGCCCCTGTTCTAACTTCACCAATCAATCCCCCACTATCATTAATAGTGTCGCCTTTCCAATCTTTGGTAATAGCGTCCAATTCTTTAACAGTCCACTTGCTACCTTTTCCATCTTTTGGGTATCGTGTCATATCAATATCTCAAATTATAATTTTATGGGTACACCTATGGGTACACCGTAAATAGGCTTTTATTGTAACCTATTAAATCTTTATGGATACCAATTATAAATGTAAATTTATTTTAAGTTTATGAATTTATTCAAAATAATATTAATATATTGTTCATTAACTTCCATTAATGTTTTATGCTGTGTCGTGGGAATATTAAAATTAACTGGCTACGAACCAAGGGGTCAGGAGTTCGAATCTCTTTGGGCGCACCATATAAAACAAAGGCTTACAGATTAAACCCTGTAGGCCTTTTGTCTTTCTGCTCAATTCGCTGAAGCTTGGCAAACACAACAACACAAAAACGCAGCATAATCATTAAACTTGCCCCTACATTAAATCTAACCTAGCTCAAAGATAACAATGCCTAAGTTTAAGAGGGCAACCTATAGGGGCGGTTGCAAATTTGAGCGCGCCGTTAGAGCAATAAGGTATCTTGCAAAAAATTAACTTGGCCAGTTGCTATATTGTAAACACCACCAATCAAGCCTATTTTCTTCTCGTTTAGTAAGTCTTCGATAATATCGCTACTGTGCATAATCTGCTTAATTTGTACTTTTACGTTTAACTCGCACACTTTTGCCACAAAATCTTCGTTACTAGAATCGCGGAACCCAAGCACCGTCTTCTCTTGACGCACGGCTGGTCGAATCTGATTAATGATCTCGCCAATGTGGCCTTCTCTGAAATTATCGCACGCCGCTTTTACCGCGCCACAACTGGTATGCCCCAGCACCACAATCAACTTAGAGCCTAAATACTTACTGGCAAACTCTAGGCTGCCAATTCCTTTATCTGATGCAATATTGCCCGCCAAACGCACGCTAAAGACATCACCTAAGGCTTGATCAAACAGCATTTCTACGGGAGCACGAGAATCGCTGCAACTTAAAAAAGAAGTGAATGGATGTTGTTTATCTTTAGTCAGGTGGATTAAAGACTCGAAGTCTTTTTTTGAGATTTGATTGTTAACAAAACGTTGATTACCTTCGATTAAAACATCCAAAGCCTCCTGTGGGGACATTTTATCGCGGTCTAATAATGGGTGCTTGTACATAATGTGGCTATAAAAAAACTTAACTTTAAAATGAATTTGATTATACCTTATTAACGTTAACCAATAAAAAACCGCTACAAGTGAACTGCCCCCAAGGTTAGACATTAAGTTAATTGACGGTTAAGGCCTGATTTCTAAAACCAATAGGACTCCAGTTCCCTTAGCTGATTTTATCATTAGCTAGAGACGCCAGCTTTTGAGGGTAAGATCATGTGTCGAGGCGATATATAATCCACACCGTTTGCAAACACGATGCAATAGGCACGCCAAGTCTGTGTTAAAATTCCGCCTTAAATTTAAGTGTCTATCTATATAAGGGATCACTAACATGTTAATTAGTAATGCATACGCTGCACAAACCGCACCAAGTGGCAATTTGATGAGTTTTTTACCCATTATTTTTATTTTCGTTTTGTTTTATTTCATGCTGATTCGTCCGCAAATGAAGGCGGCAAAATTGCAAAAAACCATGATAGAAGCACTCAAAGCTGGCGATGAAGTGGCGACAGTAGGTGGCGTTGTGGGCAAAGTCACCAAAGTAGGCGATAACTTTATCAGTGTGGAAATTGCGGGCAACACCGTGATTAACATCCAAAAACACGCCGTACAAACTTTGTTGCCGCCTGGTACTATTAAGTCAATTTAAGCACAAATATAAAAGTCGCGTTATGAACCGTTACCCTAGCTGGAAATACACTCTCGTCGCCCTTGTTATTTTAATTGGACTACTCTACACCATCCCCAATTTTTATGGCGAATCACCTGCGGTACAAGTGTCGCCAGCCAAATCCACACTTAAAGCCGACCCAGCGCTACTGAAAAAAGTGGAGGCCACCTTACAACTGGCTGATATTAAATTTAATGGCATTTATCTAGATGCGAGTGGTGTGAAGGTGCGCTTTGCCAACCCTGACGAGCAAATTAAGGCCAAAGATAAACTTATCGCCAACTTGGGTAAAGATTATTCTGTCGCGTTGAATTTGCTTTCGCAAACACCCAATTGGCTGTTGGCAATTGGTGCAAAACCGATGTATTTAGGCTTAGATTTGCGTGGTGGCGTACACTTTTTATTACAAGTTGACATGAAAGCAGCGCTGGATAAGGCTGCCGAGAGCAGTATCGGCGATTTCCGTACCAGTTTACGCCGCGAAAAAATTAACTATTTTGGCATTGCGCGCGACGGTCAAACAGTAGCAGTGAAATTTGAAACGGCAGCCGAGCTGGAAAAAGCGCGTAAATTGTTAAGCAAAGACTATCCTGACTTAAGCTATACCGACAGCGTGTCGAACAATGAGTTTATGCTGAACGCCAGCATTGGCGAGGCAAACAAATTAAAAGTTCAAGAATTTGCGCTTAATCAAAACTTGCAAACACTGCATAACCGCATTAATGAATTAGGCGTAGCCGAACCAATAGTCCAGCAGCAAGGCTTTGACCGCATTGTGGTGCAGTTGCCAGGGGTGCAAGATACCGCTAAAGCCAAAGAGCTGTTGGGCCGCACCGCGACGCTAGAAATTCGCATGGTGGATGAAGATAAAAAAGATTATGAAACATTAAAAGCAGCTGAAGCAGGCAAAGTGCCGTTTGGCGATGAATATTTTAAAGACCGCGAAGGTCGTGGCATTTTAGTGAAGAAAAACGTCGTCCTGACGGGCGATCGCATTACCGACGCAGGGCCAGGCTCTGACCAGCAATCTGGCGGTGCGGTGGTGAATGTAACGCTAGATGGCCGTGGCGCGGGCATTTTTAGAAACGTGACGCGCGACAATGTGGGCAAGCGCATGGCGATTTTGCTGATTGAAAAAGGCAGTACCGAAGTAATTACCGCGCCCGTGATTAACGAGGAAATTGGCGGTGGCCGTGTGCAAATCTCGGGCATGGCCAACGTGCAAGAAGCGACTGACGTCGCGCTGCTGTTGCGCGCTGGCGCACTAGCGGCACCGATGGAAATTATCGAAGAGCGCACCGTGGGCCCGAGCATGGGTGAAGAAAACATCAAGCGCGGTGTACATTCTACGCTGTGGGGCTTCGCCGCGATTGCGGTCATGATGATGGTGTATTACATGCTATTTGGCGGCGTTTCGGTATTAGCACTGGGCGTTAATTTATTATTGCTCGTGGCACTACTTTCTATGTTGCAAGCCACGCTCACCTTGCCTGGCTTGGCGGCAATTGCCTTGGCGCTGGGCATGGCGATTGATGCCAACGTATTGATTAACGAACGCATTCGCGAAGAGCTGCGCAATGGCAATACACCGCAAGCCAGTATTCATGCGGGCTACAGCCGTGCTTTTGATACGATTTTAGACTCAAACGTCACCACTTTAATCGCTGGTTTGGCGCTATTTATGTTTGGCACTGGTCCCATTAAAGGTTTTGCGGTGGTGCATGTGCTGGGCATTCTTACCTCTATGTTTAGTGCGGTGCTGGTATCGCGCGCGATTGTGAATTTAATTTATGGTTATCGCCGTAAAGTGACCAAACTTTCAATTGGGCAAATTTTTAAAGCCTAAATCTCACATTTAAAAGCAAACCTGATAGAGAAAAGTTATGGAATTATTTAGAATTAAAAACGATATCCCGTTTATGAGTTATGGCCGTTTAACCACGGCAATATCACTGCTCACCTTTATTTTGGCAGTGTATTTTTTGGCTGTGAAAGGTTTGCATTATGGTGTAGATTTTACTGGTGGCACAGCGATGGAGGTTAACTACCCACAGGCTGCCAATATTGAAGGTATCCGCAAGGCTATTGCGGATACGGGCTTGAAAGATGTCACTGTGCAGAATTTTGGTACCAGTCAAGATGTGTTGATTCGCTTGCCCTTAGTCAAGACCATGTCCATTGCCAAACTTTCAGAAACTGTTACCACTGCGCTAAAAAATGCAGATGCAAGTGTAGATGTGCGCCGCGTAGAGTCTGTCGGCTCACAAGTGGGGGATGAGCTTTATGCCAACGGCGGCTTAGCGCTGCTGTTGGTGTGCGTGGGCATTATGGCTTATTTGGCGATTCGTTTTGAATGGCGTTTTGCGGTGGCGGCCATTATCGCCAACATGCACGATGTGGTGATTATCTTAGGCTTTTTCGCCTTTTTCCAATGGGAATTTAATCTCACCGTATTGGCGGCTATTTTAGCGGTGTTAGGTTATTCGGTGAATGAGTCTGTGGTGGTATTTGACCGCGTGCGCGAAAACTTTAGAAAAATGCGTAAAGCCAGCGTGGTGCAAGTGATTGACAACGCCATCACGCGCACCATGTCGCGCACCGTCATTACCCACGCCATGACACAAACCATGGTCGGTTCGATGTTATTATTCGGCGGCGAAGTGCTGCACAATTTTGCGCTGGCGCTCACTATCGGCATTTTGTTTGGCATTTACTCTTCGGTGTTGGTCGCCTGCCCAATTGCTATGTGGCTGGGTGTGAATCGCGCTAACTTAATTGGCGATGTAAATAAAAAAGATGACGACAAAGAAGGTGTAGAGGTTACGCCATAAGTTTTACATCATTCAAACGCTTGATTATTAAGCTAAAGTACGGGTAAACTAAGCGCATCATGTTTTTTGATTTAACACGCTTTGGATAACATTCCCATCTCGTGGCAACTGGCGATTTTGGCCTTGTTGCTACTCATTTCTGGCTTTTTCTCAGTCGCTGAAACCAGCTTAATGTCGCTTAACCGTTACCGGCTGCGACATTTGGTGAAAGAAGGCCACCGCGGCGCGCGTCTGGCCAGCGCGCTGCTAGCCAAAACAGACAAGCTACTCGGCGTGATTTTGCTGTGTAATAACTTCGCTAATGCCGCGTCCGCTACACTCGTCACCATTATTACGGTTGAATTGTTCGGCGAAGGTGAGTGGGTGCTGATGATAGGCACATTGGTGGTGACGTTTGCCATTTTAGTGTTTAGTGAAATTACGCCTAAAGTCATTGCGGCGGCCTACCCCGAGAAACTCGGCATTTTATGCAGCTATATTCTCTACCCTTTGCTTAAACTGCTCTACCCGGCAGTCTGGTTTATCAATTTATTTGTTGAAGGTTTGCTGAAGTTATTTCGCGTCAATGTTAATTTTGGTGAGGGGGTGAAATCGCTTAGCATGGATGAACTACGTAGCATTGTGACCGATGCGGGGCATTTTCTACCGAAAAAACACCGCACTATCTTGCTAAATTTGTTTGAGCTAGAAAAAATTACCGTGGATGACGTAATGACGGCGCACACACAGGTGGAAGTAATTGATTTTGATTCACCCATAGACGACATTCTGCAGCGTATTTCTAATAGCCACCACGCGCGCCTGCCTGTACGCGAGGGCGATAGTGAAGAGATTATCGGCATTATTCATATTCGCAAAGTCATCAATCAGCTACGTGCGCACCAGCAATATGACGATTTAAGCAAAGAGGCACTGCGCGAAATTGTTGAAGCGCCTTATTTTGTGCCCGCTGGCACGCCACTTTATACACAAATACAACAGTTTCAAGAGAACCAAAAACGCATTGCGCTAGTGGTGGATGAGTACGGCGAATTTAAAGGCTTGATCACGCTGGAAGATATTTTAGAAGAAGTGATTGGCGACTTCACCACACAATCGCCAAGCCGCGTTAGTAGTTATCGCCAAGAGGACGATGGAAGCTGGCTGGTGGACGGTAGCAGCAGTTTGCGCGACCTCAATAAAAAGCTAAATTTGACCCTGCCAGTGGATGGCCCACGCACCTTAAATGGCTTGGTGATTGAACATTCTGAAGATATTCCTGAAGCGGGCACCAGCTTTAGAATTGGCAAACACACCTTAGAAATTGTGCAAACGCAGGATAGAATCGTCAAAAGTGTCAAAATATTCCCCTAAAGCCAATAAATATAATAGCCCTACTCATTTTGGGCTTGAAATTTTTCTCATTCGGCTCAAAATACACACAGCACGGAACAATAAATGGCAAATACGAATCCCATTGGTGATGTAGCAATTAAACCCAGCGTAGTTAAACCACAACTGCCAGAGATGTTCAAAGTATTGCTATTGAACGACGATTACACGCCGATGGAATTTGTGGTGGAAACGATACAACGCTTTTTTAACAAAAGCCGTGAACAAGCGACACAAATTATGCTCAAAGTACATACAGAAGGCATGGGCGTATGTGGGGTTTATCCGCAAGACATCGCGAAAACCAAGATGAGTCAAGTGCTAACACATGCTAAAGAAGCGCAACATCCTTTGCAGTGTGTAGTAGAACCAGCTTAAAAGTTAAAGGTATCAAATGATAGCGCAAGAGTTAGAAGTTTCATTGCATATGGCATTTATGGACGCGCGACAAAAGCGCCACGAACTCATTACGGTTGAGCATTTATTGCTGGCGATGATTGATAACCCAACTGCGGCCGAGGTGTTGCGCGCGTGTGGGGCAAAGTTTGACGTGTTGCGCACCGAACTCAATCACTACATTGAAGAACACACACCAACCGTGAGCGGTGAAGATGAAGTCGATACGCAACCCACGCTTGGCTTTCAACGCGTCATTCAGCGTGCAATGTTGCATGTGCAATCTTCTGGCAAAAAAGAAGTGACAGGCGCCAATGTACTGGTTGCCATTTATGGCGAAAAAGATTCACATGCCGTGTTTTTCTTGCATCAACAGGGCGTTACGCGGCTGGACGTGGTGAATTTTATTTCACACGGCGTGGCCAAAATACCCGAAGGTGATGGAAAAGCAGAAAGTGGTGATGTGGATGCCGAAACAGAAGGCGCACCCACTGGTGCTTTAGAGCAATTTGCCCTTAATTTAAACGCACAAGTTGCGGCAGGTAAGATTGATCCTCTGATTGGTCGCGCACCAGAATTAGAGCGCGTCATTCAAACTTTATGCCGCCGCCGCAAAAATAATCCGTTGTTAGTTGGCGAAGCTGGGGTGGGGAAAACCGCCATTGCCGAAGGCTTAGCCAGCCGCATTGTGGGCAAGGAAATCCCTGAGGTATTGGCCAACGCCACGGTATATTCGCTCGACATGGGCGCCTTGCTGGCGGGCACCAAATACCGCGGCGACTTTGAGCAACGTTTAAAAGCGGTGATGAAGCAACTTGCCGAAAAACCAGATGCGATTTTATTTATTGATGAAATTCATACGCTCATCGGTGCAGGCGCGGCCAGCGGCGGAACTTTGGATGCTTCTAACTTGCTGAAACCTGCGCTTTCAAACGGCACATTAAAATGCATAGGCGCGACCACTTACCAAGAATATCGCGGCATTTTCGAGAAAGACCATGCGCTGTCACGTCGCTTCCAAAAAATTGACGTGGCAGAACCAAGCGTGGCCGAAACTATTGAAATATTAAAGGGCTTAAAATCGCGTTTTGAAGAACACCACAGCGTAAAATACAGCGCCAGCGCGCTTTCTACAGCGGCCGAGCTTTCTGCAAAATATATCAACGACCGTCATTTGCCCGATAAAGCCATTGACGTGATTGATGAAGCGGGCGCGGCGCAACGTATTTTGCCAAAAAATAAACAGAAGAAAGTCATCGGCAATAAAGAGATTGAAGACATTATCGCCAAAATTGCGCGTATTCCGCCCAAAAACATCTCTACCGACGACCGCACCGCGCTTAAAACGCTGGAACGCGATTTGAAAGCGGTAGTTTTTGGCCAAGATAAAGCGATTGAAACGCTCACATCGGCCGTAAAAATGGCGCGTAGCGGCCTAGGTCAAAACAACAAACCGATTGGTAGCTTTTTGTTCAGCGGCCCCACTGGCGTCGGTAAAACCGAAGTTGCAAAACAACTGGCTTACATTATGGGCATCGAATTAATCCGCTTTGACATGAGTGAATATATGGAGCGGCATGCCGTTTCACGCTTGATTGGCGCACCTCCTGGCTATGTAGGCTTTGAGCAAGGCGGCCTGATGACGGAGGCGATTACCAAGCAGCCGTATAGCGTCTTATTGCTAGACGAGATTGAAAAAGCACACCCTGATATTTTCAATATTCTGCTGCAAGTGATGGATCACGGCACACTGACCGACAACAATGGCCGTAAAGCTGATTTTAGAAACGTCACCATTATTATGACGACTAATGCGGGCGCTGAAAACATGAACAAATCGAGCATTGGCTTTACCAATGCAAAAGATGCGAGTGATGAAGCAGCAGATATTAAACGCCTGTTCTCACCTGAATTCCGCAACCGTTTGGATGCAACCGTGTCGTTTAGTGCACTTTCGCAAGACATTATCATCCGTGTGGTCGATAAATTCCTGATGCAGTTAGAAGGCCAATTACACGAGAAAAAAGTGGATGTCACCTTTAGCGATGCGTTAAAAGTGTATCTCGGCAAAAAAGGCTTTGACCCGCTCATGGGTGCACGCCCAATGGCAAGATTGATTCAAGGCACGATTCGCAAGGCCTTAGCCGATGAATTACTGTTTGGCCGCTTGGCCAATGGGGGTGTAGTGCATGTGGATATTGACGAACAAGACGAAGTGAAACTGGTGTTTGACGAAAAATCGATATCTTCAAAACCAGCCGCACCGAAACCTGAAGCCGAAACTGTATAAACGCTTACAAATCACCCGACATAAGTCGGATTTTTTGTCATCACACTTTTAAACAAGTCAGATTCAACCCAGCCTGTTAGCCAAGCCCGTAATTTTGGATACGGAGCCGCTGCAAACCACGCGGCATCCACCGCCGCAAACTGACGAACAAATGGGAAAACTGCCATGTCTGCCAAGCCAGGCATGGCTTCTAGTAGATAAGTATTTTTGCTGAGCAAGCCTTCCAGCTTTTGCAAAAACACTTCGCCTTGCGCGCGATGTTGTTGCTGCGTTAGTGTTTTGTATCGTTCTGGATATTTGTAAGCATCCAAAGCTTGTTTAAAACTGTTGTCATTCTCTAAAATAAGCGCCACTGGACTCAAACATTCCAATGCAGGCCTGGAAGGCTCATGTATATTGGCCTGCAAGCTATGCTGCTTTAATGCAAAAAGCATAATTTCGATGCTCTCATCAATGACCTTCCCCTCTGGCAATACTAAAACAGGTACGGTAGCTTTGGGTGAGATTTCCAGCAAATGTGCAGGTTTTGCGCGCAACGAGATTTCGCGAATTTCCACTTCAATTCCCACAAGCTTTAGCGCCATGCGTGCCCGCATGGCATAAGGGCAGCGGCGATAACTATAAAGTACGGGCAGCATTAACCCAGCGTTTTACAAATATCGTGCACCAACTTTGGCCCTTTATAAATCAGCCCGCTATACACCTGCACCAAGCTTGCGCCAGCTGCGATTTTTTCCACCGCATCTGCGCCACTCAAAATACCACCCACGCCAATAATCGGTAGTGCGCCTTGCAGCTGTTTTGACAGTTGTTTAATGATTAGTGTCGATTGATTATGCACGGGCGCACCCGATAAACCACCGGTTTCTTCAGCATTGTGCAGGCCTTTCACCGCATCGCGGCTTAGCGTGGTATTGGTCGCAATCACGCCATCTATTTGGTGTTTCATCAATAAATCGGTGATTTCATTCACTTGTTTTTGCGTTAAATCTGGCGCGATTTTTAGCGTCATCGGCACATATTTACCATGCTGTTCAGCAAGTTTTTTTTGCTCTAGTTTCAAGCTAGCCAGCAAGCTGGATAAGGCTTCCTTCTCTTGCAAATCGCGTAGGTTTTTGGTGTTGGGCGACGAAATATTCACCGTAATATAACTGGCATGTGCATATACACTTTGCATGCAAAGCAAATAATCATCAACCGCTTTTTCCATCGGTGTGTCGAAATTTTTACCGATGTTAATACCGAGTATTTGATTAGAAAAGCTACCCTTGTATTTTGCAGCTTTTACATTCTCAACCAGATTATCCACACCCAAATTATTAAAACCAAAACGGTTAATAATGCCTTGCACTTCCGTCAGGCGGAATAAACGCGGGCGCGGGTTTCCAGGCTGCGGCCGTGGCGTGACAGTGCCTACTTCAATAAAGCCAAAACCCAGCTTCGCCATGCCGTCAATCACTGCGCCATTTTTATCCAAACCCGCCGCCAAACCGACTGCGTTAGGGAAAGTTAAACCCATCACCTCGCGCGGCACGCAAATTGGTGCTTTGGCATAACAATTTAAAACGCCAGATTTTTCTGCACACTTTAAAGTTTTAAGCGTCAGATCATGCGTAAATTCCGCATCGAGTTGAAACAACAAAGGTTTAATCAGCGAGTAACAGTTCATAGCGTGATTTTACTGCAAAACCTATTGAACCGCCGATAAACGCAGGTTCGTGCCGATAAAACCAACACTGTCATTCTGACGAAAGTCAGAATCTGTTTGCGAAAAACTTACAACAACACCTTCTCAATCCCGCCATTATTCGCCTTCTGCACGTAATCCTGCATCCAGTTCTCACCCAGAATATGCTTGGCCATTTCCACCACAATATAATCCGCCTCAATGCCCGTATCGTCGCCATAGCGTGCCAGACCTTGCAGACAGCTTGGACAGCTAGTTAATATTTTCACTTTCTCTTCGGGATTGCCCACTGTTAAACCCATTTTTTGCATGCCTTTTGCCAGTTCTTCTTGCTTGCGGAATTTGACTTGGGTGGCAATATCGGGGCGAGCGGCAGCAAAGGTGCCACTCTCACCGCAACAGCGATCATTTAACGCAACCTCAGTACCCATCAGTTTATTGGTCACCTCTAATGGTTTATAGGTCTTCATGGGGCTGTGGCATGGGTCGTGGTACATATAGCGCGTACCAGTAATACCAGAAAGCTTTTGATCTTTTTCCATTAAGTACTCATGGATATCCAGCAACCGACAGCCCGGGAAAATCTTATCAAACTCGTATTTTTGCAGCTGATCCATGCAGGTGCCGCACGACACAATCACCGTTTTAATATCTAGGTAATTGAGCGTATTGGCCACACGATGAAACAGCACGCGGTTATCTGTGGTGATTTGCAGGCCTTTATCGTGATTACCGCTAGATGTTTGCGGATAGCCGCAACACAAGTAACCTGGCGGCAGCACGGTAATGGCACCCACCTCATACAACATGGCTTGCGTGGCTAACCCAACGTTAGAAAACAAACGCTCTGAGCCACAGCCAGGGAAGTAAAATACCGCCTCTGAATCCTCGTTCACTTTTTGCGGGTTACGAATCAATGGAATCATGCTGTCATCTTCTATACCTAGCATGGCGCGTGAGGTTTTAGACTGCAGTTTTTTCGGCATCGGGCGATTAATAAAGTGAATCACCTGCGCCTTGATTTCTGGCTTGCCCACCGTGGCTGGTGGCCTGATTTTATCCTTAAGCAGCCCAAATTTTTTCGCCAATGTGTGCGCCAAATTTTGTGCCCTATAGCCAAAACCTATCATAGTGGCACGTAAAAATTTAATGGTGGCAGGGTCTTTGGCGTTTAAAAACAACATACCCGCCGTCGTGCCTAGGTTAAATTTCTTTTTACCTTGTTCGCGTAAAAAATTACGCATTTTGATAGAGACATCACCAAAATCAATATCTACAGGACATGGATTCAAGCATTTATGGCACACGGTACAATGATCCGCCACGTCGTTGAACTCATCAAAGTGCTTGAGTGAAATGCCGCGCCGCGTTTGCTCTTCGTACAGGAATGCTTCGATTAATAATGATGTCCCTAAAATCTTGTTGCGCGGACTGTATAACAAATTGGCACGTGGCACGTGGGTGGTACACACAGGCTTGCACTTACCACAACGTAAACAATCCGAAATGTCATCGGCAATTTCACCAATGGCAGATTGCTCCATAATAATAGATTCCTGCTCTAGCAAGCCAAAGCTAGGCGTATAGGCGTTCTCAAGCCCAGATCCTGCCAGCAATTTACCCTTATTAAAGTGACCGTTAGGGTCAACTTTGTTTTTATAGGCGGTAAAGTTATCAATGGTCGCTTGATCCAAAAATTCCATCTTGGTGATGCCAATACCATGCTCGCCAGAAATCACCCCATTCAGGCTTTTAGCCAACACCATCACGCGCGCCACTGCATCATGGGCAGCACCCATCATCTCGTAATCATCAGAATTAACGGGGATGTTGGTATGTACGTTGCCATCGCCAGCATGCATGTGCAAGGCAATAAACACGCGGCTTTTCAGCACTTTTTTATGAATCGCATCACATTCATTGAGTATCTTTTGATACTCGCGCCCAGCAAAAATCTCTTCCATGGGACGTTTAAGTTCACGTTTCCAAGAGATACGTAAATCGTAAGATTGCACCGCGCGGAACACGTTAGCGTATTTTTTGTGCGGCTTACCAAGCTCGCCTAGCACAGACACTGGCGCATCGAGACTAGCTAAAATCAAGCGCCAGCGCGCGCGCAAATCATGCAATAACTGCAAGGCGATTGCCTGCTTGGCGCGCACCATCTCCGCATCCGCATTGCCGTCTTCATCGGCTTGCAAGGGTAATTCACCTTGCATAAAAGTTTCTAGCGCGTTTAATAATTTAAGCTTGTTATCAATCGAAAGCTCAATATTAATGCGCTCAATACCATCAGAATAATTGCCCAATTTGGGTAATGGAATCACCACATCTTCGTTAATTTTAAAGGCGTTGGTGTGTTTGGCGATTGCTGCGGTACGTGCACGATCAAGCCAGAATTTTTTACGTGCCTCAGCAGACACTGCAATAAAACCTTCACCGTCACGCGCATTACACATGCGCACCATGGCCGAAGCCACTTGGCCTACCGCATTCTCGTCGTCAGACGCAATATCAGCAATCAACACCATTTTTGGGCGTTGTTGACGCGCGGCTTTGGTGGCATAACCCACAGCTTTAATATAGCGCTCGTCCATATGCTCTAGCCCAGCCATAATAACAGCCGACTCTTGCTTAGCAGTGAGGTCGAGGTAATCTTTAATCTCTACAATCGCGGGCACGGCGTGTGACACATTGCCAAAAAATTCCAAGGCAATCGTGCGCACATGCTTGGGCATACGGTGCAAAATAAAAGTGGCGCTAGTAATGAGTCCATCGCAGCCTTCTTTTTGTATGCCTGGCAAGCCTGATAAAAACTTGTCAGTCACATCTTTGCCCAACCCAACTTTGCGGAAACTTGGTCCAGCAATTTCTAAAATTTCAGGCTCGCCCAACTGCGTTTTCATGTCGATGTCATAACGCGTGACTTTAAAGCGCGCCATGGCAATATCGTGAATTTTGCCTAGGTTGTGATCTAAACGCTCGACTTCTAGCCACTGCGCATCCGGTGTGACCATGCGCCATGAGGCCAAGTTATCTAAAGCCGTACCCCACAGCACGGCTTTTTTACCGCCCGCGTTCATGGCCACGTTACCGCCGATACAAGAGGCATCTGCCGAAGTTGGATCACACGCAAATTCAAGCCCAGCATCCGTTGCGGCTTCCATGGCGCGACGTGTCACCACGCCTGCACCGCACTCAATGGTGGCCACTTGGCGTGAAACGCCCGGCAAGGTGCGCATTTGCACACCGGTGTGTTGATCTAATTTCTCGGTATTAATCACCGCAGAAAGTGGCGTGAGCGGAATGGCACCGCCCGTGTAACCGGTGCCGCCTCCGCGCGGAATGACTGTTAAACCCAACTCAATACAAGCCTTTACCAATGCGGCAATTTCAATTTCGGTATCGGGATTCAGCACCACAAATGGGTATTCCACGCGCCAATCGGTGGCATCAGTGACATGAGAAACACGCGCCAAACCATCGAATTGGATATTATCTTTACGCGTAAATTTGCTGAGTTTGCTGAGCGCTTTTTTGCGTAAATCGTAAGTTTGGCGAAAATCTTCGGCAAATTTCTCGATAGCTTGTTTGGCAGCAGCCACCAGTTTATTCACTTTTTCGTTAGCTGCTGCGCCACGCTCATCAATGGCGTGAATACGGTGATGCAGCGCATCAATTAAGGCTTTGCGACGTTTTGGATTTTCCAACAAATCATCTTGCAGATAAGGATTGCGTGAAACCACCCAAATATCGCCCAACACTTCAAACAACATGCGCGCGCTGCGGCCAGTTTTGCGCTCGCTACGCAACTCGTTCAAAATTTCCCAACTTTCAGCGCCTAAAAACCGAATGACAATTTCGCGGTCTGAAAACGAGGTGTAGTTGTAGGGAATTTCGCGTAAACGTGTGACTGAGGCTGGTTCAGCTTGTAGGATTTCGGCAGGAATTGGCGCGTTCATTAAGGGTGAAAGCTCTTAGCAAATTAAAAGCGAATTATATCATGCAGTATGTGACGGAATAACTGTACGCAAGCTAGGGGTTTTAATATAGGGTTTTTAGTTAATTCGCGTTAAAATATACCGATGTTAACGCCAAACAAACTACTTGTTCCACTCGGCATTGTGGTTTTGTTAGTATTTCTAGCATTCAACTTAACTAAAAACCAGCCAGCACCAGACGTTACCTTTACGACCATACAGGGCAAAGAATTTAGTATGGCCTCACTCAAAGGCAAGGTTGTTTTGGTAATTTTTTGGGCAACTGATTGTAGCGTGTGCGTGAGTGAAATTCCTGACATTGTGAAAACTTATAACGCACACAAAGACAAAGGGTTTGAGGTGATTGCAATCGCTATGCCTTACGATCCGCCCGCGCAAGTGCTTAATTACGTTACACAAAAAGCGTTGCCTTTCCCCGTGATGCATGATGGCTTTGGTCAAATGATAATTAAATTTGGCGGGGTCCCTGCTACACCAACTGCCTACCTGTTTGATAAGCAAGGCCAGCAATTGCAATACACCGTTGGCCGGTTAGATTTTGCCAAACTCAATGAGTTATTGTCGAAAGAGCTCATCTAATGCTGTGGATTAAAGCGCTGCACATTATTTTTGTTATCAGCTGGTTCGCGGGTTTATTTTACTTACCCAGATTATTTGTCAATCACGCTATGGAAACCAATGATGCAGCTTTAGCAAGGCTGGCCTTGATGGAGCAAAAACTCTACAAGTTTATGTTGCCATTAGCGGTGTTGGCGCTGGCTTTTGGATTATGGTTGTGGCTAGCTTATGGCATCACGGGTGCCTGGCTGCAGCTCAAGCTGGTATTGGTCTCTGGCTTGGTTGCGTACCATTGTTATTGCGGCAAAATCATGCGTGATTTTAAAACAGGCCGCAATACACGTAGCCATGTGTGGTATCGCTGGTTTAACGAGATTCCTGTCTTAGTATTATTCTTTGTGGTAATTTTAGTGGTAGTAAAACCTTTTTAAAGACTTAATTTTGGACATGCCAAACTCGGATTAGTTGATAAAAATGCTCGAGAAATAGAGCCGAACGCCGCATGGGCGCTTGCTTAGCTTGTTTGATATTGCAGAGGATTGGCGCGCAGCGCCAAACATTGGTGAGCAACAAATTGCCATGGAGCTGCTGCCATTAAATATGCCAAAAAAGCCGCAAAAATTCTTATCGATGGCGCGATAAAAGCTTGATTTAGTCAAAAGCAAGCTTGCTTTCACTACGCTAGCTACAAGATAATAGTGTTTTTTATCTAATTAAATTCTCATGCACACACTCATCTGCGGCTCACTCGCTTTTGACACCATTATGGTGTTTCAAGATCAATTCAAAAATCACATTCTGCCCGATCAAATCCATAAACTAAGTGTGGCGTTTTATGTGCCAGAATTGCGGCGTGAATTTGGCGGCACAGCTGGCAATATTGCTTACAATTTACAGTTACTGCAAGGTAAACCGTTGATTATGGCAACCGTAGGTGAAGATTTTTTACCCTACACTAACTGGTTAAATAAAAATAACCTAAGCACAAGACACGTTAAAGAAATTGCTAATAGCTTTACCGCGCAAGCCTTTATTACCACCGATTTGGACGACAACCAAATCACCGCTTTTCACCCTGGCGCGATGGTGGAATCGCATCAAAATAGCGTAAAAGTTGCTGCAAATGTTTCACTCGCGGTTATTGCGCCAGATGGTCGCGACGGCATGTTTCAGCATGCGAAAGAGTGTTTTGATGCCAATATTCCATTTTTGTTTGACCCAGGCCAAGGCTTGCCGATGTTTAATGGTGAGGAGTTACTACATTTTATTGAAATGGCGACTTACTTAGCCGTCAATGATTACGAAGCACAGGTGCTACAAGATAAAACTGGCTTGAAATTAGAACAGCTCGCTACCAAAGTAAAAGCGCTGATTGTGACTTTGGGTGGGCAAGGGTCGTACATTTATGCAGACGGTCAACGTTTTGAAGTGCCATGCGTTAAAGCAGACAAGATTGTAGATCCAACTGGTTGCGGTGACGCCTATCGCGCGGGTTTGCTTTATGGCATTGCGAATGGCTGGGATTGGCCGACCTGCGGACGATTGGCTTCTACCATGGGGGCGATTAAAATTGCTAGCCAAGGCGGACAAAACCACAAACCAACGCGAGCAGAGATTGAGAACATTTACAGCCATGCGCTTGTCCAACAAGTGGCTTTGGAGGAGAAGCTAGCTAACTAAAGAGATAAAAATGAAAGTTTCAACATTAATTTTTATTGCAGCAATTTTAGCGGCTTGCACCAGTTCTAACTCTGGCAGCATTTATAGCCGCGATGATGCGCGTAAAGTACAAATCGTGAAAACGGGCGTGGTTGAAAGCGTGCGTGCGGTGAAATTAGAAGGCACTAAATCACCAGTGGGTACAGTTGCTGGCGGCGTGGTAGGTGGTGTTGCAGGCGGCTCAATTGGTCATGGCCGCGGTAGCGCAATCGGTGTGGTTGTTGGTGCGGTGGTTGGCAGCATCGCGGGTTCTGCGATTGAAGAAGGTGTAACGCGTAAAGATGCGCTTGAAATCACCGTTAAATTAGATAGTGGCACCATGATTGCAATTGTGCAAGAATCCGATGCACAATTTCACCTAGGTGAAAAGTACGCATTGTAGAAAATGCAGATACTTCTCGCGTCACGCACTAAACTATTAAACTGTCATCAATGAGTCATTTAATTTTCATTTTTTGTTAACTTAAGCGCAATAACATCTCTCTGAATTTCAGGAGAGATGTGATGCTTAAAAAACAGCAGTTAGCACTAAAACAACCCTCAGCACGAAAACACCTATATATTAGCTTGGCGCGTAATCCAGCAGAAATTACCGAAGCGCAACGTTTACGCTATAAAGTGTTTGCCGACGAAATGGGCGCACAACTTTCAGGCACAGATGGACTAGATATTGACGGATTTGACGCTTACTGCGATCACCTTTTGGTGCGCGACAGCGCAACACATCAAGTCATCGGCACTTATCGCATTTTAAGCCCACAAAAAGCCAATAAAGCAGGTGGTTATTACTCCGCAGGCGAGTTTGATTTAAGCCGTCTGTCGCATCTTTTTAACAGCACAGTGGAACTGGGGCGCGCTTGTGTGCATCAGGATTATCGTAATGGTGGCACCATTACTTTACTGTGGGCTGGCCTAGCCAAATACATGCAGATGCATAATTATGAGTACATGATAGGCTGCGCCAGTGTGCCAATGCACGATGGCGGTCACATGGCAGCCAGCCTTTATCACAAACTTAAGGATGATTATTTATCACCGCAGGAATATCGCGTATTTCCTCACAACCCTTTGCCAATTGCCTCGTTAAATAAAGAGATGCAAGTGGTTTGCCCACCACTGATTAAAGGTTATTTGCGACTTGGCGCCTACATATGTGGTGAGCCCGCTTGGGATGCCTATTTCAACTCTGCTGATATGCTGGTAATGTTACCCTTATCTAAAATCAACAGCAGATATGCATCGCATTTCTTAAAATAATTTGCCCAAAAGTAACCAGCTCACTCGAATTTATCGAATATCTCGTGTTTTAATTCATACCATTACTGGATTAACGCTGGCAACTTTTGTGCTGCCATTTATTCACAAAAGAACCAAATTGTCATTGATTAAATGGTGGTGTGGCGGCTTGTTACGCGCCTTTAATATTAAAGTGGTCACTTTTGGAAACTTGCCAGCACCTAGCGTTAAGGGCGTGATGTTTGTGGCAAACCATATTTCTTGGTCAGATATTCATGCCTTAAATAGCTTAGTTCCATTACGTTTTATTGCGAAATCTGACATTAAAAATTGGCCGGCTTTTGGCTATTTGGTGCAAAAAGCAGATACTTTATTCATTGATAGAAATAAGCGACAAGAGGCGGGGCGTATTGTTGACATCACCGCTGCAAGCTTGATTGCTGGCGATAATTTATGTTTTTTTCCAGAAGGCACTACCACCGATGGAACTGGCTCGGAAGGCGCGCTGGTATTGCCTTTCAAAGGCAGTGTTTTACAGGCCGCAATTAGCGCACATACGCAAGTTTGGCCAGTTGCGATTAAATACGTAAATGCCGATGGCAGCATCAATACTGCTATGGCTTATGCGGGGGGAACCACGTTGATAGCATCGATGCATCAAGTGTTGATGCAGAAAAACCCAGTGGTGGAGTTACATTTTCTGCAGCCCATTCATCCCAACGGGCAAAACAGGCGTGATTTAACGCAAACTTCGTATGATGCCATTCTGGCTAAATTGACTTGATAACGCTGTCTCTCGTATCGTGATTCACTTGCGTAATTGCTTGCGTTTCTAAACACATTGCCGTCAATTGCCCGCCCCACAAGCAGCCAGTATCTAATGCAAATATATTTGCTCGCTGCCGCAACCCCAACGCGGACCAATGGCCGCAGATAATATTTGTATCTCGAGATTGTCTGGCAGGCGCATCAAACCAAGCCGTGTAGCCAACTGGAATATCTTGCAATTCGCCTTTAAATTCGAACTCCATTTCGCCTGCCAAGCCACAAATACGCATACGCGTCATAGCGTTGGTAATGGCGCGCAATCTGTCCATTCCCATCAAATGGTCATTCCAAGCATTAGGCTTATTACCATACATATTGCGTAAAAAATATAAATAATTATCGCCCTGCAAGGCGCATTCCACCTCGTTTGCATAGCACATGGCTTTTTCAATCGTCCACTGCGAAAACAGCCCTGCGTGTATCATGACGTATTCATTTTCAATATGCAGCAACGATTGATGTCGTAACCATTCAAATAAAACATGACTGTCAGACGCCTGCATACTAGCCTGCAGGGTATCATATTTATGCGCGGATTTTACTTGATGCACCACTGCAAGCGCGTGTAAATCGTGATTTCCCAGTACAATTTTCAAAGACTCTTGATGCTGAAAACACCAACGCAATACTTCTAGCGAGCCACTACCGCGATTGATTAAATCACCCACCAGCCACAATTTATCTTGGCGAGGATCAAACTGTAGGCGCGCCAATAATGCCGTAAAGGCATGATAACAGCCTTGAATATCGCCTATCGCGTAAGTTGCCATAGTGTATATTTTAGCTTAACAAACCATCAGCCCACAAAAAAGCCGCTTTAAATATTAAGCGGCTTTTTCGCATCGCTAATCATTACTTTTTAGCTAAACTTGCAGGATCAAAATTTGCACCTGATTGATTCGCCATCTCCGCCACCGCCGCCGCAATTTCACCATCGGTTAAAGCCGGATTACCGCCTTTAGCTGGCATGGTACGAATGCCCTCAATCGCGTTCTTAACAAGCGTTTCATAGCCTAGCGCAATGCGCGGCTGCCATTGGGCAGCATCGCCAATTTTTGGTGAATTCATCAAACCTGTAGCATGGCACATGGCACAGCCGCCTTTTACGACATCCGCGCCGCTCTTTTCTACTTGCGCTTCGCTTGCGGGCGCCACTTCAGCGACTGCAACAGGCTTAATATTTTCTTCCACCGATGCAACCACTGGCACTACGTCTTCACCCGCTGGCTTGCCCATAAAAAGTGCTACCAATAAAGCAAATACCAAAATAAGACCAATAATAATAACCATTGGCTGCAAAGTGCTCGGGCTTGAATGTTCGTCGTAATTACTCATGGCGTTGCTCCTAAAACGTTAAAATTAACAATATCTGAAACCCAAAACAACGTAAATCATCACTGCTTTGTTATAATGCGCCAACAATTGCGCCCGTAGCTCAGCTGGATAGAGTGTTGGTTTCCGAAGCCAAAGGTCGTGGGTTCGACTCCCGCCGGGCGCGCCAAATTGCTGTATTACAGCCTAAATAGCCAGTAGTGATCCACCAATAAAGCGGCAAATAATAGCGTTAAATACAAAATGGAGAATTTAAACATGCTACGCGCCAAATCATCAGAATATTTACGGTATAAACCTATCGCATAGGCCATAAACACGCCATCTAGCAACAACGCGCAGCCCAAATAAATAAATCCACTCATGCGCATGGCAAACGGGAATAAGGTTACTGCGATGAGAATAATGGTGTAGAGCAGAATCTGCAAGCGGGTATATTCCTCACCATGCGTCACTGGTAACATCGGCAAGCCAGATTTAGCATACTCTTCACGACGATACAGCGCTAATGCCCAAAAGTGAGGTGGCGTCCAAGCAAAAATGATGAGCACCAAAATCCACGCTTCAGGAGAAACTGTTCCCGTTACAGCAGCCCAACCCAGCACGGGCGGCATGGCACCCGATAAACCACCGATGACGATATTAAGCGGGGTAGCGGGCTTTAAAAAAATCGTGTAGATCACTGCATAACCCACAAACGTGGCAAGCGTGAGCCACATGGTGAGTGGATTAACCAAGAAATACAAAATAGCCAAGCCAATACTCGCCATGATGGTTGCAAATATGAAGGTTTGTTTAGAGGTCACTTGGCCAGTAGGCAATGGACGTCCACGGGTACGCGCCATTTTTGCGTCAATTGCTTGCTCGACCAAGCAGTTAAATGCCGCAGCTGCGCCAGAAGCCATGCCAATTCCGATAGTGGCCGCCACAAGAATATCCAATGGCACCATATTGGGTGTGGCGAGAAACATGCCTATCATCGCCGTAAACACGATTAAGGTAGTGACGCGCGGCTTACACAGGGCTAGGAAGTTTTGAAAACTTGACATGGCATTTGGTAAATTAATTTCAGAAACAGTGCTCATTCAATCTCTATTAGTAAAAATTACTCTTTAATATTTCAATTCCGTTACTTTAGAATTGAGTACAACTACGGCAATGAGTAATAATGCTGCGCCCATATTATGCCCTACTGCTAGCACAAGTGGAAGATGTAACAGCAAATTCGCCACGCCTAAAGCGATTTGTACGACGAGCAGACCGAGCATGAGAAACGCTAATCTTTTGAGGTGTGGCTGGTTAATTAAGCGCAAACCAAGCCAACTCAAGTAAATAAAGGTCAGCAACGCGCCTACACGGTGCGTCCATTGTATGGCGGTGTATGCAGCTAGAGGCAATGCTTTACCATCCGCGCCCTGCCCCAACTCGCGTAGCCAATGGAATGCGTTGGTAAAATCCATCTCTGGATACCAAGCGCCATGGCAGGTGGGGAAATCCGTACAGGCAAGCGCTGCGTAGTTAGTGCTGGTCCAGCCCCCTAGAAAAATCTGCGCAAATAAAATCACCAAGGCGCCACGCACCCAAAATCGCAGCATGTCTGATTGTAAATATCTAATCGATGCCAAACCCCAATGGCGATGGGCTATCCAAGCCAATAATGCTAACGTGCTCATACCGCCAATCAAGTGCGCGGTGACTACCGCAGGTTTAAGTAGCAATGTCACTGTCCACATACCAAGTGCCGCCTGAAACACAATTAAAACGAGCAAAAACGTTGGTAACCACGGAGAGACTTTTATTTCTTTGCGAGCGCGCCAAGCCATGACAAAAATCGCCAGCACCAACAATCCCAGCGCGCCTGCTAAATAACGGTGTATCATTTCTTTCCAAGCTTTGGCATGCTCGACAGGTGAGTCGGGATAAGCCGTTTGCGCATGTTGTAGCGCACTCTCGCTTTGCGGCACAGTAAGCGCGCCGTAACAACCTGGCCAGTCTGGGCAACCTAAACCAGCATCAGACAAGCGCACATAAGCGCCTAATACCACTACACATAAAGCCAATAGCGTGGCCACCAACACCAGTTTATTAAATATACGCATACTTTCTAGCCTGCCCACGAGTTTTTAAGTAAGCGCTTTAAATCACTAAAAAGACCTTTCGGAGCCATGTTTTCTGGGTAACTCATCATCAAATTTCCTAGTGGATCTACCAAATAAACTTGGCCGCCAGCAATATTAAATTTAGCGGCGAATTCAGTTGTTTCTACATCCGTACCTACAAGAATCATTAAGTCTGGATGCTGTTTTTGTAGTGCTTTAACGGTTTCACCTTTTACATCCGCTGGCATCAATAAAACGCGCTGTACACGATGCTTATCTTTATTGAGCGAGATATGTACTTGTCTTAATAAATGCACTTGCGCTTGACAGGATTCAGCGCAGCCAGTGGAATCCATCATGACAATGCTCCATATTTTAAGCCATTGCTGCGCAGTGAATTCTTTGCCTTGCACATCACGTAAAACTGGAAACTCCAAGGCTTGTGGTGGTTGTACTAACGTGCCATAACTCTGACCGCTAGGTTTTAAATTCAATAGATGCAAGGTCGCCGCCACAGTAAATGGCAATACAAAGATAACTGCCAAAATGAGCAGTATTTTTCTGCCGCTAGTTTTGTTAGGCGGTGTTGGTGTGTTGCTTATTTCTGACATCATTTAAGTCCTTACTTTCTTCACATTCAATACAATATAAATCACCAACAGCGTCAGTGCGAAGCCAAACCACTGATAAGCGTAACCTAAATGCATAGAAACTCGCTCACCTGGCGGGAGCCAATTTCTTACAAAACCACCTGCATCACTTTTAGTATCTAGGCGCACCACAAAAGGCTGTACGGCAAACGGCACCGATTTGACGTAGCGCGCCATGTCCAAATTTTGCCAAACCTGCTGCCACTTTCCATCGGCTGGTAGTGGCGCCTCTAAAGTAAAAAACTTTTTTGATGGCCATGCAATATCGCCTTCAATTTCTTGCCTGCCCTGTGGGGAAATAACCACAGGCACCTTATGCTGCGCCGACCCCAAGCGATTTTCGGCAACAGGAACCCAGCCTCTATTCACTAACACTTGCAAGTTGCTACCTTCCACCTGGATAGGCGTCAGCACATGGTAGCCCGCAACGGTATTTTCTACCTGATTATCCAGCAACACTTGATAGCCCGTGTTGTAGGTGCCAGCAAACTTAACGCGCCGATAACGCCAACTTTCCAAGTCCGTTATTTTATCAGGAAGCGCTACCGCAGGCTCACTTAGGCGCACGCTTAATTGCGTTTGCAACGCCTGCTTAGCTTCCGCTTTATTGTATTGCCACAACCCAGCTTTGATGCAAAGCGCCATCACAGCTAGTGTTGCCAGCGTCATCCATATATTTGGGCGAAACGTGTATTTCACTATTCAATCTCTCAATTGCAATATACTTCATTTAGCCGCATAATTGGCTGGCTTAATTTAATGCGGGACACCTATGTTAGTAAAAATTCTCATCATTATCATGCTACTACTTATCGCTGGTAGCTTGTTTTCTGCTTTGTTCTATTTGATGAAAGGCGAACCCACTGACCGCACAGTAAAAGCGCTTACATGGCGAATTTCCTTATCTCTGGCGCTATTCTTGTTGTTAATGCTCGGTTTTTATACGGGTATTATTGGTCAGCCAAACCCACATCCCTAAAATATAAAAAGACGATATAAAATTGGCATCGTCTTTTCTTAAAACACCACAGAGCCTAATTGACCTTGATGGGAGTTTCGCCTGCTTGAGTCAAAGCAGCCTGACCGAGACTCGTCACGCCATTATAAAACGCGTAATTTAAAGTCACAGTATTCACATCCGCAGGCAAATCTGGCTTAACATAAAACAGCACTGGCATTTTCTTGCTCTCGCCAGATTTTAAAGTTTGTTGCTTAAAACAAAAACATTCAATTTTCTTAAAATACAGCGCGGCCAATTCTGGCGTAACACTAGGCACTGCAACGCCCAACTCACTATCTGCACCATTATTTTTTGCCATATAACTGGTTAATGTAATCTCACCAGGATGCACGCGCAAGCTAGTTTGTGCAGGACTAAAACTCCAAGCCAAGCCTGGCATGGTATTGCCAGTAAAAATAACCGTTACCCAGCGCGTTTTGTCAATCTTCATGTGCTTATCAGATGCCGTCATTGTGCTATCCGCCCTGCCATTCAAACCTAGCTCTTTGCACAGCAGGTCATAAAGTGGCGCGATGGCGAACGCAAACAACAAGCCTGCCAGCACTATCAAGCTTAGTTTCCAAGCTAGGCGATTATTGGTTGCGGATAATACTGATTTTTTATCGTCTAAATTCATTCACTTATTGACACTTATCGCTATTTGTAAAAAATTGAGGCTGCGTAAAAAATCACAGCTAATATACCTATTGTCCAAGCTACTAACAAATTTTTGCGCCGCTGCTTCTTTTTATCATGTTCCATTTTTATCTTCTCTAATTTTTAAATCTTTAATTTCTAAAATACTTACCCATTCTTTTTTGCAACTGCTCGGCCAGCGATTCAAGCTGTTTTCTTGTTAAATAACGTCCCACTTCGATTTCTTTACCATGCGCAAGCAGCCCTAAACGCAGTTCTCCATTTGGGTGCTCATGCCGCACAACACTTGCCCAATAAGGATTTAATTGGTACTGGCTCACATGTTGGCCAGTACAACGCTCTACCAGCAAATGATCCCCTTCTATACTGATGCGCTCAAAATCATTCGCATGGCGGTTAACATAATAAAATGCGTAAGCTAGCGCAAAAATTTCCAGCCCCACAAATGGCAGTACCATCCAAGCACCCAACAAACTAAACCCAATGGCTATACAACAGGGTATCACCGTTAGCAACAAGACTACCCTAGTCTTGCCACTTTGCGTCAGGGAGCAATTAGGTTTAAATGTTACGCTGTAACTGGCGTAGGAGTCGGCATCCACCGCGGTCATCATTCCTCCGTATAGGATTTATGACTGTTTAAGGACAAATTAATTCACAAATATCAATACTAGACAAAAACAAACGCCACAAGGAAAACCTTGCGGCGCTTAGAAGAACCAACTTAAAACTACAGCCAGTACACGAATATGAATAGGAACAACCAAACTACGTCCACAAAGTGCCAATACCAAGCTACCGCTTCAAAACCAAAGTGGTCGTGCGCATTAAAATGCCCTTTTAACACACGGAACAAAATGATAGACAACATAATGGCACCCATGGTGACATGTAAACCGTGGAAGCCAGTCAGCATATAAAAGGTTGCACCATAAATACCTGTTTTAATAGTAAAGCCAGCTTCAGCGTATTCATGCATTTGCAGGTACAAGAACAACACACCTAAGGCAATAGTTAAAATTAAACCTATAGTCAGTTGCTTACGGTTATCTTTCATCAAACCCCAGTGCGCCCAAGTCAAAGTTGCACCTGAAGTTAACAATAGCAAGGTGTTAATTGCTGGCAAACCCCATGGGCCCATTGGGGTGAATGCCTCAGTCAGGCCAGGGCCTGCCGAAGGCCAAGTAGCTGCAAAACCAGGCCAAAGCAGTTGTGCATCCGCAAGCCAAGGAAGAGATACACTGCGTGTATAAAACAATGCGCCAAAGAAGCCAAAGAAGAACATCACTTCAGAGAAAATAAACCAGCCCATGCCCCAGCGGAATGATTTATCCACTTGCTGGTTATAAAGCTTGCCGACACTTTCGCCAATCACTTCTTTAAACCAGCCAAACAACAAATAAGCTAAGGCTAATCCACCCGCAATCATTAACGGTGTACCCATGGCTATTTTATTTAACACCATAGTGAACCCACCAGCCAATAGAAACAAGGATATTGAAGCTATTAGCGGCCAAAATGATGGGCCTGGTAAGTAATAATTTTTTGTATTCTGACTCATGTTTGCTCCCTGAATATTTTCTTTATCAAGCACTTACTTAACTTGTGGTGGGGTTTCAAAAGTGTGGAATGGCGCTGGTGAAGCCACAGTCCACTCTAGACCATGCGCACCTTCCCATACTTGATTCGTCGCTTTTTCGCCGCCACGGATACATTTGATGACCACATACAAGAACAACAGCTGACTTAAACCAAGTGCAAAAGCACCTAATGAAGAGATCATATTAAACTCAGCAAATTGTTGTGAGTAATCTGGAATACGACGTGGCATACCCGCCAAACCAGTAAAGTGCATTGGGAAGAAGGTCACGTTAAACGCAATTGTCGTCAACCAAAAATGCCACTTACCAAGCTTCTCGTCGTACATATGGCCAGTCCATTTAGGCAGCCAGTAATACACGCCGCCCATAATCGCCATCGCCGCACCTGAGAACAGTACATAATGGAAGTGCGCTACCACATAATAAGTATCTTGCAACTGAATATCCACTGGTAGAATCGCGCATACCAAGCCGCTAAAGCCACCGATAGTGAACAAAAATACCACCGCAATTGAGAACAGCATCGGCGTTTCAAAGGTCATCGAGCCCTTCCACATCGTCGCTAACCAGTTAAATACTTTCACACCAGTTGGCACCGAAATTAACATGGTGCTGTACATAAAGAACAATTGACCAGCCACTGGCATGCCCGTTGTAAACATGTGGTGCGCCCACACGACGAATGACAGCACCGCAATAGCTGCGGTTGCATACACCATTGACGCGTAGCCAAATAAAGGTTTACGTGCAAAAGTTGGGATAATGGTAGAAAGGATGCCGAAAGCTGGCAAAATCATAATATAGACTTCTGGATGACCAAAGAACCAGAATACGTGTTGGAACAGCACTGGGTCGCCGCCACCAGCCGCATTAAAGAAGTGCGTACCAAAGTGACGATCTGTAATCAACATGGTCAAGGCGCCTGCTAATACAGGCATCGCCGCAATCAATAAATATGCGGTAATCAGCCACGTCCAAACAAACATTGGCATTTTCATTAACGTCATGCCAGGAGCACGCATATTGAAAATGGTGGTAATAATATTAATAGAACCTACAATTGAAGATACGCCCAAGATATGCAGTGCAAACACACTCATATCCACTGACATGCCACCTTGCACTGATAGTGGTGGATACATGGTCCAACCGCCTGCAACAGCGCCACCAGGTACAAAAATTGAAGCAATCAACAAAATAGCCGCAGGAATTAATAGCCAAAAACTCATGTTATTGAGTCGCGGGAAAGCCATGTCTGGTGCGCCTATCATTAACGGCACTTGCCAGTTAGCAAAACCCACAAACGCCGGCATAATCGCGCCGAAAATCATAATCAAACCGTGTAGGGTTGTGAGCTGGTTAAACGTTTCTGGTTGCACAAACTGAAGGCCGGGCTGAAATAGCTCAGCACGTATCCCCATCGCCATCGCCCCTGCAAATAGGAACATGGCGAAGCTGAACCAAAGGTACATGGTGCCAATATCCTTATGGTTGGTCGATTTTACCCAACGCATTAGCCCAGTAGGATGTCCATGGCTATCGTGCGCATGGTCATCGTGATGTGTTGCAGTTGTCGTGCTCATCAATTTCTCCTAAAAACTACCGCTATTTTTGTCTATTAATTAAATTCTAAAAACTATCGTGCCGCTTTAACTGCTGACGGCTGAACAATATCGCCTACTGAGTTACCTAAAGCGTTACGCTCGTAAGCAATCACTGAAGCAATTTCCACGTCATTCAGCAAGGCTTTCCAAGCTGGCATCATATTTTTGCCGTTAAGCACTAGCGCTAAATGATCCGCAACTGGGCCAGTGCTAATCTTGCCACCAGTAATTGCTGGGAACGCTGGCGGCAGGCCTGCGCCAGTCACTTGGTGACAAACCGCACAGTTTTTCTCATAAACCACTTTACCATTGGCAACCAAATCGTCCTTGGTCCACTCTTTGTCAGCTCCAGCATTTGCAGCGGTGGCGGCAGCTTTTTTAGCGTCTATCCACTCGTTGTATTTATCTTCTGATACCGCCTCTACTACGATAGGCATAAAACCGTGGTCTTTACCACAAAGTTCCGCGCATTGGCCGCGATAAATGCCTTCTTTTTCTGCTTTAAACCAAACCTCTTTAATAAAGCCTGGGATCGCATCTTGTTTCACGCCAAATTCCGGCACCCACCAAGCGTGAATCACATCAGTAGCAGTTAATAACACGCGTACTTTTTTGCCGGTAGGTACCACCATTGGGTTATCCACCTCCAATAAGTAATTTTCGCCTTTTTCAGCTTTATTCTGGATTTGGTCTTGCGAGGTCGCCAAGGTGCTAATGAATTTAACATCCTTATCTAAGTAATCGTATTCCCATTTCCATTGATGCCCAGTCACCTTCACTGTCATATCGGCCGCAGTAGTATCTTTCATTGCGAAAATAGTTTTAGTGGCTGGAACCGCCATCGCAGCTAAAATTAACGCGGGGATAATAGTCCAAATAATTTCCAACGTATGATGCTCATGAAACTGTTCCGCTTTATGCCCAACTGATTTTCGATGTTTGTAAATGGAGTAAAACATAAAGCCGAATACCACGACAAAAATCGCTAAACACACATACACAATCAACATGTGCAAATCGTATATCTGACTGGCAATTTCAGTAACCGGAGCTTTCAGGTTAAGTTCGTAAGCCGCTTGAGCGCTGCCAGCAACCAACGACATCACTGCAGCCAGAACCGTACTTGGAAAGAAAATAGCTTTCTTATTCATAACTAAATCTACCTTAATGTGAATAATTAAAATTCTATAACCCCTGTTACTTAGCCAATTGCAAGGCCAGCTCAGGCGCTATTGTTAACTTTTAGTGCTTATATAAACTTGTTACCACTCTGCTAAACATGTTTAGCGCATTGCAAACTAAAGCGAGCAAATTAGCACAAAAAATAATTTGCCTCAAGTAAAAAATACAATTTGTTACAACTGTATTAAATTAATAATAAAGTTTGGTGCTGGGAGGGGGATCGACCCCCCCCACGTTGTCGCCAACGCGGCGATTTTGAGGGTGCCGGAGCGTGATTTTCACCGTAAGATTCATTGGTTAAAGCCCAATTTTTCTCGGTGTTGAGAGGGGTGCTGAGAGAACCGTAAAATCTTTTGACGGCTTACCTCGCAAGCTTCAGGTAAAATGCCCAACTTGCTGCTGAGTGGTATGCCACTAGATTTTTTAGACGTAAAAAAAGCCTACCTATGGGTAAGCTGTTAATTTACTGTGGTGCCGGGAGGGGGAATCGAACCCCCACGTTGTCGCCAACGCGGGATTTTGAGTCCCGTGCGTCTACCAATTCCGCCATCCCGGCTTGAGGTATAATTACAACGCCGCCATTATACCCACAATTTCACACAATGCGTACCCAAGATTTCGACTTTTATTTACCCGACTCACTCATCGCACAACATCCAGCCAAGCAACGTAGCGCCAGCAGGTTATTGCATTTAAACGGCAATACTGGCCAGCTAAACGATAAGCGCTTTATAGAACTACCTGATTTTTTAACGGCAGGTGATTTACTGGTGTTTAATGATACGCGTGTGATAAAAGCACGTTTATTCGGTGCAAAATCGACTGGCGGCGCGGCTGAGTTATTGGTTGAGCGCGTATTAGATGAACACTATGTGCTGGCGCACATTCGCGCTTCGCGTGCGCCAAAAGTTGGTGCAAGGCTTAAATTAGCCGATGCTTTTGAAGCTGAAATTATTGAGCGCGATGATGATTTATTTCGCGTGAAATTTTTGAGCGCAACGCCCGTGCTCGATTTGTTGGAACAATATGGCGCACTGCCTTTGCCACCTTATATTAGCCACGCCGCTGAAGCCGAAGATGAGAAACGCTATCAAACAATCTATGCCAAACACGCTGGCGCAGTGGCCGCGCCGACGGCTGGCTTACACTTTGATGAAAACATGTTGAAAAAATTAAAGGTTAAAGGCATCCATATTGCTTACATCACTTTGCATGTGGGCGCAGGCACATTTCAACCTGTGCGCGTAGATAATATTGCTGAACATAAAATGCATAGCGAGATTTATCATATTTCGGCTGAAACGATTGCGATGATTGAAAGTACGAAATCTAAAGGTGGGAAGATTATTGCCGTCGGCACCACTAGCTTGCGTGCGCTTGAGAGTGCCGCACAAACTGAAAAAATAAAATCAGGGCACGGCGAAACCAATATTTTCATCACGCCTGGTTTTACATTTAAAATAGTCGATAAACTACTCACCAACTTTCATTTGCCCAAAAGCACGCTACTCATGTTAGTGTCTGCCTTCGCGGGTTTTGAGTCCATTAAAAATGCTTATGCCCATGCTGTAAAGCAGCAATATCGCTTTTTTAGTTATGGCGATGCAATGCTAATAGAGAAAGCCGACTGAACGGTGCGTAAACTTTGCTGACCAAGTAAACGTTCAAGATAGAACATAAGATAGAATAATAGAGGGAGTTTTCTAAGCAATGAAATTATTGAATCAAATTTTAACTGGTGCTACATTTGCGCTTGGCGCACTTGTGCAAGCGCCAGCACAAGCACAGGTGCTGCCAGAAGCTGTAGTTGGCATTAAATTTCCTTTGGCTAAAAAACCCACCACGCGCCCGATGACGGTGGCTTACGTGCCTGGATTAAAACACTATTACATTGCAGATGGCGGCTTGGCGCCGATGGGCTCAGAATTTGAAGCGCCTGCCTCTAAATCGCAAATTCATGCCTATGACGACGCAGGCAAATACGTCAACTCCGCCAAGCCAGGCTATGACAATCGCTCGCTCTATTACAACGCCAATAGCGGAAAATTAGAAACCATTACCTACAATATCTCCAGCGATGTCGGCTTCTCGCCCAATACCGGCCTATACTCCATCGACTTAAGCGAAACTGGCGCAGTGAAAGATAGCTCGACCGAAGTGATGCAATTTAATCCAGCATTTGGCCATTCCAGCACCATGCCGACTTATGATGCCGAGAATAAACGCTATTTTGCCAAACAAGCGCGCAGTGACAAAGTTTTTATTGTTGATCCAAAGCTACGTGAAAAAGTTGGCGAAATCACACTTGAATTAGCCAACGCTGGCGCAGTGTTTGACGATGTAAGTGACGCTTTTGTGGCTTATACAGGCATTAAAGGTGAAGAGCTTGTATTGCTTGATATTGATCACAAAGCCGCGCTGGTGTTTGATTTAACTGGCAAATTTGTGGCAAAAAGCGCATTGCCAAAAGAGTTAAAACTGCGTTCGCAAAACCATTTTAATGGGCTAGGTTATACTAATGACATGCTGTTTGTGTATCACGAAAACGAAACTGAATTTGGCACTTATTATGGATTTAAAGTATTGAAATAGTTTTTATAGACAAAACTAATTCGCAACACAACAGGCCTGTAAGCCGCATCCCGCTTGCCTTTCATGGCAATCAATTTTAAACAAAAAAGCCGCGCTCTAAGGCGCGGCTTTTTAAATCAAAACATATTAGCTAAATTACTTACCACCAAGTGAGCCAGCTAGTTTGCCAGATACCATACCGAATACTGCACCAAGTACAGTTGAAATGATGACTAAGACTGCAGGATTGCTTAAATCCATTGCTGCTGCGTTGCCAGCTGTGCCTGCTGTTAATCCCAAGCCAGCTGTTGCAGCATAGCCGTACACATTAGCTGGTACTGCTGATAGCAAGTTCACACTCGACGCAGCAACCAATGGGAATACTGTTACAGCAATAATCACAGGTGCACCTAAAGCGCCCAAACCACCTAGCGCGCCACCACTTACCAAAGCCAAAGCAATGGCTGCCATCACAGCACCGAAACTCATCCCAGCAATGGTTTTTTTCAAGGCCGCATCATCTGCCCCTGTGGCAAAGTAACAACCCCAAGCAATAAAACCAACCCAAACCAAAGCAACAGTAGCAAGTGGATTTAACGCTAAAAACGCCCAAACACCACCTAATACAGCAATACTTAAAGCTAATGCAGTTAACTTAGACATACTTTATCTCCCTAATTTAAAAGGTAAAACTCTTGTAAAAATCATGTGTTTACATACAGCCAGTAACTTAGGTTGGCGCCGCTTTACGATGAATCAGTGGGCAACACCAACCTCAATCAGCTAGACTTGTCGCAGTCTAGACTCATTTGGATGTTGTTGACAAGTGTTTTTTTAAATTGATTAAAGTTTTTTGAATGCTTGCGTGGTACTCCCAATTGTACGCCACGCGCCCACCACTAAATTTGGGTGAGGCCACATCACTAATCGATTTTTGCATCAATGCTTTAACGCTATTAGCAAACGGCTCTTCGCGCTGATTTCCTGCAAAAGCCGCATGCGCGCTAAACACTAAATATGAAAAATAAGCTTAAAAAATCGCATTATTTATCTAAAATCACCGCTGTTAATTTAGCCAAAATATCTTTTAAACCCAGCATTTGCGCTGCACTTTCGGCCCGTGCTTTGTACTCTAGTTTTCCTTCTGCAAGCCCACGATCACCAATCACCACGCGATGCGCGATGCCCATTAAATCACTCTCGGCAAACATCACACCGGGCCGCTCGTTGCGGTCATCCAACAACACGTCAATGCCTGCCTTTTTGCAATCTTCATACAATTTTTCTGCTGTATTTTTTACCGCTTCACTTTTATCCATGCCAATTGGGCAAATCACCAGTGCAAACGGCGCCATGCTTAGCGGAAAAATAATGCCCTTTTCATCATTACCCTGCTCAATCGCGGCACCCACAATGCGCGAAACGCCAATGCCGTAGCAACCCATTTCCATCACTTGGCTCTGGCCGTTTTCATCCAAATAGGTTGCATTCATGGCTTTTGCATATTTGTGGCGCAACTGAAAAATATGGCCAACTTCAATGCCGCGGCAAAGCTTGAGCTGACCTTTGCCATCAGGGCTGGCATCGCCTGCCACCACATTGCGAATATCCGCTACCACACTAGGTTCTGGCAAATCGCGGCCAAAATTAACATATTGCAGATGATATTTTGGCTTATTGGCACCACACACAAAATCGCTCATATTCGCCACGGCTCTATCAGCAATCACCGTCACCTGGTCGCCCACACCCACTGGGCCAATAAAACCAGGTGGGCAGTTTAAATGGGCGCGAATTTCTTCCTCTGTGGCAAATCTAAAATCGCCTAAAAGCTTAGCTGTTTTCACTTCGTTTAAGTGATGATCGCCACGTAGCAAGGCCAAATAAAACTGTTCATTGGTGCTTTCGTTTTTCACCACCAGTGCAACCGCTTTTACCGTGCACTCAATACTTAATCCCAACAACTTTGCCACATCCGCACATTGGGTTTGTTTGGGCGTTTCCACTTCTTTGAGCGCATAGCTGGGAGCCGTTCTGGTATTGACCTGCATGGCAGCCTCCGCCAGCTCCACATTGGCAGCGTAATCCGAATTTTCACAATACGCCAGCGCATCTTCGCCGCTATCTGCCAGCACATGAAACTCTTGCGAACCATCACCGCCTATGGCGCCAGAATCAGCTTTTACCGCGCGAAATTTAAGCCCCAAACGGGTAAAAATTTGGCTGTAGGTTTGGTGCATCTGCGCGTAGGTTTTTTCTAAACTTTCAAAACTGGTGTGAAAAGAATAGGCATCTTTCATTAAGAATTCGCGCGCGCGCATCACGCCAAAACGTGGGCGAATTTCATCGCGAAATTTGCTTTGAATTTGGTAAAAATTAAGTGGCAATTGCTTATAACTATTAATTTCGCGCCGCACGATATCGGTAATCACTTCTTCATGCGTGGGCCCAAAACAATAATCACGCTCATGTCTATCTTTAATTTTGAGCATTTGCGGACCAAACACCGCCCAACGCCCAGTTTCATCCCACAGCTCCTTGGGTTGCACGGCAGGCATCAGCAACTCTAGCGCACCTGCTTTATTCATTTCATCGCGCACAATATTTTCCACTTTACGCAAAATGCGCAAACCCAGCGGCATCCAGCTATATAAGCCGTTACCAAGCTTTTTAATCAGCCCGGCGCGTATCATCAACTTGTGCGAAATCAACTCAGCATCAATTGGAGCTTCTTTTTGGGTGGCGATAAAAAATTGGGAGGCGCGCATAAAATCTCTAAATTAATCAACAGGCTGAATTTTATAGGTAAACGCCGATTAAGTCAGCAACTGCCTTATTTGCGAGAACTGCCGCCAGTGATGCGTCGTTTGCCGATTGGGCTATCTTCTGGCTGACAATTAGCTTTCCACGTTGCAAACGGCACAACCATTGCGGGTTTGCCATTAGCGTAAACCAGCCATCTACGGCCTATCTTTCGCCCATGCTAATTTCACGAATCACCGCTATGGTGTGCGGCCAGCCAGTAAAAAATAAGTTGCGCGTATCTTCAACCTCGTGAAACTGCATTAAGCCATTAGATTTTAAAAATCGTATAAGTGGTCGTATTAATCGCCTCGTCGTTGCAATCAAGCTGGTCTGGCGCTTCACCATTAGAACGTGTCTGCTAAATCTGTAGAAGTGCCATTTTTTGCACCAACAATTTTCTCTAGCTCACCAATCGCTTTGCTAATTTTCTGCCGTTCTTCACTTGCATTGCTGGCTTTAGTTTTAAAAACTTGCGTGACACTATCCCATTCCACCGCGTTGATAGAAATCTAGTTAGATTCTGCGCAACCGCCGCCTTGACACACCTCTAACTGCTGCAAACTGAGTGTTTGGTGAAAAATACGCGAAATATAACTAAATGCAGCATGTACAAACGTTGGAGAGAAACACACCGCGCTGCAGGACACCAATATCCATGAGGCCTGCAGATCAGCCTTACATAAGCAACGGTTTGTTAGCAACTGCATTTTTACTCGCGCCATGTTGTGGAAAATTCTGTTGTAACACTGCGCCAATTTTGACGATGCCATGTAAAACGCCAGCTTCAAACTCTGCAATTTCAGGCATTTAATAGCTGAAAAGCCATGCACAAATCATCCCACGTTTTCGCCTTATTTGACAAATGCTGCAATATGTCTTGCGGATGATACGTCACAATCAGCGGAATATTTTGGTAAACGTGGATTTTACTGCGTAATTGTTCGATTGATTCTGCACTATTTAAAAGCTGTTGCGCCGCAGTTTCGCCCATGGCAACAATCACGCTGGTCTCTGTCATATTTTCTAGCTGAATTTTATTTGTTTTTGAAATCGTTAAAGCAAGCAAAATATTTCTAAATAAGATGCCACTAGACTCAAGCATTCCAGTGCGAGCCTGCGAGGCAATATCCATACGGCCTGCAGGATAGGCAAAAATCCACTTTTTATCGTCAGAAATGATTAATTCTAAACTAACGGCTTTAATCACAACTTCAGGCGGCGCAATGTTTACCGCTTTTTCAATGACTGATTCCGCCAGCTTTAATGGCGCGCGCAATTGCCATACTGGCAACAGTTCTAGCTCGCGCAACACATCTTCGCGTGTCATTACATTAGCATCATCACGCGACATCATTAAAGTGCCAGTCCCATTAAAATCGCGTCTTCGCGACCAGTTTGAGTATGGCTTGCAGGATAATAACCACGCCGCACCGTCACCTCGCTAAAACCCAACTTTTCATACAGAGCAATTGCAGAAACATTACTGGGGCGCACTTCTAAAAACATATTGGTCGCCTGGTGATTTTTTGCGACTTTTAACATGTGCTCCAATAAATAACCCCCTAAGCCTTGTTTTTGGTGGAGCTTGGTGATGCTTAAGTTCAACAAATGCGCTTCGTCCATCGCCATCATCAGTAGCGCATAGCCAATGATTGCACCGCTTTGCCCCAGCAACTTATCTTCTAAAATCCAGGCGCTGTAGCCAGAATTCAACGAATCGCTAAAATTACCACGCGTCCACGGGTGCGAATAAATCGTCGGCTCGATTTGCATAATATCATCTAAATCGTTCAGTTGCATCGGCCGCAAGCTTAGCTTAGGTTTAAGTTGCGTGCTCATAAACGTTGCCCAGCCTCGCGCTCAGACGATGTCAACGCCACGCGATTGCGAATGTAAATCGGCGCGGCTTCACTGGCGGGCTTGGCCTTGCCATCTGCAAAAATTGGTTGTGCAAACTGTAAAATGGCTTCGGCTGTTGGCGTAATTTCCGGCATGGTTTTCACCAAGTTTTCTGCATAAATTTTACTCAAAATTTCCCCATAAACCGCCCAGCCACCACCCACACCAACCGCTCTGCGGCCAAATACTGGCGCAGCTTCAGGCTTGCATACTTTCGTGGCACTTTGCTCAATCCATTCGCCATTTATCTTCTCAAAAACCGCGTGGTAAATCTCGCCCATGCGCGCATCCAAGCATGCAATCACGCTATCTTCACCGCTCGCCGCGGCCAGCGCCATGAGCGTATTCACACCAACCACGGGAATATTCGCGCCAAAACCCAAGCCTTGTGCCACGCCACAAGCAATGCGTACACCCGTAAACGCCCCCGGACCAGCGCCAAACGCAATGCCGTCTAAATCATTCAACTTAATATTTGCCGAAGCCAACAAAGCCTGAATTCGTGGCAAAACCAGCTCCGATACTGCGTTTCCTGCTTGTTCAGAATGCGTAAAAGTACGCGTGTCCACTTGCAAAGCGAGCGACAAAAATTCGGTAGAAGTATCGAGTGCGAGTAGATTCATCAATTATTCCTGTCATTCCGTACTTGACACGGCAGCCAGCAACCTTAATTAAGACACTGGACACCGACGAAAGTTGGCATGACTGCGGTTTTAGTAGTTTTTTGCGAAACAAGTTTGCAACGCAATTATGTTACAGTCCTTATTCAGTTATTTTACCGCGCAATTGCTTCACTTGCCCACGGATTGTTTTACCTTCCAACCGCCGCTGCTTAGAGCCATAACTTGGCCGCGTGACATAACGCGTGGGTTTGACTTGGTTTGCCGCATTGATAATCTCATGTAGCCTTTGAATGGCATCTTTTTTATTCGCCTCTTGCGTGCGATATTGCTGGGCTTTGAGTATTAGTACACCTTCATCCGTAATACGATTATCTTTACTATGGATGAGTCGCGCTTTCAACCAGTCGCTTAAGCTAGAAGCGGTTATGTCAAAACGCAAATGAATGGCAGAAGATACTTTATTCACATTCTGCCCACCCGCCCCTTGCGCGCGGATAGCGGTGAGTTCGTATTCGGTTTCAGGGATGATTAAATAAAGTAGCATTTTGCCAGTAAATCTATTTGCATTTAGCATATCTTTTGCTGAGTACTTGTTTTATTGGCTTCTGTAAAAGTGATTGATTTACTTAATCTCAAAGAACGCTTCCACATCCACCAATTCTTTAGTGCGCTTAAACGGTGGCAGGCTCTGCCAAATGCGTTTGCCATAAGGTTTGGTGATTAAGCGTGGGTCACAAATCACTAACACACCTCTATCGGTTTCATCGCGTATCAGCCGCCCGGCGCCTTGTTTGAGCGTGATTACCGAGTACGGCAATTGGTATTCCATGAACGCGTTCTTGCCCTCTGCATTCATTTTATCGATACGCGCAGATAGCACTGGGTCATCGGGCGGGGCGAATGGCAATTTATCTATAATGACGACTGATAGTGCCTCGCCACGCACATCCACGCCTTCCCAAAAGCTCTGGCTGCCGACAAGCACGGCGTTGCCATGCGCGCGAAAGCGTTCTAATAATTCCGTACGCGTACTTTCACCTTGTAACAACAGGGGGTATTCCATGCCATTTTCACTAAACACCTCTTTTAATAAAGCGTGTACTTCGCGCATGGCACGCAAACTGGTACACAACACAAAAGCGCGGCCTTTACTGGCTTGAATGACAGGCAAACTCACTGCTGCAACAGCGGCAGCATAAGCAGATGAATTAGGATCTGGCATACCAGTAGGCGCATAGAGTAAGGCTTGCAGGCCATAGTCAAACGGACTTTCCCAATATCCAGTTTTAGCATCATGCAGACCCATTTGCGCAATATAGTGGCTGAAATCACTTTTTACCGCCAATGTAGCCGAGGTGAAGATCCAAGCGCGCGGTTGCGCGTTAAGTTGTTTACTAAAGCCATCGGCCACACTCAGCGGCGTGGCGTGTAGCTGCACCGATTGCGTAAACACCTCGACCCAACGCACTAAATTGGCGCTCTCGGCCTTAAGCCAACGTGATAATTGCAGCTTAAGCTCTTCACCGCGTTGCCAACATTTTTCTAACACCGGGTCGCGCGCCGCTTGGCTTTCCAGCGCTTTTGTCAAGTCTTTCAACATGGTTTGCATATTGCTAAAAGCGACTTCAAAACCTTTTAACGCTAACGCCTTATTCACAGGCAAGCGCGAGCCTTCGTAAGCAAACACCAGTCGAAAATCTTTACAGGCTTTTTCCAACTTAGGAATTGCCTCGCCCAAAGCCACACAATCTTTCGCCAAACTTAAGTGGGCAATGGTACTGTCGCGGCAAAGTTCAACTAATTGACTGGTTGAAATATCCTCGCCAAAAAATAAACCTGCCACTTCGGGCAATTGATGCGCTTCGTCAAAAATCACCGTGTTGGCACTTGGTAACAGCTCAGCCACCCCTTCGTCACGCAGCATCACATCGGCAAAAAACAGGTGGTGATTCACCACCACGACATCGGCTGCCAGCGCCTTTTTACGCGCCTCCATCACAAAACATTCTTTATAGTAATTGCAATCTTGCCCTAAGCAATTATCGCGCGTGCTGGTCACATTAAGCCAAATCGTAGCGTTTTCTGGCACCTCGGTGAGTTCTGATTTATCGCCAGTTTTAGAGTTTTTGGCAAAGTGTTTAATTAAATGTACGTACTTTGCATCTTCGCGGCTAGCAAAACGGCCGCTATTGGCAGCAGCTTCTAAATGATGATGACACACATAGTTGGCGCGGCCTTTCAGCATCGCCACGGTGACAGGCACTTTGAGCGCGTCTCTTACATTTGGCAGATCGCGGCTAAATAATTGGTCTTGCAGGTTTTTTGTACCCGTCGAAATAATGACTTTGCCACCAGAAAGCAGCGCGGGCACAAGGTAGGCAAACGTTTTGCCTGTACCAGTGCCAGCCTCGGCCACCAACTGTTTGCCGTCTTTAATAGCAGCTTCTATCGCTAGCGCCATTTCCAACTGTTGTGTGCGTTCACTAAAGCCTTCAATTGCCTCGGCCAGCGCGCCGTTTTGTTTAAATATATTGGTTAAAACCGAGTTTTCTGACATGGTCTAAATTATCCCATGAATAGGGCTTTTGATTCTAAAGCACGCATAAAAAGTATGCGTTATAAGTTGTTAGCCTAACGTTGCAGTTAAAATGTAACCTTGTCATTACTTGTGGGGGGGATGCTGGATTTAGCTTTAATTATTCAGTTGATTAGCAGTGCTGTTGGTGGCAACGTGTCTGCTAGTGGCGTTCTTAGCTAATGTCGACATGACTAAAAGGCAATGGCCAAACAATAATCTCAGCACTTCAAACCCACTTTGATTCATTTAGAGTAAGTTTTTCAACTGCTATTTCTGCTTTTTAAAGTAAAATTCTCAGCATGAAACTTCTTGCGACCTTATTAATGTTAAGCCTTAGCCTTTGTGTGCCAGCAATGGCAGATGAGATGCGGAGTGAAAATGCAGAAGGCGTAGTGCTTTATAGCGCGGATGATCCAGAACAAACAGCAGCCACAGGCTGGCAAGCCAAAACGCAAGAGGTAATTATTAATGCGCTTAGCCTGACTGGTGTTAAATATAAATTTGGCGGCAATAGTCCAGAAACTGGCTTTGATTGCAGTGGCTTTGTGCGTTATGTGTTTCACAATGCCGCCAATTTAACGCTGCCACCCACCGCACGCGCGATTAGTCAACTGGGCGATACCGTTAAACAAGATGAATTGCAACCAGGTGATTTAGTTTTTTTTAATACACTAAAAAGTGCATTTTCGCATGTGGGAATTTACATTGGTGACAATAAATTTATCCATGCGCCTCGCAACGGCTCCAGTGTACGTGTCGAAAACATGCAACAACGTTACTGGTCCAGCCGTTTTAATGGTGCGCAGCGACTAGATAAAAATTTGGGAAAAACAGCAGCAAAAAATCAATAAAAACCATCCATTCAACCTGATAAAACAATGCCATGCAGACCAATATCCATGCGGGTCACAGGGCATTATATTGAATCGCTACTCGTGAAACTTGGCAATTTCACCTGGTTTACGTAACATTTTATCCACCTCGCCTAAATGTAACTCTTCTTGGTAAATCATCTCACGCGCGTATTCTTCTAGCATAACAGAATCGCCTTCTACCAATTTCAACAAGGCTTTGTAAGCATTTAGCGAAACCGTTTCATGCGCCAAAGATTCGCGCAAAATATCGCCAATGTCGTGATTATGCGTTTCTAATAATGGGCCAATAGAAAGTGAAGGATGTCCGCCCAAATGTGTAATCAGCTCACCCGCTTTATCGGCATGCGTCAGCGATTCTGCGGCTTGTCCGCGCAACCATGAAACAATCGGAATACGGTTATAGCCAAACACCATCAGCGAATAATGCGTATAACGCACCACACCCGCCAACTCAAGCTCTAATATTAAATTTAAGGCTTTGGTAACTGGGGTGGTATTGCCGTGATCTGTTGCCATTTTATGCTCCTTGTTTACAATAAGAAGCGCAGTCTATCGCAAATAAAAAACCTTTGCAGAATTGCAAATAATTCGCATTGTCAATCGCACTTACAAATTGCATCCAGCCATTATTTATCGCTATGTCCCAAATCCATTGCTGGGTCTATCACGTCGCGGATTAGCTGCTTGAGTTCTTTCGATTCTGGAAAACGCCCTGTCTGCTTACGCGAAAATATCACCGCGTCATTCAGTCGCACCTCAAACACGCCGCCCGTGCCTGGCAACAAACTCACAGCGCTTAAATCTGCCTCAAACGTGGTTAATAGCTCTTGCGCCAACCACGCCGCGCGTAATAACCATCTACATTGCGTGCAATATTCAATATCAACTTGATGCTTAAGCATATTTTTCTCCAATGTTGGTTAATGTTTAGCTTTTATCGTTTTCAGCCTTTTCACTATTCAAGCGCCTTGAAATAGCGCAAAATGAACCTATTATCTTATCGTAAGCTCTTAACGTTAGTCATGCGTTAAGCATAGTAATATTAATATTAATTATAATTTAAGTTAAAGGGTGTGCATGCGTTCTACTTTTGAAAAATTTGGCTTAATTGGGTCTGGCGTGTTAATTGGTGTGTTGATTAGCCTCAACTTTTCGGCTTTGGCCGAAAAAGTCGCGATGCCGCAATTGCCGATTGATGATTTGCGCGTGTTTGCCGAGGTATTTGGCAAGGTTAAAAGCGATTATGTCGAACCAGTTGAAGATAAAAAACTCATCAATGAAGCCTTAACTGGCATGCTGACTGGGCTAGATCCGCATTCCACCTTCATGGATGCCGATACTTACAAAGATTTACAAGCGGGTACGCAAGGCGAATTTGGCGGCCTAGGTATAGAAGTCACCATGGAAGAAGGCCTAGTAAAAGTGGTGACGCCAATTGAAGATAGTCCCGCCTATAGGGCTGGTTTAAAAACGGGCGACTTGATTGTGAAGCTGGACGACATGCAAGTGCGCGGCCTAACGCTAAATGACGCGGTGAAAAAAATGCGCGGCAATCCTGACACCAAAATCATCCTCACCGTATTGCGCAAGAGCGAAGCAAAACCACTTACCTTTAATTTAACACGCGCGATTATTAAAACGCAAAGCGTTAAAAATAAATACATTGAGCCGGGCTACGGCTACGTGCGTATTACGCAGTTTCAAGAACACACTGGCGAAGATCTCGCCAAAGCCTTAAGTACGCTACAGGCGCAAAATAAAGGCCCATTTAAAGGCTTTATTTTAGATTTGCGCAACAACCCAGGTGGCTTGCTAAATGCGGCTGTTGGCGTATCAGCTGCATTTCTGCCCAAAGATGATTTGGTGGTTTACACTGAAGGCCGCGTCACTGATTCTAAAATGCGCCTTAGCGCTACGCCATTTGATTACGCGCGTCGCGGCAAAGGCGATTACCTTAAAAACATACCTACCGATTACAAAAAAACGCCGATGGTAGTATTGGTCAATGCGGGCTCAGCTTCGGCCTCTGAAATTGTGGCTGGTGCGTTACAAGACCACAAACGTGCGACCATTTTAGGCGTTCAAAGCTTTGGCAAAGGCTCTGTGCAAACCATTCTACCGATGAACAACGGCAGCGCGATTAAGCTGACCACTGCACGCTATTTCACGCCAAATGGCCGCTCAATTCAAGCTAAAGGCATTGTGCCAGATATTATTGTGGAAGATGGCTCTGATCAGTCTAACAATCTACACGAAGCTGATTTAGCCAAGCATTTATCTAACCCAAAAGATGCAGATGCGCCAGCTGAAACAAAAGATGCCGCTAAAGAAGCGGCAGCCAAAGCGAAATTGAGTGAGAAAAGATTTGCTGAGCCACAAGGCCCAATTGAGCCAACCAGTAAAGATGATATTCAGTTTATGCAAGCCATGAATGTGTTAAAAGGTTTGCCAGTGCAAAAAACACCTGAATTAAAAGCTACTGAAGCCAAGCCTGCAGAAGTTAGAAAGTAATTAAATTTTGATGAAACCAGCCCTGCTTATTAACCCTAAGCAGAGCTTAGTTTTATCATCTGCATTAATTACAAATGATGTGCATTTTGGATTAAACTGTTTTTATGTTATCAGATAAATTAATTGCTACTTTTGATGCAGGTCTGCGCACCGTATTTGCTGGCGCGCATGCGGCTAGACCGCGCCCCGACGCAAACTTAAATGAGCCCGTGCTAGATGATACTAGCAAAGACCACGCGGCCGCGCTGATGCGTATTAACCACGTAGGTGAAGTATGCGCACAAGCCCTATACAGAGGCCAAGCACTCACTTCGCGCAACCCGCACATTGTCAGCGCGCTGCAACACGCTGCGGCAGAAGAAACCGACCATTTAGCTTGGTGCGAAACGCGCATGCACGAGCTTGGCGGGCGTAAGAGTTTTCTGAATCCACTTTGGTACGCAGGCAGTTTTACGCTAGGCGCCATTGCTGGTGCGCTGAGCGACAAATGGAATTTAGGCTTTTTGGCGGAAACTGAACATCAAGTTTCTAAGCATTTGCAAAATCATTTGAGCCAACTCGATGCGACCGACATTAAAACGCGTACAATTGTGCAACAGATGCAGCAAGATGAGGCGGCGCATGCCGCAGAGGCTAACCAACTAGGCGCAACTGAATTGCCTGCACCCATTAAAGCGGGCATGACGTTCGCCTCTAAAATAATGACGAAAACTGCGTACTATATTTAAGTTTAAGTTAAGGCAATCATGCAAAAATTTAGTGATGTGTTGTTAACGCTAGATAGTGCCGACGAGGTGCAACGCATAGAGCTGTATCACGAAAATGGCGAGCCTGCTGGTAGCATCGAAAACAAACCTGGCAGCCAAGGCTCGCTAAAAGTTTACAATCACCTCTATAAAATGTATGGCAACATTACACTAGATGCCGCAGTTGAAGGCTTGGCGCTGTATGCTGAGCACACAGAAGATGCCGAAAACTGCCCAGGCAAACACCCTAATGTGGATAGATTAATCGATGTGCTAGAAAACGAAGAACCGCTTACCGTAAAAATAATTACGCATTAATTTTTTTAGAGATGGGCGGATGATAAATCAGCTCGAGCAAGTGCCCGACTGGATCCAAACAATAAAAGCCATATGAGCCATCACGGTGCATTTTTGGCGCTTCAGTGATTTTCACACCATTTTCCACAAAATACGCGTACCAATTATCCACGTCTTCAGCAGCTTTCAACACAAATCCTATGTGATCCAAACGCTGTTGCGCCTGCGGCACATAATCGACGCGGTGCAACGCAAACACATCGCCGCCGTTAGTTAAATACACGTTATCTGCATCGGACTGCCATTCAATGCGCATGCCCATAATCTGCGTATAAAAACCCACCGCAGTTTCTAAATCGTTTATAAACAATGCTAGATGGCGAATGCCGAGCATACCTTGTGGTTTTGCTGGTTTATCTAACCGTTCAGATAAATTAGTCATAAAATAAAATAAAAAATAAATACTCGGGAAGGCGAATGAATATTGATCTGCATGGCTATGCGCTTTGAGCTGTTTTTATCTCAAAATCGTGTGTAATCGTGACGCTTTTACTCAGCATAATCGAGGCAGAACAATACTTTTCAGCGGATAATTTCACTGCGCGTTCCACTTGAGTTTCGTTCAAATTATTGCCCGTAATCACAAAATGTACATGGATTTTGGTGAATACTTTTGGGATTTCATCAGCACGTTCCGCCGCAATTTCTGCCACGCAATCGATAATCGGCTGGCGCGCTTTTTTCAAAATGGTCACCACATCGAATGAAGTGCACGCCCCCATGCCGATGAGCAGCATTTCCATTGGACGCATACCAATATTGCGACCGCCATTTTCTGGCGCGCCATCCAGCACCACGGCGTGACCCGTTTCAGATTCGCCAACAAAACTGACGCCCTCAATCCATTTAACGCGCGCTTGCATTATTTATTTAACATCCAAAAGTTCTACTTCAAAAATTAACGTCGCATTTGGCGGAATCGCACCACCAGCACCCCGCGCGCCGTAGCCCATCTCGGGTGGAATCACCAAAGTGCGTTTGCCGCCAACTTTCATGCCAGCAAACCCTTCATCCCAACCTTGAATCACTTGGCCTGCGCCTAAATCAAAGTCAAAAGCTTGTTTTCTGTCCAAACTGCTATCAAATTTTTTGCCTTTGTGGCCTTCTGCTTTCTCATCGTAAAGCCAGCCTGTGTAATGCACGCTAATGTGAAAACCAGGCTCCGCTTCGCGGCCTGTACCTGGTTGTGTGTCGATTTTTTTAAGTTCTGTTATATTGGTTTCTGTGATACTTGATGTCATTGCAGTTTCCTGTGTTGTGGTTTGGGCATTGCAGGCGGTTAAAGTAAACGCGCACACGCATGCCAAAATAATGTTAATACATTTCATAAATATAGCCTTAAATATTACCTAAATTGATGAAACGATATGATACCGCAAACTGCTTTAAGTTCGCGCTATTTAAGCAGGTTTAAGGCTGCTGATGCACCCATTCTATCAACGTATCTTGCGCGTTTTTACTGGCTGCGGCTTTGGCATGGCTCACCAGCATCACCATCACGTGGCGGTGATTATTCGCGTCCAGCACGTAGCCCGCAATCGCCCCCACGCCATCAATAGAGCCCGTTTTTAAGTGCGCACGACCATTGGATTGGCTGTCTTTTAATCGCCCCATCGCCGTGCCATCTTTAGACAATATCGGCAGTGAGGCCATGAATTCTGGCATCACCGCGCCGTGGTAAGCGCTTACTAACATTTGTCCCAAATGCTCGGCGCTGATGCGCTCGATACGCGATAAACCTGAGCCGTTTTCTATCACTAATTCGTTAAAATTCATGCCTTTGCCTAACAGCCAAGTGTTAATTGTAGCAATGCCCTTGGCCTCAGTTGCAGGTAGGCCATCTTTCTCAGCAGCAATCGTCAGCAACAATTGGCGCGCCATCAAATTATTGCTCCATTTGTTGATGTCGCGAATCACATAGCCAAGCGAATCAGATGCCTGTTCAACGACTTTAACCGCGCTAAATGGCATATTTTCTTGCGTTTTAAGTTGGCCCTCAAAGCTACCACCCAGCTCGCGCCACAGTTTTTTGAATGTGTAAAAAGCATATTTTTCATCATCAAAAATACTCAGCTCCAAATATTTCTCGCCACAATCGGGCGAAAAGGTGCCGTTAAAGGTCACTGTTGCTCTATTGGTATTAAGCTTAACGCCATACGCCATATTGTTGCGCCACGCGCCGCACGCGCCTTGGTTTAGCACCATCTTATTGATGATTTGCAGCTCTGGCAGCTCAAATTCTTGGCGAATATTGACCCCAGTTTCAGTGGCGCTAAACTTAAAGCTGCTATTGCGTCCACTCACCAAAAACGCGCTGGGTATGGCGTTATAAGCGCGCCAAATTTCATGATCAAACGTATTTTTACCGCCCACATTTTTAGAAAAATGGCTTTTATCGAGAATCAAATCACCACTAATTTTTTTGATGCCGGCTTGTTGCAAACTCATCAACAAACGCCAAAACTCTTGCGCCTTAAAGCTTGGATCGCCATAAGCTTTGATGATTAAATTGCCATTCAATACGCCATTTTCCACATGACCATCGTGGTAAATTTCAGTTTTCCAGTGGTAAGCAGGCGTCAGCAAGTCCAGCGCAGCGTAAGTGGTGACCAACTTCATCACCGAAGCTGGGTTCAGGCTTTTGGTGCCGTTATGCGTCAATAGGGGGCTAGTCGCATCTACCGACTGCACATAAATCGCCACGCTATTTTGCGGAATACCTGCCTGTTTAAGCGCCTCTGCAACAGCCACTGGCAACTCGGCATGTGCTGCAACGGCAAGAAAACTTAAACAAATAAGCAGTAATTTTTTCATGTAGTTTCCTGTAGCGCTTTCACCGTGGCTTGTAACATAAAGTCAATTTCACCTTCAGTAATAGTATAGGGCGGCATAAAATAAACCGTGTTGCCAATTGGCCGCAATAGCACACCCTGCTTGAGCGCCGCTTGATAAAACCGTTTCGAAAATTGCTGATTTTTTGTCATAATATCAAAGGCAAAAATCATGCCTTGATGGCGTAAATGTTGAATTGGGAAATCATTAAGCACTTGCATTTTGGTTTGAATTAAGTCGGATTTCTGCATGTTTTTTTGCAAAATATCATCGCTTTCAAAAATCGCCAATGTGGCCAAAGCAGCGCTACACGCCAGCGGATTGCCTGTGTAACTGTGGCTATGCAAAAAACCTTTCGCCACCTTGTCGTCATAAAATGCTTGGTAAATTTCATCCTTGGTTAATACAACAGACAAAGGCAAATAGCCGCCAGTAATGCCTTTAGATAAACAGATAAAGTCTGCTTTGATTTCTGCCTGCTCACCAGCAAACATTGTTCCTGTACGGCCAAAACCCACGGCGATTTCATCGACGATTAAATGTACTTGATATTTGTTGCAAATCTCCCGAGCGCGCCTTAAATAAACGGGGTGATACATGCTCATGCCTGTCGCGCATTGCACCAGCGGCTCGATAATAAACGCCGCCAATTCATGCTGATGTTCGCTCACATACTGTTCCAAAGCTTCTGCGCAACGCAAAGCAAAAGCTTGCGCGCTTTCACCCGCTTCTGCCAGCCGCCAATCTGGACTTGGCATTTGGGCAGATTGCATCAATAGCGGCGCATAAGTATCTTTAAAAATGGCCACATCTGTTACTGATAAAGCACCTAAAGTTTCACCATGGTAACTACCATGCAAGCAAGCAAAAAAGCTCTTCCTAGGCCTGTTTTTATTGTGCCAATAATGAAAGCTCATTTTAAGCGCAACCTCCACCGCACTCGCGCCGTCGCTAGCGTAAAACGCATGGCCTAAACCTGTTAATTGGCTAAGCTTTTCTGACAACTCAACTACTGGCTGATGCGTAAATCCCGCCAGCATCACATGTTCCAGCGTATCTAACTGTTGTTTAATCGCCTCTTTAATACGCGAATTATTATGCCCAAACAAATTCACCCACCACGAACTCACTGCGTCCAAATAGCGCTTACCTGCTGCATCGTACAGCCATACGCCATCACCGCGCGCAATAGGAATCAGCGGAAATTGCTCATGGCTTTTCATCTGCGTGCATGGGTGCCACACGGCTTGTTGACTGCGCTTTAATAAATCTTGATTGGACATTAATGCAACACTTTTTTCACATCCGCATCTGCCGTCATTGGCGTAGATACTTGCGTTTTGGAGCTGGAATGTGTAATTGCGCCTAATTCCCAAGCCGCTTCTTTGCTTGATAGTTGCAGCATATTACATAGCGCCAAAATTAATTCCTGCGTTAAATTCATACGCACAGCAATGCCATCTAAACAAGGAATTTCCAGCGTTGGTGGCTTTTCTGCATCGCTAACCAGCACCAAACTAATTGCCAACATTGCACCATCATTCACCACTACTTTATGCGGCTGATATTCGGTTGCAAAATCCATTTTTTGCAAGGTTTCCGCCACTTTCATTTCTTGCTTAAACTGCTCAAACGCATTATTTGGAAAGGTTTCCAGCCGTATGGAAGTCGCGGTTGGCATGTGCGTTTCACCGTTCAACAATTGCCAAAGCTGCTTGGTCATACGATAAGTGAGCCATACCAAAAGCTCGGAGTTATCTGCCAAACCTACGCGCAACAACAATCTATCCTGCTCGGCGCTATAGCTTAAATTAACCTGCTGAATCGCCACTTCTGGCTTGGCTACTAGAGCCGATTTGTCTGTCATCATCATTCTCTACTAAACTAATTTATAAGTTGCTCTTGAAAAAAATAAATTCAACTCCATTTTAGCAATCTAGGGCTGCGAGTGCTAACATGCCGTCTGAGCAATTTTTTAACAAAATAATATAGTAACCCATTAGGAGAAATTGAATGAAAATTCGTCCATTACATGATCGCGTGATTGTAAAACGCTCTGAAGAAGAACGCACTACCGCCTCTGGCATTGTAATCCCAGACAGCGCGACTGAAAAACCTGACCAAGGCGTGGTAAAAGCAGTGGGTAACGGCAAACGTGACGACAGCGGCAAAATTAATGCGCTAGACGTAAAAGTTGGCGACAAAGTGTTATTTGGTAAATATTCAGGCCAAACCGTTAAGGTGGATGGCGAAGAACTATTGGTGATGCGCGAAGAAGACATCATGGCGATTGTTGAATAATCATTTGTCATTCCGAACTTGATTCGGAATCTCAAAAATAGTTAATCAGATTCTGACTTGCGTCAGAATGACAATATTAAGGAGTAATAAAAATGGCAGCAAAAGACGTAAGATTCGGCGACGAAGTCCGCCAAAAAATGACTAACGGCGTAAATATTCTCGCCAATGCAGTAAAAGTTACACTAGGTCCAAAAGGCCGCAATGTAGTATTAGAGCGCTCTTACGGCGCGCCAACCATCACTAAAGATGGCGTTTCAGTCGCTAAAGAAATTGAATTGAAAGACAAGTTTGAAAACATGGGCGCGCAAATGGTGAAAGAAGTCGCTTCAAAAACTTCTGACATCGCTGGCGACGGCACCACGACTGCTACTGTGTTAGCACAAGCGATTATCCGCGAAGGCATGAAATCAGTTGCTGCTGGCATGAACCCAATGGATCTGAAACGTGGTATCGATAAAGCGGTTATAGCGGCAGTTGCAAGTCTTAAAGAACAATCTAAAGACTGCACAACCAGCAAAGAAATCGCTCAAGTAGGTTCCATTTCAGCCAACTCGGATGAATCTATCGGCAAAATTATTGCTGATGCCATGGATAAAGTGGGTAAAGAAGGTGTGATTACGGTTGAGGATGGTTCTGGTTTAGAAAGCGAGCTGGATATTGTAGAAGGCATGCAATTTGACCGTGGTTACCTCTCACCGTATTTCATTAACAATCAAGAGCGTCAAATTGCCTTGTTAGACAACCCCTTCGTGTTGTTGCATGACAAAAAAATCTCAAACATCCGTGACCTATTGCCAACATTAGAGCAAGTGGCTAAATCAGGTCGTCCATTATTGATTATTGCAGAAGATGTGGATGGCGAAGCACTAGCGACCTTAGTGGTGAATAACATTCGCGGCATCTTAAAAACCACTGCTGTTAAAGCACCTGGCTTTGGTGACCGTCGTAAAGCTATGTTAGAAGATATTGCCATATTAACGGGCGGTACTGTGATTGCTGAAGAAGTTGGTTTAAAACTTGAAAACGTAACATTGGAGAATTTAGGTTCTGCAAAACGCATTGAAGTGGGCAAAGAAAACACCATTATCATTGACGGCGCAGGCGTTGAAACCAATATCAAATCACGTATCGCACAAATCAAAGCACAAATCGAAGAGGCAACCAGCGATTACGACAAAGAAAAACTGCAAGAACGCGTGGCTAAATTGGCTGGCGGCGTTGCAGTGATCAAGGTTGGCGCGACCACTGAAATCGAAATGAAAGAGAAAAAAGCCCGCGTAGAAGATGCGCTTCATGCTACCAGAGCTGCGGTTGAAGAAGGCATTGTGGCTGGCGGCGGCGTTGCATTGATTCGTGCACGCGACGCAATTGCTAAAGTTAAAGGCGACAACCACGACCAAGACGCAGGTGTAAAAATTGTATTGCGCGCGGTTGAAGAGCCATTACGCCAAATCGTACAAAACGCTGGTGTTGAACCATCAGTAGTTGTAAACAATGTAGCCGCTAACAAAGGCAACTATGGCTACAACGCTGCTAACGAAACTTACGGTGACATGATAGATATGGGTATTCTTGACCCAACTAAAGTCACTCGCTCTGCATTGCAAAACGCGGCTTCAGTTGCTGGCTTAATGCTAACGACCGATTGCATGGTAGCTGAATTGCCAAAAGATGACGCACCAGCAATGGGTGGTGGAGATATGGGCGGCATGGGTGGCATGGGCGGGATGATGTAATTCCACTCTTCACTTCTTCGGTGATGCGTTGTTGGCTTCATCGTCGACTTGAAGCTGGAATGTTTAAGTAGCACTCAAAAATAAAACCTCGTTTCGGCGAGGTTTTTTTATTGCTAGTTGAAATTTGACGTAAATTATCCTCTCTATTAGGATGCCATATTTACATATCCAATAGATTGGGCTGGGCAAGGCTTGGCAGAAGTTGGAACGTTTGGGGAGATGGCGGATAATTGAAATGTTATTATCCGCGTGGGTCACAAGCGACCCACCCTACAAAAAACCTTTTTACGATGACATCAATCAATAAACAAAAACCTGGTCAACTCCACCCTTCATGGCAAGCAGTGATTGGCGATGAGCTTGAAAAGCCTTATATGCAGGCGTTGCGGCATTTTCTTAAGCAAGAAAAAGCGGCTGGAAAAGTGATTTTTCCGCCTAGCGCATTGATTTTTAATGCGTTTAATCACGCACCTTTTGATAAAGTCAGAGTGGTGATTATCGGGCAAGATCCTTATCATGGACAAGATGATAAGGGACAGCCACAAGCGCATGGTTTGAGTTTTTCTGTGCCGAAAGGCATTGCGCCCCCCCCCTCTTTAGTCAATATTTTTAAAGATATAGCGTCTGATTTGGGTATTAAGATGAGCCGAAATGGCGACTTAACCCCTTGGGCAGACCAAGGGGTGTTGCTGTTAAATGCCACACTCACAGTTGAGCAGGCCAAAGCAGGTGCGCACCAAGGTAAAGGTTGGGAGACGTTTACAGACGCTGCGATTGCTACATTAAACAAACACCGTGAGGGTTTGGTGTTTGTATTATGGGGCAGCTATGCGCAAAAAAAAGGCGATATGATTGATGCACAACGGCATTTGGTGCTTAGATCCCCGCACCCATCGCCTTTGTCAGCGCATCGTGGCTTTTTTGGTAATCATCAATTCTCTACCATTAATCAATATTTAACGCAGCGAGGTCAAACCCCGATTGATTGGCAACTTTAACCATTCAAATCATCCAATAAGGCACTTGTCATCTAATTACAACTTGTTTACACTTTGCATAAGTCAGTTACAAACTGACAAAGTACAAAAAAACCCCCGACAAAGGGAATTAAATCGAGGGGGGGAATGCCTCATCGTCTAAGGCTTCCGCTCAGGGAAGAGGACGCGGAAAGACAGCAAGGTCTGAACCAAGGTCTGAACCAAGGTCTGAACCAAGGTCTGAACTTCGCCATCATGCAAAGTTAGACCTGCCCTGTCTGCCTTAGTTCCAACCAGTTCACACTTTTTTTCTAATAATTTTGAGCACACCCCATGCGATAATATCAGCATGCAGAATGAATCTTCTATCCTAGCTGGCCTTAACAATAAACAACTGGAAGCAGTCACTTTGCCACATCAGTCGGCGTTGATATTGGCTGGTGCGGGCAGCGGCAAAACACGCGTACTCACCACTAGAATTGCTTGGCTGATTCAAACCGAGCAAATTTCACCCATGGGTTTGATGGCGGTGACGTTTACCAATAAAGCCGCCAAAGAAATGCTGACACGCTTAACTGCCATGCTACCCATTAACACGCGCGGCATGTGGGTGGGCACCTTCCACGGGTTGTGCAACCGCTTATTACGCGCGCATCATCGTGAGGCTGGTCTGCCCAGCACATTCCAAATTTTAGATACTGCCGACCAATTGTCCGCCATTAAACGCTTGATGAAATTGATGAATGTGGACGACGAAAAGTTTGTACCTAAGCAAGTACAAGGTTACATCAATAGCTGCAAAGAAGAAGGTTTGCGTGCACATACGGTGGAGGCTTACGATGCGCACAGTCAAAAAATGCGCGAGATTTTCGAAGAATATGACAAGCAATGTAGCCGTGAAGGTGTCGCCGATTTTGCCGAGCTATTGTTGCGTTGCTACGAATTGCTGCAGCGTGATACGCGCATTCGTGAACACTATCAATCAAGATTCCGATATATTTTAGTAGACGAATTTCAAGACACCAATCGCCTCCAATACCAATGGCTTAAGTTGCTGGCGGGTCAAAGTAATTGCATGTTTGCGGTGGGCGACGACGACCAATCCATCTATGGTTTTCGTGGCGCACGCGTCGGCAATATGCGCGATTTCGAAAAAGATTTTAACGTACAAAATATCGTTAAGTTAGAAGAAAATTACCGCAGCCACAGCAATATTTTAGATGCCGCCAACGCGATTATTTCGCACAATCAAAATCGGCTTGGTAAAAATTTATGGACGAGCGCTGGTGCTGGCGAACCAGTGCGTATTTACGAAGCCTATAACGACACTGACGAAGCGCAATTTATTGTCGATGAAGTGAAAATGCTGCAAGCAGAGGGCGCGCCATTGGCCGATATGGCCTTATTATACCGCAGCAATGCGCAATCGCGCGTGCTTGAACATGCTTTGTTTTCGGCCAATTTGCCGTACCGTGTATATGGCGGTTTGCGCTTTTTTGAGCGCGCAGAAATTAAACATGCACTAGCCTACATGCGCCTCATCGCCAATGCTAACGATGACACTGCACTGCTGCGCGTGATTAACTTTCCTGCCCGTGGTATCGGCGCGCGCAGCTTAGAACAACTGCAAGAAGGTGCGCGCCAAAATGATTGCAGTTTGTGGCAAGCCGCCACCAATAAAGTGGGCAATGGCAAGGCTGGCAGCAAAGGTATTGAAGGTTTTGTGCATTTAATCCGCGAGATGATAGACCAAGCTTACGGCATATCACTAGCGGAAGTAGCCGAACTTGCGACTAGCATGTCTGGCTTAAAAACACATTACAAAAGCGAGCGCGAAGGCGAAGACCGTATTGAAAACCTAGAAGAATTGGTGACTGCCGCGGTAGCATTTACCAACCAAGATTTTGGCAACCACAACAATGTGGATGGGGAAACAGAACAGGACTTAATGACGCAATTTTTAACGCACGCCAGTTTAGAAGCGGGCGAACACCAAGCCAGCGTTGGCAATGAAGCCTTACAACTGATGACGGTACACGCGGCAAAAGGCTTAGAATTTAAAGCAGTGTTTATTAGCGGGCTAGAGGAAGGTTTATGCCCACATGAGCAAAGTTTTGCCGAAAGTGGCGGCTTAGAAGAAGAGCGGCGCTTGATGTATGTGGCGGTCACCCGTGCGCGGCAACGCTTATACCTGAGTCACGCACAAAGCCGCATGTTGCACGGTCAAGTGCGTTATGGCATTCCTTCACGCTTTTTAGATGAAATACCTGAAGGCTTATTAAAGCGCCTCAACAGTAAACCGATGGCAAAACCTGCAAACAATTATAGCGCAAGCTATACGACACCTGCCAAGCAAAATAGCAACAATTATCCGTTTAAAATTGGCCAAAGTGTGCGCCATGCCAAGTTTGGCGAAGGCGTGGTGGTCACTTACGAAGGCAATGCCGCTAACTTGGTGATTAAAATTAATTTTGGCCGCGAAGGCTTGAAAACGCTGGCCATGGAATATGCCAAGCTGGAAAAAATCTAAACTGACTGGTCATGCTGAACTTGATTCGGCTTCTTAAATTAACATCTAGATTGCGGGTCTTGCCCGCGATGACAAAAGATGGCTAAGCCGCGCGAAACACATCGCGATAACTGACATATTGGAACGCCAGCATCAGTGCGGTGGCCAATAATAAGCAAGCAAACACAATAAATGACATGAGAATTTTCCCCAACATTGGCACCATCGCGCTAATGACACCTGCCACAATACCAACAGCCAGCATCAAGGCAAGTATGCCTGCGGTCAGCACTATCCATGCGACTCCCAGCGCCACCATATATTGCAATGAGCCCGCAATACTGGATTTAATGGCTTTTACCAAACTATAGTGATTAAACGCAATGAGCATGGGTGCAAACCAAGTCGCCATCATCAGCGGAATAAGCAACAGGCTAAGCTTTAACAACAACGGCAACATGGTTTGCAAAAATTCCATCATTTGCGATTCGGTCATTTTCTCCTTATTACCCACCAACGCTGCTAGACCTTGCGAATCGCTATTCAGCACCAAGCTCACCAGCACCGCATAGAGCAAACATGCGCCTCCTAGACCCACTAATTGCGATATTTTGGGTTGGATTTGCGTGATAATTTCGTTCACATTGTGCTGTTTTTTCATTTCTGCATTGCGATACAGTGCAATGACAATCGCCAAAAATACTGGCCAAATTAAGATGCTGATAAACGCAAAAAACTGCACGCCTGGGATAGATGGCAACATCATAAACAACCCAACATACATCAACGCCACAGAAAGCCACTTGCGCGGTGCAGTTTTAAATAAAGCTACACTCTCTTTTACCCAGCTAATGCCAGTTTGGGTGCGTGATTGTAAAATGGCCATGCTTAATCCTTATGTAATGGTGCAAATGCAACCCATTGCTGCAACAGGTGTTTAAAGTGGTTGGGGTCTTTGGTGTGCGTGAGCTCGCCTGCCTGCGGAAAATAAAAATCATGCAAACGCGATAGCCAAAAACGCAAGGCGGCTAAGCGGCACACATCCACCCAAGCTTCATGTTCACCCTGCTCAAAGGCGCGAACTTCTTGATACGCACTTAAAAAAGCGTTGATTTTTTCTTGGTTCAGTTCACCAATATCCGCGCCATTATGATGCACGCACCATTCGTTGACGGCGATTGCAACGTCATATGCCAGCACATCATTACAAGCATAATAAAAATCAATAAAGCCGCCTAGCCGCTCGCCATCAAACAACACGTTATCGCGAAACAAATCGCCGTGTACCACACCGTGCGGCAACCGGCTAAAATCTTTAGCGTGCAAATAGGCCAACTCGGTTTGCAGCAGCAATTGGTCATTGTTGGCCAGTTTTGGCAGCACCTTTTGCGCAGTGTTAATACGCCAGGTTCTATCGCGCTGATTAACGCCAGTTCGCGCAAAACCTGCGCCTTTTTTGTGCATATGCGCCAGCGCACGCGCCACTTGTTCTACTTGATTTATGCTAGGCGCAAGAATATCTGCGCCATTTAAACAGCTCACCATGAGTGCAGGTTTACCTTTTAGAAAATGCAAACTAACACCCGCTTTATCCGCGATCGGCAACGGGCAAAGCACGCCTTGTAGCGATAAAAAACGCATTAAATCAACAAAATAGCCTAGATCGCTAGACTGATTTTTCTCAAAAATGGTGAGCACATAGTTTGTTTGCTCTAAACAATTGTTTTGAGTAAGCACAAAATAATTGGTGTTGGTAATGCCCGCTGCAATACCGCGCAGATCGACAGCATCAGCCAAGTCAAAATCGCGCAACCAAGTGCGCACATCTTGCAGGGTTAAGGTGGTGAAAACGGACATAAAATTATCAGGACATACTCAAATTGAATAAATCAAAATGGTTAAATCAAGCTAGCCAAGCGTTAATAAAACTAGAGGTGCATACGTTGCGGTGTGTAACGGCATTTTGTTTGGTGGGCAACAACGTTCGATAACAGTAATTTGGTTTATTGTTAGAAGCGAAATAGAACCCATTTGGGAATACTGAGTGGCGGATTCGGCCCAATATTCACCCAACCGCCCGCTTGGTCTTCTTTATGTAAGTAATAAGGCACGCCGTGCTCTGGTGTCACTTTCATCATGTACAATTCACCGTTAATTCGATATTCCTCAATGGTTTCTGCACCTTTTTTGCGTATCGTCACTTGTGGCTCGCCTTCTAGCACCTCGCCATCAAGGGCTTTTGGCGGCGGCGGCACTTCTTCTAGCGGTTCCAAATTAGCAGGCGCGGCCAATGCAAAGGTAGGTAATGCCCACAACAACAAATAAAAAAATCTCAGTTTTTGCATCTTACTCTCACTATTGACGAGTTAAATCATTCTAACAAAAAGCATGTCGAAAAAGGTATTCCATGATAAATAAAGCCTATAAATAAAGTTGGATCTTTCGCTCAGCGGGCGTGAGCTCAAAGCCCGTCGATTCGTAATGCTTAAATATGGCTTCCACAATCGCCTTTGGCTCATCGATCACTTGAATTAACGCTACATCTTCAGCGCCCGCCATACCTTGTGCCACCAATGAATTTTTTAACCAATCAAGCAAGCCAGTCCAAAAGGTTTTGCCAACCAAAATAATGGGGATTTTGCGTGTTTTTCCAGTTTGCGCCAGCGTAATGACTTCCATCAATTCATCCAGAGTGCCAAACCCGCCCGGCATCACCACATACGCGCTGGCGTATTTTACAAACATTACTTTGCGCATAAAAAAATGTTGAAAGTTGATGCTAATATCCTGATACGGATTGCCAGCTTGCTCATGTGGCAGCTCAATATTCAGGCCAATACTTGGCGCTTTGCCAAGAAAAGCGCCTTTATTGGCAGCATCCATAATGCCTGGACCGCCGCCAGAAATCACGCTAAACCCCGCGTCAGATAACATTCTAGCAATTTCTTCGGTTAGCTTATAATACAGCTGTGTTGGCTCAGTACGTGCGCTGCCAAAAATAGAAACCGCCGGCGTAATTCCTTTTAACTTTTCGGTGGCGCCGACAAATTCTGCCATAATCCCAAATGCGCGCCAGGCTTCGTCACTCTCCGAGTTACCGTTGAGCAATTTTGGCTCTATCATTTTTAGTAATTTTTTGGTCATTTTTAAAGCATCCTAAACATATGAAAACATTGCTTCTGGTTGACGGCTCATCCTACCTTTATCGTGCCTTTCACGCCATGCCTGACTTGCGCAATAGCCAAAATGAGCCGACTGGCGCGATTCAGGGCGTACTAAATATGTTACGCCGTTTACACAAAGATTATCCATCAGATTATAGTGCGTGTGTGTTTGATGCCAAAGGCAAAACGTTTCGCGACGATATTTACCCCGAATATAAAGCAAACCGTGCCAGTATGCCAGATGATTTGCGCGTGCAAATTGAGCCGCTGTTTGAGGCCATTCAAGCCTTAGGTTGGCCGCTGATTGTAGAAAACGGCGTAGAGGCTGACGATGTGATTGGCGCACTGGCCAAACAGGCAGAGCGCGCAGGTGTTCGCACCATTATTTCCACTGGCGATAAAGACATTACGCAATTGGTCAACGCACAAATTACCGTGGTCAACACCATGCGCGATGCGTTTCGCAGAGTCGATGATGTACTGGACATCGTGGGTGTTGAAAAGAAATTCGGTATTCCACCCCGCTTAATGATTGATTATTTGGTGCTGATTGGTGACACCTCAGACAACGTGCCTGGCGTGGAAAAAGTCGGCCCAAAAACGGCAGTAAAATGGCTTACGCAATATGGCAGCCTAGAAAATATTGTGGCGCATGCCGATGAAATTACGGGTGTAGTGGGCGAAAACCTGCGCAAAGCGTTGCCATGGCTGCCCACCGCGCGGGAGCTGATTACCATTCGCTGCGATGTTGGCGTGCAAGAAAATCTCAGCAACCTTGCGCCGCAAGCCATCGATAAACCTAAATTAGCAGCGTTATTTGACCGCTTTGAGTTTAAAAGCTGGCGGCGCGAGCTGGATAATATGGGGACAACCAAGCCCTCACCCTCCGCTCCACTCCACCTGCAAGCGGGAGAGGGGCTAGGGGTGAGGGAAAGCAATATTGAAATTAGCTACCAACCGAACACCAGCCGCAACTTTGAAACGATTTTAAACAACGAACAACTAGACACCTGGCTGGCAAAATTAAGCAAAGCATCGCTAATGTGTTTCGACACCGAAACTACCTCGCTAGAGCCGATGCTCGCCAAAATTGTTGGCATGTCATTTTCTGTTGAGGCTGGTAGCGCCGCTTATTTGCCGCTTAAGCACGATTATTTTGATGCGCCAGAGCAGCTTAACTTTGCTGAAACCTTGGCTAAAATTAAGCCTGTGCTTGAAAATGCAGCCATTAAGAAAGTTGGTCAAAATCTGAAATATGACCAACACGTTTTAGCGAATCATAACATCGCTTTAAACGGCATCACGCACGACACCATGCTGCAATCTTATGTGTTCGAAAGCCACAAAACACACGGCATGGATGCGCTGGCAGAGCGGCATCTGGGTTTAAGCACTATCCACTTTGAGGATGTAGCGGGCAAAGGTGCCAAACAAGTCGGCTTTAACCAAGTAACGGTAGAAGTGGCGGCTGAGTATGCGGCAGAAGATGCTGACATTACACTGCAATTACATTTGGCCATGTACCCGCAAATCGCCCATGATGAAAAGCTTAATTTTATCTACCGCCACATTGAAATGCCCAGCTCGGCCTGTTTATTCACCATCGAGCGCAACGGCGTGTTGATTGATGCTGAAATGTTAAGGGCTCAAAGCAATGAGATTGGCTTAAAATTAATCGCATTAGAAAATCAAGCTTACGATCTGGCAGGCCAGCCCTTTAACTTGGCTAGCCCTAAGCAATTGCAAGAAATTTTATTTGATAAGCTCGGCATTAAACCCACCAAAAAAACGCCCTCAGGGGCGCCAAGTACCGATGAAGACGTGCTGCAAGAATTGGCGCTAAACCACCCGCTGCCTAAAGTGTTACTGGAGTATCGCGGCTTAGCCAAGCTTAAATCCACCTACACCGACAAACTGCCAAAAATGATCAATGCCACGACAGGTCGCGTGCATACCAGCTATAACCAAGCGGTGGCGATTACGGGGCGCTTAGCCAGCAGCGACCCTAACTTGCAGAATATTCCTGTGCGTTCGGCAGAAGGCCGCCGCATTCGCGAAGCGTTTATTGCACCGCAAGGCAGTCACATTGTTTCTGCCGATTATTCACAGATTGAGCTGCGCATCATGGCGCATTTGTCGCAAGATGCAGGCATGCTGCAAGCGTTTGCCAATAACGAAGATATCCATCGCCATACCGCAGCTGAAGTGTTTGGTGTAGAACGCGATGCCGTAGATAGCGAACAGCGCCGCTACGCCAAAGTGATTAACTTCGGCTTGATTTATGGCATGAGCGCATTTGGCTTGGCACAAAACCTCAACATTGAACGCGTCGCTGCCGCCAGCTACATCGAGCGCTACTTTGCACGCTACCCCGGTGTAAAATCCTACATGCAAAATACGCGTGCAGAAGCCAAACAAAAAGGTTACGTAGAAACCTATTTTGGACGCAGATTATGGGTACCAGAAATCAATAGCGCGAATGGGATGCGTCGCGCAGGTGCAGAACGGGCCGCCATTAACGCCCCCATGCAAGGCACGGCGGCAGACTTGATTAAACTAGCCATGATCGCGGTAGATAAGTGGATTAAAGCAGAACAGCTAAACAGTAAATTGATCATGCAAGTACATGATGAACTGGTGCTAGAAGTGCCTGATCATGAATTGGAATTGGTCACAGCTAGTTTGCCAACGCTGATGCAAAATGTCGCCAAGTTATCTGTGCCATTATTGGCAGAAGTGGGCGTAGGTAGCAATTGGGAAACTGCCCACTAAGGTCTAGACACCCTCGATTTAAGCGTTTTTAACTCAACGCCTAAGCTATTTAGCCCGTTGATTAGCTGCCCGCTTAAATGCTGAGGGTATGGTGCTGTTGCTTGTTGCGCCAGCATGGACTGCGTCTTTATCTGATTATTAGCGATGGGCGCTGGTTTTTGATTACCCTAGCCGCACGGTCTTCCGTGAAGCAGTCGAAGCTATGGACTCCCGTTTTTTGATGCCAGGATACCCCCTTTTTTTGTTTTATTTTTCAAAAAAAAGAAACAGATGCAACTTTACTACTCACTTTAAGTGCTGTTCACTTGCGCCCAGCACAGAAATGACAATATACTCGACTGTGGCGAATCTGCCTATAATAGTTAAGACACGTTCAGCTTAACGCTAACACTTGCTAGCAAATTAGCCCTGCAACCATTTTGCCACATCCAGCGCAAAATACGTCAACACCCCATCGGCTCCGGCGCGTTTAAACGCCAGCAAACTTTCCATCACGCAGGCCTGTTCATCCAGCCAGCCATTTTGCGCGGCGGCTTTTAACATGGCGTATTCGCCACTCACTTGATAGGCATAGGTCGGCACGCCAAACTCTTCCTTCACGCGCCGCACAATATCCAAATATGGCATGCCAGGCTTCACCATCACCATATCTGCGCCTTCTTCAATATCCAGCGCGACCTCTTTAATCGCCTCATCACCATTGGCGGGATCCATCTGGTAGTTGTATTTATTGCCTGTGCCTAAGTTGGCGGATGAACCCAGCGCATCGCGGAATGGTCCATAAAAACTAGAGGCGTACTTGGCGGAGTAGGCCAAAATTTTGGTGTGAATATAGCCGTTTTCTTCCAAGGCATCGCGAATCGCGCCAATACGGCCATCCATCATGTCGCTCGGTGCAACTACATCCGCACCCGCTTGGGCGTGGCACAGCGCTTGCTGTACTAATACGGCCACGGTTTCGTCGTTCAGCACGTAGCCTGTGTCGTTAATTAGGCCATCCTGCCCGTGTGTGGTGTAGGGGTCGAGCGCGACATCGGTAATAATACCAAGCTCAGGATACGCTGCTTTCAAGGCTTTAATGGTGCGTGGAACGAGGCCATTTTTATTATAGGCTTCTGCGGCGTCTAAACTTTTATGCTGCTGTTCGATAACAGGGAATAAAGCCAGTGCTGGGATACCGAGCTTAACACAGTCGCCTGCGGTTTTGAGTAGCACATCAATAGTTTGGCGTTGCACGCCCGGCATGGATTTCACGTCTTCAGTACGATGGTCACCATCCAACACAAATACGGGATAAATCAGGTCATTCGTCGTCAGCACATTTTCGCGCATCAGACGGCGCGAGAACTCATCTTTACGCATACGGCGCGGGCGGATTGCTAAAAATTGATTGGTCATAAAACTCCCAAAAACCTTGCTTTCGTCATTCCCGCGCAGGCGGGAAAACGAGCACAAAAAATCAAATATCAAAGCCGAGTTTCGAGGAACGGCCATCCATTTTTTAAGTCACTGTATTGCGTATCGCGCCCTGCTGGCTGGTATGGAATGACAGGGCTAAGTTAAGCAAATACTTTCGCTAATTCTAGCCCTGGATCGGGCTGGCGCATAAACGCCTCGCCCACCAAAAACGTATGCACATTATTTTTACACATCAGCGCCACATCGTCGGCGGTAAAAATGCCACTCTCTGTGACAATAATTTTATCTTTTGCGATACGCGGTAATAAATCTAAAGTGGTTTGCAGCGTCACATCAAAGGTGCGCAAGTTGCGATTATTAATGCCCAATAATGGCGTTTCTAGCTGTAACGCCAAATCTAACTCTGCGCCATTATGCACCTCTACCAACACCGCCATGCCTAAATTGTGCGCAATGTTTTCCAGTTCGCGCATCTTGGCCAAATCAATCGCCGCCGCAATCAGCAAAATGCAATCTGCTCCCATGGCGCGCGCTTCATACACTTGGTAGGCATCTAGCATAAAATCTTTGCGTAATACAGGCAGACTGCAAGCTGCGCGGGCTTGTTTGAGATAATCAGCGGAACCTTGAAAATACTCAACATCCGTTAACACAGACAAACACGCTGCGCCGCCTTTTTCGTAGCTTTTGGCGATTTCTGCGGGGTTAAAATCTGCACGAATCACGCCTTTTGACGGACTGGCTTTTTTAATTTCAGCAATGACGGCAGCATTGCCCGCTGCGATTTTTTTACGAATCGCCGCCACAAAGTGACGCACGCTGGGCTGATTTTCAGCCAGCCACTTAATTTCATCTAAGCCAATTTTGGCCTGGCTGCTAGCGATTTCATCACGCTTGGTTGCTAAAATTTTATTTAAAATATCACTCATCATTATCTTAATTCGTCAGTATTGCCGCTATGCTTCAGCCAACTGCCCTGCTTTTCATCTTGCGTGATCTTTGTGCGTCCGATGCATCACGCCACCTTTGGGATTGTAAACGTATTCACCACGGAAGGCGATGAGCAGGATTAACGCCTTAACTATTGGTCGCACGCCCTTGTGGAAAAAAGTCACGAATATCCGCCATAATTGGCGCCACGTGGCTAATTGTCAGGTGATACGCGTCAATCAGCGGCTGTATGGTCGGGCGTGGAATCTCGGCCTCAGGCTTGTTCCAATTTTCGTGCAGGCACCAATAATTATCCACGTCAAAATTCATGTGCATGCGACAAGTCAGCGGCCTAAACTCATAAATTAAACATTCACCATTTTTCAAAAATGGGCACGGCGTGTGACTACCATATTCGGTCAGCTCATGTTTAACACTTTGTTTCAGCTCGACTGGCGTGATACCCAAATTTTCGCCCATGTAGCGCGCTTCAAATTGCGTAATGGGTACCGAAACATGGCAACAATGCCCACAGCCGCGTGCACAGGCAGCAAATTTGCCCGCGTGGTCAAAAATCTGGTCAGCGGTATTCAACACTTCTTTTAGCCGAATCACTGGGCGCGCGCTGATTTGCGTGATGCGCTTGGGCAGCGAAACCACGTGGGCTTTTAACTCTGGCGTAACGCTGTTAAAAAACTCGTCCAACTTGTCATCGGCATATATGCGGGTTTGTTCAGGCGTGCGTGCGGTCATTTGGACAGCCTAAGCAATTCGTCCAATTTTTCTTTGGCAGCGCCACTATCAATCACTTGCGCAGCATGCTCAATACCCGCCTGGATATTTGGCTGCAGGCCAGCAGTATAAATGGCCGCCCCCGCGTTTAACAGCACGATATCGCGCGCGGCGCTGTTTTTACCCACGCTTGATTTGCCATGCAGCACGTCTAAAATCATGGCTCTGGATTGTTGTGCATTTTCTACTCGGATACTTTTTAAGGCGTGCAGTTTCAAGCCAAATTGTGCCGGGTTAAGGATATATTCGCGCATCTTGCCATCTTTCAGCTCCGCCACAAAGGTATCGCCCGTGAAAGAAATCTCGTCCATACCATCGGCACCATGCACCACTAATACATGCTCGGAACCTAAGTTTTTGAGCACTTTTGCCAGCTTTAAAGTCAGGTCTTTACTAAATACGCCCATGACCTGTCTTTTGGCTGATGCTGGGTTAGTTAGCGGACCGAGCAGGTTGAAAATAGTGCGTACCCCTAGCTCACGCCGGACAGGTGCGGCATGCTTCATGGCGCTATGGTGATTGGGCGCAAACATAAAACCGATGCCAATTTCATCCACGCAGTTTGCCACTTGTGCGGGCGTTAAATTGACATTCACCCCCAAGGCTTCCAGCACATCCGCACTGCCGCAGCTTGAAGAAACCGAACGCCCACCGTGCTTGGCGACTTTTGCGCCTGCCGCCGCTGCCACAAAAGCAGAAACAGTCGAGACATTAAAAGTTTGGATGCCATCACCACCAGTGCCGCAAGTATCAATTAAATGCGTACTATCACTGATTTCTACTTTGGTTGAGAGCTGGCGCATCACGGTGGCAGCGGCGGTGATTTCATCCACGCTTTCGCCCTTAACGCGCAACGCGATCACCAAGCCGGCTATTTGCGCAGGGGTTAGTTCTCCGCGCATCACTTGTTGCATGATGGCAAGCATCGCGGCATGGCTTAAATCTTGACCAGCTAAAATATGTTCTAACGCTACCTTAAAAATCATTAGTAGGCTTTCAAGAAATTATCTAAAAGCGCATGGCCGTGTTCGGTAAGAATAGACTCAGGGTGAAACTGCACGCCTTCTACCGCTAGGGTTTTATGCTGCACACCCATAATTTCACCATCGTCAGTCCAAGCAGTAATCCCTAGACAATCGGGGATGGTTTCGCGCGCTATCACCAACGAGTGATAACGCGTGGCAGTGTAAGGATTAGGCAAATTTTTAAATACGCCCGTATTGGCGTGGTGAATCAGTGAAGTTTTGCCGTGCATTAAAGTTTTAGCTTTGATAATGTGTCCGCCAAACGCTTGGCCTATACTTTGGTGGCCTAAACATACGCCCAGCAATGGAATCTTACCAGCGAATTCATGAATCAGCGGCACGCTGATACCAGCCTCATTCGGCGTGCATGGGCCTGGTGAAATCACAATATAGCGTGGCTTCAATGCAGCGACTTTTTTCAGGTCGATTTCATCGTTTCTATAAACTTGTACGTCTTGCCCTAGCTCACCAAAATACTGCACGAGATTATAGGTAAAAGAGTCATAATTATCGATCATGAGTAACATTTCACCCTCCCCCATTATCTATTACATCGGTATCTAGCCCCGCTTGTACCATTTCGGCTGCACGCAGCACCGCTTTGGCTTTATTTTGCGTTTCGATCCATTCTGAGAGCGGCACGGAATCAGCCACGATGCCCGCCCCTGCCTGTACGTAGAGCATATTATCTTTAATCACGCCCGTTCTAATCGCGATTGCCACATCCATATCACCATTAAAACCCAAATATCCCACTGCCCCCGCGTAGATGCCACGCTTACTGGGCTCCAGCTCATCGATAATTTCCATAGCGCGCACTTTTGGCGCGCCAGAGACGGTGCCTGCGGGAAACGTCGCCTTCAGCACATCAATGGCATCCAACCCAGGTTTAAGTTTGCCTTCCACATTGCTCACAATGTGCATGACGTGTGAGTAACGCTCTATCATCATATTATCAGTCACTTTTACCGTGCCCACTTGCGCGACGCGACCCACGTCATTACGACCTAAATCCATTAATTGCACATGTTCGGCACGCTCTTTCGGGTCTGCTAACAACTCGTCAGCTAGCGCTAAATCTTCTTCACGCGTTTTACCACGTGGGCGCGTGCCTGCTATCGGCCGCGAAGTCACGACACCATCATCTAGCCGCACCAAAATCTCTGGCGAAGCGCCCACCACGTGGTGATCGCCCATATCGTAATAAAACATATAAGGCGAAGGGTTTAAGCTACGTAATGCGCGATATAGCGACAATGGTGATGCATCAAATGGCTGGCTCATGCGCTGCGAAAGCACCACTTGCATAATGTCGCCATCCAGAATGTATTGCTGCGCTTTTTTGACAGCCGCCTTAAAGTTGTCTTCACCAAACTCAGAGTTGGCTTGCGTTTTTGTTGTAGGCAAGGCACTTGGAATAGTCACGGTTTTGCGTAATTGCGCCACTAAATCGTTCAAGCGATTGTATGCACTTTCATATGCATTGGCATCTGCTGGATTAGCGTACACAATAAAATATAGTTTGCCACTTAAGTTGTCCACCACAGCGATTTCTGTCGATAGCATTAATAGAACATCAGGTGTGTTGATGGCATCTGGCTTGCTTGTTTGAGCTAAGCGTTTTTCGATATAGCGAATGGTCTCATAACCAAAATAACCTGTTAAACCACCAGTAAAACGCGGCAAGCCTTCAGGCGGTGGTGTTTTAAAACCTGACTGAAATTGCTTAACAAAATCCAACGCATTGATATTTTCGTGCATTTCAATAATTTTATTATTTTCAATCACTTGCACGCTGAAACCGTTTGCCACAATACGCGTTTTGGCTGGTAAGCCAATAATCGAATAACGCCCAAAACGCTCGCCACCTTGCACACTTTCTAGCAAATATGAGAACGGCTGATTAGCGAGCTTTAGGTATAGAGAAAGCGGTGTATCAAGGTCAGCGAACGTTTCTAACACCAGTGGAATGCGGTTGTAGCCCCGCTTTGCAAGCGCATTAAATTCAATTTTGTTAATGGTCGTAAACATGTTGATTCCTAATAATTTTCTTCTTAAGCACGGCTACTTTGCCGCCAGTTTGGCCTAGCTTTTTTTACGCATAGTTGCTAGACAAGCGTGTTCTTAGCTTCGCCAAGAACCAAGCGAATCGCCACGCCAACTGTGAAAATTATTGTTTAAAAAAATCATTTTGTTTACTTAAAATTAAGTCACTTATATTAAAAGTGCTGCTAACTCGGTTAAATCATTAATCGTTGCATCTACTTGACTGACATCAATCGGGCGGCCCTGATTATAACCGTAAGGCACGGTCACAATAAAACATCCGGCCGCTTGCGCCGCCACAATATCGGTCATAGAATCACCCACCAACAGCGCCTCACACTCGGGCACACCGAATTTTGCACAAATATGATGCAATTGTATAGGGTCTGGCTTCTTTTTATGTAAAGTATCGCCAGCAACCACCAATTCAAAAAAATCTGCCAAGCCGCTTTTTTGCAACAATGGCAAGGTAAATTCTTCTGGTTTATTGGTCACACAAGCGAGCCTATAACCATTATTCCATAAGGCTTGCAGGCCATCTATTACGCCATTATATGGCTTACTCAGCGCCGCATTTTTTGCATAATGTGCAAAAAATAAAAGTTCGGCTTGCGCAAATAATTCTGCATTTGGCTCAACATTTTTTTGCCCGGTTAAACAGCGCTTGATCAAGACCATCGCGCCTTCGCCGATATAACTCTCCACTTGGCTGTACGGCAAAACTGGCAAATTTAAATCTACCAACATCAAATTTGCCGCTACTGCGATTTCTGGCGCGGTATGCAGTAGCGTGCCGTCAAGATCAATCATGACGGCCTTCACTCTAAATTTTAAGTCATCCGCTTGAGCCAATGATTACGTCGCCCAATTACTTTATAATTAAACGCTAGCAAGTGAAGCGCGTAGCTCACTCACGATGGTGTTATAGCGATTCTTATCCGTATCCTTGCCTTGGCTAAATATCGCGTTACCCGCCACAAACGTATCCGCACCTGCTTTGGCAATTTCGGCAATATTTTGTGCATTTACGCCACCATCCACTTCTAGCCAAATTTCACGGCCAGTTTCTTTGGTGTAAGCATCAATGCGCGCACGCGCTTGTTTGAGTTTTTGCAAAGTAGACGGAATGAATTTTTGCCCACCAAACCCTGGGTTCACCGACATCAATAAAATCATATCTACTTTATCCATTACATAATCTAGATAATGTAATGGCGTAGCTGGGTTAAACACTAAGCCAGATTTACAGCCCAAATCGCGCACCATTGCTAGGCTGCGGTCAATGTGCGTAGAGGCCTCTGGGTGAAAAGTAATAATATTTGCGCCCGCTTTGGCAAAATCAGGAATAATACGATCCACTGGTTGCACCATCAAATGCACGTCGATAATGCCACCCACGCGTTTAGCCGTTTCTTTAATCGCCTCGCACACCAGCGGGCCAATGGTTAAATTGGGCACATAGTGATTATCCATCACATCAAAGTGCACAAGGTCCGTACCCGATGTAATCACATCATCAATTTCTTGGCCAAGTTTGGCAAAGTTGGCAGATAAAATACTGGGGGCAATTCTATAAGTTTTACTCATTTGCGTTAATCCTCAATTTGAACTCGTTAAGTTGAGTTCGTCAGCTATAATGTTAGTGAATACGTTATTTTAACGTACTTTTTTAGTCTTTCCATGCATCCAAGCTACGTTTTTTAAAGTTAAGTCACGTTTTGTTCTAATCGCTTCAAAGAGTTGGTAAAATAGCATTATGCAGCTTTATACGATTGGTGTGAATCACACCACCGCACCCATTGCCATTCGCGAAAACGTGGCATTTTCTGATACCAATTTGCGCCATGCACTCAACGATTTAACCGCAAAAAATGCGGCGGAAGCGGCGATTTTATCTACCTGCAATCGTACCGAAATTTATGTGCGGTCGGTCAACGCAGAGCCAATTATGCACTGGCTGGCAAAATATCATCGGCTAGATATTCATAATGTTCAACCTTACACCTACACTTTAAGCGGTGAAAATTCGGTAAAACATGCCTTCCGCGTAGCTTCTGGACTAGATAGCATGGTGCTGGGTGAGCAGCAAATTTTAGGGCAATTCAAGCAATCGGTCAAAATCGCGCAAGATGCGGGTACGCTGGGCACGCTGTTACATAAACTATTTCAGCGCACATTCGAAGTTGCCAAAGAAGTGCGCACCAACACAGATATTGGTGGTAGCTCAATTTCAATGGCCGCGGCCGCGGTTAAATTAGCGCAACGTATTTTTGGCAACATTAGTGAGCAAAAAGTATTGTTTATAGGCGCTGGCGAAATGATAGAGCTATGCGCTAACCATTTTGCAGCGCAACGTCCCAAAAGCATGACTATCGCCAACCGCACGCTGGAACGCGGTACGGATTTAGCAGAAAAAATTGGCGGTCAGGCTATTTTGCTGCATGATTTACCTGCAAGATTAAGTGAGTTCGATATTGTCATCACCAGCACCGCCAGCCAGTTGCCGATTGTTGGGCTTGGCATGGTAGAGCGCGCGATAAGAGCACGTCGCCACCGCCCAATTTTTATGGTCGATTTGGCCGTACCACGAGATGTAGAGCCAGAAGTAGCGCAGCTTGACGATGTATTTTTATATACCGTAGATGACCTTGCGCAAGTGGTGAACGATGGCATGGAAAATCGCCAAGCGGCCGCGCTGGAAGCCGAGATGATTGTAAATTCTCGCGTTGCAACCTTTATGCATTGGCTAGCAAAACGTGACGCTGTACCTACCATTAAAGCGCTACGCGACCAAGCCGAAGCGACACGGCAAACCGAATTAGACAAAGCAATCAAGCTGATTCAAAAAGGTGAGTCGCCTGAAAAAGCGCTGGAAGCCTTGAGCAATGCCCTGACCAACAAGTTTTTGCACGCGCCCAGCCACGCCTTAAACCAAGCGCATGGTGACGAGCATGCGAAGTTAGAAAATATACTCAAACAACTTTACCAAATTAAATTTTAAATGAAACCATCAATGTTAAAAAAGCTCGCCACCCTAAGCGAGCGCCTAGAAGAGATCAACCGCCTGATGAGTAGCGAGGGCGCGACCAACAACATGGACGCTTATAGAAAGCTAACGCAGGAGCACGCGGAAATTACGCCGATTGTTGAGCAATATCACGTGTTTGCACAAGCCGAACAAGACATCGCGGAAGCGCACGCTATGTTGAGCGACCCCGACATGAAAGAATTTGCACAAGAAGAAATTGCCAGCGGTAAAGTCAAATTGGAAACGGTCGAAGCCGAATTACAAAAACTTTTACTGCCTAAAGACCCGAACGACGATAAAAATATCTTCTTGGAAATCCGCGCTGGTACTGGCGGCGACGAGTCTGGCTTATTTTGTGGCGATTTATTTCGCATGTATTCGCGCTATGCGGAACGCCAAAAATGGAAAGTTGAAGTGATGTCCGCCAATGAATCAGAGGTAGGCGGCTACAAAGAAATTATCGCTAAAATTGAAGGCTATGGCGCGTATTCAAAATTAAAATTCGAATCAGGCGGGCATCGCGTGCAGCGCGTGCCCGATACCGAAACACAAGGCCGCATTCACACTAGCGCTTGTACAGTCGCGGTGCTGGCAGAAGCGGATGAGATTAACGACATTGTGATTAACCCCGCCGATATTCGCATTGATACATACAGAGCATCAGGTGCAGGTGGCCAGCACATTAACAAAACGGATTCTGCCGTGCGCATTACCCACGCACCCACTGGCATTGTGGTGGAATGCCAAGAAGGCCGCAGCCAACACGCCAACAAAGCACAAGCTATGGCCGTGCTTGCAGCTAGAATTAAATCCAAACAAGTGGACGAACAACAAAGTAAAATCGCCTCTGAACGTAAGTCGCTGATTGGTTCAGGTGACCGCTCTGAGCGCATACGCACCTACAATTACCCGCAAGGCCGCATTACCGATCACCGCATTAATTTGACCTTATATAAAATCGATGCGATTACTGAAGGCGATATGGATGAACTCATCGGCGCGCTATCGGCAGAGCATCAAGCGGATTTGCTGGCGAGCTTAGGCGAAGATAATTAACAATGAACGTCCATGCGGTGCTACAAGTAGCGCAAACCGCGCTGGCCGAATTTGTCAACTCATCTGAAGCCAAATTAGAAGCACAGCTTTTATTGCAGCATGCGTTAAAAGTAAATCGCGCATGGTTGATTGCACATGAAAACGATGCTCTGCAGGCCAATATCCATGCGGCTTACAGGGCGTTAATTTCGAGAAGACTAAATGGTGAGCCGATTGCTTATATTTTAGGTGTTCGTGAATTTTATGGCTTACAACTAAAAGTTACGCCAGATACCTTGATTCCGCGACCTGATACCGAAACTTTAGTAGAAGCGGCATTAGGGAATATTCCACAAAATAAAATTTTTTGCATTCTAGATTTAGGTACTGGCACTGGCGCGCTTGCGCTGGCGATTGCGAAGCATCGCCCGCATGTAACCGTTACTGCCGTGGATGCCTCACAAGCCGCGCTGAATATCGCGATTGAAAACGCGCAAAACTTAAATATCAACAATGTAAAGTTTATGTTGAGCGATTGGTTTAGCGCACTAAAAAACCAAAAGTTTGATGTCATCGCCAGCAATCCGCCCTATATCGAACAAAACGATGTGCATTTAAAGCAAGGTGATCTGCCGTGGGAACCAATATCCGCACTGGTTGCAGGGCAGGATGGTTTAGACGCTATTCGTCACATCATTCAACATGTGCAGTATTATCTAAACCCGCATGGATGGCTGTTGCTAGAGCATGGTTATAATCAAGCCGCGCGCGTTGCAGATTTATTGAATCAAGCAGGTTTTGTTGAAATTATCCACCTGCAAGATTTGGCGGGCATGCAACGGGTAACGCTGGGATGTTATGTCGTGACTAATCAGCCATAGTATAATCACGCCATGTTAGAAAATAATTCTGTTGGAATCGTCACCGCGCAAACCGCACATTTCAGCGAGCCACTCACGCTGCAAAGTGGCGAGGTGTTGCCGCAATTTGATGTGGTGTTTGAGACCTACGGCACACTCAACGCCGCAAAAAGCAACACCGTACTCGTCTGTCATGCCCTCTCGGGCAATCACCACGTGGCTGGTAAATATGCTGAAACCGACAAAAATGCAGGCTGGTGGGATAACCTGATTGGGCCAAATAAACCGCTAGATACCAACAAATTTTTTGTGATTGGATTAAACAATTTAGGCGGCTGCCACGGCTCTAGCGGTCCAAGCAGCCTTAAACCAAAGAGTAGCCATAAGTCTGAAAAAGATCAGCCTTATGGCGCAAGCTTCCCCATCGTCACTGTAGAAGACTGGGTGAACTCGCAAGCGCGTTTATTAAACCATTTAGGCATTACGCAATTAGCCGCTGTGATTGGCGGCAGCTTGGGTGGTATGCAGGCATTGCAATGGACGATTGCTTTTCCTGAGCGTGTAAAACATGCGTTAATTATTGCCGCAGCACCCAATTTAACCGCGCAGAATATGGCATTTAACGAAGTTGCGCGCCAAGCGATTATGACCGACCCAGAGTTTTACGACGGCGATTACTACGCACACAAAACCGTGCCTCGCAGAGGTTTGCGTATCGCGCGTATGCTAGGCCATATCACTTATTTAAGTGATAACGCGATGGGTGAAAAATTTGGTCGCAAGCTGAAAGATAAAATCAAATACAGTTTTGATGTGGAATTCGAGATGGAGTCCTACCTACGCTACCAGGGCGATAAATTTGCGGGCGAGTTTGATGCCAACACCTATTTACGCATGACGCGCGCACTGGATTATTATGACCCAGCGCTGGGATATGGTGGCGATTTAAGCCAAGCACTAAAAAATGTAAAAGCCAAATTTCTAGTGGTTTCGTTCACCAGCGATTGGCGTTTTTCGCCCGAGCGCTCACGAGAAATTGTAAAAGCCTTGCTAGATAACGAACTAACCGTAAGCTACGCGGAAGTCACTGCCTTGCACGGCCACGATGCGTTTTTGATGCCAGACACCCATTACCACAATATTTTGCGTGGTTATTTAAGCAAGGTTGAGGTGTAATATGGTCGAATTTACTCAATTTCGCCAGGATTTTGCCATCATCGCAGGCTGGGTAAATTTTGGTGGTAAGGTGCTCGATTTAGGTTGTGGCGATGGCGAATTGCTGACTTATTTACGCGCTAGCTTAGAAGTAAAAGGTTATGGCGTAGAAAAAGACGATGCTAATTGGTTGGCATGTTTGCAAAATGGCACCAACGTCATCCAAATGGACTTAGAAGACGGTTTATCGGGCTTTGAAGACCAATCTTTCGACACCGTCATCCTGTCGCAAACCTTGCAAGCCATGCATAATACCGAAGAAATTGTGCAAGAAATGCTACGCGTAGGGCGCGAAATCATCGTCACTTTCCCCAATTTTGGCTATTGGCGCAACCGCATGCAAATTACAACTGGCACCATGCCCGTCTCCAAAACATTGCCATATCAGTGGTTTGATACGCCCAATGTGCACCTTTGTACCATTAATGATTTTGAGCAATTTTGTAAAAATCACAAAATTGACGTAATTGAGCGCAAAGTAATTACTGATGGCAATGAAGTCAATTTTATGCCCAATTTATTGGGCAATTTAGCCATGTATCGCTTGAAATCTAGCTAGTGGGTAAAAATACGTCGATTTGGCAATCGCTAATGAGCAAAAAAATGCTCATTTGTATTTTTACTGGCTTTAGTTCTGGTCTGCCGCTATATATTTTAATCAGCTTATTACCCGCTTGGTTACGCTCTGAGGGCGTTAATCTTAAAGCCATCGGCCTATTCGCCCTCATTAATTTGCCGTTTACGTGGAAATTTTTGTGGGCGCCATTTTTTGATCGCTTCATTCCGCCATTAGGTCGCAGGCGTGGTTGGTTGTTGATTACGCAGATTTTATTACTCATTTCCATCCCCATTTTTGGCGCATTTAGCCCTAAGCTGGATATTTGGACGATTGCCTACCTCGCCACGGTCATCGCATTTTTTAGCGCCAGCCAAGATATTGTGTTGGACGCTTACCGCCGTGAATTATTAATCGATGAAGAACTGGGCTTAGGTAACGCGGTACACGTAAACGCCTACAAAATTGCGGGCTTAATTCCAGGTTCGCTGTCGCTAATTTTAGCGGATCACATGGCGTGGAGCAGCGTATTTATGATTACCACGCTGTTTATGTTGCCAGGTATTTTAATGACGATTTTCGTGCAAGAACCCGCGCTTAAAGAGGGCAGGCCTAAAACGCTGAGAGCCGCTGTGGTAGAGCCTTTTAAAGAATTTATGTCGCGTAATGGTTTAAAAGCTGCCACCTTAATATTGGCGTTTATTTTCTTTTACAAACTGGGCGACAGCATGGCAACCGCGCTGGCCACACCGTTTTATTTGGACATGGGGTTTAGCAAAACCGAGATTGGCTTAATCGCCAAAAATGCAGGGCTGTGGCCAAGTGTGATAGGCGGTTTGCTGGGCGGCGTATGGATGTTCAAGCTTGGCATTAACCGTGCACTGTGGATTTTTGGGTTTGTACAAATGCTGGCGATTTTAGGTTTTGCTTGGCTAGCCACGGTTGGGCACAGCTTATTGTGGTTGGGCATTGTGATTGGTATAGAAGCCTTTGGCGTAGGCCTAGGCACAGCGGCCTTTGTGGCCTATATTGCGCACACTACGCACCCACTTTACACCGCCACACAATTTGCTTTATTCACTAGCTTGGCAGCCGTACCACGCACATTTGCCAATGCAGCCACGGGATTTTTGGTGGAAAATCTAGGCTGGTTTAAATTCTTTATCCTGTGCTTTATTGTGGCGATTCCCGGCATGTTATTACTACTCAAAATCGCGCCGTGGAACACCATTAAAGAAAATGAAAAAACACGCTAAGCCGTCATTCCGACGGAAGTCGGAATGACGATTGTGAATTTTTGTAAGGCTTTCGAATTTCTACCGACTAACTCCAATTATTCATGGAGAATGTCGTGCCAATACTCACAAAAACATGCATCGCTACCAACCTTATTCTATGCGCATTCCAGCATGCTTATGCCGCAGAATGCAGCGCTAAAAGTGGCGCGCAAACCGTTCCATGGCTCGAGCTTTACACCTCTGAAGGTTGTAGCAGTTGCCCGCCAGCCGACAAATGGATGAGCAACATCAAAGCTGGCAATATCACGCCGCTGGCTTTCCATGTGGATTACTGGGACTACATCGGCTGGAAAGATAAATACTCAAAAGCCGAATACAGTAACCGGCAACGCAAAATTGCGGCATTTGTCGGCGCGGGCTTTGTGTATACGCCGCAATTTGTGATGAACGGGCGTTACTTTAAAGGCTGGGATAATTCACGTTTAAATCAGAGCATTGAAGCAAATCAAAAGCTGGCCTCGCGCGTCAATTTGAGTTTAGATGCAGTGCAAGAAAATGGAAAAATTACGCTGCAGACCAGTGCGCAAGCAGTGAAACTGGCGGACACTAAAAATGCAGATGTATTTGTGGTGCTGTATGAAAATAAATTAGTAAGCAAAGTGAATGCAGGCGAAAACAGTGGTCGTGAGCTTAAACATGATTACGTGGTGCGTGAATTTTTTAGCGCCTACCCAATCAACAATCAAAACGAATTTACCAAAAACTTTACGTTAAACCCAGAATGGGCAAAGCGTGGTTATAAGTTTGAAAATATGGGCACTGTGATGTTTGTACAAAATAGTCAAACGGGTGAGGTTTTGCAAAGCAAAGCGCTAAAGTTTTGTGACAGTTAGGTAGTTAGATTAAATAAGGGGCTAAAGTAGACTAACTGAGATGTTAAGCTAATGCAGTTAACTCATTGCTCATTCTCTGTTCCTGTTTCGACATTATGATATGTCTAACATAACGGGTGATTAGTGCGGCCCTTCTACTGTAATGGATACGGTTTTTTTGGTAATTAAATAGTCATCCTCCAGCGACAATATCGCCAACTCTTCATCGATAACCATTCTTTGCAACTGAACGCCACTAATTTGCAAATCTTGCAACCAGCCATTTTGATGGCTGGTTGCATCTAAGTCGTCATCAAATTGCAAAACACTGGCAGCAGAACGCAAATCCCAGCTTTGATATTGCATCAAGTTAAGTGCGATTGCATCTGATTCTGCCAACTGAATCGGCTTCATTCTTGCCAATGCCAGCTCAGAGCCGACCATAGAAGTGGCCGTAGAAGCTGCACTGGTAAATAGCGTGGTCGTTGTGCTTGCCTGCGCCACGGTGGATGACGCGCTTAAAATTGCAGCTGCAGGAAACAGCGCCGTTGCCAATGCCGAAATAATTAACTTTGCAGCAGTATTGGTGACGTGATGTTTACCGATGACATGTCCCATTTCGCGCGCCATCACAAAACTAAGCGCCTCATCGCTAAGCTCCAGCTGCTGCAAGCCGCGAAATAACACGACCTTGCCCGCGCCATTTGACGCGGTGCCTGCGTCTTTTTTATCGACCACGCTAAAGGTAAATTGCGGCACACGTTTTTTTATCGTTGGGTAAACGGTGTAGGCAGATGCCGATAATTGCACACCCAACTGTTGCACACGCGCATCAAACGCCTGATTAAAATTACAACTTTCCGCCACACATGACGCGGCGTTTGCCTTAATAGCCAGCCGCACCCGCATATCGACATCAGAGTAAATATCGCTGATGCCGCTAGGCACTAGCTCTGGCGCGCTTGTTGCTACTGTTTCATCAGCATGTGCAAGGCCTACACTAAGCACCTGCATCAAGACCAATAATGAAATTAAGCTTTTTTTAGGCAAAATAAATTCTTTAGATTTAAAGAGGGGGTATATTAATCAACATGCTACTGAAAATCAACAGTTAAAGGCGCGTGATCGCTGAAACGTTCTGCCTTGTAAATCATTGACTTAATTGATTTTTTCGCCAATTCTGGCGTGGCAATTTGGTAATCAATGCGCCAACCTACGTTTTTTTCATACGCTGCACCACGGTTGCTCCACCAGGTATAGCAAGCATCTGTGGTTTCAGGATGCAGCCGGCGATACACATCTACCCAGCCCACACGCGAAAACAAATCGCCCAGCCATGCGCGCTCCTCTGGCAAAAAACCTGAGTTTTTGCGGTTACCCTTATAGTTTTTTAAATCAATTTCTTGATGCGCAATATTCCAATCGCCGCAAATTACCACGTCGCGACCACTTTTGGCGAGCGCTTCCAAATGTGGCAGAATGCGCGCCAACACGCTAAATTTAAACGCTTGACGATCTTCGCCACTGGAGCCACTGGGCAAATACAATGAAACGACGCTTAAATTACCGAATTGACATTCTAAATAGCGGCCTTCACTGTCAATATCCACCATGCCTAAACCCTCAATCACGGCATCTGGCTTGACTTTGCAGTATATGCCCACGCCGCTGTAACCTTTTTTTTCAGCGTAATGAAAATAGCCAAAATAACCTGCAGGCGCCAGCATTTCCGCACTCATATCAGCCGCTTGTGCTTTCAGTTCTTGCAGGCAAATCACATCGGCATCTTGCTTTTGCAGCCAAGCAAGAAATCCCTTATTGGCGGCAGAGCGTATTCCATTCAAATTCGCAGTTATAATACGCATATCGTCTTTCTGTTCATTTTGTTATGTCACAAATCAGCCAAGAGTTTATCGCGTTTGCCATCAAAAAACAGGTGCTAAAATTTGGTGAATTTAAAACCAAAGCTGGCCGCTTAAGCCCGTATTTCTTTAATGCTGGCCTGTTTAACGATGGCGAAAGCCTATTAAAACTAGGCGAATTCTACGCCGATAGCATTAAAAAATCCCAAATTGAGTTCGATATGCTATTTGGCCCTGCCTACAAAGGCATTACCTTAGCGGCTAGCATCGCGATCGCGCTTGCCAAAAATGGTCACAATGTACCATATGCTTACAACCGCAAAGAAGCCAAGAATCACGGCGAAGGCGGCCTGATTGTCGGCGCGCCACTACAAGGTCGGGTGCTCATCATCGACGACGTCATTTCGGCAGGTACTTCAGTGCGAGAGTCGATTGATTTAATACAGCAACATGGCGCCAAAGCTTGTGGTGTAGCCATTGCGCTGGATCGCCAAGAAAAAGGTCTGGGCGAGCTTTCAGCCGTGCAGGAGGCGCAAACTTTGCATCGCTTACCGGTGTGTAGCATCGCCAATTTAAGCGACTTGCTAGCATTTGTTGCAAATCAACCTGGCATGGCACAGCACTTGCTTAACATTCAAGCGTATCGCCAACTATATGGCGTAATTTAATTGGATAATTAAGTTTAAATGCAAAAAATTACTTTTCTTTTAATCGTAAGTTTACTTGCAGTTTCTAACATTGCAAGCGCTGCAAATAAAAATGAAGTTGCGCCTTCAGCCAGCGGTGGCAAAAATCGTCAAATGGGTAGATAGCAAAGGTGTGACGCAATATGGCGACAAATTGCCTGCGCAAGAGGCTGGGCGCAATAACTCCGAAATGAATAGCCAAGGCATAGTGCTGAAGCAAAACAATGCGGTCAATAAGCAAAATGAAGTTTTAGAGCAGCAAAAACTTGAAAAAGAACGCAAAGATAAAGTCTTATTGGCCTCATATACCAAAGCCGAAGAAATTGATTTAGCGCGCGACCGTAACTTGCAGATGGATGAAGCCGCTTTGCAGGCATTAGCGCCACAAAAAATCAATGTTGCAGGTCGATTAGCACGCAATAACAAGACTGCAGCGGCCATGCAAGCACGTAAAAAAAACCATTGCCAGCCTATTTAAACGATGAACTGAAGCTTGCTAAGAGTGAATCTGCCAGAATCGATAAACAAATTGCCCAACGCAAATTGAATATGGATGCGACACGCAAACATTTTGCAGAAGAAAAAGCACATTTTATTGCATTAAAACGTGCAATTGCTAGTGCGATGCCTGCTACAGAGCCAACACCCGCACCCAATAATGCAGCGGCAAAAACGACTGCCGTAAAACCAAACTAACTTTATTCAGTCAGTTTTTTCTTTAAGATTTCATTCACCTGTGCCGGATTGGCTTTACCTTTACTGGCTTTCATGGCTTGACCCACCAGCGCATTAAAGGCTTTTTCTTTACCTGCTTTATACTCTTCCACCATAACTTGATTGACTGCTAACACTTCGTCAATAATCGCTTCAATCGCACCGCTATCAGAAACTTGTTTTAGGCCTTTAGCTTCAATAATATTATCAGCAAAGTTATCTCCGAAATCATTATAAAAAGCACCTTCTCCTGTAACAGTCTCTCTAACACTAGCTGTGCTAGCACCTACTTTTAAAAGCATTTCGTTTAACACTTCTTTAGCAATCTTTCCTGAAATTGTTCCATCTGTAATTCTTTTTAGCAGGTTAGCCAATTGAGCTGGGCTGATAGGCGGAGAGCTAAGAAGTTCGGTGTTTTTATTCATATAACTGGCAATATCTCCCATTACCCAGTTAGCAGCAGGCTTGGCTTCTGCACCCGCATTGACGGTTGCAACAAAGTAATCTGCCATCCCGCGGCTTGTGGTGAGCGTTGCCGCATCGTAGCTACTTAAACCATATTCCACTACAAATCTCGATTTCATCGCTTCTGGCAACTCTGGCATGGCCGCTTGCACACGCGTTGTATCGGCCGCTGTGACTTCTAGTGGCAATAAATCAGGGTCGGGAAAGTAGCGGTAATCATTGGCTTCTTCTTTAGATCGCATGGCACGCGTTTCACCTGTATCAGGGTTAAACAGCACGGTAGCTTGCTGAATAGTGCCGCCATCTTCCAACGTTTCTATTTGCCAGCGCGTTTCATATTCGATCGCTTGTTGCATAAACTTAAATGAATTTAAATTCTTAATTTCGCGACGCGTGCCGAGTTTTTCTGTGCCTTTTGGACGTACAGAAACATTCACATCGCACCTGAAGCTGCCTTCTTGCATATTACCGTCGCATATATCGATCCATTGCACCAGCTCGTGAAGCTTTTTAGCATAGGCCACCGCTTCAGCCGCGCTACGCATATCAGGCTCGGTCACAATCTCCAGCAATGGCGTGCCAGCGCGGTTTAGGTCGATGCCACTCATGCCCTCCACCACGCCATGGCTAGACTTACCCGCATCTTCTTCCAAATGTGCGCGGGTAATATGGATAGTTTTTTCGTACGCCGCTGTATTTTTACCTGCAGGGACTTGAATCGTCACATTGCCTTTGCCCACCACTGGCAATTCAAACTGGCTAATTTGGTAACCTTTGGGCAAATCTGGGTAAAAGTAATTTTTACGCGAAAATACTGAGCGTGACGGTATTGCTGCGTTAATGGCTAAGCCAAATTTAATCGCGCATTCCACCGCTTGTTTATTCAGCACGGGTAACACACCAGGCAAAGCAATGCTCACCTCGCAGGCTTGGGTATTGGGTTCTGCGCCATATTGCGTAGAAGCGCCACTAAAAATTTTAGTGTTAGTTTTTAATTGGGTATGGGTTTCTAGCCCAATCACAACCTCCCAATTATTTTTGGCCCATTCCATACTATTTCAAACTTTCTGGCATACGCGTGTGCCAATCTGTCACTTGTTGATACGCATGCGCGACATCTAACATACGCGCCTCATCAAAATAATTGCCCATTAATTGCAAACCAACTGGAAGGCCGTTGCTAAAACCCGCAGGAATGCTTATGCCGGGCAAGCCCGCCAAATTGGTGGCAATGGTATAAACGTCTTGTAAATACATGGCGACTGGGTCATCGGCTTTTTCACCTGCTTTAAACGCGGTAGAGGGCGCAGTGGGTCCCATAATAATGTCGCATTGCTTAAAGGCTTGGGTAAAATCATCGGCAATTAAGCGGCGAATCTGCTGCGCTTTGAGGTAATAGGCATCGTAATAACCCGCACTGAGCACATAAGTCCCAATTAAAATACGGCGTTTCACTTCTGCGCCAAAACCTTCAGCACGCGATTTCATGTACATATCCATTAAATCGTCATACGCTGCCGCACGATGGCCATAACGTACGCCGTCGTAACGTGACAAATTAGAACTCGCTTCAGCAGGGGCAAGCACGTAATACACAGGAATCGACAACTGGCTATTGGGCAGTGAAATATCGACTGTTTCTGCACCTAGTTTGCGGTATTCAGCAATAGCAGCTTGTACTACTTTAGCCACGTTTGCATCTAAACCATCGGCAAAATACTCTTTTGGCAAACCGATACGCAGCCCTTTTAAAGGCTGCGCACCTTGCATATTGACTAAACCGCGGGTGTAGTCCTCTTTGGCACGATTCAAGCTGGTAGAATCGCGTTCGTCAAAACCCGCCATCACGTTCAGCATCAAAGCACAATCTTCTGCACTTTTCGCCATTGGCCCTGCTTGATCTAAGCTAGAGGCAAAGGCAATCATGCCGTAGCGTGACACCAAGCCATAAGTGGGTTTTAAGCCGGTGAAGCCGCACAGGCTAGCTGGCTGACGGATTGAACCGCCTGTATCAGTGCCAGTCGCGGCTGCGCATAAACGTGCGGCCACTGCTGCCGCACTGCCGCCACTGCTACCACCTGGTACACGATCAAAATCCCACGGATTCTTTACACCACCAAAATAACTGGTTTCGTTAGAAGAACCCATGGCGAATTCATCCATATTGGTTTTACCCAAATTAACAGCGCCTGCATGGTCAAATTGGCTCAGCACATGCGCATCATAAGGGGCAATAAAATTGGCCAGCATTTTAGAACCACAGGTAGTTTGCCAGCCTTTGGCGCAAAAAATATCTTTTTGTGCCAAGGGAATTCCAGTCAGCGGCTCAGCTGACCCGTTAGCAATCCTTATATCAGCAGCCTTAGCTTGTGTGATTGTTTTGTCATGATCTAGCGCAATATAAGCGTTAATACTGGGGTTGTATTTTGCAATGCGATCTAGAAACGTTTGCGTCATTTCTACGCTGGAAATTTGCTTGCTAGCCAGCATGTGGCCAAGCTCTTTTAAGCTATGGTTAATCATACTAATTTTCTATTCAATCACTTGTGACACTAAATATAAACCACCATACACTGCTTTTTCAGCAGCGCCATTACCAACTTTGGGCGCATTGGCCTGAAACGCCTCGCGCATATTGGTTTTAGTCACCACATCATCGCGTAACCTCTGCACCACATCTTGCGAGTGCGACATGGGCGTAATGCCTGTAGTATCTACCGCCTGCATTTGCTCGATTAGACCTAGAATTCCAGTGAGTTTGGTGAGCGTTTGCGTGGCTTCTTGCTCACTAATTTCAAGTCGCGCCAAATGTGCGATGCGTTTTATATCGGAGATGTTGAGTGCCATAAAATAATTTCAGTGCTTGTTGGATATTTTTTGTTTGTAACAATATGTAAATGTGACTAAATTTTAGCCACAGTACTTAAATTTAGCCACGATATCAGTTATTATACCTTGCTTTTAAAGCATGTCTTTAGTATACATAACAAGTCATGCGCAACGTTTGCGCAAAGCACAGGATAAAACAATATGTTAGGTTTCCTCAATAGTTACTTTACCAATGATTTGGCCATCGATTTAGGCACAGCGAATACGCTGATCTATGCGCGCGGCAGAGGCATTGTGTTGGATGAGCCTTCAGTGGTCGCCATTCGCCTAGAAGGCGGGCATAACGGCAAAAAAGTGTTGTTAGCTGTTGGTGCTGAGGCCAAAGGCATGCTGGGCCGCGCACCAGCTAATATTCAAGCCATTCGCCCCATGAAAGATGGCGTGATTGCCGATTTCACCATTACCGAGCAAATGCTCAAGTATTTCATTCGCAGAGTACACCAATCACGCTGGTTTTCACCCAGCCCACGCATCATTATTTGCGTACCTGTTGGCTCTACCCAGGTAGAACGTCGCGCCATTAAAGAATCGGCCGAGCGCGCAGGCGCGAAGCAGGTGTTTCTGATCGAAGAACCAATGGCAGCAGCGATTGGCGCGGATATGCCAATAGCAGAAGCCTCTGGATCGATGGTGGTGGATATTGGCGGCGGCACCACGGAAGTAGGCGTCATCTCGCTCGGCGGTATCGTATATGCAAAATCTGAGCGCGTAGGTGGCGATAAATTTGATCAAGCGATTATTGACTATATTCGCCGTAATTACGGTATGCAGATTTCTGAACCAACCGCTGAAAATATTAAAAAGAAAATTGGTTCTGCATTCCCGGGATCAGAGGTATTAACGATGGAAGTAACTGGTCGCAACCTAGCGGAAGGTTTGCCACGTAAATTTACGCTTTCTAGCAACGAAATACTAGAAGCATTAACTGAGCCGCTGAATGCGATTGTAGGTGCGGTGAAATCTGCGCTCGAACAAACGCCCCCTGAATTAGGCGCGGACATTGCTGAAAAAGGCATGGTGTTAACAGGCGGCGGCGCACTACTGCGTGATTTAGACAGGCTACTAATGGAAGAAACGGGCTTGCCAGTGATTGTTGCTGAAGAACCTCTCACCTGCGTCGCCCGCGGCTGTGGCCGCGCCTTAGAAGAAATGGATAAGCTAGGTAACATATTCGCACATGAGTAAAAAATTACTAGTTCAATCCATACCATCACGTTGGCATGCTTAAAGGTATTCATCAAAAGCTTGAGCCCCAACAATCCCCTGCTTTTTTCGTCCGTGGCGCTGGTGCGTTTTCTCGTATGGTTTTTTTTAGTGCGCTGTCTATTAGCATTATGGCAGTTGATGCGCGCTTAAATTATTTGTCGCAATTACGTCAAGCCTTTATTGCTACATTACATCCTTTAGAAATCGTTGCCAATGCGCCTAGCCAGTGGTATCGCGATGCAAAGAAGTATTTGTCTGCGCATAATCAGCTGGTACAAGAAAACGATGCTCTAAAGCAACAGGCATTTGAACACCAAGTACTGCTGCAGCGCTTAAACACTATAGGTGCGGAAAATATACACCTGCGTACCTTACTGAACGGTAATATCCCTATTCATCCCAAAGCAGTACTTGGTGAAATTTCGCACATGGGGCGCGATCCATTTACGCAGACTGTGGTGGTGAATCGCGGCAGTCAACATGGCATCAAAGCTGGGCAAGCAGTGGTTGATGATAAGGGAGTTGTTGGCCAAGTTACTCGTGTCTACCCTTTTACTTCTGAGGTCACGCTGATTACCGACAAAGCGCTGGCTATTCCCATTCAAATTGAGCGCAACCAATTACGCGCCATTGCCTTTGGTGCAGGCAATCATACGCTAAATATGCCTGATTTACCCACCAATGTGGATATTAAAGTGGGTGATAAATTGGTCACTTCTGGCATCGATGGCGTTTACCCAGCAGGCTTAGCGGTGGCCACTGTTACAAAAATACAGCAAACCCCAGAATCACCATTTGCAAAAATCGTCAGCACACCCATCGCAGAAATCGCTAATCACTTACAACTACTACTACTCGAACTGCCAGAAACAGAAGAGGCAAAACCCAACACTCAAAGTTTACTGGAAACCACCGAACAAAAAAAAGATATCGTAAAAACCAATCAATCTAAAGCTAAACCCAATGCATCGCACTAGCCTATTTTCTATTTATTTCACTTTATTCATCGCATTGCTGTGCCAGTTATTGCCTTGGGGTGGGCAGGGCATTGTTTTTCGCCCAGACTTCATGCTGGTGGTCATTCTATATTGGTTATTACGTGCGCCAAACTTATGCAGCGTAAGCACTGCATGGGTTGCAGGGCTGTTAGTGGATTTAGCGACTGGCAGCCTACTTGGTCAACATGCTTTTAGTTTTACCTTGACCGCATTTGCGGCATTAAGCTATCAGCGTAGATTAGTATTATTTAATACTTGGCAACTCACAGCTTACGTATTTACTCTGTTAATCATAGAGCGTATGGTGCTGCTGTTATTAAAACTATTTGCGGGCAACGAAAACCCTGGCTGGCATTATCTCTGGCCCATTGTCACTGGCTTATTGTTGTGGCAATTGATGGTACTGATATTTGGTGGGTTAACGCGACCCCAAACCAAATAACCACTTGCATAATGAACTCTAGTCGCGAACTTAGAAACCACCAAAACGAGCAACATAATTTTAAATTAAGGCTCAGTATACTTGGTCTTTTGGTATTAATTGCATTTAGTTTACTGGCTATTCGCTTTTACTACTTACAAATTAATCGTTACGACCACTATCAAACACTTGCCGAAAACAACCGCATTGCGATTGTGCCAATCACCCCTAATCGTGGCTTAATTATGGATAGAAACGGTGTGGTATTAGCACATAATTTCGTTGTTTACACCATCGAGGTCACCCCTTCTAAAATTAAAGATTTAGATTCGACGATCGCAGAAATCTCGCAGTTGGTAGAAGTAAGTCCCAGTGATTTAAAACGTTTTAAGAAACAAGAAACAGAAAGCCATAGTTTTGAAAGCGTGCCTTTACGCACACATTTAAATGAGGTTGAAGCAGCCAAATTCGCTGTCAATCGCTATCGCTTCCCAGGTGTTGAGCTCAAATCGCGCCTATTTCGCCACTATCCACTTGGCAAGCAGGGCGCACATATGGTGGGCTATATTGGCCGTATTAACGATAAAGATCTCACTAAATTAGCTGAAACGGACGCGCTTTCTAACTACAAGGGTAGCGACCATATTGGCAAGAGCGGTATAGAGCAATCTTACGAAGCACAATTACACGGCACTACTGGCTTTCAACAAGTTGAAATCAATGCTGACGGCAAAGCGGTGCGTGTACTTTCAAGTATGGCGCCCACTTCAGGCAGCAACCTAATTTTATCTGCGGATAGCAAATTGCAGGAAATTGCTGAAACTGCTTTTGGTGAACGGCGTGGCGCACTGGTTGCTATCAAACCGAGTACTGGTGAGACATTAGCGTTTGTTAGCATGCCCACTTTTGACTCGAATTTATTTGTAGATGGCATTGATGTTGAAAACTGGATGTTGCTAAACGATTCGCTGGATAGGCCACTCATTAATCGCCCGCTACGCGGCATATATCCGCCAGGTTCGACTTTTAAGCCTTTTGCCGCATTAGCGGGCTTAGAAAATGGTAAACGCAAACCACCTTTTAGCATCAGTGATGCGGGTTATTTTACGTTGCCAAATAGCAGACATCGCTACCGTGATTGGAAACCAGGTGGTCATGGCAACGTGGATATGCGCCGGGCTATTACGGTTTCGTGTGATACTTTTTTTTATGGTTTAGCCATGGAGTTAGGGATCGAAAGGTTGGCAGGGTTTGTACGACACTTCGGTTTTGGTCAAAAGAGTGGTATTGATATTGCGGGCGAAGTTGGTGGATTGATGCCAACTCCAGAATGGAAAAAGCGCCGCTTTAAACAGCCTTGGTATATGGGTGAAACGGTCATTGTAGGCATCGGTCAGGGCTACACCTTGGTCACACCCATGCAATTAGCACAAGCCACTGCTATTTTAGCTAATAAAGGTGTAGCCATGCGCCCACGTTTAGTTTCTGCGATTGTTGATGCCAAAACGGGTGTTGCCAAAACCACACCAGCGATTGTCAGCGATAAAATATCTTTAGGTGATAATAATTTAGAGATTGTCAAACTTGGGATGATTGATGTTACTTTGCCTGGTGGCACAGCTGCTAGTGTGGGCGCAAATGCTGGCTATAGCATTGCAGCAAAAACAGGGACAGCACAAGTGATAGGTATAAAACAAAACGAAAAATATAACGCTGATTTAATTGATGCACGTCACCGCGACCATGCACTATTCATTGCTTATGCCCCGGCGGAAGATCCTAAAATTGCACTGGCCGTGATTGTGGAAAATGGCGGTCACGGCGGCTCTGCGGCTGGACCTATTGCCCGTAAAGTGATGGATTATTATTTATTGGGTAAATTACCCGCCGTTGAATTAGCGCAAACACCCGAAACAGAAGCAACACCCACTAGACTGGCTACAAATGCACCCGAGGAAGAACATGATGACTAGTCGGCTTTTACAGGGTTTATTCAAGCATATCGATGCTTTTTTAATGAGCTGTTTGCTATTTACCATGCTGGTAGGTCTATTCGTGCTGTATAGCGCCTCTGGACAAAACATGGAAAGAGCCAGTGCGCAGTTAATTAATATTGCAGTAGCACTTGTCATGATGTGGTTAGCAGCCAATATACAACCACACCACCTTGAACGCATTGCAGTGCCAGCTTATGTGTTGGGTGTAGCACTACTGATTGGCGTGGCTTTGTTTGGGCATATTAGCCATGGTGCTCAAAGATGGTTAAATTTTGGCGTCATAAAAATTCAGCCCTCGGAAATTATGCGTATTGCAGTGCCTATGATGTTAGCTTGGTTTTTTGCTAAGCGTGAAACAAGCCTGCGCGTCACAGATTTTGCTATTGCCGCACTAATATTATTTATTCCTGTCGCTTTAATCGCTAAACAGCCAGATTTAGGCACTGCGTTATTAATCAGTGCATCGGGCTTTTTTGTTATTTTTTTAGCGGGCTTAAGCTGGCGCTTTTTAATTGGCAGCGCTGTCATCACAGGTGCACTCATGCCTATTTTTTGGTCAATGTTGCATGATTACCAAAGAAGAAGAATCGAAATTTTAATCGACCCTACACAAGACCCTTTAGGCGCTGGTTATCACACCATACAAGCCAGTATTGCGCTAGGCTCTGGCGGCATAACAGGCAAAGGCTGGTTAAATGGAACACAAAGCCAGTTAGATTTCTTACCTGAGCGTACCACCGATTTTATTTTTGCAGTATTTGGCGAAGAATTTGGCATGGTAGGTAGCTTGATATTATTGGTGTTGTTTAGCTTGATTATCGCAAGGGGCTTAGTGATTGCGACACAAGCTAAAAGTACATTTACACGCCTACTTGCTGGTAGCATCACGCTCACATTTTTTACTTACGCTTTTGTGAATATGGGCATGGTCAGCGGCATTTTGCCTGTGGTGGGTGTACCTTTGCCGCTTATTAGTTACGGCGGCACGTCTATGGTAACCTTATTGCTTAGTTTTGGTATTTTAATGAGCATTCAAACCCACAAAAAGCTGGTGGCTACAGCTTAAAAAATAACGCTAAAATGTTGAGAGTTACAAAATGAAAAAACACACACTATTAATTTTATTTAGCTGCCTTTGCTTAGTGGCATGCGGCGGAAATAAAACAGTCAAGCCAACACCGCCCGCAGCCAACAAGCCCGCCACGACCAGCACTAGCCCTGCAACCGCCTCTAACGATAAGTCTGGTGCTTATTATTTAGATGATGGCCCAGGTGATAATCCGCCACCAGACATCGATAGCATTCCCAACGCTGTGCCAAAAAAAGAACCTCTGTTAGACCGTGCTAACAGACCTTATAGAGCACTAGGTGCAACTTACCAGCCGATGACCAGCTATCAGCCCTATAAATTAAGTGGTGTTGCCTCATGGTACGGTAAACGTTATCACGGCAAAAAAACTTCAAGCGGTGATGTGTATGACATGTACGGCATGTCTGCTGCGCACCCAACACTACCGCTACCAAGCTATGTGAAAGTCACTAACCCTGCCAATGGAAGATTTGTGGTGGTGCGTGTGAATGATAGAGGTCCTTTCAAACATGAACGTATCATCGATTTATCTTATGCGGCAGCCTATAAACTGCGCTTCTCTGCGCAAGGTAGCACCTTAGTACAAGTAGAAGCCATTGACTCCAATGACGTTTCGAGCTACCCGCAGCCAGCCGCTGCACCAGAACCCATACCCGCAACTACAAAAGTTGAAACGCCAACCGCTGCCCCCACAAACACCTCTACACTGGCAGCTACTGCAAAATCAATTAGTTCACCAATACAGAACAACAATAGTACCGTTGTTATTACTGAATACTTTGTTCAGGCAGGCGCATTTAAAAATGAGGCCTATGCTGACGCGTTAATCAAAAAAATTCAAGGGCTGGAAAATGCAGGCATTAACAAAGTGTATAATAACGGCTTACACCGTTTAAAACTTGGCCCTTACCAGAACAAACTAGAGGCCGATAAAACAGCGGCCAATATTCGTAAGCAGCTTAATGTGCCCGCTATGATCGTTAATCAATAAGCATCTTCCCTATGCACATCATTTTTAGTGTTCCATTCTTTTTTATTTCGCTGTTACTCCCTGCTTTTAGCTGGGCTGCGCAGATTGCGCCGTCACCATCGCTCGCAGTAAAGGCCTATTTACTACAAGATTTTAATAGCGCTACCATTATTGCCTCACACGCAAAAGATGAACGTGTTGAACCTGCGTCACTCACCAAAATTATGACTGCCTATGTCGCTTTCAATGCGATTAAGCAAGGACATTTAACACTCGGACAAACGTTACCCGTCAGCGAAAAAGCTTGGAAAGCTGAAGGCTCAAAAATGTTTATTGAGCCCAATAAACCTGTCACCGTGGATGAGCTTCTGCATGGCATGATTGTTCAATCGGGTAATGATGCGTCGATTACCTTGGCTGAAGGTATTGCGGGTGCTGAAGAACAATTTGCCGACATGATGAATAAACAAGCGGTAAAATTAGGCTTATCCAATACGCATTTTACCAATGCGACAGGGCTGCCTGATAAAAATCACTACACTACCGCCAATGATTTGGCACTGCTGGCCAATGCGCTAATTCGCGATTTTCCACTGGAATATCGCCGACTTTATTCAGTAAAAGAATACACCTATAACAAAATTACGCAGCCTAATCGTAACCGTTTATTGTGGCTTGATGCTAATGCAGATGGCATGAAAACGGGGCATACTGACTCAGCTGGCTATTGCTTAATTGCATCATCAAAACGCGGCGAATCACGCTTAGTTTCTGTGGTGCTAGGCGCAGCCAATGAGGCGATGCGCGCCTCAGAAAGCCAAAAATTGCTCAATTATGGCTTTCAATTTTACGAATCTACGCTAGTGTATAAGCAATCGCAAACCGTTAACACTTTACGCGTTTACAAAGGGCAACAAAAAACTGTAGCAGTGTCACTTAACAAAGATTTTTACTTAACATTACCTAAGGGCGATTACGCACGCGTCAAGGCCAGCATGACCAGCCAACAGCCGCTCATTTCACCGATTAAAGCAGGCCAAGCAGTTGGAAAAATTACTTTTTCTTTAGATGGAAAAATAATCAACGCGCAAAAATTGGTCGCCTCAAAAAACATTGATGAAGCTGGTTTCATTGGCCGCATTGCAGATAGCATTAAGTTAATGGTGCAGTAACATGGCCTTGGACAACTCAACAGAGACCTTAATCGAGTTTCCTTGTGATTTTCCCATTAAAGTGATGGGTGAAACACATGCAGACTTTTCCACAGAAATAATTAAGACTATTCAGGCACTTAACCAAGATTTTGATGCCAAGAAAATTGAAATGCGTGGTAGCGCTGGCGGCAAATATATTAGCCTTACTTGTACTGTACATGTGATCTCTAAACCACAACTGGACGATATTTACCGCGCGCTCTCAAGCCATAAAATGGTAAAGGTTGTACTTTAATATTTTCATATGCACGTCATTAGCCGAAATTTAGGCGACACCGATTATCAAAGCACGTTGGTGGAGATGCAAACGTTTACTGCAAGCCGCACTGCACAAACACCTGATGAAATATGGCTTACAGAGCATCATGCTGTTTATACCTTAGGCTTAAATCGTAAAAATGTACGCTTACCTCAAAATGCTATTCCCATCACCCTAGTAGATAGGGGTGGTAAAATTACCTATCATGGCATTGGGCAAGTCGTCATTTATTTACTCATCGACTTAAAACGGCGCAATTTAAGCATCCGGCAACTCGTTACTGTGATGGAAACGAGTATCATTGAATTGCTAGCACAGTATCAAGTGCAAGCAAGTGCCAACACCGATGCCCCTGGGGTGTACGTGGATGGCAAAAAAATCGCCTCTTTGGGTTTACGCCTAAAAAATAATTGCTGTTATCATGGATTAAGTTTGAATGTGGATATGGATTTGTCACCATTTGACGCCATCGACCCATGTGGTTATGTGGGTTTGCAAGTGACACAAACCAAAGATTTAGGCATAAACCAAAGCAAAAATAAATTAGGCGAGCAATTATTAAAAAAAATAAATGAAAATTTAAACAAATGACTGATTTAACTATTAATAGTACTGCCATCAGAAAAATAGCGGGGGTTAAGCAAATTGACGCTGAAAAAACCGCGCGGATTCCGATTAAAATCATTCCGCAACCCATGTTGCGCAAGCCTGAGTGGATACGCATGAAAGTGCCAGATAGCGCGCGCTTTCAAGAAATCAAAAAAGTATTGCGCGACAATCATCTGCACACCGTTTGCGAAGAAGCTGCATGCCCCAATATTGGTGAGTGCTTTAGCGGCGGCACTGCCACTTTTATGATTTTGGGCGATATTTGCACACGGCGCTGTCCATTTTGTGATGTTGCACACGGCAAACCACTGCCCCCAGATACCGACGAGCCCGCCAACCTTGCCCGCACTATCGCACAAATGCAGCTAAAATATGTGGTGATTACTAGCGTGGATCGCGATGATTTAAAAGATGGGGGTGCACAGCATTTTGTGGATTGTATTCGCGCCGTACGCGCGCAATCACCCCATATTAAAATTGAAATTTTAGTACCCGATTTTCGCGGCCGCTTAGATATTGCACTAGAAATTTTACGTAATGCCCCACCAGACGTGATGAACCATAACTTGGAAACGGTGCCGCGCCTGTATAAACAAGCACGACCTGGTTCGGACTATCAAAATTCGCTCAACTTACTGAAAACTTTCAGCGAAATGTATCCGCACATTCCCACCAAATCTGGCCTCATGCTTGGGCTGGGCGAAACCGATGACGAGATTTTGCAAGTGATGCAAGACTTGCGCACGCATCATGTCAGCATGCTGACACTTGGCCAATATTTGCAACCCAGCGTACACCATTTACCCGTGATGCGTTACGTAGCCCCTGCTATTTTTGATGAGTTAAAGCAAACAGCCGACGCGATGGGCTTTAATAATACTGCGAGCGGTCCCATGGTCAGAAGTAGCTATCACGCCGACCTTCAAGCACATCAAGTATTATAGGAAAACATGGTCCCACATTTAACCACCGCGCTGAATGGCCCGCTACTTAACCTAGAAAAACGTATGCTAGAGGCAATGCCAAAAATTGAGCACTGGTTTCGTTCGCAATGGCTAGAATACGCGTCGCCCTTTTATGCCAGTGTAGATTTACGTAATTCTGGTTTCAAACTTGCCCCGGTCGATACCAATTTATTTCCTGGTGGTTTTAATAACTTAAACCCAGAATTTTTAACCCTAAGCGTGCAAGCAGCCATGGTGGCTGTGGAAAAAATTTGCCCCGAAGCGCACCGCTTACTGATTATTCCAGAAAACCATACGCGTAATACCTTTTATTTACGCAACGTAGTTGAGCTGGTACATATTATGCAGGCAGCAGGTTTAGAGGTGCGGGTGGGGAGTGTTTCGCCTGAAATTACGCAAGCAACGACATTACAAACGCATGATGGGCTAGACTTACTGCTGGAGCCTGTGGTGCGCATTGGCAACCGCATTAAGCTGATAAATAAAGAGTTGGGAAATTTTGATAGCTGTGCGATTTTACTGAATAACGATTTATCTGGCGGCATACCAGAGATACTCAAAAATTTGGAGCAAGATTTAATTCCGCCCCTACATGCAGGCTGGCACGTTAGACGAAAATCTCAGCATTTTGCCGCATATAATCGCGTAATTGACGAATTTTCTCAGCTTTTAGGCATCGATCCGTGGCTGCTTAATCCTTACTTTGAAACCTGCGGGGAAATTGATTTTCATGCACGTACTGGCGAAGATTGCTTGGCTTTAAAAGTGGAAGAATTGCTGACTAAAATTAAAATTAAATACGCGGAATATGGCATCACGCAAGAACCATTCGTGATTGTAAAAGCGAATGCAGGCACTTATGGCATGGGTATTATGACCGTAAAATCGCCCGCGGATGTGCGTGATTTAAACCGCAAAACGCGCAATAAAATGTCGGTGATTAAAGAAGGTCAGTCAGTATCTGAAGTGATTATTCAAGAAGGTGTTTATACTTTTGAGAGCATTAACAACGCGGTTGCCGAGCCCGTGGTATATATGATAAATCACTTTGTGATTGGCGGCTTTTACCGCGTCCACACGCAGCGTGGCGCAGATGAAAACCTGAATGCGCCTGGCTCGCATTTTGTGCCGCTGGCGTTTGAAAAACCCTGTACTTTACCTGATTGTGCGGGGGAGCCAGATACCGCGCCTAATCGCTTTTATGCATATGGCGTAGTAGCGCGTTTGGCCTTACTCGCAGCGGCAATTGAGTTGCAAGAAAACGATCCACTCAACTAACAATCATTTATCATGAAACTGCTCTTCATCCTCGACCCCTTAGATACCCTGAAAAGCTATAAAGACAGTAGCCTGGCCATTATGCATGAGGCTATAACGCGTAGTCACACCGTATATGTGTGCGAGCAACATGATGTATTTTTACGCAATGAAATTGTAAAAATTCAGGCCAGAAAATTCAACTTCAGCCGTCAAGAAAATCGGGTTGAACTGGGCACACCAGATGAAGTTTTGCCCAACAACTTTGATGCGATTTTAATGCGCAAAGATCCACCGTTTGATAACGAATATCTTTACAGCACCTATTTGCTTGAGTTGGCGGTCTGTCAGGGTGCGCGCGTTATCAATAATCCCACCTCTGTGAGAAGCTGGAACGAAAAACTATCCATCGCTAAATTTCCGCAATTTGCGCCCGAATTTTTGGTGACTAGCAATAATGATTTAATTCGTGAGTTTCTAGAAAAATACCAAGATATTGTCGTAAAACCCTTAGACGGCATGGGTGGAAGCCTTGTATTTAGACTCTCGCAGGCAGATCCAAATATCAATGTAATTCTTGAAACCATCACCAGATTTGGCCAAGAAACCGTTATGGCGCAGCGCTACCTGCCAGAAATTAAGCGAGGTGATAAACGTATTATCGTGATAAATGGCGAACCTTTGCCTTATGCTTTAGCACGCATTCCCAAAGCAGGTGAAACCCGTGGCAACTTGGCTGCTGGCGGCATTGGTATTGTGCAGCCGCTTACAGCACGCGATTTAGAAATCGCCACCACTATCGGCAAAACACTTAAACAAGCAGGCTTATTTTTAGTCGGGTTGGATGTTATTGGTGAACATCTAACCGAAATCAACGTGACCAGCCCGACTGGCATGGTGGAAATTGCCGAGCAAACGCGAAACTTAGATGCGCCTTGCAAACCCGCGCAAGTGTTTATGCAAGCGCTGGAAAGAAGTTAGAAATTTAATTACGCTTATGCGCTTACTTCTCATTTTCACTTTTGTTTTTTTATCGGGCTGCAATAAGCCTGAGCCGCTCTACAACACACAAAGTTATATATTTGGCACGCTGGTGGATATTAGTATTTATGGGGAATCCGAAGCGCGCGCGCAAGCAATCTCTGACCAGATTATTCGTAATTTTCAAGACTTGCATAGTCGTCTGCATGCTTGGCAACCCAGCGAGCTAAAAGCTATTAACCAAGCATTTGCGCTAGGTAAAACGCCTGTGAGTATTGCCCCAGACATTGCAGCGATGATTAACGAGGCAACTAAGCTATCCATGCAATCTAAAGGTGCCTTCAACCCAAGCATTGGCGGGCTTATTGCTGCATGGGGATTTCATTACGACGAATTTAAGCCCGTTAAAATCGATGAGAATAAAATAAAAAACTTGGTGACCGCAAATCCAAAAATGACGGATATCGTCATCGAAGAAAACAAAATTTATAGTAATAATCCAGCCGTGCAGCTGGACTTTGGCGGTTATGCCAAAGGCTATGCACTGGATATAGCGCTAAAATACTTGCGCGAACAAGGCGTTAAACATGCGCTCGTCAACATAGGTGGTAATATTATTGCGCTGGGCAAGCATGGCAAACAACCTTGGCGCGTGGGCATACAACACCCGCGAAAACCTAGCGCTATCGCCACGCTTGATTTAGATAGCGGCTGGGCAATTGGTACCTCGGGTGATTATCAGCGCTATTTTAAGCTACATGAAAAACGCTATTGCCATATTATTAACCCCGCAACTGGCTATCCCGTGCAAGGCATACAAGCGGTGACCGTGTTGATTCCACCACAAATGAATGCTGGCACATTATCTGATGTCACCTCTAAGCCAATTTTTATTGCTCAGCCAACAACCCGTGCAGAAGCCGCAAAAGCAATGCATGTTGAGAATTTTCTAGTGATAGAATCGACCGATAGAATTTTGGTAAGCAAGGCGCTAGCAAAACGCATGACTTGGCTAGATAAAGATGCAGCAACGCACGCCACTGAAATTCAATAATAAGCCGCTAGCAGGTGACCAGTTGGTAATCATAGCCAGCTTCGCGCTGGTTATTGTCTTGTTCCAACAGTTTTGGAGTTTTGAACACGCCAGTAAACTCAAGATTCGGCAAGGCAGCAAAATTGTTGGCACCTATGACTTAGACCAAACGCGTGAGCTACATATTCATGGCGAATTGGGAGATTCACATATTATAATTAACCAAGGAAAAGTACGCTTTAAGCAATCATCCTGCAATAATCAATATTGCGTACATCAAGGTTGGTTAAGCCTGGCTGGGCAAGTGGCGATTTGTTTGCCCAATCAAATCAGCTTGCAATTGGTGGGTGCAAAAAGCACTTATGACTCGCTCAATTATTAACATTAGCACCACGGCAGAAGACCATCACATCGCCAAGCTCACCGCGCTGGCAATAGGGCTGCACATTTTAGAGGCTATCATGCCATCACCATTGCCTGGCGTAAAACCTGGCATCACCAACATTGTGACCTTGTTTGTGTTGTATGAATATGGGTTTGCCACAGCGGCCTGGGTAAGCTTGCTGCGCGTTTTCGCCAGTAGTTTACTGCTTGGACAATTTCTATCGCCTACTTTTGTGTTAAGTTTAAGCGGTGCGGTTTTTAGCTTATGCGCTTTATATGTTGCGCAGCATTTACCAAAAAAATACTTTAGTGCTATTACTTTGAGCATACTCGCGGCGTTTGCGCATATTGCAGGGCAGTTAATTATAGTTAGGCTCTGGCTAATCCCGCATACAGGCGTTGCGTATTTAATCCCAATTTTTGCGTTGGCGGCATTAATATTTGGGGTAATTAACGGGTTAATTACTAGGAAAATTAGTACTAATAATCGGTTGTTTAAAAACAAATCTCTTTACGATGCTATATAAAATCTCCTAACAAGTTGATAAAATACGAGACTAAGTTTTTTTGCGGGGCCGTGATGATTAAATCCATGTTAAGCGTTGTGATGTTGTGCCTGATCGGCATCATGTTGACAAGCTGCGGCACCAAAGGGCCGTTGTATATTCCCGAGCAGCGTTACCCGCAAGTAGCTACTCCGCAAGTAGCCCCTGAAGCACCAGCATCTCAACCAGCCAACTAAAGAATAATCATTATAGTGAACGCTTTTACTTTAAAAAATGGTGACCTGCACGCCGAAAATATTGCACTTAGCCAAATAGCAGCTGAATTTAACACGCCATGCTATGTGTATTCCAAAGCGGCGCTAACCCAAGCACTTACAAGCTTTCAAGCCAGTTTGCTTGGCACTAATCATTTGATTTGTTTTGCAGTAAAAGCCAACCCTAACATTGCAATTTTAAATTTGTTTGCCAAGCTGGGTGCGGGTTTTGATATAGTCTCAGGTGGCGAGCTAGCACGGGTGCTGGCCGCTGGTGGCGACCCACAAAAAATCGTGTTCTCTGGCGTGGGTAAATCTGCGGATGAAATGCGTGCTGCTTTAAACGCTGGCATTTTTTGCTTTAATGTGGAGTCGGCCAGCGAATTAAATCGGCTGAACCAAGTAGCTGGTGAAATGGGCAAAGTTGCGCCTGCTTCATTGCGCGTCAACCCCAATGTAGATGCGAAAACGCACCCGTATATTTCCACCGGCTTAAAAAACAATAAATTCGGCGTAGCGTTTGAGGATGCAATGAGCGTTTACGCGCAAGCCGCAGCCATGCCGAATATCGCTGTGCATGGGGTAGATTGTCACATAGGCTCGCAAATTACCGAGTTGGCGCCGTTTATTGAAGCGCTAGATTTAATCTTAGGCTTGGTGGATGCCCTAGAAGCAAAAGGGGTTCACATCTCGCACATTGACGTGGGCGGCGGCATTGGCATTACTTATGCCGACGAAACACCGCCAGCATTTAGTGTTTACGCCAAAGCGATTTTGGCCAAATTAACTGGCAGAAATGTAAAACTGCTATTTGAGCCAGGTCGAGCATTAGTAGGCAATGCGGGCGTATTGCTGACCAAGGTAGAGTATATTAAACATGCCGAAAGTAAAAACTTCGCCATTGTAGATGCCGCCATGAACGACCTCATGCGCCCCGCTTTGTACGATGCATATCACGATATTGTGGTCGTGAATCCTAGCAAGAATCCGCGGGCTGCTGAGGCAAATATTTACGAAATTGTTGGTCCAGTGTGCGAAAGCGGTGACTTTTTAGGTCACGATAGAAAATTGAATTTACAAGAAGGCGATTTGCTCGCCATCAAGTCTGCTGGTGCTTATGGCATGAGCATGGCCAGCAACTACAATACACGGCCACGTGTAGCAGAAATTATGGTGGATGACGACAAAACATATCTGATTCGCCAGCGTGAAACAGTGGCGGATTTATTCTCTTTAGAAACAGTGTTGCCGTAATACTAAAAATTCAAGAAAATAGTTGCAGACTCTAGCACTTAAGCGTAGATTACCGCTGTACGACAACTCTAAATTGATTTTTTTAATGGGGATGGGACTAAAATGAATAAATTTGTAATTGCTTTAATGGCTGTGATGATGATGATGATTGCTGGTTGCGCTTCTAAACCAGCCCCAGCTCCAGTTATCGGTACTGGCACGCCGATAGACCTTGGTGATTTTAGCGACTTGGAAGAAGTAGATGCCACTGACGATGAGGCTGTAGAAGATTTATCAGACATGGTTGCTGCAGAAATGTGATTTTTGCATGCAATAAAAAAGCGAAGCCTCCAATTATTTTGGACTTCGCTTTTTTAACAACCAAATTTTGGCCTAATCAAAAATCACAGTTTTATTCGCATACAGCAAAATACGATTTTCAATATGCCAGCGCACCGCCTTGGCTAAAACCGAGCGCTCTAAATCACGCCCTTTTTGTATCAAATCTTCCACTTCATCACGATGCGAAATACGGTCAATGTCTTGCTCGATAATCGGGCCTTCGTCTAACACTTCGGTTACATAATGACCAGTTGCGCCTATTAATTTTACACCACGTTCAAACGCACGATGATATGGCCGTGCGCCAACAAAGGCGGGTAAGAACGAATGATGAATATTGATAATGCGCTGCGGATAACGCGCCACAAAATCAGGCGACAAAATTTGCATATAGCGCGCCAGCACGATTAAATCGATCTTATAGTCATCGAAAAGCTTAAATTGTGCGGCTTCGGCGGCAGGCTTATTATCTTTACTTACTGCAACGTAGTGGAAATCAATGCCATAAAACTTTACTAAAGCCTCAGTATCACGGTGGTTGCTAATCACCAAAGAGATTTCACACGCCAGCTCACCACCTTTATGGCGGTGCAACAAATCGGCTAAACAATGATCATATTGTGAAACCATAATCGCCACGCGCGTTTTGTGTTGCGAGAGCTTGAGTTGCCATTGCATGCTAAATTTTTTGGCAACTGGCGCAAAAGCTACATTAAAACTAGCTTCATCCAAGTTAAATCCTGCCACATCCCACTCAACACGCATTAAAAACAAATCATTTTCTGCATCTTGATGCTGGTCTGCGTGTAAAATATTGGCATTATGCTGATATAAAAAATCAGCAATAGCTGCCACAATGCCGCGCGCATCGGGACAAGTAATTAACAGGGTTGCGGTATTTTTCATAAATTAAGCCACTAAAATTTGTGCCATTATACCTAAATTAGAGACAAGATAACGATTTGAATACTTCTGAAAAAACTAGCATCGTGCTCGCTAACCCGCGTGGTTTCTGCGCTGGGGTGGATCGGGCCATTATTATTGTAGAGCAAGCACTGGAAAAATTTGGCACGCCAATTTATGTACGTAATGAAGTTGTCCACAACAAATTTGTGGTAGATGAATTGCGCGCTAAAGGCGCAATTTTTGTCAATGAGCTCGATAAAATACCTTCTGGTAGTACCGTCATTTTTAGCGCCCATGGCGTTTCAAAAGCCATTCGTGCTGAGGCTGAAAGTCGCGGTTTAACTGCCTTTGATGCCACTTGCCCTTTAGTCACCAAGGTGCATATCGAAGTCGCAAAAATGCGCAAAGCAAGCATGGAAATTGTCATGATAGGTCACAAAGGTCACCCTGAAGTTGAAGGTACCATGGGGCAATCCAATGAAGGCATGTATTTGGTGGAAACGCCAGAAGATGTCGCAAATTTAACTGTAAAAGATACTGAAAACCTCGCGTTTGTCACACAAACCACACTTTCGATGGATGATGCGGCCTTAGTTGTTCATGCCCTACAAACCAAGTTCCCCAATATCCACGCGCCGAAAAGTGACGATATTTGTTACGCCACTCAAAATCGCCAAGATGCTGTTAAAATTATGGCAAAAGATTGCGATTTGGTGATTATTGTTGGTTCGTCCAATAGTTCCAATTCCAACAGACTCCGTGAAGTGGCGCAAAATCAAGGCGTTGAAGCCTATATGGTAGATAACGCCAGCTATTTAAAAGCTGAATGGTTGATAGGTAAAACCAAAATTGGCGTTTCTGCTGGCGCCTCTGCCCCTGAAATTTTGGTGCAAGAAGTGATTTCTAAACTACAAACACTAGGCGCGCATGAAGTACAAGAGCTGCATGGCGTTATAGAAAGCGTGGTGTTTCAATTACCCAAAAAATTAACATCTGCCCCCAATAAAACTGCGCTTTGAAATTTAAAACACCTATTTCTGCACTGGTGCTTATTCACACGCCAGATTTACAGGTGTTAATTATGGAGCGCGCCGATAAAGCAGGCTTTTGGCAATCAGTCACAGGTAGCTTAGAGGATGGCGAAACGCCTTTGCAAGCCGCCTTGCGTGAGGTTTTTGAAGAAACCGGCTTAGACGCTAACAAGTACAATCTGCAAGATTGGCAAGCCTCAAACGTGTATGAAATTTACCCGCATTGGCACCACCGTTATGCACCTAGCGTAGTGGAAAATACCGAACATTTGTTTGGTTTAGAACTACCCTCGCAATTAACAATCAAACTGGCTCCAGACGAACATGTGCGCTACGAATGGGTAGATTGGCGAGAGGCCGCAATGCGGGTATTTTCGTGGACGAATGTGGATGCCTTAAAAAGATTAGGTGAAATGCACCAATTAACGTTATAAAATACAGTCATGCAAACCGCAACCATTAAGTTTGAGAAGTACCAAGCCGCAGACGATGCCGATTGTCAGCGCCGCATTATTGCTGCGCGCAATAAATTAGGCAAACGCTTGGTGATTTTAGGCCATCATTATCAGCACGAAAGTGTGTATCGCCACGCCGATTTTACGGGAGATTCGCTTAAGCTTTCAAAGTATTGTGAAGATTTAGATGCTGAATTTATTGTGTTTCTCGGTGTGCATTTTATGGCGGAAGTGGCGGATATTTTAAGCCGCCCCGAGCAAATTGTCGTGCTGCCAGACCTTGCTGCTGGCTGTTCTATGGCGGATATGGCGAATTTAGCCAAAGTAGAACGCAGTTATCGCGAGCTGAACAAAGTGCTGAATTTTGATGAGACGATTACACCTGTCACTTACATTAATTCCGCCGCCGATTTAAAAGCATTTTGCGGCGAGCATGGCGGCATCGTGTGCACTTCGACTAACGCGCCGAAAATATTGGATTGGAGCTTTAAACAGCGCAAAAAAGTACTGTTTTTCCCTGACCAAAATCTTGGTCGCTGGAGCGGCCACAAGATGGGCATACCGCTCGAGCAAATGCCGATTTGGGATCCAGACCAGCCGATGGGTGGCTTAACAGCAGAACAAATCAAAAACGCTAAAATCTTGTTATGGAAAGGCCATTGCGCCGTGCATCAAATGTTCCGCCTGCAAAATATTGAGCACTTTAGAAAGTTACATCCCGATGGTCACGTAATTTCGCACCCTGAAGCGCCGTTTGAAGTTTGCTTGAATTCCGACTTTGTTGGCTCAACTGAGTATATTTTACGCACCGTTGCCGAAGCTGCGCCCAATACCAAATGGCTGGTGGGTACTGAATTGAATTTAGTCACCCGCTTGGCTGAGCAAATGAAACCGCAAGGCAAACACGTGCAGTTTATGAGCCACGTGGTGTGCGAATGTTCGACCATGGCGCGTATTGACCCGCAACATTTAGCTTGGACACTGGAAAACTTGGCCGATGGTCATATCGTCAATCAAATCAAAGTGCCAGCGCATGATGTGAAGCTTGCCAAACTCACGCTAGACCGCATGCTTGCTACTTCTTAATGACTTGTGATTTATGCAAACCAACGTCGCATGAAATTTTGTGGCAAGATGATTTCTGCCGCGTCGTGCTATTAAATGACGCGAATTATCCTGCGTATTGCCGTGTTGAGCTAATTGAACACATCAAAGAAATGACCGATTTAGCGCCCGCACAGCGCGCGCGCATGATGAAAGTTGTATTCTCGGTAGAAATCGCGCTGCGCGAAATTATTCAGCCAGATAAAATCAACTTAGCCAGTTTGGGTAACAAAACGCCGCACCTACACTGGCACGTGATTCCACGCTTTAAAGATGACAAACATTTCCCTAATTCACATTGGGGACAGGCTAGAAACAGTGCCATGCAGCCCAATATCCACTCGCCTTCCAGTGCATCAATTTTATCGTTTAAAGACAAAATAAAAACGCATATCGCCATGAATAATGCGCTTTAGCGCATTATTCATGGCGAAGACCCTTGTGGTTGTAGCACTAATCTACAACCAATCGCTCCACCACTTCGCCGTTCACCAGATGGCTTTCGATAATTTCATCAATGTCGTCGTTATCCACAAAGGTATACCAGACAGCTTGTGGATACACCACCAAAAGCGGCCCTTCGCCGCAACGGTCAAAACAACCCGCACGGTTAATGCGTACTTTATCCCGGCCATTCAAACCCAGTTTTTTGATGCGCGCTTTCATGTGATCAAACGCCGCTTCTGCGCCTTTATCCATGCAACAAGCCTCGCCATTATCGCGCTGGTTTAAGCAAAAAAATACGTGATATTGATAGTAATTTCCCATTACTTTTCTGAGCCTTTAGTCGCAAGCACATCTTCCTGCATAAATGTCCATGTTCTTGTTATATCCAAGATGTCGGTATCTTTGCTAATATCATCTGGAAACACCGCATAAGGCGCTGCTAGCTCTACAATACGCTTGGCCGCTTCATCTAACACTTTGTGATTTGATGGCTGGTCAATCACTATCTTTTCTAGGCTACCATCGGCTTTAATCGACACCGTCAGGCGCAATTGCCCATACAATTTTTGTGCTTTTGCCGCTTCTGGGTAATTCATATTGCCGATACGCTCCACCTTTTGCCGCCAAGCTTCCACGTACAAAGCAAAGCGATATTCTTTGGTGCGTGCGCCGATCAATTTTCTTTTCGGTCGTTTTTGATATTCGTCCTGTTGCTTATCAATTTGCGCTTGCAGCCTATCCATTTCTAAGCTTGCAGCGATTAATTCCGCGCGGTCTAACGATTTGGTTTTAGCTTTTTGCTCACCTGGTTCAGGCTCAGCCGAAGCCAAATTTTGCGTGGGATTCGATTCAATTGTTTTTGTCGATTTAATTTGTGTCAGCAGTGCTTGTGCTTGTTTTTCCAGTGCTTCCACACGTTTTTTTTCACGCGCTTCTTGTGCTTTCAATTGAGCAGATTCAGCTGAGCTGCGCGCTTCGGCATTCGGCTGTAACTTCACTGCCGTGGTTTTTTGTATGGGTGCTGGCAGCACCGTTTTTAATTTGCGGTTTGCATCGGTATTACCGCCACGGTCTAAATTGGCTTGCGCTAATAACTCGGCTTTATCAGGCGCACTTTTAGTTTTTGCATTCACTAAAACAACTTCTAGCGAAGGCAATTTATCGGCTAACTTTCTGAGCTCTGGCTCAAATTTAATACTTAAAATGGTGGCATGAATGAAAATAGAGAGCCAAATTGCGATGGTCATTACCGTTAGCTTTGCCAGCCATGCTTTCAAGACCGCCAAGGCGGCTAATGCTGTTGGTATTGCTGCGGCACTCAAACTTAGGAATTCCCAAAAAATTAATCGTTTAGCGAATCAAGTATTTTTTGATGCACGCCACCAAAGCCACCATTACTCATAACCAAGATATGGTCGCCTGATTTGGCCGATTTTGCAATGGCTACGACTAAATTTTCTAAACTCTCAAATACTCGTGACTTGTTTTTAATGGGATTTAGCGCTTCTGCGACATCCCAACCCAAATTGGCGCTGTAACAAAACACTAAATCTGCGTCTTTCAAACTGGCAGATAGCGCGCTTTTCATCATACCTAATTTCATGGTGTTGCTACGTGGTTCTAATACCGCGAATATGCGAGCCGCGCCCACCCTGGCTCGCAAACCTGCTAAAGTGGTCTCAATCGCAGTTGGGTGATGCGCAAAATCATCATAAACCGTAATATTATTGACGATTCCTTTAGTTTCCATGCGGCGTTTAACATTTTTAAATTCGCTAAGCGCCTCAATGGCAATACAGGGCGCAACCCCCACATGGCGCGCAGCTGCTATTACGGCTAACGCATTCATGCGGTTATGCTCGCCCAATAAATCCCAACTTAAATTACCTTGGTGCACGCCCTTAAAATCCACATCAAAGCGGCCATCCGCATCAAGATTGCTAATTTTCCAACCTTCAGCAGCGCCAAATATTTCTTGCGCAGACCAACAGCCTTTGGCAATCACGCGCTGCAAGCTTTCCTGCTGGTTGCTCACCACCAAGCCTTGCTGAGGGACGGTTCTGACCAAATGATGAAATTGTTTTTCAATCGCCGCTAAATCATCAAAAATATCGGCATGATCAAATTCTAAATTATTCAAAATAGCGGTGCGCGGACGGTAATGCACAAATTTTGAGCGTTTATCGAAGAATGCGGTGTCGTATTCGTCCGCCTCAATCACAAAAAAAGGCGACTTGGATGTGCTATCTTGCTTCGGCGTTTGCGGCAACCTTGCCGAAACCCCAAAATTTTCCGGCACGCCCCCAATCAAAAAACCGGGCGCCAAACCCGCAAACTCCAATACCCATGCCAACATCGAGCTAGTTGTGGTTTTACCATGCGTGCCCGCCACCGCTAATACCCACTTGCCTTGTAGCACGTTCTCCGCCAACCATTGTGGGCCAGAAATATACGGCAAGCCAAGATTCAATATCTCTTCCATCAACGGATTGCCGCGCGAAACCACATTGCCTATCACGTAAATATCGGGGTTAAGTTTAGTTTGCTCGGGTGGAAACCCTTCTATCAATTCAATGCCCTGCGCCTCAAGCTGTGTACTCATCGGTGGGTATACATTGGCATCACAACCCGTGACACGATGCCCCGCCTGCTTGGCCAGCACCGCAATACCACCCATGAATGTGCCGCAAATACCTAAAATGTGAATGTGCATTATTAACCCAAATTCGGCGCTAGCCAGCGCTCTAAATAGTCTTTCGGCAAATTTCTACGTTTTGCCATATCTTCCAGCTGGTCATTACCAATTTTATCCACGCTAAAATATTTTGCCTCTTGATGCGCAAAGTAAAACCCCGAAACCGCAGCAGCGGGCAACATGGCGAATGAGTCCGTAAGCTGCATGTCAATTTCATCGCATTGCAGTAGCTTAAACATATCGGCTTTTACGGTGTGGTCTGGGCAGGCGGGGTAGCCAGGCGCAGGACGAATGCCTTGATATTGCTCTTTAATCATGGCTTCATTGCTCAAACTTTCTTCTGCCGCATAGCCCCAGAAGTCAATACGCACGCGGTGATGCAGATACTCGGCAAACGCCTCAGCCAGCCTATCCGCCAATGCTTTGAACATAATCGCGTTGTAGTCGTCATGATTTTTTTCAAATTCGGCCAGGCGGTTTTCCATGCCCAAACCAGCAGTCACCGCAAACAAACCGATATAGTCATCTATTCCTTTTGGCGCAACAAAATCTGCCAAGCATTGATTTGGCCGTGCCGTGCCATCAATTACTGGTTTTTCACTTTGCTGACGCATGCCGTAATAGGTAAACGCTACTTCTTGCCTAGTTTCGTCGGTGTAGATTTCAATATCATCGTCATTCATGCTGTTGGCGGGCTGCAGGGCAATCACGCCGTTAGCGGTGAGCCAGCGACCGTTAATGATTTTCTCCAGCATTTTGCGCGCCTCTGCATACACTTTGGTAGCCGCCTCCCCCACCACCGCGTCCTTCAAAATCGCGGGATACGATCCAGCTAAATCCCAAGTTTGGAAAAACGGCGCCCAATCGATGTATTGCGCGATGGAAATCAAATCAATGTTATTAAGCACGCGCCGACCAATGAATTTGGGCTTTACTGGCGTATTTTCGCCTGTAAAATCCAGTTGGGATTTATTGTTGCGCGCATCTGCAATACTTAACAAAGGCACGCCTTTTTTATTGGCATGTTGCGTACGCGCTTTTTGGTAATCGGCCTGAATCTCTGCCAAATACGCACCACGGGTTTCTGGTGTGAGCAAATTTTGCATCACCGAAACCGAGCGCGAGGCATCGGGCACATACACCACAGGGCCATCATAATGTGGCGATATTTTCACCGCAGTATGCGCACGCGAAGTGGTCGCGCCGCCAATCAACAGCGGCATTTTTAAATCATGAAAATACGGGTCACGCTGCATTTCTTTAGCAATATGCGTCATTTCTTCTAAGCTCGGCGTAATTAACCCGCTCAAGCCAATAATATCAGCGTTCTCGGCTTTAGCCATGGCTAAAATCTCCGCCGCAGGCACCATCACGCCCATATTGACCACTTCAAAATTGTTACATTGCAGCACGACAGAGACAATATTTTTGCCGATGTCATGCACGTCACCTTTCACGGTAGCAATGACCAATTTACCTTTAGGTTTGGCCACAACACCCGTGCGCTCTTGCTCTAGTGCTTTTTCGGCCTCGATAAATGGTATTAAATGCGCCACGGCGGATTTCATGACGCGGGCAGATTTAACCACCTGCGGCAAAAACATTTTGCCTTGACCGAACAAATCGCCCACCACGTTCATGCCATCCATCAGAGGGCCTTCAATCACGTGAATCGGGCGGCCGCCTGATTTTTCAACCACCACACGCGCTTCCTCAGTGTCTGCCACAATAAAATCGGTGATGCCATGCACCATGGCGTGCTCTAAGCGTTTATTTACACTCACAGGTTTTTCTGACGTGCCGCGCCATTCCAGCGTTGCAGCCTCTTTTTTGCCACCCGCCACCAATGTAGAGGCAATTTCAATCATGCGCTCGGTCGCATCTGCTCGACGATTCAGCACCACATCTTCCACACATGCTTTTAGCTCAGGCAGCAGCGCATCGTAAACGCCCATCATGCCCGCATTGACAATGCCCATGGTCATGCCCGCTTGAATGGCGTGATATAAAAATACGGTGTGTATCGCTTCACGCGCTGGATCGTTGCCGCGAAAGCTAAAACTTACATTGGACACACCGCCCGAAATTTTGGCCTGTGGCAGATTTTGCTTAATCCAACGCGTGGCTTCGATAAAATCCACGGCGTAGTTGTTATGCTCTTCAATCCCTGTCGCAATAGCAAAAATGTTGGGATCGAAAATAATATCTTCAGGTGGAAAGCCCGTGCTTACCAGTAAATCATAAGCACGTTTGCAGATTTCGGTTTTGCGTGCAAACGTATCAGCTTGACCCTTTTCATCAAACGCCATCACGATGACGGCCGCACCGTAACGGCGGCACAACTTGGCTTGGCGCAAAAATTCGGCCTCGCCTTCTTTCATCGAAATCGAGTTAACAATCGATTTACCTTGCACGCACTTCAAGCCCGCTTCAATCACGCTCCATTTACTGGAATCAATCATCACCGGAACCCGCGCTATATCTGGCTCAGACGCGATTAAGTTTAAAAAATGCGTCATGGCTTTTACGGCATCCAACATGCCCTCATCCATATTAATGTCGATAACTTGTGCGCCGTTTTCTACCTGCTGCCGCGCCACCGAGAGCGCTTCGTCGTATTGCTCGTTAATAATCAAACGCGCGAAAGCTTTTGAGCCAGTTACATTAGTACGCTCACCCACGTTTACAAACAAAGAGCTTTCATCAACAACAAAAGGCTCCAAGCCTGCAAGGCGCATGGATATTTCCTGCTGTGGCACGGCGCGCGGATTAAGAGAGTTCATGCTATTGTAAATAGCATTAATATGAGCAGGCGTAGTTCCGCAGCAGCCGCCTGCAATGTTGATAAATCCACTTTCGGCAAACTCCTTAACTAATGAAGAAGTTACCTCTGGCGTTTCGTCAAAACCCGTGTCAGACATCGGATTAGGCAAGCCCGCATTAGGGTAAATGCACACAAAAGTATCGGCGATTTTTGCAAGCTCTTCCACATACGGGCGCATTAAAGTTGCACCAAGTGCGCAATTTAAGCCAATCGTCAACGGCTTGGCGTGGCGCACCGAATGCCAGAAAGCAGTCACCGTTTGACCCGACAAAATACGACCAGAAGCATCGGTCACCGTGCCAGAAATCATGAGCGGTAAGGTATAGCCAACCTCTTCAAAAAACGTATCAATGGCGAACAAAGCGGCTTTACAATTGAGCGTGTCAAAAATGGTTTCGACCATTAAAATATCCGCGCCGCCTTCCACCAATGCCCGCGTTTGCTCCAAGTAAGCGCTCACTAACTTGTCAAAATTCACATTGCGCGCAGCAGGATTATTCACATCGGGCGAGATACTGGCAGTTTTTGGCGTAGGCCCTAGTGCGCCCGCGACAAAGCGCGGTTTCTCTGGCGTGCTATATTTGTTGCAAGCCGCTTTGGCAAGCTTGGCAGATTGCACGTTCATCTCACGCACCAAATGCGCCATGTGGTAATCGTCTTGCGCCACCGATGTCGCGCCAAAGGTATTGGTTTCGATAATATCCGCACCCGCAGCCAAATACTGCTCGTGAATTTCCTGAATCACCTGCGGCTGCGTTAGGCTTAATAGCTCGTTGTTGCCTTTTACAAATAGCTCGCGCTGACCTGCTGGCACTTTGAAATCTACGAACCTTTCACCGCGATAATCCGCCTCCGTCAACTTATAACGCTGAATCATCGTACCCATCGCGCCATCCAGAATGAGGATGCGCTGGGCAAGTAATTCGCGGAGTTTGGCTTCTATTGGTGATGTATTCAATGACATTGCATTTTGCTTAATGGATTAATACCTTAATTTTATCATGCGCGCACTTAGATTTCGCCGCGCCGATATTGCACCGCCTCGGCAATGTGGGCGGATTTTATTGCAGACTCACCCGCGACATCAGCAATGGTTCTGGCGACTTTTAAGATGCGGTGATAGGCGCGGGCGGAAAGATTGAGGCGCGAAATTGCGGTTTTAAGCAAAGTCAAACCAGCTTCGTCCAGCTGGCAAAAGGCATCAATCTCTAAGCTCCCTAAAGCAAAATTGGCTTTGCCTTGGCGTTTTAATTGTAGCTCGCGAGCGGCCTCTACTCTGACTCTGATGGCGTCACTACTTTCTGCGATACTTGCACCCGTCAGCTCATCTTCTTTTAAAGCGGGCACTTCAATGTGCATATCAATACGGTCTAGCAATGGACCTGAAATTTTGGCGCGGTAACGGGTCACATTGTCGGGCGTGCAGCGGCATTTGTTATTGAAATGTCCCAAATAGCCACACGGGCACGGGTTCATGGCGGCGAGCAATTGAAACGAGGCAGGGAAATCGGCCTGACGCGCGGCGCGCGAAATGGTTATTTTTCCACTTTCTAACGGCTCGCGCAGCACTTCTAACACTTTTCTCTCAAATTCTGGCAGCTCGTCTAAAAACAGCACACCATGATGCGCCAACGATATTTCGCCTGGCCGCGGAATACCGCCACCGCCTACAAGCGCCACGCCAGAAGCGGTGTGGTGCGGCGAACGATATGGTCGGCGCTTCCAATTTTCTAACTTGTAAGTACCGTTGAGCGATTGAATCGCCGCGCTTTCTAGCGCCTCAGCTTCTGTCATGCTAGGTAAAATGCCTGCAAATCGCGAAGCCAACATGCTTTTGCCTGTGCCCGGCGGGCCGCTCATGAGCACGCTGTGGCCACCTGCCGCGGCAATTTCCAACGCGCGTTTGGCTTGACTTTGGCCTTTGACTTCATTGAAATCTGCATAACTGATGCTTTGAGTTTGCGCGCTAGATTCATATTGATTGAGCGCGGTGTGGCCACTTAAATGCGCACAAACCTCAAGCAAAGAATTAGCAGGATAAATAATCGCATCTTTTACCAAGCTCGCCTCTTGCGCACTTAAATGGGGCAGAATAAATGCACGCTTAATTTTAGCCGCTTTGTTTTTTGTAGCAGATTGCACCATGTGGTACGTCATTGCCAGCGCGCCACGTATGGGGCGCAGCTCGCCAGTAAGCGCTAACTCACCTGCGATTTCATAACGGTTTAACGGCTCACTCGGTATTTGGCCACTGGCAGCCAAAATGCCCAATGCGATGGGCAAATCATAACGCCCACTTTCTTTAGGTAAATCGGCGGGAGCTAAGTTAACGGTGATGCGCCGCATAGGGAAATCGAACTGCGCGGTTAGGATGGCAGCGCGCACGCGATCTTTGCTTTCTTTCACCTCGGCTTCGGGTAAACCCACAATCGCAAACTGTGGTAAGCCATTGGCGAGATGCACTTCCACCACCACCTCTGGCGCATCCATGCCACTTAGGGCTCGGCTGTAAAGCACGGCTAGAGACATGTTTACTTAGTTTTTTCTTCTAATTCAGCCAGCTTGGCTTCTAGTTTTACCAGCTTTTCGCGTGTATTGCGCAGCACTTCCGCTTGCACGTCAAACTCTTCGCGCGATACAAGCTCCATTTTGGTGAATGCGCCCTGAATTAGGGCATTTATGTTTTTCTCCACATCTGCCAGTGGACTGGACTTTATTATCCTATTGATTTTATTAGATAAATCAATAATAATTTGTGAATTAAACATGGAGTTTCCTTAATATTTTGCTGTATTTTATTGTAGTTTAGCAGATTTTATAAGCGAATCCACAAAAGCCGTGTTGTTTAATTATTGATTATATTATTGATTATAAACAATATTTTTGTTGGCACGCACCTTGCTAATGCCAAATGTGGTTTTATTTTATTTGTAAGTAAATCTGAAGGGGGTTGGAAAATGAAATTCGTATCCGCAATTATCAAGCCGTTTAAGCTTGACGAAGTGCGTGAGGCCTTGTCTGCTATTGGTGTGCAGGGCATTACGGTAACTGAGGTAAAAGGTTTTGGCCGCCAAAAAGGCCATACTGAGCTATATCGTGGCGCTGAATATGTGGTGGATTTTTTGCCAAAAGTAAAATTAGAGGTGGCTATTAAAGATGATATGTTAGACCAAGTGGTTGATGCGATTGAGAAAGCTGCCGCAACTGGCAAAATTGGTGATGGCAAAATTTTTGTGTTCAATTTAGAACAAGTTTATCGCATCCGTACCGGTGAAACCGGTCCTGATGCCCTTTAAAGGGGTGATGAAATGAAGAGATTATTATCGGTATTATCATTGGTTGCCTTAGTGGGTTTGGGGCTAACGAGCAATTTAAGTTTTGCTGAAGATATGGCGGCGGCGGCAACCGAAGTAACCACAGAAGTTGCAGCAGCGACTGTAGATGCAGTTGCACCCGCTGAGGTAACACCTGCCGAAGCCGCACCAGCTCCCGTGCCAAACAAGGGTGACACCACGTGGATGATTGTTGCCACGGCATTAGTTACTTTAATGGCGATACCTGGCTTGGGTTTATTTTATGGTGGTTTAGTGCGCCAAAAAAATATGCTTTCTGTGCTAATGCAAACCTTTGTGATTTTTTCACTATTGGGTATATTGTGGGCGCTTTATGGCTACAGCGTTGCGTTTACAGCGGGCAACCCATTTTTTGGCGGGTTTAGCAAAGCGTTTTTAGCTGGGGTTACGCCAGAGTCTATTGCAGCTACATTTAGCAAGGGCGTATATATTCCTGAGCTGATTTTTGTGGCTTTCCAACTGACTTTTGCAGCCATTACACCCGCACTGATTATTGGTGCGTTTGCTGAGCGTATGAAATTTTCTGCGGTATTAGCGTTTATGGTGCTGTGGTTTACATTCGCTTACTTACCAATTGCACACATGGTTTGGTATTGGGACGGCCCAGATGCGATTACTACGGCTGAATCACTCAATACAGTGTTAGCTAATGCAGGCTGGCTATGGGCAAAAGGCGCGCTCGATTTTGCGGGTGGCACGGTTGTACATATTAATGCAGGCGTGGCTGGTTTGGTGGCTTGTTTGGTACTGGGCAAGCGTATTGGCTACGGCAAAGAAGCCATGACGCCACATAGCTTAACCTTAACTATGGTGGGCGTATCTTTACTATGGGTGGGTTGGTTTGGTTTTAACGCAGGCTCTAACTTAGAAGCTAATGGCTATGCAGCACTGGCTTTTGTAAACACCATGTTAGCTACTTGTGCTGCAACGCTCTCATGGATGTTTGTTGAGTGGTTCCATAAATCAAAACCATCTATGCTGGGAGGCGCTTCTGGCGCGGTTGCTGGCTTAGTGGCCATTACCCCCGCGTGCGGTTTTGTAGGCCCAATGGCAGCAATTTTAATTGGTTTATTAGTATCACCACTGTGCTACATTTTCGTATCTAAAGTTAAATATATGTTTAATTATGATGACGCATTAGATGTATTTGGCATTCATGCGGTGGGGGGGATATTTGGTGCGTTAGCTACTGGCGTGTTTGTAAACCCAGCACTAGGTGGCGCAGGCGTGGTTGACTATGTAGCAAACGGCGTAGCAGCTTACGACTTTGGTGCACAAATGACCGCACAAGTGTGGGCAGTTGGCACGGCCGTTGTGGTTTCGGCCACAGTGTCGTACATTGCACTAAAAGTGGTAGATTTGTTAATCGGCTTACGGGTTTCTGAAGAGTCTGAGCGTGAAGGCTTAGATACCACAGAGCACGGCGAACGCGCTTATCACATGTAATCGATAAACTAGCAATAAGTAAACGGGCGCCTCGGCGCCCGTTTTTATTTGTCACTCCAGTTTAAAAGAAGTAAATTTATATATCCTGAGAACCGCATGAATATTGACCTGTACAGTATGTATATCAAGATTATTTATAAAAATATAACAGCTAAAATTGGATTTAAAACATAACGCGTTATTAGAGTCATTTAACCCAAAATTTCAGTCTGAGATTAAATTTGCAGATGCCGAAATGAGTGAAAATCTGCTCAAACAGTTTTCACGTTATTGGGGCAAAGTAGGCATCAAATTGTTTGGATAAAATGTAGCCGTTCAATCATAACACCCATTTTGTAGGCGGCCGACCATTTAGCCTGTGGTAAAATTAATGCCTATGAACACGCAAAATATTTTACCCAAAGACGCTCCACAAAAAGAGCTTGCCAAATCGTTTGACCCGAAATCTATCGAAAGTAAATGGTACGAGTTTTGGGAGTGCAAAGGCTATTATGTCGCAGGTTTAGACCAAACCAAAAAAGATAATTTTTGCATTTTATTACCGCCGCCCAATGTCACAGGCACCTTGCACATGGGGCATGGCTTTAATCAAACGTTGATGGACGCGCTCACCCGTTATCACCGTATGCGCGGTGATAATACGCTGTGGCAGCCAGGTACAGACCATGCTGGTATCGCCACACAGATTGTGGTTGAGCGTCAGTTGGATGCGCAAGGTGTGTCGCGTCATGACCTAGGTCGCGAAAAATTCCTCGAAAAAGTGTGGGAATGGAAAGAGTATTCCGGCGGTACGATTACTCAGCAAATGCGTCGCTTAGGCACATCGCCAGATTGGAGCCGTGAGCGCTTCACGATGGATGAAGGTTTAAACAAAACTGTGACTGAGACTTTTGTCCGTTTGTATCACGAAGGCTTAATCTATCGCGGCAAACGCTTGGTGAATTGGGATGTAACACTCGGCACAGCCGTTTCCGACCTTGAAGTGGTGCAGGAGGAAGAAGACGGTTTTATGTGGCACATCAACTATCCACTGGCTAGTGGAAATGGTCATCTAACCGTAGCGACAACCCGCCCAGAAACCATGCTGGGCGACGTGGCAGTGATGGTGCATCCCGAAGATGAGCGTTACGCGCACTTAATTGGCCAAAATGTAAAATTGCCATTATGTGACCGTGAAATCCCCATTATTGCGGATGATTATGTAGATAAAGCATTTGGCACTGGCTGTGTGAAAGTCACCCCAGCACATGACTTTAACGACTATGCGGTGGGTCAGCGCCATCAGCTACCTATGATTGGCATTTTAACGTTAGAAGGCAATGTAAATAATGCAGCCCCTAAGCAGTATCAAGGTCTAGAACGCTTTGTTGCACGTAAACAAATTGTTATTGATTTAGAAGCGCAGGGCTTTTTAGTCAAAGCTGAAAAACATAAACTTAAAGTGCCACGTGGCGATCGCACTGGGGTGGTGATTGAGCCTATGCTCACCGACCAATGGTTTGTGGCCATGAGCAAGCCTGCGGCTGATGGCAAAAGCATCACACAAAAGGCGCTGGATGTTGTGGCTGCTGGCGAGATTAAGTTCTACCCAGAAAACTGGGTGAATACTTATAACCAATGGCTGAATAATATTCAAGATTGGTGTATTTCGCGCCAATTGTGGTGGGGGCATCAAATACCAGCTTGGTATTCCGATAGTGGCAAAGTGTATGTGGCGCATGATGAGGCAGAAGCCACAACCTTAGCCGCTCAAGATGGTTACACAGGCAACTTAAAGCGCGATAACGACGTACTGGATACTTGGTATTCGTCTGCGTTGTGGCCATTCTCAACATTGGATTGGACCGGTGACGAAGCTCAAGATAAAGCCAATACCGCGCTAGATTTGTACCTGCCATCTTCGGTGTTGGTCACAGGTTTCGACATCATTTTCTTTTGGGTGGCGCGCATGGTCATGATGACCACGCACATCACCGGCAAAATCCCGTTCAAACATGTGTATGTGCATGGCTTGATTCGCGATGCCGAAGGTCAAAAGATGAGTAAATCTAAGGGCAATGTGCTTGACCCAATTGATTTGATTGATGGCATTTCGCTGGATGCGTTAATTGCAAAACGCATCACGGGTTTGATGAACCCAAAAGATGCAGAAAAGATTGAAAAACGCACGCGTAAAGAATTCCCCGAAGGCATTGCCGCTTATGGAACTGACGCTTTAAGATTTACTTTCGCTGCGCTAGCAAGCCCAGGGCGCGACATCAAATTTGATTTACAACGCTGTGATGGCTACCGTAATTTTTGCAATAAATTGTGGAACGCCACACGTTTTGTGTTGATGAATACTGAAGGCAAAGACAACGGCTTTGACGCGACCAGTTGTGGCGAAGGCGAGCGCAAGTTTAGCCAAGCCGACAGATGGATTGTGAGTATTTTGCAACGCACCGAAGCGGAAGTTGAGCGCGCATTTACCGACTATAGATTTGATTTGGCCGCAAAAGCTATTTACGAATTTGTATGGGATGAATATTGTGATTGGTATTTAGAATTAGCGAAAGTACAAATTCAGAATGGTGATGATGCCGAGAAGCGCGCCACGCGGCGTACTTTGTTGCGAGTGTTAGAAACCATTTTGCGATTAGCGCACCCGATTATGCCGTTTATTACCGAAGAGATTTGGCAAACTATTGCGCCGATGACAGAGAAGCACGGTGCAAGCATTATGCTAGAAGCTTATCCAAAATCTCAGCTGGATAAGCTAGATGAAGCCTCCGAAGCTTGGGTGGCACAGTTAAAACAAATGGTCGAAGCATGCCGTAGTTTACGTGGCGAGATGAGTATTTCACCAGCCGCGCGTGTGCCTTTAATTGCGTCTAGCAATGCAGAAAAATTAGCGCTGTATGCGCCGTATTTAAAGGCTTTGGCCAAGTTGGAAGATGTGACGATTGTGGCAGAGCTGCCTGAAGCTGATGCGCCTGTGATGCTGGTGGATGACTTTAAATTGATGCTGAAAGTTGAGATTGATATTGCCGCTGAAAAAGAGCGTTTAGGCAAAGAGATTGTGCGTTTAGAAGGTGAAATTAATAAAGCCAATGGTAAGCTTAACAACGAAAGCTTTGTCGCCCGTGCCCCAGCCACGGTGGTGGAGCAAGAAAAGGCGCGGGTGGCAGAATTTAGTACGAGTTTAGAAAAGCTGCAGTTACAATTAAGTAAGATTAAATAAATTACAATAAACCATACCTATGCAATCCAATGTCCATGCGGCTTCCATAGCATATTCTGATAGTTTATTTAATTAACTAAATAAACAAATTCACATCTGATTCGCCCGCAAACTCGAAGAAAGTCGCGGCGCCACCAAATTCGATGCCATCAATAAAGTCTGTGGTTTTGAAATCGAACAAATCGACTGTCATCTGGCAGGCAATCATCTTTACGCCGCTTTCCAAGCACGCCGTGCGTAGGTCTTCAATGCTGGCAATGCCTTTGCTGGCAATTTTCTGTTTCATCATCATGGTGGCCATACTCTCCATGCCTGGCAACATTTGCACAAAGTTTGGCATAGGAACAGGCATGGGCATGGCTGGGTTACCAAGTGGTGAAACTTTTAAATCGCTTAAATCTTTTTTAAGTAGTGTCAGCCCGTAAAAAGTGAAAAAAATTTGCACTTCGTAGTCTAACGCGGCCGCGGTAGAGGCTAGAATAAAAGGTGGGTAAGCCCAATCTAGGGTGCCTTTAGAGGCGATTAAAGCAAGTTTTTTAGGCATGGTTTTAGGCTAATCTGCGCGTTTTTTAATGTAAAACGTAAATAAACCATCTGCTTCATCCAGTTGCAATAACTCATGCCCCGTTTGTTTACAAAAAGCCTGAAAATCTTTAACCGAGCCAGGGTCGGTGGCCATAATTTTTAGAGTTTGAGTAGCTGCAATCTCGCTTAAACCTTTTTTGCAGCGCAAAATTGGTAGTGGGCAATTAAGGTTCCGCGCGTCTAATTCTTTATCAAATTCCATTGATTTTCCAATCAGAATTATTTTTTATTGCTTAATGTGTAGCCTGCTTTGCCCCAAGCAAGCACACCACCAAGGAGGTTAAATACGTCTTTCACCCCTTTATTCACAGCGAAATCTGCTGCCTGCGCAGACCGCACACCACTGTGGCAGTAAAACACGACAGAATTTGCATTCATTAATTTTTCGTAATGCAAAGGCAACATAGAAAGCTGAATATGCATCGCACCAGGAATAATGCCGCGTGCGACTTCATCATCGTTACGCACGTCCACCAAAAGCACTTTTGGTTGGGTGAGGTGGTCAATTAAATCGCTTGCTTCAATTTCAGAATAACTTTTCATGTTAACGTCTTAGTAAGTATGCTTATTGTACACATGAAATATCAGATGTGAATGCGACCTAGGTTAAGTTTATACCATCGATAGCTTTGAAAGCTTTAATCTCTTGCCTGTTGTTTAGAAACCCTCTTTGCAGTTCCACTGATTCTGTCTGGTGACTCTATGAAACCATCACCATCAATGTTACCTGTCTTCAGAAAATTCACGCTGCTGCCATCAGGAGCCACATAATAAGTCCATCGTGCAGTTGGATAAGTGCCGATACCGGTGCAATCTGCTTGAATAGAGTAGGCACCCTTAGTAACCGCCGTAACCCAGCTGCCGTCAACAGAAGTTGTCCTCTTCAAGGTCATGCTGCCACGCCCGTCATAAGAAATTAAACCCGACCAAGCCGCTGGCATATAATTGTTTTCACCTGCAGATAATACTCCGGAAACACTATACATATAGGTGCCTTTTAATGTCTTATTGTTGCAAGAGATTCTGCTATCATCGCCTGCAAATGCTGGTTGAATCAAGCACGATGATATCGTGAGAATTGTGCAAATTTTGCTGCCTGTATGTACTCGCATTTAAAAATCCCCAGTATTTAATCAATACGTGATGAAATAATTCAATATGCCACAAGGTAGTTTAGTAGCACATTGCCGCCAAACAACTTTCAACTACTATACTGTAGATATGCAAAAACAAACAAGCAAAGTCCCGCAGATTTCGCCATTCAATATGCCATTAACAGCAAAATTGCAGCATAATTACACTACTTGCCCGTCCACTCATTCAGACCCAGCTCAACTTGAGCTTGAAAGTTTTCTTTGTATATTTCCCAACAAATCGCTGCAATCGCCGTATCCAATGTATTAGCTGGCCGTAATCTCACGCTGGCCTTGCCCGATGCGCTAAGCAATTACCCGAAGGCAACCCCACAACAAAAAGGCGCAGCGGCGGATTTAAGTTATGGCACGTTGCGCTTTTATGGCGAAGTGCATGCGTATTTAACCCTGTTGTTAGAGAAACCGCTGAGCAACGCGCACATTATGGCGCTTTTGCTGGTGGCGATTTATCAATTGCTGCATGATAAAGCCGATGATTTTACCGTGGTGAATCAAGCAGTCAAAGCCGCGGGTGATGCCAAACCACGCTGGGCAAAAGGTTTGGTCAATGGCGTGTTGCGCAACTTTTTACGCCAAAAAGATGCCCTGGCTGAAAAATTAAAAACCGATGAAGTCGCGCTGTATTCTTATCCACAATGGTGGATAAATAAACTTAAACATCAATACCCTAAAAACTATGACCATGCAGACCAATATCCATGCGGATTTCAGGCCATATTAAATACTGGTAATTTGCATCCGCCACTGACTTTACGCGTCAATCGCAGGCTCACCAGCACCGAGGAGTATTTGCAATTATTGGCTCTGCAAGGTGTTGAGGCAGTGCATCTGGGCGCCGATGCGGTGATGCTGGCGAAGCCAATCCCCGTTGAGCAAATCCCAGGTTTTGCGAACGGTGTGGTTTCGGTGCAAGATTATGGTGCGCAGTTGGCGGCGCATTTATTGGATGTTCCAGAAGGCGCACGGGTGTTAGATGCCTGCGCAGCGCCTGGTGGAAAAACGGGACATATTTTAGAACTAGCGGATGTCTCGCTAACTGCTTTGGATAACGATTCCAGCCGTTTAAGCCGTGTGGAAAGTAACTTAAATCGACTCAATTTGAAAGCTAATTTACAACTTGGCGATGCGGCAACTTATAAAGCTGATAAGCCGTTTGATTATATTCTCGCCGATGTGCCGTGTACCGCGTCTGGCATTGTGCGCAGGCATGTGGATATTAAATGGTTGCGGCGCGAGACCGATATTGCAACATTTACGCAACAACAATCGGCAATTTTGCAACAATTGTGGCAATGTTTGGCAAAAAAAGGTAAATTACTCTATGTGACTTGTTCGATTTTTAATGAAGAAAATCAACAACAAATCGACAGTTTTTTGCAAATAAATGCGGATGCAACTCAACTATCACTTTCATTGACTAAGAACGTTGACAACAATATTGATACAAAATATGTTCAAGATGCTAAAAGTGTTCAACTTATTCCAACCAGTCAGCACGATGGCTTTTTTTATGCGCTACTTGTTAAAAATTAGTGCATTATTGCTGTTGTTGGGTGCAACTACACTAGCCTCTGCCGCCAGTAGCATTAATATTAAAAGCGCAGAATTGCAGCCGCAAGCCGATTATTACAGTTTGAATGCGAATGTAGATATTAGTTTTGATAAAGAGATCGAGGAAGCCGTAAATAAAGGTGTGCCGCTTACTTTTTTGGTTGAGTTGCAAATTGTAAGTCCACGGCAATATTGGTTTGATGATGAAATTGTTACTACATCACAAAACATCACCTTGAGTTATCACGCGCTTACTAAGCAGTATTTGGTCAATCGCGGCGTACATCAAAAATCATTTGAAACTTTAAGCGAGGCTAAACAAGAGTTGGCACAATTACGTGATTGGCAAGTGGTTGAAAAATCGTTATTAGCAGAAAATGAAGTCTATAACGTCGCATTGTTGATTCGCTTAGACCAAACCAAACTACCCAAGGCCATTCAAGTCGATACCATCAGCACAGAAAAATGGAATTTGACCTCACAAAAACTCGAGTGGGCCTTAAAAGACTTAAACAAATAATGCAATACTTTTGTAAGTTATGAGATACATTTTATTTGTCAGTGCTGCGTTGGGGCTGATATTATTATATCTGCTTTCGCTGGCAAGCGCCAACACCGCCATTTCTGGCGATTATTACAAAATTTTGTTGTACATTAATATTGC
>CAMDTL010000005.1 GCA_945907735.1 Methylotenera oryzisoli
GTCTCCCGTCTCCCGTCTCCCGTCTCCCGTCTCCCGTCTCCCGTCTCCCGTCTCCCGTCTCCCGTCTCCCGTCTCCCGTCTCCCGTCTCCCGTCTCCCGTCTGCGGGCAAGGGGATTTAATATCACTGGATTCCGTGTCAAGCACGGAATGACGGAATTAAGTGTATTTCGGGTAAAATGCGTCTTTCGAATTAACTCAAGATTAAAGCCATCTCATGTCCTTGCAACAAGAAATCTCCCGCCGTCGTACCTTTGCCATTATCTCGCACCCAGACGCGGGTAAAACCACGCTCACCGAGAAGCTATTATGGTTTGGCGGTGCGATTCAAGTGGCGGGCGAAGTGCGTGGCCGTAAGGCTGCACGCCATGCCACATCGGACTGGATGGAGCTGGAAAAGCAACGCGGCATTTCGGTTACATCAAGTGTCATGCAGTTCCCCTATCGTGGGCATATGATCAACCTGCTGGATACACCTGGCCATGATGACTTCTCTGAAGACACTTATCGCACATTAACAGCGGTGGATTCGGCGGTGATGGTGATTGACGCAGTGAATGGCGTGGAAGCGCAAACCATCAAACTGCTGAACGTATGCCGCATGCGCGATACGCCGATTATCACGTTTATCAACAAGCTAGACCGTGAAAGCCGCGAGCCGATTGAGTTGTTGGATGAAATTGAAACGACGCTAGGCATGGAATGCGCGCCAATGACTTGGCCGATTGGTATGGGCAAGTCGTTTCGCGGTGTTTATAATCTTTACACGGACACTATTTCGTTTTTCGATCCGCGTGCCGAAAAAGGCACCTCTGAAACCATTAAAGGCTTGGATAACCCGCGCTTGGATGAACTGCTTGGCCACGTTGCAGCAGAATTACGTGTGGATATTGAGTTGGTGCGCGGTGCCTCGCATAGTTTTGATGCAACACGTTATTTAAGTGGCAAACAAACGCCCGTGTATTTTGGTTCAGCGATTAACAACTTTGGCGTGCAAAGCTTGCTGGATGCGGTAGTTGACCTTTCACCGCCACCGCAATCGCGCAATACTGCAACGCGGGAAGTGAAAGCCGATGAGCCAAAATTTAGCGGTTTTGTGTTCAAAATTCAAGCAAATATGGATCCAAAACATCGTGACCGCATTGCCTTTTTGCGCGTGTGTTCTGGCAGATTTGAGCGTGGCATGAAAATTAAGCAAGTGGCGACAGGCAAGCAAATGGCGGTGAATAATGCCATTACCTTTATGGCGCAGGATCGCACCACCATGGACGAAGCGTATTCTGGTGACATCATCGGTATCCCCAATCACGGCACCATTAAATTGGGCGATACGTTTACCGAAAACGAAGCGCTTAAATTCATCGGCATCCCCAGTTTTGCACCGGAGTTTTTCCGCCGCGCGCGCATTAAAAACCCCCTGAAAATGAAACAGTTACAAATTGGCCTCAAACAATTGGCCGAAGAAGGCGCGGCGCAACTTTTCCGCCCGTTACTTTCCAACGACCTGATTTTAGGCGCTGTCGGCATGCTGCAATTTGACGTCGTCGCCCACCGTCTAGAGCATGAATACGGCGTGGATATGGTATTTGAACCCTACGATTGCTACACCGCGCGCTGGCTGAAGGGTAAAGACGCCGACCTGAAAGCCATTGCGGACAAATACGGTTTTAATGTGGGCTTAGATGGCGCAGACGACTATGTTTACCTTGCCCCGAACCGCGTAAACCTGCAAATGGCACAAGAACGCTATCCTGAGTTACAATTTGCAGAGACAAGGGAGATTGCATAATCACCTGTGGATTTTTCCCTGTGATTTACGCTCACTATTTTATAATTAACTCATTGAATAAAGATTACAATCCATGAATCACACGCTCCATGGGACGCCGCTTGCGCAGCGTCCCTGAGCTTGGGCGTTAGGCATCACTTGATAAATAGGGAGATCGAGATGCGCAGAGAAGCTACCCCCCCTTAACTCCTCATTCGCGCTTATAATAAACACTGGATTCTCCCGCCTTCACGGGAATGACGGAACGGAAAGGCGAGATGCTAATACATCTACGCTACAGCCAAACATCCATGCGCCTTCCATGGTAATGGCTTTTAAATCAACCCGCGTCAAACGCCTCGCATAATTGACTTAATAACTGCCCAAACAACGGCAACACTTCTTCTTTGCTGTGCGGGCTATCGTCATCGGTACCCGCCACGACAAAACTCAGGTTAAGTTTATCTAAATTCTCACGAAACTCGCTCCAATGCTCGGCCTCAGCCTCGCCAATCAGTTTGAATTTATTAAATCCGCTTTCAATAATCTCCATTAATTCCGCCTCGGGCAAACCCGCAAATAACGTTTTAGCGATGATAATTTGCGCAGCAGTTAAATCTGGCTTCATATCTTCTTGTGCGAGTGGCAAGGTTAAAAATGCGAAGCAAAGCAGCGCATAAGTTTGGTACACGCTGAGCATATCAAAATTATTTTTATGCTCAAACGCAATCTGTCTATCGGCCGCTTGAATCGCATTAAAGGTGATGAAACTCGCTAAATAATGCGCAGAATCTAGCGCGTTATATTCATCTAAACTAATGTTAGGCTTTTTGCCATCGCCATCGTCAAAAGTTTCCGCAAGGCATAAGGCGTGCAGTAAAGTAAGGCGTTTTGAATAATCCATCGTTTTAGTCTCTAGTGTTGTTAATTAATTTCTGTTAAGGCCTCTAGCTGTTCGTGCAATGCCAGCCATCGCATTTCATCAGCATCAATCGCACTTGTTAACTCGGCTTGACGCTTTAACAGTGCTTGTAGTTCCTCTTTATTTTGTTGTTCGTATAATTCTGCTGCACTTGCACGCCTATCTAAACTGGCCTTTTCAAGATTAAGTTTTTCTAAATTTTGCTCAATCCGCTCGGTTTCTTTTAACAATGGCCGACGCGCCACAGCCCGCGCTTGTCTATCTTGCTTTTGCTGTGCATAATCATTTTTAGATGCTCTTGGAGGCGTATGGATATTGGCCTGCATGATATCGCTTTGTGCGGTTTTTTGAGTTGAAAGCCACAATTTATAATCATCCAAATCGCCGTCAAACGCTTCCGCTTTGCCATGCGCAACCAGCACGAATTTATCACAACTTGCTCTTAATAAAGCTCTGTCGTGCGAAACCAATACCACACCACCCTCGTAATCTTGCAACGCCAATGTGAGCGCATGACGCATTTCCAAATCTAGATGATTGGTCGGCTCATCCAATAAAAGCAAATTCGGCCGCGTCCAAATCAGCAGCGCCAAGGCGAGGCGAGACTTTTCGCCGCCAGAAAAATTTTCACAAGAGCTGCGCGCCATATCCCCTTTAAAATCAAAGCCACCCAAGTAATTCAAGTGCTCCTGTTCGCGTGTTAAAGGGTCTAGCCGTAGCATATGTTGTAGCGGCGATTCATGCGGTCGAAGTTGCTCAAGCTGGTGCTGTGCAAAGTAGCCAATTTTTAAGTCTTTGCCTCCCACACGTTTGCCGTTTAACGCTTTCAATTCTTTAGCCAGCAACTTAATTAGCGTCGATTTTCCGGCACCGTTTTTGCCCAACAAGCCTATGCGCTCGCCTGGACGAATGGCTAAAACAATTTTATTCAGAATTGGTTTGTCAGAATAGCCTGCATCGACATCATCCAGCACCAGCAAAGGATCTGGCGCACTCACCGGCGGGCGAAACTCGAAGTTAAATTGCGAATCCACATGCGCGGCAGAAATCAGCTCCATACGCTCCAGCGCCTTAATGCGGCTCTGCGCCTGCCGTGCCTTGGTGGCTTGCACCCTAAAACGGTCTATATAGCTATGCAAATGCGCTACCTTGCGTTGCTGCTTTTCATACATCGCTTGCTGCAAAGCCAATTTCTCTGCGCGTTGGCGCTCAAAATCACTATAACCACCGCGATACAGCGTAATGCGTTGCTGCTCGATGTGCAGCACATGATCAATCACCGCATCTAAAAAATCTCTATCGTGCGAAATTAATAGCAGCGTACCGCGATACTCGCGTAGCCAGCCTTCCAGCCAGATGACCGCGTCTAAATCCAAGTGGTTGGTCGGCTCATCCAATAGCAATAAATCACTTCGGCACATCAACGCCCGCGCCAAATTAAGCCGCACACGCCAGCCTCCTGAGAAATCACTAACAGGCCTTGCCAAATCGGCTTGCGTAAAACCTAAGCCATCCAACAAAGCCGATGCGCGTGCTTTGGCGCTGTAACCTTCAATATCGCTCAAGCGATGATGCAGCTCGGCGATTTTTTCACCTTCATGATTCGCTTCAGCCGCAATTAAAGCGCTTTCAATTTCACGCAACTCTTCGTCACCATCTAACACAAACTCAAGTGCAGGCTGGCTTAGTGCAGGGGTTTCTTGCGCCACATGCGCAATTATCCAATTAGGCGGCATTTCCAAATCGCCAACCTCGGGCTGCAACTCGCCACGCAGCAAGGCAAACAGTGAAGTTTTACCGGCCCCATTGGCACCAGTTAAACCGACTTTATGACCTGGATGTAGCTGAAAAGATGCCGCTTCTAGCAACACTTTTACACCGCGCGTGAGCGTTAAATTTCTAAATTGAATCAATGTGCGCCTGAACTGATTGGCCGCATGTCAGCCAAATTTGCCAAAAGGCGTTATTCTAATGCAATCTAGTGCGATTTATAATCAAATGTTTACGTTTTATTAATAAGTTATTCGCCTAAATTAAAGTAAAATAAATGCTAATTTCAAAGCACGGCGCAATTATTAACGCAATAATAAAATCTAAAAGATGATTCATCTAAAAAAACTAAGCCGCTGGGCGCTATACACACTACTAGCATTGCTGGGCATTGTGATATTGACGGCCTTAGTGGTGCGTTTTGTTATCTTTCCGAGTTTCGATCAATACAAAGACGATATTGCCGCTTTTGCCAGCAAAACCACAGGGCAAAAAATCACCATAGGCGCCATTGAGACTGGCTGGAGTGGCATACACCTCCGTATTGAGCTTAAAAACATTAACGTATTTGATGCCGAAAACCGCTCGGCGCTGCACTTGAATGATGTACAAGCAAACGTTTCGTGGCTTAGCTTGCCCTTGCTGGAGCCGCGCTTGTCCAAACTCGTCATCTATCAACCCGCGCTGACCATACGCCGCAAAACTGATGGCGACATTTATTTAGCAGGCATTAATTTAGCTGGCAAGAATCAGCCAGAATTCCCCAATTGGTTGCTTAGTCAAGCTAAAGTGCATATTGAAAATGCGCAAGTGATTTGGCTGGATGATTTACGTCAAGCGCCGCCACTATCGCTGAAACAACTCAATCTAACACTGCTAAATCCTGCTTGGAAAAGCCTATTTGGTCAGCACACATTTAGCATTAATGCGCTGTCCTCCATTGGCACTACTCAGCGCATTGAAGCCAACGGGCGTTTTGTTGGACGTGATGTCAGCAAAATAAATACCTGGCACGGCAACCTGTTTTTACAACTTAAGCAAGCTGATTTGACTGTATGGCGACCTTGGTTAGATTACCCAATAGATTTACAAACAGGCACTGGCAATGCGCAAATTTGGCTAGACTTTGCTGATAGTCGAATTGAAGAAGTAAAAACACATGCTACGCTGAACAACTTAGCGCTTACTGTGAATGAGCAAGCCACACCGTTTATTGCCAAACAATTTACGGGCGACATTAGCTGGAGCGACGACAAGCACACGCAAACCATTAGCGCACAGAATATCCAACTCAGTACCAACACTGACCTCAATATTAGCAATGGTAGCGGCTATTATGCAAGCAGTAGCAAAAACGGTAAGCGGTGGGTAAAAGCCGATCTTAAACTAGACCAATTTGATTTGGCAACAATTAAGCAGCTTTCACCCTACTTTAGTCTGCCAGAAAACGTGACTAGCCAATTAAATGGACTCTCGCCAGTAGGTGAGCTACAAGGTTTGCAACTAGGCTTTGAGGGCGAAATAAACAAACCTGACAAATATAAAGTTAATGCTAATTTTACAAAGCTGGGCATCACGGCCCATGAAAAAATCCCTGGCTTTAGCAACCTAGCAGGTAAAGTGGTGGCCGATGAAGACGGTGGTAAAATCACCCTTCAATCACAAAAATCCATGCTCGATTTTAAAGATATTTTACGCTGGCCCATTCCTACCGATCAATTAACTGGCCAAATCAGTTGGAAATTGCATAACGGTAAAACCCTCATTAAAGCTAAAGATATTTTTATTAGCAGCCCACATATCACAGGCACGTTAAACGCCGTTTACGATATGAATAATATCAACGGCGGTTTTTTAGATTTAACTGGAAAATTTGGTAAAGGTGATGCTAAATACGCAACTTTTTACTACCCTATCAGGCTAGGTAAACCCACTTTACACTGGCTAGATACCTCAATTTTGGCGGGGCGTGTTGAAGATGTAAGTCTTATCGTTAAAGGCAATCTTGCCGACTTCCCTTATGTAAATAGTAAAAATCAGCTAGATAAAAAACTTGGGCTGTTTAGAGTTACCGCTAAAATGAGCGATGTACTGTTGGAATATGGCACGGGCTGGCCTGTAGTAGAAGGCTTGGCAATGGATTTGCTATTTGAGGGCAAACGCATGGAGCTAAACGCCAATACAGGCCATATCTACGGCAATAAAATCATCAAAAGCAAAACAGAAATCGCGCAATTAGATGCAGATTGGCCAATGTTACATATTGTGAGTGAGATAGAAGGGCCTGTCGCTGATGGTGTAAAGTTTGTGAATGAAAGCCCCGTAAAATTGGTCACACAAGGCTTTACCGATGATTTAAAAACTGCGGGTAGTGGCAAGCTTTCACTAGCGCTAAAAATTCCCATGCAAGACCTAGAGGCCGCAAAATACAAGGGCATTTATAAAATTAGCAATGGCACTATTTTTGCCAATGCGGATGTTGGCTTGCCCGAACTTGGCAAATTAAATGGCGTATTGAACTTTAGCGAAAATAGCTTATCAGCGCAAAATGTAAGCACCAAAATTTTAGGCAGCCCTGCGCAATTTAGCCTAAAAACAGGCGCTGATAAAATATTACGCGTACAAGCCAGTGGGCGAATTAATGATGTTGGCATCAAGAAATTAGCTTCGAACGCACTGATTGAAAGCATGCAAGGTAGCACAAACTGGACTGGAAAAATCACCATTAAAAAACCACTGCTTGATTTAAATATACGTTCAAATCTGGTAGGCATGGCTATTCGGCTACCGCAGCCATTTAACAAACCAGCCATTCAAGAAATGATTGTTAATATTGATAAAAAACAAAGCAACCCTCACAATGACAGCGTAGATATTAAGATTGGCAACATCGTTTCTGCAAAACTATTGCGTACTGAGCAAGCAGGAAAACTCGCTTTCGAACGCGGCGATATTGGCATTAACATGGCGGCTGAAACGCCTAAGCAAACGGGTTTGTCGCTGCATGGTAAATTGGATTATTTAGCGGCGGATGATTGGATAGCCTTATTTAATAAGCCCGCCAGCAAAGCGGATGCATCGTCACTTACCATCAAGCAAGCAGAGCTAGCCATACAAAAATTAGACATTTTTGGGCGCAGATTAAATGCACTTAAAGTAATTGCGCAGCCCAATACAATGGGCTTGCAGATGGCGATTGATAGCCAAGAAATCACGGGTAATGCCGAATGGCAGAATGAGGGTGACGGCAAAATGATTGCACGCCTTAAAAATTTAACCGTGCCCAACAACAGCGAAACGAATAAAACTGAGCAGAAAAAAGACTTTAGAAAACTCACCAAGAGCTACCCTGCGCTAGATGTAACAGCAGAAAATTTTCAATTGGATAATAAAAACTTGGGTAGCTTAACGCTGAATGCCTTTGAAACTGGCGATGATTGGATTATCCAAAAGTTAAAAATTGTTAATCCTGACAGCACCTTAACCGCCGATGGCAGCTGGCATAATTGGACGCACAACCCCAATACCAATCTCAAATTTACGCTTAATGTCGATAACATTGGCAAAGCACTAAAACGCTTTGGTCAACCCGATACGGTACAAGGTGGCGAAGCAGAAGTCATCGGTCAATTGCGATGGTCTGGCAGCCCACATGAGTTCGACACCAACAGTTTAGATGGCAACTTCACGCTGGAGGCCAAAAAAGGTCAAATTTTAAAAGTGCAACCAGGCGTTGGGCGTTTATTTGGCTTGCTCACGCTACAAAGCCTGCCGCGCCGCTTAAGCCTGGACTTTAGGGATTTATTCAGTGATGGTTTTGCTTTTGATAAAATTAACGCCAACGCCAAAATTGATAATGGCATTATGCGCAGCGACGACTTTTTTATGACTGGCCCAGCGGCAGAAACCACCATTAAAGGTGAAACCAATTTAAAAACTGAAACACAGCGATTAAAAGTAAAGGTCACGCCACATATCAGTGATAGTTTATCGCTTGCCGCACTGGCTGGTGGACCAATTGCAGGTGCAGTTGCTTTTGTGGCACAAAAAATACTAAAAGACCCGTTTAACAAAATCATCTCCAGCGAATATGTCATTACTGGCACCTGGGATAAACCAGTAGAGGTCGAGTCTGAGCAAGAAAACACGCAAAAACAGAGCAATAAATCGCCACTAAATCCTTAAATAACTAACCAGTAACTAAGTAAAAAATTATGCCCATTACATCGCGTAATACAACATCAAAGCCATACATTAAACATTCTGACAGCGGCGCAGCTAGCAAAGCCGTCACGCCTAGTGTGGTAAAAGTGGCTGGTATTCAAATGGCCTCTAGTCCGCAAGTGGCTGCCAACCTCACCGAGGCCGAGCGCCTAATTAGCATTGCGGTTGAACAAGGTGCAAAAATTGTGGTATTGCCAGAATATTTTTGCCTTATGGGTGCCAAAGAAAGGGACAAAGTTGGTGTGCGCGAAAAAGCAGGCGATGGGCCTATTCAGCGATTTCTGTCAAAAATGGCGCGCGAGTTCGAAATCTGGCTTATCGGCGGAACCATTCCTTTGGTCAGCAATTACCCTAACAAAGTGCGCAATAGCTGCTTAGTGTATAACGACAAAGGAGAGCAAGTCGCGCGTTACGATAAAATCCACTTGTTTGGCCTCGATTTAGGTGGCGAACATTATCACGAAGAAAATACCATCGAATCTGGCGACCAAGTCGTTTCAGTGGACACGCCTTACGGAAAAATTGGGCTCTCTATTTGTTATGATTTGCGCTTCCCCGAGCTGTACCGCGCCATGGGGCAAGTAGATATGATTGTGATTCCATCCGCCTTCACCGAAACCACAGGCAAAGCACATTGGGAGAGCTTAATCCGCGCCCGCGCTATCGAAAACCTCTGTTACGTCATCGCTCCAGCACAAGGCGGCTACCATTTATCAGGCCGCGAAACACACGGCAACAGCATGATAGTTGACCCATGGGGCGTGATTTTAGATAGACTACCGCGCGGCTCTGGCGTGGTAATCGCCAACGTCAATCGCGAATATCAAGCCAGTTTGCGCAACAGCTTGCCAGCGTTGAAACACCGCACCATTAAAACAATCTAGCACCCAGAACTCAAGCATATACTTACGCCGTTTTTTAGTGGTGCTGGTATAGTACTAAGTATCTAATTTTAGATATTTCCAAATAATTTAGCATGAAAATAGAACAACCCAATTTAACCAAAGCCGATCATTTTAGCATCGCAAACGATGTTTTGCTTAAGCCTGCCAGCCTGACTACAAGCGGATTGCAGGGCATCCTTTCTAACATTATGTCGCACCAAGTCGATTACGCCGATTTGTATTTTCAATACAGCCGTAGCGAGTCTTGGGGCTTAGAAGAAGGTCAAGTCAAATCTGGTCACTTTTCTATAGACCAAGGCGTGGGTGTGAGAGCTGTGAGTGGCGAAAAAACCGCCTTTGCATATTCTGATGACATTAACTTACCTGCGCTTAAAGCGGCAGCTGATGCGACTAAATCCATCGCAGCGCTTGGCTTGGAGCAAACAGGCAAAAGTATCGTAACGCGCAAAAGCAATCAACTGTATTTACCACAAGATCCAATCGCCAGCCTTTCGGCAGACGCAAAAGTAAAGCTGCTGGAACGCTTAGAGCAATTCGCACGCAACATTGATACACGCGTAACACAAGTCATGGCCAGCATCGCAGGCGAATACGAAGTGATTATGGTGGCACGTAGCGATGGCGTGATGGCAGCCGATGTGCGGCCTTTGGTGCGTATTTCGTTACAAGTGCATGTGGAACATGATGGTCGTCGAGAGCAAGGCTCTAGCGGTGGTGGTGGTCGTTTTGATTACAGCTACTTTACCGATGAAATCTTACAGGATTACGCACAAAAAGCTGTACACCAAGCCTTGGTAAACCTAGATGCGCGCCCTGCCCCCGCAGGCAGCATGACAGTGGTGCTGGGTTCAGGCTGGCCGGGCATCTTATTGCACGAAGCCATCGGACACGGACTAGAAGGCGATTTCAACCGCAAAGGCAGTAGCGCTTTCGCCAATAGGATGGGCAAGCAAGTCGCCGCCAAAGGCATTACGGTTGTTGATGATGGTACGATTGCCGATAGACGCGGTTCGCTTAGCATGGACGATGAAGGCAACCAAACCAACAAAACCGTGTTGATTGAAGATGGTATTTTGCGCGGCTACATTCAAGATAGCTTAAATGCACGTTTAATGAACATGCCGCTAACAGGCAATGCGCGGCGCGAAAGCTACGCGCATATCCCGATGCCACGTATGACGAATACTTATATGCACAATGGTGATAAAGACCCTGCGGAAATCATTAAATCCGTTAAAAAAGGCCTTTACGCCGCTAATTTTGGTGGTGGGCAAGTGGATATCACCAGTGGCAAATTTGTGTTTAGCGCAGCTGAAGCCTACATGATTGAAGATGGCAAAATCACCTACCCTGTGAAAGGCGCAACGCTTATCGGTAATGGCCCAGATGTGTTAACGCGGGTCTCGATGATAGGCAATGATATGCAACTTGACTCAGGTGTGGGTACTTGCGGAAAAGAAGGGCAAAGCGTACCAGTTGGCGTTGGCCAACCCACGCTTAAGATTGATGGTTTAACTGTAGGCGGAACTGCTTGATCATTGGTGTCAGTCAATAAAAAAGGGTGCGCTGTAACAAAAAATCAAGCATACCCTTTTTTATATCAATGCAAAAACTACTTAAGTACGCGATTTCGATATTCGCCTGTGCGTGTATCAATCTCAATTTTGTCGCCTTGTGCACAAAACAAAGGTACGGGGAACTCGAAGCCTGAAGCTAATTTCGCAGGTTTCATGACTTTGCCTGAGGTATCGCCCTTCACGGCTGGCTCGGTGTAGGCAATTTCGCGCACCACAGTGGTTGGCAGCTCAACTGAAATGGCTTTGCCGTCGTAAAAGCGCACATCGCAAGCCATGCCGTCTTCTATAAACGGTAGCGCGTCTTCCATAAACTCAGCATCGACATCCACTTGATTGTATTCCGCATCCATAAACACATAAGTGGGGTCGGCAAAATACGAGTACGTGACTTCTTTTTTCTCTAACACAATCACGTCAAATTTATCGCCCGCGCCATAAATCGTTTCGCTTGGCGCTTCAGTCAGTAAGTTTTTGAACTTCATTTTTACCACCGCAGTGCTACGGCCAGATTTATTGTATTCGGCCTTAACCACCACCAATGGCACACCATCCACCATAATCACGTTACCGGCGCGGAGTTCTTGTGCTGTTTTCATCGCTAAAATCTTTAAATATTTGTGAAGCGCGCATTATACGCGAGTTAAAGTTTATTGCAAAAAATCACCAGCTTGGCGGCTAAATCGGCTTGCTGCGCAAGATGCTCGGATCGCTGCAAGGTGTAAGTTTTAATGGTAGGCCATTGTTGCAAATAAGCGTTCCAAATATTATTTGGAAGCTGTCCTGCAGACCAATATCCATGCGCCTCATACAGCACTTTTTTTTCACTTAAATGAGCATAAAAAAGATCTAAAAACGCCTCCAACTTTTTAATGTGTGCGCCTTCATCTTGCACATAAGGCTGCCAAATGAAGGGCTTGCCCACCCAAATTGCGCGCAACCAGCTATCTTCACCGCGCACAAAGTTAATATCACAATCGCGCAAAAGTTGGTCGTAATCCACCTGCGAGAGGAACGGCAAAATGTGCACCTGCAAATTATCGCGGCTAAAATAATCACCCGCATCGATTGTTTCTGCGTCAAAAAAATCTGCAATCTGCGGCAAAATGTTACTTTCAGGCACATAGACAGAGACCCTATGGATATTGGTCTGAAGGGCAAATAATAAATCTTTTATTGGCGCGTTTGGGTAACAAAAAAGTGAGATTTTTAAATCATCATGGTCATTCCGAACAAAGTCGGAATGACGATCAAGAGTATTGCGTTCGCGAATCAAGCCGCCCGTCGCTTCCGTAAAGCCTGGAAAGTAAAAATAGCGCGTTAAACCATTCGCTGAATTTAAATAAGATTGTGGCGAAGGTTTTGCATGAAAATCTGCCACCCAATCTTCTGCCGACAAGTATTCTAAATTCACCCATTTGCTTTGCTGACGCACCATTGCAACCAAATACCTTGGCGGCAAACCGCAAGCGAACGCTTCTATCACCACGTCGCGTGCTTGGCTAAAAGCTGCGTTTTCGTCCCATTTAGTGATGTTTATTTCATCGCAAATTTGTAGGTTTTTTTCAGTATCCAAACTTGGAATAATCGCCTGCGCAGCACTTAAATCATCAATCCACAATCGAACGTCTAAGCCATGCTCTACCCGCAATTGCCGCGCCAAACGCCAACACACGCCAATATCGCCGAAATTATCGACAATTTTGCAAAAAATGTCCCAGCGCTGATTGATCATTTAGGTAGGCACATGTCTAAAGCAGATTAATTCCCAACTGTTTTATCAGCATGGCATACCCATAAAAAATCACTAATGTGAAAATGACACAGCTGATTAACGTGACCCAAAAACCTAATTTAGGCAACAAATAGGGAAACAACAAAAACATGGGTAACGTGGGAATAACATACCAAAACGTGTAATAGGCATGATTGGTAATTTTGCTTGCGGGCTGCTGTTCGACATACAACCAAATGAGCGTAAGCACGGTAACCAGCGGCAGTGCGGCTATCAAAGCGCCGAGCTTGTCGTTGGCTTTAGCGAGCTCTGAAACTAGCACCACCAAGGCGGCGGTAATGAGATATTTAATGAGTAGATAGGTCATACTCCGCCTTTCAAAAAAATGGCTTAATGCTAGTTTAACCATTAAGCCATGATTAGAAAAATAAACTAAACGAATAATGGCGCGACAAACGCAAAAAATGCACCCACACTAAAAATACCAACCGAAATCCAATAAATTTTTAGCGCGTTTTTACGCGTTTTTGCACAAACCGCTGCCAATACTGGGTCTGCGGGACATGGGGCATTGCGCGTTTGCCACTGCAAATAACCTGCAATCACTAGCATACTACCGGCCAACCCAAACACTAGGGATTTGTGCTCACTTAGCCAAATTAATTGAGGGAAACTACCCACCAAAGCAGTCAAGGTTGCAGCCGAACCAATCGCCACCAAAGTAGCTGGCAAGGCACAACAAATTAGCGTGGAGCCACTGGTAAATAGTGACAAAACATTGACTTTTTGTGCGATTTTTACTGTGCTTAAATCAGTATCTGTCACACTCATTTTTTTGCCTCTAGTTCAGCCTTGATCTGCGCTACAGGATGTTCAGACATTTCAATTGAAGTCACTTCATAACCTGCATTTTTAACAATGGCTTTTACCGTGTCGTTGGATAATGTTTGCCCATCCTTCACTTCCACTGCCACTAAACGTTGTTTAAGGTTCACGTAAACATCTTTGGTTTGGCTCAAAGTGCGCATTTTTTTCTCGATACCTTGTGCACAAAACGCGCACACCATGCCGTTAACATTGGCTTTAATGGTTTGCGTGGCAATTGCAACATTGCCAAAAAGTGACGCTGAAAACAGTGATGCTAATAATAGTTTTTTCATGGCAATACTCCTAAAATATAAACATAAAATTAAAACGTGGTTTGTAGTCGGTATTCATGCCCGCTTCAACAAAAAAACTTTTGTCAATTAAACGCAACATCGGAGTAATTTCTATTTTGTCGGACAAACCATTCATATTGCGCGCTTCTAAAATCAACCAAGGCTGGGTCTTGTCGTAATCACTCTCATAAAACGAGAATCCTGCACGTACTGATGTGTAGTCATGATTAATGTCGGAGGCGCGATAAAGCCGATGTGAGACCTGAAAGTAAATGCGCGTGGTTTCATAATCAAACTGCACACCTGGTGTTACCATAATTTTGTCAAAATCATGGTCTTTACCAATATCCTCATCTTTCCCCTGTAAGGTGCCAATGCCGCCCTGAAACCACAAGTTAGCTTGCGCGTGCGGCATGTTCCAGCGCCTTAATAGGTGTGTGTAGATAATCTCTTCTAAGGTGCGCGATTTAGTTTTGTCATCAGCACGCATATAAGTCGCGCTGATACCAAACGCATCACCCGGTGTGATGGCATAATTGATAAACGACTCACGCCAATTGTTGTTGAAATCGCCCATGGCCATGAATGATTCATCAAAACCCATAGGCCCTGCGGTTGTAGGTTGGCTTAACAGCATTGTCAGCAATGGCAATAGCACTTTACAACGGTTGTAAATCATGATGTTTCCTTTATCTAAATACTTGATTAACTAGCCATCAAACCAAATAAATACTCCCTAAATTTTGGACGCAATTAGGCTGTTAGATAAAAGAAATGGGTGGCGCTGCAGATTGGGCTGAGTGATGGATGCGTAAACTTGTTGCGGAAAACTCACTGTTTGAGCTAAAACCAAAAAAGTTGCGGCTGGCGGGTTGCTTGGCAGCGCTGTCATGGCAGCTAAGCTAGCACATAGCGCGGCACAACCTGTTTTACAGGAACTTTGCTGTTTTTCTGGCACTTGCGCGCTCGCTACGCCAGTCATGCCTGCATGGCACGGCATGTTTTGCTCAGTCTTTGACTGCATCATACTATTACATATCAACATATTAGCCGCAGCGATGCTTTGCAACGGCATTAGCAGCAAAAGCAAACACGCAAAAAAATGTGAAGATCGTTTCAACATGAAAACTAGGATAGCTGAATTGTCAGTTAGGTTCAACTTGTAGCATCTTCAGTTGGCTGAGTAACTAACATCAATAATTTCGTATTCACTCTCGCCTAAGGGCGTAATCACTTTAACCACATCACCAATGGTCTTGCCCAGCATGGCTTTTGCCAATGGTGAAACCCAGCTTATCCAACCTTTGGTGGGTTCTAGTTCATCTTTACCTACAATCCGATACACGTGTTCACTATCGTCTGCCAAATTAAACAACGTCACCCATGCACCAAAAAATATTTTTTCTAAGTGTTGCTGCAAACTGGAATCGACAATTTCCGCTAAATCCATACGCCGCATTAAATGCTTACAGCGGCTATCTATGTGGCGCAGACGACGTTTGCCATAAATATAATCGCCATTCTCGCTACGGTCGCCATTGCTAGCTGCCCATGAAACGGTGCGCACCACTTCTGGACGCTCAACCCTATAAAGTGCATGAAACTCCGCCTGCAAAGCCGCAAAACCTTGTGGCGTGATGTAGTTTTTTTCATCATTGATTGCAAGAGCGCCCGCCATACTTACTGAAGCTCACCTTTTTTTATCATCTCAATTTGAGACCCATCAAGCAGTTGAACCTCTTGTACAAAATAGGCTGTTTCACCAAAACAACTGCTGGGAATACCTTTGTGTTCTTCGTAAGTAATACGTACACGCCTGCCTAAACTCTCGTTAATTTTTTTGGCTATTGCCGCACTTTTAACGGTAAACATAAACTTTTCTGCCTGCGTGCCTGGCATCGAAACCAACACCAATTCGCCTTCAAAGGTTTTGCACACATAACCTTTTTCGGAGAATTTTTGCACATAACCTGCGCGCTCGCCACTAGAATACACCCAAGTGAGCGCCGCCCAAGTGTAAAATGCAAACACAAGAATAGGAATAATAATCACCCACATCAATATTTTAAATATTCTTGCCAGCTTGCTTAACATATTTTAACCTCGTTCAAATTCTAGTGAGGTATTTTACGCCTAGATTGCTTTTAAATAACAAAAAAAGCCCATCTGAATTTAAACAAGTTCGCCTACAATATCGTTATGCAAGATTCATCTCAACCCGCGCAACAAACCATCACCATATGCACCACCGCCCGCTTATCTAGGGCTTTGCAGCAACATCAGCAGCAGCAGTTTTCTCAAGCCAACAAACAATGGTGCACACCGCGCAACCTTACCTTGCCGCAGTTTTTGGCGGATTTTATGCAGCAGGCTTTGTTGGCAGGCGAAATTTCTGCAGAAAAAATGCCGCTATTTTCACTTAGCGCTGTAACCGAAAAAATGTTGTGGCAACAAGTTCTCCAAAACGCCTTGGCTAAGCACGAGTTGGCGGCTTTGTTTGACGTGGCAAGCTTGGCCGATTTGGCGATTGAGGCGAACCAATTGCTGCTTGACTGGCAAGTGAGCGACGAAGTCTTGGATAGCTATTTTCACTCGACCGAAACGCGGCAATTTTGGCGTTGGCGACGTGATTTTCAGCAACTTTGTGCGCATCATAAAACGCTGGAATCTGCACGTTTATTAACTCTTCAGATAGCTTACATACAAAAGACTGCGTTGCCATTGCCCGTAAAAATGGAGTTGCTAGGGTTCGATCGCGTTACACCATTGGAGCAACATTTAATCGATGTTTTGGCTAAAAAAGGCATTGCAATTCACTTTGCGCAGCCGAATTTTAAAACCGCCAACACGCAACAAATGGTATTTGAAAATATTGATGCCGAGTGCCGCGCCGCAGTTGCGTGGGCTAAACAAACTTTAACGGAAAATCCGCAGGCAAATCTGGCCATTATCACGCCCGTGTTGGGCAATATTCGCGCGAAACTAGCCGCTTTATTGGATGACACTTTTCATCTGGAAACGCTGCATCCCAGCCAATATGAAACGCCGCGCCTGTACGACTTTTCGCTAGGTTTGCCTTTAAGCGAATTTGCATTAATCTCCAATGCATTAGATTTAATGCGGCTGGGAGCCAACACCCATACAGCCTTGCAAGCAAACGTGAGTGCGATTTTATTGAATGTATATTGGGGAAATTCACATGAATTGGACGCGCGCAGCTTGCTGGATGCGCAAGTGCGTAAACAATTACCGCGCAATATCAGCTTAAATCAATTAAAAAAATTGGCCGAGAAGCAAACTAATCTAAACCCATTTTTGGCCCATTTAAATTACTTACAAATCACGCAAAAAGATTGGCAAAAAAAGCAAAAACCTTCTGTTTGGGTAGCACAATTTAGTCAATTTTTAACGGCGCTTAATTGGGCCAACACGCGCAGCTTAAGCAGCCATGAATATCAAGCTCAGCAAAGCTGGCTGGAAACCTTGCAAGCTTTTAGCACGTTGGATAATTTACTAGGCGCGATTTCTGCAACGGATGCGGTGAATAAACTGGCGCAAATGTGCAACACAAAAATGTTTCAGCCCGAAACCATAGGCGAGCCGCGTATTCAAATTTTGGGCATGTTAGAAAGCAGTGCAAATAGCCTTGATGGCGCATGGATGTTGGGCATGAATGATCAACATTGGCCACCACCCGTTAAACCAAACCCACTATTGCCGATTAAATTGCAACGCGATTTCGGCATGCCGAATGCGAACACCGACATTCAAGCCGCGTTTGCACAAAAAGTACATGACCGCATTATTTTCAGCGCAAAAAACTGTGTGTTTTCTTGGTCGCGCAAAGATGCAGACCGCGAGCTACGCCCTTCTCCACTGTTGGCGGATATGCCAACTGACAATGCGATGATGCCAATGTTCACGTTGGCAGAAACTTTGGCGCAGCCCGCAACAGTGGAACTGCTAGACGATCACGTTGCGCCGCCAATTTTGCCAAATGAAAAACTGCGCGGTGGTAGCAAGTTGTTTGAGACGCAAGCGATTTGCCCAGCATGGACATTTTATCAATATCGGTTGGGTGCAATCGCGCTACAAAGCCCAAGCGACGGACTAGACAGCATGGAGCGTGGTTGTTTGTTACACGCCGTGTTGCAGCATTTTTGGCTAGCCTGTAAAGATTCAAAAACGCTTAAATCATACACCAAAAATCAATTAAATAATGCCCTGCAAGCCAGTATCCATACGGGTTGCAGGCATGCCAATTTAAGTGGGTTTGTGCCGCAACAGATTATTGAAATCGAACAGCAGCGCCTGCAAACGCTGCTTGAAACTTGGCTAACGCTAGAACAGCAGCGCGCAGATTTTATGGTGGAAAAGTGCGAAGCTGATTTTATACTAGCCATTGCAGGTTTAGAAGTAAAACTACGCATCGATAGAATTGACGCGCTAGAAGATGGCGGATTGGTGGTAATTGATTATAAAACGGGCAGCGCAGTACCCAATCACACCAATTGGGCGGATGCGCGCATTACTGCGCCGCAATTGCCTTTGTACGCCGCACTCGCACTCAAAGACCAGCAAGTCGTCGCGACGTGTTTTGCCAAAGTAAATATAGCTGAGTGCAAGTTTAGCGGACTGGCGCAAGACGCGATTTTGCCTGAGGTAACGTCTTTTGAAAAACTAAGGTCAAATTCAAAATTCAAGGCGTTCGATTCATGGCAAAGTGTGATTACACATTGGCAAACAAGTTTGACCAATATCGCACTAGAAATAAAGACTGGCGCGGCTGGTGTGGTATTTGAAAAAGAAAACGATTTGCTGTATTGCGAGGTAAAACCTTTGTTGCGACTGCCAGAACGAGAGCTACAATTTGAGCAGCAACATGAATAATATCGCGACACAAGATGCGAAAAATCGCAAAAAAGCGTTGGAATTTGCCAGCTTTATTGTGGAAGCACCAGCTGGCGCGGGCAAAACCGAGCTGCTGACGCAGCGCTATTTAAAATTGCTGACGACGGTAGAAGCGCCCGAAGAAATTGTCGCGCTGACCTTTACCAATAAAGCTGCAGCAGAAATGCGCAACCGTATTTTAACCTCGCTAGAATCCGCACAGAATAAGGCACCAATAGATGCTGAACATAAGTTAGCAACACGTAAGTTAGCAAATATCGCATTGCAACATGCGCAACAAATGGGCTGGCATTTGCTGGAAACACCCGCGCGGCTGCGCATTCAAACTTTAGATGCTTTATGCAGTGGTTTAGCGCGCCAAATGCCGCTGCTGAGCAAGTTTGGCGGCCAGCCCAAAGTAACTTTGGATGCCACGCAACATTACAAAAGCGCGGCACAACAGGTGCTGGCAAAAGTCAGTAGTGAAGATGACGCGCAAGGCATTGTCAGCACCGCGCTGCGCTTTATGCATAACGACATCGAAAAGCTGACGCAATTACTGGCCAAAATGCTGGAAAAGCGCGACCAATGGCAGACGTTAGCTGGCGCGCACGCGCAAGTTTCTGCTGATAAAATTGCAGTAGGTGTCGATTTGGCACTGGCACAATTAATCGCACAGCGGCTAGCACTGGCGCTAGCAACCATGCCAGCGAGCTACCAAACTATGCTGATGCCCACCGTGCGCTTTGCCGCCAGCAACTTAGAAGATCATTCGCATCCGCTGAAACAGCTACAAGATTGGCAAATGCCGTTAGAAGCACACGTAAGCGACTTACCAAAATGGCAAGCTATAAGCCACTTTCTGCTCACCGATGCGGGCGAATTTCGCAAAAAAGGCGGACTCAATGTCAATGTGGGTTTTCCGAAGCATGCAGAACGTGACAACTTTAAACAACAATTCGAAGATGTCACAGAGCTTATCAGCAACCCAAAACCATTATTTGACGTGCTTAGCCTGCCCGATGTCAGTGTAGAGAACATCGCGCAAGATTGCGCCGTAGTGAAGGCGCTGGCGCAGTTGTTGCAGCTGGCCACGGCGCATTTGTGGACGACTTTTCAGGCTGCCAACGAGGTAGATTTTGTCGCCATTGCGCAATCGGCCAGCGATGCTCTGGAAAACGAACGCGGTGCAACCGATTTAGCGCTGAAGTTGGATTACAAAATTTCGCATTTACTGGTAGATGAGTTTCAAGACACCAGCCCAACGCAGATGCGCTTAATTGAACAGCTCACGCAGGGCTGGCAGCAAAATGACGGACGGACGCTATTTTGCGTGGGCGATCCAATGCAATCAATTTATCGCTTTCGCAAAGCCGATGTGAGCCTATTTTTACGCGCAACAGAACGCGGCATTGGGCAATTAACACTTGCTCCGCTTAAATTAGCGCTTAATTACCGCAGCCACCCCAAAGTGGTGGCTTGGATTAACGAAAATTTTAAAAATATTTTCCCTGCTAACGACGACGAAGCGCAAGCAGCGATTAGTTACCGCCCTTTTCACTCCAGCAAAGAGGCCAGCACTTTTGAGGGCGTAGAAGTACACCCTTTGCTTTTAAATTTGGAGGATGAAAGTGACGAGGCGAAAATATCAGAAGCGCGTTATGTGGCGGATTTAATTACAACAGAACAAACAGAAAACGCAACGCAAAAAATCGCCGTGTTGGTGCGTTCGCGCTCCCATCTGCGCGAATTGGTTTCAGTGATTCGGCGTGATTATCCGAAGCTAAAATTTCAGGCGGTGGAAATTGAAGGCTTAAATGACAGACAAACCGTGCTGGATGCGCTTTCGCTCACGCGCGCCCTGCTTCACCGTGCCGACCGCGTGCATTGGCTTAGCGTTTTGCGCGCGCCATGGTGCGGCCTCACTTTAGCGGATTTGCACAAACTGGCGGGCGATGACCATCGCACGACGATTTGGCATCTGATGCAAGATGATGGTCGCGTACAAACCTTAAATGAGTCGCAGCGTTTATTACATGTGCGCGATGTTTTAACCGAAGCATTCGCGCACCAAGGCCGTATGCCCCTCAGACGCTGGCTTGAGAGCACTTGGCTAAAACTTGGCGGCGCGCACACCTTAATCAGCGCGGGCGATAATCGCGATGTGCAAGCGTTTTTTGATTTAGTCGATTCGCTCGCCAACAGCTATTTTATTGACTTTGATCAGCTAGATGTGGCCATGCAAAAACTGTATGCCGAGCCAGACATGAGCGCTAATGAGAATCTGCAATTTTTAACCATTCATAAATCCAAAGGTTTGGAGTTTGATTGCGTGATTTTACCCGCACTGAATCGCAAGCCGCGCGATAATGACGCACCACTGATGTTGTGGGAAGAAGTGGCGATCAATCATCAATCAAGCAAGCAATTACAACTTATTGCCGCGCCTTATAGCAAAACAGACAAGCAAAAACCCAGCATTTATGACTTTTTAAAAGCCTTAGAAGCTGAGCGTAGCGACAACGAGACCGCGCGCCTACTATACGTGGCGATTACACGCAGCATACGTAAATGTCACTTGGTAGCAACCATAAAACCCAACCAAGAAGACAACTTTAAACCCGCCGCCGAGTCGCTACTGGCCTTGTTGTGGCCAAATTTAAAAGCGATGTTTGTAAATGCAGCGCCCACACCAGCGCGCCCACAAACGCAACAACTTTTGACCGATTTTGTGCCTAAACTGATGCGCTTAACAGCACCTACGATGCCAGATTTACTGAAAAATTTGCCACAGAAAACAAGTCAAACTTCAGCAGCATTCAACCCAAAAACTAAACCGGATTTGCCTTTGTTAAATGTAAATAGCACCGCAGCTAATCTCTATCAAGATGCTGGCACACTGGCACATTTGTATATGGAAATGATTGCCAATGATTCTTTAGAAAATTGGCCTGCAAGCCGTATGGATATTACCTCGCAGAGCATGCAGTTTTGGCTTTTGCAACGCGGTCATGCAAAAAACAAAGTTGAAAAACAAGTGCCGCAGATTATCGCCGCATTAAAACAAACCATTGCCAGCCCACAAGGCGTATGGGTATTGACTCCCAGAGCATCTTCTCAAGCAGAGTTAAGCATCACGGTAATTGGTGAAAATAATGAAGTGCAAGAGCAGCGTATTGATTTAACGTTTGTTGATGAAGACGAATTAACTAAAATCAAAACGCGCTGGATCATTGATTACAAATTAACTTCGGCAGACGAAAATACAGATTTAAAGCTTGCTGCAGCACAGCATAGGCCACAACTGGCGCGCTATGCAGCGCTATTTGCACACGAAAATCTGCCCATTAAAACCGCGGTATTTTTCTTGAGTTCGGGTATATTGGTAGCAATGTAACGCTGAATTTTTCGACTGTCATTGCGGGCTTGACACGCAATCGCGTCAACTTTCTCAAGACCCTGCATCAAGTTCAGAGTGACCGTAGGCCAGCCTATTCTTTTTTAAAATGATGCCACACATACCAAGCCACAAACGCAATGCCCAGTGCAATAATGACATAGTGAAATTGATGGAAGTATTTGCCCAGTGCCCCCCAATTTTCACCCGCCTTCATGCCAATATAACCCAGCGCCCAACACCAAATAAACGATCCCACAAACGTATAAACAATAAATTTAGTCATGTTCATGCGCGCCACACCAGCTGGAAAGGCAATAAACGTGCGCACGCCAGGCAAAAGCCTCGCGATGAAAATAATAATTTCGCCATGTTGTGCAAACAAACGGTCAGCCATGTCTAAATCTTTATGCGAAATCAACACGTATTTGCCATATTTTTCTACCAGCGGTCGCCCGCCAAACATGCCCAGATAATACGCAGGAATCGAGCCGACTACGCAACCAATCGCACCCGCCAGCCCGATGCCAAACAGCGTCATTTCACCCTTACTCACCAAAAAACCAGCAAACGGCATAATAATTTCGCTGGGCAGCGGAATACAGGCAGACTCAATCGCCATTAACAGCACAATTCCGCCGTAACCCATGCTGGATATAACGCTCATAATCCATATGGCGACTGCGGCGATGATATTTTCTAGCATGCTAAATTCCCAAATAAAAAACTTCTAATATGTAAGAATTCATCGCATTGTTTACAGATTAATGATTAAAAAGCACTCGATTGAAGTAAGTCATCAGTATTTCATATGGTGTTGAATTATTCAATGCTTTGTGAGGCTTAATGGTATTGTAAAAGTTAATGCAGCGTAGTAGCTCAAGCTGACGGTGTTACGCATCTTTACAGACTTGTTGCTGGTGCCACATTGCATTAAGGTACGAATCACCCGCTCAGCCTTGCCGTTGGTTTGTGACCGTGCTAGGCGAGTAAACTTTTGGTTGATATGATGGTTGTTAAGCATTGCTACAAACGCATGAGAATCAGTGCCTTTATGTTCTGTGCCTTTATCCGAATACACACAGTCTATTTGTACAAGCATTGGTTCGACTGATCCATATGGATGTAGTAATCTACACCCATAAACGCTTGGTCAAAATTCAATGCGCACAGGTGGTCAATCTCAAAACGCGCGTCAACAAGCATCATCACTTAAATAATCTTGGTCATGACACTCACACAGAGGTAATTCTCTGAATAGGGTGCGGTGGGTAACCACTGTATGGTGCGCAGTGAATACAAAGACGGCATGGCCTACAACCAAATATCCATGAAGCCTACAGGGCAGGTTTTTAAGTATTATTCAGCATTTTGATGTGATTAATTAACCCATTGGTTGAGCTATCGTAATCACTCACAACTTCCTCGCTAGTAAGCTGCGGCAATATTTGTTGTGCGATTTGTTTGCCGTATTCCACGCCCCATTGGTCGTAGCTGTTGATATCCCACATGATTCCTTGTACGAATATTTTGTGTTCGTACAGTGCGATCAATTTACCCAAAGTATTCGGCGTAAGTTTATCGAACACAATAGACGTCGTTGGGCGGTTTCCCTCAAACTCTTTGTGTGGCAATAATTTTTCAAGCGTATCGCCCTGCAAACCTTGCTGCTCAAGCTCTGCCCGTGCTTTATCTTTCGATTTTCCCAGCATAAGCGATTGCGTTTGCGCCAAGAAATTGGCCAACAAAATTTTGTGGTGCGCATACCCATGTTTGCCGATTGCATAATGGCTATGCACGGGCATTAAAAAATCGGCAGGCACAATTTGCGTGCCTTGATGGATGAGCTGGTAAAACGCATGCTGGCCATTAGTGCCCGCCTCACCCCAAATGACAGGGCCAGTTTTATATTGCACGCGACTACCATCGCGGCAAATAAACTTACCGTTACTTTCCATATCTGCTTGTTGTAAGTAGGCTGGAAAGCGCGCTAATCCTTGATCGTATGGCAGTATTGCGTTAGAGTCAACATCGAAAAAGTTGTTATACCAGATGCCAATTAAAGCCAGAATGACTGGCATATTCTGCTCTAGCGGCGCAGTTTTAAAATGGGTGTCCATTTCGTGTGCGCCAGTGAGTAAAGCTTCAAAATTATCCATGCCCACGTACAGGGCAATCGATAAGCCAATAGCAGACCACAGAGAATAACGACCGCCGACCCAATCCCAAAACGTGAACATATTGGCAATATCGATACCAAAATCGGCTACTGCTTTCGCATTGGTGGAAAGCGCGACGAAGTGTTTGGCGACGTGTGTATTATCTTTTGCGCTTGCTAGAAACCAGGCCCGTGCCGATATGGCATTGGTCATAGTTTCTTGTGTGGTAAAGGTTTTAGAAGCCACAATGAACAAGGTAGTTTCAGGGTTGCATTTTTCTAGCGCATGCATCAAATGCGCACCATCTATGTTCGATACAAAATGCATGTTTAAATCGGGGCTGGCGTAAGGTTTCAGCGCGTCACACACCATCACAGGGCCTAGATCAGAGCCACCAATGCCGATATTCACAATATCAATGATACGTTTGCCAGTAAAACCTTTTAATTTACCGCTGCGCACCTTTTCGGTAAAGCTGCGCATTTGTTCCAGCACAGCGTTAACCTCTGGCATGACATCTTTACCATCAACAAATACAGGTGTATTGCTGCGATTACGTAGGGCGGTGTGTAACACTGCGCGATTTTCGGTGAGGTTGATTTTCTCACCCGCAAACATTTTATCGCGCCATTGCTCAATATTAGCCTCACGCGCCATTTGCAGCAACAAGGGTAAAGTTTCGTCAGTGATGCGATGCTTGGAGTAGTCAAACAGAATGTCGGCAAATTTCAGGCTGTATTTATCGAAGCGTTTTGGGTCCGCCGCAAATAAATCGCGCATGTGTAATGGCTGCACAATTTTTTGGTGCGCGCACAGTTTTTGCCAAGTGGGGGATTGAGTTAATGTAGTCATTTATTATTAAAAATAGTATCTTATTTTATATATTTAAAGTAAATTAAAGCTTAATTGTTAAACCAGCTAGCGACGGTAGCCTCATCAACAAGGACTGGTTAAAGCTCATCCAAGCGACACTCTCAACTTGTAAGCCTGTGCCATCACCTTGATCGCTACCACCATAACTGCAGAATCACTGTTAAAAACTGCTACCTATTGCCCTGCTTGCGGTACGCCTATGCGGTAATCTAGCCGTAACACAGACGTAAAAATTAGCGCTATTATAGCAAAAGAATCGTCTAACCCGCGCCTAATAAAGCTGACTATGGGTTGTCTGAATCGTGGCAGTCAATCCAGCTAAATCCTTGTACGTCAACATCTGGCTTGTGTAAGCAATTAAGTGTGCTGTAAAGATGATTTAAATCGCGCGCCATTTAAGATTATTTAGACGAAAAAAATGGCTCTTACGAGCCATTTTTAAGAATTCTAGTTAGAATCCGTTAGTTTGAAACACAAAAAAGCAATTACGCTTTTTGAATGTTAGAAGCTTGTTTGCCTTTGGGGCCTTCTGTCACGTCAAAACTAACGCGATCATTTTCTTTCAAGCTTTTATAACCGCTATCAACGATAGCTGAGAAATGTGCGAATAAATCGTCACCGCCTGCATCAGGAGTAATGAAACCAAAACCTTTAGAATCATTAAACCACTTTACAATACCTGTTGCCATAATATTACTTTCTTACTAATAAAGGGGGGCACCCCAAAAAGTTTATGCTTAAAAAAATGAGCCCCGAAGGACCCAATAAATTAAAAATCTAAACGCCTAGTCGCCTTTGTACGGATTATCTTACCTTATGTCAAGCAATCCCCACATTTATTTACAATATTCTTGCAATTTGTTGCTTATTTTCACCCGCAAGACTATACTGCGCCTGCGTTTGGTAGTGTCTTTGCGCCTTGTTGTTTTTTCACACTATTCTCAATTTTGGTATTAATGGGTCTTAAATAAAGTTTGGAGTGGTGTCATGGCTAAAGAAGAATTGATTGAAATGAACGGCGTGGTGGATGAAATTCTGCCCGATTCGCGCTATCGCGTCACGCTAGAAAATGGTCACAAGCTTGTTGCCTACACGGGCGGCAAAATGAAAAAAAATCATATTCGCATTTTAGCTGGCGATAAAGTCACCTTAGAGCTTTCACCTTACGATATTAATAATGGCCGCATCACATTCCGCCATATTGAATCTAAAACGCCCTACAGCCCACCAAAAAGACGCACCTATTAAGTAAATCTACTTAAAGCCAGCACCAATGCTGGCTTTTTTGTTGTCCATTATTTACAAGCTAATATATAGCTCAGTTGAAAGCGGGTTAAGTTAGCAATCACCAGTTTCTAATATTGAAATTAGCACGCGATCAAAATGCATCGCGTTAAATAATAAAAAAAGGCGACCTCGGTCGCCTTTTTTAAACCAGCTACAAACTTAAGCTTCTGGCGTAACAGTAACTGTAATATCCACCACAATGTCGTGATGCAAAGCTACAGTTAGCGGGAAATCACCAATTGTTTTTAATGGGCCAGTTGGCATGCGCACTTCTGACTTAACCACCTCAAAACCAGCAGCAACAAGGCCTTCGGCAATATCGCCATTAGTAACTGAGCCAAACAAACGGCCATCTACACCGGCTTTTTGTGACACTGTTAATACGTAACCAGACAATTTTGCACCACGCACTGTGGCCGCGGTTAAAATATCCGCTTGTTGCTTTTCAAGTTCAGCACGGCGCGCAGCAAATTCAGCTTTATTCGCCTCAGATGCGCGTTTTGCTTTGCCTTGTGGAATTAAAAAGTTACGCCCAAAACCATCTTTTACTTTAACGATATCGCCCAACACACCAAGGTTGGCGACTTTTTCTAATAAAATTACTTGCATAATATTTTCCTAGCCTCTCTTAACCTGGGTGTTTGTCTGTGTATGGTAACAATGCCAAAAAGCGCGCACGTTTTACCGCGGTAGTCAGTTGACGTTGGTATCTGGCTTTGGTACCAGTCATACGGGCTGGGATAATTTTTGCGTTTTCGCTAATGAAATCTTTCAACAAATCCACATCTTTATAATCTACTTCTTTAATGCCCTCTGCGCTGAAACGGCAGTAACGGCGGCGTTTGTACATTTCTCTTGCCATGATTAACTCCTAAATATTCTCAATGTTCGTAATATGCATTACCAGTTGTGTGCTTTTTGCGCTGCGTTTGGCTAGAAATCCTTTGGCTTTAATGTTAGCGCCAATTTGAATGTTACTTTTTGCAAAATCGCCAGTAAGATTACCAAGTACGACCGCATTGACTTCACATTCCACTTTTCTTTTTAAACCTGCTTCAATTTGTTCCGAAGCATGCTGCAACACAAAACTTAACAACGGTATGCCTGCTGGGGTGTAGCGTATTGGCTCTAAGCTAATCACCACGCCACTCAGCGTCAAATTATTCAATTATTCTGCTGCCACCGCAACTACTGGTGCGGCAACTGGCGTTAGCACTGAACGTGATTTCTCTTCTTTCATCATTGGGCTAGGCGCAATCACCGCAGTTTTGGTGCTCATGGTTAAATGGCGAATCACCGCATCGTTAAATTTAAAGCCATGCTCTAATTCGTCAAGCGTCTCTTGATTGCACTCGATGTTCATGAGCACGTAATGCGCTTTGTGGATTTTTTGAATCGGGTAAGCCAACTGACGACGGCCCCAATCTTCCAGGCGGTGCATGGTGCCCTTGCCAGCAGCAATCAAGGCGCGGTAGCGCTCAATCATCGCGGGCACTTGCTCGCTCTGATCTGGATGGATGATAAAAACTACTTCATAATGTCGCATGTAATCTCCTTGTGGTTAAAGCCACCTGTTATGCGCTCCAATTGAATTGGACAGTGTGGCAAGGTTTGAAAGACCGCGATTATAGACAAAAAGTGTTGATTAATCAAACGCTTTTCAGCTTTTGGGTGTAAATAAGCAACTTTAGTTGGTATATTTCACGGGCAAGACCCCTGCGGCCTAAGTACATTTAAAGCACACGCCATGCAAGCCGCATGAATATTAGATTGCAGCGCATATCAATTAAGATTTGTTATTCCTCGGCAACGCAAACGTATGTCTAGAAAGGTAAATCTCGCGTAGAAAGCAGCCCAAACCCACAATTAGGCTCAACATGGCCAGAATGAACACAAGCGCCACTAGCCACGACGAATCCCATCGAATAGCCGAGCCCAAAAACAAGGCACCAATAACCACCGCCACCAATAGCAACGACAATGTACAGAGCGTAATCGCCCGGTGCACCCAAATGGCGCGACGTTGCAACAAGTACAGCTCGCGCGAAATCTTCTCGGAAACAGGGGCTTCTGGATGCTGTTGTACCTTTTCGTTTAACACGCGAAACCTATCCACCACGCGACTTAAACGGCCAGCCAGCACGCCCAAAAGCGTACTCACGCCCATTAACAAAAATACTGGCGCAATGGCGAGCTGTATCACTTCCGATGCCGATGTGACGCTGTGAATGACGTTTTGCATATACACTCCTTATTTATTCAAAAACCATCTGCCACATGATTAAAGCACTCTAGTGGCATGTATTTTAAATGAATTAAGCCATTAAATCTGGCATTTCTGCGCCGTAAAACTTGGCTTTTAGTTTTTTAAGCTGGTCTCTAAAATCTGTGGCCTTTTCGAACTCTAAATTCTTGGCGGCATCGTGCATGGCCTTTTCTAAGCGCTTCATTTCTTTCAGAATTTGCTTTTCGCTCAAGCTTGCATAATTGGCTTGCTCCTGTGCGGCTTTGCGCTCACGTTGCGCTTCATCTTTGTCGTACACGCCGTCTATCATGTCTTTCACGCGCTTGGTGATGCCCACGGGCGTAATACCATGAGCAGCGTTAAACGCCATTTGTAACTTACTGCGACGATTGGTCTCATCTATGGCTGCTTTCATGCTGCGCGTGATTTTGTTGCCGTAAAAAATCACTTTGCCGTTGATATTGCGCGCAGCTCGGCCTGCGGTTTGAATCAAGCTGCGCTCGCTACGCAAAAAACCTTCTTTATCCGCATCTAACACCGCCACCAATGATACTTCAGGAATATCCAAACCTTCGCGCAACAAGTTAATGCCAACCAAGACGTCGAATTCACCTAGCCGTAAATCACGAATAATCTCTACGCGCTCGACAGTATCAATGTCAGAATGCAAGTAGCGCACCTTCACGCCATGTTCGGCCAAATAATCGGTTAAATCTTCTGCCATGCGCTTAGTTAACGTCGTCGCCAGCACGCGCTCACCGACGGCGACTCTCAGCTTAATTTCCCCCAATAAATCATCCACTTGCGTGTCGGCAGGCTTGACGGTAATTTCTGGGTCTATCAAGCCCGTTGGCCGTGCAATCATTTCCACCACTTGTTGTTGGTGATTTTTTTCATACTCGGCTGGCGTGGCCGAAATAAACACAGTTTGGCGCATAATGCGCTCAAATTCCTCAAACTTCAGTGGGCGATTGTCCAGCGCAGAGGGCAAGCGCCAGCCGTAATCGACCAAATTGGTCTTACGCGACCAATCGCCTTTGTACATGCCGCCAATTTGCGGCACGGTGACATGGCTTTCGTCGATAATCATCAGCGCGTTATCGGGCAAATAATCGATCAGCGTCGGCGGTGGATCGCCCGCATTGCGACCTGAAAGATGGCGCGAGTAGTTTTCGATACCTTTGCAAAAACCTATTTCGTTCAACATTTCCAGATCAAAACGCGTGCGTTGTTCAATACGCTGCGCTTCCACTAGTTTATTTTCTTTAATGTACCAAGCCACGCGGTCTCTAAGTTCGGCTTTAATCTTCTCCATCGCCTTAATGGTGGCCTCGCGCGATGTCACGTAATGACTTGAAGGATAGATTGTAAATCGTTGAATTTTATTAAAAACTTGTCCTGTTAAAGGGTCAAATAAAGTGATGGATTCTACTTCATCATCAAACAAACTTAACCTAACTGCCGTCTCGTTATTTTCGGCAGGAAAAATATCAATCACGTCACCGCGCACGCGAAAATTGCCACGGCTAAAATCAAAATCGTTGCGGTCGTATTGCATGCCAATTAAGCGCAAAATCGCCTCTTTTTGGCTAAGTTTGTCGCCCTGCTTCAAGTGCAGCACCATGCCATGGTACTCGCTCGGGTCGCCAATGCCGTAAATGGCCGACACGCTGGCCACGATAATGCTGTCTTCGCGCTCCAACAGCGCTTTGGTGGCCGAAAGCCGCATCTGTTCAATGTGTTCGTTAATGCTGGAATCTTTCTCGATAAACAAATCACGCGATGGTACATAAGCTTCGGGTTGATAATAATCGTAATAGCTGACGAAATATTCCACCGAGTTATTGGGGAAAAACTCGCGAAATTCGCTATATAACTGCGCGGCCAGCGTTTTATTGGGGGCCATCACAATGGCTGGGCGGCCAAGCCTAGCAATAACATTGGCCATGGTGTAAGTTTTGCCGCTGCCTGTTACGCCCAGCAACGTTTGAAACTGCATACCCTGCGCTAGACCATCAACCAGCTTTTCGATGGCCGCAGGTTGGTCGCCAGCAGGCTGAAATGGCTGATGTAGCTGATATTTACTATTTGAGAAGGTGGCGAACACGCGCATTCAATACAAAAATTTAATTTTTAATTTTAACAGTTATGTTTCTTAGCAGCGTATTTTTGCGTAAAATCATGTTTTCTATGTAAAAGAACCCATTTTAGGAATTATTTTGAGCGACCTAGTTTCACAAAACAATGTTTTATCACACCGCGTTCAAGCCATCAAAGAATCTCCCACCCTTGCCATTACCGCAAAAGCAGGCAAATATAAGACTGAAGGCCGTCCCATTATTGGCTTGGCGGCGGGCGAGCCAGATTTTGATACACCGCAACACATTAAGGATGCCGCTAAAGCCGCCATTGATGCGGGCTATACAAAATACACGCCGGTGAGCGGCATTCCCGCGCTTAAAAAAGCCATTGTAGATAAATTTAAAACTGAAAACGGTTTTGATTACACGCTAAACGAAGTGATTGTAGGCGTTGGTGGCAAGCAGACGATTTTTAATCTTTGCCTCGCTGTACTCAATCAAGGTGACGAAGTCATCATCCCTGCACCCTATTGGGTTTCATACGCCGATATTGCCATGGTAGCGGAAGCCGTGCCAGTGATTATCAATTGCGGCATCGAGCAAGGCTTTAAGCTCTTACCAAAACAGCTAGAAGCGGCGATTACGCCTAAAACCAAATTAGTCATGTTCAATTCACCTTCCAACCCCACCGGCGCGGTGTATAGCTTGGATGAGCTGAAAGCGCTAGGCGCAGTGTTGCTGAAACAACCACATATTTTAGTCGCCACCGATGATATGTACGAGCACGTGAATTTAACTGGCGAAAAGTTTTACAACATCCTTAGCGCTACGCCAGCGCTAAAAAACCGCTGTATCGTGCTGAATGGGGTTTCTAAGGCCTATTCCATGACAGGTTGGCGCATTGGTTACGCGGCAGGCCCAGCTTACATTATTAAAGCGATGGAAATTTTACAAAGCCAATCCACCAGCAACGCCACTTCTATCTCGCAGCACGCGGCAGTGGCTGCACTCACTGGCTCACAGGATTGTATTCAGCCCATGGTCACTGCATTTAAGGAGCGACATCAATACGTGGTGGATAGATTCAACCGCATGCCAGGCTTAAGTTGTTTGATGGCAGGCGGCGCGTTTTACGCATTCCCCGACGCACGTAGAGCGATTGCAAACTTACACAAAGCAGGCAAAATTTATGCAGCAACTGATATGGCTTTAGCAGAGTATTTATTAGAAAGCTTTGATGTGGCCGTGGTACCAGGCTCTGCGTTTGGCGCAGAAGGTTATTTCCGTATTTCATTTGCAACCAGCATGGATAACTTGCGCCAAGCTTTGGACCGCATTGAAAAAGCACTTAATTAAATGCTTTATTAACTGGCTGTAAAGGCAATAAAAAAGACCTTCTCCGAGGCCTTTTTATTGCCGTTATTTATTGTCATAGCCTTGCAAATACGGCTGCATGGGAATGAAAAAAGGTAAAATAAGCAGCAGACCAACAACAACGGCGACACCAATTAATATTTTTTAGATTTTTTCATGATTTAAGCGCTAAATTATATATTGTAACGATTGACCAAAAAGCACTTAGCCAGTATTATCACGCCTTCACAAGTCCTACCGATTCCTCGATAGCTCAGCCGGTAGAGCAACGGACTGTTAATCCGTGTGTCCCTGGTTCGAGCCCAGGTCGAGGAGCCAAATAATAAAAGCCCTGCAGCGATGTGGGCTTTTTTACGTCTATTGATTTTTTTATTTGTAGCTGATTTGTAGCTAGTTTTACTCAATCCATCTTTGTTGTTGCAGCATTACAACCCTTCATTCAAAGCGCGAAGTGATATGCCTACTGGGTACCGCTATTGAAAAGCTAGAGACCTTGACCCCACCGTACCCCCCGCTTTTTCATTTGGGTCCCCTCTGGCCATACCTATACTGTGTTTTGGACGAACGATTGTCAGCATTTTGGAATGCTGGTGGTGTGAATTACCCGTTACAGTAAGCGTTCACATTATTCCAGTCGGTAACTGTTGATGGTTGTATAAGTCACGTACCTTAATATAATTCTTGACTGAATAACCAATTGACAGCTAAAGTGATATTTCATTAGAAATAGGTGAATGTATTTGATATAGGATACTTACTGATGACTAAATATAATAATAATAATAAAGTACGAGGTCTTCTTACCATTATGCTCTGCCTTCTATTTGCGGTGGCAGAGGCTAGAATGAAATCCACCAAGCAAGGCTCTGGCGGCCTTGCCGGTCACTTCAGCGATTCCAGCCACCCAACAGCCCTTGACTTTTGCGCTAGCGGGAGGAAGTTCGGCAACGCTTAGTAGCAGTAGTGTCGACCTTAGCAGCTACTTTACAGTATCGGGTGGTAGTGGCGATGGTGCGGTCACCTACACAGCCGCACCGTCAACTGTATGTACCGTCTCGGGGAGTACATTAACCACTTTAAGTGTGGGTACCTGCACAGTAATCGCCACTAGACTTGCAGGTAGTGCGGGCGGTGTTAGCTACAGCGCAATCATTTCGACCCCGCTTAATTTGACAGTACCGCCCGGCAGTACAGCGCAAGCAGCACTTAGTGTCAGTCGGGTGGCAGAGAGTGCTACAACCCTTGCCAACAACCTGAAAAATTTCACCCTGAGCGACTACGTTTCGGTTAGCGGCGGATCTGGTAGCGGTGCGGTCAGCTACACAGCCTCACCGTCAAATGTATGTACCGTTTCGGGGAACACATTAACCACCCTTGCCGCGGGTCCTTGCAATGTTGGTGCAAGTAAAGCAGCCACGGCAAGTTACACAGGGGCAACCACGGCATCGACGATCACCCTGACAGTGCCCACGCCCGCATCTGGGCAAGCCCCAGTCCTTGTAACGCGGATAACAGGGGCGACTGCTCAGCTCGGTAGTAACTCCAACATATCAACTCTTGTCACGGTTAGCACTGGCACTGGCACCGGCACCGTGACGTACCAATCCACAACGCCCAGCATATGTACTGTTTCGGGTACTACATTGACCCCCGTGGCGGCAGGCGACTGCACAATAGTCACAACGAAAGCAGGCTCTGGAGAGATGACGGCCGAACAAGGAAATGCAGTCAGCATTAGGGTGGGAGGGGCCTACATCATCTCTGGCAGGCTCACTTGGGCGCCCATTACCAGTGGGGGTAGTTGGGATGACGCTAAATCTACTTGTAACACATTAACTGCATTGGGTTATGCAGCAAGCACATGGAGGCAACCTACAGAGAGTGAATTAAGGGCGCTGTATCTCACTGGTAAGCTCACGCCGATTCCCGCAGGCTGGTTGGTGAATGGCACCTGGGCGGTTGAGCAAGGGTATTATGGCAACAATGGCGGCCTAGGCTACCACAGATTCTACCACCTGAATGATGGCAGCGCTTGGTACGGCCACAACGCGGGGCCCAGGAACGTGTCGTGTGTCCATGCCAACTAGAGTCATGCCCGCTCATTGGGTGAGCACAGCCTAATCGCCTTTATATGTAATGTGGTATATTCAACTGCCTACTCAATAGGGGAAGTGAGTTAAGCCAGCTTTAGTAGTAGGGCAAGCCATTTGTATTCATGCGCTTAGTGCATCATTTAAGCAATCACTTTCTTAACATCGTCCAACGAGGTGATTTTGCAGTGAGCTTGGCAGCGCCTAGTGTGACTCTAAGTTCACCGCGTTCAGATTCTGCAATCCAAGAGCGAATGGATTTAGGATTAACATCTAATTGCCGGCCTGCTGCTGCAACATTGAGGCATTGTTCGGTGACAAGCTTAAAGCTTCTCTTTTAAATTCTTCTGTAAATAAACGATGGGGGATACGTTTCATGGAAACCCCTAACAAGTTGATTAAATATCATCAACTTGCCCCTCCACAAAATCGGGTCTAGCTCAGTATGACTGTCCTACATTTCAAGGATATTTATTTGGTCACCCAGTACCGATTAACCAATTTCAAGCATTAGTGCAACAACAGTCGCCACCAGATTTGTCTACTTAATTTAGAAAATTTACTTATGTTTAAACTTACTCGATGGCTTTGACTATGCTTTCGACCACATGTTTAGCATCACCAAACACCATCATGGTTTTATCTAAATAAAATAGCTCATTATCTAGCCCCGCATAACCAGTCGCCATGCTGCGTTTATTGACAATAACGGTTTTAGCTTTATAAGCCTCTAAAATCGGCATGCCGTAAATCGCGCTGCCCGCCTTTTTTGCGGCGGGGTTCACCACATCATTCGCGCCAATCACAAACACAACATCTGTTTGCCCAAATTCATTATTCACATCTTCCATCTCCACCACTTGCTCATAGGGCACATCTGCCTCTGCCAACAGCACATTCATATGCCCTGGCATGCGCCCCGCCACTGGATGGATGGCATATTTAACCTTCACGCCCTTCTCAATTAACCGGGTGGTGAGCTCTTGCAAGGCATGCTGCGCGCGCGATACCGCCAAGCCATAGCCTGGCACAATAATCACCGTATCTGCATTGGCCATTAAAAATGCCACGTCGTCTGCCGAGCCAGATTTCACCGCTTTTTGCGCGCCACTCACCACCTCCACAGCTGCCTCGGCGCCAAAACCACCCAACATGACGGCGATAATCGAACGATTCATGGCCTTGCACATAATGTAAGACAAAATCGCGCCAGACGCGCCCACGCAAGCACCTGCGATGATAAGCACCGAGTTATTAAGGGTAAACCCGATGCCAGCCGCCGCCCAACCCGAATAGCTGTTGAGCATGGAAACCACCACTGGCATATCTGCACCGCCAATGGGGATGATAAGTGTGATGCCTAACATTAAGGCCAAGCCGCACATGATTAAAAATGCGCTTTGGCTGCTTTGCAAGTAGAACAAAATGCCGAAACCCAGCATAAGCAAGACCAGCACAAAGTTAAGTAAATGCTGACCTTTAAAAATAGCGGGTTTTGAGCCAAACTTGCCTGAAAGTTTTCCGAAAGCAACCACAGAAGCAGTAAACGTAATCGCGCCTATAAACGCGCCAATGAATAGCTCAATGCGTTGCACGCTGCTATGATGTTCAGCCGTGTTAAACACGGCGGCAATAGCGATTAGCACCGCCGACAAACCCACAAATGAGTGCATCAGCGCCACCAGCTCAGGCATTTTAGTCATCTGCACACGTTTTGCTGCCAAAGTACCGACAACCGCACCTAACACAATCGCGCCAGCAATGAGTGGAATGATGAGCGTATGGCCAACAAAAAATGTGGTCATCACAGCAATGGCCATGCCGAGCATACCCAACGTGTTACCTAGCCTTGCACTTGTTGGAGATGCTAGACCTTTGAGCGAAAAAATAAATAATACCGCAGCAATTAAATATGTGGCTGAGGTTAAATTAGCGTTAACAGCCATCATGCTTTTGGTTCTTTCTTTTTAAACATTTCTAACATACGGCGCGTGACTAAAAAACCGCCAAAAATATTAATCGACGTTAAAAACACCGCGATTGCCCCCAAAATACTGGTTAAATTTAATGTATTACTATCGATAGTCACGGTTTGCAGCATCGCGCCGACAATCACAATGCCAGAAATGGCGTTGGTGACGGACATTAGCGGCGTATGTAGCGCAGGTGTCACTGTCCACACCACGTGGTAGCCGACAAAAATGGCCAGCACGAAAATGGTAATGTTTTGCATGGTGAGTAAATCAGTCATCGTTCTTCCCTATTTTATTTTTTTGTCATCTGTCCGTCTTTGCACATCAAGCTAGCAGTGACTAATTCATCATCGGCGGGGATATGAAAATTGCCTTCTGAAATTAATAGTCTCAAAAACTCCAAAATATTGCGCGCATAAAAAGCAGAAGCATCCGCGCTGACTAAACTAGGCAAATTGGTGTAGCCAACTATCGTTACGCCATGCTTCAGCACGACTTTATTCGCCTCGGTGAGCGGACAGTTACCGCAACCTATATTTCCTAATAGCATGCTACCTGAACCAGCCGCCATATCGATAATCACCGAGCCAGGTTTCATATTCGCCACTGTTTCGGCACGAATTAAAACTGGTGGTTCGCGACCAGGAATGAGTGCAGAAGAAATCACAATATCGGCCTCTGCCGCGCGCTGAGCCACCAGCGCCGCCTGACGCTGCATCCATGCGGCGGACATTGGGCGCGCATAGCCGCCGACACCTGCGGCAGTTTCCTTTTCTTCTTCAGTTTCATAAGGCACATCCAAAAACTTAGCGCCTAGCGACTCGACTTGTTCTTTCACGGCTGGTCGCACGTCAGAAGCCTCGACCACCGCGCCTAATCTTTTAGCCGTGGCAATCGCTTGCAAACCCGCAACACCTGCCCCAAGAACCAATACCCGTGCAGCTTTCACCGTGCCTGCAGAAGTCATTAACATGGGCATAAAGCGTTGATAGAAATGGCTGCCCAGCAGCACGGCTTTGTAGCCCGCCACGTTGGCTTGCGATGACAACACGTCCATGCTCTGCGCGCGCGAGTTTCTAGGCAGCGCTTCAAGTGAAAATGCCGTAATGCCCTGCTCGGCTATGGTTTTTAGTTGCGGTTGATTAAATGGTTCTAACAAGCCGATTAACACAGTACCAGCTTTCATGGCCTTTATTTCTGCCGTTTCTGGCGCGCGCACTTTTAAAATTAAATCGACTTTAAACACCTCTTTTGCAGAAACCAGCTCAGCACCAACGGCTTTGTATGCTGCATCGGTAACGCTAGCGCGTTCACCAGCGCCTTTTTGCACTAAGACTTGGCAACCCAACCCAATCATTTTTTTTACGGTTTCTGGCGTCGCGGCCACGCGACATTCTTCACTTCTCACTTCCGTTGGAACGCCTATTTTCATTTTTATGTTTTTTTCACCTATTCATTAGCCTGTTTGCAGATTTCCACAAATTGCGCTGCGTTTAACGACGCCCTGCCTACCAAACCGCCATCCACGTCTGGCATGGCAAACAAAGCCGCCGCGTTTTTGGGCTGTATGCTGCCACCATATAAGATACGCACTTTTTTTGCCACTTCTTTATCACACCTGGCAATGCGAGCACGCATAAATTCATGTACTTCTTGTGCCTGCGTTGGTGTCGCCGGATTGTCTGTACCCACGGCCCAAAGCGGTTCGTAGGCCAATACAGCATGACTGAGAACGCTCACGTCAAAACGTCTAATAATCGAATCGAGTTGTCTGCCGACGATATATTCGGTCCAATCCGAATCACGCTCATCATGCGATTCGCCCATGCAGAAAATCGGTGTTAATCCCGCACTTTGTGCAGAATTAAAGCGGCTGGCAGCGGTATCATCGGTCTCATGAAACTGAATTCGCCGCTCAGAATGTCCCACAATGACGTAGCTGCAACCATAATCGGTCAACATATAAGGTGAAACTGAACCAGTGAGTGCGACGTTTTCATCGGCGCACAAGTTTTGTGCGCCCCAAGCCAAGTTTGTGCCTTGCAACAGTTGTTGCGCTTGCGCAAGGTAAGGATAAGGTACACAAGCCACATAATCCGCCTTTTTAAGGTCTTTAACGCCAGTCAAAATGTCACGCAATAAGGCTTCATTCTGCGCGATGCGCCCATTCATCTTCCAATTACCCACCACCAGCTTCTTGCGTCTCATTTTTTTACCTTACCGTTGGCGCAAACTCGCCTTTTGCGTAGCGCGCCGCCATCACGTCAAGTGAAACCACTTTTATTTTTGCGGCACGTCCTGCGCTGCCAAAGGCTTCGAAGCGATTTTTACACACGCTTCTGGCGGCAATAGTGGCGGCTTTTAAAAAAACACGCGGGTCGAATTCTGCTGGGTGATGCGCCATTTCCTGACGTATGGTCGCCGTCATGGCTAAACGAATATCGGTATCAATATTGATTTTGCGCACCCCATTTTTAATGCCTTCTACAATTTCCGAGACTGGCACGCCATAAGTTTCTTTAATTTTTCCGCCGTATTCTCGTATCATTTGCAGCCACTCTTGCTCCACACTGGATGAGCCGTGCATCACTAAGTGCGTGTTGGGAATGCGGGCGTGAATGGCTTTAATTCTACTTATCGAAAGAATATCACCTGTCGGCGGGCGGCTGAATTTGTAGGCACCATGGCTGGTGCCAATCGCAATCGCCAACGCATCCACTTGCGTCGCTTTTACAAATTCAGTGGCTTCGTCAGGATCGGTAAGTAATTGCGCTTCGCTTAGCATGCCTGCCGCGCCACCGCCATCCTCTTCACCCGCTTGCCCAGTCTCGAGCGAGCCCAAAACGCCTAATTCACCTTCTACCGACACGCCCACCGCATGCGCAGCTTCGACCACCTGTTTGGTAACGTGTATGTTGTAATCAAACGACGAAGGAGTTTTAGCATCGTCCATGAGTGAACCATCCATCATTACGCTGGAAAATCCACTTCGCAAGGCCGTTTGGCATACCGCTGGCGAGGCACCATGATCCTGATGCAGACACAAGGGAATATGTGGGTACTGTTCAATCGCTGCCTCGACTAATCGTCGTAAAAAAGGCTCCCCAGCGTAACCTCTTGCGCCTGCGGATGCCTGCAAAATCACTGGGCTATCAACCTCATCCGCCGCTTGCATTATAGCGTGTATCTGCTCCATATTATTGACGTTAAAGGCTGGCAAGCCGTACTGGTGCTCGGCTGCGTGGTCTAACAATTGCCTTAAAGATATGAGTGCCACAGTTTTTTATCCCATTCTATTATTTTTTGCTGTCTGCCATCAGTTGTAAGACTCTTGGCGTAAAAATAAATTGCAATGCCAAACTCATTTTTCCGCCTGGAACCACAATCGTGTTAGGGCGCGTAATCATCGAGCCATGCAACATACTGAGTAAATACTGAAAATCCACGCCTTTTGGATCGGCAAAGCGAATCACTAAAATACTTTCATCTGGACTAGGAATGTCCTTTGCAATAAATGGGTTAGACGTATCCACAGTCGGTACGCGCTGAAAATTGATGTGCGTGCGCGAAAATTGTGGGCAAATATGATGAATGTAATCGGGCATGCGATTCAAAATCGTATCAATCACTGCTTCGGAAGAATAACCGCGCATTTTTTTATCGCGATGTAGCTTTTGAATCCACTCCAAATTGATAATCGGCACCACGCCGACCAATAAATCCACGTGTTTCGCCACATCCGCATCTTCGCCTACATAGCCACCATGCAAGCCTTCGTAAAACAAAATATCAGATTTTGTATCCTCCCACGGCGTCATGGTGCCTGCTTTTTGATGGTAAGGCTGGCCTTCTTCAGCCGAGTGTATATATTTGCGCGTTTGGCAATGACCAGTTTTGCCAAAAGTTTCGAACGTGTTGGCGAGCTCGCCTAAAATATTGGCTTCTGGGCCAAAATGGCTGAAATTTACACCAGGAATATGGTCGCGCTGCTTCAGTAGCACGTCCATTTCTGCACGTTCGTATCGATGGTAAGAATCGCCTTCTATCACGGTGGCGTTGATTTTTTCGCGTTGGAAAATATGCTGAAAACTCTGCCGCACCGTGGTTGTGCCTGAACCAGACGAACCAGTAATTGCGACAATTGGAAATTTATTAGACATCATCCACCCTCTTTAAATATTTAGTTTAGCTTGTCAAATTTCTGGTCAAAAGCTTGGTAATAGCGCACGACTCTTTCCACTTCATTGTTAGAGCCAATAATAATTGGCGCGCGCTGATGAATGTCCGTTGCTACTATTTCTAACACGCGCGCACGTCCAGTGGAGCTTTTACCGCCCGCTTGCTCAATAATCCAACTCATCGGGTTTAGCTCATACAACAAACGCAAACGCCCCGCTTTAAGTGGTAGCTTGCTATCTTTTGGGTACAGATATACACCCCCGCGCATCAATATGCGGTGCACATCAGCCACCATGCTCGCAATCCAGCGCATATTAAAATCTTTGCGACGAGCACCCGTAATGCCAGCTTGGCATTCGCTGATATATTGCTGAATCGGTAATTCCCAAAAACGTGCATTGCTAGCGTTAATGGCAAACTCTTGCGTATCTGCTGGCACCTGCATATTCTCTTGCGTTAATACAAATTCATCGCTGTCACGGTCTAGCGTAAATATATGCACGCCTTCAGCAAAAGTGAACACCAGCAAGGTCGAAGGACCATAAATCGCATAGCCCGCCAACACCTGCTCAATACCTTTTTGCAGAAAATCCGCCACTTGCGCTGCCCTATTTTTTGGCGCTTTTAACACAGAAAAAATAGAGCCCACCGCTACATTTACTTCAATATTGGATGAGCCATCTAGCGGATCGAATACCACTAAATAATTAGGCATTGAGGCATCTTTCGACAATACAATTGCATCCTCAAGTTCTTCTGAAACCATGCCAGCAACAGCTTCGCAAGCTTGTAAGTTTTTCACAAAACAATCATTAGTGAGCAAATCCAACTTAGCTTGCTGCTCGCCCTGCACATTCTCATTTTCAAGCTTGCCCAATTGCCCTGCCAAGGGTGCCTTTTCTACCATGACGGCGACTTGTTTAACGCTCTCAGCAATGGCTTGAATCACCATTTTCAGCCTTTGTTTTTCTTCTGTTTGGCCGAGCTTTTCGCTCAAAAAAACTTCAAGTTTTTTTAACATCAGACTCACCATCTAAGCCACCACTAAACACACGAGAAGCGCGAATATCTGCTGCTGTAATTAAGGACAAATCTGCCGCCGTAGTGTCTTTTTTATGTTTAATTGCATCATTAAATAATCGGTTTGCCTGGCGCAAGCGCGCACGATCCAAGGCATTGCGTATCGAGCGCGCATTGGCAAAATGCGGCTGTTGTTTGCGTTTTAAAATATAATCTTGCATGGCCTTTTCCGCACCGGAATCCAAATTGTAATGCATATCTGCGCTCATCATGTTGGCGATTTCCAACAGCTCGTTTTCGTCATAATCGGGAAAATCAATATGGTGTGCAATGCGTGACGACATGCCAGGATTCGATTTAAAAAAAGTGCCCATACGGTCTTGATAGCCAGCCAAAATAACAACTAAATCATCTCGATGATTTTCCATCGTTTGTAGCAGAATTTCGATGGACTCTTGCCCGTAATCGCGCTCATTCTCTGGTTTGTAGAGATAATACGCCTCATCAATAAACAACACGCCACCCATGGCTTTTTTAATGACCTCTTTGGTTTTTGGTGCGGTATGACCAATATATTGTCCTACCAAATCGTCACGCGTCACGCTCACCACATGATTCTGCCGAATGTAGCCCAAGCGATGTAAAATATCGGCCATTTTTAGTGCAACTGTCGTTTTCCCCGTGCCTGGGTTACCCGTAAAACACATGTGCAAGCTAGGTTTGGCCGCCTCAATGCCCAATTGTAACCTAGCTTTTGTGATTAACAAGTAAGCAGCAATCTCACGCATGCGCTGTTTAACTGGTACCAACCCCACTAAATCTTGATCAAGCTTATCCAGCACCTCATTGATATGAGATGCTTCTAACAGCGCTTGCATATCTATTTTGTCAGATTTAGTTGCCATTTTAATTAATAGCGCTCGCCTTCAGGTTTATCGGTAGCGTAAGCATGAATAGTATAGCGAATGTTGCGGCCATCGGTTTCCTGACGTACCAAGCCAAAGCCAGGCTCATGTTTAGGGCGATTGACAATATAAGACATGGTCGGGCTTTCCACGCCGCGTACCGAGCTAAACGCCATCACGCGAATGTAGTGATGGGGGAAAGTTTTTCGGCAATTGTTGATTTCCATCAAAATCCCCGCTGGGTCTTTTAAATCAAACATCGGCGCGCCAAACATTTCCCAATAGGTGTTGCGCGGATGCGGATCGTCGGTGTATTCAACCGACAGCGCCCAGCCTTTACCCAATGCGTATTTAATTTGTGCGGTAATCTGTGCATCGGTCAGCGCTGGCAGAAAAGAGAACTGCCCTTGCGTTACGATTCCATTCGGGTTGGTCATCACGATAAATTCTCCTCAATTAAAAGCCAAATAATTTAGAAACTGGTCGTTGCGGTTGGTACAAAATCGGCCGTGTCGGTAGATTCGTAGTTAAAGCTAATATCTTTCCAGGTATCAATGGCCGCTCTAAGCGGGCCGCACCATTTAGCAGCATCTTGCAGAATCTGCGGACCTTCGTTCCAAATATCACGGCCTTCGTTACGCGCTAACACCATCGCTTCAAGTGCCACCCGATTAGCTACCGCACCGGCTTGAATACCTTGTGGATGGCCAATGGTACCGCCACCGAATTGCAATACTACGTCATCACCCAAATAGGTGAGCAGCTGATGCATTTGACCTGCATGAATGCCACCAGAAGCCACTGGCATACACTTATTCAGCGATGCCCAGTCTTGTTCAAAGAACAAGCCATGCGCTAAGTTTTGCGGCGTATGGTCATCCAGCAAGGTGTCGTAAAAACCTTTAATCATGGCGGGGTCGCCTTCTAGTTTGCCCACCACAGTACCAGCATGAATGTGATCCACACCCGCCATGCGCATCCACTTACAAATCACCCGGAAGTTCATGCCGTGATTTTTTTGGCGTGAATAAGTGGAGTTACCCGCACGGTGCAAGTGCAGTATCATGTCGTTCTGACGCGCCCACAGTGCCATGCTTTGGATCGCCGTGTAACCGATGACCAAGTCTATCATGATGATGACGCTACCCAATTCTTTGGCAAACTCTGCACGGCGGTACATTTCTTCCATGGTGCCAGCGGTCACATTCAAATAATGGCCTTTGACCTCACCAGTCGCCGCCGATGCCTTATTTACGGCATCCATACAATACAGAAAGCGGTCGCGCCAGTGCATAAAAGCTTGCGAGTTAATATTCTCGTCATCCTTCATAAAGTCCAAACCGCCTTTAAGGCCTTCATACACCACACGGCCATAGTTGCGGCCTGAGAGGCCCAATTTAGGTTTAGTCGTCGCGCCTAATAATGGTCGGCCGAATTTATCTAGCCTTTCTCTTTCTACAATCACGCCTGTCGCAGGACCTTGGAACGTTTTGAGATAAGCGACTGGAATGCGCATATCCTCCAAACGTAAGGCTTTCACTGCTTTCATACCGAACACGTTACCGATAATTGACGCGGTCAGGTTAGCGATGGAGCCGCCTTCAAACAAATCTAGCTCGTAAGCGATGTAGGCAAAATACTGTGCCTCAGTTTTTGTACCCTCACCCGTGTTAGGTACAGGGTCAACGCGGTAAGCCTTGGCGCGATACAGCTCGCAAGCAGTGAGCCTGTCAGTCCACACCACCGTCCAAGTGGCAGTAGAAGATTCACCAGCAACGGCTGCTGCGACCTCTTCTGGATCTGATCCTGGCTGGGGCGTAATGCGGAACATCGCCAGCAAGTCGGTATCTTTTACTTGATAATCAGGCTGCCAATAACCCATTTTTTTGTACGGCAGAACACCCGCTTTATAGCGCTCCTTGCCTTCTTGCATGGTTTCGTTGCTACTCATTACTTGGCTCATCTTATTAATCACCCTTCTATTTATAAAATAGTTTCGATGCGTTACTTTATTAAATTTTAAAGTTAAGTTACATTAATAAATTCTTTATGTAAGATTAAGTATTACTTATGCGAAACCTCACACTACGTCAAATCAGAATTTTTTTAAGTGCTGCAAAGCACTTAAGCTTTACCCGCGCGGCTGAAGAATTACACATTTCAGCGCCAGCGATTTCATTGCAAATCAAAGAGATGGAGGAAGATATTGGCGTGAGTTTATTCACGCGCGAAAACAGAAAAGTAGCGCTTACCTCGGCTGGTGAGTATTTTTTACTTTACGCGCGCCGCGTTGCTAGCACACTGAACGAAGCCAACACCATGATGGAACGCTTCCGCGGCACGCAATGTAAACATTTAAAAATCGGTGTGGTCAGTACCGCTAAATATTTTTTGCCGCATATGTTGGTAGAATTTAAAAAGGACTTCCCAAATCTACAAATTAAAATTGAAGCGCGCAACCGCCAGCAACTGGTTGAATTGCTGCGTGACGGCGAAATTGACATTGCAATTATGGGTGTGCCACCGAAAGAGATTGATACACGCGTTGAATCATTTGCCAATCATCCGCACGTATTTATTGCCAGTCCGACCAATCCGTTGGCCAATAAGCTTAACATTTCGCCGGATGCGCTGACGCAATGCGAAATCATTACGCGCGAACCTGGCTCTGGCACGCGCGCCATCATGGAAAAATATTTTGCTGAACACAATATTGCACCAATTGTCAGCATGGAAATGTCCAGCAATGAGACCATTAAACAAGCCGTGATGGCCAATTTGGGCATCTCGTTTGTGTCTTTGCACACTATCGGCAGCGAGCTTGCCAACAAGCAAATCTCGTTGCTAGACATTCAAAACACGCCCATCATTCGTACTTGGCATGTGGTGGCACTGAACAAACGCAATGCTTCGCAAGCTGCCGAAGCTTTTAGATATTTTGTGTTAGAAAAAGGTGGCGAAATTTTAACCGGCATGTTTGCTGATATTTAGCGTGCTGCAATGACAATAGTAATAGGGGCTGTCGTAGATTAACCGGATGCAGTATAAGGGCACTTCTATAAATACCGCTTCTGCTGGATAATATGCATGACTATGCAATTTGCAAACATAGAATGGCGTGCTTCAGAAAATGGTACAGAAACACCCTATTCGATTGATTTTAATGATGTTTATTTTAATTCAGAAAATGGCTTACAAGAAACTGAATACGTTTTTATTGAGCACAATCAATTAAAGGCACGGTTTACTGCGCTCGACCAAGCAACTTTTACCATCATCGAAACTGGCTTTGGCACAGGCTTAAATTTTTTGGCGGTGGCCGAGTGCTGGCTAAAACATGCCCCCAAAACTGCCGCCTTACGTTTTATTAGCATTGAAAAATTTCCGCTAACTCTAGACGATTTACGCCGCGCGCACACGCAGTGGCCACAATTTGCGGAAATTTCACATGAATTTTTGCAATCTTATGCGAATTTAAAGGCTGGAAATAATCAAATAAACATGGCTAGAAGGCGCATTTATATTGGTCTGCATGTCGATACTATTTTAACTGCCTTACCAAAAAATCCGCAAACTGCCGATGCTTGGTTGCTGGATGGTTTTGCGCCCGCGAAAAACGCTGAAATGTGGTCAGACGAAGTATTTACACATATGGCAAGATTATCTAAACCCAACACCACATTTGCCACCTTTTCTAGTGCTGGTACGGTTAAACGCGGTTTACAAGCAGTTGGTTTTAGCGTGAATAAACATGCTGGCTTTGGCAAAAAACGCGAAATGTTAAGCGGCGTTTTTACTGGAAGCACAGCATGAAGACAGCCATCGTGATTGGCGGCGGCATCGCGGGCTGTAGCACGGCATTTGCACTGGCACAGCGCGGCATTGCTGTCACGCTCATTGAGCGGCATGAATATTTAGCACAAGAGGCTTCTGGCAACCCAATCGCCATGCTTTACCCAAAATTTGGCGCTCGGCCAAATGCCTCCTCCACACTGGCTTTGCAAGGTTTTGAATTTACGTTAGATTTATTAAACCAATTACCTGAAAAAGATAAAATCTTCGAGGCCTGCGGCTTGATTCAACTGGCATTTAATGCGCGCGAACAGGCGCACCAACAAGCGCTTTTACAAAACAAACGCTTGAATTTTCTACACCATTTAGACATGACTTCAGCAAGTGAAATTGCTGGGATTACACTAAAATCTGGTGGTTTGTTTTTCCAGCAAGCAGGTTGGATAAAGCCGCAAGTCTTATGCGAAGCGCTTTGCAGTGATGCGCTGATTACAAAAATGACTTCGACTGAAGCTTTGTCCATTAAAAAAAATATGACGCAGTGGCTCGTTAATCATACATTTGTGGCAGATTTTGTGGTAATGTGCAACGCCAACGATATTCAACGGTTCGCGCAGTATAAAAGCGCTAAAATCACGCCCGTGCGTGGTCAAATTAATTTTTTTGCCACAAATAAAGTCAGTCAAAATATCAAAACAATTATTTGTAGCAACCATTTTGTAAGCCCAGCCGTGGATGGTACGCATGCGATTGGTACGACCTACAAACCCAATGACATGAATCCACATTTAAGCGAGTCTGATACACACGAAAATTTAAACGCGCTGCGCGCAATTTCGCCAGAAATATTTAAGCCAATTAACATAAAAAATATGCACGGCCGCGTTGCTTGGCGTAGCCAGACGCCAGATTACATGCCAATGGCGGGGCAATTAATTGATGAAGAAAAGTTATGCTCAAAACCTCCACGTTATAACGCCAATCCTGCTGACTTGCCTTGGCTAAATGGCTTGTACGTCAACGCTGGGCACGGTTCGAAAGGTATGATTACCGCACCAATTTGCGGCGAATTCATTGCCAATTTAGCCATCAACAACACCTTGCCGCTGGATGTCAAACTGGCAAGCAGGCTTAACCCCAGCCGTTTTTTGTTGCGCGAATTAGGTTTAAAACAATTGGCCAATTCTCTCTATCAATAAGCCACTTTTCGATTAAAATCACACCATGCAAGATGCAAACCAACTAATAAAACAAGCACAACAAGCACAGTTGCAAGGCAATACCCATACAGCTCTTCAAACATATCAACAAGTATTATTGCAGCATCCTGATGAGTTAAGTTTGCATGCCATTTGTGGAAATTTATGCGTAGAGCTGCAACGTTTTCAAGAAGCGACAGGCTATTTTCGGCGCATTTTAAGTGCTGCAAACAAAAATCTCGATGCGCGTAATGCTTTGTGTTATGCGCTACAGGCGTTGGGCAACCAAGCGCATAGTAGCGGCAACTATGTCCAAGCCGAAGTCTGTTTTGATGAAATCACGCAACATCAGCCTAGCAACGCCGTGTATTGGTATAACTTGGGTAACGCGCAGCGCGAGTTGGGCAAGCCCCAAAAAGCCTTAGCCAGCTTTACGCAATCGCTTAAACTCGACCCTAATGACGCCGATGCGCACAATAATTTGGGTAATGTACAACGCGAACTCGGCCATTTAGACCAAGCCATCGCCAGTTATGAAAAAGCACTGCAACTCAACCCCCGCCTACATCACACCCTCGCGCACTTGGTGCATCAAAAGCAACATGTTTGCGATTGGCACGATTTGAATACGCAAATTTTACAATTACGAAACTTGCTGGAAACAGAACCGCAGGCGCAAATTTCACCGTTTGCGTTTCTCGCTATGCCTGGTACAACAGCGCAAGAGCAAAAACAATGCGCAAGTAATTGGGCCAATAGCTTTTTTAAGGCATTGCCTATAGGCAGTAGGAGTCCTGCCCCTCATAGCATTAGACATAAAAATGTTAAGCTAAAAATTGCTTATTTTTCTGCTGATTTCAGGCTGCACCCACTGGCATTTTTAATCACAGAATTGATTGAACAGCATGACCGAAAACAATTTGAAGTCATCGCTTATGCTTACGGAAAAAATGACAAAACCCCAGCACGCAAGCGCTTTGAAAGTACATTTGACCAGTTTAACGATATTGCAAATTTAAACGATATGGCTGCCGCGAAAAAAATCCGCGATGACCACATTGACATTTTGGTCGATTTAACTGGCTACACACAAAGTAGCCGCACTGGCATTGTCGCGCTGAAGCCCGCAAGCCTGCATATTAACTGGTTGGGTTATCCTGGAAGCATGGGTGAATTGCATGGAAAAATGCTATTTGATTACCTACTGACCGATAATACCATTGCGCCAAATCCAGCGGATTTTAGCGAAAAATTATTATATTTACCTTGCTATCAACCCAATGACAGCAATCGCCCCATTGGCAAGCTTGCCGACCGCATGAAGCATGGCCTGCAGATCGATACTTTTGTGTTTTGTTGCTTTAACCAAACTTTTAAAATCACCGCAGAGGTTTTTGCGGTGTGGATGCGCATACTTAAACAAACGCCTAACAGCGTGTTGTGGCTGCTGGAATGCAATCCGTGGGCGAAAGCTAATTTATTGCGCGAAGCTGAGCTTGTTGGGGTCACCAAGAACAGGCTTGTTTTTGCAGCGCGCGTGCCAATCGCCGAGCATCTTGCCCGCCACGCACATGCCGATTTATTTTTAGACACACTGCCCTACAACGCCCACACCACAGCCAGTGACGCGCTTTTTATGCGCTTACCATTATTAACCTGTATTGGCGAAACTTTTGCCGCACGTGTGGCCGCGAGCTTGTTGCAGAACATTAATATGTCTGAATTAATCACCTATTCACTACTTGAATATGAGCAAAAAGCGCTTTATTTTGCACAAAATCCAGAAAAGTTAGCGCAAATAAAACAAAGACTCCGTATAGAAGTAGAAAAATCTGACCTGTTTAATCCTACACAATTTGTGACTCACTTAGAGCAACTTTACTTGGACATTTGGAAAACCCACACGAATCAAGCCAATATAATCAACTAACTATGTAACAAACATAAAGCTTGTGATAAAGCAAATAAATACACACGAACAGGAAGTACCATGGCCGCGATTGATATTACCCCGGTGTTGAAATTTATGACCGAAAAAGGTGGTTTGAGCTGGCTAACGCTTAATTAACACTTAATCTTAATCTTTATCTTTATGATTTAAAGCCGCAGTTAAAGCAGCTGCAATAATCAGTAGCCCACCCATCCATTCGTTTAGTGTCATGGCCTCGTGCGCCAAGTAATACGAGGCAATCGCTGCTACCACCAGCTCAAATAAAAACAATACAGAAGCGCGAACCGCCGTCAGTTGCGTCACGCCAAATTGCACCAGCATGGTAGCCGCGATGAGCGACAACGCAATGACAAGCATAATGAGCCAATTGTTTAGGCTAAAAAAACTGGGTGTGACAAAATTTTGACCATAATCATTGACTAGAAATGGCGCAGATAGTGTTGCCACGACGATCACACCCACCCACACCGCAAATGATTTTTGTAGCAAGCTTAACTGACTCGATTTTCTTGTAATCACGTTCGTCAACGAGAACCCAATGCCCGCTGATAACGCCAGCCATTCAGCGGAATTACGTGGGATAGGCAAACGGCTTTCTACCTCGCTAAACGGCCCCGCCAACATAATGTAGGCGCCAACCAGCGCAATGATAATAGACATAAAGCCAATTTTTGTAATCGGTTCTTGCAACCAAAAACGTGCCAACAGTAATGTCCACAGTGGCGATAAATAAAACAGTAGCATTACCCGCATCACTTCGCCATCAATCACCGCCAACACATAGCTCAGGTTGGTCCAGCCAGCGACAAGCCCAATCCAAACCACATTTTGTGGTTGCTTAAATAGCGCACGCCAATTGTCAACCAGATATTTGGAGAAATAAGTCCCTGCTAGCAGCGTCGCAATGCAATAAGTATAAAAGCTAGAAGCCACACCAGATACACCAGCCTCGGCCATGATGCGATACGGATACCAAATAATGCCCCAGCAAAAAGCACCAAACAACAAGCCAAATATCGCTAATACGTTTTTATTGCTATTAATCAATATGCATCCTAAATTATAATAGGGCTTATGAACCCAAACCTTAGCCTGCTACAACCCTACCCGTTTCAACGTCTGCGCGATTTATTTACAGGCATAACGCCTAACCCAGCGTATAACAATATCAATCTTTCTATTGGCGAACCCAAACACGCCACGCCGCAGTTGATTAAAGATGCGCTCACCAGCAATTTAAGCGGCTTAGCCAGCTACCCAACCACAGCAGGCTCTTTAGAGCTACGCACAACTATAGCCGACTGGATTGCGCGCCGCTACAATATAACAGCGCCTAGTCCTGACAAGGCTATTTTACCAGTAACCGGCAGCCGCGAGGCGCTATTTGCATTTGCGCAAGTGGTTATCGATAGCAGCCAAAATAATATGAATCACGCTAAACCCATCGTGATTGCACCCAATCCGTTTTACCAGATTTATGAAGGTGCTACGTTTCTAGCTGGGGCAGAGCCATATTTTCTAAATACCACCCCAGCAAACGACCATGCCATGGATTTTGCCAGCGTACCAGCAGACATTTTAAGTCGCACGCAGTTGGTGTATGTATGCAGTCCAGGCAACCCCTCTGGCAAGGTAATGAATCTAGCGCAATGGAAAACGCTGTTTGAATTGTCTGATAAATACGGCTTTGTCATTGCTGCCGACGAATGTTACTCAGAAATTTATTTTGATGAAAAAAATCCGCCACTAGGTGCCCTGCAAGCCGCATCTCTATTAGGCCGTGGCCATGCTAATTTAATCATATTTAGCTCGCTTTCCAAGCGTAGCAATGTGCCAGGCATGCGCTCTGGTTTTGTGGCAGGCGATGAAAAGATTATTGAGAAATTTGCGCTATACCGCACTTATCATGGCTGTGCCATGAATCCAGCCGTGCAAGCCGCCAGCACCGCCGCATGGAACGACGATGCACACGTGGTTGAAAACCGTCAATGGTATGCAAAAAAGTTCAAGTCAGTCACCCCGATATTGGCACAAGTATTAGAGGTTGGAATACCCGATGCGGCGTTTTATTTATGGGCAAAAAGTGCCATTTCTGACACAGAACTGGCTATTAAACTTTACCGAGACCTCAATATCACCGTACTTCCTGGTAGCTATCTAGCACGCAAGGCGCATGGCACAAATCCAGGTGAAAATTTTATCCGCATGGCGCTAGTCGTCCCTTATGAAGAATGTTTAGAAGCAGCTAATCGCATTAACAACTACTTATAATTTACTTTAACTTAATAAATGAAGTATATATTTTAAGGGGCTGCAGTAGATTAGATGTTAGGCTAATCTATAGTTCACTGTCTGAAAATTGGGGGCTACTATAACTTTAGCTTTTTTGTCTTACCAGTTGCTAAGATCTTCAAGAAAGTTAGTAATATCCTTACTCACACCAAGTCTAAAAAGCGCTGCTGGCCTATCTACTTTTATCATTTGTTAAGCCAGCATTAAGTAACTTAAATTAGCTTCGTGGATTTCCATTAAAAGTTCAGCCTGACTACTATCGGCGTTCATTTTCTATTCTCCATTTTGGAGTTCGCTAAATTTTTAAATTAAGCTTGTTTAGCCTGAGCATGAACTTTGACCGAAAAGAAAGCTATTTCAAATAAGATAAAGACTATATTTTTTTGTAAGGCAAACACCTACGTAGCTTTTAATGGGAATGAAATATTTTTATCTTCTTTACTTACGGAAGTTTTTTAAGAAACTCTTTAGAGATATTTTTTAGTTCAAAAAATATCAATCGATGCTGAAACTCGTGTAGGTATGCGCCTACATATTGATTACTTGACGCGCATACCAGCATCTGCACCCACATCAGGAGACAAAATAAATGGTCCACCACGTGCATCACTGGCCGCCAGCACCATACCTTCACTCATGCCAAATTTCATTTTACGTGGCGCTAAATTGACCACCATCACAGTTAAACGGCCTTTTAAGGTTTCTGGGTCGTAAGCCGATTTAATGCCCGCAAACACTTGTCGCGGTGTTGCTTCGCCAATATCCAAAGTAAGTTTGAGTAATTTTTCCGCACCTTCCACGTGCTCGGCATTCACAATCTTGGCGATACGCAGGTCTACTTTGGTAAAGTCATCTATGCTTATGTATTCTGCCTCATTTTTAGTTTCAGGGGCATCGCTGGAATCCAATATCGGCGCGGCGGTAGGGATAGTAGTTAAATTCTCTGTATTGGCTTCTGTCATAGATTCAATCTGTTTAGGGTCAATACGGGTGATGAAATGCTGATATAGGTTAATTTTTTTAATTGGAAAATTCTCAACCATATTCCAATTAAATTCAGTATTCGAGCCTAACAAATCCTTTGCCACACGTCCAGCCAAATTTGGAAGTATTGGATTAAGATATACAGTCAGAACTGAAAACATTCTTAAACTTGCACTGCAAACCATATGCAACTTTCCATCCTGCGAGGTATCTTTGGCAATCTCCCAAGGCTTTTCATTTGCCACATACTCATTTACCAAATCAGCTAAGCGCATGATTTCTCGAACAGCTTTAGAGTAATCTCGGGTTTGGTAATACTCAGCTATCTCTTCGGATGGCTTAGTTAACTCTTCCAAGAGCGCGAACTCTGTAGCCGTAAAATTGCTACCTGCCAAGGGTAAAAGTTCCCCATCAAAACGTTTGGTAATGAACCCAGCACAACGACTGGCAATATTGATGTATTTACCCACCAAATCACTGTTCACGCGCGCGACGAAGTCTTCCAGATTTAGGTCAATATCTTCCATCGTGCTATTGAGCTTGGCCGCGTAGTAATAACGTAAATACTCAGGATTTTTAATATGATCTAAATAGCTGCGCGCAGTGATAAACGTGCCGCGTGATTTGCTCATTTTTTCACCATTCACGGTTAAAAAACCGTGCGCGAAAATCTGTGTTGGCTTGCGATAGCCACTATATTCAAGCGTTGCAGGCCAAAACAGCGCATGAAAATACAAAATGTCTTTACCGATAAAATGGTATAACTCGGTCGTTGAGTCGTGCTTCCAATACTCGTCAAAATCTAAACCTTTAGTCTCACATAACTTTTTAAAACTCGCCATGTAGCCAATCGGTGCATCCAACCACACATAAAAATATTTGCCTGGCGCATCGGGAATCTCGAAACCGAAATATGGGGCATCACGCGAAATATCCCAATCGTTGAGGCCATTTTCAAACCATTCTCCCATCTTGTTAGCGGCTTCGCCTTGCAACGTACCGCTTCTCGTCCAATCTTTTAGAAACTGCTCACACTCACTCAGTTTAAAAAAGTAATGTTCGGTTTCTTTGCGCACTGGTGCAGCTCCAGAAACCGCAGAGTAAGCATTAATTAGCTCAGTTGGGTTGTAGGTTGCACCGCACACCTCGCAGTTGTCGCCATATTGGTCTTTGGCGTGGCATTTCGGGCATTCGCCTTTAATAAAACGGTCTGGCAAGAACATGTTTTTGACTGGGTCGTAAAACTGTTCGATGGTTTTGGTGGCAATTTTCCCGTTAGCTTTAAGCTTTCTGTAAATCGTTTGCGAAAGCTCTCTATTCTCTGGTGCATTGGTTGAATAGTAATTGTCGAACTCCACCAAGAACTCTTTGAAGTCAGCGCTATGCTCTTTGTGAACCGCATCAATTAAGACTTCTGGCGTAATGCCTTCTTTTTGCGCACGCAGCATAATTGGCGTGCCATGCGTATCATCCGCACACACATAATGCACAGTGTGACCCTGCATTTTCTGAAAGCGCACCCAAATGTCAGTTTGAATGTATTCCACCAAATGACCAAGGTGGATGCTGCCATTGGCGTAGGGAAGTGCGGAAGTTACCAGTATCTTTTTTGTCATTTCAGCATTTTAGCAAAGACGCTGACATCTACATAAGTTAAAATGCATTTTTATTAGGAATATCATGGCAATCACTGAATTAAACATCCAAAACGCATTAAAAGCGCTGATTGATCCGAATACTGGCAAAGATTTCATCGCCAGCAAATCAGCTAAAAATATCCAAATTACTGGCAGCGATGTGAGTATTGATATTGTGTTGGGCTATCCTGCCACAAGCGTGATGGATGATGTGAAAGCATTGGTTGAAAATCATCTAAAAAGTTTAGATAGCGTGGAAAATGTGAGCGTGAATATTGGCAGCCGCATCGTCGCACACAAGGTGCAGCAAGGCGTTAATCTGCTGCCCAACGTTAAAAATATTATCGCCGTGGCTTCGGGCAAAGGTGGTGTGGGCAAATCGACAACTAGCGTGAACTTAGCGTTAGCACTCGCGGCAGAAGGCGCAACCGTAGGCTTGCTAGACGCGGATATTTACGGTCCTAGCCAACCGCAAATGTTGGGAATTTCAGGTCGGCCAGAAAGCTCGGATGGCAAAAGCATGAACCCGATGATGGCGCACGGCATTCAAGCCATGAGTATTGGCTTTTTGGTGGATACCGATACGCCGATGGTATGGCGTGGTCCAATGGTAACGGGTGCGCTGGAGCAATTGTTGCGCGAAACGCGCTGGGATAATTTAGATTATTTGGTCATCGATTTACCGCCAGGCACTGGCGATATTCAACTCACGCTCGCGCAAAAAATCCCCGTCACAGGTGCGATTATTGTCACCACGCCGCAAGATATTGCGCTATTAGATGCGCGCAAAGGCTTAAAAATGTTCGAGAAAGTCGGTATTCCTATTCTTGGAATTGTCGAAAATATGAGCACGCATATTTGTAGTCATTGCGGGCATGAAGAACATATATTCGGCGCAGGCGGTGGCCAAAAAATGTGTGAAGACTACAAAGTTGATTTACTAGGCAGCTTACCGTTGGACATGAGCATTCGCGAACTTACGGATAGCGGCAACCCGACCGTGATTGCGCAGCCTGATTCTAAAATCGCCAGTATTTACAAAGAAATCGCGCGTAAAGCCGCGATTAAAATTGCCAATGCCAGCTTAGACCACAGCAGCAAATTCCCAAGTATTGTGATTCAAAACACTTAAAACATTACAAAAGCATATGCCACTGGACTAAATCACTCCAGTGCAGGCCTGCAGGGCATTGATTTAAATGCTTATTTTAACTCCACATCATAGCAATACACATCCACACCGCACGCAGGTGTGATTAACGCAGCTGGAATATCCACACCTTTGCGCCAGTTATCGACGGCCTCTTGCTTACCTTGACCTGTCACCAAAAACATGGCTGCATTGGTATTGTTTAAACGATTTTGGCTCATGGTCACCCGTTCTGCGGGTGGCTTAGGGGAGTTGAATACTGGCACGGCATCCGCGCTGTTATCTACCATATGGCCTGGAAACAAACTTGCGGTGTGGCCATCTTCACCCAGCCCAAATAGTACCAAATCAAAAGTAGGCACATTGGCTAAAGTTGTTGCATAGGCGTTTGCGCCTGCCACTGGCCCAAGCTCGGACGGAATGGCATGGATTTGGGTTTTTGGAACGGTCACGTGACTTAACCACACTTGGTCTACCATCAAGCTATTACGCTCTTCATCGCCTACTGGCAAGCAGCGGTCATCGTTAAGATAAATATGCCATTTAGACCAATCGGTAGGCATATCACGCAACAAACGGTATATGGCACATGGTGTGCTGCCGCCTGCCAGCACAATCGAAAACGCACCTTTTTCTGCAATGGCGATTGCGGCATGGCGCATAATCACATCGCACACGATGTGGCGCAACGATTCAATACTATCGAACAAATTCCAGCGTATATTTTTTGAGTACATAATCTTTAAAAAGTGAGCATTAATCGGTGAGAAAATTTTGCGCGTATTTGACCCTATTTTACGCAAATTGTCATGCTTTTATATTTTTTGTGGCACAACTATTTTGCGTAAACCCGCCCATGCATTATTATATCGGGTTACGCCAAAGGATAAAACATGCTGATTAAAGATGGTGAAGTTTTAAAAATTAACACCCCAACTGGCGACATGAATGCGCACATTTTTCGCCCAGTTGCACCTGGTAAATATCCTGCTGTTTTAATGTACTCAGAAATTTTTCAAGTAACAGCGCCTATACGCCGTACCGCAGCGATGCTAGCTGGACACGGTTTTATCGTGGCTTGCCCAGAGATTTACCACGAGCTAGAGCCTGCAGGCACTGTGTTAGCTTACAACACTGATGGTACAGAGCGCGGCAATGCGCATAAAATCACCAAAGAACTTTCGTCTTATGACAGTGATGCTAAAGCAGTGCTAGCCTATTTAACTTCACGCGAGGATTGCACCGGCAGACTAGGCGTGATGGGTATTTGCATAGGCGGCCACTTGGCGTTCCGCGCCGCCATGAACCCAGAAGTGCTGGCAGCCGTATGTTTTTACGCGACAGATATTCATAAAAAATCCTTAGGATTAGGCACAAACGATAACTCGCTGGAGCGTGCAGGCGAAATTAAAGGTGAGCTACTGCATATTTGGGGCAAGCAAGACCCGCATGTGCCACTTGAAGGTCGCAACATGATTAAAGCGCGCTTGGACGAAGTGGGCACGCGCTACACTTGGCACGAATTTAACGGCCAGCACGCGTTTATGCGCGACGAAGGCCATCGCTACGACCCAGAATTGGCGCTGCAAAGTTGGAACTTGTTGTTGGCACTTTTCCACCGCCGTTTAGGTTATGGTGATTTGAATATGGCGTCAGATGGCAAGCCAGCCGAAAGTCGCCATTAAGTGTTTAACGTTTAATTGTTTTCACTCACAAGCAAACAATCCTGCAACCACCATGGATATTAGCTTGCGGACCTGCCCTAGAATGATTTAGTCTAGGGGTATGTTAAAAGTAATTTTTAAAGGTAATAAATGACCACAAAGATAGATCCATGTACCCTCGTTTTATTTGGCGCAAGCGGTAATTTAGCACGCGTTAAACTTTTTCCTGGCCTGTTTCGCCTCGATTTGCTTGGCCGCTTGCCCGATGAAATGAAAATTCTGTCGGTCGGCCGTCAAGCGGTTGATTTGGCGGCTTGGCGCGCCGACATTAAAGGCATGTTGGACGCCAAATTTAAAAACTGCGTGGACGCAAAAGTGTTCGCGCGTTTTATTGCGCGTAACTTTTATCATGCCAATGTACCAACCGACGCGGATGCGTTCAAAAAACTCAAAAACACATTGAGCGACGAAAAAGTGTTTCCGCAAAACTTGGCGTATTTTTTGTCGGTGCGTCCTGTAGATTTTGCGCAAGTGGTGGATCAACTTGCCGCGGAAGGCTTAACCAACGAAGATAAATATTGGCGTCGCGTAGTGATTGAGAAGCCGTTTGGTACCGATTTGCCCAGTGCGCAAGCACTACAAAAATCCATTTCCAAACACCTCAAAGAAAGTCAAATTTACCGCATCGACCATTACTTGGGTAAATCTGCGCTACAAAATATACTGCTGCAACGCTTTACCAACACGCTGCTTGAGCCAGTTTGGAATAACCAATATATCGACCACGTGCAAATCACCAACACCGAAATGTTGGGTGTGGGCGACCGTACCAAGTTTTACGATACAACTGGCGCGCTACGCGACATGATTCAAAGCCATATTCTGCAAACGCTGGCTTTAACCACCATGGAAATGCCGCAAGATCTAACGCCAGAAGGCGTGCGCGCCGCTAAAATTAAGCTGTTGGAGCAAATTCGACCGATTCCAGTGAATGAATTGAGCAAACATGCGTTTCGCGCGCAATATGCGGCAGGCGAAGTCCGTACTTCTGACGGCAAGGGCGAAAAAGTACCAGGTTATTTAACAGAGCTGGAAGACAACAGTAGCGTGGTGGAAACTTATGCCGCGTTGAAGTTGTTTATTGATAACCCGCGCTGGAAAGGTGTGCCGTTTTACATCCGCACCGCCAAGCGCCTGCACGAGGCCGATACACGCATTGCAATTCGCTTTAAGAAATCACCGCTGCAAGTGAATGCGCAAGATCAAAACTGGTTAATTATCGGCATTCAACCACGCGAATGCATTAAGATGGAAATCCAGTCAAAAATTCCAGGCTTGGACATCAACACGCGCACGATACAATTAGATGCAGCCAATCGCTTGCCCGAGGACGATAGCGTGGATGCGTACGAGGCTTTGCTGCTGAATTTAATGCAAGGCGACAACTCGAATTACCTCCACATCAGTGAAGCCGAAGCACAGTGGCGTTTAGTTGACCCTGTGGTAAAAGCTTGGGCAGCGGACAAAAAACCTGTGCATCAATACCCCGCTGGCAGCCGCGACCCAGCAGCCTCGAAAGTGATTTTTGAAGCTGAAGACCAGTTCTGGCGTTACAGCATTGAATTGGATGGCGACGCGCACTAAATAATATATAAATATTTCATCATTTATTGTTATTATGCGCATTAAATTAAAGCGGAGTTTTTGCTCCGCTTTTTATCTAGAATTAAAGGTTGAGCATGAGTATAAAATCAGACAAATGGATACGCCAAATGGCCGAGCAACACGGCATGATAGAACCGTTCGAGCCGAATCAAGTGAAAACAGCGCCAGATGGCCAGCGCATGGTGTCATACGGCACATCCAGTTATGGTTACGACATCCGCTGCAGCAAAGAATTTAAGCTATTTACCAACATTAACAGCACGATTGTTGACCCCAAAAATTTCGACTCAAATTCGTTTGTAGAAGTGAATGCCGATTTTTGTATTATTCCGCCCAACTCATTTGCGCTGGCTAGAACTGTTGAATACTTCCGCATTCCACGCAATGTATTGACCATCTGCTTGGGGAAAAGCACTTATGCGCGCTGCGGCATTATTGTCAACGTCACGCCATTTGAGCCTGAATGGGAAGGTTACGTAACACTAGAATTCAGCAACACCACACCCTTGCCAGCCAAGATATACGCTAATGAGGGTTGTGCACAGGTGCTGTTTTTTGAGGCGGATGCCGATGATGTATGCGAAACTAGCTACAAAGACCGCGGCGGCAAATATCAAGGGCAGGTTGGCGTGACCTTGCCTAAGATTTAAATAAGCCGACATTCTGGCGAAGCACAAAGATAATTTACAAGGGTATTTAAATGAAGTTTAGGTTTCCAGTAGTAATCATTGATGAAGACTTTCGCTCGGAAAACTCTTCTGGTTTAGGCATTCGCATGCTCGCCAAAGCAATTGAAAGCGAAGGTTTTGAGGTGCTGGGTGTGACCAGTTACGGCGATTTAACTTCGTTCGCACAACAACAAAGCCGCGCTTCGGCGTTTATACTTTCGATTGACGACAATGAATTCGTTGAAGAAAACCAAGATGCATTAGACAATTTACGCAAATTTGTAGACGAAATTCGCTACCGTAATGAAGAAATTCCTATCTTTTTACATGGTGAAACGCGCACTTCGCGGCATATTCCCAATGAGATTTTACGTGAACTTAACGGCTTTATTCACATGTATGAAGACACGCCAGAATTCGTTGCGCGCTATATTTTGCGCGAGGCGCGTACTTATTTAGACAGCCTTGCGCCACCATTTTTTAAAGCACTGACCGAATATGCAGCCGACGGCTCTTACTCTTGGCATTGCCCTGGGCATTCTGGCGGCGTGGCATTTTTAAAATCGCCAGTCGGCCAAATGTTCCACCAATTTTTTGGCGAAAATATGCTGCGCGCCGATGTGTGTAATGCGGTGGATGAGCTAGGCCAACTGCTAGACCACACTGGGCCCGTGGCGGCATCAGAGCGCAATGCAGCACGCATTTACAACTGCGATCATTTATATTTCGTCACCAACGGCACATCGACAAGTAATAAAATGGTATGGAACAGCACCGTTGCCCCAGGTGACGTGGTGGTGGTGGATCGCAACTGCCATAAATCGATTTTGCATGCCATTATCATGACAGGCGCAATCCCCGTGTTTTTAATGCCGACACGCAACCATTTTGGCATTATTGGGCCGATTCCTAAAAGCGAATTTGAATGGGAAAACATTCAAAAGAAAATCGACCGTAATCCGTTTATTTTGGACAAAACTGCCAAACCGCGTGTACTCACAATTACGCAATCGACCTACGACGGCGTGCTGTATAACGTGGAAGAAATTAAAGACATGCTGGATGGCAAAATTGATACGCTACACTTTGATGAAGCTTGGCTACCACACGCCACTTTCCACGATTTTTATGGTGATTATCACGCCATAGGCGAAGGTCGCCCGCGCTGCAAAGAAAGTATGGTATTTTCTACGCAATCTACCCACAAACTGCTAGCAGGTTTATCGCAGGCCAGCCAAATTTTGGTGCAAGATGCAGAAAATAACAAGCTAGACCGCGATGTGTTTAATGAGTCTTACCTAATGCACACCAGCACCAGCCCACAATACTCGATAGTCGCGAGCATAGACGTGGCAGCCGCCATGATGGAAGCGCCTGGCGGTACTGCATTAGTTGCGGAATCACTCATGGAAGCGCTCGATTTCCGCCGCGCCATGCGCAAAGTAGATGAAGATTGGGGTGCAGACTGGTGGTTCAAGGTTTGGGGGCCTGATGATTTAAGCGAGGAAGGCTTGGAAGAGCGCGAGGCTTGGATGCTATACGCCAACGGCGCTTGGCACGGTTTTGGTGATTTGGCACCTGGCTTTAACATGCTAGACCCGATTAAGGCGACGATTATCACGCCTGGCTTGGATATTAAAGGCGACTTCTCAGATAAGTTTGGTATTCCCGCGGCAATCGTCACCAAATATTTGGCTGAACACGGCGTCATTGTAGAAAAAACGGGGCTGTATTCGTTTTTTATTATGTTCACCATCGGCATTACCAAAGGCCGCTGGAACACGCTGGTGGCAGCTTTGCAGCAATTTAAAGATGACTACGATAAGAACCAACCGCTGTGGAAAGTGTTGCCAGAATTCTGCCAAAAACAACCGCGTTACGAAAAAACTGGCTTGCGCGATTTATGCGAGCAAATTCATGCCGTATATAAAGCCAACGACGTAGCGCGCCTGACCACCGAGATGTATTTATCTGACATGGTACCCGCCATGAAGCCCACCGATGCGTTTGCCAAAATGGCGCACCGCGAGATTGACCGTGTGCCGATTGACGAGCTGGAAGGTCGCGTGACTGCTGTGCTGCTAACGCCTTACCCGCCTGGCATTCCACTGCTTATTCCAGGTGAGCAATTTAACAAAGTCATCGTGAATTACTTAAAATTTGCGCGAGAATTTAACGAGAAATTCCCAGGCTTTGAAACTGATAACCACGGTTTAGTCAAAGAAATTGTTGATGGAAAAGCAGTTTACCATGTAGATTGTGTAGCAAAATAGAGCATGCCTGCAACCTAGTATATATGCGGCTTACAGGCCTTCCCTCGAGTAATTTTATCGGGTGAATTTTAAAAATTATTTTCGGCAGTAAATCAAATCGCTATATTCAAGACCGCTCGCTGAGATGTGCGGGGTTTTTTCGGCTAACTGCCACACATCTAAATCAATAGGCTCAAAAAAAGCGTCGCCAGCAAACTCAGCTTGCACTTCTGTAATATACAGCTTGTTGGCGAGTTTTAAGCCTTCTTTATACAATTCTGCGCCACCTATAACAAATGGCTCTGCATCGCTACAAGCTAATATCAGCGCGGCTTGCAGGCTATGTGAAATTAATGCACCTTCTGCTTTGTAATGTTTATTGCGCGTGACGATTACTGTAATTCGCCCTGGTAACAAGCGCCCCAGAGATTCATAAGTTTTGCGTCCCATAATAATGTGATGCCCCATGGTGAGCGCTTTAAAACGTTTTAAATCCTCAGACAAATGCCATGGCAGCGTGTTATTGATGCCAATGACACCATTTTTTGCAGCTGCAACAATCAGCGATAATCGTGACATACTAAACCGCTACCAGCCCCTTAATGGCGGGATGTGGGTCGTAATTTTCTAGCCTAAAGTCTTCAAACTGAAAACTGAAAATGTCCGTCACATTGGGGTTTATTTTCATTTGTGGCAAGGTGCGAATCTCACGTGAAAGCTGTTCGTTTACTTGTTCCATGTGGTTGGTATAAATGTGCGCATCGCCTAAAGTGTGCACAAAATCGCCCAATTTTAAGCCGCACACTTGCGCCACCATCATGGTTAACAGCGCGTAAGAAGCAATATTAAATGGCACACCAAGGAATATGTCGGCGCTACGCTGATAAAGCTGGCAGGATAACTTTCCGTCTGCCACATAAAATTGAAAAAACGCGTGACAAGGCGGCAATTTCATTTGATCCACATCCGCCACGTTCCAAGCAGATACAATCAAACGGCGCGAATCTGGATTTTTTTTAATCGCATTGACTACTTGGGTAATTTGATCGATTGACTCTCCGTTTGGTTTCGGCCAATTACGCCACTGGTAGCCATACACTGGGCCGAGGTTGCCATCTTCATCCGCCCATTCATCCCAAATACGCACGCCGTTTTCTTTTAAATAGGCGATATTGGTGCTGCCTTGCAAAAACCATAACAACTCGTGAACAATCGATTTTAAATGCACTTTCTTGGTGGTAAGTAGCGGAAAACCATCGGCCAAATTAAAGCGCATTTGATAACCGAAAACTGACAGCGTACCCGTGCCTGTGCGGTCTTCTTTCTTGTTGCCATGCGCCAATACATGGCGCATTAAATCAGTGTATTGTTTCATGCTAAATTTTAAGTATGCTTTACAATGAAGTCTTTTATTTGTGCCACATTCGCATCCATCACGGTAAATTTTTGCGGTAAATTTTCGATTTCGAACAGGCCTGCAGGCCTTTCTGCTGCTTGCCCTAACGCCTCCACAATTGCATCTTCAAACTTAACTGCTAGCGCAGTTTCCAACACTATCATTGGCGTATTTTTTTCACGTTGCTCCAGCGCCACTTTCAAACCATCTGCCGTGTGCGTATCAATCACCACGCCATATTTTTCTTTGGTTTCTCGAATAGTGGCCATGCGATTAGCGTGATTGCTAGCGCCTGATACAAAGCCATATTCAGCCAATTGTGACATGAGATGTTTAATATCAAACGCGCCGCCATTATCGACGCTTGCCCATAGCTCACGCACTTTGGTGGCATCTCGTCCGACCAAGTCGAACACAAAACGCTCAAAATTTGACGCCTTAGAAATATCCATTGATGGACTGGAAGTATGATAAGTATTGGCCGATCCACGTGGGCGATAGACGCCAGTTTTGAAAAACTCATCCAGTACATCGTTTTCGTTGGTCGCAACGACTAATTTATCAATCGGCAAGCCCATCATGCGTGCAATATGGCCTGCGCATACGTTGCCAAAGTTACCGCTAGGCACAGAAAAATCAACTTTCTGCGCGTTATTCGTGGTTACAGCAAAGTACGCCTTGAAGTAATACACCACTTGCGCGACGATACGACCCCAGTTGATAGAATTGACTGCGCCAATTTTGTATTTGGCCTTGAAAGTCGCGTCGTTGCTCACCGCTTTCACCATATCTTGGCAATCGTCAAACACGCCATTGACTGCAATGTTGAAAATATTGTCATCTTGCAAACTGAACATTTGTGCAGTTTGAAAACGGCTCATTTTTTTGTGCGGTGACAGCATAAACACGCGCACGCCTTTTTTGCCGCGCATCGCATATTCCGCAGCGCTACCCGTGTCGCCAGAAGTCGCACCGAGAATATTGGTGGTTTCACCTTTTTTGGCTAACACGTATTCAAACAAATTACCTAACAACTGCATGGCCATGTCTTTAAACGCCAGTGTTGGCCCGTTGGAAAGACTTAACAGATACAAGTTATCTGCTAATTTTAAAATCGGCGCAATGTCGTCTGCATTCTGACTTTTGCGTGCAAATCCATACACTTCAGCACGGTAAGTGTTATCGATGATATTTTTTAAATCAACGGCTGGAATATCATCAATTAAACGGCTTAAAATATAGAATGCCAAATCACGATAATTCAAGCCGCGCATGGCGGTTAAATCAGCATCGGTAAATTGTGGATAACTTTCAGGCAAATACAAACCGCCATCTGGTGCGAGGCCGCCCAGTAAAATTTCGCTAAAACTAAACGCGGGCGATTGCCCGCGGGTACTGATATATCTCATTAACGACCTAGTTCTTCCATACGAATTTTAACCAGCTTGCCGACAATCGCAGGCAGCGCCTCAATCTCAGCAATGCCTGCATCCATATTTTTCTCAACCGTGACATGCGTCAAAATCACAATATCGGCTTCACTTTCGTTGTCTGCGGGCTCTTTTTGTAACATGGCATCGATGGATATATTTTTATCTGCTAGGATCTTGGTCACCCCCGCCAACACGCCAGGTTTGTCGCGCGCGCGAAGGCGCAAATAGTAAGCCGAGTTAATTTCTGAAATCGGCAAAACTGGCAAATCAGCAACACTATTGGGCTGGAAGGCCAAGTAAGGCACACGCTGTTCAACCGATGCACTACTCAATCGTGCCACATCCATCAAATCGGCCACCACTGCACTGGCAGTAGGCTCTGCGCCCGCACCCGCGCCATAATACAGGGTTGGGCCAACCGCGTCGCCCTTCACTACCACCGCATTCATCGCGCCATTTACGTTGGCAATTAAACGTTTCTCTGAAATCAAGGTTGGATGCACGCGCAACTCGACACCTTTTTCGGTGCGTTTAGTAATGCCCAAAAGCTTCACGCGATAGCCAAGCTCTTCAGCATATTGCATATCGGTTTGTTGCAATTTGGTAATGCCCTCGGTGTAGGCCTGCTCAAACTTCATCGGCATGCCGAACGCAATCGCCGACATAATCGTCAGCTTGTGCGCAGCGTCTATGCCTTCCACATCAAAAGTCGGGTCAGCCTCAGCGTAGCCCAATCGTTGCGCCTCGCCAATCACGTCTTGATAGGCTAAGCCTTTTTCACGCATTTCGGTGAGGATAAAATTGGTCGTGCCATTGATAATACCCGCCACCCATTCAATTTTATTGGCGCCTAAACCTTCACGTAGCGCTTTAATAATAGGAATTCCGCCCGCAACCGCCGCTTCAAACGCGACGATGACGCCTTTAGCTTGCGCAGCCGCAAAAATTTCGTTGCCATGCAAGGCAAGCAGCGCCTTGTTCGCAGTCACTACGTGCTTGCCGTTTTCGATGGCCTTAAGCACCAACTGTTTGCTTAAACCGTAGCCGCCAATCAACTCAACTACTACGTCCACATTGGGGTTGCTCACCGTGGCAAATGCGTCATCGGTAATATCCACATTGCCACTGGTAACTTTTTTGGCAAGCTCAATATTTTTATCTGCAACTTGCACCACATTAATCGCCACGCCAGTGCGGCGCGTAATTTCAGCCGCGTTGCGCGTTAAAACCGTGTAGGTGCCGCCGCCAACGGTGCCGATACCCAACAAACCTACGTTAAGTTGCTTCAAACTTTCGCTCCATGCTTTTTTCTATAATGTTCTAAAAATCTAGCGATACGCTTCATCGCCTCGGTCAAGTCGTCCACATTCGGTAAAAACACCACGCGGAAATGATCAGGCGTTTTCCAATTAAAGCCAGTGCCTTGCACCAACAACACTTTTTCCTCAAGCAATAAATCTGAAATAAATTGCTGGTCATCCGCTATTGGATAAAGTTCTGGATCAAGCTTGGGGAACAAATACATGGCCGCTTTTGGCTTGACACAAGTCACCCCAGGAATCGCCGTGAGCATGGCATAAGCCAAATCACGCTGTTTGCATAATCTGCCCGTAGGTGCGACTAAATCCTCAATACTTTGATAGCCGCCCAACGCAGTTTGTATCGCCAATTGGCCTGGTACATTGGCACATAAACGCATGCTGGCCAACATATTCAAGCCTTCAATATAATCGGCTGCGTGGTCTTTTTCGCCAGAAACCACCAGCCAGCCAGCTCGGTAGCCACAAGTGCGGTAGTTTTTTGATAGTCCGTTAAACGTCACAAACAGCACATCATCAGCCAGCGAGGCGATTGACGTATGCACATTTTCGTCATACAGCACTTTATCGTAAATCTCATCGGCAAAAATTACCAAATCATGGTGGCGTGCAATATCGATAATGCCTTTTAAAATCTCGGGCGGATAAAGCGCGCCCGTTGGGTTATTCGGGTTAATCACCACAATGCCGCGTGTATTGGCGGTAATTTTTGCTTCAATATCTTTTAAATCGGGTAGCCAGCCAGTCGCTTCATCGCATACATAATGTCGTGCAGTGCCGCCAGCCAACGTCACTGCGGCTGTCCACAGTGGGTAATCTGGCATCGGCACCAGCACTTGGTCACCATTGTTCACCAAGGCTTGCATCGCCATCACAATCAGCTCGGATACGCCATTGCCGATGATAATGTCATCCACCGTGACGCCTTTTATGTGTTTGGCTTGTGTGGAGTGCATGATGGCCTTACGCGGCGCAAACAGGCCTTTGCTATCGGTATAGCCGCCTGCATTGCCCATATTGCGAATCACATCTTGCATGATTTCTTCTGGCACTTCAAAGCCAAACGAGGCAGGGTTGCCGATATTCAGTTTAATAATGCGCTGACCTTCATCTTCCATTTGACGCGCGCGCTGCAGCACTGGACCACGAATATCGTAGCAAACATTGGCAAGTTTATTTGACTTGGCGAGACGTTTTATTTCTGGTTTTTTGGGCGGAGTCATAAGACGCTAGTTTACCTTAGAATAGGGTTCTCGTTCAATGAAGAGCGCGCTAAAATGGCGGCATGCAATTACATTTAACTACCGCAGAAAATAATCACTTAATCACTGGCTATGGGCAAAGTTTTATAGAAATTAATAAACAGCGCTATGCGAAAAATTTGATTGTGATGGCAGATAAGCTCATACTCGATTGGCCTGCAACAGATTTTGCAAGTTTGGCAGAAGCGCATTTTGAACAATTAACTCAATTAAGGCCAGAAGTGGTGTTATTGGGCACAAGCGGAAAACACCAATTTTTGCACCCGAAAATATATCAACGCCTCACTGCACAAGGCATTCCGCTAGAATGCATGACCACTGCCGCGGCGTGCAGAACCTATAACATTTTAATGAGTGAAGGCCGCAGTGTGGCGGCCGCGTTATTGATTTAGGCATGTCATGCAGACCGCATGGATATTCGCTTTCAAACCTGCCCTCGAGCGTTTTAATCGGGCATCTATTTTAATTATTTTGCAGGCGTTAGCGTTAACTGCAAACCATTGTCCATTACCAGCATATTTTTTGGCACATAAGTGGTGCCGCCAAATTTCAGATCTTCTGGCTTCACGGTATAAAGCGTCAAGCCATCCAACATTTCACTACCCACGGTTTTGGCCATGGCATTCAATAAATCGTTATATTTTCCGCTTGCACCATCCAAATTAAAGTTTTCAATTTTCGGTTCATTTAAAACGACAGTATTCGTCGCGGCATCGAAGCGAAATTTGCCAGAAATACCCAACTTACCAGCCAAGCTTTGGTCGAACAACTCGCTCGAAAGTTTGGTGTCCATAGTCGTCGTCATGCGACCAGTGGTTTTATCAAAAGTGACGACCGAGTTGGATAAATTGACATTGAATACTTTGAGTAGCGAGATAGGCCGCGCTAATTTCTCATTGAGCTTTTGCGCGATTTGGTCACCCGTCACATTCATCGTGCGCTCACCACCCATAGTCGCACAGCCTGAAAGTGTTAATAAAATCAACGGGATGGATAGTTTTAATTTCACTTTCACAAACCTTGCCAAATGTTATTTTTACTCCTAAAATCCACATCGTCATTCCCGCATAGGCGGGAATCCAGACAACCCACATGCCTAGCTTGATTGTAATTTGTAAATACTTTTAGTGCCGACTAGCCTAGATTCCCGCCTATGCGGGAATGACGGAGTTGATAAAATTCCATAATATTATTAATTAATTAACGCGTCTTACAGGTTTTTAGTGGATAGTGTAAGCGTCGCGTTAGTACCGCCAAAGCCAAAACTGTTGGATAACGCGGTTTCGATTTTCACGCGATCAATGCGCTTGGTGGCAATCGGCAAGCCCTCGGCTGCAGGGTCTAAGGTCTCAATATTGGCAGAAGCTGCGATGAAACTATTCTCCATCATAATCAAGGTATAAATCGCCTCATTCACGCCCGCCGCGCCCAGCGCGTGACCAGAGAGCGATTTGGTTGAGGCGATAGCTGGCAACTTGCCATAAGCGCCGCCTGCAAACACATTGCGAATTGCCTCTAATTCTTTGGTGTCACCAACAGGCGTAGATGTCCCGTGCGTGTTGATGTAATCCACATGATCGACACCTTCCAAAGCCAGCTTCATGCAGCGCTCTGCGCCTTCGCCGCTTGGGGCGACCATGTCATAGCCATCTGAGGTTGCACCGTAACCCACTACCTCGGCATATATTTTTGCACCACGTTTTTTGGCGTGTTCATATTCCTCCAACACTACAATGCCACCACCGCCAGAAATCACGAATCCATCGCGGTCTGCATCATAAGTACGACTGGCCTTCTCAGGCGTATCGTTATATTTGCTACTGAGTGCGCCCATGGCGTCGAACAGCAAACTCATTGTCCAGTGCTCTTCTTCGCCACCACCTGCAAAAATAATGTCCTGCTTGCCCATTTGAATTTGCTCAACCCCATTGCCAATACAATGCGCGCTGGTAGAACAGGCTGAGCTGATGGAATAATTAATCCCTTTAATTTCCGCGCCCGTTGCTAGACAAGCCACAATGCCGTTAGACATGGTTTTGGTCACCATATAAGGCCCTACCCGCTTAGCGCCTTTTTCTCGGAATGTATCAGTGGCCTCCAGCATGCTTTCTGTGGAAGTGCCGCCAGCACCCACTATCATGCCAGTGCGAATATTCGAGACTAAGTCATGTGGCAATTTTGCATCAGCAATCGCTTCTTGCAAGGCCACCCAACTATAAGCGTGGCCTTTAGCCATAAAGCGCATCAGTTTGCGATCGATTAAGCCATCCAAGTCTAATTTTACATTACCCGCCACATGCGAGCGAAAGCCGCGCTCTGCATATTCTGGCTGAAAGTTAATACCAGAGCGGCCTGCGAACAAGCTATCTTTCACTTCTTCTTTATTATTGCCTAGGCTAGAAACAATGCCCAAACCCGTAATCACCACACGTCTCATTATGTGATTCTCCAAATTTTATTCTTAGAAATTATCTGTGCGCATAAACAACCCGACGCGCAAATCATTGGCTGCGTAAATCTCGCGGCCATCCAAACTCATGGTGGCATCGGCGATTCCCATCACCAGTTTACGCATAATCACACGTTTTAAATCAATGGTATAGGTCGCCATTTTAGCTGTTGGCAATACTTGCCCGCTAAATTTTACCTCGCCCGCACCTAGCGCACGGCCACGGCCAGGGCCACCTGCCCAGCCTAAATAAAAACCTATCAATTGCCACATCGCATCCAGCCCCAAACAGCCCGGCATCACTGGGTCACCAGTAAAATGGCAGTCAAAAAACCACAAATCTGGCGTTATATCTAGCTCGGCGATAATTTGTCCATTACCGTATTTTCCACCTTCTGCAGTAATAGAAACAATGCGGTCAAACATCAACATGGGCGGCAATGGCAACTGCGCATTACCCACACCGAACATCCCGCCACGCGCGCATGTCAACAATTCCTCTTTGCTAAAACTATTTTGTTTTGTCATTATGTTTCTATGATTCAATTAATATTAGTGCTATTTTCGCTGGAAAATCAATTTAACGAAAGCGCTATCTATAAACAATTTTTAGCGCAAGCAATGAAAACCAAAAAAACTCGAATAATTTTACACTCTATTTGCCGCTAAAAACACAAGGGCACATGCTCTGTAGACAAATGGCGTCCGCACAATTCAACACCAACAATCTCCAACCTGTGCTGCCATAAAAGCATCGATTCATCTGCACTTGCGTTGCGCATGCTGGTAAAATGTGTGCATGAATAGTGCGATCAAACTTTACGGAATAGTCAATTGCAATACAGTGAAAAAAGCCCGTGATTGGCTGGAAGCCAATCAGGTTACCTATGATTTCCACGACTTTAAAAAACAAGGCGTGTCGGCTGAGTTACTAAACATTTGGCTGGCACAATTTCCACACGCAAAACTTATCAACCGCGCCGGCCTTACATGGCGTAGCTTAGACGAGATTAGCAAAATCAGCATTGTTAACAACACTTCAGCAGTCACATTAATGCAAGCAAAAACCTCGCTGATAAAACGCCCACTGCTAGAAAAAGACAGTAAAATTGTATGTCTAGGCTTTGATGAAGCCACCTATAAAGAATTACTCAAATGAGCAAAACATTAGAATTAGCCATTGATTTACTTAAGCGCCAATCCAATACGCCTGATGACGCAGGTTGCCAGGAAGTAATGATTGCGCGCCTAGAAAAACTAGGCTTTAAAATTGAGCATATGCGCTTCGGCAATGTGGATAATTTTTATGCGCGTCGTGGCACTGAATCCCCTTTACTGGTATTTGCAGGGCATACCGATGTGGTGCCTACAGGCCCACTAGATAAATGGCATACGCCACCGTTTGAACCAACTATTGTAGATGGCATGCTGTACGCACGCGGTGCGGCAGATATGAAAACCTCACTGGCCGCGTTTATTACCAGTATTGAAGAATTTATCGCTGAGAATCCAGACCATAAAGGCTCCATTGGCCTGCTGATTACTGCGGACGAAGAAGGCGTGGCGATTGATGGCACAGTTAAAGTGGTTGAAGTTTTAAAAAACCGCAATGAGCTCATCGACTATTGCATTGTAGGCGAACCCACCAGCAATAAAGTCGTAGGTGATATGATTAAAAATGGACGGCGCGGCTCACTCTCTGGCAAGCTCACTGTGCTTGGCTTGCAGGGTCATATTGCCTATCCGCATCTGGTTAAAAACCCCATCCACTTGGTCGCCCCTGCCATCAAAGACATGGTAGAAACCGTGTGGGATGAAGGTAACCAGTACTTTCCACCTACCAGCTGGCAAATCAGCAATATAAATGGCGGCACGGGTGCCACCAATGTGGTGCCGGGCGAAGTGGAAATTTTATTTAACTTCCGCTTTTGCCCAGAGCTTAACGGCACAGGCAGCACAGATGCCAATTTACGCCAGCGCGTACACGCCATCTTAGATGCGCACAAATTAGAATATAGCCTAGAGTGGGAATACTCTCCGCCTTACATTACGCCCCGCGGCAGCCTAGTCGAAGCCATTTCCAGTGCCATTGAAAAATGTTATGGTGTAAGCCCAGAGCTCTCCACCACTGGCGGCACCTCTGACGGACGCTTTATTGCAGATATTTGCCAGCAAGTTATCGAGTTTGGGCCCCTGAATAAAACCATTCACAAACTGAATGAGTGCGTCGGGGTAGCCGATATTGAGCCGCTCAAAGATACCTACAAATTAACCATGAAGAAGTTGTTGAAATAATGCATTATCCTCGCCTTGCAGAAGAGCTTCACACCATCCGCGATTGGCTACGCTTCACGGTTAGCCAATTTGAAGCATCGGACATTTTTTTTGGTCACGGCACAGACAATAGCTACGACGAAGCGGTATGGCTGGTAATGAGTGCGTTGCACTTACCGCACGATACGCTGCATAATTTTTTAGATGCAGTGATTACCGAAACCGAGCGCAAGCACCTTGCGCACCTAGTCGAGCAACGCATTACCAAGCGCACACCTACAGCATATTTATTACGCGAGGCATGGTTGCGCGGCTTTAAGTTTTATGTAGATGAGCGCGTCATCGTACCGCGTAGTTTTATTGCAGAGCTGCTGGACTTTAACGAAGAAGGCGAGCATGGTTTACAGCCATGGATTGAGCATCCTGAGCTCATTAATTCTGCCGTGGATATTTGTACTGGCAGTGGCTGCTTAGGTATTTTGCTGGCCAACGCCTTCCCTGATGCCGCCATTGATGTGGTAGATATTTCAGCCGATGCGATTGCGGTATGCAACATCAACATTGCCAATTACGGCTTGCAAGCGCAGATTACTGCTATCCAGTCCGATATGTTTGCTGCATTAACAGGCAAAAAATATGATTTGATTATCTCCAATCCGCCTTACGTGGATGCTCCAAGCATGGCGACGCTACCAGTGGAATACCGCAACGAGCCGCAAATTGCCTTAGGGAGTGGCGATGCAGGTTTAGACCACACCCACACTATTTTGCGTGAAGCAGCAGAACACTTGAATGATGATGGTATCCTAGTCGTGGAAATTGGCCATAATCGCGATGCCCTATTAGCAGCTTACCCCAATTTACCATTTACTTGGCTGGAGGTAACATCGGGCAGTCAGTTTGTATTTTTGCTCACTAAAGAGCAATTAACTCAAAAAAAATAATTAGCTATTTAGCCTCTGCCGCGATTTCTATCGCTTTTATGCTGCATCTTGGCTGCTGCCAAATCACTGGTCTGCCGAATACGCCGATTTTCAGATTTTCTAGCTACTGGTTTTTTGGCTGCTGGATTGCGGGTAGCATCTGTTTTACCGCGATATTGTTTATTCTCGCCTGCGCTAGATTCGCGCTGTCTTCTATTCGCGGGGTCTCTATCTAAGGCACTTACTCTTTGCTTGCGCACTTTTGGCACAAATACAGCAGTCGCTTTATCTTTCTCACGCTGATTCAGCTGCCTTAGCGGTGTTTTAGGCACTTCTAAACCTGCCCATTCCAGCAAATCCACCACTTGTTTTTGTTCGAGCTTCAGCATGGTGCCGCGCTTGACGCGTGGCGGCAAATTGACAGGACCAAACCGCACGCGCATGAGGCGGCTCACTGGCAACTGAAACGCCTCAAACAAGCGCCGCACTTCGCGATTTCTACCTTCGCGAATAATCACTTGATACCAATGATTAGCGCCCTCACCACCCTGCGGGCTAATGCTGTCAAAACTGGCTGGACCGTCCTCCAGCTCTATGCCTTGCGTCAGGGTCAGCATTTGGCCTTCGGTCAGTTCGCCAAAAATACGCACTGCGTATTCGCGCTCTACCTCATAGCGTGGATGCATAAAACGGTTGGCCAATTCACCAGAGTTGGTAAAAATCAGTAAACCGCTAGTGTTTATATCTAGTCGCCCAATCGCAATCCATTTGCCTTGCTTAATGCGTGGCAGCTTATCAAATACGCTAGCGCGGCCTTCTGGGTCGTCTTGACTAACAATCTCACCTTCAGGTTTATGGTAAATCAGCACTTGCGGTAACTCGGGCTCAAAATTCAATTTAAGCGGACGGCTATCCACGCGCACCACATCGTATTGCGTCACGCCTGCACCCACTTTTGCCGTTTCGCCATTAATGGTAACGCGACCACTGGCAATCATTTCCTCCATATCGCGGCGCGAGCCCATGCCTTGCATCGCTAGTAATTTATGCAAGCGTTGCGTGGGTTCTGGTGGCGCGTTTTCGTCAACTTCCAACTTGGTGAAGTTGGTTTTTGGACGGCGTGGAATTGCTTGTGGATCGCGTTGCTGTTTGAATGGACGTGCCATGAATTAAGCTTCTAAATTCTAAAGCAATGATTTTACAGCAGTTAAGCCTAATCGCTTAATTTTCTAAAGGAATCTCTGTTTGCGCAAAATCTACAAACGGCGGTAGCTCGGCCAAGCTACGCAAATTTATATCATCCAAAAAATGTTTAGTCGTTGCATACAGTGAAGGTCGGCCTGGCACTTCGCGCTGACCCACGACATCAATCCAATCGCGTTCTTGCAATTGGCGCATCACGTTAGGGTTCACCGCAACACCGCGGATTTGCTCAATATCGCCACGGGTGACAGGTTGGCGATAGGCAATAATCGCCAGCGTTTCCATCACTGCGCGACTATACTTTGCTTGACGTTCTGGGCTTAAGCGCACAATAAATTCGCTAAATTGTGGCTTGGCTTGAAAACGATAACCGGTGGCCACTTGTACCAACTCTAGCGTTTTTTCTGCCCAATCGTTCTTCAGTTCATCCAGCAACATGCGCAAAGTCGTGCGCTCCATGCGGCCTGCAAACAGTTTCAGCATATCATCCAAACTCAATGGTCGCCCGGCGGTTAACAGCGCAGTTTCTAGCACTTGTGTCATTTCGATAATGTTGTCAGGTTCTTTCAATTGCATTCATCCCAAAAATACGTCATTCCCGCGCAGGCGGGAATGACGGTTAAGCAATTACTCATTATCTGCACCATTCGCTTGCAGGTAAATCGGCGAAAACGCTTGCTGCTGCGTCAGGCGAATTAAGCCTTCTTTTGCCAGCTCTAAAATCGCCAGAAAATTGACCACAAGTTTAGCCAAGCCATCGCTTACCACATCAAAAAGCTGTGAAAACTCCACCATACCATCAGCCTTTAAGCGCCGTAGAATCTGGCTCATATGCTCACGCACCGAAAGTTCTGCCTTACCAATTTTATGATGTGAATTCAATTTGGCGCGTTTCAACACATTGCGCCAAGCTTCAACTAATTCATCCAGACTTACCTCAGGTGGTTTAATCTCGCTAATATGTTGATAATAAGCAGCCGCAACTTGTATTTCCACGCCCACTTGCGGCATAGCATCTAAACGCTGTGCGGCGAGTTTAAGCGCCTCGTATTCCATCAAACGGCGCACTAACTCGGCACGCGGATCATCTTCCTCAGCAATTTCAGCAGGTTTTGGTAGCAACATGCGCGATTTAATCTCAATCAGCATCGCCGACATCAGCAGATAATCGGCAGCGAGTTCCAACTTAATTACCTTCATTTTCTCTACATACACCATGTATTGCGCGGTCAATTGCGCCATGGGAATATCGAGAATATCTAGATTGTGCTTGCGGATAAGGTACAACAGCAAATCGAGCGGGCCTTCAAATGCCTCTAAATACACTGCCAGCGCATCAGGCGGAATGTATAAATCATGTGGCAGCTCGCTAAGTAGCTCGCCTTTGATTTTGATTTCTGAAGTTGTGAGTAACAAACATTCCACCTAAAAAGTTATTTAAACAAGTGTAAAGCCGCCTCTGTCATTGCGGGCTTGACCCACAATCTAGTCAATTAACAAGATGCTGACTCAAGTTCAGCATGACAGCCAAAACGGCTGTGCAAATTAAACCGTTTTGCACACCCTAATTAGCTTTAACATGTTCGAGTTCTTGAGCATTTTATGCTTACAATTTCTCACCTATACGTTCGGCCCGTATTTTCCCCAACCAGCTTGAAAGGCCAAAAACAACCACTCCAACTCCACCAATAGTAGTTAAAAATTCTATGAATTTTTTCATAAAAACTGGCTCCATTATTGTGACTAACCGTAGTTCAAACCCATCACATCGCGTACATCGCGCATAGTTTCACGCGCCAGCTTACGCGCTTTTTCACAGCCTTCGGCGACAATATTTTTCACGAGCGTTGGGTCTTCGGCATACTGCGCGGCGCGTTCTTGAATTGGCTTGAGTTCTTTTAACACCGCCTCAATCACTGGTTGTTTGCATTCGATGCAGCCAATCGTTGCGCCTTTACAGCCGATTTGCACCCAATCTTTAACACTATTGTCAGAATACACTTCGTGCAATTGCCACACCGGGCATTTGGCTGGGTCGCCCGGGTCGGTACGGCGAACGCGCGCTGGGTCAGTCGGCATGGTTTTGATTTTTTTGGCAACAGTGTCGGTATCTTCGCGCAACGAAATGGTGTTGTTATACGATTTCGACATTTTTTGGCCGTCTAAACCCATCATTTTGCTGGCGGGCATCAGCTTATATTCTGGCTCAACCAATATCATTTTACCGCCACCTTCTAGGTAGCCGAGCAGACGCTCTTTATCGCCCATGCTCAGGCCTTGCTGCTCTTCTATCAATGCCCGCGCGGATTCCAGCGCTTCTTCATCGCCATCTTGCTGATAAGCGCTGCGCATTTCTTCGTAAAATGCGCCTTTTTTACCGCCGAGTTTTTTAATGGCAGCTTCGGCTTTTTCTTCAAAACCAGCTTCTTTACCGTAAATGTGATTAAAACGGCGGGCGATTTCACGCGTAAATTCAATATGCGGCACTTGGTCTTCGCCCACTGGTACTTGCGTGGCCTTGTAGATGAGAATATCCGCAGACTGTAATAATGGATAGCCCAGAAAGCCGTAGGTAGATAAATCTTTACTGGCAAGTTTTTCTTGCTGGTCTTTATAGGTCGGCACACGTTCTAGCCAACTCAGCGGCGTAATCATGGAAAGTAGCGTAAATAGTTCGGCATGTTCTGGCACGCGAGATTGAATGAAAATAGTGGCATTGGCAGGGTCAACACCCGCAGCCAGCCAATCGATGACCATTTCCCACACAGATTCCTCAATAATTTCTGGCGTATCGTAATGCGTGGTGAGCGCGTGCCAATCGGCCACAAAAAACAGGCACTCATGCTCATGCTGTAGCTTAATCCAATTTTTGAGTACACCGTTGTAATGCCCAAGATGCAAGTTGCCTGTAGGGCGCATGCCCGATAAAACGCGTTCGATTGCCATGAATTAAAAAACCTGAAATTGAGTTGTGTTTATTATAGCAAGTGGCGCTGGGTTATTTAAATTAAACTAAAAATGACGCGGTAAGCAAGCCCGATAAATGGATCTAAAATTTTGCCTAAAATACCTGTAAACAGCAGCGCAATTAAAATAAAAAAACCGAAGCGCTCTATTTGTGAAAATGGCCGCGCCAAATGATTTGGCAATAAGCTCACGGCAATACGCCCACCATCGAGCGGCGGCAAAGGCAACAAATTAAGCACCATCAACACGATGTTAATGGATACGCCAGCTTTGCCCATCACCTCCATTGGTAGCGCATACGCGCCAGTAGCAGATGAGAATTTAATGACAAATACCCAAAAAACTGCCATGGCTAAGTTTGAAGCTGGGCCTGCGGCTGCGACCCACAGCATGTCTTTTTTAGGATTGCGCAAATTGCTGAAATCAACTGGCACTGGCTTGGCCCAGCCGAATAAAATGCCGCCCAACATCACCGTGAGTGCGGGCAATAAAATGGTGCCAAATGGATCGATATGTTTAAGCGGATTTAGGCTAATTCTGCCTAACTTTTCCGCAGTTAAATCGCCAAAATATTTCGCCGCATAGCCATGCGCAGCCTCATGCACGGTAATTGCGAATATGATTGGCAGCGCGTATATCGCTATTTTTTGTACGATGTTAAATTCCATATGTTTCCTATTCTACCAACCAAACGGCTCTGTGCTCGTGGTGCCTTGGCGAACCAATATCGGCGCGGCTTCTGTCAAATCGATTACCGTAGTCAAGCCAGTGTGGTGAATTGCCGAATCAAACACCAAATACTGTGCCATTTAGTTCAGCAAATAAGCAGCTTCTGGCCAATCATCCCATACTGGCACACAGCCCGCAGGCAGGTTTGGCACACTACCCATAGCCATGTGCGATACGCCGTAGCCGTGATAATCAGAGCCTATGGAGCACTTTAGGCTAAATTGATGTGCGATTTTAGCAAATTGCTGATATTGCGGTGGCGTGTGGCTACCGGTGATGACCTCAATCGCCGCGCCACCGTAACTTCTAAATTCTTGCATGAGCTCCAACATGTTGATGCGGCCTAAATCATAACGGCCTGGATGCGCAATCACCGCGCTGCCACCCGCACCAATAATCAACTCCACCGCTTCTTGCAAAGTCATCCATTGGTGGTCGACAAAGCCAGGCTTGCCTTTGACCAAGAACTTTTTGAAGACGGTTTTGACATCTTTTGCGTTGCCATTTTGCACCAAAAATTGTGCGAAATGGCTGCGCGTTAAAATACTCTGCTTGGCAATGGCGTTCGCGCCCTCGTAAGCGCCATGAATGCCCACTTTTGCCAAACCAGCCGCTATTTCTTGCGCACGCGCATCGCGCCCGATGCGCACTTTATCCAATGCGGTTTTTAGGGCTTTATTTTCAGCATCAATTTTTAAACCGACAATATGCAGCGTGCGTTTTTTCCAAGTTGCAGAAATTTCCACCCCATTAACAAACTGAATACCATATTGCATAGCCGCCTCCCGCGCGGCTTGCAAGCCACCCACATCGTCGTGATCGGTCAGCGCCAACACTTTTACGCCACTTTTAGCGGCGTGTGCGACTAATTCTTGTGGCGATAAAATGCCATCTGAAATGGTAGAGTGACAATGTAAATCAATCTGTGCGGCCATAGAGAAATTATGCAACCAATGTTTGGTAATTGTAGTTTTGCTTTAATTCTGAAATCATAGCAAAATACCAGCTTCGCAGATACACAAGCTTATAGCCGAAAGTCTTATGAAATTTTTCTTTGATTTACTGCCCGTTATTTTATTTTTTGTTGCTTTCAAACTTTACGATATTTACGTCGCCACCGCCGTCGCTATTGGCGTGACGCTTGCCATGATTATTTACGCCAAAATTCGCCACGGCAAAATCGAGAAAATGTTGCTGGTAAACGGCGTCATTATTAGCGTGCTGGGCGGCATTACATTATTGCTGCACGACCAAACCTACATTATGTGGAAACCGACTGTGCTGTATTGGCTGATGGCCGCTATATTGCTGCTTTCAAACCAGTTTTTAAAAAAGAATTTTATACAACAAATGATGGGCAAAATGATTCATGCACCCAAGCCAACTTGGGATAAAGTGAACTTAGTTTGGGTGGTTTTTTTAATATTGTTGGGGCTTTTAAATCTTTATGTCGCGTTTAATTACAGCTTAGATACTTGGGTAAACTTTAAATTATTTGGCGTGACCAGCTTGATGTTTGTGTTTGTCATCGCGCATACCATTGCCTTGAGAAAATATTTGATTGACCCAGCTGAAGAAAATAACAATGTGGTATAGCATTATTGCAGAAGATGTTGCAAACAGCCTTGAAAGACGCATGCATGCCAAGCCTTCTCATTTAGCACGTTTAACCGAGCTGCAAAACCAAGGCCGTTTACTTTTAGCTGGGCCTTTCCCTGCCATTGATAGCATTGACCCAGGGCCAGCAGGCTTTAGTGGCAGTTTAATTGTGGCAGAGTTTGCAGATTTAACCGCAGCAAAAAGTTGGGCAGAAGCCGATCCATTTGTCATCGCAGGTGTGTATGCCAATGTGACAGTGAAACCTTTTCGCAAAACGTTACCTTAAATTAGCGCACTTAACTTAGAGTACAGCATGAATTTAGTAGAAATTATTAAAGCAAAATTGGCCGCGCTTGAGCCAGTAAGCCTTGAAATACAAGATGATAGCGCGCAACACGCAGGCCACGCAGGCAACACTGGTGGCGGGCATTTCACCGTAAAAATTGTAAGCTCGCAATTTTCGCAAAAATCGCAGATAATGCGACACCGTATGATTTATCAAGCATTAAGCAATTTAATTCCGCAGCAAATTCATGCTATCAGCATACTTGCAATTTCACCCGACGACACCATTTAAACTGCAAAATTAATTTATCTCGCAAGCCCTCATTTTTCAACTTAAGGATTTTTTAATGAAGATTAATCAAATATTCCTCGCAATCGCCGCAATTTCAAGCCTATCTTTCGCCCCAGCTTTGTACGCTGCCGATGCAGCCGCCACCGTAAACGGCAAGCCCATTAAACAATCTTGGGTAGATTTCATTATGAAAGATGCACAAGCGCGCGGCCAAAAAGGCGATGGCTTGAAAAATGCCGTGATTAACGAATTGGTGGGTTCTGAGTTGGCCTATCAAGAAGCGGTAAAACTAGGTGTTGATAAAAACCCAGTCGTGGCGATTGCTGCAGAAATCGGTCAGCGCAAATTAGTGGTGAATGCGTTTTTAGCAGATTTTATGAAAAAAAACCCTGTGACGGATGCTGATAAAAAAGCTGCCTACGAGCAATACAAAAAAGAATTGGGCGATAAAGAATATAGCGCGCGTCATATTTTGGTTAAAACTGAAGCTGAAGCCACCGACATTACGGCACAGATTAAAAATGGCGGTGATTTTTCAAAACTTGCCAAAGAAAAATCTCTAGACCCAGGTAGTAAAGAAACAGGTGGCGATTTGGGCTGGTTCTCAGCGGCTGGCATGGTAAAACCATTTAGCGATGCGGCGCTTAGCCTTAAAAAAGGTGAAACGACAACAGCGCCAGTGCAAACTCAATTTGGCTGGCACGTGATTAAATTGGTCGATACGCGCGCAACGCAAGTGCCTGCATTCGACAAAATTAAAGATGGTTTAGAGCGCACATTACAACAACGTAATCTAGAAAAAATGATGTTGGAATTAAAAGCGAAAGCGAAAATTGATGTGCCTAGTGCAACTTCAGCAAAATAATTTTTACCTTTAAAAAAACCTGCGAGACTGCAGGGCCTGCCCCGTGGAATATACAAGCCAAACCAATATTTGGCCTAGCTTGTTGCTCACACGCGACAGGCTTTTTTATTTGCAAAAAATGTTTGTTTTTAATTGCGAACCATTATCATTTAGATATATACTAAGCATTATATTGGTTTAATTCAAAGGATAAATGATGTTTGAAACACTAATGATTGCATTTCGAGAAGGCTTAGAAGGCTTTTTAATCATAGCGATTACACTGACTTATCTTGCCAAAACTGGTGGTGAAAAACTCATTCCATCGGTACGCCAAGGCTGCTATGTGGCGGTGGTAGCTTGTGTCATCCTAGGTGTGGCACTGGTTAAAGTTGGCGGCTTAACGCCATTTTGGGAGGGTTCTTTAGCACTGATGGTCGCTACTCTTGTCATTACCTGCACAATACACATGCTCAAACTAGGCAAACACATGAAGCGCGAAATCACTAGCGCCATTGATAAAGCGGTATCTAACCCTAGCGGTGGCGCTAAATTGGGTATATTTTTGTTTGTATTATTAATGATAGGCCGCGAAGGCTTAGAAGCCACCACCATGATCGCCTCGCTCGCCCAAACCACAAGCGGCTTGCCGCTCGCAATAGGTGGCGTAATTGGCCTCTTACTGGCAGCGCTGGTGGCTTGGGCTTGGATCAAATATGGATACCGCATTAACCTTGGCTTATTTTTCCAAGTAACTGCGGCATTTATGGTGATATTCTCCATTCAATTGCTTATTTATGCATTTCACGAATACACAGAATCTGCCGAAATCGCAAGTCTAGGCATTATGGACAACGCCTATTGGCACGAAGCGACCGAAGACTACGGTCCTGGCGGTAGAGTTGGTGCTTGGATTTCTTATAGCCTAGTGTTGGTGCCGCTCGCTTTCTTAGCTTACAGCTTCTTAAAAGGCAAACAAGTGACGCCATTAGCAATGAAAAGTAACTAACTCGCTTTCAACGCCCACTCGCCTATCAAGCACTACTAAAGCAAGCTTGGTAGGCTTTATTTTTTGATAGGCGCTAATTTAGCTTTAGCGTGTGCCTTTCTGTTAAAATTCCGTTTGGTTCATTTTGAATTTTAATGCTAAGCCTTTCATGTCAAATACCCACTTCTTAAGCTTGCGCGGTAGCCCTGCTTTATCCGCTTTTCGCCTTGAAAAACTCTATACCAGCTTAAAAAAATCTGCCCCCAATATCGCGCATATTGACGCAGAATTTGTACATTTTGCGTTTAGCCAAACGGCCCTCTCAAACGCCCAACAAAATACCTTGAACCAAATTTTATGCTACGGCGCTGCGAGCAATGGTGCCATTGAACTACAACAGGTCAATATCCATACGCCTGCCAGAACATCTAATTTAGAGTTATTTTTAGTCATTCCACGCATTGGCACCATTTCACCGTGGGCTTCGCGTGCTACCGACATTGCCCATAATTGCGGCTTAGAAAATGTATTGCGCCTAGAGCGCGGCATTGCATTTTATGTGACAACAAAAGACAAAAGACCTTTATCCGACCCTGAAAAAACTGCCTTAAAAACGCACATTCACGACCGCATGACGGAAACAGTGCTGTCCAAAATGGAAGATGCAGAAAACCTGTATCACCACGCCGCACCCAAACCATTGAGCACGATTGATATTTTGCAAGGTGGCAAAGCTGCGCTAGACCAAGCCAATAACGCCATGGGTTTGGCGCTATCGCCCGACGAAGTCGATTATTTGCTAGAAAATTTCACCAAAATTAATCGCAACCCCACCGATGTTGAGCTGATGATGTTTGCGCAAGCCAACTCAGAGCATTGTCGCCACAAAATTTTTAATGCTGATTGGGTAATTGATGGCATGGCGCAGGATATTTCACTATTCGGCATGATACGCAACACGCACAAACTCAATCCTGGCAATACCGTCGTGGCTTACAGCGATAACTCATCTATTGTGGCGGGGCAAAAAACCAAGCGTTTTTATCCGCAAAATAACGGTGAATACGGCTTTGCTGAACAAGACATGCACTACTTAATGAAGGTGGAAACGCACAACCACCCAACGGCCATTTCCCCTTTCGCCGGCGCGGCCACTGGCGCAGGTGGCGAGATCCGAGATGAAGGCGCAACAGGCGTCGGATCCAAACCCAAGGCAGGTTTGACGGGTTTTTCAGTGTCTAATTTAAACATCCCCAACTTCGCGCAACCGTGGGAAATAAACTCAGGTGAAGCAGCTTATGGCAAACCTAGCCGCATCGCGACACCACTGCAAATTATGCTAGATGGCCCATTAGGTGGCGCGGCGTATAACAACGAGTTCGGGCGCCCCAATATTGCGGGCTACTTTCGTACGTTTGAATTAGCAACACAAGATAACAATGGAAAAGCTGAAGTACGCGGGTATCACAAACCCATCATGTTGGCGGGCGGCGTAGGCAATATCTCAGCCTATCATTCACATAAAAACACTATTCCAGCAGGCGCAGCGCTCATTCAACTAGGCGGCCCAGCCATGTTGATTGGCTTGGGTGGTAGCGCCGCCAGCAGCATGGATACCGGCAGTAACACCGAGAACTTAGATTTTGATTCCGTACAACGTGGCAATCCAGAGCTGCAACGCCGCGCGCAAGAAGTCATCGACCGCTGCTGGCAACTAGGCGACAAAAACCCCATTCTGAGCATTCACGATGTCGGCGCGGGCGGCATTTCTAATGCGTTCCCAGAGCTGGTGAACGATGCCAAAGTGGGGGCGACTTTTCAATTGCGCGATGTGCATAACGAAGAACCTGGCATGTCGCCACGCGAGTTATGGAGCAACGAGGCACAAGAGCGTTACGTGATGGCGGTGCTGCCCGAAAATTTAGAGGCATTTAAAGCAATATGCGCGCGCGAACGTGCGCCCTTTTCCATTGTCGGCCACGCCACTGCAGAGCGTCATCTCACTGTGGCTGATAGTCATTTTGACAATAAGCCTGTTGATATGGATTTAAGCGTGTTACTCGGCAAGCCGCCAAAAATGACGCGTGACGTAAAAAGTGTTACAAAAAAAATAAATGCGTTCGATACCAGCAGCATTGATTTTAAAGACGCAGTCGCCCGTGTATTAAGGCTACCAGGTGTAGCCGATAAAACATTCTTAATCACTATTGGCGACCGTAGCGTGACGGGATTAATCGCACGCGACCAAATGGTGGGGCCATGGCAAGTGCCAGTTTCTGATGTCGCGGTTACCTTAGCAGGCTATGAAACCAATAATGGCGAGGCGTTTGCCATTGGCGAACGTGCACCGCTTGCCTTGATTGACGCACCAGCCAGTGGTCGCATGGCGATTGGTGAGGCGATTACCAACATCGCGGCAAGTTTTATTGATGATATTTCCAACTTAAAGCTTTCTGCCAACTGGATGGCCCCCGCTGGTCATGCGGGTGAAGATGCGGCGCTATTCGCTACCGTAAAAGCCGTCGGCATGGAATTATGCCCAGCGCTGGGAGTTAGCATTCCTGTGGGTAAAGATTCAATGAGCATGAAAACAGTGTGGAATGATGATGGGCAAGACAAAGCCGTCACATCACCCATTTCACTGGTTGTAACTGCTTTCGCCAACACGCCAGATGCACGCAAGGCCTTAACGCCACAACTACGCACCGACTTGGGCGAAACACGATTAATACTAATCGATTTAGGCAACGGAAAAAACCGCATGGGTGGTAGCAGTTTGGCGCAGGTTTATAGTCAAATTGGTGATGCCGCGCCCGATGTGGATAAGCCCGAGCAATTAAAAATATTTTTTGCAGAAATTCAGTGTTTAAATGCTGAAAATAAAATACTGGCGTATCACGATAGAAGTGATGGCGGCTTATTTGTAACACTCTGTGAAATGGCATTTGCTGGACGGTGTGGCCTGCAGGCCAATATCGACAGACTTGCTGGCGATGCGCTAAATATTTTATTTAACGAAGAGTTAGGCGCAGTAATCCAAGTGTGTGCGGCTGAGGCTGACGCAATTTTAGCGCAACTTAATAAAAACTTGAGCGCGCATTTAGTCGGTGCCGCCACCGCTGACAATCAAATTAACATCACGCAAAATAACAAAAATATATTCATCGATACGCGCGTCAATTTACACAGAATGTGGTCAGAAACCACTTACCACATGCAATCGCTGCGCGATAATCCAGTGTGCGCGCAGCAGGAGTATGACCGCATTCTAAACACAGCAGATGCTGGCTTACACGTGCATACTACATTTGATATCAATGAAAATATAGCTGCACCTTATTTAAACCTAGCCCGCCCCAAAATGGCGATTTTGCGCGAGCAAGGCGTGAACGGCCAAGTGGAAATGGCAGCCGCATTTGACCGCGCAGGCTTTGCGACCTTTGATGTGCACATGAGTGACATTATTGGCGGCCGCATTTCACTAAAAGATTTTGCGGGTTTTGTGGCCTGCGGCGGCTTTAGTTATGGCGATGTGCTGGGCGCGGGCGAAGGTTGGGCAAAGTCTATTTTGTTCAACTCACGTGCCAATGACGAATTTAGCGCGTTTTTTAATCGCCGCGATTCGTTTGCCTTAGGCGTTTGCAACGGCTGCCAAATGATGAGCAATTTGCACAGCATTATCCCTAGTAGCGCGCACTGGCCACACTTTGTGCGTAACAAATCGGAGCAGTTTGAAGCACGTTTAGCCATGGTCGAGGTGTTAGAATCGCCTTCACTGTTTTTTAATGGTATTGCTGGAAGCCGCATTCCTATTGCCGTTGCTCATGGGGAAGGTTTTGCGGAATTTTCTTCGCAAGCTGCGGTCAACCGCGTGTTGGAACAAAAGTTGGTGACGATGCGCTTTATTGACAGCACGTCAACGCCAACCGAGACTTACCCGTTTAATCCTAACGGTTCGCCGCTTGGAATTACTGGATTAACCACCACAGATGGGCGTTTTAGTATTATGATGCCACATCCTGAACGGGTATTTAGAGCGGTGCAGCACTCATGGCGGCCTGATGATTGGGCAGAAGACGCGCCGTGGATGCGGATGTTCCGTAACGCAAGGAAATTTATCGCCTAACTGGGTGATTCACTATAAGGAAAAAGTAGCATGAACCTGTTAAAAGCACTATTTGCAGTATTAGCATTGAGTTTTTCGTTAAGCAGTCTCGCGCTCACCGATGATGAGTCAGTCGCATTTACGGATGCAGTTACAGAGGGCAAGCTTAAGGAAGTGCAAAAATATACCAAAGCTGAGCCCAACTTAATTAATGACAGAATTTTTGGTTGGTCGCCGCTACAAATGGCAGCGAATAAAAATCAAACTGCGGTGGTGAAATATTTGCTCAGCAAAGGCGCTGACATCAATTATATCCACCCAGTTGCGCACCATACAGCGTTTCATTTAGCCGCGCTTAATATGCAAGAGGATATGGTAAAACTTTTAGCCAGCAGCGGTGCCGATGTCAACATCAAGCTTAAAGGTGACGTTTCTTTAATTCGCTTCTACCGCGATCAAGGCAACCCGCGCATGGTAGAGTTTTTAACTGGGCTTGGCGTTAAAGATGATGGCTGCCTAGAAGCAAAATGCTTTTAATATAGTCACAAGAAGCATTTAAACTAGTGTTTTATATGCATGTAAAACACCATGAAACTTAAAGCTTGGTTTTTAGTAAACCTACTCATCACCTCAGCTGGCCTACCACTCACTGGTAACGCAGCTGATGCTGTTGTTTCAGCAGATACTCTCAGCAACACATTCCACATTCGCACACTAGCCGCCTCGTGCGCAGCCTGCCACGGAACTCAAGGCAATAGCACAGGCATCACGCCGACACTGGCTGGTGTAGATGCTCGCTATTTCACCGCACAAATGCTGGCTTTTAAAGATGGTAGCCGCCCAGCCACCGTGATGCACCATCATGCCAAGGGCATTAATGTTGCTGAAATTAATTTTCTTGCCAATTATTTTTCGCAACAAAAACGCATCTCTAGTCAGCCACCAAAGACACAAACGCTAAAGGCTAATCATGAATAAAATTGTGACCTTGAATCGGCGTGCCTTTATCAAAACAGCAGGCGCTGCAGGCGCATTATTGCTCAGCCACAACAGCTTTTCACGCGCCAGCAAACCGCCACTAGGCCGCGTGGTGATTGTCGGTGGCGGCTACGCAGGCACCACGGCAGCCAAGTATATTCGCATGTGGAGCTTAGGTAATATCGAAGCGGTGGTCATCGAAAAATCTGCGCAATTCGTCTCATGTCCACTCAGTAATTTGGTGTTAGGCGGCAGTAAAAGCATCAACGACCTGACTTTTGGTTACGACTTAGTCAAAAAAAATCATGGCGTAAAATGGCTGAATGACGAAGTCACTACGATTGATTCCGCGGCCAAAAAAGTAATTATGCAACGTGGCGAAATCAGCTACGATCGCTTGATTATCGCGCCTGGTGTTGATTTTATCTATGACGCGCTTCCAAACTTACAGTCAGCCGAAGCACAGCAACAAATTCCGCATGCATGGAAAGCTGGCTGGCAAACTGTGAATTTGCGCAAGCAATTAGAAGCGATGCCAGATGGCGGCATATTTGTGATGAATGTACCTAAAGCACCCTACCGCTGCCCGCCAGGGCCTTACGAGCGCGCGTGCCAAGTCGCAAGTTACTTCAAAACTCACAAACCTACTGCCAAAATTATCGTGTTGGATGCCAACCCAGAAATTGTCTCGAAAAAAGGCTTATTCACCAAAGTTTGGGCGGAAATGTACGCAGGCATGATTGATTACAGACCAAATAACGCAATGGTAGAAGTCGATGTGTCAAGCAAAACGGTGACCACAGATTTCGACAAAGTGAAGGCAGATGTGCTGAACATTATTCCGCCGCAACGTGCTGGAAAACCTGCGCAAATGGCTGGTCTCACCGAAACAGATTACCCTTGGTGCGAGGTGAGTTTTTTAACTTACGAATCTAAACTTGTGCCCAATATTCACGTCATCGGCGATAGCGTTTCGGCCGGGTTACCAAAATCTGCACACATGGCGACCAGCCAAGCGCGCGTTTGCGCCAATGCCATCGTCGCACTGATGAGCGGCAACGCGCCAGACCCCACGCCAGTTTTCGCCAACACTTGCTACAGCTACGTCAACGACAAACAAGCCATGCATGTGGCGAATGTATACCGTTACGACGCAGGCAAAAAAATCATGGTTTCGGCCGATGGCGGCGGCGTTTCCACCAGCCCATCCGAGCAAGAAGGCCAATATGCAAGCGCTTGGGCGGCCAATATTTGGTCAGACGTGCTAACTTAATTTCGACCATGCTCGAAGCGGTTTTCACCAAACTCAGCACCTATATTCAATTAGCGCTTTGCAGCCTATCAACCCTCACTTGCGCTAGCGCGGCCGAGCCGCCGCACACGCTAAACTTGCGTTTGCCAGCAGGCTTTGAGATTGCTATTTTCGCCAAGTTAGACGGCGCGCCACGCATGTTGGCATTTGATAAAAATGGTCATTTATTTGTTTCGTTGACCAAAAACAATCAAATTGTTATGCTGCCAGCAGCCAATAGAGACGGGCTTGCCAGAACATCTATTGCTACACCTACTTTAATTTCTGACAAACTCAATGCGCCAAATGGTTTGGCATTTGTAGGTGACGATCTACTGGTGGCCAATCAAGATGGTATCGTAAAATTAAGCAAAAATAATAGTCAATGGTCTGTGAGGCCTTTTATATCTGGGCTTCCCAGCGGTGGTCATACGCTAAAAACCATCAAAGTTGGCGCTGATAATTTTCTGTATATTAACGTCGGCTCCAGCTGTAATGTGTGTGTGGAAGACGAACCGACGCGCGCAACGATTTTGCGTTACACACGGCAAGGCAAGCCGGCTGGCGGGCTAGAAATCGCTGGGCGACATCGCCTATCTCCCATTAATAACTTGGCACCAATTTGGGCAAGTGGCTTGCGCAATTCTCAGGGTTTCGCTTGGCACCCAAAAACGGGTCGCATGTTTGCCACTAATAACGGTGCGGACATGCGCTCGGACAAAAAAGGTGGCAAAGTCAATGACGAAATCCCGCCTGAACATTTCAACAAAATCGAGCCTGGCAAACACTACGGCTGGCCGCATTGCTGGGGCGATGGTAAGGGTGGCATGACGCAAGACCCCAATTTTGTGGGCGAGCCAGATTTTTGCAAAACTGCCGCTGCGCCTGCCATCACCCTCACTTCGCACTCCACGCCAATTGGCGTGACGTTTCTAGATAACACCCATTTCCCCGCCGAATATAGAAACGATGCGATTGTGGCGCTACATGGCTCGTGGAACCGCGAAAAATTAAGTGGCTATAAATTGGTACGCGTGAAATTTAATGGCGAAACGCCGGTCGAAGTAGTTGATTTCGCCACGGGCTGGCTCGATAATAACCAAGCTTGGGGTCGCCCTGTAGATGTAATTACTGGCCCAGATGGCGCGTTGTATGTGTCGGATGATCGCGCGGACGCTATTTATCGCATTAATTACAAAAAACCATAATTTTAGAGGGCCGCTACATGCTCAAATATATTGCTTCTTTATCGCGTGCCGAGGGGTGAACTGCTAAAAGGATGTATCTTTGAATACATTGAGGTGTTCTATAAGCGCATTCGGCGGCATGTAAAAATAGGCAATCAAATACCTGCTGACTTCGCCGATCAGTATTACATTAGCAATCAAATTGCAGCATAATTCTGATGACTTCCCCCTCTACTAAATCGGACCTAGCTCAATCTGTGCGAGACTCAACGTGCGCTCAATACAAGGCCACGAAAAACCCTTTGCTGGGAAACACCTGAGCAGGTATTATCTAGCTTTAATGTTGTTGTACTTCAAGGTTGAATCCACCACATGAAAAAACTATTTTTACTGTTATTTGCGGTTATCTTCAGCGCAAGTTGCGCCAAGCAACCTGACACCGCAAAAAAGGCTAGCGCGCCGCTACAAAAAATCACTGGCTTAAAAATGCCAGAATCAGTCGTACAAACTAAAGATGGACGCATTTTCATCTCAGAAATTGGTGAGTTTGGTAAAGATGGTGATGGCCAAATTACCATGCTAGACAAATCTGGCCAACGTAGCGTTTTTAGTAAAGGTTTAAACGACCCGAAAGGCTTGGCGGTAATCGGCATCAATTTATACGTAGCCGATAAAACTAAAGTGCTGAAAGTTTCCCCCGATGGCTCAAGCACTGTGTTTGCAGCAGCAACAGCTTTTCCCGTCACGCCGCATTTTTTGAACGATTTGGAAACCGATCCGCAAGGCAATTTATATGCGTCTGATAGCGGCGATGTTATGGGCAGCGGCAAAGGCGGCGCGATTTACAAAATCGACACCACAGGAAAAGTGGCGCTACTCATCGACAGCAAACAGGATGCGCGCGTGATAGCGCCTAACGGCTTGCTGGCGGATGACACTGGAAACGTGTTGCTTTATGTGGATTTTACCTCTGGCATTTTGTATAGCTACAATCAAAAAACCAAAGTGCTGACCGACATTGCGGAAGGTTTTGGCGGCGGCGATGGCATCGTGCATCACGCCAACGGGACGATGTTTGTGAGCGATTGGAAAAATGGCAAAGTGTTTAGCGTAAGCACCCAAGGTGACGTGACTTTATTCAAAGACGGCTATCAATCGGCAGCCGATATTGCCATCAGCAAAGATGAAGCGTATTTGATGGTGCCAGATATGAAAGTGGGCGAGTTGGATTTTATTCCGCTTAAATAAATGAACGAGCTGCGTCAATTAGCCTTAACTTGGCTGTGTGAATGCGACGCTGAGAAAAAAACTAAAGGTGTTTTAGCATTAAAAAGCACTCATCTAAGCAGCGATGTAGTCCAACATCCAGGCGCCTCCCAAACCCGCACTGGAGTGCTTAAATCCAGTGGCATCTCTAGTATCCCAGGCCGACCAAAAAAGCCTGAATTAGTTGCACCTTTGCAATTACCCAAGCGCTCCATGCGCACGCCTGAAGGTCGCGCCGCCCTAATACACGCCCTCGCCCACATCGAGTTTAATGCCATCAATTTGGCGCTGGATGCAATTTGGCGCTTTGACGATATGCCAAAAAATTACTACACAGATTGGCTAAAAGTCGCTAGCGAAGAAGCCTATCACTTTTCGCTATTAAACGCGCATTTACAAACTTTAGGCTTTGCCTATGGCGATTTTGCGGGTCACAACAGCTTGTGGGAAATGGTGGATAGAACCAAAGATGACGTACTCGCACGCATGGCCTTGGTGCCGCGCACCATGGAAGCGCGTGGCTTGGACGCAACGCCAGCGTTAAGAAACAAATTCACACAAGTAGGCGACATGAAAATGGCGGAAATTCTTGATATTATTTTGCGCGACGAAATTGGCCATGTGGCAATTGGCAATGTATGGTTTAACTGGCTTTGTGCCCAGCAAAAATTAGAACCGATTGCGACTTTTGAGCAACTTTGCCAACAATACGAAGCGCCAAAACTCAAGCCGCCATTTAATCTTGAGGCCAGACGCAGCGCTGGTTTCAGCGAAGCTGAGTTGGCGTTATTATAACAACTTACTGTCATTGCGGGCTCAGCCCGCAATCTAGCTCTAGATGCGTAAGATGCGTAAGATGCGTAAGATGCTGAATCAAGCATGCCCCGTACTACGATACGTGGTTCAGCATGACAGAAATTTTTAAGTCGTAAACAAATGAATTACGCCATCCAAGCCTGAGTGATTCAACGTATATGTCGCTTGCGCTTGCACAACAGGTTTTGCGTGATAAGCCACACCAACCGCCGCCGCAGACATCATTTTCAGGTCATTCGCGCCATCACCGATGGCGATGACTTGGTCAGCTTTTAAGCCCAACTTATCGCGCAACTTCACCAATTCTTGCGCCTTTCTATCGGCATCCACAATATCGCCCAAAATATTTCCAGTGAGCTTGCCGTCGATGATTTCAAAGGTATTGGCAACCGCGCAATCCAAGCCCAGCATGATTTTGACGTGATTGGCAAACATGCTAAAGCCACCAGAAACCACCATAGTTTTGATGTTATTGGCCTTGCACGCGGCTATCCATTCATGCGCGCCAGGGTTGGCTTGCAGACGCTCATCGATAACTTTTTGTAGCGCAGATTCTGGCAAGCCTTTTAGCAAAGCGACGCGCTTACGTAAACTTTGCGCAAAATCTAATTCACCACGCATCGCAGCCTCGGTAATCGCCGAAATCTGTGGTTTTAGGTTCATCATGTCAGCAATCTCGTCGATGCATTCAATGTTAATCAGTGTCGAATCCATGTCCATCACGCACAAGCCAAAATGGCTTAAACGCTGGTTATCAGGCACTAGCGCGCAATCAATTTGTTGCTCGGCACAAAAGGTTTTAACTGCTTCAACATCCGTCAAATTGGTTGGTAAGTAATAGGCGTGCTCGGCGATTTGTATAAACTGCGCGCTGCTGCCGACCAGGCTATGAATATGCTGCAAATGCGCCATTTGAATGGCGCGACCCTGAACCACTAAACGCATGAAATCGTCCGCAATTAACCAAAAATGAAATTATAGCAGTAGCCGCTAATCGGCATCATGTCTTTGTGATTTCACATTTGAATGCTATGATTTTTTATCCGTTTTAATCACCTGAAAGCTACGCATGAAATCCACACCAAAAAACCTCGCCTGGCTTAATTTACCCAATTTACCCATGCCGCTTAAAGCGCTGTTCGCAGGCTATTTATTGGTGATAGGCGTGGGCTTGTGCATGGCTGGCTTACAAATACTGCTCACGCACGGCATGGCAGATGGCAAAGTTGGGCTCTCGCTTGACGACGTGGTTTATAGCTATTATGGCGATCGCAACGGCACCACGATCGAGAGCAAATTAAATGGCTCTATGAAAGGCAATGCGCCCGCCGAAGTACGTAATGAAATTATTAAATGGGCGCGCCAAGGTGCGCCAGAAGCCAAGTGGGACACACAGTTCAAAGATGTATTCGCAAAAAATTGTGTGATGTGTCACAGCACGGTGCCTGGCATTCCAGACTTTACCAAGTACACAGAGGTACAAAAAAGAGCGGTGGTAGATAAAGGTGCTAGCGTGCAAAGCCTCACGCGGGTTTCACATATTCACTTATTTGGCATCAGTTTCATTTTCTTCTTTATGAGCTTTATTTTCAGCTTCGCCGTCGGCGTACCAAGAAAATGGAAAATCCTCGTCATCGCATTCCCGTTCGGATTTTTAATTATGGATGTGCTGTCATGGTGGCTCACCAAACTAAACCCTGGTTTTGCATGGTTCACCATCATTGGCGGCATCGGCTATAGCTTAGCTTCTACCTTTATGTGGGTCACCAGCATGTACCAAATGTTTATTCTGTCTCGTAATGGGAAAGTTTACGGCAATGCTTGGGAAGCAGACTTGTAGCAGTTTGTAAGCATCGTGAATTAAAAAGGCCATAGCTACTCAGCATGGCCTTTTTTACTAGCTTCTAAGCCGCTTTTGCGCGAAAATACCAGCTGTAATCAAAAATAGCTATTGAATCCATCTGAAAATGAATCTACACGAATATCAAGCCAAAAATTTATTAAAAAAATATGGCCTAGCAACGCCTATTGGTGCGGTTGCTAGCAATGCCAATGCTGCGCTTGCAGCCGCTAACAACATCAAGGCAAATACCTTTGTAGTGAAGGCACAAATTCACGCTGGTGGGCGCGGCAAAGCGGGCGGCGTAAAGTTGGTAAAATCCATCGCCGAAGTTGAAGCAACTGCAAGAACGTTATTAGGAAAAAATTTAGTCACCTACCAAAATGCGCCAGATGGTCAAATGGTCAACCAAGTATTAGTGGAAGAAACATTGCCGATTGCGCGCGAGCTGTATTTATCCATGTTGGTGGATAGAAGCTTAGAGCGCATTGTCGTCGTCGCTTCATCTGCAGGCGGCATGGATATTGAAGAAATCGCTGCCAAACACCCAGAACAAATTTTGCAGGAAGTGTGCGACCCACTCAACGGTTTGGTGGATTTTCAAGCACGTAATTTGGCGTTTAAACTCAATATAGAACAAGTAGCGGAATTTGCCAAATTGCTAAAAGGCTTGTACAAATTGCTCAAAGACAATGACTTAAGTTTGCTGGAAATTAATCCTTTAGTCATCACAGCCGACGGAAAATTAGTCGCGCTGGATTGTAAAATGAGCGTAGATGACAATGCGCTTTACAGACAAAAGGCTTTAAGCGAGCAACGCGATTGGAGTCAAGAAGATACCAAGGAGGCCGCCGCGCACGAGGCGGGACTGAATTATATCGCGCTTAACGGTAACATTGGCTGCATGGTCAATGGCGCGGGCTTGGCAATGGCAACCATGGACATCATCAAGTTGCATGGCGGCGCGCCCGCCAATTTCCTAGATGTTGGCGGCGGCGCATCTGCAGAAATGGTGACCAAAGCCTTCAAAATTATCTTGGAAGATAAAAATGTACGCGCGATTTTGGTAAACATTTTTGGCGGCATTATGCGCTGCGATATTATTGCCGAAGGCATTATTACAGCGGTGAAAGAGATGGGATTGACTATTCCCGTGGTCGTCCGTTTGGAAGGCACCAACGTTGAGTTAGGTAAGAAAATGTTACGTGAAAGCGGCTTAAATATTATCTCGGCAGAAAACTTAACCGATGCGGCAAAACAAGCGGTAAAAGCGGTAGAAAGCATGGTTGCATGAGTATTTTAGTGAATAAAAATACGCGGGTTTTATGCCAAGGTTTCACGGGAAAACAAGGCACCTTCCACTCCGAACAAGCACTGGCTTACGGCACCAAAATGGTCGGCGGTGTAACGCCTGGCAAGGGAGGGCAATTGCATTGGAACTTGCCCGTATTTAACACCATGCGCGATGCGATACGCGAAACACAAGCCAACGCCAGCGTCATTTATGTGCCACCGCCATTTGCAGCAGATTCGATTTTAGAAGCCGCAGATGCAGGCATAGCATTGATTGTGTGTATTACCGAAGGCATTCCGGTGCTGGATATGCTCAATGTGAAGGCAGCCTTAAAAGCGAACGGCGTGAAATTAATCGGCCCAAATTGCCCTGGCATTATCACACCAGATGAGTGCAAAATTGGCATTATGCCAGGCAGCATTCACCTGCGAGGCAGGGTGGGCGTGGTGTCACGCTCTGGAACACTCACTTATGAGGCAGTGCATCAAACGACTGCGCTAGGTTTAGGTCAAACCACTTGTGTCGGCATTGGCGGCGACCCGATTAAAGGCTTAAACTTTATTGAGTGCTTAACCTTATTTGAGGCAGACCCTGAAACAGAAGCAATCATTATGGTCGGCGAAATCGGCGGCGCTGATGAAGAAGCCGCAGCGGATTTTATTAAACATCACGTCCGCAAGCCAGTCGCCGCTTATATCGCCGGGCTAACAGCGCCAAAAGGCAAGCGCATGGGACATGCTGGCGCGATTATTTCGGGTGGCAGCGGCCGTGCAGAAGATAAAATCAGCGCGCTAGAAAATGCAGGTTGCGTGGTGGCAACATCGCCCGCAGGTTTAGGTGAAGCCGTGTTACAAGCTATAAAGCTTAAAGCAATGCAAATTAAAGCCGTACAATAGAAAGTAGCTAACTTGAAAAAACTAATTGTATTTTTATGCATATTTTTTGCAAGCTCAATAAGCTTTGCGGAAAATGTCGCCTACTTGCTTACCGCATCATCCAAGGGCGATTTAGCAACCGTAAAAGCCATGCTGCAAAGCGGCGCAAGCGCCAATACTAAAGATGCAGAAGGCATCACCGCGCTGATGTACGCGGCACGTAAAGACAAAGCAGACGTGGCTGCGGCGTTGATTGAGAAAGGTGCAGAGGTCAACGCAAAAGACCAAGGCGGCTGGACTGCGCTGATGTTTGCGGCTAGAAAAAATCACATCGCAGCGGTAAAAGTGTTGCTAGAAAAAGGCGCAGACCAGAAAATTCGAGACGAAAGTGGCTGGAGCGCATTCGGCATGGCATCGACTTCTGGTTATTCTGAGATCGTAGATTTGATGATTAAGTATGGTGTGGACGCCAACGCCAACGCCGATGACGGTAAAACTGCGCTGATGTACGCCGCCAAAAGTGGTGATGTAGCCACCATTAGTGTGTTGATGGCGCAAGGTGCACAAGCCAATGCGCATGATAGATTGGGTGCCACCGCGCTGATGTATGCCGCGCGCGAAGGCCACGCGTCTGCGGTAACGTATATATTGAGCAAAGGTGCTAAGGTAGACGAGCAAGATCAATCACGCTGGACCGCGCTGACTTGGGCGGTGAAAAAAGCGCAAGTGGAAGCTGCCAAAACTTTGCTTGCAAAAGGCGCTGATATTCACCACGAAGACTCAGAAGGTACGCCGCTATTGCAGTTGGCGGTGGATACCAATTCTGAAGACATGGTGAAATTGTTGCTGGAAAACAAAGTTAGTGTGAAAACGCGCGATAAATATGGCCTGACCGCGTATGTGTATGCGCTTAAAAAAGGCAACCCCGAAATTGTAAGTATGATTAAAAACGCGGGCGGCAAATACTAAGCCTGATGAAAGTCGCAATTGCACAAATTAATTGCATTGTTGGCGACATTCAAAGCAATGCGGCGAAAATTTTAGATTTCTCCAATCGCGCGCAGCAAGCGGGCGCCAGCTTAATTATTACGCCTGAACTCGCTTTGTGCGGTTATCCGCCCGAAGATTTGTTATTTCGCGATGATTTTAACCATGCCTGCGAACAAGCCCTGGAGCGGATTGCAGGGCAAGTTTCTGGAATTACTTTATTAATTGGTCACCCTCATTTAGCCAATAAAAAACTGTATAACGCGGCTTCCATCCTCGAAAACGGCAAAATCGTCGCGACTTACCACAAACAATGTTTGCCCAATTACAGCGTATTCGATGAAGAACGCTATTTTGAGGCGGGAAATACGCCGCTCGTTTTTGAACATGCTGGCACAAAGTTTGGGGTGATGATTTGTGCGGATGGCTGGGAAGCCGCACCATCACTTAAGGCCAAGCAAGCGGGTGCGGAATTTCTGCTCGCGCTCAACGCTTCGCCCTACCACATGGACAAGCTGGAAACGCGCTATGAAGTGATTGCCGAGCGCGCAAAAGAAACGGGCTTACCCATTATTTATGTGAATATGGTCGGCGGCCAAGATGAGTTGGTGTTTGATGGAGCATCGTTTGTTCTAAACAAAGAAGGTAGCGTTACGCAGCAATTGCCTTCGTTTAAAGAAACATTAGGCGTCGTAGAAATTAACAACGTGCAGGAAAATATCCATGCGCCTTCTGGAGCATTTATCGCACCAAAATTGAGCTTAGAAGCAGCCGTTTACAACGCGCTTAAATTAGGCTTAGCCGATTACGTCAATAAAAATGGCTTCCCCAACGTAGTGTTGGGTTTGTCGGGCGGTATCGATTCTGCGCTTACTCTAGCAATTTCTATGGATGCGCTCGGCAAAGAGCGTGTAAGAGTGGTGCTGATGTCATCCGAATTTACCGCCAGCATAAGTGTTGATGATGCCGTGGAAATGGCTAATTTAGTCGGCGTAAAATATAGCCAATTGCCGATTAAAGATTTATTCGAGCTTTTTCGGGAGACTTTGACGCCAGAGTTCGGTGATTTACCGTTCAACACCGCCGAGGAAAACCTGCAAGCGCGTATTCGCGGCATGTTGCTGATGGCGCTAAGCAATAAATTTGGCGGCATTGTGCTGACTACTGGCAATAAATCAGAAATGGCGGTGGGCTACAGCACGTTATATGGCGACATGGCGGGTGGATTCTCATTATTAAAAGACGTACCTAAAACGCTGGTGTACAAACTGGCTGAGTATCGCAATAGCATTTCCAAAATTATCCCAGAACGCATTATCACCCGTGCACCTAGCGCCGAACTGCGCGCCAACCAGACCGACCAAGACAGTTTACCGCCTTACGAAATTTTAGATGCCATTATGCAAGCGTATGTGGAAGAAGATTTAAGTCGCGCCGCGATTATTAAACTTGGATTTACCGAAAAAGACGTTAACCGCGTCACAAATTTAATCGACCACAACGAATATAAGCGCCGCCAAGCGCCAGTTGGGGTTAGAATTACGCAACGTGGATTTGGCAAAGATAGGCGTTATCCGATAACATGTAAATTGAAGTTTGATTAACTGGACTATACAAAATAAACTAGGGAGCTAGCATGAAAAAAATTGAAGCGGTGATTAAACCATTTAAGTTAGACGAAGTGCGTGAAGCCTTATCTGAAATCGGCGTGAACGGCCTCACAGTGACCGAAGTAAAAGGCTTTGGCCGCCAAAAAGGTCACACTGAACTTTATCGCGGCGCCGAATATGTCGTTGATTTTCTTCCAAAAATTAAAATCGAGCTAGTGGTGACCGATGAAATGGTAGAAACTGCCATGGAAGCCATTATCAAAGCTGCACATACAGGAAAAATTGGCGATGGCAAGATTTTTGTCAGCGCTGTTGAACAGGTTGTGCGCATTAGAACGGGCGAAACAGGCGAGTCTGCGATTTGATTTAAATTTAGCTTTTACACAAAATTATTTACACCCCAGGCTCTAGACTATCAGATTAATTCTGATAGTCTAGAGCCTGGTTTATTATTTGTCTTTAAAAACACCTCTGACGTAATCTAAGTCTGCTTGCGTATCTACACCGCTTGCGGGCGCATTTGCAGTCACCGTCACGCTAATTTTATAACCGTGATGCAGCACGCGCAGTTGTTCTAAACTCTCGATTTTTTCCAGCTCTGTCACTGCTAATTGCGCATATTTTTTAAGGAAACCGACGCGATAAGCATAAATACCAATATGGCGATAGGCTTGAATATTGGCTTTATAAATTTCGTCCTGCGGATATGGAATTGGCGAACGGCTAAAATACAGCGCGTTGCCATTGGCATCCATCACCACTTTGACAATATTAGGGTTAAGCAACGCGGCTTCATCATGGATAGCGTGGCAAGCGGTCGCCATCACGGCTTCTTTGCTGCTGTCCAAATATGCGGCGACTTCTTTGATTAATTTTGGATCGATGAGTGGCTCGTCACCTTGCACGTTCACTACAATTTCATCGTCTGCCCAATTTAATTGTTGCGCAACTTCGGCGATTCTATCGGTGCCAGAAGAATGATTAATATTGGTCATCACGGCTTTAATGTTATGCTCTCTTGCCACTTGCATAATTTTTTCAAAATCGGTGGCAATCACAATTTCACTTGCGCCGCTTTTGGCCGCCTGCTCTGCAACCCGTACTACCATTGGCTTTCCAGCGATGTCTAATAACGGCTTGCCTTGCAGGCGCGTACTAGCGTAGCGCGCAGGAATGACAACTTTAAACATAATTCATCTCTCGTGCACATTGCGGCGTTGCGCAGGGATCGCAACCTCGCCGTAATACAACATACTGTCTCGGCTTCTGCGCTCCGTGCGCCTTGCTCTGTATCACGAGATTTTGAATTATCTGTCGCATTATCAATCTGCCAAATACTCTTTTTCTGATAATTTACGCGCTTCGTCTTCTAACATCACAGGAATGCCATCGCGAATGGGATACGCCAGCCGCGCCGATTTTGAAATCAACTCGTTGGCTTTTTTATCGTAGATGAGCGGCCCTTTGGTGACTGGGCAGACCAAAATTTGCAGTAATTTTGAATCCATCATATTTCCTTATTTTTTTGCTAATTTACTTAAAACAGATGCCGTCAAACCCGTATCGATATTGACTTCAACGGGCAATACCCAGCAATTTTTGCTCGCAAATAGGTTACATTTTACAGCATCTTTTTCTGTCATGATAATCGCATCACAATCAATTTTAGCTAAATCTTGCGCGGTAAATGCGTAATGGTCAGAAAAACCGACGCTGGCAAAACTGAGCCCTAAATCGCGCAACTTCTCAAAGAAACGTTCTGGCTTGCCAATGCCCGCGATGGCAGTCACTTTTTTATGTTTAAAGTCGGCCGCTGTTGCGGTTAAACTTTTATCTGTGAGATTATAAAATTGCTCGCCGACCAGCTGCATTTGATAGGCATTGGCTATCGTCTTTTCACCATTACAGACAATCGCATCGACTGTATTTAATCGTTCAAGCGGCTCACGCAATGGCCCAGCAGGTAATAGGTATAAGGTCTGCTGACCTGTATTATCATCGATTGCAATCTCAAAATCGCGCTTTAAACGATAATGCTGCAAGCCATCGTCGCTGATAATCACATTACATTCTGGATGTGCTTTTAACAACTCCGTTGCGGCATCCACACGATCTGCCCCCACCCACACTGGGCAAGCACTACGACTGGCGATTAGCACTGGCTCATCGCCGACGATACTCGGCAGACTTGCTGACGTAACGCTGGTTGCCTGCGTTGCGTTGCCACCATAGCCACGGCTTATCACCGCAGGTTTGTAACCTTGCTGCTTTAACTGATTCACCAGCCAAATCACCACGGGCGTTTTGCCGCTACCGCCCACATTGATATTACCGACCACAATCACTGGCACGGGTAACGCATACGATTGCAACACGCCAGCGCGATAAGCCCAATACCTAAGCGCTACAATGGCCGCGAACAGCCAAGATAATGGAACTAAAACAACATAAAAAAATGCGCTTTTTCTCACCCAAGCATTTTGGATAAAGTTCTTCACAAGAACCTAGTCGAACTCTTTTTGATATAACTTCGTGTAGTAACCATTCTTTTTGATTAGCGCTTGGTGCGTGCCAGATTCGACAATCTCGCCTTGATCCATGACCAAAATTCTATCAGCGTTTTCAATGGTGCTTAAACGATGTGCAATCACAATACTGGTACGGTTTTGCATGAGCGTATCCAGCGCCGCTTGCACGTGTTGCTCCGATTCGGTATCCAGCGCGCTGGTGGCTTCATCCAGCAATAAAATTGGCGCATTTTTAAGAATCGCGCGTGCAATGGCAATGCGCTGGCGCTGGCCGCCAGAAAGGCGCACGCCACGGTCGCCGATTTCATTTTGCAGTCCATCTGGCAATTGCGCAATAAACTCCCAGGCATGAGCGGCCTTGGCGGCTTCAATCACTTCTGCCTCAGTCGCGTTTCGTAAGGCGCCATAAGCAATATTATTAAAAATCGTGTCGTTAAACAAAATGATATCTTGACTGACCAACGAAAATTGGCTGCGTAGATTTTTTAATTCTAGCGAACGAATATCCACGCCATCGAGCAATACCAAACCTTGTTGCAACTCGTAAAAACGTGGCAATAAATTAACCAAGGTCGTTTTACCGCCGCCAGAACGCCCAACCAGCGCCAGTTTTTCGCCTGACTGAATAGTGAAACTTAAATTATTAAGCGCAGGTTTTTTAGCATTTTCGTAACGTAAACTCACATTTTTAAATGTGATTTCGCCACGCGAGCGCGTAATTTGTGTTTCGCCTTCGTTAATTTCGGCAGGCGTATCGATGACTTCAAACACACTTTGTGCGGCAGCCAAACCAATTTGTATATCCTCATTCGCCGCAGTGATGTGCTTAATCGGCGAAATCATCATCAACAATGCGCCCACAAAGGCCGCGAACTCGCCCGCGGTAAAGTGCCCAACCGAGTAATACACAATTAAGCCCAGTGCGACTGCGGCAAGAATTTCCACCACCAAACTATTAAACCCTGAGATGCGCGTGAGCTTCATTTCTACCGCACGATTTTTAGTCACAATTTTAGAGAATCGATCATATTCGTAATCGATCGCGCCAAAAATTTTCACAATACGCTGCCCAGAAATCGCTTCTTCCGCCGCTTTGGTCATCTCGCCCACACTGACTTGCACTTGCTTGGCGCTGGCACGTAGCTTGGGCGTCATCTTGCGCAGATACAAGCCCATGAGTGGCGCCACCAGCGCAAAAATTAAAGTGAGTTTCCAATCCAGATACAGCATATAGCACACCATACCCACCACAGTCAGCGCATCGCGCACCACATTCATCGCCACGCGCGTGGTCACAGTAGATAAACGCTCGGCATCGAAAGTGAGTTTTGAAGTCATCATCCCAGCCGAATTTGCATCGAAAAAAGTAACAGGGAGTTGCATAAGGCGCGCAAATGCTTCTTGCCGCAAGGTCGCCACCACATGGCGCGCCACATGGCGCATGCTATAGGTAGAAGTGAAGCTGGCCAAGCCGCGCAAGACCATAAGCCCAAACAACATAAGCGGTAAGAACGCCACTTTATCAGGCGATTTATTCACAAAACCTTCGTCTGTGACCTGTTTAATGAGTGCTAAAAAAGCAGTATTGCTGGCAGATAATATAACGATTGACATAATGCTGATGGCGAAAAAAACTTTGTGCTGCCAAGCATAGCGAAACAAACGCATATACAACATTTTTGTGTTGGTGATATGCGGCGGTTTATGTTTATTACGGGAGGATTTCGACATTAATTAAACATTGAAAACGTGGCGTCCAATGCGAGAATAAAATAATCAATACTACTCAGCGCCAATTTGCGTAGCAAAAGTAATGTGCGTGTAATTGGCCTGGCGTGACGCTTCCATCACATTCACCACACTTTGGTGCGTCGCTTTCGCATCGGCGTTAATCACGATTGTTGGCTCTTTGCCATTGCCAGCTGCCTGAGTAAGCGCACTGGAAATTTGCCCGACATCACCACCCGCCACTTCATTGCCATTGACCATGTAGCGGCCGCCCGCGTCGACTTCTACGGTAATCACCAAAGATTTGTCAGCTGAGCTGCTAGCCTCCGCGGTGGGTAAATTAATCTGTAGCTCGCTAGTGCGGGCAAAGGTGGCGCTAACAATCAAGAAAATAATAATGACCAGCAACACATCAATCAAGGGGACTAGGTTTATTTCTAGCTCTTCGTGTGCTTTGCCGCGTTGAAAGTTCATACGCTACTTTCTTTCACCATGCAGGATTTCAACCAACTTAATGGCTTGTTGTTCCATATCGACTAACAAGCTATCCACTTTACTGCGAAAATACCGATAAGCAATCATTGCTGGCACCGCCACTACAATACCGGCTGCCGTGTTGTACAGCGCCACAGAAATACCGCGCGCAAATTGCGCCACATCGTGGCCGCTATTGGTAAACGAGCCAAACAATTCCACCATACCAATAACCGTACCCAACAAACCCAGTAAAGGTGCCACCGTGGCAATGGTACCTAACGTAGGTAAATAACGGTCTAGCTTGTGCGCCACGGCGCGACCAGTTTCCTCAATCGCTTCCTTGGTAATTTCGCGTGAGTTTTTTGCATTCACCAGCGCACTGGCAAACACCTGGCCCAACATGGAATGGTTTTCCAACTTACCTAATGTCTCTCTAGTGACGCCACCCTGCCCCAGCCACTTTTGTACCTCTGGCAGCAAGTTGCTTGGTGCCACCACTTCATCACGCAAGGCCCAAAAACGCTCACCAATAATCGCCAGCGCGATAATAGATGCAATAATCAACGGCCAAATTGGCCAGCCAGCGGCCTGAATGATTTCCCACACAGCGATACTCCTTAATTATTCAAAAACTACCGCCACTTTAGCTGGAAGCACGCATTTCGGCAAGTTTCTTTCATAAGTTTTTGATTAGAATTTATCGTGCCAATAGCGCGACTGGCTTTGGCGCCAAGCCTCAATTTTTATGGGATGAATGCGCGTAAAATCTATTTTTAATGCACCTTGATAATCCGACCGATAAGTCAAGGCACCACTTTCAACAAAACGTTTTTCAATCAATGGCTTAGGATGTTTAAACCGATTCAAGTACCCCACAGTAAAAATAACATGCCTTGCACCAACGGCTTGCACAAAATTTGCGGTGGAGGACGTTTTACTGCCGTGATGCGGTGCAATAAGCACATCACTTTTAAGCACATTATTTTGTAAAATAACATCGCCAGAAGGCATATGAATAGCAGTCTGCAGACTAGTCGCCAAAAGTGCTTTTTCAGCCTCTTTTTCAATATCACCCGTCAACAATAGGCTGCCGAATTGACTTGTCACTTTCACCACGCAACTACGGTTATTGTCTTTTATTTTGACATTTTCATCACTTTCAATACTCGGGTGCAGCACTTCAAAATTTACCTTATCCCATTGCCAATGCTGGCCTGTGAAGCATTTAATGGCTTTTTTAGGCAGATTGCCCACTGCTAAATCGAATGAACTGGCTAGCCACGTCACAGGCATTTGTGCCAGCACAGAAGCTGCGCCACCGCTGTGATCCGCGTCGTTATGGCTTACTATAAAACCATCCAGTTTTTTAACGCCTTGGCCGCGCAAATACGGCACCACAATTTTGTCGCCCGCATCTGATTGTGCCGAATAGCGCAATCCTGCGTCGTAAAGTAAGGTGTGATTTTTAGTTTGAACCACCACTGCCAAACCTTGGCCAACATCTAACACCACCACTTGCATTTCGCCATTTTTTGGGCTTGAAATATTGACCAAAAATAACGGAAACAACAACACTAGTCCTAACCAACGCTGTGGAAAGCCGCGCGGTAGCAACAGCCACAATACACCAAACATAGCGATAAATAGCGTCCACATAGGCGGCGCAGCTTGCTGCCAAGTGGGCAAAGTTGCCAACCAATTTAAACCGTGCATACACATTTCCAATATCCAGTGTGAAGCCTGCAACATAAAGTCTAGATTTAACAGGCTGCCAAAAATCGCCAAAGGCACAACTAAAAGACTGATCACTGGAATGGAAAATGCGTTGGCCAGCGGCGAAACGATGGACGTTTGCCCAAACATAAAAATGAGCAATGGCAACAAACCCAGTGAAATCGCCCACTGCGTGTTGATGGCCGTTTTTAGCCAATGCGCGGCTTTTAATCTTGCCACAGTGACGTAAGCGATGAGCGCGACTGCGCCGAATGACAGCCAAAAACCTGGGGCGATGACGGCCCACGGATCGAACAAAACCACGACGATTAACGCGATGGCTAACACACGCGAAATAGCCAAATTGCGACCGAATAATAGCGCAGCAGAAAACGTTATCAGCATAAACAATGTACGCTGCGTGGGCACCGACATGCCCGCCAACAGTGCGTACAAAAGGGCGGCCAGCACACCGACAATAGTCGCCGCTTTGCGCGTGGGCAGGTGCATCACCACACCCGGAAATCGTCGCCAAATAAATGTAGTAATGGCAAACGCCAAGCCCGCCAGCATGGTGATGTGCAGGCCCGATATAGATACCAAATGCCCCACGCCAGTACGAAAAAATACATCCCATTGCGCTTGTAAAATTTGACTGTCGTCGCCCACCACTAGCGCGCGAATAACACCAGCATAGGGCTTATTGGCTAGCGTTCGCGTAATTATATTGCCGATTTTTTCGCGACTATTTTCGACTAAATAACTAGGTTTAAAAACAAAATTGGTGAGCTTTTTATAAGCACTTTTATTGCGAATCGTGCCCGTGGCGCGCATGTTTTCCGCCAGCGCCCATGCCTCAAAATCAAAACCATGTGGATTGTAGGTGCTATGCGGACGTTTGAGGCGTACCGTAAATTGCCAGCGCTCGCCCGCGTGAAAGTAGTTAGTCAGGCTGGGGGCGTTTTCTGGCTTGCTAGATCCAACTTCTCGATAATAATTGAGCGAAATATGCTGTGGGATTTTTGGTGGATTTAGCGCATCATTTGTTAAAACCTTTTCAACATCAAACCTAAAACGCTCGCCGCGCTCGGTGACTTCTGGCAAACTCGCCACCACCCCGATAATGTCGATATTTTTCTGCTGCCAATCTTGCGGTAATGCATCACTCAATCGAATCGTAGCGAAAATCGCTGACCAGAAAAAACCCAACAAACCTGCGAGAACAAAAAGGCTTAATATTTTTAAATATTTATGTTGAAATTTAATGAAAATAATAAAGCTGGGAGCCAATATCCATGCAATCTGCATGGCAGGTAGGTTGGATTGTAGTTGCAACAGCCAAGCGCCAAACACAAAGCCCAATGCAAAAATAATCATATGGGCACAGCTATTATCATCTAGCTAAACGCGATAAGTTTGCCATCTTGTAACCGATATTGGCGCTGCATTTTTGCCGCCAAACCCAAATCATGCGTGACGACGACCAAGCTGGTATTTTGCTCTTGATTAATTGCTAGCAACAAATCAAATACTTGGCTTGCAGTAACGCGATCTAAATTGCCAGTGGGCTCATCCGCCAATATACACGCGGGTTGCGTTACCAACGCCCTAGCCAGCGCCGCACGTTGCCGCTCGCCGCCAGAAAGCTCGCCTGGCATATGCTCCAAACGATGCGCCAAACCTACTTTTGTGAGCATTTCTGCCGCTTGTGAAAGCGCTTGCGCACGCGACAAACGGTGAATAAACAAAGGCATGGCGACATTTTCTATTGCCGTGAACTCTGGTAATAAATGATGAAATTGATAGACGAACCCCAGCGATTGATTGCGTAGCAAACCTTTTTCAGTCTCAGATAATTGGCTTAATTGTTTACCAGATAATTCTACCGTGCCGCTGGTAGGCACATCTAAACCGCCAAGCAAATGCAGTAGCGTGCTTTTACCCGATCCAGATTCGCCCACAATGGCAATTTGTTCCCCTTGGTTGATATTTAAATCAATGCCATTGAGTACTGCGACATCTAAGCCTTGATAGGTTTTGCAAAGTGCTTGGCAGCTAATAATACTACTCATAGCGCAGCGCTTCAGCAGGGTTGATTTTAGAGGCTTTATAACTGGGATAAAGTGTTGCCAACAGACTTAAAATAAAGGAGGTGAGCGTAATAGCGATGACATCAGACCACAGCAATTGTGAAGGCACTTCGGTAATGTAATAGACATCTTTAGCCAAAAATTTGGTGTTAAATATTTGCTCAATAAACGGCACAATCACATCGATATTAAGCGAAACTAAAATGCCCAGCAAGGCACCTAGCAAGGTGCCGATGACACCAATCAACGCACCTTGGATAATAAAAATCTGCATAATACTGCGTGGGCTGGCGCCAAAAGTACGCATAATCGCAATATCGGCGCGCTTATCGATGACGGCCATAATAAGCGTAGAAACAATATTGAACGCAGCAACCGCCACCACCAGCACCATAATAATCGACATCAGGCGTTTTTCCATTTTAAGTGCGGCAAAAAAATTGGGGTTTTCTTGCACCCAATCGCTGATGTAATAATCGCCTTGATTGCTCAGCTTGGTAGCGATAGCTGGCGCGACTTCTGAGGTTAAAAATGGATCATCCAACTTTAAACGCAAACCAGTAATTTTGTCTCCCATGCGATACAATTTAGCGGCGTCTTCCATGTGAATGAGCGCTAAACCAGAATCATAATTTTGATAGCCCATTTCAAACAACCCCACGAGCTTAAATTGCTTCATACGCGGCATGGTGCCTACTGGCGTTGCTTGACCAGAGGGCGACATTAACACCACTTTTTCGCCCACCGTTGCGCCTAAAGCGTAGGCTAAATCCGCACCTAAAATAATGTTAAATGCGCCTGCGTGCAGATCATCCAAACTGCCCACTTGCATTTTATCGGAAAATTCTGCCACTTTAACTTCATCTGCAGGCACAATACCACGCACCAGCGTGCCCTGTGCGGCAGTAGCATATGAAAGCATACCTTGCCCCATAACAAAAGGCGCCGCCGCCAGCACATGCGGCACGCCATCCACGCCGCGCATCACTTGCTGCCAATTTGAAAGCGTATTGTCACCCTGCGTAATTTGCAAATGCGAAGCCACGCCTAAAATGCGATTACGCAACTCGGTACCAAAACCATTCATCACCGAAAGCACAATAATAAGCACCGCCACGCCAAGTGCAATGCCTATCATGCTGGTCATTGAAATAAAGGTAGTAAAGTGACTTTTGCGTTTTGCGCGCAGATAGCGCAAGCCAACAAACAGCTCAAACGGTAATGCGTGATTGAAAAATAACATAGCAGAATCTTAGCAGTTTTATGCTGCTAAGATTCTAACCAAGCTAGAAAAATTGTTAACCTTTGAAATATGAGTTGCGTCTGAATTGAATAGTCGAAGCTCTAAATTGCTCATGCTGCAAAGTAGGGGGCCCATAGGGAAGTAGCAAAGTAACAGACCTTGGGGCAGATTAAGGCGTTTTTAGTCGGAATAACAGCAGTCGCTGTTAATCAGCATGCAATAGCCCAAGTGGGCTAATCGCAATAAGATGCTTTCATCTCACCAAACCACACGCCCTGCAAGTCAATATCCATGCTGGCATCAGCGGCACGCTACGCGAATTGTTTTTGCTTGGTTTTATCAGGCCGTACAAACAACAAAACCCTCACATGGAGGGTTTTGTTGTTTAAATAAGAGCTTGGCAGTGACCTACTTTCGCATGCAAAAAGCATACTATCATTGGCGCTGGTTCGTTTCACGGCC
>CAMDTL010000006.1 GCA_945907735.1 Methylotenera oryzisoli
TTATCAGTTAAATATCAAGACTTATCGCCCTGTAAGATCCTAGCAGTGGCAGAGATAGAAGTTTTTTTGGAAGTAAAATCACCTAGCACACCTAAGCACACCGAACATAAAAAAAGCCACTACTAAGAGTGGCTTTTTTATTTTATTAAGTGTCAAAAGTTTTGATGGTTATTTCTTTGTTAATTTAAATAGATACATTCCCACTAACATCGATATCACAAACAATAATGTTTGTGAATTACCAAATGCCAAAGATACAATCGCAGGTGCAGGACATAAACCTACCATTCCCCATCCTGTTCCAAATATAGCTGCTCCTGCTATCAAAGATAAATTAATATCAGTGCGCTTAGGTATCTCAAAATCTAAATTCAATAATGTTTTATTGTTTTGTTTGATGAAATTAAAAGCAAAAAAACTAAAAAAAACTGCAGACGCCATAACAAATAATAATGATGAATCCCAATTTTGACCGAAAGTTAAAAACCCAATAATTTTTGATGGATTAGTCATTTGGGCAATGATTAAACCTGCCCCAAAAATGATGCCAACTAATAAAGCGATGATGGCGCTCATATCAGCACATTTTGTATGACGAAAACTGTTACGAAGCCAAAGAAGATGAATGTCATTGTTGCTATGAAAGACCTTACAGACAATCTAGCTAAACCACATACACCATGACCACTGGTGCAGCCTGATCCTAAGCGACTTCCAAATCCTACTAATAAACCACCTACAATAATCAGTAGTTTATTAGATGTGATTTCAATGATTGGGATTGAATGGAAGATACTGTAAATAAGGGGTGATATAAGAAGGCCTAACACAAAGAATAATCGCCAATAGTTCTTACTAAGTGGATTATTGAAAAGCTCACCTAAAATACCACTTACACCTAAAACTTTTCCATTAAAAAGTAATAGCAATGAAACAGCTATGCCAATAATTGATCCACCAATAAGTGATTGAATGACCATTTTGATTTGGTAGTTTAACCTTGGTAACTCTCGGTCATTTGTTTGCAATAATTTTGCAAATTCTCAGGCAAATCATCAGGACACACACCGCAAAGCTGATTACCTTTTACAGCATAATCAATAAATTTAGGGTAAGGTAAATTAAGATTTTTCATAATCTCCATAAACTCCTCCGATGTTTTGTTATTGCCTAACCTTGAATTCTTGGTTTTCTCTTGTTTTATGGTTGAAACAAACCGTTGCTGATAATCATGTCCTGGATAAACAAGATAATCATCTGGCAAGGTAAAAAGCTTTTTATGAATACTTATGTAAAGTTGCTCTGAGCTTCCACCTTGAAAATCAGTTCTTCCGCATGCATCAATAAGAAGTGAATCTCCTGTTAAAACAGCATTATTAATGATGTATGCAAAATGTCCTGGCGTATGTCCTGGCGTATGAAGAGATTCTAATTTTATGCTACCTATCTGCAAGGGCTTCCCTTCCTCTAAATATAGATCAGCGCATGGCAGTTTATCTACTATGGGATTTGCAATCTTACTTTTAAGTTTTTCTTTTAGGTGTAAAGAACTAGTGATGTGATCTGCATGAATATGAGTGTCAATTGAGTATTCAAGTGTCAAGTTAAGCTTTTTAAGCTCTTCAATATCACGATCCATAGATGCAATTACAGGATCAATTAAGATAGCCTTTCCCGTTTCCTCACATCCAATAAGATAGGTATATGTGCTTGATAGGGGCTCAAATAATTGTCTAAATATCATTTGTTATTCTTTAACTGTTTTAATTTAATTAAATTTATTATATTATATATAAAAATATAATAAAAGCATTTTAAATGACTACAAAGACTATTAATTATACAAAGATACAGAAAAACGCCTTAGAGGCAGAAAAATACCTAAAAGTATTTTCTAATGCAGATAGGTTGGCTCTTTTGTGCCAATTAATTCAAGAAGAAAAGTGTGTGCAAGAGCTGGAGGCATCTACACAGATCAAACAACCAACCCTATCCCAACAATTAACCATTCTTCGTAAAAATAAAATTGTGCAAACAAGGCGTGATGGAAAGTTCATTTATTACCAGCTCAAAAATCAACATGCTATAGAAATGATTAATCTTTTATACAATCAATTTTGTAGGAAAACATAGCCATGGAAGTCTTTTTATTAATTGGTCTCTTTCTTGGCATAGTGATGGGTCTTACGGGCGCGGGGGGAGGTATATTATCGGTCCCTCTTATTGTAAGCTTTACGCAGTTAAGTATTATTGAAGCAGCACCTATTGGGCTTATGACAGTATTATCAGCATCTACTGTCTCTGCAATATTAGGATTAAAACAAGGTCATGTTAGATATCGTGCAGCGATATTAATGTCTATTTTTGGGATTGTTTTTTCAGCTTTGGGTCTTTGGGTTGCTCATCAAACAAACAATCACATACTATCAACCATATTTTCTATTATCTTATTTTGGTCAGCATTTAATACCTTAAGGTCTAAGGGTGACCTTAACCACAAAGGAACAATGAAATGTGACCAAAATCAAAATACCAAACGCTTTATTTGGACAAAAAAATGTTCTCTTTTTATGATGCTAACAGGAAGTTTAACTGGATTTTTATCTGGAATGTTAGGCGTTGGGGGTGGCTTTATTATTGTGCCTGCCTTAAGAAAATTATCTTCACTTACCCATCAATCAATTATTGCAACCTCACTTACAACAATCTCAATTGTTTCTTTCTTTATTGTATTAACAAATAGCTTAACTTTACAAAATATTAACTGGAACATTGCACTCCCTTCTCTTATTAGCTCCATTGTAGGTATTGTCATTGCTAAATCTATTCATAAGAAATTAAATGCCGATATACTCAATAAAATATTCGCCTTTTTGTTAATAGCTGTTGCACTACTGCTCATATCAAGATCTCATTAGACAAGACGCTGAAGAGCTCTGGTTTGCTAAATATCAATTAACACCTGAATCCTAAAAGTCGTTTTAAATGACTTTTTGAAACACCGTCAAAAGTTTTGATGCTTGATAATTAAAAATCTCCGGATTCAGGATTTTTTCTAACACACCCCTATTCTGCCACTAGCAAAATACCCCGCCTTGAACCTTCTGCCTAGCCTACAAATACTGTAAAATGTTCTTTTCTGGGGGATTAGCTCAGCTGGTCAAGCAGCGGACTCGACACCAACTCGACGGGCTACTTGCGAGTTAGCCGACGACTTACCCTCATCACTAACACTGGTTTGCTTTCTAGGCTTGTTTTGTTTGCCATTTGTCATAGCTGCGCCACGTTTTCCGCCTTCTCTTTGCTTGATTTTTATATCATCTAAATGTTGTCGATAATCCTCAATTTCAGGGCATGAAAACAAACCATTACTTTCAACAAAAAAGCTTTTTACGTTATCTGTTAAAGCTATCTGAATCTCGCTAACTTCGTACCCTAGATACTTAGCCAGCTGATGGTCGTTACTTGGCACTTGCTTGTTTTCCCAACACTCTAGGCGCAAGGTATGAAACAACCCCCGCTCGGCGAGCGTCATAAGTCTAAATTGCCGATTTGCTAAAGTGCTGGCAGCATATTCCTGATAAGCTGGTGCTTTACGGTTTTGGGTCATGGTTTACACTCTCGCAATTGCGCTAGACAGGTGGTAATTCATAGCGCCACCCCGATTTTCCTATCCATGCGCGAGCCTGTTTGCTTGGCTTGTTCTAACGCGCGTTTAATGGGGTAGTGCTTGGCAATAATATTGGGTGTAGCCGTTTGCATTAGCTCAAACAGATACCCTCGCTCACACTTATCAAAAATGGCCTTTGCGCCACTCTTTTGCGCTTCTATCAGGTAAAAACAAACACGTTCGCCGTTTAGATGTTTTCTCTTTGGCCACTCCGCATCTAACGGGCAGATATTGGCCGAGCAAGTTTGAAAGCGGTCACAATCAATTTGATTCATAATTGCATGGCCTTCGCTGCAAGTGCAGCGCGTACTTGGCCAACATTCCAGCATGTACAGCGTTCGGATAATTTTACTGGCGCTGGTATGGTTTTGTTTTTAACACCTCGCCAAATTGTGGCGCTTGAAACGCCGTATAGACGTTTGAGAACGGGGAGTCTGATAAAACTGGAATTTGGCAAGCTTTCAAAATTTACTAATGCTTCGGGGATAGGTTGAGTAAGTTCTAAATTTAGTTTCACTTTGTATCACTCCTAAAAGGAGGTGTGATGCAGATATTAACCATGTATTTATTTATCCATGCGATACGATTATGTTTCATTGTGAGTTTTCCTGTTGTTGTAAGTAACAGGTCACATCATGTAGATTTATTTAATTGAGGAGAATCACCTTTGCTAGCATAGCCCGATGTTTGCTAGCACATACCAGTCATTGATTTTTTAAATAATTTCTAATCGTTGAAAATTCCAAAGGGTAAGTTTTTGTATAATGAATTGCCGCAATATCTTTTGAATCAAAACTAGCTTTATTGTTTTTATAATTATTAATTATTTCTTTTTTATACTCATCCGTTTTCTGGTGAGCTATAGACGCACCCTTTTGTCTAGCTAGAGTATTTTTTTCTATTATCATGCTTAATGTTGAATTAGCGGACTTTAATGAAACATTGAAATTTTCTTGATTATTGATAATTGGGATAGCTTTATCATTTAAATACCCATGTAATGTTACAGCTAAAACTTCTTGAGTTGATCCTGCATAAATTAAGAACGCAATAAAATCTATGATTTGATCCTTATCTTCGCTTTCTAAGGCTCTATGTATTAAATTACTAACGAACAAGCTTTGCTGCGATGCAATTTCTGTATAAGAAAAATCAGGATTTATTTTGCTTTGAAATATTTTATCTTGTTCGAAATACTCACTTTTAAATTCTTCTAAATTCATTTGCAACCCCTAATCCCTATTTGAGAAACCACACCAGCTAAGCTAGGGTTGCTTAGTGTTCGCCCCGTCGGGCTAGGTGTGGCTAATTAAACTGATTACTTTTTAATAGCCTCTTCTGTTAGCGGTGGAAGTGCCACTTCATCTACAGCAGCTATCTCTGGCAATTCAGTTTGTACAGATGGAGAAGCTGCCGCAGTAGCAACTTCTTTTGCATATCTTTCCTGATAGTCCGCATCGTCTTTTGCTAGCTTATCTAGATGTTTTTGTTTTGATAATTCGACAGCATCTCTTTCTTGCCTTTTTTTGAGAATAAAGGCAATCTCTTCATTCATTCGTATCTCCAATAAGTCTTCTTCGTGTTGAGTTTTAGGTGTCCATGCTGGATTGCGTAACACTTCATCAATAGCCGCCTTGTCCGCAGCGTCTTCTCTTTCAATGTAGCTTTGACTAAGCTCTGTGGGCGAGGCGGTTACTTGACTGGCGGGGTCTTGAATAACAGACTTTGAATTTACCACTACATATACCGCAAATACGAGTGCAGCTACTAAAATCCACTTGCCTGCTTTTGATGATTTCACTTCATTCTCCATGATTAGTCCTTAATTTTTATAAATATAAAGGTGAGTATTAGCAACAGTAGTTTATTCATTTTATGAAATGCCATTTAGCAATGCGCGTAATTGGTCATGCTTGCTTAAACGGTACTATTTTTGCACCCGCTTTAAGTTCATCCAAATAATCTGCCCATTGCTGCATCATGCTGGAACGTTGTTTAAGGTAAAGCGCATGGTTATAGGCCGCGCTAACGGCGTTGCGCTCTTGGTGGGCAAGCTGTAGCTCGATATGCTGGTGGTCAAAGCCTTGCTCATGCAGCGCGGTTGAGGCTAGCCCTCTAAAGCCATGGCCAGTCATGCGGCCTTTATAGCCCATCACTTCAAGCGCTTTTAAAATGGTGTTGTTGCTCATGGCTTTATTTGTGCTGTTTCTATTTGGAAACACCAGCAAGCCATCGCCAGTAAGGTTTTTAAGTGACTGCAAAATATGGATTGCTTGCCTTGAAAGTGGCACAATATGCGGCGTTTTCATTTTCATACGCTCGGGTGCTATTCGCCATTGTGCGGCATCTAAATCAAACTCGCTCCATTGCGCTTGTATTAGCTCGCTTGTGCGTACAAAGGTTAAGGCCATCAGCTTTACTGCCAACCTTGTTAATGGCTGTGAATTACTTGCATCAATCGCCCGCAATAACGCTGGTAACTCTTTTATTTCAATGCGCGCGTAATTTTCTTTTTTGCGCGCTTCAATAATATCGCTAGGCTTAATATCGGTTGCAGGGTTGCGGGTGACTTTGCTTTCTTTGTTATGCGCGATAGCGTATCTAAAAACTTGGCCAATGGTTTGATGTACGCGCTTGGCTAAATCCAGCGCATCACGCCCCGCTATCGCCTTAACGCAATCGGCCACTTGCTGTGCTTGTATGTCGTTTATTGGGAGCTTGCCTAAAGTATCAAACACATCTAACTCAAAACGCCGCATCACATATCTTGCATGGCGAGGGCTTTTGCTAGACTGCCAATGTTGCCACCATTTACCAGCCCAAAGCTCGAAGGTGTTTGTCTTATTAGCCACCCGCTCGGATTTATCGTCTTTACGCTTATCGCTGGGGTTAATGGGCGGGTTGCTTGCTAATAGCGTTCTCGCTTGGTCGCGCCTTTGTCTTGCGCTTAAAAGTGAAACTTCGGGATAAGTGCCAAACGAGAGTAATTTTTCTTTACCCTCAAAGCGATATTTAAAACGCCACCATTTACCGCCGCTTGGGGTAACTTGTAAAAATAGCCCGCCTTCATCATACATCTTGAAAGCCTTATCTAAGGGCTTGGCGGTGCGTATAGCGGTGTCTGAAAGTGCCATATTGGGGTAACTCTAAATTGGGGTAAGTTAAGTTACCCCAAATGTTACCCCAATTTATTGTAAGATTGCAAGCGATTAATTGATGCCTGTTGATGCAATAAACTGGCTGTATGTGTTGTATTTACTAGGGTTTATGATACTTTGTGATACGTTGTAAAACTAGCTACTGGCGGAGAGAGCGAGATTCGAACTCGCGACAGAGTTGCCCCTGTGCCACCTTTCCAGGGTGGTGACTTAAACCGCTCATCCATCTCTCCTAGCTGTTTATTGCCGGTGGCGAATTATATATGACAACAGCGTCGAAATACAGATGAAGCATTTAACAAACAAACCCTAGGCTTTAAGTCAATAAGTATTCAGCCGCCTTGGCCTTTAATTTTCACAAGGCCGCTCGCACTCTTGCACTTTGAAATTGAATCCGCCATGCCAAAACTAGCTTTGGGAACACCGTTAAATCTCAAAAAGCATTGAATAATTCAACACTCCATGCGATACTGATGAGTTACTTCAATCAAGTTCTTTGCAAGCATTAATCTGTAAACAAGGCGATGAATGCTTACAGTTAGCGGGCATCAAACCCACATTATCACTAAAAAACTAAAGGAGTTAGCATGGACAGCGACAATAAAGCAAGCAGTGCGAGCTTGGAAACACTGTCAGACCTTGGCGTAAAACACCCTTACAAGGCCAAATATGATAATTACATTGGCGGCAAATGGGTTAAGCCAATAGAGGGTGCTTATTTTGATAACATGAGCCCTGTGACAGGCAAGAATTTCTGCCAAATTGCCCGCTCTACAGAAAAAGATGTGAATTTGGCCTTAGACGCCGCCCACGCCGCAAAAGATGCTTGGGGTAAAACCTCATACGCAGCACGTGCGCTTATTTTGAACAAAATCGCCGATGTGATGGAAGCTAATTTAGCAGCAATCGCCATCGCCGAAACGATTGATAACGGTAAGCCGCTACGCGAAACCACTTATGTGGATATTCCATTGGCCATCGATCATTTCCGCTACTTTGCGAGCTGTATTCGCGCGCAAGAAGGCTCGGTGTGCGAAGTTGATGAAACCACGGTGGCATATCATTTCCATGAACCCCTAGGTGTTGTTGGTCAAATCATTCCATGGAACTTCCCTATTTTAATGGCGGTGTGGAAATTGGCACCCGCATTGGCTGCCGGCAACTGCGTGGTGTTAAAACCAGCAGAGCAAACACCTGCTTCTATTATGGTATTGTTAGAGTTTATTGGCAGCTTGTTGCCAGTTGGCGTGTTGAACGTAATCAACGGCTTTGGTTTAGAAGCAGGCAAACCACTGGCCAGCTCAAAACGCATCGCAAAAATCGCATTTACTGGCGAAACCACCACCGGCCGCCTGATTATGCAATACGCATCACAAAATCTAATCCCCGTCACCTTGGAATTAGGCGGAAAATCACCTAACATCTTCTTTGAAGATATCATGGATGCGGACGATGCCTACTTTGACAAAGCGATTGAGGGCTTGGTATTGTTCTTGGTGAACCAAGGCGAAGTGTGCACTTGTCCATCCCGCGCGTTGATTCAAGAATCTATTTACGAAGCCTTTATGAAAAGAGTGATGGTGCGCGTCAAAGCGGTTACCCAAGGTAGCCCATTAGACATGAACACCATGCTTGGCGCGCAAGCTTCGCAAGAGCAGGTGGAAAAAATCATGAGTTATATGAAAATTGGGCAAGATGAAGGCGCAGAATTGCTCATAGGCGGCGCACGTAAAGTGCAAGCGGATAGCGCTATTAAAGATGGTTTCTACATTGAACCAACCATTTTTAAAGGCCACAACAAAATGCGTATTTTCCAAGAAGAAATTTTTGGTCCAGTGTTATCCGTCACTACATTTAAAGACGAAGCGGAAGCTTTAGCCATTGCCAACGACACGCTTTATGGCTTAGGCGCTGGTGTGTGGAGCCGTAATGGTAACCGTGCTTATCGGGTGGGTAAGGCAATTCAAGCAGGCCGTGTGTGGGTTAACTGTTACCACCTCTACCCTGCACATGCCGCGTTTGGTGGTTATAAACAATCTGGCATTGGCCGCGAAAATCACAAAATGATGCTCGACCATTATCAACAAACCAAAAACTTATTGGTCAGTTATAGCGAAAATAAATTAGGCTTCTTTTAATTAAGAAAGCTTACAAAGGGATGGCGAAACAGGGCGAGGTTAATCCTCGCCCTTGTTGTTTCAAGCGCTGGTGTTGGAGTAAACTAACTTGGAGTAAACAAGGCTTTTCAGGAGTTGTATGATGGATGACGTTCAAACCAACACAAAAGTCACGCGCGTGGATAGCACCGAAGCGGCGAATCAACTCATCGACATGTTGCGCGCCAAATATGGCGAGCTGATGATCCATCAATCAGGCGGCTGCTGCGATGGCAGTACCCCGATGTGCTTTGGTAAAGGCGAGTTTATTCTCGGCGACTCTGACGTGCAACTGGGCGAAGTGCACGGCGTCGGTTTTTACATGTCAGAAAGCCAATTTGCTTATTGGGAACACACACACTTAACCTTAGATGCTATTCCTGGCATGGGCGGTCAATTCTCGTACGACAATGGCACTGGTATGCGCTTCCACATTCGCTCACGCTTGTATTCTGATGAAGAATGGGCCGTTCTAGAAAAAACCCCAGTTAAACATTGTGGCTAAAAACATTGCCATGCAGTCCGCATGGATATTGGCTTGCAGGGCATTAGTTATTGATTATATTTAAGCTAATTTAGCTTTAATGCAACAAATTAAGGTAAAATCCCAGCTGGCGGGCCTCCCCGCATTGTAAAGTAGCCAATCTGGTCAGGGGCGGAAGCCAGCAGCCACAACTATTAAGCAAGTGCCGGGGGCAAGGCTCGCCTCCTCTCCTAAAAATTCATTTTAATCAATCATCTGTGGCGTTGCGCGCTACTCGAAATCCTCTCCGTCATAAAACACTCGGATTCTGTGCTCCGTGCACCTTGCATCCAAACTGTTAAAATGAATTTTGGCGCCAGTTCCCCTGTGGCGCTCCGCCTTGCTATTTTTGATTTTCAGCGTCATGTGCGTACCAACAATTTAAGTCCAATTTGTTTTAACCATCAGCTCAGTTTTCAGATAAAATTTAGCCTATGTCATATCAAGTCCTCGCGCGCAAATATCGCCCAAAATCATTCGAAACTTTAGTTGGGCAAGCGCACGTTGTGCGGGCGCTCAGCAATGCACTAGACCAGCAACGCCTGCATCACGCCTATTTATTTACAGGTACGCGCGGTGTCGGCAAAACCACCCTAGCCCGCATTTTGGCCAAATCACTTAATTGCGAAACTGGCATCACCGCCAAACCTTGCGGCATATGCAATGCCTGTACCGGCATTGATGCTGACCGTTTTATTGATTACATTGAGATTAATGCCGCCTCTACGCGTGGCATTGATGATGTACGCACGCTGTTGGAGCAAGCCACTTACGCACCTACGCAAGGCCGCTTTAAAATTTTTATGCTCGACGAAGTACATCAGCTGACTAAAGAGGCTTTTAATGCCCTGCTAAAAACGCTGGAAGAGCCGCCAGCGCACATTAAATTCATCCTTGGCACCACAGACCCCCAAAAAGTGCCTGTCACCGTACTAAGCCGCTGTTTACAGTTTAATCTACGGCAAATGGCCAGTCCAACCATCTCGGAACATTTAAAAAACGTACTCAGCCAGGAACAGATTGGTTTTGAGCCAGCAGCTGTCCACCTGATTGCACGCGCGGCGGCTGGCAGCATGCGTGATGCGCTCTCGCTGACTGACCAAGCGATTGCTTATGGCAACCAAACTGTGAACGAAGCCGAAGTACGTAGCATGTTGGGGACGATTGATCAAAACTATTTATTTGAAGTTATTCACGCTTTGCTCGCACAAGATGGTGTAGCGCTAATTGAAAAAGCCAAACAAATGGAAGCGCGTAGCATTTCTTTTGAAGCGGCGTTAAATGATTTAGCCAATTTGCTGCATCAAATCGCTATGGCGCAAACTGTGCCGGATTCCATCGCGAATGATTTGCCAGAACGCGCGCTGTTATTGGATTTGGCGGCGAAATTGTCAGCAGAAACTTTGCAGCTTTATTACCAAATTACGCTGTTAGGGCGCCGTGATATTGGCTTGGCACCCGATGAATACGCCGGTTTTACCATGACTTTGCTGCGTATGTTAGCGTTTGCGCCAACTGAAAAAGTAGCGGCCAAAATAACAGAAAAATCTGCGTCAAATCCGCAAACTACTGTGCCATGCCAAGCAGTGACAGCGCCAACCAAACCAACCGAAGCTAAAAAAATTGAAGCAAAGCAATCAAAAACCATCGAAGACGATGCCACTGGACAAAAGCATTCCAGTACCGGCCCGCAGGCCAATATCTATACGGCTTCCAACCCCGCTTTCTCTGCAAACATTCCTTCAGAAACTTTTTTCGATGGTCATTGGAAAAAATTAGTCGAGCAAAACTTAAAACTTGGCTTAGCGCGCGCCCTGGCACAAAATTGCGAACTCATCAGCCATGACCAAACCAGCTTTACTTTGCGCGTTGCTGAAAATCAAAAACACTTGCTGAGTGCCAGTTATCAAGATAAATTATCCAGCGCGATTAATGAATATTATGGCAGAAAAATTCGCTTAAATTTTGAAATCGATGCTGAGGCTAACACGCCAGCCAAGCAAAATTCCAACGAAAAAGCCGTCGCGCAATCGGGTGCAGAGGCAGCGATTATGGGCGACCCTTTTGTGCAAGATTTAATGCAAAAATTTGGCGCACAGATTATCCCCAATTCAATCAAACCTAATTAAAAGGAGTAAGCAAGATGATGAAAGGCGGCATGGGCAACATGATGAAACAAGCCCAAATGATGCAAGCGAATATGCAAAAAGCACAGACGGAACTCGCCACGACCGAGGTAGAAGGCATCGCCAGCAACGGCATGGTAAAAATAATCATGACCTGCAATAACACGGTAAAGCGCGTGGTAATTGACGATGCGGCGATGGACGACCGCGAAACGCTGGAAGATTTGTTATTGATTGCGCTTAATGACGCGCGCACCAAAGCCGAAGTAACATCGAATGCGCGCATGAGCAATATGATGCCTGCTGGCATGAAGTTGCCTTTCTAAGTCAAACAACTGCGCTTGCAAATACCGTGTTAAAAACTTTGTCAAAATCCTCATTTATATCCTATAAACTCTGGCTTTTCGAAAGTTTTTGCCTCGGCTTGGCTTTGCTCGTTACGTTTTCCTGTTTGTTTAATTCGTGAAAAATCCACCTGCTTTAGAACAACTCATCGATTCGTTACGCTGCTTGCCTGGTGTCGGCCCAAAATCCGCGCTGCGCATAGCGTATCACTTATTGCAGCGCGATAGAAATGGTGCAACAAAATTAGGTCACAGCCTAGAAAACGCGCTACAAGTGCTTGGTCACTGCACGCTGTGCAATAATTTTTCTGAAACTGGTATTTGCGCGCTATGTGATTCTGAAAAACGTGAATCTGGCCAACTTTGTGTGGTAGAAATGCCTACCGATTTGATGATGATGGAGCAAACACATTCGTACAATGGCATGTATTTTGTGCTGATGGGCAGACTGTCACCACTTGACGGCGTTGGCCCAAAAGAAATTCACTTGGATAAGCTTATCAAACGCGCCCAGGATGGCGTGGTAAAAGAAGTGATTTTAGCCACCAATTACACGGTGGAAGGCGAAGCGACGGCGCATTATATTAGCGAGTTATTAAAAACACGTGGCGTGGCTGTCAGCCGCATTGCACGTGGCCTACCGATGGGTGGTGAGATTGAGTATGTCGATTCTGGAACGCTGGCACAAGCGATTTTAGAACGTAGAGCTATTTAAAACTTTCAGTAATTCCGCTGGCGTTTTTATCAGCGCATCCGCGCCCCACTCATGCGGTTTATCAGTCACATCAATATAGCCAAAAAGTGCCACCACTGTTTGCATGCCAGCCGCTTTGCCTGCCTGAATATCACGCTCAGCATCACCCACATAAATACAATTTATCGGCTTAACGCCAACTTTCTCGCAAGCCAGTAACAGTGTGGCAGGCGATGGCTTGGACTGTGGCGCGTCATCGCCACTTACCACGCAAGCTGCACGCAGATGCAAGCCCATACTTTCTATCAAACGCCGTGTGAATCGGCCTGGCTTATTGGTGACAATTCCCCACTTTAATTGTTCATTTTCAATGGCTTGCAGTAATTCAGCCACGCCATCCAGCAACACAGGGCTGCGCGTAAACACCTCGTCATAAATATTCAAATACTCTTCGCGCTTTTCTGCAAAATCCGCGTCTTTTGGTGTGATGCCAAAGCCCAAGCCCAGCAAGCCTTTGGAGCCATGTGAGGCATATGGGCGAATCGTCGCATCGCTCAAAACGGGTTTGCCATGGCGCTGCAATTGGATATTCAGCGCGTGGCTTAGATCTGGCGCGGTATCCACTAAGGTGCCGTCAAGGTCGAAAAGAATGGTATTAATCAATGCTTATTCTTTACATGTGTGCATCAGGTAATTGACAGAAACATCGCCACCCAGCCAATAATGCTGCGTAATTGGGTTGTAGCTCATGCCAATTTGGTGACGTAACGATAAGTCTGCAGACCGCACCCAGCTTGCTAACTCAGAGGGTTTAATAAATTTTTCATAGTCATGCGTACCGCATGGCAACATATTAAGCACATATTCCGCACCGATGACCGCGAATAAATAAGATTTTGGATTGCGATTAATGGTGGAGAAAAATACATGGCCGCCAGATTTTACTAATTTAGCACAAGCTGCAACAACACTGGCTGGGTCTGGCACGTGTTCTAGCATTTCCAAACAGGTCACCACATCAAAACTGGCTGGCTGCTTTTCTGCTAATGCTTCCACAGCAATGAGCCGATAATCTACAGCAATGCCGCTGTCAAGGCTGTGTAACTGCGCGACTTTCAACGCTTTTTCGCCTAAATCGATGCCAGTGACTTTTGCGCCTTTTTGTGCCATCGATTCGCTCAAAATGCCGCCGCCGCAACCTACATCTAAAACAGTTTTGCCTGCCAAAGAAACTGCTTGGTCAATGTAGTTTAAGCGTAGTGGATTGATATCGTGTAGCGGCTTAAACTCGCTGCTTTTATCCCACCATTTATGCGCCAACTCGGCAAACTTATTTAACTCAGAGGCATCTACATTGATCATTTATTAGTTCGACTTAAATTCGTTTAATTTGGGTTGCCATTTAGTCACAATATCGCTCAGTTCTTGCGACTCCACGCCGCTAAATAAACCTGCGCTATACTCAGGTTTGTGATATTTTAAATCGCCGCTCACCCACACATGGCTTACATGCTCGCGTCCAGCCACATACGCCAAATGCGAAACCGCATCAAAACAAGGTAGCATGGTACTGTCGCTCATTTTCACAGCGCATAAATCTGCCAGTTTCCCCACTTCAATGGAGCCTATTTTATCACTTAAATTAAGTGCTTTTGCCCCATTAATGGTCGCCATTTCTAGCGCTTGATAGGCGGAAATTGCAGTGGCATCACCGCTCTGCCCTTTTGCTAATAGCGCGGCTAAGCGCATCTCGGCAAACATATCGAGTCGATTGTTACTCGCAGCACCATCGGTGCCTAAGCCGATATTGATACCGTGTTTAGTATATTCTGCAATAGGCGCAATACCAGAAGCCAACTTTAAATTAGAGCTGGGGCAATGTGCAATGCTACAGCCGTGTGCTGCTAATAATTTAATTTCTGCCGTATTTAAATGCACGCAATGCGCCAAGGTGACGGTAGAGTTTAACAAGCCTAGATTAGCCAAACGCGCCATTGGGCGCATACCATGGCTTTGCTCGCTGTGGGTAATTTCAGCCTGCGTTTCGTGTAAATGGGTGTGGATGCCAATATCCAACTGAGCGCTCAAGGTGTTAATTTGCGAAAAAGTAGTATCGGCAACCGTGTAAGGTGCATGCGGCGCAAAGCTAAAACTAATGAGCGGCGAATCGCGCAATTGGTCTTTGGCCGCAGTGCCTTTGTCGATATAGTCCTCAGCATCATTGGCATAGCTGGTAGGAGACTCTAGCACCACTAAACCTAAATTGGCACGCATACCCATTTGCACAGCAGCTTCGGCGGCGGCAAGCGGATAAAAATACATATCGTTAAAAGTGGTAATGCCACCACTAAGCATTTCAGCGCACGCCAACAATGAGCCATCACGAACAAAACTGGGTGAGATGACCGCATGCTCAGCAGGCCATATATGCTGCTCTAACCAAGGCATTAGAGGCACATCATCGGCTAAGCCGCGCATTAAGCTCATAGCGGCATGTGTATGTAAGTTAATTAACCCTGGAATTAAAATATGCTCATTTAATTGAGCAATTTCCGTTGCCTCGTACTTTGTACTCGCTGACGCCAGTGAACAAATGTCTAAAACTTTCCCCGATTGAATAACAACTGCTTGGTGCTCTAACAGCGTATTACTTGGAATCACTGGGCAAAGCCAACGCGCCTCTATGATTAAATCAACAGCAAGTTTCATGTCGATATTATAACGTTTAAGCGATTTGATATGAAAATTCTGGCATAAAAAAGCCTCGCATTACGAGGCTTTTTACTTACCAACTAAGCTAGTTACAGCCGGTTTCTCTTTTGCCTTCGGCACGAATTTCTACGCGACGGTTAGGTTGTAAGCATGATATTAATTTTTTAGTCACTTTATTGCCAGTGCATTGCACCACTGGCTCTGATTCACCTTTACCAACCGTTTCGATGATAGATGGATCAACACCCTGTGCAGCCAAGTAGCCTGTCACTTGGTGAGCGCGACGCTCTGATAGTTTTTGATTGTAGGCATCAGAACCAATACGATCTGTGTGACCAGTGACAATCACAACTTTAATTTCTGGGCTTGCTTTAATTTTTGCAGCCGCTTCATCTAAAGCAGCCTTCCCTTCATCTTTAAGATCAGCTTTGTCGAAATCAAAGAGTTTTTCAGCTCCCACAGTGATGGTGTCCATTTGTGGCGTGCATTTTACTGGCTCTGGAACAGGGGCTGTGGCTGGGGCTGGGACGACTGGTGTCGGCTCTGGCGCAGCTGCAGCTACTACTGGAACAGGTGCGCCAAAACGAAAGATGCCACCCAAGTTAAACAAGGTATTGCCAATAGCTCCGTCTGCATCAACAGTTCCTGCTGCATTTTTTGCTTCGGCTTTGCTCCATTGATGACGCAAATCTGCTTGCAAACCAAAGTTATCCGTAAACAAGTACTGAGCACCCAAACCCAAACCTGCTAACCATGATGTTTTATTTTTGTCTGTCAAAACAATGCCGTTGTAATCAACATTGTTGCGGGCAGCACCCAAGCCAGCTAATAAGAATGGACGGAATTTATCGCGACTAAACATATATAAAGCATCTAAGCCCAAGGTCGTTTGTTTGTATTTACCACTTGCGCCGCTAATACCTGTATCTTCATCTGCGCGGTTATAACCTAAACGGCCTTGCAAATCCCAGCTTGGTGATAACTCCTTACCAATGCTAATAAAGCCACCTGCGCCATCGTCAGCGTCTAAATCGCTATCAGTATTCATGTAGCTTATGCCTGGCACTGCGTACCATGCGCCACGGAACATGTCTTCAGCAGAGGCCGCAAACGCGGTCAGACTAAGTGTTGCCGCCACAGCCACATTGATTATTTTCTTACTCATACAAAAACTCCTTTAGTTACCCAACTTTAAACAAGCACTCAATCAAATAGCTACTAGCTAACTATACATAATCCACTTGAGCCATGCAACGCTAAACGTTAAGACTCACTGCGCTTTCCCTTAGTTTCTTGTTGTGCTGGCGCAACATACTTTTAGCCTCCAGCACTTTATTTTCTGATAAGGCTGATTCCCGTTTAAAATTTTTGCATACACCGCCCCTAAAGCCAATGTAGGTGGGATTAATTTCTCGAACAATCTCAATATGTTGTGCCTTTAATGAGCCAGCTAAGCCCGACTCTAAATCAAGATTGCTACACAAATGCACGAATTTATTTATCTCTGCTTGAGCCAAAAGTTCAAGCAAACCAAATTGCTTGGTTTTGGTATCCAACATCGCACCATAAAAACCTATTTTTTGCAGGGTTTCAAGCAAGTTAAAATCAATCGCTTCATCGGCAAAAAACACAGCGACCATCTTTGCGCCCGCACCTGTCAATTTGCGCATTTCGGTAAAAAAATCAGCCGTATAAAATAGCGCAGACACTCCGATTTTAATGATGTCCACGCCCAAGTGCGCACGCGCTTGAATACTAACAATCAATTCATCAAGCGCAGCATGATTTTCGCCCACCGTCGCACTTAACAGCCCTCGGCCATTGATAGCCCGCACAATGCGCTCTGTTACGTGCAAATCCAAAGCGCCAAGCGCGCCGACATTGGGATCTTTTAAATCCACAATATCAACACCAGCCTCTAATGCCAGTAAGGCTTCTTCCATATTTTTCACACTGAGTAAAAGTTTGATCATGCGGTTTTTTAGGTATAGTGATTGCCAGCTTGTTCGGCATAAAAATTTTCAATCGCCTCGATTAGCCAACCCCAAGCTTGCTTTTCGCGCTCACCTGCGGTTTTATCCATCGCGATTTGCAAATACTGTTTTTCCGTTTCAATTTTCTCGCGCGGCAGCATGTGCAATCGGCTTACCAGCACCGCCAACTCTATCACGGCGGCTTGCGCACGATTAAATCCGGCAAAAGACTGATGGTTGTCTTCAGTTGTTTTTTTCATAACAAGTTGCGGACGCACTGCATCATCACGCACTACAAGTAATTCCAATTCCGCATGAGCCAAACAATCTGCAAGCCTGAAACCCGCATTTTTATTGGTATGCACTGTTTTTTTAATTAAAACCAGTTCGCCAAACTTTCTTTTTGTAAGCGCACCAGCAAACACGCGCACGTCGTCGGTTAAGTTCATCACGGCGCATTTTGTCGCTAAAATATTATCCAGCGTGGTCGAAGGTTTATAAGGCGAAATAATAACATTGTCATTTTCATAACAAATACCAAACGGTGTGATATTCGGCTTTCCAGCCAAATTCACACTGGTAATAATCGTTTCAAAAATCATTATTTTTTGCTTTTCTTTTCTTTAAGTGAAGCTTGGCGATGACTTTCTCTGCCGTCCGTCTTCTGTGCATCGGTATTAATGCCCCAATTCAACTCTTCGTCTTGCACATAGCGTTTTTTAAGCTGATATGCAATTTGCGCGCGTGCCAACTCTACCCCCAAGTAAAACGCATGCGAGGCATCATTCTCAACGCCTAAATTTGGATAAAATGCAAATGGATCAACGTCTTGTAACAAGCTATCACGGTTATACACATGCACGCCCGCCTCACTCACCATAATGCGAAAACTCGGGTCTTTAATCTGTGCGGCAAATTCGGCAATTTCAGTTGCATTATATGAAAATGGCTTTCTGTCATGTAAACCCAGCAAACCATTGCTGTAGCCACGTGGCAGTCTGTCATCGCGTTTTGCTGCGTGCATGACACGACGCGCAATATCAGCCTCGGCAATTGCATTTACCGCGTGCGGGCTGACCGAAGTCGCTAACACCGCGTTGATATTCAGTTCGCTAATAAGCCCAAACAGAATGGTGTTAATGCCCGCGGTGTCGGCGTCGGTGAGCTCGGTAACGTTGCCGATACCCATCATGATTGATATGTGCGGATATTTTTTGCGCAGTTTGTGATAACGCACAATCGAATCCGTTAGCCCAAAATGAATCGGATCTAAAATTGCATCGGCAATAAATGGTTTGCCCTTTTTAAGGCAAAGTTCAATGGCGCGATAAAGCGAAGTCATATTTCCAGGTAGGCTGGGAATCAATATCGGCGTGGCCTGCACAGTGTCGGCAATCCACAATGTTTTTTCGGTTAAACTCAATAAATAATCTGCACCAGACTTGCCCGCCAGTAACAATTCATCGGAATTCATGGAATCAACACTGACGCTTAAACCAGCTGATTTTAAGGCTTTAATCGCATCCGCTAGATGCTTAAAAGGCTTATTTGGAAGACAGCCCAAATCAATCACATTCGCACCCTGCGCCTTGAATTGATTGGCTTTAGCGACTATTTCATCCACAGTTAAATCAGGTGCATCGACAATCTCGGCAAAAATTTGCACGCTGTATTGGCTTAAATCGGGCGCGATGCCTTGTTGTCCAAAATACTGCGGCAAATCTTTTAAATCCTTTGGCCCACGCTCCACTGGGATGCCATATTGACGATGCAAAGCGCTCAAATCGCCTTGGCAGAGCCCAGGCAAAATCATTTTGTTGGCATTGCCAGAATTTTTTAGACGACGCGCGATTAAATCTGGCGTCATCAGTGCCGCAACTGAAATGCCGATTTGCTCCACGCGGTATTTAAACTTGGGTGTTTTGGGGTTAGCTTGCACTTCTTGCAACACTTTGTTGAGGCTTTTTTCGGCCAATTTACCTGTTACAAATAATAGTTTTTCAGCCATACGTTTTAAACCCCTTGCCCACCTTCGGGAGAGGGGATAGGGATAGGGATAGGGATAGGGGCAATAGCGCCAACAGCCGCTAAGCGCGCTTCAACGCTGGCTTGTAGCTGCATCATCTCGCTTACAATTTGCGTAAATTCAAAGTTTGCAAGCTTTGCTACGTTATCCAAATCAATCTGGCGCGGAAAAACCTGCACAAGATTGTCACGTGGTGCTTCTGACTGAATAAAGCCAGAAGTAGTCACTGGCGAGGTATCGCAAGCAAATACAATGCTCTGCACACGCGTTTTGCCTGCTTGCGCATAGAGATTGCTAACTAAAGAGTCTGAAAATCCATAGGCCATTTTTGCGATGGTGTTTGAGGTAGCTGGCGCGATCACCAGCGTATGATATTTGCCTGCATAAAATAATTCCACCGGCACGCTGCTGGCGGTTTTATCTTGATACACTTTGTGACCAGTTGCCTCTAATTGCGCCTGAAAACCATACTGCTGGATGATTTCAAGCGCCGCTTTGCTTAGAAAAATATCTACAGCTTGAAGGCTTTGTAAAATCTGCAAGGATTCGCGTAAATAATGCCCAGAACCTGTAATTGCCCAAGCAAGCTTTTGGTTTTTAATTGATTTTCTCATTCGCAACTTAACGCAAACATAAAATGCAAAGAGCTAAGCAAGACGAGGCGCAAGTAAAAAATTGAGCGCAGCATATGTTTTATTAGGTAAGCAATAATTTTTTATGCGGCAACAAAGTATTGCAACGCAATTTGCATTTTACGCAGAAAATGGATGCTCAATGACAATCGTTTCATCTCGCTCTGGGCCTGTTGAAACAATCGCAATTTTTACACCACAAAGGGCTTCTAAGCGTTTTAAATAATTCTGCGCGTTTGCAGGCAAACCATCCCAAGTTTTAACCCCAAAAGTGCTTGCTGACCAGCCTGCAACCCGCTCGTAGATTGGCTTGCAACGCGCTACATCATCTGCCCCCACAGGCAATAAATCGACCACGTTGCCATCCAACTCATAACCAGTGCAAATATCCAGCGTTTTAATGCCGTCCAGCACGTCTAATTTGGTGATGCATAAGCCTGTGAGGCCGTTAATGCGTGCAGACCTTCTTAAAGCGGCCGCATCAAACCAGCCGCAGCGACGTTTGCGCTTTGTCACAGTGCCAATTTCTTGGCCTTTCACCGACATCTGTGTGCCTGGTGCGCCGTCAGTATCAATATCCAGTTCACTTGGGAATGGGCCGCCGCCCACGCGCGTGGTATAGGCCTTGGTGATGCCGAGCACGTAATGCAACATATTTGCCCCCACGCCCGTGCCTGCAGAGGCTTGGCCTGCAGTGCAATTACTGGATGTGACATATGGATACGTACCGTGATCGATGTCCAACAACGTACCTTGTGCACCTTCAAACAATAAATTTTCACCTCTATCATTGGCGGCGTATAAATCTGCGGAAACATCTGAAATCATTGGCTTTAAAGCAATAGCATGTTGCATGCTGGCATCATATTGCCGATTAAAATCAACAGCTTGTGCGCCAAGGTAGTTGGTTAAAACAAAGTTATGGTAATCCATTACTTCGCGTAATTTTTCCGCAAACCGTTCTGGGTAGAACAGGTCATAAACCCGCAAAGCACGGCGTGCCACTTTGTCTTCGTAAGTTGGACCAATGCCTTTGCCAGTCGTGCCAATTTTTATAGCGCGCTTGGCCTCGCGCGCAGCGTCAATCGCCACGTGGTGGCTTAAAATCAATGGACAACCTGGACTGACTTTGAGGCGATTTTTAACTGCTAAACCACCCTTTTCCAATGCTGCAATCTCGCTGAGTAAATGCCCAGCATCCAACACCACACCGTTGCCAATGTAGCAATTAACGCCAGTGCGCACGATGCCAGACGGCACAAGGTTCAATTTATACACTTTTTGTGCCGCCCCCTGCCCCACAACCAGTGTATGGCCTGCGTTATGACCACCCTGAAAGCGCACCACGCCTTGCGCGTGGTCGGTCAACCAATCGACGATTTTGCCTTTGCCTTCATCGCCCCATTGTGTGCCGATAACTACTACATTTTTTGCCATAAATAACTGCTTTATTAATGATAATTTTTAAAAATTAACTACTTAAGGGTTTCGATGTGCCATTCGCCGTTGCGCAGCACCAAAGCACTGGCGCAATTGAGCTCAGCGATATTGACTTCTGAGTTAGGTAGCACTTGAATCACCAGTAAACCATCGGTGCGTAAAGTTTCAATTTTTCTCAGCAAACTTTTATCATTGCCTGCTGGCGCCAAAATTGCCTTAGGCAAGCTGGCAGGGCTAAGTGCGCTGACAACACCGCGCAAATCCAAGCTGAATCCTGTTGCAGGGCGTGCACGACCAAACGCGATGCCAACTTCATCATAACGTCCGCCCAGCGCCACTGGGCCTGTGTAGCCACGTGCATAGGCAGCAAATACCACGCCGCTGTGGTAGTGATAGCCACGTAGCTCGCCCAAATCGAAGGAGACTTGCACATTTAAATCGCTTAATTTACTGGCAACCACACTTAACTTGGCCAATGCCTGAGCAATTTCAGGCAATTTTGGCAACACATTTTCGGCTTTTTCTAACACCGCAACGTCGCCATTTAAGTCAGTTAAACTCACCAATGCTTGCAAAATAGGCGCATCCAAGTCCGCGGCCAACTCGGCCACGGCAGCCTTATCTTTGCCTTGCAAGGCAGCATAAAGCGCTTCTTCTAAATCCGCATTAATATTGCCCGCTTTCACCAAACTTTCAAAAATCGCCACATGACTAAAGTCAATGTGCAACTCTTGCAAACCCAATAGCTGCAAAGCTTTTATCATCAAGCGTTGAATCTCAATATCGCTCTCGATACCAGCGTGACCAAAAAGTTCGGCGCCGAGTTGCAGTGGCTCGCGCGTACGCACCAAGCCATCTGGCTTGGTGCGCAGCACCGTGCCTGCATAACAAAGGCGGCTAACGCCTTGCTGATTGAGCATGTGCGCATCAATACGCGCGACTTGCGGTGTCATATCAGCACGAACACCCATCAGCCGTCCAGTGAGTTGATCCACCACCTTAAACGTGGCCAAATCTAAATCTCGTCCCGTACCAGTGATAAGTGATTCTAAATATTCCAAAGTCGGTGGAATCACGTATTGATAGCCATGCACTTTAAATAAATCTAATAATTGTCGGCGCAATTGCTCAATACGCGCCGCCTCGGCAGGCAGCACGTCTTCGATATACTCAGGAAGTAACCAGTTACGCATAGCCTCTATTATAAGCTAGCGACTTAAAAACATCAGCAATAAACCGCCAATAATTGAGAGAAGGCCAACAAAACGCAGTTGGCCGTCTTTAAGGTCTATCATGCGCTTAAAGGTTTCGCGCCAAGCTTGTGGTGCAATAAATGGCAATAGGCCTTCAAACACCAGCATCAAGCCCATTGCCAGAAAAATTGTGGAATTCACGAAAAGAACCTTAAGGCTACTTGCCGCCCGCGCCACGCATATATTTAAAGAACTCAGAGCTTGGGTCTAACACCATCACGTCAGATTTGCTTTTAAAGCTATTTTTGTAAGCTTCTTGGCTGCGATAAAACGCATAAAACTCAGGATTTTTGCCATAGGCATTTGAATAAATTCCTGCTGCTTTGGCATCGCCTTCGCCTTTTAATTTTTGCGCATCACGGAAGGCTTCCGCAATAATCACTTCACGCTGTTTATCGGCATCGGCACGAATTTTTTCAGATGCGGCAGAGCCTTCTGAACGTAATTGATTAGCGATACGTTTACGTTCGGCAATCATGCGGTCGTACACCGACTTACTAATATCTTCTGAATAATCCACACGTTTCAAGCGCACATCCACCACCTGAATACCAATTTGACGCGCTTCTTTATCTGCCCTAATTTTCATACTTTGCATAATGGCGCCACGCTCACCCGCAATCACATCGCGCACGGTACGCTTACCAAATTCATCACGCAAGCCCGCGTTCACTACTTGCGAAAGCCTATCTTCCGCAGCAGCTTCGCCACCTTCTTTCACCGAAACGTAGTATTTAGCAGGGTCAATAATGCGCCATTTCACAAAAGAGTCCACTGTCATGGTTTTATTTTCACTAGTCACAATTTCTGCTGGCTGCTCCCAATCCAGCGTCACAATACGTTTTTCAAAATACTTTAAATCGTCAATCAACGGCACTTTAAAATAAAGTCCTGGCTCTTTCTTAACTGAAACAATCTCGCCTAATCTGAACACCAAAGCAAATTCACGCTGATCCACAATAAATAGTGACATCGTCAACAGTATCAACGCCACAAATGATGCCACTAAGCCTAATCCAATATTTTTCATGTTAATTTTTCCTTAGCGCCCACCACGATCGCGTGACAAACTGCGCGAATCTTCGTTAATTGGCTCTTCTTCATTCGTAGGCGCAGCCACTTTAGCCGCAACAGTGCTTGTCGCACGCGATGTTTCCATTAGTTTATCCAAAGGCAAATACAGCAAACTGTTGCCACCTTTTTGATCCACAATAACCTTGGTGGTGTTCGACATGATTTGCTCTTGCGCATCCAAATATAAACGCTGGCGTGTTACTCCTGGCGCTTTGTTGTATTGCGTTAGCACTTGCTCAAAGCGGCTAGCATTACCAGTGGCCTCACTCTCTACTTTTAGCTTGTAACCAGCTGCCTCAGAAGCCAAACGAGAAGAGGTTCCCCGCGCTTTTGGTATAACATCGTTGGCATAAGCTTGGCCTAAGTTAATTTGCCGTTGATAATCTTGACCAGCGCGGTTCACATCGTCAAATGCCTCTTTTACCTGCTCAGGCGCTGCGCCTTTTTGGCGCGAAACGCTGGTAATTTGAATGCCCGTTTTATAACTATCTAAAATCGCTTGCATGTTAGTAGAAGTGTCTGGCAAGCCTTTCTGCAGAAGGTCATCCAGTTTACTTTTGCCCACTACTTCACGAATCGCTGTTTCAGCAGCAGATATCACCGATTTATCAGTATCCCGATTATTAAACACGTAGTCTTTAGCGCTTTTAAGCTTATATTGCACCGCCACTTGCATATCAATAATATTTTCGTCTTCGGTTAACATGAGTGATTCGTTAGGTACTTTGGTTTTGCTGCCAGAACCTTCACCGCTACTTCTGTAACCCACCTCTAAGCGGCGCACTTGTTCCATATTGACAACATTCACTTTTTCGATTGGATACGGCCAATGCCAGCGCGGGCCAGGCTCAGTTGTCGTGGTGTATTGACCAAACCGCTGCACAACGCCGAGTGAGCCTTGATCGACAATATAAAAGCCTGTCGCCAACCAAATTGCCACAATCAATAGCAAAATTGGCAAAATTGACACGTCAAAGCTCTTATTGCCTGTAGGTTGGTTATTGTTGGCACCCTTACCGTTGCCGCCACTTTTTCTGCCAAAAAGACTGTTAATTTTTTGGCTTAAATCGCGCAACACCTCATCTAAATCAGGCGGGCCTTCATTATTGCGTTGGCCCAGACCTGGGAATTTAAATTCAGGAAACTTCATCATTCATACTCCAAACTGTTTTTTTACTTGGTTTATACGTAGGCACTTTCTTCTGTGCTTAGTTTTCTTAATAACTGCTGATGTTCTAATAAAGCCTGCTTGATAAACTCAAGCCCAGCGCCAGTCTTGGCGGAAACGCGCACTTGAACAATTCTACCATATTCATCGCGCGACAAACCCGACTCGTGATCTGTCCTATCAATTTGATTCAATACCAAAATTTGCGGCACTTGCAATGCGCCAATTTCATGTAGCACTTTGTTCACTTGCGTCACTTGCGCTTCGCGGTTGCTACTCGCCACATCTACCACATGCAACAACAAATCAGCCTGTGCCGCCTCTTCCAAGGTCGCGCCAAAGGCCTCAATTAAGGTGGTCGGCAAATGTTTAATAAAACCTACCGTATCCGAAATGACTAGCGTACCGCCGCCTGAGTGATAATCCTCACCTAGATACATTTTTCGCGAAGTGGTATCTAGCGTGGCAAATAATTGATCGGCCGCATACACGCCAGATTGTGTGAGCTGGTTAAATAACGTTGATTTACCCGCGTTGGTATAGCCAACCAAAGACACCGTCATGGTGTTTGAGCGTTTACGTGCTTTGCGCTGCATGCCGCGCTGCTGCTTGAGCTTGGCGAGTTTTTCACGCAGTTGCTTTACCCGTACGCCAATCATGCGCTTGTCTAGCTCCAATTGCTTCTCACCTGGACCGCCACGCACACCAATGCCGCCTTTTTGCCGCTCCAAGTGCGTCCAACCGCGCACTAAGCGTGTGGATAAATGTTCTTGCTGCGCCAGCTCGACTTGTAATTTACCTTCATGGCTTTTTGCGCGCTGTGCAAAAATATCCAAAATCAAGCCAGTTCTATCCAATACTTTAGCCTGCAAAAAACGTTCTAAATTACGCTGTTGCGATGGGCTTAAATCGTGATTAAAGGCAATCAGACTAGTCTCGCTGGCTTCTAGCATCAGCTTTAATTCATCAGCCTTGCCGCTACCAATATATAACTTAGCATCAGGCGTACTGCGTTTCGCTTCAACCGTAGCGCGCACTTGCATACCCGCTGAAGTCACCAATTGGCGTAGCTCCTGCAAGCTTTCTGCATAATCTGGCTCGCCAAAATCTACACTCACCAAAACGACCGCGCCATCTGACGCCACAGTTAACACCGAAGGATTAGCTAATGTATTTTCGCCATAACCAGAAGGTTTAATTGCCAAACTTATTCTTCCGACGGCTCAGGTAGCGTCATGCTGATTGCGCGGGCGGGCACAATGGTTGAAATAGCATGTTTATACACCATTTGCGTGACCGTGTTTTTGAGCAAAATCACGTATTGATCAAACGAATCGACTTGACCCTGCAGTTTAATCCCATTCACCAGATAGATAGAGACTTGTACATGTTCTTTTCTGAGGGCGTTTAAGAATGGGTCTTGTAACATTTGTCCTTTGTTACTCATGTTTTACTCCTTGTAGTTTTATAAAATTGGAGTCGCTTCTTTTCTAAGAAACTCTTTATGCTTAAGTCACTATTCTAGTTTCAAGCATACGACTATGATTGCGTCTTTTTGTTCGCTTTTCAAGTGTCAATTAAGGTTTTTTCAAGGTTTTGTAATCATTTTCAAGCTAAATGGCTTTGTATTCTTGTTAGCGTCTCTTTTTGCCCCAACAAAGCCATTACTTGATCGATGCTGGGCGATTGCGCGGTACCAGTAAGCATGACGCGAAGCGGCATAGCGACTTTAGGAAACTTAAGCGCGTATTGCGTCACCACCGCATTAATCTCACGGTGAATCGCTTCGGCAGTCCAATCAATACTGGTTAATTTTTCGCTCAAAGTTTGCATGGCAGGTATTATTTCTGGCGTGATATGTTTTCCAACATCTTCTGCACTGGCAGTCGGCAACACATAAAAATAAGCAATATCTTTTGCGAGCTGATTCAAATTGTTCGCGCGTTCGCGGTATAAGGCCAAAATATTATTCAAACAAGGTGCCGCAGAAGGCGCAATTTTATTGGCTTGCAGGCGCTCTGTAATATCACTTGCCAGCAAGTTAATATCAATTTCTTTAATATAATGTGCGTTTAGCCAATTCAGTTTCTCGCTATTAAACTGCGCGGCCGATGGCGTAATATGGTCTAAATCGAACCACGCGCAAAATTGCTGCCTATTAAAAATTTCCGCATCGCCGTGGCTCCAGCCTAAACGCGCCAAATAATTCAGCACCGCTTCAGGCAAATAACCATCTGCGTGATACTGCATCACGCTCACCGCGCCGTGGCGCTTAGAAAGCTTTTGTCCATCGTCGCCTAAAATCATCGACAAATGCGCGTATTGCGGAATCGTCGCCCCCAAAGCCATCAGCATATTAATTTGGCGCGGCGTGTTGTTGACATGATCATCGCCGCGAATCACTTGCGTAATACCCATTTCAAAGTCATCAACCACCACGCAAAAGTTGTAAGTTGGCGTACCATCGGCGCGCGCGATAATCAAATCATCCAGCTCGGTGTTGCTAATTTCAATGCGACCTTTTACCAAATCATCCCAAACCACACTGCCCGTTTGCGGATTTTTAAAGCGAATGACAGCTTGGATATCTGGTGGCACTTGCGGTAAAGCTTTCCCCGCTTCTGGCCGCCAACGTCCGTCGTATCTAGGCTTAAGACCTTGTTGCATCTGACTTTCACGCAATGCCTCTAATTCCTCTTTACTGCAATAACAGTGATACGCCGTACCGTTTTCCAGCATGCTTTGTAGCACTTTTTTATAAGTATCCATGCGCTGCATTTGGTAAAAAGGGCCTTCATCGTAATCCAAACCCAACCACGCCATGCCGTCCAAAATGGCTTGTACAGCCGCTGGCGTAGAACGCTCGACATCGGTATCTTCAATGCGCAGAATGAATTTTCCGCCATGTTTTTTGGCATAAGCCCAAGAAAATAGCGCGGTGCGTGCGCCACCGATGTGTAAAAACCCTGTGGGACTAGGCGCAAAACGGGTACGAACGGTCATGAATAAGTGGCTTTACTGTTAAAAAGGTGATTTTAACATGCGCGCCTTCAAGTCTGAAATGCGGTCAAATAGACGATTCTTGTAATTGTTTAAGTTTACAGACAGTTAAATATGTGTTCATTACCCAAATGATTTATTATTAACTTAATAGCTTACAACAATGAGTTAACTTCACTTCAGCAGCCTAACATCTAAGCCAATTTACTGCAGACCCTATTTTTTGTTACTTGGCTTTTGCTTTGGTTTTTTTAGCATCAGTAGCAGCTGTTGCCTTAGCTTTTTTAGTATTGGCAGCGGCTTTTTTGTCTTTATCTGTGGTGTCAGCTTTTTTAGACTTTTCTGTACTCACCTCTTTTTTATCCGCTGGTTCAGATTTAGTTGCTTTTTCTTTTTTCACTGCTTGGTCTTTAGTCTCTTTTTTGGCTTTAGATTCTTTAGCAGCTTGCGCTTTTTTTACTGCTTTGCTGACAGCAATTTTTCCGCTAGCAGCCGCTTTTTCAGTGCCTACCTCTTTGCTTTTAGTTTCTTTAATCGCTCTATCCGTTGCTGGTACTACTACAGTGGTGCGACCACTGACAGCAACGTTTTTACGCACATTTTTCAAAGTAATTTCACCTATGCCATCCACGTTTACTAGCTCGTCTACCGATTTAAAGCCACCATTTTTTTTGCGATAATCAATAATAGCTTTCGCCTTGACTGGGCCAATGCCTTCAAGGCTTTCCAGATCTTCTTGCGTGGCAGTGTTTAGGTTGACTGCCGCAAACGCGCTAAAACTGAATGCAAGCGAGGCAAGTAAAGCGATTAGAATTTTCTTCAATTTGGCTCTCCCTAGGGTTGTATTGCTTTGTTACAGGTGATACATGTTAGCTAACGTTAGTGTACTGTTTTAATTGACCTTAGACTACAACCCGTGCTGAATTTCGTGGTTAAGCGCAATAAGCACATCAATTGGCTTGGCGGCTTGTGTGATAGGGCGGCCAATCACCAAATAGTTTGCGCCCATTTGCAAAGCTTGGCTGGGTGTAACAACGCGGCTTTGGTCATCTAGGTTAGCGTTAGCTGGGCGTATACCAGGTGTGACCAGTAAAAAATTATTCGGCAGATGTTGTCTTAACAGTTGCGCCTCAAGCGCGGAGCACACCACTCCATGCAACCCCGCTCCTTGAGTGAGTTTGGCGAGCTTAAGTACTTGGTTTTCGACACTGACTGCTACGCCAATTTCATGCAAACTCGCTTGGTTCATGCTGGTAAGCACGGTAACAGCGATTAAATAAGGCTTGTGACTTGTTTTGCTCACACCTTCTAGCGCCGCTTGCATCATGACGCTGCCACCGCTGGCGTGCACATTCAGCATCCACACGCCCAAGTTACTGGCAATTTCGCAGGCCTTGGATACGGTATTGGGAATATCGTGAAATTTCAAATCCAAAAAAATATCAAAGTTTTTCGCGACCAATTTCTCAACTAGTTGCGGGCCAGCGGTGGTGAATAACTCCTTGCCGACTTTGAGTTTGCACAGCGCTGGATCTAGCTGATTGACTAGTTTAAGCGCGCTTATAGCATCGGCGTAATCTAGTGCGACGATTACTTTAGCGCTGAGAATTTTTGAATCTGACCTATTTGCCATAATTTTTTGCTATTTTAATTTCTTTACGGTCATTTCACGATTGACTGTCTCGCTTGGCTCGGCAGGCAGGGATTCCCAAGCGTTGCAGGCTGGGCATTGCCAGTGGTGCTGTTTGGCGCGAAAACCACATTGGTTACAGTGATATGCCGCGCGGCTGCCGATGGCATTGCGTACCGTTTGCTGCATCAACTGAATATCTTGGTTGTTGCCCTGATTTTTAGCCTCATCTGCCATCGCACGTGCTTGCAAAAGTTGATCCAGCGTAGTTAAGCTCGGTTGTCGAATAAGCTCGTTTCTGGCGAGTTTGGCGGCTTTTTCTGGGCCTTCTTCGGTCAGCGTAACCTCATACAGTACCGACATTAACGAAGGTAATTTGTAAGTCTCCAAGTAAGTATTAAGTTGTGCTAGACCTTCTTTTAATTGTTTGCCTTTTGATTGCTGGCTGGCGCGATAACTTTTGAGCATTTTGCCTGCGACCAAGCCTAAATATTCTGGTTGCTGAAACTCGATGCGCTTCCACGCTGAAATGGCTGCCTGTTGCGCACCGTTGCTTGCTTCTAAATCTCCAAACAACACATTGGCACGCACACAATTTTTGTTGGCATTTAACGCTAAATCCAATTGAATGCGCGCCGCATCTTGGTTTTGTGCAATCAGCTCGTTCATGGCTAACTCACAGTAATATTGTGCGATTTCTTGCCTAAAAGGAACACCAGATAAACGTTCCAGCTCGGTTGCGGTAGTAATGGCTTGTGCCCATTCGCGTTCGCGCACATAGATTTCCAATAGAGAGTGTAACGCAGGTTGGCGGTAGCGTGTGTCATCAAAGCTTTTAAACAACTCTTCTGCACGGTCATATAAACCCGCTTTTATGTAGTCTTGTGCTAGCTCGGCTTTGACAGCACTTTTTTGATTTGGCGTAAGCTCTTTTTTGTCCAGCAAATTCAGGTGCATATTAATGGCGCGGTCGGTTTCACCTGTGCGCCTGAATAAACTCCCTAGTGCAAAATGTAACTCGAGCGAATCAGTATTGGCTTGCACGGCTTCAGAAAAGGCTTCTACCGCTTTATCGTGCTGATCACTAATTAAAAAGTTTAAGCCTTTAAAGTAAGCTGCAGGGAGCTCAGTGGATTCGGACAGTAACTGTTTAATGTCTATCCGCGCGGCTATCCAGCCCAGCGTAAAAAACAGTGGGAGGACTAGTAGCCACCAGTATTCGAATTCAACAGACATATGTTTTGATCTTGATTGATTTTATGACATTTTACCTAAGCTTAAGCCTACTAGCTAATCATTCTCAAGGCTTTATAAAAAAGGACATAAAAAAACGGCGCTTTAAAAGCGCCGTTTTTTAAATTAATACAAACTTTTTACTACTAGACTCAAACAACAGAATCCACGCGATCGCGCAATTCTTTACCCGCCTTAAAGTGCGGCACGCGCTTGGCAGGCACCTGTACCTTGCTGCCAGTTTTAGGGTTGCGCCCCAAACGTGGCGGACGGTAATTTAAACTAAAACTACCAAAGCCGCGGATTTCGATGCGTTCTCCAGTCGATAAATTATCGGTCATCGCATCTAAAATAGCTTTAACAGATAACTCAGCATCCCTTACTACTAATTGCGGAAAGCGCTCGGCTAATAAATTAATGAGTTCAGACTTTGTCATGGCTTATAGTTGCCTTTAGTTTAACTTACAATTAATAAGACGATGATGGATACTATTTTTTGCTATCCATTTTGGCTTTAAGTAGCGCACCAAGGTTGGTAGAGCCAGAAGCTGCCGCTGCTTCTTCAGCAGAAGGGGCTTCTGCCTTAGTTTTTGCTGGTTTTACTTTTGGCTTAGCCGCTTTTTCTTCAGATGAAGAGGATGTTGCACCTGATGGGTCTTCAGTCAGTTGTTTCACACCTAAAGAAATACGCTCTTTTTCTACATCTATGGCTAGAATCACTGCATTGAGTTCGTCACCTTTTTTGAAGTTACGAATCGCTTCTTCGCCAGTATGCGTCCAAGATAAATCAGACAAGTGCACCAAACCATCGATGCCGCCTGGCAAGCCAATAAACACGCCAAAATCGGTAATCGATTTAATTTGGCCAGACACTTTGTCGCCTTTAGTATGAGTGGCTGAGAAATCATCCCATGGATTAGCCTTGCATTGCTTCATGCCCAATGATAAACGGCGACGTTCTTCGTCAATCTCTAAAATCATCACTTCAACTTCATCACCCAGTTGTGCGACTTTACCTGGGTGAATATTTTTGTTGGTCCAATCCATTTCTGAAACGTGCACCAAACCCTCGATACCCTGCTCTACTTCAACAAACGCGCCGTAATCGGTAATGTTTGAAACTTTACCAAACAAGCGTGTGCTCACTGGGTAACGACGGGTTAATGCTACCCATGGATCGTCGCCTAATTGTTTAATGCCTAATGAAACACGATTTTTTTCTTGATCGAATTTCAAGATTTTTGCTTCCACTTCTTCGCCTACTGTCAACACCTCAGATGGGTGTTTTACACGACGCCAAGCTAAGTCAGTAATGTGTAGCAAACCATCAATGCCGCCTAAATCCACAAATGCGCCGTAATCGGTGATGTTTTTAACAATGCCTTTAACCGTTGCGCCTTCAGTCAGCGTACCCATTAGCGCTTCGCGGTCTGCACCAGCGCTTACTTCCATGACCGCACGACGAGAAACCACGATGTTATTACGTTTGCGGTCTAATTTGATTACTTTAAAATCCCATTCTTTATTTTCGAATGGCGCGGTATCTTTTACTGGGCGCACATCAACCAGTGAGCCAGGCAAGAATGCCGTGATGCCATTAACAGAAACGCGTAAACCGCCTTTAACTTTACCGCTCACAAAGCCTTTCACTACGCGACCTTCGTTCATCGCGTCTTCTAAATCCAGCCAAGCTTGCATTTTCTTCGCTTTTTCGCGAGAAAGTTGGGTGGAACCAAAGCCATCTTCCAATTTTTCGATACATACTTTTACGAAGTCGCCTACGGCCACTTCAAGCTCACCTTGAGCATTTTTGAATTCAGCAGCGTCAATGACGCTTTCAGATTTAAGACCAGCGTTCACAATGACGTGGTCGCTATCGATCGAGATTACTTCGGCGGTGATGACCTCGCCAGAACGCATTTCTTGGCGCGCCAAGCTTTCTTCAAAAAGCGCGGCGAAGGATTCCATTGAAGAAGATGGAGTTGATTTGGAAGTAGAAGCCATTAAATTTTAAAGATACCTAAAAAATTACTTAAGCCATATTTTTATTAAACATAATTATGTTATTAAATATAGCTTAAAAGTATTCCCACCTAGCAGTGGGGCAGTTAATTAAACGTTATGCCATACTGATGCGCACAACACGAGTTGTTTATATTACACAAAAAATAGCTTGTGTTCAATGACTTAAATCTTTTTTATGACAGTTTTTTATAGGCATTTAATACAAAACCTACCGCCTGCTGAATATCGCGCTGTGAGGTGTCCAGCAATAGCGCATTCAGCGATTGTATAAGCGGTGAGGCGCTGCGGGCGCTATCACGACAATCACGCTGTTGTAAATCGGTCAAAATTTTATCGTAATCTGCGTTCAAGCCTTTATTTTTGAGTTGCTTATAGCGGCGCTCGGCACGAGCCTCCACACTGGCGGTAAGAAATATTTTAAGTTTGGCATCGCTAAATACCACACTGGCCATGTCGCGACCATCAGCTACCAAGCCTGGTAATTGCCTAAAACTATGCTGCAAATCTAATAAAGCGGCACGCACTTGTGGGTGAATGGCGACTTCTGACGCGCCACGGCCAATTTCTTCAGTACGCACCAGCTCGGTAATGCGTGCGTCATTTAAGTAAATTTCACCTTCTTTAAAGCGGATATTCAGCGTTTTTGCTAGCGTACCTAGCGCTTCTGCGCTGTCCCAGTTTATTTTCTGCTGCTGTGCAGCGAGCGCAACAATGCGATATAACGCGCCAGAATCTAAATAGTGAAAACCAAGTTTATCTGCCACTAATTGTGCCACCGTACCTTTGCCGCTTGCCGATGGACCATCAATCGCGATAACGGGAATAGTGGCTAAAGAGTTTAACTCAGCTGACAATTTTGGCAAATTCTTCAAAATAATTAGGGAAGGTTTTAGCCACACAGTGCGGGTCGTTAATGGTAATCGGTACGCCACCTAAGCTAACGAGCGAAAAGCACATCGCCATGCGGTGGTCGTCATAGGTATCAATGACTGCATTTGGCACGAGCTTGCTTGGCGGGGTGATTTTGATGTAATCCGCACCCTCCCCCACAACTGCACCCACTTTGCGCAATTCAGTCGCCATGGCGGCAATACGATCCGTTTCTTTAACGCGCCAACTGGCGATATTTCTGAGCGTGGTAGCGCCCTCGGCAAATAAAGCCAAAATCGCCAATGTCATCGCGGCATCAGGGATGTGGTTGCAATCTAAATCTATTGCTTTGATTTGAATGACTTCATGGGCGATGATATGGTTTTCGCTATATTCGACTTTCGCGCCCATTAGGGCGAGTGCGTCAGCAAAGCGCACGTCGCCTTGTATGCTGCTTTTGCCTAAGCCTTCTACCCGTACTTTACCGCCAATCGCGCCAGCAGCGAGGAAATACGAGGCACTTGAGGCATCACCCTCTACAAATATTCGTTGTGGGCTTGTATAGCTACTATTGGCATTGATAGTGAAGCGTTGCCAATCTTCACGTTGCACAATGACACCAAACTTTGCCATTAAATTAAGTGTAATTTCAATGTAAGGCTTTGAGATTAATTCGCCAACCACTTCAATCGTAGCTTGTTGCTTGGTCAGTGGTAAAGCCATGAGTAGCGCGGTTAAAAACTGGCTAGAAACATCACCGCGTATTTTAATGAGCCTACTTACATTTAAACTTGCGGGCGAAATCTTTAATGGTGGGAAGCCTTCATTGTCTAGATATTCAATATTCGCACCAATTTGCCGTAGTGCATCTACTAGGTCAGCAATCGGACGCTCATGCATGCGTGGTACACCCGATAGCACATAATGCCCGTCAGATAAAGCCAACGCGGCAGTAAGCGGCCTAAATGCAGTGCCTGCGTTACCTAAAAATAGATCTGCATTTTTATTGGGGAAATTGCCACCACAGCCTGTGATACGCCATGCGCTTTCAGCAAAGTTTTCACATTTAACGCCTAACTTTTCGAGTGCTTCCAGCATTCTTGCAGTGTCGTCAGAAACCAATAAATCGCGAATTTCTGTGATGCCATCGGCCAGCGCGGCAAGTAGCAAGGTACGGTTTGAAATACTTTTAGAGCCAGGAAGTTTGACCACGCCTTCGGCACGACTAGCGGCGGGTAGGTGCAGTTGCTCCATATTTATTGCGATTTGTTCCAATTGTTGCGCGCCACACTTGCGCGCTCAAACAGCACTTGCAAACCTGTGCCGTCACCATGCTCCAGTAGTTGTTTTAATTGCGTTAATTCGCTTTCAAAGGCGCTAATTTCATTCAACAAAGCAATTTTATTGGCAATCGCAATATCGCGCCACATTTCGGGGCTACTACCCGCTATACGGGTAAAATCTCTAAATCCGCTGGCGGCAAAGCTGAAAAGCTGCTCTGCATTAGGGCGCGTGGCAATGTCATCTACCAGCGCAAACGCCAGCAGATGTGGCAAATGGCTGACGGCGGCAAATATGCCATCGTGCGTTTCGGCGCTCATTTTGCTTACTTTTGCGCCGCATTTTCGCCATAAATCGGCAACGCCAGCAACCGCGTCCCTATTGGTTTGCATGGCAGGCGTTAAGACAATATTTTTTCCTAAAAATAAGTCTGCTTTTGCCGCAGAAACGCCCGATTTCTCTGCCCCAGCAATTGGGTGACCGCCGACAAATTGGCTAAATTGCGCACCTAAAATTTCACGCGCGGTTGCTAACACATCACCTTTGGTACTGCCCGCGTCGGTGATAACGGTATTGCTATTTAAGTACGGTTTAATACTTTGCAAAATGGTTTTGGTTTGTGCCACCGGTGCTGCAATGAGGATTAAATCAGCATCGATGCAGGCAGCGTGAATATTGGTCTCTAGCGCATCGATTACATTTAATTTTAAAGCTTCATGCAAGCTTTTTTCAGAGCGCCCAACGCCAACAATATGCGTGCTAGCACCTGCTTTTTTCAAAGCCAATGCGACAGAGCCACCAATCAAGCCCACACCAAAGATTGTTATTTTTTTCAAAACCAGAGTTTTTTCAAAAGAAATCATGCGGAAAAATTAAAAACGAAATTGTAGCACGTGCCAAGTGTTTATTGAGCGCTAGCCTGGTGACACCCATTCGCCATCAATTAACTTTTCTTGCGGCTTAAATTGTTGTTTATACGCCATTTTTTGGCTTTCCTGTATCCAATAACCTAAATACAAATACGGCAAATTCAAACTTTTTGTCCATTCAGCCAGCCACATAATGGAATATGTGCCAAAGCTGGTTTTCGCCTCAGACGCATCGTAAAACGTGTAAACGGCAGAGACGCCATCGCGCACCATATCGATGACGCTGACAATTTTGACTTGGTTTGCAGGGTCGCGAAATTCCACCAACAGGCTTTCTACATTGCTCATGCACAAAAATTGCAAGTATTGATTCGCACCTTCATCTGCGTCGGTGGGCACGCTCAATTCTGGCTCCGCATGGCGCAAATTTTGGTAGCTGGTATAAAGCTCAAAGTGGCTTTGAATATAGCCCAGCGGCAATATGTGCGCTGTTAAATTGGCATGTTGTTTCTGCGCGCGTTTTTGGCTACGCGTCGGTGTAAATTCACTCAAAATTAATCTGATAGCAATGCAGGCGGTGCAGTTAAGGCAATGTGGCTTATATGCAAACTTGCCACTGCGCCGAAAGCCCTGCTGAATAAGGCCACTGTAGATGTTAGTATCCACTAAATGATGTGGCGCTGCGATTAAACTTTGCGCCAGCCTGTTGGGCAAATAGCCGCATTGGTACGGCGTAGTCACGTAAAACTGTAGTTTGTGTAAAGATGGCTCATTGGGCAGCGACATAGTTAAGAGTTTACCAATTTTGCCAGCGTTTGTATAAAGTCATCTCGATTAATTTCGCGTCCACCAAAGCTGCTCAAAAGCGGTGTTTTCATCTGGCAATCTATCATGCCAACTTGCTGACTTTTGAGCCATTCAACTAAAGACACAAATGCAATTTTTGAGGCGTCAGTAACGTGATGAAACATGCTTTCGCCATAAAACATGCGGCCAATTTTTACACCATAGCAGCCACCGACCAATTCGCCATCGAGCAAGGTTTCAGCGCACACGGCAAAGCCTTGCGCGTGTAGTTCACAGTAGGCGTTAATCATATCATCGCTAATCCAAGTGCCTGCTTGACCATCTCTTGGGGTCAGACTGCAACGCGTGATCACAGCCTGGAATGCAGTATTGATGCGGGTTTCGAAGATGCTGTTGTTAAGTGTTTTTGCTAATGACTTGCTTATTTTTAATTCGTCAGGGTACAGCACCATGCGCGGATTAGGACTCCACCACATGACAGGTTCATCGGCATTAAACCAAGGAAATATGCCTTGCTTGTAAGCGCTTAATAAACGTGCTGCGCTTAAATCACCACCAATAGCGATTAAGCCATTCGGCTCACTAAGCGCTTGTTGTAATGCTGGAAACGGGCAATCAGCTTCAATGGCGGCCACGCGGCCAGTAGCTAGTTGGTAATAGCCGTGACTCAATCTAAAATAACATCCATCAAAGTAACATCCAAGCTGCCATTGATGCCATCAAGACATCTTCAATAATTGTCACGGTGGTCATGGGCAGGTTAAAGCCCGTGCCCAAACATGCGCAGCGGATTTTTTGCTGATTAGTGACAGCGATAATCACGCCAATACTAGAAAATGCCATCACAATAAAAGTGATCATATTCACAAGTATTGGCCTGTAGCCAAATAGATATAAGGTTCCTAGGCCAAGCTCAATAAAGGGGTACACATAGCCATACATCGGCACACGTTTTGCCAGCACATCGTACATGGCGTAGCTGTTGGCGAAGCCGGTTAAATCTAGCAGTTTAAAAAATGAAAACGCCAAGAAAAAGCCTGCCATAAAGTTAGACATCAAGCGTTTTAAATCAAATGGGCCATGGGCAAACTCGACAAACAAAGTAACACCTAAAATGTAGGCCAACACCAATATCAGTGGTTGATAGCGGGCCAAACCCTCGGTGGGAGTTTCAGCATTTGTGGGCATTTCAGCATTCAATAATGCGCTTACTTCTGCACCAACTTTATAGTTGCCTATGCTTTCCAGTATATTGTTCAGGGCGCTAGTCTCTAATTTCTGATTGGTAAGCGTTACCTGTGGTGGGTTGAGCGTCACATCAACCGCCTCTGCGTAAGGCGCTAACGTGGTCTGCACCTTAGCAACGCAATGGTTGCAGGTCATGCCAGTTATCGTGTAAATTTTTTTTGTATTCATCATTCTAATAGTCTATATTTAAATTGGTGTAGGCGAAAAGTTTTTCATATCAGTTTAAAAAATAAGTTTTCGGAGATGGAATGTATTGCATGAATACGATATACAAAAAAACCAGAAAGGGGTAGAAGAATGCGCTTTGCGCAGTCAAGGCTTGCAATTGAAGTTACGCGAATATCTGAAACAAGTAGATGGCCATATCGAAATATGGCACTAAACTGATTCATTAAGCTTAGCGCTTAGCCGTTATAAAAAACTTATAATTTATATGAGATAAGCCTTTGTAATTGAATGAAAAATGCGTAAAATGCGCAACTTGTTCTTATGCTAAGTCATTAGCACGCTATTCATGGAAATTTACACCAACAATCTCGCCAAGCCAATTCACAGCTATCGCCCCTATTGGGCGAAGCGCTTTGGTGCGGCCAATATGCTACCGATGACGCGCGCCGAAATGGACGTGCTGGGTTGGGATTCGTGCGACATTATTCTGGTGACGGGGGATGCTTATATTGATCACCCCAGCTTTGGTATGGCGCTTGTAGGTCGGCTGCTTGAGGCGCAGGGCTTTCGCGTCGGGATTATCTCGCAGCCCGATTGGCAGAATGCCAGCGCTTTTAAGGCGCTCGGTAAACCTAATCTCTATTTCGGCATCACCGCAGGCAATATGGATAGCATGGTGAATCGCTATACCGCAGATAAAAAAATAAGAAGCGATGACGCCTATACGCCAGATGCGGCACCCAATAAGCGGCCCGATAGAGCAGTGCTGGTTTATTCGCAGCGCTGTAAAGAAGCGTATTTGCAAACACCCATTGTTATTGGTAGCATCGAAGCTAGCTTGCGCCGCATCGCGCATTATGATTATTGGTCTGATAAAGTGCGCCGCAGTATTTTGGTTGATTCTAAAGCGGATATTTTGCTCTACGGCAATGCAGAACGCGCACTGGTGGAGTTAAGCCACCGCATCGCCAAAGGCGAGAAGGTAAGTGACATTCAAGATATTCGTGGCACAGCGTTTTTACGCAAACAAATTCCACCAGGCTGGGATGAAATTGAAAGCACCAAACTAGACCGCCCCGGCACTGTTGATAAGCCGATTGACCCATATGAAATGAAGATGGGCAAAGCTGATGCTAGTTGTGCAACAGAAGATAGCAAACCGCAAATTGAATTACCTGTAGGTACAAATCCAATTCAAATAATCCGCAAACCAAAGGCCGATAGAAGCATGCAAGTCGTCCGTTTGCCCGATTACGAAGAAGTATCCAAAGATCCGATTTTGTATGCGCATGCCTCGCGCGTGCTACACTTAGAAGCCAACCCAGGTAATGCACGCGCTTTGGTGCAAAAACATGGCGACCGTGAAGTGTGGCTAAATCCGCCACCGATTCCGCTGACGACTAAAGAGATGGATTATGTGTACGATATGCCGTACGCGCGCAAGCCGCACCCTGTTTATAAGAATGCGAAAATTCCTGCATGGGAGATGATACGGTTTAGCGTCAACATTATGCGCGGCTGCTTTGGTGGCTGCACGTTCTGTTCAATCACCGAGCATGAGGGCCGTATTATTCAAAGCCGCAGTGAAGCATCAATCCTTAAAGAAGTGGAAGAAATTCGCGATAAAGTGGATGGTTTTACTGGCATTATTTCGGATCTTGGTGGGCCAACTGCCAATATGTACCGCATTGCCTGTAAATCTGAAAAAATTGAGCAATCGTGCCGAAAGTTAAGTTGTGTTTACCCAGGTATTTGTGAGAACTTGAATACTGACCATAGCGCACTAATCCAGCTATATCGCAAAGCCCGCGCCATTAAAGGGGTAAAGAAGATACTCATCGGCTCTGGCCTGCGTTACGATTTGGCGGTGAAATCGCCGGAATATGTCAAAGAGCTGGTGCAACATCACGTCGGCGGTTATTTAAAAATTGCGCCAGAGCACTCTGAGGAAAATGTACTCAGCAAAATGATGAAGCCGGGCATGGGCGCTTATGATGAATTTAAAGCCATGTTCGAAAAATTCAGTGCGGAAGCGGGTAAAAAGCAGTATTTAATTCCCTATTTTATTGCAGCGCACCCAGGCACCACCGATAACGACATGCTGAATTTGGCGTTGTGGTTGAAGAAATACGAGTTTAGATTAGACCAAGTGCAAAACTTTACCCCCACGCCCATGGCGATGGCGACTGCCATGTATCACAGCGGTAAAAATCCATTGCGTAAAGTCACGACAGATTCTGATGATGTGCCAATTCCTAAAAACGGCAACCAGCGCAAATTACACAAGGCGTTTATCCGTTACCACGACCCAGCCAACTGGCCGATGCTGCGCGAAGCGCTTAAAAAAATGGGCAGGGCAGATTTAATCGGCAACAGTAAAAAACATTTGGTGCCCGCGTTTCAGCCAGCGGTGATGGGCGCTGTGCGGCAATCGGATGGCAGTACGTTTAAACCGAAAGTGTTGCCAAAAAGTTTTAATCAGATGAAAAACGCGGCACGACCAGTATTTAGCAAACCTAAAAAAGCGCATTAAGTAGGTTGGTGGTGGGCGCAGCGAACCCCAACCAGAGAAGTGTTGGTCAAATATACCCCCCCCCCACTTTTATTTAGCCTATCACTCAACAAACTCTTTTAACAGCGTTTTCACAAACTCAGCGCGATGCGCAACATTACCTAATTGCACAGTAACCCGCAATTTATCTGGCCCATTCATGCGACAGCGGCGGTCGCGTTGCAGTAAATTGACCAGTTTCATTGGGTCAAGGTCGGCTTTGATATTAAATTGTAATTGAATCGCCGCGTCCGAGGCGTCAATTTTGATGATGCCGAGCGGTTTGGCGGCAATGCGCAGTCTATGGCAGGCTAACAGCGCCTCGCCTTGCTCTGGCAGCAGGCCAAAGCGGTCTATCAGCTCTTCTTGTAGCGTATCTAACTCGTCATCATTATTGGCATTGGCCAAGCGTTTATATAGCACCAGCCGTTCGTGCACATCGGAACAATAGGTATTAGTAAGCAGTGCAGGCACGTGCAGATTAATTTCCGTAGTCACGCCTAGCGGTGCGTCTAAGTCAGGCTCTTTGCCTGCTTTTAGCTGCTTCACAGCGTGGTTGAGCATGTCGGAATAGAGTTGGAAACCAATGGCTTGCATCTCGCCACTTTGCGAGTCACCCAACAACTCGCCTGCGCCGCGAATTTCTAAATCGTGCATGGCCAAATGAAAACCTGCACCTAAGTCTTCCATGAGTTGAATGGCATCTAAGCGCTTTTGCGCTTGCGGGGTGATTTTACGGTGTTCATCGGTGAGCAAATAAGCGTAGGCTTGGTGATGTGAGCGGCCAACTCTACCCCTAAGCTGATGTAGTTGCGCCAAGCCAAACATGTCGGCGCGATTCATAATAATCGTGTTAGCAGTGGGAATATCAATGCCAGTTTCGATAATGGTGGTGCAGAGCAAAATGTTAAACCGTTGCTGATAAAAATCGCGCATCACCGATTCCAACTCACGCTCGCGCAATTGACCGTGTGCAATGCCAATGCGGGCTTCAGGCACAATTTTTTCGAGTTTTTCGCGCATCACAAAAATGGTATCGACTTCATTATGCAGAAAATAAACCTGCCCACCGCGTTTAAATTCGCGCATCACCGCTTCGCGAATAATGCCGTCAGAATAATAGCTGTGGAAGGTTTTAATGCTCAGACGTTTTTGTGGCGGCGTAGCGATGACGCTAAATTCGCGCAAACCTTCCATCGCCATGCTAAGTGTCCTAGGAATCGGTGTGGCGGTAAGCGTCAACACATCGACTTCTGCCCGTATGGCTTTAAGTTGCTCTTTTTGGCGCACACCAAAACGATGTTCTTCATCTAAAATCACCAAGCCAAGATGTTTAAATTTCACATCTTTTTGAATTAAACGATGCGTGCCAATGATAATATCAATTTCACCAGCAGCTAAGCCACGCAAGGCTTCGGCGATTTCTTTAGCGGTTCTAAAGCGTGAAATTTCGGCCACTTTAATTGGCCAATCGGCAAATCGGTCGCAGAAATTTTGATAATGTTGCTCGGCCAGCAAAGTGGTTGGCACCAGCACCGCCACTTGCCTGCCGCCCATTACCGCGACAAAAGCCGCGCGTAACGCGACTTCTGTTTTACCAAATCCGACATCGCCACACACCAATCTATCCATCGGGCGACCCGATTGCATGTCTTTGATGACATTTTCAATGGCTTCCAACTGGTCGGGCGTTTCTTCAAACGCGAAACCATCACAAAAAGCTTCATAATCTTGCAAGCTAAGCGTAAATGCATGACCGCGCCGCGCCGCGCGCTGGGCATAGAGGTTCAGCAATTCAGCCGCGGTATCGCGAATTTGTTTGAGCGCTTTTTTCTTAGCTTTTTCCCATTGACCACTGCCTAGCCTGTGTAATGGCGCACTTTCTGGCGGTCCACCTGAATAACGCGAAATTAAAAATAATTGCGAGACTGGTACGTATAATTTATCGTCAGCAAAATATTCCAGCAGCAAAAATTCAGTTTCGCCTTCACCAAAATCTAAATTCACCAAACCTTTATAGCGCCCCACGCCGTGCTGCTCGTGTACGACTGGGTCTGACATGTGCAGCTCGGATAAATCTTTGAGCATGCCCTCGGTATTGCGCGCTTTTTCTTTTTCGCGACGACGCTGTTGGCGCACCGTGCCAGAGTAAAGCTCGGATTCGGTGATAACGACAATTTCATCATCTGCAAAGCCGCTGTGTAGTGGCGAGACGCCCAACATCAATGGTGCGGTACTGGCTTGAAACTCTGCCCATGTTTCGCACGCAGGCATCACCAAACCATGCTCGGAAAATAGTTGCAGCATGGTTTCGCGGCGACCTAAACTTTCGGCCGTGATTAAAATACGCTTTTTAGCAGTATCACCATCAGCCTCATGGATAAAAGCTTGCAGCTTGTGCAATGGCTGCTCTGCGCGCCGCTCTATATCAAGTGATGGTAACATTTCGTCTGCTTCATGCGTTAATGTCAGCGTAACGAAAGTTTGCGTTTGCGCGAAAAAATCATCGGTTTTTATCAGCAATATTTCTGGTTTTAAAATTGGCCGTTCAGCATCGTGCGCCAATAATCGGTAGCGCGAGTTCGCTTCTGTCCAAAACTGTTGTGCGGCCTTGTCCACATTACCGTGCAAACAAATATTGGCGCAGCCTGCCTCTTTATTTCGAGGCAAATAATCTAAAAGACTCGCAGTCGCGTCAAAGAATAGCGGCAAATACCACTCAATGCCGCCGCTGGCTACGCCCTTACTGACGTTTTTGTAGATAGTTGCGCGTTGCGGATCGCCTTCAAATTGCACACGGAAATTGCTGCGAAATTTAGCAATGCCCGCCTCATCAAGTGGAAACTCACGCGCGGGCAATAATCGTATCTCTGGCACCGGGTAAAGACTGCGTTGTGTATCAATATCAAAGGTGCGAATGGTTTCAACTTCGTCGTCAAACAGGTCGATTCTGTAAGGCAGTACGCTACCCATGGGAAACAAATCAACCAAGCCACCGCGCACGCTAAATTCACCAGGTGAGATGACTTGGGATACATGATGATAACCCGCTTGTGCACATTGATTTCGCAACGCATCGAGATTTAAGTGTTGGCCTTTTTTAAGCATAAAAGTATGCGCCGATAAATACGCAACTGGCGGAAACCTCAATAAAGCCGTGGCAATTGGCACAATCACCACATCGCAAACATTTTGGCTAATTTGGTACAAAGTCGCTAAGCGCTCTGAGATTAAATCTGGGTGTGGAGAGAATACATCGTAAGGCAGCGTCTCCCAATCTGGCAGTAAATTTACTGTCAAATCTGGCGAAAAATAAGGGATTTCCTCCAACAAACGCTGTGCTTCAAACGCATTTGAGGTGATTACAACAAGTGGTGCGGTTTCAGTCTCGGCTGTTGTTTTTAAGCTACATGAATGTATTGCAAGAGATAAGCTGTCTAAGCCATTGGCAGGATAAGAAAAACGACTTTTTTTACCCAGTACGGGTGCTATTAACTGCATAAATGAGCGTAGAAATGGCTTGGTTTAAGGTTGGATTTTGCCTATTATAAAGCAAGTGCACCGCACAAATAATGCAGAACTAACTAATCCAAAAATAAAAATATTGAAGGGACTGACATCATGCATGATAAGCCGATGAATGATAAACAGGCTGTTGCCATTCATGCTGCAACATACGTCAAAAAAGGCATGTTAGTTGGCTTAGGCACGGGTTCCACCGCCAATTATTTCATCGAAGAGCTTGCACGTTTACAAACAGAGCAAAACCTCAAAGTCACCACTATTGCCAGCTCACACGTGAGCATGATTAAAGCGCAAAGCTTGGGTTTGAGCGTGGTTGCGATTACACAAGTGGCCGAAATTGATTTGTACGTGGATGGTGCCGATGAAATTACGCCAGACATGACGCTGCTAAAGGGTCGTGGCTATGATTTAGTGCTGGAAAAATTGCTGGCAAAAGCGGCAAAACAGTTTTTAGTGGTTACTGATAAAAGCAAATTAGTGGATCGCATCGGCACCAATTATGCGATTCCGATTGAAGTCATGCCATTTGCCTGGAAAGCGACCAAACGTAGCTTAGAAGCGGCTGGCGGCACAGGCGATTTGCGGCAAAATTCCGCCAAGGATGGCTTATCTATTAGCTCGCATGGAAGTCTGATTTTAGATATGGTGTTTGATCAATCGATTTCTGAAGCATCGCTCAATCAGCTCATCAACAACACGCCTGGCGTGGTGGAGCACGGTGTTTTTCACGGCTTAGCCAGCCTAGTGTTGATTGCTGACAATGGCAATGTAGAAGAGCGTTGGAAATAAACCGACTTTTTGAGACTATTTTTGTATAAATTATCATTTATTTTTCTTGTTTTTTCGCTGACATTTATTGGCTGCGATAAGCCCACCACCCCTGTTGCCGCAATACCAGCCACAGTTGTAAAAAAAGATAATGTCATCACCTTTGTTACTATGAATAGCCCCAATACTTACTTTGTGACCGGGGACAATGAGTTTGCTGGACTTGAGTACGATTTAGCCAAATTATTTGTAAAAGATCTCAACAATGACGCCGAATTTAAAGGCGCGCAATTAAAACTGATTGTAGCCCATCATATCGACCAAGTTTTACCTACCGTGTTAAACGGCAAAGCAGATATTGCTGCGGCCGATATTAGCGTAACCGAAGTGCGCAAAAAACGCATTAATTTCACCATTCCATATCAAGATGTGCAGCAGCAAGTGGTTTACAACAAGGCAATCAATAAAAAATCGCCAAAAAATTTCAAAGATTTAGTCGGATCAAATATTACCGTGCCAGCAGGCACCAGCTTTGTAGATCGCCTAAGCAAGCTGCGTGAGCAAGAGCCTAGCTTAAAATGGGAAGAACGAGATAACGCGAACTCTGAAAAATTAATTTCTGAAGTAGCAAGCGGCGATATTGAATACACCATTGCTGATAGTCATTTAATTGCGATTTTGCAAAACTACCACCCCAATTTGGAGGTGGCTTTTGCGATTGGCGAGCCCGAAAAAATTGCCTGGGCACTGGCTAAAGACGCCGACCCAAAACTGCTTGAAAAAGCCAACGCATTTTTTACCAAAATTAAAAATAACGGCATACTGCGTAATTTGATCGATCGTTATCATGGCAATGCAAAAAGACTTAATCAGTTAGATATAAAGACTTTTTTAATGCGCAGCCACACACTTTTACCAAAATACGTCTTTTTATTTAAGCAAGCGCAAGGGATCACGGGGCTGGATTGGCGCTTAATTGCGGCGATTAGCTATCAAGAATCGCATTGGGACACGTTTAACACCTCACCCACCAACGTGCGCGGCCTGATGATGCTGACAGAATCAACCGCTGACCGCATGGGCGTGACGGATAGGCTAGATCCAAAGCAGAGCATTCCAGCTGGGGCGAAATACCTTAATCAGCTCGTCGATACGGTGCCTGAGCGCGTGCCGATGCCAGATCGCTTTTATATGGCCTTAGCCTCGTACAACATTGGTTATGCACATGTGGAAGATGCTCGCGTGCTGGCGCAACGCCTAAAACTTAACCCAGATAGTTGGGCAGATTTGAAAAAAACCTTGGTGATGCTGAGTAACCCGAGTTATCACGTCAATGCCAAATATGGCTACTGCAACTGCGGCGCGCCAGTGATATTTGTAGAATCAATACGCAGCTATCACAACATTTTAGTGCGCTACCAACCTGCGCATAACCCTGAAATGGATGACTACAAAATTGCCAACGACAAGCAATTTTGGCTCTCATCCAATAAATTAGCTAAGTTTTAATGCTGCTAACCCGCCCATGTATGGCTGCAACACTTTTGGTATTGTCACGCTGCCGTCTACATTTTGATAATTCTCTAACACTGCCACCAGCGTTCGCCCCACTGCAAGACCAGAACCATTGAGCGTATGCACGAATTCGGTTTTACCTTGTGCACTTCTAAAGCGCGCTTGTAAACGACGGGCTTGAAATGCCTCGCAATTGCTCACCGATGAAATTTCTCGATACGTATTTTGTGCAGGCAACCATACTTCTAAATCGTAGGTTTTAGCTGCACCAAAACCCATATCACCCGTGCAAAGTGACACCATACGGTACGGCAGTTCCAGCGCTTGCAGTATGTTTTCAGCATGACAGACCATGTCTTCCAGTGCCTCGTAACTTTTGTCTGGGTGCACAATTTGCACCATCTCAACTTTGTCGAATTGATGTTGGCGTATCATGCCTTTGGTATCCTTGCCATAACTCCCCGCCTCGCTTCTAAAGCATGGAGTATGTGCAGTAAGCTTAATGGGTAACGCTTCTAACGGCACGATTTTATCGCGCACGGTGTTGGTGAGCGTAACTTCCGATGTAGGAATCAGGTACATCTTGGCTTCGCTATGCATCATACCAAACAAGTCAGCTTCAAACTTAGGCAACTGCCCTGTTCCCAGCAAAGTCTCGGCATTCACCAAATATGGCGTATAGCACTCGGTATAACCATGCTGCTCGGTTTGCGTATCCAACATAAACTGGGCAAGTGCACGATGTAACTTAGCAATGCCGCCGCGCATAAAAGTAAAACGCGCACCAGAAAGTTTAATGCCCGTTTCGAAATCTAAACCCAGCGGCGCGCCAACATCGGTATGATCTTTGACTGCAAAATCAAAACTGCGCGGCGTACCTACTTTACGCACTTCCACATTAGCAGCTTCGTCTTTGCCTTGCGGCACGCTGTCGTGCGGCAAGTTCGGCACGTTCAACATTAAGTTTTTTAGTTGCTCTTGAATTTCCGTTAACTGCGCTTCGCCCGCTTTAAGTTGCTCACCCAAACCCGCCACTTCTACCATGATGGCGCTGACATCTTCGCCTTTAGCTTTTGCAATGCCGATGCTCTTAGAAGCCGCATTACGCTTAGCCTGCAGCGCCTCGGTATTGGTTTGAGCGATTTTGCGTTCTTGCTCTAAAGTAGTAAAAGCCGCCGGATTAAATTCAAATCCACGCTTTTTCAACTGGCTCACAACGCTGTCTAAATCGCTTCTTAATTGCTGAATATCTAACATTAAAATTCCTAAAATTTACTTTTTCGCTTTTTTATCAAGCTCTTTAAGGTGCGCCAATTTTTCGCCTATTTTACCTTCTAAGCCGCGCTGCGTGGGCACATAAAACTGCGGGGGTGAATTTTTACTTTCATACAACTCATCTGGAAAGTAATCCACGCCCGCCGCATAAGCCTCTGGCTCATTATGCGCATAACGATATTCTTTGCCATAATCCAAGGCTTTCATCAGCTTGGTGGGCGCGTTACGCAAGTGCAGTGGCACTGGTCGTGATTGATCTTGTGCCACAAAACTTTTGGCTTGGTTATAGGCGTTGTAAGCGGCGTTGCTTTTGGGTGCTACCGCCAAATAAACCACCGCATTGCTCAGCGCCAGCTCACCTTCTGGCGAGCCTAGCCGCTCATAAATTTGGCAAGCCTCTAAGCATATACCTTGCGCGCGCGGGTCGGCCAAGCCTATATCTTCAATCGCCATACGCACAATGCGGCGACCTAAATACAGCGGATCTGCGCCGCCATCTATCATGCGTAAAAACCAATACAATGCAGCATCTGGAGTAGAGCCGCGTACCGATTTATGTAGCGCCGAGATTTGATCGTAAAATGCTTCGCCACCTTTATCAAAACGGCGCAGTTTCTCCGCCATAGTGGTTTGTAAAAAGGCTAGGTCTATCTCTTGTATGCCTGCTCCAGCAGCCGCATTAAATAAGGCTTCTAGGAAGTTCAATAAACGCCTTGCGTCGCCATCAGCGTAAGCGATTATTTGCTCGCGAATATCATCCGCAATGGTGACGTTTTCTGCTACTAATAACCGCGCCCGCTCTAACAATAGCGCCAGTTCTGGCTCTGAAAGCGAATTTAACACAAACACTTGTGCGCGGCTTAACAGCGCGCTATTCACTTCAAACGAGGGATTCTCAGTCGTCGCACCAATAAACGTAATCAAGCCACTTTCCACGAAAGGCAGAAACGCATCCTGCTGGCCTTTGTTGAAACGATGTACTTCATCTACAAATAAAATAGTTTTTCGGCCATGCTGCTGCAAGGCAAGCTCAGCGCGCTCTACTGCATCGCGAATATCTTTTATACCCGATAACACGGCGGAAACTGCGATAAATTTCGCATCAGCGGTATTCGCTATCAGCCGTGCCAATGTGGTTTTACCCACGCCAGGCGGTCCCCACAGAATCATGGAGGGCAGCTTGCCTGATTGAAACGCTACCCGCAGCGGCTTACCTTCACCCAGTAGATGCGATTGCCCGACCACTTCATCCAGCGTTTTTGGGCGCAGACGTTCAGCTAAGGGAGCTTGCGGAGCATGGGATTGAAATAAGCTATTCACTTATTTTCGCTTGAAGTTTAAAACGCTATTTTATGGCTTTACCAAATATCTTACCAGCACAACGTATCTTACCAGCGCCAAAGCAGCGCCAGCTAAAATCTTTGCACGCGTTTATTCTCCCACTACATCTACACCTTTTGGCGGCGTAAACAAAAATGTGGCATCTTGTAGTTTTGGATTGCGCTCAACTTCGTTAAAAGTAATATGCGTAATGTGATTAAAACTGTCGTAAATCTCCATTTTACGCAGCTTATCGGCTTTAAAACCCAATAAAACACGTTCGAAACCGCTCTCTTTGTCTTTCGGCAATGCCAACACCCAAGCTAAGCCATCTTTACGCGTAGCATTTTTTAGTATGAAGCTTTTTTCTACCGCCTCACCACCCGCCAGCATGGCGGCAGGGCTTGATCCTAAGGTTTTACTAAGCTCGCGAATCGTCACTTGCTGTAGCTCGGTATCAAACAAAAACACCTGTTTGCCGTCGCTCACAATTTGCTGTTCGTACGGTTTTTTATAATCCCAACGGAATTTATTCGGCCGTTGCAGCTGCATGGTGCCTGCAACCTCCTGCTCTTTGCGACCCTGCTTATCGTTCACCACTTGGCTAAACTGCGCACGCATGGTGCTGGTGTTGTTAAAAAAATCGCGCAAGCTAGAGACGCCATCGGCGGCGGCCAGATTAACAAATGTAATTAACCAGAAAAGTAAAAGTTTATTCATATTAGAACAGGCCTGAAAATGCAGAGTTTTTGGATACAGTGCTAGACGCACGGAGCGCAGAAACCGAGATAGTACGACTTTGTACAGCGAGGTTGCGAGCACCGCGTAACGACGCAATGCGCCAAAAAAATGAATTTAAACCTAATCATCATGTGATGCATTGTTTGTAGCTAACACCTCTCTATTGCCATTGCTTTGCATCGCAGAAACTAGGCCTGCTCGCTCCATGTCCTCAATTAAACGCGCCGCGCGGTTATAACCAATGCGCAACTGACGCTGCACCGATGAAATCGACGCACGACGACTTTTTAGCACGATGGCAACCGCCTCATCGTAAAGCGGATCTTTCTCTGCACCATCGTCACCAAAGTCAGCTGACTCGCCGCCGCCCTCTGTTTCAGAGGTCAAAATTCCTTCAATATAGTTCGGCTCACCCATCGCCTTTAAGTGATTTACCACTTGATGCACCTCGTGGTCAGATACAAATGCACCATGAATACGTACTGGGTAACCCGTACCTGGCGGCATATACAACATATCGCCTTGGCCCAATAAGGCTTCAGCCCCCATTTGGTCTAATATGGTACGCGAATCTATTTTGCTGGATACCTGAAACGCCACACGGGTGGGAATATTGGCTTTGATTAAACCCGTGATTACGTCCACAGAAGGGCGCTGGGTCGCCAACACCAGATGAATGCCTGAAGCACGCGCTTTTTGCGCCAATCGCGCAATCAGCTCTTCCACTTTTTTGCCAACCACCATCATTAAATCAGCCAGTTCATCAATCACTACTACAATCAACGGCATTTCTTCTAAGGGCTCAGGTGCGTCTGGCGTTAAGCTGAACGGATGTGGAATCTTTTCGCCCGCTTTTTCAGCCTCTTTAATTTTTTGGTTGTAACCCGCCAAATTGCGTACACCCAGCGTTGACATCAGTTTATAACGGCGCTCCATCTCTGCCACGCACCAATTGAGCGCGTTAGCAGCTTGGCGCATATCGGTGACCACCGGAGCCAAAAGATGTGGAATTCCTTCGTAAACAGATAATTCCAGCATTTTCGGGTCTATCAAAATCATGCGTACTTTTGACGCTTCTGACTTATACAAAAAGCTCAAAATCAGCGCATTAATCGCCACCGATTTACCCGAGCCTGTTGTACCAGCCACCAACACGTGCGGCATTTTGGCCAAGTCTGCCACTACTGGTTTGCCCGCAATATCTTTGCCCATGGCAATCGCAATCGGCGAATGCATATCTGCATACACTTGGCTGCTCATAATTTCAGATAAAAACACGATTTGGCGTTTGGGGTTGGGAATTTCCAAACCCATGCAGCTTTTGCCAGGGATCGTCTCCACCACACGCACACTGACGACCGACAATGCACGTGCCAAATCGCGCGCCAGATTGGTAATTTGGCTGCCTTTGACACCTGCTGCTGGTGCAAACTCAAAGCGCGTAATCACTGGGCCAGGCTGGGCGGAAATGACTTTGACCTCAATACCGAAGTCCATGAGTTTTCGCTCAATCAAGCGCGAAGTGAAATCCAGCGTTTCATCCGACGGCAGTTCTACTGTGTTTTTCGCCTCATCCAGTAGATGCAGTGGCGGCAAAATAGAATCCAGATCCGAAGCAAATAGCGTGGTTTGCTTTTCTTTTAGCACGCGCTCACTTTTTTCGATCTCGGTTTGCGGTGCTTTAATCTCAAGCGGGGCGCGGTCTTCCGAACGTTTGCGCTCATTTTCCACAAACTCTTCACGCTTCAGCTCAACCACCTTGCCGACTTTTCTATCTTGCCAGTCGTGATATTTGTTAATCGCCCAATGGTAGCTAGCAATCAAGCCAGTTCCTAGCTTTTCGGTCATCAGAATCCACGACCAGCCAGTGAATAGACTAAAGCCAATTGCGAATAAGAGTAGCAATATCATGGTGGAACCAGCATAGGCAAACATGCTCCGCAAGGCACTATCCACGCCACTACCCAGCATTCCGCCAGCACCCAATGGCAGCGCGGCTGGCAGGTCAATCAAATGGCCTGCTTCTAATGCGGATGAAGCAATAATCAGCAAGCCAAAACCGACCAAATTAAATACTAAAAAAGGCCGCTCTGAAATCGTGAGCTCTAAACGTTGGTACACCAACCACATGCTGTAAAACGCCAACACCACCCACCACCAAGCAGAAAATCCAAATAAATACAACAACATATCAGAAATCCACGCACCAACTGATCCGCCCGCGTTGCTAATGCTAGCACCCTCGCTGGCCATGTGCGACCAAGAAGAGTCTTGCGTAGCATAAGTGATTAAAATAACGGCAAGATACAAACCAAGCAGCACCAAGCCCAGCCACCATGCCTCGCGCACTAAATGCGCGTGTTTTTGTTGCTGAGGAGTTTTTGGCGCTTTAACACGACCATTGACAGCAGATGATTTTTTATTTAAAAACAATATGTTACAAACCTTAAAAATTAGCTCACAATTACAACTATTTGCATGATTATAGCAAAATCAAATTGCGTAAACTGCTTCTAAAAATTAAAATGTCACTTAATTAAAATGCTGCGCATACTGCACTTGAAGATAAGCAAATTAGCACCATCTCTCAACCATTCATTCTAAGCAAAGAAAGCAGTCCACATGGCAACACGTCACACCCATCTTCTTATTTTAGGCTCTGGCCCTGCGGGTTATTCGGCTGCCGTGTACGCAGCGCGCGCCAATTTAAAACCAGTGCTTATCACTGGCATTGCGCAAGGCGGGCAGCTGATGACCACCACCGAGGTGGATAATTGGCCAGCAGACAATGAAGGCGTACAAGGGCCAGCACTGATGGAGCGCTTTCAAAAACATGCGGAACGCTTTAACACCGAGATGATTTTTGATCATATTCACACCGCACATTTAAAGGAAAAACCCTTTCGCCTAGTGGGTGATAATGGCGAATATACTTGCGATGCGCTAATTATTGCCACTGGCGCATCAGCTAAATACTTGGGCATTCCTAGCGAAGAAAAATTTAGCGGCAAAGGCGTTTCTGCTTGTGCCACTTGTGATGGTTTCTTCTATAAAAATCAAGAAGTTGCCGTCATTGGTGGTGGCAACACGGCGGTTGAGGAAGCACTTTATTTGGCCAATATCGCCAGCAAAGTCACGCTGGTGCATAGGCGCGACAAATTTAAAGCCGAAGCTATTTTGGTAGATAAATTGAATGCAAGAGTAGCCGAAGGCAAGATTGTGCTGGAAACCTTTAATACGCTAGACGAAGTGTTAGGCGATAACACGGGTGTAACGGGTATGCGCATTAAAAATGTCAATGACAATACTACTAAAGATATCGTGCTTAAGGGCGTGTTTATTGCCATTGGTCACTCGCCCAATACGCAAATTTTTGCAGGCCAACTCGCGATGGAAGGCGGTTATATTGTGACCGAAGCGGGCCGTAAAGGTAACTTCACCGCAACTTCTGTGCCAGGTGTATTCGCGGCTGGCGATGTGCAAGACCATATCTATCGCCAAGCGGTGACCAGTGCTGGCACGGGCTGCATGGCCGCGCTGGATGTTGAAAAATATTTAGATAATTTGAAATAACTTCCTTTATCCGTCATTCCCGCGAAAGCGGGAATGACAAAATAGAAAGTTTTTAGGATTAAATGATATTCGGACTTGTATGACTGCCAACAATGACAATATCAATGACGACAACCGCTTATTTCAACAGGCTGTTAAAGATGCGCGCCCACTCAACGCCGAGCCAACTCATTCCGAAAAAACTTACCCCAAACCCGTCGCCAAGCACTTTATGCGCGATGAAAAACAAGCGCTACGCGACTCATTAAGCGACGACTATATTCCCGCGCACGAGTTGGAAAGCGGTGAAGAGCTGCTTTACCTGCGCGAAGGCCAATCACCCAACATTCTAGGCAATCTACGCCGCGGCTTTTGGGTGGTGCAGGCGCAAGTCGATTTACATGGTTTGATTACCGATGAAGCGCGCATGTACGTGGCGGATTTTTTAAATTCATGCAAAAAACGTAATATTCGCTGTGTACGCATTGTGCATGGCAAAGGCTTAGGCTCACGTAACCGCGAACCGGTGCTAAAACACAAACTACGCAGCTGGCTGATGCAACGCGACGAAGTCATTGCCTATGCCCAAGCCAAGCCTGAGGATGGCGGCAGCGGTGCAGTGATTGTTTTGTTGAAGGCTTAAAATAATTTCAATCTATTTTATAACTATTAACTAACAAATGGTTCTGGAGCCCACCAAAAAATCACAACTCACCCAAACTCGCGTAGGCCTCTGGCCTGCGATCCAATTGCCAAAAGAATTTACGCTCAGATTCCTTAATCGGTAAATCGTTAATGCTGACCAAGCAATTTAAGCAGACCATACTGTCATGCTGAACTTGATTCAGCATCTAGTGCATATTCACTAGCTTGCGAATCAAGCCCGCAATGACAGGATGATGATTATTCCCCCAAAAAACCACCGCTTTGATGTGCCCACAAACTAGCATACAAGCCTTTGTTAGCAAGCAGATTCTTGTGGCTGCCTTCTTCTATAATTTGACCATCATCCAGCACAATCAGCCTATCCATGGCAGCAATGGTGGAAAGCCTGTGTGCGATGGCAATTACGGTTTTACCTTCCATCAGCTTGTAAAGGCTCTCCTGTATCACTGCTTCCACCTCAGAATCCAGCGCGCTGGTGGCTTCGTCCAACAGTAATATCGGCGCGTCTTTCAGCATCACGCGCGCAATGGCAATGCGTTGACGTTGACCACCCGAGAGCTTTACGCCGCGTTCGCCCACATGCGCGTCATAACCCGCGCGGCCTTTGGCATCGCGCAAATTAAGTATAAATTCATGGGCTTCCGCACGTTTGGCGGCGGCGATCATCTCAGCCTCGGTCGCATCGGGGCGACCGTACAAAATGTTATCGCGTACGCCACGATGTAACAATGACGTGTCTTGCGTCACCATGCCAATACTCTCGCGCAGGCTGTTTTGCGTCACTGCATTAATGTTTTGATTATCGATTAAAATTTGACCCGATTTCACCTCGAAAAAACGCAACAACAAATTCACAATAGTCGATTTACCCGCGCCCGAGCGACCCACCAGCCCAACTTTTTCACCCGCTTTAATATGTAAATTAAGGATTTTTAACAATTCCTTGTGGTTGCCATAGCTGAATGTAACCGCATCAAACTTAATCTCACCTTTTTTTACATGCAATAGTTTCGCGTCAATTGCATCGATAATTTTATTGTGCGTAGTGAGTGTGTTAATGCCATCTTGTACCGTGCCTACTTGCTCGTACAAGGTTGTCATCTCCCACATCACCCAGTGTGAAATACCGTTTAGCCGCAGCGACATGGCCGTGACGGCAGCAACGCCGCCCACGCCAATCTGACCTTTGCTCCATAACCAAAGAGCCAAGCCGCCAGCGCTTATAAGCAATAGCATATTCAGTACGTGGTTAATGGTTTCCACCATCGTCACCAAACGCATTTGTTGGTGTACTGTAGCAATAAATTCCTGCATGGCATCCTTGGCATAAGTGCCCTCGCGCCCCGCGTGACTAAACAATTTAACCGTGCTGATATTGGTGTAGGCATCGGTAATGCGCCCCGTCATCAGGCTACGCGCATCGGCTTGTTGCCGACCTACGTAACTGAGTTTAGGTACAAAGTAGCATAAAGCGCTGGCATATAACACCAGCCAAGCTATAAATGGCCAAATAATCAATAAGTTAAAGCTGCCTGCCGCACCAACCATGGTGGCGAAATAAATCACGACAAACACCAAAATATCTGCCACAATAAACCACACATCGCGCACCGCCAGCGCGGTTTGCATCACTTTGGCAGCCACGCGACCAGCAAATTCATCCTGATAGAAACTCATGCTTTGATTCAACATAAGTCGATGAAAGTTCCAGCGCATGCGCATGGGGAAATTACCCGCCAGCGTTTGATGTTTAAGCATGCTCTGCAAGCCAATAATCACGCTACTTGCCAGCAAGATAATGACGAGCCAAGTGAGATGCGTGCCTTCGCGCGGCCATAATTCGGCAGGCGGAATGCTGGCCAGCCAATCCACCACTTTACCCATCATGGCGAATAATAAGGCTTCGAACGCGCCCATCAGCGCGGTGAGTAGCGTCATGGCGAGTAAATAGGGGCGCAATCCCGCTGTGCAGCCCCAAGCGAATGCCCAAAACTGAGTGGGCGGTGTGCTAATTAGCGCTTCTGGGAAAGGTTTTGCGAGATTCTCGAACCACTTAAACATGATTATGCTTTAAGTTTCAACAATGCTACAAACGGCCTCAACCGCAATGCCCTCGCCGCGACCAGTAAAGCCGAGCCTCTCCGTCGTCGTGGCTTTCACGTTGACTTGCGAAACATCAACATGGCAATCCATGGCAATGTTGGCGCACATTTGCGCAGTATGCGGCGAGAGTTTCGGCGCTTCGCAAATCACCGTCGCATCAATGTTATTCACCACGTATTTTTTGGCTTTTAACAACGCAACTACGTGGCGCAATAATGCGCGCGAATCCGCATTTTTATAGGCATCGTCGGTTGGTGGGAAATGCCGACCAATATCGCCCAGTGCAGCTGCACCAAGTAGCGCATCGCAAATGGCATGCAGCAACACATCGGCATCCGAATGACCATCCAAGCCCTTTTCATGCGCAATTTCCACACCGCCAATGATGCATTTGCGACCAAACACAAGCGCGTGCACATCAAAGCCATGACCTATTCTTATCATGTTTTTCCCTTATTAAAAAAGGCTTCTAATAATTCTAAATCTTGCGGGTAAGTGACTTTTAAATTGCGTAATTCTCCTTGCACCAATACTGGCTGCAAGCCAATCGCCTCAATGGCTTCAGCCTCATCAGTCGCATTGCCTTTAAAGCTTTCTAAGGCATTTTTTAGCGTGCCATAACGAAACATTTGCGGTGTTTGCGCTTGCCACAAATTAACACGCGCAATGGTTTTTTCGGTTCGATTAGCAGAATCTGCTTGCTTTAAAGTATCCGCCAAAGGCAAAGCTAGCAAGCCGCCTACCGCGTCATGCTCTAGCGCATTCAATAAGTTATCCAGCAGCGCATGCGTCAAACCTGGTCGCGCGGCGTCGTGCACCAAAATCCAATCATCCTCGGCTACATCTATAGCCCGTAACGTGTTCAGCACAGTTTCACTTCTGCTTGCGCCGCCCGTGTAATGTAGTTTTAACTTACTCGTGGGCTCCTGTGGCAAAGTCCGCCAAAAACCATCGTCAGGACTTAATGCCAAGAGTATGCTGGCGATGCGCGGATGATTAAAAAATACCTGAAGGGTATGCGAAATCATTGGCTTGCCAGCCAGCGGCAAATATTGCTTGGGCACCACCGTGTTTGCCAGCTGCGCCATCCGGCTGCCAGTGCCCGCTGCGGGGATAATTACATGAAAAAACGCCATGCCTAATTTTAGCATGGCGCTTATTTAGCTAGAAAAAAGTTTTAATCGTCAGCCGTTGCGCCAATTTTGTGTATGCTTAAATCTGCACCGTTAAATTCATCTTCAGCCCCCATGCGAATGCCGACCAATTTTTTGAGCCCGCCATAAACAAGCACGCCACCAGCTAGCGCAATCACAACACCTAAACCAGTGCCGATCAATTGCGACATAAACGTAACGCCGCCTAGGCCGCCCATGGCTTTTAACCCGAATATGCCCGCCGCAATACCACCCCAAGCGCCACACAAGCCATGCAGCGGCCATACGCCAAGTACATCATCAATTTTTAAACGATTTTGCGTAAGGGTAAACGCCCACACAAATAAAGCGCCAGCCACTGCACCAGTCGCCAATGCACCAAGTGGATGCATAATATCCGACCCTGCGCATACCGCCACCAAACCAGCTAGCGGGCCATTATGCACAAAACCTGGATCATTTTTACCCATCACCAACGCCGCCAAAGTACCACCCACTAAAGCCATCAGCGAGTTCACCGCCACCAAGCCCGAAATGCCTTGAATCGCCTGCGCGGACATTACGTTGAAGCCGAACCAGCCGACAGTGAGTATCCATGCCCCTAGCGCTAGAAATGGGATATTGGAAGGTGGGTAAGCGTGTAATTGACCATCTTTACTATAACGTCCAGTGCGCGCACCCAATATAACCACGGCTGCCAGCGCGATCCAACCGCCCATAGCATGCACTACCACAGAGCCGGCAAAATCGTGAAAAGTGGCGCCAAAGTTAGCCAGCAGCCAATCTTGCACGCCGTAGTGTTTGTTCCAAGCAATGCCTTCAAAAAATGGATACACGAACCCTACCAGCAAAAACGTCGCTGCGATTTGCGGGTTAAATTTTGCGCGCTCAGCAATGCCGCCAGAAACAATGGCTGGCACGGCGGCGGCGAACGTAAGTAAGAAGAAAAACTTGACTAAATCGTAGCCGTTTTTGGCGGCCAAAACTTCTGCGCCGCTGAAAAAACTGACGCCATACGCCACGCTGTAGCCAATAAAAAAGTAGGCCATGGTCGAGACTGAAAAATCGACCATGATTTTGACTAAGGCGTTGACTTGATTTTTACGACGGACGGTGCCGACTTCTAAAAACGCGAAACCCGCGTGCATGGCCAGCACCATAATGGCACCCAGCAACACGAATAACACGTCATTGGCAGAAACTAAAGCTTCCATTGAAATTACTCCCCATAATTATTAAACTTTTAAATTATTATAGCCTACTTTAAAAGCCAATACTTAAAAGCAAAACTTAAGCCACAGGGTTAACCATTAGTTTTAAAGGGATCTTATAAATGAGCATTGCAGGATTACACCACAAAGCAGCAAAAATAGGCGGCGATTTTTTTCACTTCAAATTAACGGTAATGTTGCATCTGAAAAAATATAACGAAACCCGCATATAGTTGCAATATAATACTCTTACGCACATCACTCACGAAAAAGTAAATTACCATGTTTGAAACAATTTTACTCGCCGCACTTATCTTGGGCGCTTGGTACTGGTTTGATAGCATCGCAAAACGCGAAATCGCCATTAACCACGGGCGTGATCTGGCAGCGCGCTGCCATTTGCAACTGTTGGATGAAACTGTTGCGTGCGCGCAAATTCGGCTTGGTCGCGATGGTCGCGGTCACGCACAATTGCAACGTTTTTACGAGTTTGAAGTAAGCGCCAGCGGCGCAGAACGCATGCAATGCAGTCTTCAACTGCTGGGTAAACAGCTACAAAGTTGGCATATTCCACCCTACGTTCAACCTATGCACTAAACATGCTGTATATAGGACGCTTCGCGCCATCGCCCACTGGACCCTTACACTTTGGTAGTTTGGTTGCAGCAGTGGCAAGTTATTGCGATGCCAAAGCCAATGCTGGCAAATGGTTAGTGCGCATGGAAGATTTGGACAAGCCGCGCGAAGTAAGCGGCGCGGCAGATGAGATTCTGCACACCTTAGAAGCCTTTGGATTTGAGTGGGATGACGAAATTGTTTACCAAAGCCAGCGTGACGAATATTATGTTGACGCGCTAAACACATTACAAAAACAGGCGTTGGTTTACCTATGCACTTGCACGCGCAAAGAGATTGCGGATTCGAGTAACGCCATGGGAATTGATGGGTTAATTTATCCCAAAACATGCTTTTTTAAGCCTAGCCTGCAGACCAGTATCCATAAGGCTTGCAGGGTATTAGTTTTAGAAAATAATATTGCTTTTTTAGATGCCATTCAAGGTGAAATTACGCAAAATCTGGCACGCGATGTAGGCGATTTTATTTTAAAACGTAAAGATGGTTTATTCGCTTATCAGCTTGCAGTTGTGGTGGATGATGCGTTACAAGGCATCACGCATATTGTGCGTGGCGCAGATTTATTGGATTCCACGCCGCGGCAGATTTACTTGCAACAAAACTTAAATACTGCCACGCCACACTACGCGCATATTCCTATTGCAACTACTTTAGCAGGCGAAAAACTCAGCAAACAAACCCTCGCACAGCCAATATCTATGAGCCTTGCAGAGCATCAATTATTCGATGCTTTAAAATTTTTAGGGCAAAATCCACCCGCGATAATAAAAAACGCCACACTAAACGAAGTGTGGCGTTGGGCGATTACTCACTGGACTTTAAAAAAAGTGCCTAAAAATCGTAGCGCGCACCTATCTGAATAAGCGTAGGCGTTCCAGTCAAAATGCCACGGGTGCGATCAACAATATAATCTTTATCAAAAATGTTTTTACCAACCAAGAACAGCGTCGTTTTATATTCAGGCATTCTGTAATTAACCGCTGCGTTGTAAATAGTGTAGCTCGAAATTTCACCTTTTTGGCCATCCGCAGTTGAACTTTCGGTTTCGGCAAAATCTGCATACTGTCTGCCCACATGCGCTGCAAGCGCTAATGGATATTGGATTGCAGGCCAGCGACTTTTTAACTTACTTGACGCTTACGCTCAAATAAACACACTGCTGTTGCTGCTGCAGCGTTGAGCGATTCCAAACTTTGATGCATGGGAATGCTGATTTTTTGACTTGCCGCTTGCACTACTTTGGCGCTCAAACCCGCGCCTTCATTGCCGATGACGAACGCCGTCGGCTTGCTTAAATCCTGCGCATAGAGCGATACGCCATCCAGCGTGGTGGCGTAAGTATTTCCTGCAAAATTCTGTATGAATTCTAGCAAATTCGCGCCTTCAATCATTGGCAATAAGAACTGAGCGCCCTGCCCGCCGCGCAAGGCTTTGGGCGACCAGGCATCGGTGCAGCCTTTGCTCAAATAAACCGCCTCAACACCAGCGCCTAGAGCTGTTCTTAACATGCTGCCCAAATTGCCTGGGTCTTGAATATCTTCCAACATCAAGGCGAATCTAACTTCAATTGGAACCGCAATTTCTGGTGTTTTTACCAACGCCAAAATACCAGTTGAAGACACAACTGGCGTCAGCTCTGCAAACATCAGTGTGGGTAACATCATGGTGTTCAGATGCTCAAGTTGCTGCATCAACTGCGTTGCCTCAAGCGAGCTTTTGCCTTCAGGGATGATGACCAACTCAGGCTCGCCAAACGCTTGGCAATAACTTTCAATCAAATGCACACCATCCAACAAAGTTTTACCCTCTGCGCGGCGCTCACGCGCGTTTTCAGCCAATTTTTTCATGGTTTTAAAAACTGGATTGTCACGCGAAACGATATGTTTAAAGCTCACTATTAGTTCCCTTTAATTTAAAGCACATGCTAACGCAAGCAGCTTGTTATCCCGCTAAATTAAGCGTAAATTATTTAAGCTAATCTACTTCAGCCCCTAATTTAATCATATCACCCTCACTCAACCAGCGCCATTCACCCACCGCCAAATCATTAGGCAGTTTTAACGCACCAATTTGAATACGTTTTAGACCTTCTACGCGATTGGCGATGGCAGCGACCATGCGTTTAACTTGGTGGTATTTTCCTTCCGCCAGCGTCATATGGATAACGCACTCAGAGATTTGTTTAACGTCTAAAGCGGCAATGGTTTCTGCTTCATCTATCAATTTAACACCACCAAGAAGCGCATGAATATTGGATTGCAGGACAGAGTGTTTACAGGTGACTTCGTAAATTTTTGGTACTTTGTGTTTAGGTGAGCTCATGCGGTGGATGAACAGCCCGTCGTCTGAAATCAAAATCAAGCCCGTGGTATCTTCATCCAATCTGCCAATGCACTGAACTTGCCTTTCTACCAGCGGGTGCGGCAATAAACTATAAATCGTCGGGTGATGCTGAGTTTTGTGCGAACATTCGTAATTGCTGGGTTTGTGCATCATCAGATAGGATTTTTCCTTATATACCCAAGGCTCACCTTTCACCGTGTAGTTTAGATTTTCCAGCCCAAATTGCGCGTCTGGGTCGTCGCACATTGCGCCGTTCACCATGATTTCTTCGTTGATAATCATAATGCGGCACAGCTTGCGCGAGCCAAAGCCTTGCTTGTGTAGAATACGTTCTAAATCAAGTGTTTTAGACATATAGGCATTATAAGGTAAATAAAAAGCCCGCACGCAACGGGCTTTAAGGTGATATTAATAATGTCGGCGAAACTAAAACCAAGTGAGGTAGGCAATAAGCGCAATGATAATGGGTAATATAATCTACGCACTGCTCCTCGGTGGTCCACCCCTTAAATCATGCCCATCCGCACTATAAATCTCAACTTCCACAAAATCCCCAGGCGTTAAACCTTCGGCATCTTCTAAATACACCACACCATCAATCTCTGGCGCATCGGCGCGTGAGCGTCCAATCGCTTCAATATTGCCTTCTGCATCTTGCACAATTTCATCCACTAGCACGGTTTGTATGCTACCGATTTTGTGGTGTAACTTAGCCGCGCTAATGCGCTCCTGCACCGCCATAAAGCGGCTCAAGCGCTCTTGTTTCACTTCTTCTGGCACATGGTCGGGCAATGCGTTGGCTTTTGCACCGTCCACTGCAGAATAAGCAAAACAGCCTACTCTATCCAATTGTGCTTCTTCCATAAAATCGAGCAGCATTTGAAAATCGTCTTCAGTCTCACCTGGAAAGCCTGCAATAAAGGTACTGCGCACCGTAATATCTGGGCAGATTTCGCGCCACGCTTTGATGCGCGCCAAGTTATTTTCGGCATGGGCGGGGCGTTTCATCGCCTTTAAAATACGCGGACTGGCGTGCTGAAATGGCACATCCAAATAGGGCAAAATCAGACCATCGGCCATTAATGGAATCACTTCATCTACATGCGGGTACGGGTACACATAATGCAAGCGGGTCCACACGCCTAACTCACTTAAACTTTGACAAAGCTCGGTCATGCGCGTTTTAACTGGGCGGCCATTCCAAAAACCTGGGCGGTATTTCACATCCACCCCATAAGCTGAGGTGTCTTGCGAGATGACTAAAATCTCTGAAACGCCTGCATTCACCAAATTTTCAGCTTCATTCATGACTTCGCCGATTGGTCGGCTGACCAAATCGCCACGCATACTAGGGATAATGCAGAAACTACAACGGTGGTTACAACCCTCTGAAATTTTTAAATAGGCATAATGACTGGGCGTTAAGCGTATACCCTGTGGCGGCACTAAATCAATAAACGGCTCGTGCAATTTGGGCAAGTTAGCATGCACGTGCGTCATCACTTCTTCTAACGCGTGTGGGCCCGTTACTGCCAGCACGCTGGGGTGTGCGTTTTGCACGACCTCTTTTTTAGCGCCCAAACAGCCAGTCACAATCACTTTGCCATTTTTATTCAGCGCTTCACCAATCGCATCCAGCGATTCTTGCACTGCAGAATCAATAAAGCCGCAGGTATTGACCACGACCAGATCAGAATCTTCATAACTAGGTGAGATTTCATAACCTTCAGCACGCAATTGCGTGAGTATACGTTCAGCATCACTGCCGGCTTTGGGGCAACCAAGCGACACGAAGCCGACTTTTGGTGCCGTAGATTTTTTGCCAGATTGAAAGTTGGCTTGGGTTGAAGTTTTCATCTATAAGACCTACTCAAATTTAATGTAACCAAACGCCGACTAGCCACACCGTCGTCACGCCCAAACCAATCAAGCAAAGTTGTGAAATGGTGGCGTTAAGATCGGTACGCTTGTGCAAACTGGGAATTAAATCGGCGACTGCCACATACAGCAAACTAGCTGCGGCCAGCGCTAGTATATAAGGGATTGCACTCGTTGCCTGCTGCAAGAAATAATACGCCAGCACTGCACCCAGCAAGGTGGCCAAGCTGCTACCCAAGTTAAACCATAGTGCTTTTTGTTTGCTGTAGCCCGAGTGTAAAAGAATTAAAAAATCGCCCACTTCTTGCGGAATTTCGTGCGCAATAATCGCCAGCGCGGTCACAATGCCCACTTTTATATCCACCATAAATGCCGACGCAATCAATACCCCATCCACAAAATTGTGAAAGGTATCCCCAATTAAAATCATGGTGGCGCTTCTACCTTCATCATGCGAGTGCTTGTGTGTTTTAGGTTTAGCCACAATATTAGGTTGCGACTTTAAAACTGCTTTAAATTTGCTGCTATTATGCTGCTCATGCTCTGGGCAGTGCTCTGCATCATGCGGTGCGTGCACTTCGCAATGGTCGCCATGACAATGCCGCCATATCACCAGCTTTTCCAGTGCAAAAAATAGCAATATGCCGATTAACACGGTAGCAGTCACTGCTTGTACGCTACTGGCATGCTCAATCGCCTCGGGCAGAATCTCCAAGAATACCGCACCCAACATCGCACCAATGGCATAGCTAATTAACACTGGCAAACCTGCGCGGCTAACATTAAGCGACACCAACGCTGCGCCTGCCACGCTGAGTACGCCGCCCAGCAGGCTAAATAATGTAACCCAAGTAAGTATAGAAAGTTCTGGAAGTATCATGTAAGGCTAAGCATTTGAAAAGATGAACATTATAAACCAATTAAAAGCTAAACTTAGGCTTGGCATCATCAGCTTAGCCAGATTAAAGAGGCCATTCGGCCTGTGTCGCCATCGCGACGATAAGAAAAAAAGTTTTCCTCGTCACTAAAGGTGCAGAAATCTTCATCGTGTCCGCCACCATAGATATTAGTAACGCCTACATTGTTTAAGCGTTGCGTGGCCAATTGGTAAATGTTGGCTAAAAACCTGTCATCCTGCGCCTTGAACGCGCTGGCGGCTTTGTTGTCTTTTTCCACAAATTGTGCGCGCACTTCTGCGCCCACTGCAAACGCATTTGGGCCGATGGCTGGGCCAAGCCAAGCCATTAAATCAGCAGACTTTATTTGTGCTGCCCTGCAGACCGCATGGTCAATAATTTTACTAATAGTGGTTTCTATAACACCGTCACATAACCCGCGCCAACCAGCATGTACCGCAGCCACCACACTACCCGCCTTATCACACAACAACACCGGCAAGCAATCAGCGGTCATGGTCACGCACACCACATTTTTTTGGGTGGCAAAACTCGCATCAGCATCGGGTACGCAGCTTGTATGAGCCGCATCAACCACCCCTGCATTTAATACATGGGTGCCATGCACCTGATGTAGCCAAACGGGTTCGCTAGGTAAAAATCGACTGAGCCATTGACGGTTTTGCGCAACATGCAGCGGGTTATCGTTAACGTGGCCGCCACAATTTAGGCTGTTATAAGGCGTATGGCTATAACCCTTATTCCGTGTGCTCTGCAGGGCCTGTACATTGGCAGGCGCTGGCCAATTTGGAACGATAAAATCAGATTTCTTCATCTTCTAAATCGCCATCTTCCCACCCTTCGTCGTCACCATCGAAATCGAAATCGCCAGCGTCCTCACCCACATACAGGCCATTTTCGTCCACAGCGCTTATATCAAAACCATCGCCAAACGCCTCACCTTCTAGCGGCTGGTCTTCATGGCGCATGGCTTCTAGTAAGGATTTCATGTCATCGGCTAACTCAATTTGCCATTCCATAAACTCGCTGGTTTTAGGGTGAATTAAGCCTAGTTTTACCGCATGCAAAGCTTGACGATTAAAACCAGATACCGCATCACGTAACGTTTGCGTCATCAGTTTATGTGGAATAATATTGCCGATGCCATACACAGGGTCGCCCAACATAGGTGCTTTTAAAAACTGCATATGCACACGAATTTGGTGCGTGCGACCTGTTTCTAACTGGCAACGCAGATAAGTGTGCACGCCAAAGCGTTCCAGCACCTCATAATGCGTAATAGCAGGCTTACCCGTGCGCGAGATGGCCATTTTAGTACGCGCATGACTGTGGCGGCCAATCGGCTGATTAATGGTCCCGTTGCGCCACAATTGCCCCCACACAATGGCGCGATATTCACGCTTCACCGTGCGCGCTTGCAGTTGGCGCACCAAGCTGGTTTGCGCCTCAAGTGTTTTGGCGACCACTAATAATCCGCTGGTATCTTTGTCTAATCGATGCACGATGCCTGCGCGCGGTACGTCGGCCAATTGTGGTGCGTGATGCAGTAGCGCGTTCAAAAGCGTTCCACTCCAATTGCCTGCCGCTGGGTGCACCACCAAACCTGCCGGCTTGTTAATCACCAAAATCGTGTCATCCTCAAACACAATATCCAGCACAATATTCTCAGGTAAAAACGCTTGTGCTTGCGGATCTGCTTGCGGCACGATGCTAACCTGTTCGCCGCCCCACACCTTGGTTTTAGCAGTAATTTGTTTAGCACCCGATTCATTGTTAAGCGTCACCAAACCCGCCTTGATCCACGATTGCAAGCGCGAGCGCGAGTGCTGCGGCAACATTTTCTGCAATGCGATGTCCAACCGCTCGCCGCCCAAACGCATGGGAATGCTTAATTTAACTTCAGGTTTTAATTCAGCAGTAATGTCTGACTTATCTTGCATACGTTATAATATTGCCAATTATTGATTGTTAGGTTTACATCTTGAAACATACTGCGAACCGGATTGCTACCGCTATTTTACAGCTTTTATCTATTGTGCTTTTAGCTTTATTTGTGCAAGGCTGCGCCATTTTTGGCGAGCCGACCGAATTGGATGACACCAAAGGCTGGCAGGCCGACCGTATTTATGCGGCGGGCGATGAGAAAATGCAAGACAAAGACTATGACAAAGCCATCCTTTATTTTCAAAAATTAGAATCGCGCTTTCCGCATGGTGTTTACGCAACGCAGGCGCAATTAGAAATCGCCTATGCGTACTATAAAAAGCAAGATCCCATCTCGTGCGTGGCGGCGGCTGACCGATTTATTAAGCTACACCCAAACCACCCTAATGTAGATTACGCCTATTATTTAAAAGGCCTTGCCACTTTTAACGAACGCGGCTTTATAGAGAAATATACCGCGCAAGAAATCAGCGATCGCGACCCCAAAGCACTTAAACTCTCATTCGCAGCCTTTAAAGAGCTGACTGAACGCTACCCAAAAAGCCGCTATTTCAAAGATGCTACGCAGCGCATGGTGTACTTGGTAAACGCGCTTTCGCAACACGAAGTGCACGTGGCGCGCTACTACATGAAGCGCCAAGCTTATTTGGCAGCGCTAAACCGCGCTAAATATGTGCTGGAATATTACCCAAATTCGTTAGCAGTTGAAGAGGCGCTGGTCATTAGCATTAGTGCTTATGACTACATGGATTTAGCCGATCTAAAAGATGATACTTTGCGCATTCTAAAAACCAACTACCCGCAAAACCCAATGGTGAGCGGCAAAGTAGTGGAAGATGAACACCTGTGGTGGAAATTCTGGGAAAGCTTGTATTAGTTTTTTTGCAACTTAACGCTTTTTATTCTCAACGTCTTTTTTAGCTTTTAGCTCAGCACGCTGCGCAGTTTTACGGCGGCGCATGCTGACAATACCCTCACCCGCTTTACGTTTATCCGTCTCAGCAAATGGGTTATCGCCCTGCTTGAATTGCACGCGTAACGGCGTGCCAGCAAGCTGAAAAGTCTTACGAAATACGCCTTCTAAAAAGCGTTTATAGCTATCTTTTACACCATCCACGTGGTTGCCGTGCACCACCACAATCGGTGGATTCATGCCGCCTTGATGCGCGTACCTTAACTTAGGTCGCGTACCGCGACTAACAGGCGGCTGATGTTGCGCAACAGCATCTATGAGTACGCGTGTCAGTTGTGGCGTGGCGAGTTTGGCAAAAGCCGCTTTAAATGCACCATCCACCGACGTGAATAATTCGGGTAAACCTTTATTGCGCAAGGCCGAAATATAATGAAATTTAGCAAAATCTAAAAACATCAACTTGCGATCAATTTCATTTTTAATAAAATCGCGCTCATCTTCTTTTAAACCATCCCATTTGTTAATGGCGACAACTAGGGCGCGCCCAGCATCCAATATATACGCGGCGACGTGCGCATCTTGCTCGGTAATGCCTTCTTGCGCATCCACCACCAAAATCGCCACATTGGCATCTTCAATGGCTTGCATGGTTTTTACCACCGAGAATTTTTCGATAGATTCGAACACGCGCCCGCGTTTGCGCACACCAGCAGTGTCGATAATGATGTAGTTATTACCGTTCTTCTCTAATTCAATTTCGATGGAGTCGCGGGTGGTGCCAGGCTCGTCAAACGCAATCACACGCTCTTCGCCCAACAGTGCGTTCACCAACGTGGATTTACCCACATTAGGGCGACCGACAATGGCCACTCTGGGTACGCGATTATTATTGCGAACTTCGTCATCTGCTAATGGTTCTGGGAAGTTTTCTAACGCCAGCTCGATTAAATCTTTCACGCCTTCGCCATGCGCGGATGAGACTGAAAGCGGCTCACCAAGACCAAGCTCAAAGAAATCTGCCGAGACCACCGCTTTTTGCATGCCTTCAGTTTTATTCACCGCCAACAACACGGGGCGCTGCGCACGGCGTAATTTATCGGCAATAATATATTCTTGCGGTGTAATGCCAGCACGGCCATCCACGATAAAAATCACCACATCGGCTTCGTCTATCGCCAACAAAGTTTGCTTGGCCATTTCTTTTAAAATGCCAGACTCTGCGCTTGGTTCGAAGCCCCCCGTATCAATCACCAAATACGACTTACTGGCGCCTATGCCGCGACCATAATGTCTATCGCGGGTGAGGCCAGGCAAATCAGCCACCAGCGCGTCGCGGCTTTTGGTTAAGCGATTAAATAAAGTAGATTTTCCAACGTTGGGACGGCCAACGAGCACGATGGTGGGTAGCATAATAAATGTTATTGGCTAGGCAGTCTGATACCAGGCGCGCTATTATTTTTATCTGAGTTATCGGGTTGCATATCAGGCAATAAGATGGAGTCTTTATTAAACAAAATACTGCGCTCTGTGCTTGGCACTTCTGCTGCTGGCGCTGGGTCAGACTGCCTTGCTGGTTCACGCCGATCTTCTGCAGGCGCTGATTTGGTATTCATCTCCGCTACGCTGATAGCGTATAAACCGCCGTCGCGCGTTTCAGCAATCAGCTGTGTTGAAGTTGTGCCAGAAATCAGTGACATCACAGCATTACTATCCAATTTAATTCGCGCCGCAAAACTACCCTCTTCGCGTGTTAAAAAGTGAACGTAACCCTCTAAATCGCCCACTGCAATCAAGTTGCGCATAGGCAAAGGTGCGGTTAGTCGACGATTTGATAGCGCACCCTGACGCCAAAATGTTTTACCAGTTTCATAATCTAGCGAATAAACTGCGCCTAAAGTATGCGATACGAATATTTTGGCATCTTCCACATTTAAACCGCTATAGCTTGAAATATCACGATTCCACAATACCTTACCACTTCTGCGATCAAGCGCGGCAATCTTACCTTGATACGCCACCGCATACACCAAAGGCCCATCAATGACTGGCAAGCTGGTGATGTCGGCAATGCGTTCAATTTCAGTCACGCCTTTGGGTTGCGTAACGGTGGCCTCCCACAATAACTTGCCGTTATCCGCGCGAATCGCGACCATTTTTCCGCCCGCAAACCCTGCATACACCACGCCACCATCAACCACAATGCCAACGCTGCTGTGTAACGTTAGCGCAGGACTCACGCGCTCGTACACCCATTTACGGCTGCCATCGGCAGCATCTAAGCCAAAAATATGGTTATCGCCAGCACGCGCAATCACCAAGCCATCAAAATAGCGCGGCACGCTTAATATTTCGCTAGAAACTTTTGCTTTCCACAGCGCTTTACCGCTAGCGTCGTAGGCATGAACGTTACCTTTATTAGTGCCAACTAACACAATGCCCGCGCCAACGCCAACACCACCGCTAATCGACTCCCCCACATTCACGCGCCAAACTTGGCGGCCATTGGCAGCCTCTAATTTAAGTATTTCGCCAGCAGCATTTGATGCATAAACCGCACTGGCCTCTAAAGCTGGCGTGTAATCATATTTTCCCGTTTTACCCGTATTGCTAGACCAGTCAATTTTCGCCGTATAAGTCGGCTTTATTTCTTCGAGCACTGCAGGCAGATTTGGCGGTTCGCGACCAAATACCTTGTCTGCAAGATCCGACCTTAGTTCAGTCAGCGTGCTACATCCAGCTAAGATTGCGAAACCAAGAACGGCGAAAAATCGAGATGAATTTGAAAAGCTCATAATTACTTAAATAAAATACCTAAACGCTAAAATTAAACACCAAGTGATTCAAGTTTTTGTTGTGTATATTGATGCAATTTGCCTTGTAGATCCAAGTTTTCCAAAGCAGTTGCGTAGGCTTTTTTAGCTTCTGGTTGCCTGCCTTGCGCCAGTAAAACATCGCCTTGCAAATTCGCTTTTAAACCATCGTAGCCTTTATCTGTAATGGCTGCGAGCACTTTGTTGGCTTCATCGTAGCTTTTTTCTTCAAACAAAATGCTTGCTAATTGCAAGCCCGCCACTGCTTTTATAGCACTTTCTTTGGCGTTTTTAATCGCCCATTCAAGCTGTGATTTTGCGCTTTTGCTGTCGTTTGCGGCAAAGTTGGCTTTTGCGGCAAATACCGCGGCACGCCCTGCGTAGGGTGTGCTAACAAAGTTTTCCATCAATTTGGCTGATTGTGCTTTAATTTCGGCCGTTTTAGTCGGTTCTGTCACCACTAAAGCCTGATACAAACCTGAAGCCTCCACGGCTTCTTTGTTTTGAAAATAGCCATAAGCTTGCCAGGCTGAGTAAGCCACAATCAGTGCCAATGCTAGGTTGGTGGCCATCTTGCCATTTTTCTTCCACCAAGCTTTAAATTCGTCTAACTGCTCTTGCTCTTCTAAATCGTATGCCATACTTTTCTTTCTCTCACTTTGGCCGTTTCCAGCATTTTAATAATTGTTAGGCCGCTTTTCGGCCTGGAATTGCATTTAATAACTGCTGTGTATAAGCTTGCTGCGGCGCAGCATAAATGTCTGCCACTGCGCCCTGCTCTACTATTTTTCCTTGGTGCATCACCAGTATTTCATCAGCAATATGCCGCACCACACGCAAATCGTGGCTAATAAAAATGTAGCTCAAATGCATTTCTTTTTGCAGCGCTTTAAGCAGCAATAGAATCTGCGCTTGCACCGAAACATCTAGCGCAGACACTGGCTCATCGCACACCACCACTTTGGGCTCTAGCACCAGCGCACGCGCAATGCCAATGCGTTGTCGCTGCCCACCCGAAAACTGATGCGGATATTTCTGTGCGTCATCCGCGCTCAAGCCCACTTTTTCCAACATTGCCAACATTTTTTGTTTTTGCTCACTCGCGTTGCCCAATCCATGAATCAGCAAGCCTTCGCCAACAATTTCGCTCACTTTCATGCGTGGATTCAACGAGGCAAATGGGTCTTGAAACACCATTTGCAAATACTTGCGCACGCCGCGTAAATCATCGCCGCTCAATTTTGCAAGATCTTGACCCTGAAACAACACTTCGCCGCTATCAAAAGGGTGCAATTGTAACAGACATCGCGCTAGCGTGGATTTTCCACTGCCAGATTCACCCACCACCGCCAGCGTAGAACCCGCTTTTAACGCAAGGCTCACATCGTTTAAAGCCTTAATTTGCGTACTACCAAAACCAAAGCGACCGCTGCGCTGCGTATAACTTTTCACCAAATGATTAGCTTGTAATATCAATTCACTCATGCCGCTTGTTCTTTCAACCAGGCATAATCAATCGGCTTCAGCGCTTTCTTACCTTCGGCATCTGGCACGCAAGCCAACAAAGCCTTGGTGTACGGGTGTTTTGGCTTGCTCAACACTGCTTTTTTAGTGCCCGTTTCTACAATCTCACCACGGAACATCACCACCACATCATCCGCAATATCTGCCACCACACCAAAATCATGGGTGATAAATAACATGGCCATATTCATGCGCGTTTTCAGTTCGTTCAGCAATTGTAAAATTTGCGCTTGCACCGTCACATCCAGTGCCGTTGTTGGCTCGTCGGCGATTAATAACGCAGGCTCACAAGCAATGCTCATGGCAATCATCACGCGTTGGCGCTGCCCGCCAGAAAGCTCATCTGGGTAACTATTGGCACGCTCAGAGGGAATGCCAACTTGCTGCAGCAAACTTTCTACGCGCAATTTAAGTCCAGCGCCTTTTAAGCCCAAGTGCGCAGTTAAAGTTTCGCCAATTTGATAGCCCACTGTTAAAACAGGGTTCAGGGAGGTCATCGGCTCTTGAAAAATCATGCCGATTTTCGCACCACGAATGCCTTGCAAGGCTTTATTTTCAAGCCCTGTGAGTGACTGGCCTTGAAATTGTATACTGCCTTTGGCTTGCAGTTGCGAAGATAACAAACCCATGATACTCAAGGCTGTTAGGCTTTTGCCACTACCCGACTCACCTACAATACAAGTGGTTTTTCCGGCCGATAAAGCTAGCGAAACATTATTCACTAACAAGCGATTTGGCGCATTTTTTGGCGTAATCGTTAAGTTGGCAATATTTAAAATCTCAGTCATGATGAACTCGTTAAGTATTTTTCTACGTCACCAAGCTTACATCTAATTTGTTCACCCGCTTGCAATAAGGGTTTCAGAGACATTTCACCTGCTGCCGCTTCATCGTCACCCAAAATTGCTGCATAACGCGCACCACTTCTATCGGCTTTTTTCATTTGCGATTTAAAGCTACCAGCACCCGCATGCAATATAACTTTCAGGCCTGATTCACGCAAAGTTTCTGCGGCTAAAAACGCTTGCTTTTCAGCCAGCTCACCGACATTCACCAAGTAAATATCTGGCGCATTATGGGCAGTTACCCCGTATTCTTGCATCAGCAAAAATACGCGCTCCAAGCCAATCGCAAAGCCGCATGCAGGCGTGGCAGCGCCGCCCAATTGCGTCACCAGATTGTCATAACGCCCGCCAGCGGCAATGGTACCCTGCGCACCGAGCTTGGTCGTCACCCATTCAAACACAGTGCGATTGTAATAATCCAACCCGCGCACCAAGCGCGGATTGATTTTATACGGCACACCGGCTTGTTTAAGCAAGCCACAAACTGCCTCAAAGTGCGCTCTACTATTGGCCTGCAGACCATCCAATAATTTTGGCGCAGCTTCGCAAACCGCCTGCATGCACGGGGTTTTCGTGTCTAAAATCCGCAGCGGATTCGCGTGCAAGCGACGTTTCGCATCTTCGTCCAGCACATCCATATGCTTCTCAAAATAGGCAATTAAGGTTTTGCGATACGCCGCGCGCTCTTCCACTTCACCAATACTATTCAGTTGCAACTCAACATCTTTAATGCCTAACTCAGCCCAAAACCGCGCCAACAGGACTATTTGCTCAGCATCTACGTCTGGCGAGTCAAAGCCAAATGCTTCCACGCCGATTTGATGAAACTGCCGTTGACGGCCTTTTTGCACGTTCTCGTGGCGAAACATCGCACCGCTATACCAAAGCCGCACTGGCCCGTTGTAGGTGAGATTATTTTCAATCACTGCTCGCACGCAGCCCGCCGTGCCTTCTGGGCGCAAGGTGAGTTTGTCGCCATTGAGTTTATCTTCCCAAGCGTACATTTCCTTCTCGACAATATCGGTGTGCTCGCCGACGCTGCGCACAAATAAATCGGTGCTTTCTACAATCGGCAGCCGGATATTGTTATAACCGTATTGCGCTAAAATCTTACGCACCGTGTCTTCCAACTTAAACCACAGCGGCGTGGCCTCTGGCAGAATGTCGTAAAAACCCTTAATACTTTGAATTTTATTATTGAAAAACTTGTCGGTCATTATTGATTAACTGCTTGAATTGGAATAATTTTTTGATTTAAATTTGAATCTTCTCTACCCTGCAAGCCAATAGCCATGCGGTCTACAGCGTATCTATTTTGCACGTAGTTTTCTACTATGGCTTGAAACTCTTGTGCGATGTTATCGCCCTTTAGCGTCACGGTTTTTTCACCATCGACAAACACTGGTGCGACAGGTACCTCGCCTGTGCCAGGTAAACTAATGCCAATATTCGCCAGCTTGGATTCGCCCGGCCCGTTCACCACGCAGCCCATCACCGCCACGCTCATGTCTTCCACACCGGGGTAACTCTTGCGCCACACTGGCATTTGCTCGCGCAAATAACTTTGAATTTGCATGGCGAGTTCTTGAAAATAGGTAGAAGTCGTGCGTCCGCAGCCTGGACAAGCCGTGACCAAAGGCGTAAATGAACGGATACCCATGGTTTGCAAAATTTCTTGCGCGACGATGACTTCTTTGGTGCGGCTTTCATTCGGCTCTGGTGTTAAAGAAACACGAATCGTGTCGCCAATACCTTCTTGTAAAAGCAATGACAGCGCGGCCGTAGATGCCACGATGCCCTTAGAACCCATGCCAGCTTCAGTTAAACCCAAATGCAGCGGATAGTCACAACGCTTAGCCAGCTCGCGATAGACTTTCACTAAATCTTGCACGTTACTCACTTTGCAAGAAATAATAATTTGATTTGGTTGCAAGCCAATATCCACAGCCTGCTGGGCGCTTTCTAATGCAGATTGAATCAAAGCTTCGCGCATCAATTCATCTGATGATAATGGGTTTTCTAGCTTGCCGTTGTCATCCATCATCTGCGCCATTTTGGCTTGGTCTAAACTGCCCCAATTCACGCCAATACGTACTGATTTTTTGTACTTAATTGCCGCTTCTATCATGTAAGCAAATTGCTCATCGCGCTTGCTGCCCTTGCCGACGTTGCCAGGATTAATACGGTATTTGGCGAGCGCTTGCGCACAATCGGGATAAGCGGCAAGTAATTTGTGACCGTTGTAATGAAAATCACCAACCAGCGGTACGTTGCAGCCGAGCTCATCTAAACCTTTTCTAATAGTCGCTACCTGCGCAGCAGCCTCGGGTGAATTAACGGTAATGCGCACCACTTCTGAACCCGCCTGCCACAGTTCGAATACTTGTTGAATAGTCGCTTGAGCATCAGCGGTATCCGTGTTGGTCATGCTCTGCACCACGACGGAAGCAGGTTGCGAGCCTAGCATATTTTTACCTATGCCGCCGCCCACAGGCACATGGCCTATCATGACTTGTAAAGAGTTGCGCCGCATGATATCTAATCTAGTTTGATATGTGCAACATTGTTGCGCGAGTGCGGAGCCAGATCGACGGACTTGCCATGCATGCGCAAACTGGTGGCGCCAGCGTTGCCAACTGTGACACTAACGGGTGGCTTAACGTCAATACTTTCACGGCTACCAGCGAAGAGAGTCCGGCTGTAAATCTCACGGCCATTAGCATCCATCACATTTACCCACGATTCTTGAGTGGCCATAAGCTCTAGCTTCACCATGCCATTTGGCCCTGGTGCCACTGTTGGTTCAACTGGCAAAGTTAATTCAGTGCTTACTTGCGCTGCACTATTTAACGGGGCACCCTCATCTGCTGGCAAGGGTTCCGCACTTCCCCTGCTGGCAGAAGACGTGACTGAACTAAGTTTTTCAATATAATTTTGATAAAAAAGCCAAGTGCCAAAGCCCAACAAAATAGCCAACCCAGCCCACATACAGTTGCTTACCTTAGACTTGTCGATACTGGTCATTCCCATATTGGCACTGGGTTTAACAATAAGCTCGTGCGGTGTGGCACTTGGTACAAGTATATTATAAGCATCCAACAACGGCACTACGTTAATTTTAAGTTGTTTTGCATAATTGCGAATAAAACCGCGCACGACAACTGGTTCTGGCAATGCCGCAAAATTATCCGCTTCTATAGCCTCAATTTGTTTGGAACTTAGCCTTAACTGGCTGGCAATACCCGCTATCGCCAACCCTTGGTTTTCGCGTGCAGCACGCAAAGCACCGCCACAACGAGAGCGCGTATGCGTGTCATATGCGTACGACTCTGCATGTTCAGGCGTAAGAGAATTGTTTTGCGTCAATTCAACTGGCTCAGTAGCTTCTTTAGTTTTACGCGCCATGATGTCACCCTAGAAATTGCACCCCATTGATTAGCACTTACTTTTGTCCGCTTAATAACATGCGCGTTCGCTCAGAGTCAGTGTATTGCTAACGTAACTGGCTTAACTGGCCTCGCTATCCCTATCGCCCAAAGCACACGCCCAACAACACACCAAGCATTGCAAGCAATGCTCATTTTTATTACATTCATGCAAGTGCCTCAATGTTAACCGTTTTACTGCGTTTGGTTTTATCCAGCACTTTACCAGCCAATTGGCCGCATGCGGCATCAATATCGTCACCACGCGTTTTACGCACTGTCACAACATAACCTGCTTGCATTAAAATATCACGAAACACGCGAATGTGGCTAGGTTTTGATGTTGCGTAACCGCTATTGGGGAAAGGATTAAACGGGATAAGGTTAAGCTTGCAAGGCACGCTGTTAATCACCTTTAGTAACTCATGCGCATGTTCTACCGTGTCATTTACGCCGTCTAACATCACGTATTCAAACGTGACAAAATCGCGTGGCGCTTTTTCCAAATAACGGTTACAAGCAGCCATCAAATCTTTAATTGGATGTTTCTTATTAATGGGCACCAGCACATCTCTAAGCACGTCGTTAGGCGCATGCAGGCTCACAGCTAAGGCTACCGGGCAATCTTCTTTCAACTTATCCATCACTGGCACAATGCCGCTAGTTGAAAGCGTGACGCGACGGCGACTTAAGCCATAAGCACTGTCATCCAGCATAATCTGCATGGCAGTGACAACATTATCATAGTTGGCTAGCGGCTCGCCCATGCCCATCATCACCACATTGCTAATAATGCGGTCGTTGGCAGAAAGCAAATCGTAGCCAGATTCACTGCGTAATGACTTATTCGCAATCGCTAGTTGGCCGATAATTTCCGCCACGCTTAAATTACGGTTAAAGCCTTGCGCACCCGTGCTGCAAAAAGTGCAAGCCAAGGCACAACCTACTTGGCTAGAAATACACAGCGTTCCGCGATCATCTTCTGGAATAAATACCGTCTCGATGCTGTTGCCAGCGCCAGTTTTCAGGTCATCCGTGCCTATCAGCCATTTGCGCGTACCGTCGTTAGATATTTGCTCTAACTGCACAGTTGGCAAGGTAATTTCAGTTGTCTGCGCCAATTTCTCACGCAAAGGTTTAGCAATATCCGTCATCTGCGCAACATCATGCACGCCAAAATGATGCATCCAGCGCATCAATTGCTTGGCGCGAAAAGGCTTCTCGCCGATACTTGCAAAGTAATCGGCGAGTTGTGCTTGATTGTAATTGAGTAAATTAATCAATTAATTAAGCCTTATTAATTATTTAGCCAAAGAAGTATTTAATTTCAATGGCGGCATTTTCTGCAGAATCACTGCCATGCACCGCATTGGCATCAATACTTGCTGCAAAATCTGCACGAATCGTGCCAGCAGCCGCATCTTTTGGGTTGGTTGCCCCCATTAAATCACGATTTTTCAATACGGCGCCTTCGCCTTCCAGCGCTTGAATCATCACTGGGCCAGAAATCATAAACTTAACTAAATCAGCAAAAAATGGACGCGCTGCATGCACTGCGTAAAAACCTTCTGCTTCTGCTTGGCTTAAATGCGTCATTTTTGCCGCAACGATTTTTAAACCCGCGTTTTCAAAACGCGTATAAATTTGACCAATCACGTTTTTTGCCACTGCGTCTGGTTTGATAATGCTAAGGGTGCGTTCTACTGCCATACTGACTCCAAAAATAAAGTTTAAAATTAACTGCTTAGAAAGAGAGCGATTCTAACATTTTTAGCACTTTTTATAAACCGTCAATTTGCTGCATTTTATAAATCAAATGCTATAAGAATTGTGGCAAAATCTAGATTAATGATGAGTGCCAACCTAAGAACCAATCAATGTATCGCTACCTGCCCAGCTTGCGGCTTGCTGTGCGACGATGTGCTACTTGAAAACAAGCAAAATAAACTCAACGTTTTGAATAATAACTGTGCAAAAAGTTTCGCTTTTTTTGCACCAAGCTTAGACGAAAATTTAATTAACACTACGCCTAAAATTGCAAACAAACCAGCCACTTTACAACAAGCCATTATGCACGCGGCTAAACTACTTAAACAAGCCAAGCAACCAGCATTTTCAGGCTTAAGCACGGATATTGCTGGCTTTCGCGCCATCTACCACCTTGCACAAAAAACCAATGCTAGTTTGCAACACGCAAACGCGCAAAGTATGGCGCGCAATATAGATGTGCTACAAAGCGCGGGCTGGCAAACGACAACGCTGACCGAGGTGAAAAATCGCGCCGACGTGCTGGTATGCATCGGCAGCGACATTGTTTCGCATCATCCACGTTTTTTTGAACGCTTCATTCTGCAAGACGGCATGTTTGTGAGCGCCAAACAGCGTGAAATCATTTTTATTGGCGAAAATTTAAGCTTAGAAAAATTAAAAAATGATGCGGTGGAAGCCACTTCCCTATTGCCCTGCAGGGCAGCCGACTTGCCAGAAATTACGCTCGTTTTGCGCGCTTTAGTGACGGGGAAACAACTAAAAGCAATCACGGTGGCTGGTGTAAAAGTCAGCGATTTACAATCGATTGCCGATAAATTAAAAAATGCCAAATACGCCGTGTTAGCTTGGGTAGCGAAGGATTTAGATTTTGCGCATGCCGAGCTGACGATTCAAAACATGACTGAAACCGTCGTTACTTTAAACCAAACCACACGTGCAGGCGCGCTGCCATTGGGTGGCAGCGATGGTGATACGAGCGCTAATAATGCCAATACTTGGTTAAGTGGTTTGGCTTTGAATGACACGCATATTGAGCATGATTGTATGCTGTGGGTAAATAGTTTTAGTGCCGATAAATTGCCACCTAAAACAGATAAACCATTGATTGTACTTGGAAATATTAACCATCGGCTTGAACAAGCGCCTGATGTTTTTATCCCAATCGCCACACCTGGCTTGGATTGTAGCGGCACATTGTTTCGCGTCGATTCCGCGGTCGTTTTACCACTAAAAAAAGTGCGTGGCTATCATCAACCAACTTTGGCTTTGCCAACCTTGAGTGAAGTGGTGAGCGAAATTGAGAGCTTGCTATGATGACACTGCTTAAAAACGGCAAACTTTATGACCCCGCGCACCATAAAGACGGCGTGGTTGAAGATATTTACATTAGCGATGGTCGCATTGTTAGCAAACCAAGTGAGAAAGAAAAAATATCACAAACTTATGATTTAACAGGAAAAGTTGTGATGGCGGGTGCGATTGACATGCACAGCCACATCGGCGGCGGCAAGGTGAATATTGCACGCATGATGCTGCCCGAGTTTCAGGAAACAAAAACTTACAGCGAACCTGAAGCGCATATTTGCACACCCAATTGTTCGCACAATGCCACACCTAACACTACCGACACAGGCTTTCGCTACATCGAGATGGGCTACACCGCTGCATTTGAACCTGCCATCTTGCCGATTAACGCTCGCCAAGCACATTTAGAGATGGGCGATACGCCGATGATAGACAAAGGCGGCTACGCCATGTTGGGCAACGACGATTATTTTTTGCGTCTTTTAGCCAGTCGTGCTGATCAAAAAGCCATTAACGATTATGTGGCGTGGACCTTGCATGCTACGCAAGCCATCGGCATTAAAGTGGTGAACCCTGGCGGCATTTCAGCCTTTAAGTTTAATCAACGCCGCCTCAATTTAGATGAAAATAATGTGCACTACCAAGTCACGCCGCGTGATATTTTAAAAAGCTTAAGCACAGCAGTGAGCCAGTTGGGGATTGCCAAACCGCTACATGTGCACTGTAATAATCTAGGCGTAGCGGGAAATTTTCAAACCACGCTCGATACCATGGGTGCCAGCGATGGTGTACCCATGCACCTGACGCATATACAGTTTCATAGCTACGGCACAGAAGGCGATAAAAAGTTTTCATCTGCTGCGGCGCAAATTACTGAGGCCTTAAACAAAAATAAACATATCACTGCCGATGTCGGGCAGATTTTATTTGGGCAAACCGTGACCGCATCAGGTGACTCCATGATGCAGCATTTAAACGCCAAGCATGCCAGCCCAAAAAAAACGGTGATTATGGATGTGGAATGCGATGCTGGTTGCGGTGTAGTGCCATTCAGGTATCGCGACCAAAACTATGTTAACGCCCTGCAATGGGCGATTGGCTTAGAGCTGTTTTTGAGTGTAGATGACCCGTGGCGCATCTTTTTAACCACTGACCACCCCAACGGCGCGCCGTTTACCAGCTACCCGCATTTGATTCGCTTGCTGATGGATAAAAGCTTTAGAAATGAAGCCTTTGCAAAATTAAACCTAGATGCACAAGCCATGAGCAACTTAACTTCGCTCAACCGCGAATACTCACTCTATGAAATCGCCATTATGACGCGCGCAGGCGCAGCCAAGCTTATCGGCTTGAACAATTGCGGGCACTTGGGTGCTGGTGCACAGGCTGATATTACCGTTTATACTGATCAGCCAAATCGCGAAGCTATGTTTGCAAAACCAAATTACGTATTTAAAAATGGTGAGCTCGTTGTAAAAGATGGCGTCGTTATCAAAGTAGTTTGGGGCGCAACGCACGTCACCAAACCAGCGTTTGATAGCGGCGTAGAGCGTGGCTTAAGCGAATACTTTGAAAAATACCATACCATTCAAATGGATAACTTTAAGATTTCGGACGATGAAATTACTGCGGATGGACGCGGCAAGATCATCGCACATCAAACATCATGAACATTAACGGCATACAAATCGACAACACCTTCGCCGAGGCATTCGACATGCGGGCGACGCGCGTGCTCATCACCGCGCTTAATTTAAAATGGGCATACCACGCCGCCAAGGCGATGACAGGCTTTGCTACCAGCGTGATTGGTTGCGGCGTTGAGGCGGGCATTGAGCGCGAATTATCGGCGGATGAAACGCCCGATGGCAGACCAGGGCTTGCTATTTTAATGTTCGCGATGGGCAGCAAAGTGCTGATGCAACAGCTCGAAATGCGCATCGGGCAATGTGTGCTTACCTGCCCTACGGCGGCCGCATTCGCGGGCATTACCTCTGATGAGCCCATCAATTTAGGTAAAAATTTGCGCTATTTTGGTGATGGCTTTCAAACTTCCAAATTGATAGCTGGAAAACGCTACTGGCGCATTCCGGTGATGGATGGCGAGTTTTTGTGCGAGGAAACCACGGGCATGGTGCGCGCCATTGGCGGCGGCAATTTTTTAATTTTAGCGACTAGCCAAGCAAACGCATTACAGTCAGCTGAAATCGCCATTGCAGCCATGAAAAAATTACCCAACGTTATCATGCCATTCCCAGGCGGCGTGGTGCGTAGCGGCTCAAAAGTGGGGAGTAAATATCCAACCATGTTTGCCTCAACCAATGATGCATTTTGCCCCACGCTGAAAGGCTTGGTGCAAACCGAGTTATGTGACGATATTGAAAGCGTGATGGAAATTGTAATTGATGGTTTGAGTTTTGACGACATTGCCAAAGCAATGAAAGTGGGCGTTGAAGCTATTTGCGCATTGAGCGAGAAAAGTGGCGTAAAACGCATTTCGGCAGGCAATTATGGCGGAAAGCTTGGGCCACATCATTTTAAATTGCATGACATCATGAAATGACCGCACTCACTTTCACGCTAAAAACTGCACTTAACTTTAAACTTAATTGTGCTCGCTTAACACCTAACAATTTAGCTGGTTTGTCACTAACACAAATCAAAAACCTTAGCCTGTTAAACAGCAAAAACTCAGCAAAAGTCGCTGATTTTTTTGATGTTTCTGGCAATAATGCAGAGCATATCATCTTTAAAAACAGTAACACACAGCTCAATTACCTTGGCCATAAAATGTTGCATGGTCAAATCACCATTGAAGGCGATTGTGGTGACTTTTTGGGCGCAAATATGCATGGCGGCAACATTATTTGCCATGGCAATGTGAATGACCGCGTGGGCGATCAAATGCGGCGCGGATTGATTTTAATTAATGGTGACGCAGGTGATTATTGTGGCAGCCGCATGATTGCGGGAACAATAGGCGCATATGGAAAAGTGGGTAAATACGCAGGCTTTGGCATGAAGCGCGGCACAATTTTACTCACGCAGATTCCGACATTACACGCCACAATTCAAGACTGCGGCGTACATACTTTACCGTTTTTAGCTTTATTATTGAGCGCTTTTAAACCATTCTTAACAAAATTCAACGTCATTACAACCAACCGCGTGCGGCGCTACGCAGGCGATTTAGCCAGTAATGGCAATGGCGAAATTTTAGTCATTTTGCCATAATTGTTGCGAGTGATAAAATAGCGCTTTTGCTTGATTCTGCTGGTTAAATGTCCCAACTAAAACCCAAAATACAATCCAAGTTCCTCACCGCCGCGCTTTATAAATTCGTGCATATTCCTGAATATACTGCCCTGCAAGCCAATATCCATGCGGCCTGCATGGCACACCACATTAAAGGTACGATACTGTTAGCCAATGAAGGCATAAATGGCACCATTGCGGGTTTACCAGATGATGTACATAAGGTGCTGCAATATTTGCGCACTGATGCCACGTTGAATGGCAAATTTGCCGATTTAGAGCACAAAGAATCTTACGCCGACGAGCACCCATTTTATCGCATGAAGGTGAAGCTGAAAAAGGAAATCGTGACGATGGGCGTACCGAGCGTCGACCCAAATAACACAGTTGGTACTTATGTAAAACCAGAAGATTGGAACGCACTCATCAGCGACCCAGACGTGATTTTGCTGGATACGCGTAATGATTACGAAGTGCATATTGGCACGTTTAAAGGCGCAGTTGACCCAAAAACCAACACGTTTCGTGAGTTTCCCAAGTTTGTTAAAAACAATTTAGATAAAACAAAACACAAAAAAGTCGCCATGTTTTGCACGGGAGGTATTCGCTGCGAAAAAGCCAGTAGCTACATGAAAGAACAAGGCTTTGACGAGGTTTACCACCTGCAAGGCGGCATTTTAAAATACCTAGAAACGGTGACTGAGGCCGAGAGTTTGTGGCAAGGCGAATGCTTTGTGTTCGACCAACGAGTGGCGGTAAAGCACGGGCTAGAAGTAGGCAACTTTGACCAATGCTACGCCTGCCGTATGCCACTTTCACCTGAAGAATTAAAAAGCCAGCAATACACACCTGGCATTAGCTGCCCGCATTGTTACGACAAAACCAGTGAAGATAAAAAAGCCGCTTTAACCGAAAGACAGAAGCAAGTAATTTTGGCTAAAAAACGTGGCAAAGCGCATATTGGGGAAGTACAAAAGCCGTAATTCTAAAAAAATAGATTTATCTTAACACTTTAATATTTCCAAAATAAGTTCGCGTTACATTGCAATCTACACGCAACCGCCTTAACATGTATTTTGGCTGGACCTTAAATTTTAAGTGCTTCGGCTAATTTCGACATAGTGGCAACCTTTAATCAATTTTGCGGGTACATTTTCTAAAAAGTTACCGCGAACCCTCAAAACCACGCGATGTCAAGCCTCGTTATGCGACAGCAATAGACGTAAAAAAAGCCTAGAATGTTGAATTTACTAGGCTTTTGATACTTTATGACACTAGGTGAAACACTAAAATGGTGGGCTGGGGTCAATCAAACAAATCGATACAAGCCAATAGATAAGACAGTCTTGCTTTTTTAATTTTACCTAATACCCTCAAACGTACCCAATAAAAGCAATGCTAGCCCTATTTATCTTCGCTTACCTATTACTAAACGCTACAACTTCAAAGCAACTTAGTAAGAAAAAAGAAGGGATACGATTACATATAAAATCATCACCATAGGGATGATTATCGTAATGCCACAAATAAATTCGATTAAATTGGCAAATGGCTTCAAGGCATTTCCTTTACTTAGTGCGTAGTTAATTCTACAACACTTGCAGCTAGTAACACTATGATTAGTTTTTCATTTGCGCCCATCTGGCAATACTTAGTCTCTGTGTAGCTATCAAAAGCATTGCTTTCTAGACTATTTTTTCTTGGACATTTCTTGTATATCAGAACTTATCTTATTGATAATTTCTAAATTACAGCTCATCCAATCAGCGGATTGCATTATGTATTTCTCTTCGGGAAGTAGCGAGGAAAGGGTGAAGGAATTATCAGTTCCACCTTTGGATAACGAAAATTTAATCTCAATATCAAAGGGGGCTTTATCAAACAGAGTTTGCGCCATTGAACCATCTTTATCTGAATAGGCTATACATTTCCCATTATTCTCACAAACAAAGTCAGCAGCTATAAATGGCTTAATGCTTTTTCCACTAGTAAATACATCAGCATATGGAGGTGTAACTATCGCCCATTTTTCGGTGGTATCATCAAGCACAGCTGGTGCTATCTTAAATAGGAAGCCAGGATTTTTTCCTTTGTTGTACATAAATGAAAAAGTTCCTTGAACAAAGACTGGAGCACCCTTTTTAGCATTGAAGTCTCTATAAGCATATTGATACTCTAGGTCACAAGATGAAATACTTCCTTCCTTGGTTTTTCTAACCATTTTTACAGAATTTTCTTTCACTAAGCTTTCATATACCGTGTTATTAATCAAGCTGACCTCTTGCTGAGAAAGTTTTTAAGCAAAAGTAGCTATTGAAAAAACCGACAAAAAGATTAAGGACAACAACTTAGAAAAGTTCA
>CAMDTL010000007.1 GCA_945907735.1 Methylotenera oryzisoli
GTAAAAATCAAAAATTGATCGCTCACCCTGGTAATGATAAAGCGGCTGCACCGCCTTTGCCACGTAGAGCTCGGCAAATTCTTTTAGCTGCTCATAAGTCGCTTTGGAATCCACGCGTATGCTCACCGTTTGGTCATTCACCACATCTCGCAACATTCTTCTAGGTAAGCTTAAATCGTAAAAAACCAACGATCTTTCATCGGAATTTTTACTATCCCGCTGAATTTTTTTCCACACTTTTTGCAGATACTCAATATCAGCCAGCAACTCGGCATCACTCGCGGCTTCACTCATGGTGCGGATAATAAAACCGCCTGTTCGCTGCTCTGGTAACAGCCCCAGCAGGCGGTTACGCAAGTGCTCGCGCTCTTCTTCATTTTCAATGCGCTGTGAAACACCGATGTGATTATGCTGCGGCAAAAATACTAAAAATCGCCCCGCGATGCTAATTTCCGTAGTTAAGCGCGCACCCTTGGTGCTAATCGGCTCTTTAATCACCTGCACAATGATAGATTGCCCTTCGCGCAACACTTCTTGAATCGGCCGCTCAGTTTGCGGCTCACCATCGATATGGCACTCCATAATATCCGTCGCATGCAGAAATGCCGCGCGTTGCAGGCCGATTTCCACAAACGCCGATTGCATGCCTGGCAACACGCGACACACGGTGCCACGATAAATATTGCCGACCATGCCCAGCGACGAGCTGCGCTCAATATGCAGCTCTTGCGCGATACCGCGCTCCATCACCGCAACCCGCACTTCTTGCGGCGTGACATTAATTAAAATCTCTTGTCCCAAATTTACACCTTAAATTTTTCTAAAAGCAGCGCTGTTTCGTGTACTGGCAAACCCATCACACCCGTATAACTACCCTCAATGCGTGTTATCCAATTGCCCGCCAAGCCTTGTATGGCATAGCTTCCCGCCTTATCTTTCGGCTCACCTGTTGCGATGTATTGCCTTATCATAGCATCGGTGAGCGGCATCATCGTCACTTGTGTAGTATTTAATGCGCACTCAATTTTGCCATTAAACGCTAGTGCAACCGCTGTGTGCACTTGGTGTGTGCTGCCAGATAATTTTTTAAGTATATTGAGTGCGTCTGCGTTAGACTCAGGTTTACCGAATATTTGCATGCTCAATGCTACTGTCGTATCTGCCGCCAAAATGGGCAAATCTGCATGTTTTCCTTGCAAATTTTTAAGCGTAGCCAGCGCTTTTTGCTCGGCCAAACGCAGCACATAATCAGTGGGCGATTCATTCGCATATACCTGCTCATTAATATCGGCAGGCACTACAAGGCAATCAATATGCATTTGTTTTAAAATCGTAACGCGACGTGGGCTTTGTGAAGCCAATATAATCTTCTTGAACATCCGCTTACTTTAATTGACTAGTTGAGTTTTTCAAAACGGAAAGTGTCTTATTCCCGCAACTCGTAGCTTAGCGTAAAATAGACACATTAATCCAAAAGAATTTTTCAGTGAAAAAAACACAATTCAAGCCCAATACCACCGTCGCGGCAATTATCGAGCAAAACGGCAAGTTTTTGCTGGTGGAAGAAAGCACCGACCGCGGCAACCGATTTAATCAACCTGCAGGGCATTTAGAAGATGGCGAAACCATCATTCAAGCCGTCATCCGCGAAACCATGGAAGAATCGGCTTACCAGTTCACGCCCGAATATTTATTGGGCGTTTACCACTGGAAGCACCCGCACAACGACACCACTTATTTGCGCTTTGCCTTTGTTGGTAAGGTGGGTTTGCATTACCCCATGCAAGAACTGGACGACGGCATTGTACAAGCGGTATGGATGGATATGGACGAAATTCGTGATAAGCAAAACTTGATGCGTAGCCCGCAAGTGTTGGCCTGTTTTGAAGATTATTTAGCAGGTAAACGCTATCCGCTTGAAGTGATGACGCATCTATGAAAAAACGCGTAGTGGTTGGACTATCGGGCGGCGTCGACTCTAGCGTCACCGCCATGTTACTCAAGCAACAAGGTTATGAAGTCATCGGCCTATTCATGAAAAATTGGGAAGACGATGATGACGATGAATATTGCTCGTCCAAACAAGATTTAATTGATGCAGTTTCGGTAGCTGATAAAATTGGTATTGATATTGAAGCGGTGAACTTTAGCAAGGAATATAAAGACCGTGTGTTTGCCAATTTTTTAAGCGAATATGAAGCTGGGCGCACGCCCAACCCAGATATTTTATGCAATGCCGAGATTAAATTTAAAGCCTTTCTCGACCACGCCATGAGTTTGGGCGCAGATTTAATCGCCACTGGCCATTACGCGCAAGTGCGTGAAAATCCGCTAAAACCTGGGCTGTTTCAACTGATGAAAGCTGACGACGGTAGCAAAGACCAAAGTTATTTTCTCTATCGTCTAAACCAAGCACAGTTGAGCAAGACTTTGTTTCCATTGGGGCAATATTTAAAAACAGAAGTGCGCGAAATGGCGCGCAAAGCGGGTTTAATCAACGCCGAGAAAAAAGATTCCACTGGTATTTGTTTTATCGGTGAGCGGCCGTTTCAAGAATTTTTACAACGCTATTTACCAAAACAACCTGGCGACATTAAAACGCCAGAAGGCAAACTGGTTGGCGCACACGACGGTTTAATGTATTACACCTTAGGTCAACGCCAAGGCTTAAAAATCGGCGGCAGCCGCGAGAGCAATGGCGAGCCGTGGTTTGTGGCGGCTAAAGACATGCATAAAAATGAACTGATTGTGGTACAAGGTCATGCACATCCGCTGCTGCAAAGCGATGGCTTAATTGCCAGTCAACTGACGTGGATAGATGACACAGACCCAAAAACCAACTGGGTATACGCTGCTAAAACGCGCTACCGCCAACCTGATGCGCCATGCGAAATTGATGCTTTAGATAAAGAAAATGTCACTGTAAAATTTGGCCAAAAACAATGGGCAGTGACTCCCGGGCAAAGCGCTGTGGTGTATGAAAGCAATGTGTGTCTAGGCGGTGGTATTATTACGGCTTCAATTTAGTGAAGGTGCTAGTCGGGAGTAACCCGACACCTAATTACACCCTGCGCCGATGGCTTTCAGCGGCGCTAAGACCGAAGGAAACTAGCGGCAGCGGGCTAGCTTTTTTATTTTTGTACTTTCTATCAATTAATCATCTTTATTCTCATACTGCTGGCATCGTCTGCTTAAAACTCGGTCTTTTCACCAGCAAACTATAATGCTTCGCCAAGTTAGGATAACTATCTTGCCAATTCAATTGTTTAAAGCGCAAATCCACATAACCCAACATACAGCCAACCGCAATATCCGCCAGGCTAAACGTCTCATTCACGCACCATTTTTTCTTATAAATATCCAAATTCATCACTTCTAAACCAAGCATCACTTTGCCAAGTTGCTTGTCAATATTGGCTGGAGATTGCTGCTCTGGCGGACGACGACCTTCTAACATAGCGGCGATGGCCGCGTCACTTATACCATCTGCCAAAGCTTCCCAGCGGCGCACACTCACTCTGGCGTTATGATCTTGCGGAATTAAACGCGCAACTGGTGTATGAAAATCTAAATATTCCACAATCACGCGCGAATCGTACAAACTATCACCATCGTCCAAAATAAGCACGGGGATTTTGCCGAGCGGATTGTGCGGCTTAAGGGGCGAATCGGGCGCACCTAACACCACCTCTTGCAACACTAAATCGATATGCTTTTCGAGCGCAACAATGCGTACTTTTCGGGCGTAAGGGCTGTTTGGCGAATATAAAAGTTTCATAAGATTTGTGTGCGTTCCTAGTGGTTTATCTGCATTATAATAGAAACATGCGCTCATCTACATCCGCACCCTTATTCACGCAACAATATCCACGCGGCGGACAGGCTTTTAATGAGCTAGTTAGCCGCAATGTGACGCTAGCATTGGTGGAAGACATTGGGATCGGCGATTTAACTGCACAGCTTATTCCCACGAATCAAAACGCTGAAGCGACGATTATTTCGCGCGAAAATGCGATTATTTGTGGGCAAGATTGGGTGAACACGTGTTTTCACCAACTCGATAACAACATGCAAATAAAATGGCAGGTGAGCGAAGGTGAAAAAATCGCTGCCAACCAATTGCTGTGCGAGATTTCTGGCAATGCGCGTGCATTATTAACAGCCGAGCGTTGCGCTTTAAATTTTTTGCAAACGCTTTCTGCTGTCGCCACACAAACGCGCGCCTATGTAGATGCGATTGCTGGCACAAAAACGCAAATTTTAGATACCCGCAAAACGTTGCCTGGCTTGCATTTGGCGCAAAAATACGCAGTCACCGTGGGCGGCGGATTTAATCAGCGGCTGGCTTTGTATGATGGCATTTTAATTAAAGAGAATCACATTGTTTCTGCTAAAGGCACTGCCATGCAGACCAATATCCATGCGGTTATCAGACATGCTTTAACATTAAATTCTGGCGTAAATATTCAAATTGAAGTTGAAAATTTAGATGAACTCACGCAGGCTTTAGACGCAGACGCAACCAGTATTTTGCTGGATAACTTCACATTATCTGATATGAAAAAAGCTGTGAAAATCAACGCTGGGAAAGCGCTACTTGAAGCTAGCGGCAACGTGGATTTAAACACCGTGCGCAGCATTGCAGAAACAGGCATCGACCGCATTTCTGTCGGCAGCCTCACAAAAAATATCCACGCCATTGATTTGTCGATGCGGATCAAATAGCATGGATGCAAATATGAAGCCAAACCAAGCCGCCAGCCTCGCTAAATCTAAAACCAAGCTCGGTTTGGTCGATGTGCTGCGTATGCTGGTGAATGACGGCCGACTGGATAAAGTGCAGGCTGAAAAGCTATATAAAGACCGCAAATTGGATAGCTCGACTCTGCATCCGATTATTATTGGCGAGAAAAAATGGAAAGATTTGATCACGCCACATAAATTAATGAATGCAGATTTTTTATCACGCCGGCTAGGATTGATTTTTACCACATCGATCCGCTAAAACTCGATTTCACCTCGGCCGCGCAAATGGTTTCAAAAGTTTACGCAGAGCATCTCTCTTTAGTTGATTTTGTGCTTAAATTAACTTTTCGCGCATTTTTTTTGGCACCTTCTATCCCATATCAGCAAAATCCAACCAGAACTTGAGTCTAATTAATCGACCAATTCATTAATTTTTTGTTAATTTTTAACGGTTTACCAACCGCCTACCTTGACCAAATGCCGTCAAACGGTTAAGGTCTAGGGTTGAACAATAAACCGCAAAAAACCTAGGTATTATGGATTCACAAGTAAAAAATACAGCCATCACCGGTGCAGAAATCGTCATTCGCTGCTTAAACGAGGAGAAAGTCAAATTTGTATTTGGCTATCCTGGTGGCGCGGTGCTACACATTTACGACGAAATTTATAAGCAAAATGGCTTTAAACATATCCTCGTGCGTCACGAACAAGCGGCTGTGCACGCGGCAGATGCGTTCTCACGCGCAACTGGCGAAGTAGGTGTAGCACTTGTAACCAGCGGCCCAGGCGCCACCAATGCGGTGACTGGCATCGCTACCGCTTACATGGATTCAATCCCTATTGTAGTAATTAGTGGTCAAGTGCCGGTGCCTGCAATCGGCATGGATGCTTTTCAAGAAGTCGATATGGTGGGTATAACACGTCCATGCGTAAAGCATAACTTTTTGGTAAAGGATGTTAAAGACATCGCCGCAACCATTAAGAAAGCGTTTTATATCGCGGCGACTGGTCGCCCTGGCCCAGTAGTGGTAGATATTCCTAAAGATATTACGGCGCACTTGGCTGAATTTATTTACCCAAAAACGGTAGAGATGCGCTCGTATAATCCAGTACTGAAAGGCCACAGCGGACAAATTAAAAAAGCCATTAAATTACTACTAGAAGCCAAACGCCCGATGATATACACAGGCGGCGGCTTGGTGCTGGGCGATGGCGCTGAGGAGTTAATTAAGCTCGCCCAAACTTTAAATTATCCAGTGACCAATACACTGATGGGCTTGGGCGGTTACCCCGCTACAGACAAGCAATTTGTCGGCATGTTAGGCATGCACGGCACTTACGAAGCCAATATGGCGATGCAAAATTGCGATGTACTCATTGCCATTGGTGCGCGCTTTGACGACCGTGTGATTGGCAACCCGACGCATTTTTTAAGCCAAAAACGCACGATTATTCATATCGATGTTGATCCATCTAGCATCTCGAAACGAGTAAAAGTAGATGTGCCGATTGTTGGCCACGTCAAGTCCGTGCTGCTTGAAATGAACGAAGTTTTAAAGGCAGAAGACACTAAAAACGATATTAGCAAATGGTGGAAACAAATCGACGAATGGCGTGGTGTAAAATCGCTGCTGTACAAAAATTCTGACACCGTCATCAAACCACAATACGTGATTGAAAAACTGTGGGAAGTGACCAAAGGCGACGCTTACGTCACCTCTGACGTAGGACAACACCAAATGTGGGCAGCACAATACTATAAATTTGATAAACCACGTCGCTGGATAAACTCTGGCGGCTTAGGCACCATGGGCGTGGGCTTGCCTTATGCTATGGGTTGCCAATTTGCAGATAAAAATGCACAAGTGGCATGCGTGACAGGCGAAGGTAGCATCCAGATGAATATTCAGGAGCTTTCAACCTGCGCGCAATATGGCTTGCCGATTAAAGTGATTTTATTAAACAATCGCTACTTAGGCATGGTACGCCAATGGCAAGAGTTCTTTTACGAGAACCGCTACTCAGAATCGTACATGGATAGTCTACCCGACTTTGTTAAGTTGGCAGAATCTTACGGCCACATTGGTATGCAAATCACCAATCCATCAGACGTGGAAGGTGCATTGAAAGAGGCGTTTGCCAAAAAAGATAAATTTGTGTTTATGGATTTTATCACCGACCAAGACGAAAACGTGTTCCCGATGATTGCGAATGGTAAAGGATTGTCGGAAATGATTATGGGCAAAGACAACAAGCACAGAGAGGAGTTGGAATAAATGAAACATATTATTTCAATTCTTATCGAAAACGAGGCAGGCGCCTTGTCACGCGTGGCGGGCTTATTTTCGGCACGCGGTTATAATATTGAATCGCTCACCGTAGCCGCAACCGAGGATGCCACCATGTCGCGCATGACTATTGTCACCAGCGGATCGGATGAAGTCATCGAGCAAATTATCAAGCAGCTCAATAAATTGGTCGACGTGGTTAAAGTGATAGATTTAAATGACGGCAAATTTATTGAACGCGAACTGATGCTGGTGAAAGTAAAGGCCACCGCGCAATACCGCGAAGAGATGAAGCGTATGTGCGATATATTCCGTGGCCGTATTATCGACGTGGCGGACGGCAGTTTTACCATAGAGCTTACCGGCTCTGGCAGCAAATTAGATGCTTTTATCGAGAGCTTAGACAACACCGCGATTTTAGAAACCGTACGCACAGGCGCGTCTGGCATAGGTCGCGGCGACAGAATTTTGAAAGTATAATTTTAATAAGTAATTGTATTTAAAGGAAAATAGCATGAAAGTTTATTACGACAAAGACGCAGACCTTAATTTAATCAAAGCCAAAAAAGTCACCATTGTGGGCTACGGCTCGCAAGGTCATGCACACGCTGCCAATCTTAAAGATAGCGGCGTGAGCGTGACGATTGGTTTGCGCAAAGGCGGTAGCTCATGGGCGAAAGCCGTGGCTGCTGGTCATAACGTACAAGATATTGCCGGTGCGGTAAAAGGCGCTGATGTTGTGATGCTGCTCATCCCAGATGAAACTATGTCACAAATTTTTGCAGCAGACGTGGCTGATAATTTAAAACAAGGCGCTACGCTGGCATTTGCGCATGGCTTTAATATTCACTACAACCAAATTACACCACGCGCTGATTTAGATGTCATTATGATTGCACCAAAAGGTCCAGGTCACACCGTGCGCTCAGAATATCTAAAAGGCGGTGGCGTACCTTCGCTCATCGCGGTATATCAAGACAAATCTGGCGAAGCTAAAGCATTGGCGCTTTCATACGCAGCCGCTAATGGCGGCACCAAAGGTGGCGTGATTGAGACTGATTTCCGCGAAGAAACTGAAACCGATTTATTCGGCGAACAAGCTGTTTTATGTGGCGGCGCAGTTGAACTGGTTAAAGCCGGCTTTGAAACATTGGTAGAAGCTGGCTACGCGCCTGAAATGGCATACTTTGAGTGCTTACACGAGTTGAAACTGATTGTTGACTTGATGTACGAAGGCGGCATTGCCAACATGAATTACTCCATTTCCAACAATGCCGAATACGGCGAATACGTCACTGGTCCCAAAGTGATTAACGATGAGTCACGCTACGCAATGCAAGAAGCGTTGGCCAATATCCAAAACGGTGAATATGCTAAACGCTTCATTCTAGAAGGTCGCACCAACTACCCAGAAATGACTGCCCGTCGGCGTTTAAATGCGGCACACCCGATTGAACAAGTCGGTGGCCAATTGCGCGCAATGATGCCTTGGATTGCCAAAAACAAATTGGTAGATCAAAGCAAAAACTAGCTTGTAGTCGTTAGACGTTAGTTTTGAGTGAATTAAAAAAGGGCAATTCGTTAAACGCTTTGCCTTTTTTTATATCTCACTGTCATTCCGACAAAAGTCGGAATGACAAGAGCCTGGAAAATATAATTGAAAATCAGCATCATCTTACAATATCCGCTCCCCAAGCAAGCATTGACGGTGCTTGCAGGCAAGCTTGCACAAAAAAAATGTGGCAGCTTAACTACTGCTGTGATTGGCTGGTTTGTGAGGCGTTACCAGGTGAACATGGCAGAAGCGGCAAATGCAGATATTGCAAGCTACGCCAGCTTTAACGAATTTTTCACTCGCCCACTAAAAGACAACGCCCGCCCACTCGCCAAAGCTGAATTTATCTGCCCGGTGGATGGCGCAATCAGTCAATTTGGCGCAATCGAAAAAGACCAAATTTTTCAAGCAAAAGGTCACAGCTATTCAACATTGGCAATGCTTGCAGGGCAAAAAAACTTAGCAAAAAAAATTGAAAATGGCAGCTTTGCATGCCTCTATTTAAGTCCTAAAGATTATCACCGCATTCACATGCCGTGCACTGGTACCTTAAAAAGCATGACCTATGTGCCAGGTGATTTATTCTCCGTTAACCCAAGCACTGCCGCCAATGTACCCAATTTATTCGCACGCAACGAGCGCGTAGTGTGTGAATTCGAATCTAAAAAACACGGTACTTTTGTGATGGTGTTGGTTGGCGCAACCATCGTCGGCAGTATGGCGACAGTTTGGCATGACGCGCCCAATCAAACTGTTAATCCGCCGCGCACTAAAAAAATTCGTACTTGGTCTTATGCTGACAAAAATATCGTTCTAAAACAAGGTGAGGAGATGGGACACTTTTTACTAGGTTCTACTGTAGTGATGTTGTTTGAAAAGGGCGCATTGCAATTTAATGCCGATTGGCAACCCGCACGCACGGTCAGCTTGGGTGAAATGATGAGCGCAAACTGAACTATCCCCTCCTGTCATTGCGGGCTTGACCTGCAATCTTACCCATTTAAACCAGTCTAGATGATAAATCAAGTTTCCCTGTACCACGATATGGGGTTCAGCATGGCAGAGACTTACACCAGCTTGGATTGATTTTCTGCTTTTTTAGCATACGAATTAGGTTTAATTTTATGATGCAAGTGTGTCGATAACTCATTCAACGCCGTTTTATACACATCGCGCTTAAACTCAATAACATCATCCAGCGGCACCCAATAATCGCTCCAGCGCCAAGCGTCAAACTCAGGGTGATCGCTCGCTCGTAAGGAGACATCGGTATCGCGACCGACCATGCGCAATAAATACCAAATTTGTTTTTGGCCTTTATAGCTACCGCGCCACTCGCGCTTTACCCAGCCACTCGGCACCTCATAGCGCAACCAATCACGCGTGCGCCCTAAAATCTGCACGTGTTGTGGCTCTAAACCAATTTCTTCCATCAACTCGCGATACATTGCCTGCTCTGGGCTTTCACCGTGATTAATTCCGCCTTGCGGAAACTGCCAAGCATGCTCTCGTATTCGTTTACCCCAAAAAACTTGGTTGTGTGAGTTACAAAGAATAATCCCCACATTCGGGCGAAATCCATCACGATCTAACATTTTGCTGCACCTAAACTATTTTTTTATTTAATGCCATTTTTTCATATTTTAAGCACTATTGGAAGCACGCATTTGTATCTACAATGTTAAGCATGAAAAAATTAATCCTTACTTTGCTGTTTACGCTGTGTGCGTGCGCACCCTCCCCTAAGCCAAATAGTATGGCCTATATCACCAATCAAGGCGACAACACGGTTTCTGTCATCGATATTTCACAAAATAAAGTGGTCGACACCATCAAAGTGGGAAAAGCACCTGTGGGCGTGGCGATTTCTGCCAAGCTAAAACGCGTGTTTATTAGCAATGTAGAAAGCAGCAATATTTCAGCAATCAACACGAAAACAAATAAAATTATCGAAAATATTGCTCTGCAAGGCGCACCAGTAGGGCTTGCCATGGCACCTAATAGCAAAACTTTATACGTAGCCGACTGGTTTAGCGACCGCATTATTTCGATTAACACGGCGGATTATAAGCAGCACCGCGAAGTCATCGTCACCAAAGCGCCAGCGGGTTTGGTGGTGAGTCCAGACAGCAAGACTTTGTATGTTGCTGCGCGCGACAGTAATGAAATCGCGATTATAGACACGACGACTTTAACTGTCAGCAAGCGCATTGCCGTTGGTACGCACCCGTTTGGACTTTCTTTAAGCACCGATGGCAGTTACTTATACGTAGTGAATGTGTACGACAACACGATATCATCGATTAACACTCACACATGGGCAGAAACCACAATAAAAGTGGGTGAACACCCCTATTGTGCCGTGCCCAGTGCCGACAATAAAACACTATACGTCACCAATACGCAAGATGATACGGTTTCAGTAATTGATTTAGCCACCAAAAAAATCATCATCACCATAGAAGTTGGCATGACACCAGAAGGCATTAGCTATGACGCGGCTAGCAAGCTAGTGCTGGTTGCTAACTGGGGTGAGAATAAAGTGAGCGTGATTGATGCAACGACAAACAAGCTAAAAAACCACATCAAAACTGGCGATAAAAGCCGTGCCTTCGGACAATTTATATTGTCCGAACAGTAAGAATATTGTCATGCTGAACCCCGTATCGTGGTGCGCGACATGCTTGATTCAGCATCTAATAAAATTGAATAGATTGCGGGTCAAACCCGCAATGACATTGGGCTGCGTCAACGCAATTATAAACATCTCGTTACTCAAAGCATGGGTTTATTGGCGTAACTGATTTATAATACGACTAGCCTAGTTTTTATTAAACGCTTTTTAATTGTTTTATACGGAGAATATGGAATGAACAAATTTTTGGCAATGTTAGCATTAGCCGTTTTACCAAACCTAGCTTTGCTTCCTTTAGCCTTTGCGCACGGCCCTACACCACAAAAAGTAGAAAAATCTGTTGTCATTAAAGCCGCCCCAGCTAAAGTTTGGATTGTGGTAAAAGATTTCGGCAACTTGCACACATGGCATCCTGCCATTGCCAGCACTAAGTTAGAAAAAAAAGGCAACGAGATTCATAGAACGTTAACATTGAAATCTGGTGGCGAAATCAATGAAAAGCTACGCAGTGCTGATGACAAAGACATGAAATTAAAGTATGAAATTACAGGTGGCGTCGCACCAGTGGCTGATTATAATTCAGTGATGACAGTAACGGCTGGCCCAGGCGCTGGTGAAACCACCGTCACATGGGTTGGACGTTTTTATCGTACTTATAAGTTAAACCCACCCATCCCAGCAGGCCAGGATGACGAAACCGCCTTTAATTTTGTCACTGGCGTTTACGATAGTGGCTTGGCCAATTTGAAAAAGGTGCTTGAAGCTTCAAAGTAAATAGCTAGGTAGCTGGCACAACAGCCAAAAAACCATGGTGGATATTTTTCGGCAGAACGAGCTGACATGAGTAGTAAGTTGTGACGCTTTTTGTCAGTTAAATTGTTTAAAAGCGGCGTCAAACCCGCTTTTTTGCTATCCTGCATTCAAAAAATATGCTTTTTCTTGCCATTTAACTTTATTTATCATTAAAAACAATAAGTTAAGTAAATTTAAGTTAGCATCCTTATTGCTTATACTATCTCAAACACTGGCATCACCGACGCTACAGCTATGACAGCAGCAACTTTGACAGATATTACTGCCACCGCCAACCTTCCAGGTGATGCAGCAGTTACCTGCGCCACTGCCGATGGTGGTACATGTGCTTATACAAGTGCTAGTGGTAACTGATTTTTTAGCAAGCAAGCGTAGCCTCGACGCAATGAAACGTAATCGAGGTTTAATGTAACAGCAAAACTCCTGCAAATTGCAGGGATTTTGCTGTTGGGTAACCAGTCTCAATTATCATCGAGACTAAAAAATCCTTGGATTTCATTTCACTCTATCGAGGCTAGCTACTTTTTTAACCACCTCTGCAAGCTCTTTCACCAGCTTTTGCACCAATTTTCCATCTTGGCCTTCTACCATCACGCGGATTTTTGGCTCAGTGCCAGAGGCGCGCAGTAGCACGCGGCCAGTATTATTTAGCTCTGTTTCTGCGTTTTTAACGGCGTTTTGAATTTGCGGCATATTCAAATCCAGCTTTTGTTTTCCAGTCGTAGCTTTATAAGTAACATTTATCAACACTTGCGGATACAACACCAGCGCTGCGCTCATTTGCGTGAGCGTTTTGCCGCTTTGTTTTATGGCGTGCAGCACTTGCAGCGCAGCGATAATTGAATCACCGCTGGTGTGTTTATCTAAGGTAAGAATGTGTCCAGAATTTTCGCCGCCCAGCTGCCAACCTTTTTCGTTCAGCAGTTCTAGCACGTATCTATCGCCAACTTTAGCGCGCGCGAAAGGAATTTTTTGTTTTTCAAAAGCATGTTCCAGCGCAAGATTGGTCATTAAAGTTCCAGCCACGCCGCCTTGCAGCTTGCCGCTAGCTTTTAAGCCGCAAGCGATGATATATAGCAGCTGGTCGCCATCCAACAAATTACCTTTGCCATCCACCATCATCACACGGTCGCCATCGCCATCAAACGCAATGCCTAAGCTCGCCTTGTGTTCCAGCACGGCCTTTTGCAAGGCTTGAGGATGCGTAGAACCCACGTCCAGATTAATGTTCAGGCCATCTGGCTTGTTGCCAATACAAATAACTTCTGCCCCAAGTTGTTGAAAAACTGACGGCGCGACGTGATAAGTGGCGCCGTGTGCGCAATCAAGCACAATTTTTAATCCACTCAAATTTAAATGTGCTGCATTAGAAGCTTGTGGGAAAGTGCTTGTACAAAACGCAATATACTGATCAGCCGCATCATCTATGCGGCGCGCCTTGCCGAGCGACTCCATCACCTGCATGGGCTTGTCTAATTCAGCTTCAATCGCATACTCAATGGCATCGCCCAACTTTGCGCCTTCTGCCGAGAAAAATTTAATGCCGTTATCAAAATAAGGATTATGCGAGGCGGAAATGACAATGCCCGCTTGCGCATGCAATTTTTTGGTTAAATAGGCTACAGCTGGTGTCGGCATTGGACCAGTGAGGTAAACATCTACGCCTGCGGAAGACAATCCTGCCTCTAGCGCGGCCTCGAACATATAGCCAGAGATGCGTGTGTCTTTACCAATCAATACGGCGGGACGATTTTCGTTTTTGCCCACAGCAGCCAACACTCGCCCAGCAGCATAACCTAAGCGCAACATAAACTCTGGCGTAATGGGGTGCTCTCCCACTTTGCCGCGAATGCCATCGGTACCGAAATATTTTTTACGCATGCTCTCTCATTTTACTGTATTGAAGCCACAACCTTTAATGCTTCCACTGTGGCCTTCACATCGTGCACTCGCAGTATTTTAGCGCCTTTCATAGCAGAAAGCACTGAAGCGGCAATACTCGCATGCAATCTAGCATCAATGTCGTTGCCTGTTATTTGACCAAGTACGGATTTACGCGATAAACCGACCAACAAAGGTTGGCCTAAATCGGCAAAACTTTCCAAATTTTGTAGCAGTAAGATGTTATGTGCACGTGTTTTACCAAAGCCAAAACCAGGGTCAAGCAGAATACTAGCCGGCCTACAACCAGCATGGATGCTAGCTTGCAGACGTGTTTTTAAAAATGTTTTTACTTCGTTAACCACGTCATTATAGTGCGGATTATTTTGCATGGTCGCAGGCAGGCCTTGCATGTGCATCAAACACACGCCTACGTTGGTTTTTTCTACAACTTCCAGTGCGCCAGCTTCTTGCAGCGCACGTACATCATTGACCATGCTAGCCCCAACTTGAATCGCCGCTCGCATCACTTGTGGTTTGTAAGTGTCGATCGAGAGCGGGATATTCACTTGCTTTACCAGCGCCTCAATCACGGGGATAACACGGTCTAGCTCTTGTTGCAGACCAACTGGCGAGGCGTTTGGGCGTGTGGACTCGCCCCCAATATCGAGAATATCTGCGCCTTCTTCCGCCAAGGTTAAGGCATGCTCAATCGCCATGTTGGTCGCGGAAAATTTTCCGCCATCCGAGAATGAATCTGGCGTGACGTTGACGATGCCCATCACACGCGGTGTGGTTAAATCGAGCTGGAATTTTCCGCAGTTAAATATCATAAAAAAGGGTTGACCAAAATAATATTGGTATCCGCCCTAATTCTAACCTATTTTAACAATTAACTTTTAGCGGTTGGCTGCGGCACTGCTGTTGCCGTGTTGCCACTAGAAGTGCCAGTGTCGCTCGGCTTGATTTTGGACTGGCGCGGTTTTGGCTCACGCACTGGTTGACCCGCCATAATGTCGTTGATTTGGTCAGCATCGATAGTTTCATATTCCATCAAGGCCGCAGTCATCGCCTCTACTTTGTCTTTATTGCTTTCTAGCAATTTGCGCGCAATGGCATATTGTTCATCCAAAATACGACGAATTTCCGCATCTACTTTTTGTTGCGTCACCTCTGAAACGGTTTTGGAGCTCATGCTGCCAAAGAACGAATCTTGCTCGTCGCCCGCATATACCATAATACCCAACGCATCGCTCATGCCGTACTTGGTGACCATAGCGCGCGCCAATTTTGTTGCGCGCTCAAAATCGTTCGAAGCGCCAGTAGACATTTGATGCATAAAGATTTCTTCGGCAATACGGCCGCCAAACAGAATCGAAATCTCTTCCAACATTTTGTCTTTGTAATTGCTGATACGATCAAACTCGGGCAATTGCCACGTTAAACCAAGCGCCCAGCCACGCGGCATAATGGTCACTTTGTGCACAGGGTCAGCTTTCGGCAATAGTTTGGCAACAACTGCATGACCAGATTCATGGTACGCCGTATTTTTGCGCTCTTCTTCGCGCATCACCATACTCTTACGCTCAGGGCCCATGTAAATCTTGTCTTTGGCGTCCTCAAAATCTTCCATATCTACCGTGCGTTTGCTGCGGCGTGCGGCAAATAAGGCTGCCTCGTTCACCAAATTAGCTAAATCTGCACCGCTAAAACCCGGCGTACCACGTGCGATAATGTCGGCTTTTACATCAGGGTCAATCGGCACTTTGCGCATGTGCACAAGTAAAATTTGTTCACGGCCTTTAATATCGGGCAGCCCGACCATCACTTGCCTATCGAAACGGCCTGGGCGCAATAAAGCTTTATCCAGCACATCGGCTCTATTAGTTGCGGCAATCACAATCACGCCAGAATTCGCTTCGAAGCCGTCCATCTCAACCAATAATTGGTTGAGTGTTTGCTCGCGCTCGTCATTACCACCGCCAGTACCCGCACCACGGCTACGCCCCACCGCATCGATTTCATCAATAAATATGATGCAAGGTGCGTTTTTCTTGGCAGTCTCAAACATATCACGCACACGCGACGCGCCTACGCCAACAAACATTTCCACGAAATCTGAACCTGAAATAGTAAAAAATGGTACTTTTGCTTCGCCAGCGATTGCGCGCGCCAACAGGGTTTTACCTGTGCCTGGCGGGCCAACTAGCAACACGCCGCGCGGCATACGGCCGCCCAATTTTTGAAATTTTGTAGGTTCGCGCAAAAAATCCACCAGCTCGACCACTTCTTCTTTGGCCTCATCGCAACCCGCCACATCGGCAAACGTAGTTTGATTGACACTTTCGTCTAACTGACGCGCTTTACTCTTACCGAATGAAAATGGTCCGCCGCCCTTGCCGCCACCTTGCATTTGGCGCATAAAAAATATCCACACAGCAATGAGCAAAATCATCGGGAACCATGACATAAAAATTTCGAGCAGCACAGAACGCTGTTGTTCTGCCTTCGCTTCTACCGCGACATTGTACTTAAGCAAGTCGTTCACCATCCACAAATCATTGGGTGCATAAGTGCTAAATTCTTTGCCATCTTGCGTTTTACCGCGCACGACGTGACCGTCGATTTGCACACTAGCCACTCGGCCGTCTTTAACTTCTTGCATAAATTGTGAGTAAACAATTTGGTTATCCGCTTTTCCTTGGCCAGTAAACTGGTTAAACACTGTCATCATCACCAGTGCGACAAGCAACCAAATTGCGATACTTTTTGCGATATTATTCAATTACATTCCTTAACCTACACAGGTATTTTAATTTTATACCTAATTGGTAGCGCGTGTCGCGTTACCACATTTATTTACGACCTAACCCCAACAAATAAACTTCACTACTTCTATCTCTAGAGGCTTTTGGCTTGCGAGTGACGACTTTATCAAACCGCTGCCGCATGGTTTTTACAATGTCATCGAATCCGCTACCAACAAAAACCTTGACCAGAAAGTTGCCGCCTGGTTTCAACCATTCACTACTAAACTCCAACGCCAGCTCGGTTAAATACGCCGCACCTGCTTGATCCACATCTTTTACACCGCTTATATTGGGCGCCATATCCGCAATTACAAGGTCTGCAGCTTGATTATTTAACGCTGCTTCTAATAGTTTCAGCACAGCTTCTTCGCGAAAATCACCCTGAATAAACGTGACACCTGCAATGCCTGTCATGTCTAAAATATCCAGCGCGATGATTTTGCCGTTACCTTTTATGCGCTGCACCGCCACTTGGCTCCAACTGCCAGGTGTGGAACCTAAATCGACGATGGTCATGCCAGGTTTAATGAGCCTATCTTTGTCATCAATTTCTATCAACTTGTAAGCAGCGCGAGCGCGATAACCCTCTTTTTGGGCGCGTTTGACGAACTCGTCATTGAGGTGTTCTTGCATCCAAGCTTTACTGGTTCGTGTAGGTTTCATGAAGCTTCGTGTTAAAATGGTGACTATTAAAAAGGGTGACGATGAAACTAAATACCAAACAAATCGCGCATCTGCGCGGCTTAGCACACAGCTTAAACCCTGTCGTGATGATAGGCAATAACGGGCTCACAGAAAATGTACTAAAAGAAATTGAGCTCAATTTAAACGCGCACGAGCTCATCAAAATACAAGTGGCGGGCGATGACCGCGATGCGCGTAAAACGATGCTTGCGGAAATCTGCAAAAAAACCAATGCAGTTGCGGTGCATCACATTGGCAAACAGTTAGTGGTGTATCGCGCCAGCGAGACGGTAAAAGAAAAAGCTAAAGTGGTTATTCCGAAGCTCTAAAACGATGACATGCAGGCCAATATCCATGCGACTTCCAGACCTGCCCTCGAACGTTTTAATCGGGTGGCATCTACTTTAAATATTTTTAGCGCGCTTTTAACACCAAAACGAAGCCCAGCAAACATTCTACCAAATACGCCACGCTGACCACGCCGTGCCAAGTTCTAAATCTATCCGCAAAAATGCTTTGCATGACATCATTGGGCAGTGCATCAGTTTTAAGTTGCGCTAACAATGGCTGAATGCCAAAATGGCCTGCCAGTACTAATAAAAGCATGGCAAATACCGCCCAAAAAAAACTTTGTTTCAACGCGCCAGTACCGTAATCCAGCAAGCGTTGCATCAGCAAATAAAGACCACTGGTCATGCCGATATAATTGACAATGGTAAGTAATTTTCCAGCCAAACTGCCTGCTAATTGCTTATCTTGCAGCGTGTCGAATATTAAATAGGCGCTAACACCCGTTGCCCACAACGCGCCGACCCACAAGGTAATCACAATAAGATTTAATCGGCTAAGCATCATTAGATATAAAGCACGTCGAGCACTTCGTATTCTTTAACACCGCCTGGCGCAGCCACTTCCGCCACATCACCCGCAGATTTACCAATTAACGCACGTGCGATTGGCGAGCCGACAGAGACTTTCCCGCCTTTAATATCGGCCTCGTCTTCGCCCACAATTTGGTAAGTTTTATTGTCGCCAGACTCCAAATCTTCAATATTCACCGTTGCACCAAACACCACGCGACCTTCGGCATTCAGCATTTTAGGGTCAATCACAAATAAATTTGAAAGTTTGGATTCTAGTTCTGCAATACGGCCTTCAATAAAGCTTTGCTTTTCTTTGGCGGCTTCATATTCCGCATTTTCAGATAAATCACCCTGTGCACGTGCCTCCGCAATCGCTTGAATCACGCCGGGACGATCAACGCTACGCAGGCGCTGCAACTCTTCTTTAAGCAGCTCTGCGCCTTTAATGGTAACGGGGATTTGATTTAATGCCATGCTTTTACTGCCTATCTATTATACTAAAAAAATAAACCACACCCGATAATGAGCGTGGTTTTAAAAGATTGAAGTGTATTTTAAGAAAGCTTTTTATGCAAGTCTTGAATTGACTCTACATTCAGATCTTGCATATGCGCCATACCAATACACGCCGCCTTTGCGCCCGCCAGCGTGGTGTAATAAGTGACTTTATTTTGTAGCGCGCTACGGCGAATTTCGTAAGAATCCACCACCGCTTTTTTGTCTTCGGTCACATTCACAATAAAGCTAATTTCATTGTTTTTAATCATATCCACCACATGCGGGCGACCTTCAGCCACTTTGTTCACGGGCGTTACGCTTAAGCCATTTGCCATAAGCGCTCTAGCCGTGCCTTTGGTGGCCACCAGAGCAAACCCCAGCTTGGCTAAATCTTGCGCAATATCCACCACCTTTTGGTGATCTTCATTGCGCACGCTAATAAACGCGCGGCCGCCTTTGGGTAGTTTTGCTGATGCCCCAAGCTGTGCTTTTACAAACGCCTCGGCAAAAGTGGCGCCTACGCCCATCACTTCGCCTGTGGATTTCATCTCAGGACCTAAAATCGTATCGACCCCTGGGAATTTGATGAACGGAAACACCGCCTCTTTCACCGAATAATAAGTTGGAATGACTTCTTTAGTCACGCCTTGCGATTTCAAGCTTTGCCCCGCCATGCAACGCGCAGCGATTTTTGCTAATTGCAAACCACACGCTTTGGATACAAACGGCACTGTTCTTGAAGCGCGTGGATTCACTTCCAGCACGTAAACCGTTTCACTTTGAATGGCAAATTGTACGTTCATCAAACCTTTAACACCTAGTGCCAAAGCCATTTGCACGGTTTGTTCACGCAACACATCTTGCAATTTTTTGCTTAAACTATACGGGGGCAATGAGCAGGCCGAATCGCCAGAGTGCACGCCTGCTTGCTCTACGTGTTGCATAATGCCGCCGATGAGCACTTCGCTGCCATCGCAAATAGCATCCACATCAATCTCAATCGCATCGTTCAAAAAACGATCTAACAACACGGGCGAATCATTCGACACTTTCACCGCTTCTCGCATATAACGCTCGAGCTGGCTTTGTTCGTGCACAATTTCCATGGCACGGCCACCAAGTACATAACTTGGCCGTACGACGAGCGGGTAGCCAATTTCATTGGCGGCGATTAAAGCCGCCTCAGGCGTACGCGCAGTGCGGTTTGGCGGCTGTTTTAAACCTAAGTCTTGGATTAATTTTTGAAAACGCTCGCGATCTTCAGCGCGGTCAATCGCATCGGGCGTGGTGCCGATAATCGGCACACCCGCTTTTTCTAACGCGCGTGCGAGTTTTAGTGGCGTTTGGCCGCCATATTGCACAATCACACCCACTGGCTTTTCAATATGTACAATTTCCAATACGTCTTCCAGTGTGACTGGCTCGAAATATAGTCTGTCAGAAGTGTCGTAATCAGTTGAAACGGTTTCTGGGTTACAGTTCACCATAATCGTTTCATAGCCGTCATCACGCATGGCAAAGGCGGCGTGTACGCAGCAATAATCGAACTCAATGCCTTGACCAATTCTGTTGGGTCCGCCACCCAGCACCATGATTTTTTTCTTATCACTTGGTTGTGATTCACATTCTTCTTCATAGCTGGAATACATATAAGCGGTATTGGTAGCAAACTCCGCCGCGCAGGTATCCACGCGCTTATACACAGGGCGTATGTTCATCGCTTGGCGATAGACGCGTACCGCATGTTGATCGGTATCTAAAAGCTTGGCTAAACGCCTATCCGAAAAACCACGGCGTTTAAGCTGGAACAGCACGTCTTTATTGAGGTCAGCGATATGTTTGCCTTTTAAGGCAGCTTCGCGATCGATAATGTCTTTAATCTGCGCCAAAAACCACGGGTCTATTTTCGAAATATTGAACACTTGTGCTATTGTCATGCCGCATCTAAACGCATCGCCCACATACCAAATGCGCTCTGAACGAGGCTCACCAAGCTCTTTGGTGATAATGTCTAAATCCGTGGTCAGCTCATCCAAACCATCGACACCGATTTCCAAACCACGCAGCGCTTTTTGGAAACTTTCTTGAAACGTACGCCCAATCGCCATCACTTCGCCGACCGACTTCATTTGTGTGGTTAAACGCGAATCGGCTTGTGGAAATTTTTCAAAGGCGAATCTTGGTACTTTGGTGACCACGTAATCGATGCTCGGCTCAAAGCTGGTGGGCGTTGCACCACCAGTGATTTCGTTACGTAACTCATCCAACGTAAAGCCCACCGCCAGCTTTGCCGCCACTTTGGCAATGGGGAAACCAGTCGCTTTTGACGCCAGCGCAGATGAGCGCGACACGCGCGGATTCATCTCAATGACAATCATACGGCCATCATCGGGATTAATGGCAAATTGCACATTCGAGCCGCCTGTATCCACACCCACTTCGCGTAGCACTGCCAAACTAGCGTTACGCATAATTTGATATTCTTTATCCGTCAGCGTTTGTGCAGGCGCCACAGTGATGCTGTCGCCCGTATGCACGCCCATTGGGTCAAGATTCTCAATCGAGCAAATGATGATGCAATTGTCCGCCTTGTCGCGCACCACTTCCATTTCGTACTCTTTCCAGCCGAGCATGGATTCTTCGATGAGCAACTCTTTAGTGGGAGACGCATCTAAACCACGCTCGCAAATGGTGATGAATTCTTCGCGGTTATACGCAATGCCACCGCCGCTACCGCCCATGGTGAATGAGGGGCGAATAATAGCGGGATAACCAATCGCAGCCTGCACTTGCAAGGCCTCTTCCATGCTATGCGCAATGGCAGATTTGGCTGACCCCAGCCCAATTTTTGTCATCGCCTCTTTAAATTTTTGTCTATCTTCGGCTTTATCAATCGCTTCTTTGCTGGCACCAATCAGCTCAACCTTGTATTTAGCCAACACGCCATGTTTATCTAAATCCAGCGCACAATTCAACGCAGTTTGCCCGCCCATGGTGGGCAGCAGCGCATCGGGCTTTTCTTTGGCAATGATTTTTTCTACTACTTGCCAAGTAATTGGCTCGATATAAGTCGCGTCCGCCATTTCAGGATCGGTCATAATGGTGGCAGGATTGGAGTTGACCAAAATCACGCGGTAACCCTCTTCACGCAAGGCTTTGCAAGCTTGCGCACCAGAATAATCAAACTCACAGGCTTGGCCAATCACAATTGGGCCTGCACCAATAATTAAGATGCTTTTAATGTCGGTACGCTTAGCCATTAAGCTGCTTTCCTATTCTGCATAAGCGTTATAAATTGATCAAACAATTCACTCATTTCGTGCGGCCCTGGGCTAGCCTCTGGGTGACCTTGAAAACTAAACGCGGGCTTGTCGGTGCGCGCAATGCCTTGCAAGCTGCCGTCAAACAAAGATACATGCGTAATTTTTACATTTGTAGGTAAAGTGTTTTGGTCAGCCGCGAAACCATGATTTTGACTGGTAATGAACACGCGCTTAGTTGCGACATCTTGCACGGGATGGTTAGCGCCATGATGACCAAATTTCATTTTCATAGTTTTTGCACCCGAAGCCAATGCCAACAATTGATGTCCCAAGCAAATACCAAATATGGGAATGCCAGTTTCTACCAACGTTTTAATCGCGCTAACCGCATAATCGCAAGGTTCTGGGTCGCCTGGCCCGTTGGATAAAAAGATGCCGTCTGGTTTATAACTTAAAGCCTCTTCCGCTGTAGCTTGTGCTGGCAAGACGGTGACCTTGCAGCCGCGCGAAACCAGCATGCGCAAAATATTGCGCTTAACACCGTAATCAAACGCGACCACCTGGAATTGTTGCGCTGGCGCTCGCGTGTAACCTTTACCCAGCACCCATTCGCCATCCGTAAATTCATAGGCCTTTTTGCAACTTACCACTTTGGCTAAATCCATACCAGCCAAGCCAGGAAAAGCTTTTGCTAATTTTAAAGCCTCAGCCTCATCGACTTTTCCTGTCATAATGCAGCCTGCTTGCGCGCCTTTTTCGCGCAAAATTCGCGTGAGTTTGCGTGTATCAATATCGGCGATGGCGACGATGTTATTGGCTTTTAAATAAGCACTTAAATTTTGGCTATTGCGGAAATTACTCTCCAACAATGGCAAGTCACGAATAATTAAGCCTGCCGCATACACCCTGCCAGATTCAACATCTTCAGTATTCGTGCCAGTATTGCCGATATGCGGATAGGTGAGCGTAACAATTTGTTCGGCATAAGAGGGGTCTGTGAGAATTTCTTGGTATCCCGTCATGCTAGTATTAAATACCACTTCGCCAACGGTGTTGCCTAAGGTGCCGATTGCAATGCCTTTAAAAGCAGTTCCATCTGCTAACACTAACACCGCTGGAATTGTTTTTGACACCTTAAAGCTCCTTAAATTTCGTGAGGCACATCTCTAAATCTGCTAATTAAGTAGATGTGCAAAACGGGAGGAGTTTGTGAACTCTTCCCGTTTCAGAATTGGTGAATTATAGCGGAATTTAGCTTAAGATTCAAGCTGTCCTTGTAGAGTTAACAACTGCTTATCGTGCAAATCTCTTAACAAAATTTGTGCAGAAATCGCGCCCATTAATGCCAAAAGCATATCCCACTGCGTATCCCATATGTCGCCTTGCGTGCCCAAAAAATCCTCCGCCGTCCCGCCTGAGACTGCTGCCACCCACCATTCGATAAACTCGTAACAGGCGCTGATACTTAAGCAAATACAGCACACCACAAAAAATAACCAAGCACCAGTTCTGACCACGCAGTTTCTGATTAAAATTTCGCGCGCAATGATGGCCGGCACAAACCCCTGTACAAAATGCCCAATGCGGTCGTAATAATTCCTATCCAAATCAAATGTGTCTCTAAGCCAGCTGAATAGAGGTACTTCTGCATACGTATAATGTCCACCCACCATAAGAATAATGGCATGGATGAGTATCAAGATGTACAAAAGACGGGTGAGCGGAAACTTTTGATGCGTAAAAAACAAAATGGGAAGCGCAATAATGACAGGCAATACCTCTAGGAGCCAGGTAAAAAAATCATGCGGCTTAATAGCAGACCATACAAACACCACGCCCAATATGACTAGCAAGGTATTAACAAATGTCTTTTTATTGACCAAACTTTAATTTTCCAATGCGCCTGATTTGAGCTTTTAATCTGGCTTCATTCAAAAAAAACTATCTCAAATGTAACACATCCTGCATGTCAAACAGGCCTGTAGGATGGTTTTGCAAAAACTTGGCCGCACGCAAAGCACCCAGCGCAAACGTTGCACGACTACTGGCTTTGTGCGTCAACTCCACGCGCTCACCAATGCCTGCAAATACCACCGTGTGGTCGCCCACCACATCACCACCACGCAAGGTAGCAAAGCCAATTTGGCCCGCTTCACGCTCACCCATCACGCCTTCGCGCGCATAGATAGCGCGATCTTTCAATTCGCAGCCCAAACCCTGCGCTGCTGCCTCGCCCAAGCGCAGTGCGGTACCTGAGGGCGCGTCCACTTTATGGCGATGGTGCATTTCCACCACCTCAATGTCGTAGTCCTCATTAAGCGTTTTGGCTGCTTGCTCAACTAAGTTAATCAGCAAGGTCACGCCCACGCTCATGTTGGGCGCGAATACAACAGCAATATGCTTGGAAGCCTCATGGATATGGATTTTTTGAGCATCGCTAAAACCCGTCGTGCCGATAACATGCTTCACGTTGGCTTTTTTGCAAGCTTCCAAATACTGCAAACTGGCTTCTGGGCGTGTGAAATCGACCAGCACATCCGCACCTTTAAGCGCGGCATCAACATCACTACTAATTTTTACGCCAGTATTTTTACCGAATTGCGCGCCTGCATCTTGGCCAATTTGCGGACTATCAGCACGGTCAATCGCAGCGTGCAGTGTCAACGCTTCGTCAGCTAGCACACCCTCTATCAACGTCTGCCCCATGCGCCCAGTAGCGCCCGCAATCACAATGTTAGTTTTCATAACCAATAATCCCTAAAACCCAATTTTCTCTAGCATCTTCTCAAAATAGCCCAATTCTTCTTCTGGCAACGGTGGCGCCACCTCTACTTTTTTAACTTTAACCTCAGGCACTACTTCTACAGGCGCAGTATTAATAGGCTCAGCAGGCTTAATTGGTAAGGCTTTCGGCGGCTCTACTTTAGGTGCTTCTACTGGTGGCGTTGCTACTTTGTTCACTTCAACGACAGGAGCCTCAACTGGCGCTGCGACCGCAGGCTCGGGGGTGTTTGGTGTTGGCACTTCCACAATTGGCGCAACGCCACCAATTGGCACCTCAAGCACATTGCCTACAGGCTCGTCGTTATTGACTTCCAGAGCATCATTTGCAGGTTTTATCAAATTGATTTCTGGCTTATCTTCTAGCACTGGTGCAGCTTCTGGTTTAGGAGCTTCAGGCTTTACTGTTTCAGGCGTGACGACCGATTTTTCATCACCTTTCCAAAATTTAAGCTTGTCTAGCAAGCCTTTTTCTTTTGGTTTTGGCTCTATCGATTTTGGCAAAGACACTACGCCCGCTTCTGTGCCAGAAGCTGCGCCAGCCATACCCTCTGGCACCACATCGCCGCGCACTCTGGCGAGCAGATCTTTTTCAAATTCTAACATCACCCGCCGCTGTTCTTTAATTTTCCCCGCTTGGCGCATTTGGTAAAAATAATCCCAGCGATTGCTATGAAAGCTATCCACAATGAGTGGCGTGCCCATAATAAATTTCACTTGCGATTTAGTCATGCCAGGTTTTAATTGCAGCAACATTTTAGAAGTCACCACATTGCCCTGCTGAATGTCCATTTTAAAGGGCTTGACCGTAGGCACGGTCGAGCCGCAACCCGTTAAAAAAGCACTGCAAATGAGCAACAAAACAAATAACAACTTAAAAAATTTATGCATGATTTTTGCGACGAATGACTTATTACTGAATTGGCGTTAATATAACACGATGACACACAGGCTAAAACCACAAAAGTTGTTTCAACCTAATTATTATTGAGCAAAATTATGCATGATCAAAAAGATTTAAAGAACGCCGGCCTTAAGGCAACCTTGCCTCGGTTAAAAATTTTAGAGTTATTTGAGAACAGCAAAGAGCGCCATTTATCGGCCGAAGATGTCTATAAAACCTTAATCAATACCAGCGAAGATGTTGGCCTGGCGACAGTTTATCGCGTGTTAACGCAATTTGAAGAAGCGGGATTATTGGTGCGCCATCATTTTGAAAGCGGCAAAGCCGTATTTGAGCTAAATGAAGGCACACACCACGACCATATTGTGTGCGTTAAATGCGGCCGCGTAGAAGAATTTTACGACGAAGAGATTGAAAAACGCCAACAGCAAGCCGCCGAATCACGCGGCTTTGTCATGCAAGAACATTCACTAATGATTTATGGTGTTTGCGCCAAGCAACCCTGTGGACCTAGAAAATAGCCATCCTTTTTTGCGAGCAAAACGTTTCTATTTGAAGTTGAAATCAATCTAGCTTGGGGAGCGCAGCATGTTAAAAAGCCGTGCCTTACAAAAATACGCTTCATTACTCATTGCAGTACTCATCAGCTTCACTTTTACCTCCTGCGGCACCAACCCTGTCACCAAGAAAAAAGAAATTCAGTTTGTCTCGCAAGAAAAAGAAATCACCATTGGCAAAGAGAATTATTCACCTGCGCGCCAATCACAAGGCGGCGATTACATTATCGACCCCGAACTCAGCGCCTATGTACAAGGCATTGGCAAGCGCTTAGGCGCAGTGTCTGACCGCCCAGAATTGCCGTATGAATTTATAGTGCTGAATGATTCTGTACCCAATGCCTGGGCAATGCCAGGCGGCAAAATCGCCTTTAATCGCGGCTTGCTTTATGAACTGAATAGCGAAGCTGAATTAGCCGCTGTGATGGGTCATGAGATTGTGCATGCGGCCGCACGCCACGGTGCCAAAAGCATGGAGCGCGGTATATTTATGCAAGGCGCGATGATAGCCGTGGGCATTGGTACCCAAAATACCGATTACGCCAACTTGGCGGTAGGCGCATCGCAACTTGGTGCGCAGTTAATTGGCAGCAAATATGGGCGCGATGCCGAAAGCGAATCAGATTACTACGGAATGCAATATATGAAAAAAGCGGGTTACAACCCCGCTGCCGCAGTGACCTTGCAAGAAACCTTTGTACGCTTAAGTGCAGGCCGCGAAAGTAACTTGATTGCGGGCTTGTTTGCTTCGCACCCACCATCACCCGAACGCGTAGCCGCCAATAAAGTGACTTTGGCTAAGTTGGGTGCGGGCGGTGAAATGGGCAAAGAGGCCTACGCGCAAAAAGTGGGTAAGCTTAAAGCCACGCAACCCGCCTACAAAGCCTATGACGACGCCGTTGCTGCGCTAAAGAAAAATGACACCGCAACCGCAACTACCTTGGCGCAAAAAGCCATTGCAGGCGAACCACGCGAAGCAAGATTTCAAGAACTCTTAGGAGATATTGCACTAAGCCAAAAGAAAAACCAAGAGGCGCTGGCCTATTACGACAAAGCCATTAAAATGCAGCCAGATTACTTTAAACCGCACGTGCAAAGCGGCATTGCGCTGTATAACATGGGCAAAAAATCTGAAGCTGAACCTTTTCTGAAGCGCGCAAACGAGCTACTCCCCACCGCACCAGGCCACACATTACTTGGAGAGATTGCTGAAGCGCGTGGTGAGACTGATGCCGCATTGCAACACTACCAAATGGCAGCAAGCTCTAACTCTGAAATGGGAAAACAAGCTGGCGAACGTGCGGTGCGCCTTGATTTACCGCGCAACCCAAGCAAATACATCCGCTCTGGTGCGCAAGCCGATAGCGGTGGCACTTTATTTGCGGTGGTGGAAAACGCCACCAGCCTGCCCGTTGGGCGCGTTCAAGTGCGCGTGGTGAAATACGATGCCAAAACTGGCCGCGCCATTGCACAAAGCCAACCCATGATTATTAACGGCGTACAGCCAGGCAAACGCAACCAAATTGCTGTGGGCGAAAAAGTGAAAACACCGCAGGAAGCGCAGTTGTATAAAGTGGTGGTGGAAGCGGCGGAGTTGGCGAAGTAATAGATGGAAATACACTCACCGCGCGAGATCGGCTTGATTCAAACTTAACCAGCTCGCCCTCTCTCTAACTCTCCCTCCCAAGAGGGAGAGGATTGAAGTTGAATGCTCTACCGCCAAATATCCATGCGCCTTCCAGGCCAATTATTTTTATCATCAAGAAACCCCTAACATTTCTTTTGCATGTTGCCGCGTGGTTTCAGTAATTTGAATACCGCCCAACATGCGTGCAATCTCTTCTATGCGTTCGGTTTTACTCAACACTTGAATGTGGCTTAAAGTCGCGCCGTTGCTTTGTGTTTTGTTTACTTGTAAATGCTGCGTGGCCTGCGCGGCGACTTGTGGCAAATGGGTAATCACTAACGCTTGGCGCTCTGCGCCAAGTTGTTTGAGCAACTGCCCGACCACCTCTGCTACACCGCCGCCAATACCTACATCCACTTCGTCAAAAATCATGCAAGGTACACTACCCTGCGCTACCGTTGTTACATGAAGAGCGAGGCTAATACGCGACAACTCCCCACCAGAAGCCACTTTATTCAAGACGCGTGGCTCGACGCCCGCATGACCAGCCACTAAAAATTCCACTGTTTCTAAACCATTGCTAGAAGCCTCGCACGGCTGCAAAGCAACTTCAAATTTGCCACCGCTTAAAGAAAGTCGCTGCATTTCTGCGCTGATTTTTTGGCTTAATGTGTTAGCCGCCTGCTGGCGGATGCTGCTTAATTGCTTGGCCGAAGCTTGATAATCCCCCAGCGCTTCTGCCTCTTGTTTAGCTAGCGCGCCATCGTTGGCAAAACTTTCCAGCTCGGCCATGCGCACTTGGCAAGCGCTTAATATATCAGCCAATTCCTCAGGTTTAGCGCGATATTTTCGCGCGGCATTATGCACGGCCTGAATACGACTTTCTACCTCTGCAAGCCGCTCTGGATCTAGCTCAGCGCGTTGTAAATAACGGTTCAACGCACGCGATGCTTCCTCTAATTGGATGATTGCAGAATCTACTCCATCGGCAGCTTCTTTCAACTGCAAATCAAATTCTACCAAGCCAACAAGCTTGCTTTGCACCTGCACGAGCATGCTTTCAATTGCGGGCTCGTTTTCACTTAAAGTCGCAATACAAGCTTCCAAGCCGCTTAGCAAACTAGCGCTGTTGGCTAGCTTATAATGTTCTGCTTGCAACTCTTGCCATTCTTCAGCCGCAAAATTGAGCTGCTTTAATTCACGCGTTTTATCGCGCAATTCGGCCAGTTCATCGGCGTATGCCGCTGCATTTTTTTCAACTTCTAGCCGTTGCTGATGTAAGTTAGCCCAAGTTTTATATTGCTTAGCAACTTGGTTAGCCAATTCCAATCTGCCAGAAAACTCATCTAAAATCTTCCGTTGCGTGCTGGTTTTAAGCAGCGAGTGATGCGCGTTTTGGCTATAAATATCTACCAATAATTCACCCAATTCTTTTAACTGACCAATGGTGACTGCAATACCGTTAATGAAACCGCGACTGCGACCATCGGCATAAATCACTCGCCTGAGAACCAATATCGACACTGTCTCTAAGGCATTATTTTCGAGAAATATTGTGGCATTTTCGTTATTTGAAAATGTCGCGCTGATGTCTGCCCGCTCGGCACCCGTGCGTATCACAGCGCCATCGTTACGCTCACCCAGCGCCAGTGAAAGCGCATCGATTAAAATAGATTTACCCGCGCCCGTTTCACCCGTGAGCGTGGTAAAACCGCTCGAGAATTCTAAATCGAGCGCTTCGACAATAATAAAATCGCGGATAGATAAGGCTTGCAGCAAGAACTAACCCCAGTTTAACTTGTTTCGGAGCATTTCGAAGTAACAGTACTCAGATGGATGCAGCAGCGTTATGTCTTTGCTGGCGCGCTGCACTAACACTTTATCGCCAATCTCTAAAGCCAGCTGAAACTGGCCATCGTAGCTAATTTGCGCGTCATCCACCTGCACTAGGCGCACTTCAATTTTGCTCGCGCTACTCAGCACAATCGGCCGATTACTCAAGGTGTGAGGGTTGATCGGCACCAAGACGATTGCATCTAAATTGGGGTGCAAAATAGGTCCGCCCGCAGACAGCGAATAAGCAGTCGTGCCTGTCGGCGTGCCTAAAATAAGACCGTCACCACGCTGTTTGTGCATAAATTTGCCATCGATTTCAACTTCCAATTCAATCAAACGCAAACCGCTTTTAACGACGATATCATTGAACGCAATGCCTTGATGCACTTGCTTGCCAGCGCGCATGATGCTGGCGCTGAGCAGCATGCGCGTTTCGGTTTGATACGCGCCACCGAGAATACTATCAATCGCCACCAACATATCCTCAGCACGCAAATCGGTAAGAAAACCAAAGCGGCCGCGATTAATGCCGACCAGCGGAATGTCGCTTTCCATCAACGCTCTAGCCACGCTGAGCATGGTGCCATCGCCGCCCATTACGATCGCCAAATCGACTTTTTCACCAATTTCTTCTAAGGCACAGGTGTTAACCCCAGTGAGTTCTGCGTGTTGCGCGGTATGTTTTTCTACCCAAAGCTTGATATTTTTAGCGCTCAAATGCCGCGCCAAATCCGCCAAATCCGTTTGCATTTGCTGCAACGCAGATTGATTCATATATTTGCCAATAATGGCGATTGAAGAAAAAGTTGGCAATGTTTTTTGCATGGTTGAATTAAATCACAGTTTGCGCCTCGCTAAAAGTGCTAACTTGGAGCAAGCCACAATTGCAGCTATTCCACCCGCGCTAATTCAGGCAAAATAGCAATATCTTGGATAAACGCGCGCAAATTCTGCTTAAAACGCTAGTGGAACATTACATTAGTGATGGTCAGCCGATAGGTTCGCGTACTTTATTGCAGCACAGTGGTTTAGATGTCAGCGCCGCGACGATACGCAATGTGATGTCGGATTTGGAGCATTTGGGCTTTATCACCAGCCCACACACTTCGGCTGGGCGCATCCCCACGCAAAAAGGTTATCGGCTTTTTGTCGATACTTTACTCACGGTGCAGCCACTAAAGAACCAACAAATTCAACAACTTAAAATCGGATTGTCTTCACCCAACCAAAACGAGCTGATTGCAAGCGCGGCGGATATGCTATCGCAACTGACTCAATTTGCTGGATTGGTGATGATTCCCAAACGCAAAACCTTAAGTTTTAAACATTTGGAGTTTTTACCGCTGAATGGAAAAAGAATTCTGGTGATTATTGTCACATCTGACGGCAACGTGCAAAACCGCATTATTTTGACCGAAAAACCTTATTCCGTCGGCGAATTGACGCAAGCCAGCAATTATTTTAATGCCAATTTTTCTGGCCAAACCTTTGAAGAAGTGCAACAAAAGCTACATTTAGAACTCAAACAAATGCAAACTGACATGAAAAAACTAATGGCTGATGCCATGGATGCTAATATTCATGCTGGTGCTGGCACCAGTTCTAAAGAAGGCGTTATTATCGCAGGTGAACGTAATTTGCTGAATATTGACGAGCTTTCCACCAACGTCAACAGCCTGCGTAAACTGTTCGAAGTTTTTGACCGCAGGACCTCACTGATGCAATTATTAGACAATAGCCAACGCGCTGAAGGCATCCAAATTTTTATTGGCGGCGAAAGCGGTTATTTGCCGCTGGATGAATGTAGCATGGTCACCGCGCCCTACGAGGCAGATGGCCAAGTGGTCGGCACGCTCGGCGTCATCGGCCCAACTAGAATGGCCTATGAACGCGTGATTCCGATTGTGGATGTGACCGCGAAATTACTCTCCAACGCATTATCGAATAACTAAATCTTATGCGCTATTACAGCCCAGAACCAAAATACAGACACGGTGACCAGCTTAAAGTCGGCATTCTGCTGGCTAATTTAGGCACGCCAGAAGCACCTACTAGCGCGGCTTTGCGGCCATATCTTAAGCAGTTTTTAAGCGATACGCGCGTGGTAGAAGTTCCACGCGTGATTTGGTGGTTTATTTTAAATTGCGTCATTTTATGGACGCGCCCGAAAAAATCGGCCGCAAAATACGCACAAGTGTGGATGAAAGAAGGCTCGCCGCTATTGGTTCACGCACAAAAACAAACACAGCTTTTACGCGGCTTTTTAGCCCAAAAAATCAAATCGCCATTCGCGGTAGAGCTGGGTATGAGTTACGGTAACCCGAGCATGCAAAGCGCGCTTAAGAAGCTGAAAGCTGCGCATTGCGACCGCATTTTGGTGTTTCCTCTGTATCCGCAATACGCGGCCAGCAGCACTGGTTCTGCTTTAGATGCGGTGTTTCGCGTATTGCTAAAAACGCGAAACCAGCCTGCCATTCGCAGCATTCGCCATTATCACAATCACCCTGAATATATCTCAGCATTGGCGCAAAGTGTGCAAAAACATTGGAAAATCAATGGCGGCAAGCCGACAAAGCTGGTGATGAGTTTTCACGGCGTGCCAAAGTTCCACTTGATGAGCGGCGACCCCTATCACTGCCAATGCCACAAAACAGCACGACTTTTGGCAGAAAAACTAGAGCTAAGCAAAGATGAATTTACCGTTGCATTTCAATCGCGCTTTGGTAAGCAAGAATGGCTAAAGCCTTACTTGGCAAGCACTTTAGAAGAGTTAGGCAAAGCCAAAATCGCTAGAGTTGATGTCATCTGCCCAGGCTTTAGCAGCGATTGCTTAGAAACGCTGGAGGAAATTGCCATAGAAGGCAAAGAAATTTTCACCCATGCAGGCGGCGGCGCATACCATTATATTCCCGCGCTGAATGAAAACGATGCTTGGATACACGCCATGACAGCAATTGCACTGGAAAACTTACAAGGCTGGGTGAGCGGCGAGTGGGATAATGCGCAAGCCAAAAAAGATGCGGCATTGACCAAGCTCCGCGCACAGGCTTTGGGTGCGAAAGAATAAGCGTTATAATTCACACATGATAATTATTACTGGCGGCGCGGGTATGATAGGCTCTATCATCGCTTGGCACTTAAATACTAAACTCGATCGAGATGACTTGGTCATTGTTGACCATATCACGCACGAAGCGCAATGGCAAAACTTGGTGCATCGGCATTATATTGAGTATCTAGATAGAGATCAACTATTTGATTTTATTGAAGATAATGATGAAGTGGATGCGATTATCCACATGGGTGCCATTAGCGCGACCACCGAGCGCGATTTTAATAAACTGGTTGAAGCCAATATTCATTACAGCCAAGATTTATGGGGTTGGTGCACAGAAAACAAAGTGCCCTTCTTTTACGCCAGCTCTGCCGCCACTTATGGCGATGGCAGTGCAGGCTACGACGACGCTAATATAGACAATCTGCGTCCACTCAATGGTTACGGCTATTCCAAACACTTTTTCGACCAATGGGTGTTGCGCCAAACGCCTGAAAATTCGCCGCCAAGCTGGGCAGGCTTTAAATTTTTCAATGTCTACGGCCCTAACGAACATCACAAAGAGCGCATGGCCAGCGTGGCTTTTCACACCTTTAACCAGTTTACCGAAACTGGCACCATGAAATTATTTAGAGGCACTAAAACAGGTATTAAAGATGGTGAGCAACAACGCGATTTCGTCTATGTAAAAGATTGTGCGGCAATTGTCGCGCACTTTTTCCAACATAAAAGTGCCAATGGCATTTACAACGTTGGCACAGGCCAAGCACGTAGCTTTAAAGATTTGAGCGAAAATGTGATGAAAAGTATGGGCAAAACGCCGCATATTACCTACATTGATATGCCCGAAGATTTACGCGGAAAATACCAATACTTCACCGAAGCCAATATGACCAAACTGCGCGCGGCTGGGTATTCTACACCATCCACCAGTTTGGAAGACGGTGTAAAAGATTATGTGCAGAATTATTTAATGAAAAGCGATGCGTATTGTTAGAAAAGGACAGTAGTTGCTAATGAAATACGTTAATTACTTAAGAGGCGAATACACTGCCCACATGAGCATGTTTGAAGCCCTGCCAAGCCTATTTCCACAAATTTCTACCGTGGGCGAGTTACTACAAAACTGTATTAAAAACGGCGGGAAAATATTGCTTTGTGGCAACGGCGGTAGCGCGGCGGATAGCCAACATATCGCAGCTGAAATCGTCGGACGCTTTAAAAAAGAACGTAAAGGCATGCCAGCAATTGCGCTGACAACGGACACCTCAATCTTAACTTCAGTAGGCAACGATTACGGCTACGATTACATTTTCGCGCGCCAAGTCGAGGCGCTATGCACACCAAAAGATGTGCTGATTGGCCTGACTACCTCTGGCAACAGTGCGAATGTAGTGCGGGCAATTGAGGCCGCCAATGCCATGGGTGCAACGACAATTGGCCTAACTGGCGGCACGGGCGGCAAGCTGAATGCGCTCTGCAAGCACAACATCATCGTGCCGAACGATGTTACCGCGCGTATTCAAGAGGCGCATATTTTTATCGGCCACAGTCTGTGTGAAATTATCGAGAGTGATTGATGCTGCAACTGATTGAAACCGTTAAACAATTTGGGGGGGGATCTAATCGTATTCTAGTCATTGGTGATGTGATGTTAGATCGTTATGTGATGGGCGAAGTCGGTCGCATCTCACCTGAGGCTCCCGTGCCAGTAGTACTCATCAAAAGTGAAGAAGTGCGCGCAGGCGGCGCGGCCAATGTCGCAGCCAACCTAGCGCTTTTAGGCATTAGCACGCATTTAGTGGGCTGTGTAGGGGTGGATGCTGAAGCAAAGACGTTAAGTCAATTAATCAAAGCCAGCGGAGTTAAGCCCAATTTAATTGCCAGCAAAGTGCGCCCCACCATTGCCAAAACACGCATTTTAGGTGGACACCAGCAAATGCTGCGGTTAGATCAAGAAGACAGCGCAATTTTTTCTGCTGCCGAAAACACCAACTTACTGCAAGTGATTAAAATAGAGCTGGCCGAAAAACCCAGCGTGGTGATTTTGTCGGATTACGCCAAAGGTTTGCTCAGTGAAACGATTTGCCAGCAAATTATTGCCCTGTGCCAAACACATAAAACACTTGTTTTAGTGGATCCAAAAGGCTCAGACTACAGCAAATACAAAGGTGCGACCGCACTCACCCCCAACAAAAAAGAAGCTGCGGAAGCCTGCCATACTAACGGTCAAGACACAGACTTAATCAGCAAAGTCACAGCGCTAAAAACAAAATTGGGTTTAGGTTTTATGGCCGTGACGCTCGGCGAAGAAGGTATCACGCTCATCGACAAAATCGCGCATCATTTACCCGCCGCTGCACGCCAAGTGTTTGATGTTTCTGGAGCAGGTGATACGGTAATTGCAACCTTAGCCGCAGGCTTGATGCACGATTTAACTCCATTACAAAGCCTAGAACTCGCCAACATTGCTGCTGGCGTGGTGGTGGGTAAAGTGGGCACGGCTCCTATTACGCAGGCCGATTTACTAGAAGCGCTCACTGCTAAACAAGGCAATGAACAAGCCCATAAAATCTGCGACCTAGCCGAATTGCTTAGCAAAGTGGATGTATGGAAAAAAACCAAGCAGAAAATCGTGTTCACCAATGGCTGCTTTGATTTGCTACACGCTGGCCATGTGACTTACTTGGAAGCCGCTAAAAAATGTGGTGATAAACTAATTCTTGGCTTAAATACCGATCGCTCGGTGAGCGCGATTAAAGGCCCGACGCGGCCTGTTGTGCACGAAAACGACCGCGCGCGCGTGCTGGCGGCGCTGGAAAGCGTGGATGCAGTGATTTTATTTGATGAAGACACGCCGCTCAATTTAATCAACGCGATTAAACCAAATATTATCGCCAAAGGTAGCGATTACGCTGCGAACCAGGTAGTGGGTGGCAAAGAGGTGCAAAGCTGGGACGGCGAAGTCGCGCTGATCGATTTGGTAGAAGGACGCAGCACCAGCAACATCATTAAAAAAATGAATATTTAATCCGTGCAAAGGACTATACCCTCACCTGTCATGCTGAACTTGATTCAGCATCTCGCCAAACGCTTAGATTGCAGATCTAGCCCGCAATGACAGATGTTAAAAGTCGCATTTTAGTCCTTGGTCCCGCTTGGGTAGGCGATATGGTGCTGGCACAAAGCTTATTCAAAACCCTAAAAATCAAGCAGCCAAATTGCAGCATCGATGTCGCCGCACCTGCTTGGACATTGCCGCTGCTGGCACGTATGCCGGAAATCAACGAAGCGATTGCGCTGCCTTTTAAACATGGCGAATTGGCATTTTTTGAGCGCTTGCGATTTGGCAAAAGCTTAAAAAACAAAGGCTACACGCAAGCCATTATTCTGACCAATTCGTTTAAATCTGCGTTGCTACCTTGGGCGGCTGGCATCAAAAAGCGCACTGGTTTTTTGGGTGAAATGCGTATTGGTTTAATCAATGATACTCGTCCCTTGGACAAAACAAAACTCAAAAAAACCGTGGAGCGTTTTGTGTGTTTGGGGTTAAATAGGGACGAAGCCTTACCAAAAAACATTCCCAACCCTCAATTAAATAGCGCCCAAGAAGCCGCATGGATATTGGCTTGCAGGCATGGTGTTTTGAATAATAAAAGTAAGATTTTAGGGCTTTGCCCAGGTGCAGAATACGGCGAAGCCAAACGCTGGCCAGCCGAATATTACGCTGAAGTGGCGAACCACGCCCTGAAAAATGGCTGGCAAGTGCTACTGTTTGGCGCGTACAAAGATGTGCCAGTGACCAGTCAGATTAACTATCTCACGCAAAATAAATGCATTGATTTAGTCGGTAAAACCAAATTAGGCGAGGCCATAGATTTGATGTCGATTTGCAACACCGTGATTAGTAACGATTCTGGCTTGATGCACATCGCCGCCGCACTGGACAAAAAAGTAATCGCGATTTTTGGCAGTAGCGACCCCTGCCACACGCCACCCATGCATCCAGATGCAGTGATAGAATATCTAGGCTTAAGTTGTAGCCCTTGCTTTAAAAGAGAGTGTCCATTAGGTCATCTGAACTGCTTGAAACAAATTCAACCCGTAAAAATTAGTGCTTACCTAACAAATCGAACCAGTCAAAAAATTAAGGATTCTGTAAGATGCTAGATATTAAATTATTCAATAATCCAAACTACTGACTATGCGTGTTCACGCATTTGGTCGGCTAGCTTTTTTATTTTTCCAAACACACAATGGGTCATTAATCTTACTTACATTGTACTTCTGGCTCCAACATTGCTTACCATTAAGATAAGTCAAATTAAAAAAATTTTGGTCTTAGGAAGTTAAGCACATTTAAAATGGGTGATAACTTACTGAGATGATTGTAAAAATAGATATTATCGCCGTTCTAGAATTAGCGAAGCTAAATTTAGGCAGCTTGTTCGGTGTTTTGCGCTTGATTTTACTGCTACTAGCACGGCAGAATTGATTGGTATTTCAATGCGCTCCGTGAATGCGGTTTATCTCAAGATGCGTGCCCGTACCGCAGAGAGTTGTGAGCTTGAATCGCCTTTGCAAAGTGCGGTAGAAGTTGATGAATCTTAATTTTGCGAGCTTTGGGCTTCGCCTAAATGCCTGCTAAAAGCAAATTGGTGCACATCGGGTTAGCGGTAAACGTGGATGTGGTGCTTATGGAAAAACAATAGTGTTTGGTTTGCTGAAACGTCTCTCAGGGTAAGGTTTATACCGAGATTGTGCCTGATTGCTCTAAACCTACGTTGCAAGGTATTATCCGTAGGCATGTGGATGCCGGAACTGTCATTCACTCGGATGACTGGCGCGGTTATGATGGGTTGGTGGATATTGGCTTTGATAAACATTTTAGAGTGAACCACGGCGAGAATGAATTTACTAATGGTGAGCATCATATTAACGGGATTGAGTCTTTTTGGAGTTATGCTAAGCGACGATTGGCAAAGTTTAACGGCGTGGCTAAACACACGTTTTATTTGCACTTGAAAGAAACTGAGTTTCGCTTTAATCATCGTCGTGATAATCTATACCTTAGAACTGCTCAAATTATTAAGAAATATACCGCTTTAACTTCCTAAGACCCTTAATTTATTAAAAATGCTAAATTCTTCACAAAAAATAATTGTTAACATCTGTACATTTAAACGCCCAAAAATGCTTAAGTCCTGTTTAGATTCAGTACTCGCACAACAATTACCAGAGAATTGGCAACTGGAAGTTCATATTGTCGACAATGCTTCAGATTCCACGCTCGCAGAAGACGTGCAAATATGGGGAACGACTACCCCTGTTCCACTGCGATACTGGATTGAGCCAAGACGCGGCATCCCCTATGCCAGAAATACCGCCTGCGAACAAAGTCTCAAACATCAAGCAGACTGGGTAGTCTTTATTGACGATGACGAGCTGGCTTGTAAAGGCTGGTTAAATGCTTATGCCAAAGCTGTTTCACAATATACTGCTGACGCTTACACTGGACCAGTGAAATACATATTTCCTAGCGATAGCGCTGATTGGCTTGCCAATAAAAACAAATATGGCACGGCTGATGGTGCGAATCAGACGCGCGCAGCAACAAATAATGTCATGATAGCTAAGCATGTTATATCAACTGATGGAATGAACCTGTCTTTCGATAATCAAATGACCATGACGGGTGGTAGCGATAGCGATTTTTTCAAGCGAGTTGTTGCAGATGGCGGGAAAATCGTTTTTGTAAAAAATGCGCTAGTTTCTGAGGAAGTATTGCCAAATCGCATCAGTATTTTCTGGCGACTCAAACGCAAACATCGTTCTAGCAGTAACCGCATCTACATCTATATCAAACTTTATGGATTCAAAAGAACCATCTTAATTTCTCTAAAAAAGTCAGTTGAGCATCTATTACACGGCACAATCGGACTTATTTGCTCGCCCTTATTCTTAGTAGCAGGCAAAAATAAATTCAAAAGGCGCTTTTATCATGCACTCAGGCATTACGCCGAGCTCAGTGGCATCCTATTCGGCTTATTTGGCAGGCACCCTCAACCTTACCGCGTGACTGATGGCTATTAATTGCTCGAATAAGCATCTGATAGATTTCATCTAGGAGTAACGATTTTGATCAAGTTATTTATCGGCTACGACCCAAAAGAAACAGTGACATTCTACGTGATGAGTCACAGTGTTGTCAGAAATTTGGATAATTTAAAGAAATGCAAATCAGGAAAAATATTGGGAAATTGGCGCAATTTTGCTTGCATTTTAGCAAAACGAATTTTATCGCGAATCTAGTCCAATGCCTTGAAGCAAATTCGTTCTTAGTTCATCTGTGCTATTTGGAAAAGCTAAGAAAGTAAAGTAGGCTGATTGTATCGCTTCTACTTGAATACCTGAGTTGACAACAGCGCGCACCATGCGCGGACCAATGACACAAAGCACACCAAAATGTGCATCATCATCACGAATCTGTTTGGCCGTTTGCGTGGCATTGGCACCCGTAAACACCATGTATTTATTGGGCTTAAACCGTTTTAGAGTACTCCGATAAGGGACACACGCGAGCATCAAATGCTGACTGTTGTATTAAGTCATACCCATGCGAGAATCTTCCAAGATTCTTGGTATGCCTCTCAACGTTAACATCAGAATAAGTTTTTTTAATCGCTTTTATAGTACTGCCTCGCGTGCTGACGAACACGCCACCCAGCTCACGATAAATCGCCATCAATGCAGGCAGTGCTTGCAACTGTTTAGTAAAATAACTAATCATTTTTTAACTCTATAATACTTAGCGTCCAATTGGATAATAAGTAAAACCTAATTGTCGCACTAGCTTTGGATCAAACAAGTTACGCCCATCAAATATCACGCTCGACTTAAGATGTTGCTTGATAGCGTCAAAATCTGGGCTACGAAATTCTTTCCACTCGGTAGCGATTATTAAGGCATCCGCATTTTTTAGCGCTGCCACTTGGTTATTGGTAAGTGTCACTTTAGTATCCGCAGCGTATATGCGTTTTGCTTCGTGCGTAGCAACTGGATCATAGGCAGTGATGGTTGCTCCAGCGCTCAATAAGCCATGAATAAGAAAACGGCTTGGCGCCTCACGCATGTCATCTGTATTCGGCTTAAATGCTAAACCCCAAATTGCAAAATGTTTACCTGCCAGATTCTGACCAAAATGTTTTTTAATTTTCTTCGTTAACACTTGTTTTTGCACATCATTTGCCGCCTCAACTGCATTTAACACTTTTAAATCGTAGTCGCTATCTTTTCCCATTTTAATCAGCGCTTTCACATCCTTAGGAAAACAAGAACCGCCATAACCGCAACCTGCATATAAAAAATCGTAGCCAATACGTGGGTCTGAACCAATGCCTTTGCGTACCGATTCAATATCCGCGCTTAAAATTTCTGCCAAATTTGCCAGCTCATTCATAAAACTGATGCGCGTCGCCAACATTGCGTTAGCCGCATATTTGGTCAGTTCAGCCGAGCGCACAGACATCAGCACCAAACGTTCATGATTGCGCTGAAAAGGGGCATACAGTGTGCGCATAATCTCTATGCTTTGCTCATCTTCCGCGCCGATCACAATGCGGTCTGGCCGCATAAAATCTTCCACTGCAGCACCTTCTTTTAAGAATTCTGGGTTAGAAATTACGCTATAGGGGGCATCAACATTACGTTTTGCTAATTGCTCCGCAATGGCAACTTTCACTTTATCAGCAGAGCCAACTGGTACAGTAGACTTATCAACCACCACCTTATAGCTTGTCATGTATTTGCCAATATTTTTAGCAGCAGCTAGCACATATTGTAAATCGGCAGCGCCATCTTCATCGGGCGGGGTGCCGACGGCGATAAATTGCACATCGCCAAATTCCACCGCTTTTTTAACATCCGTAGTAAATTTTAAACGCCCTGCAGCCACATTGCGGCGCACTATCTCAAGCAGCCCTGGCTCGTGAATCGGAATATCACCGCCTTCTAATATTTTAATTTTAGCGGCATCAACATCTAAGCAAAGCACGTTATTGCCCACTTCGGCCATACAGGCTCCACTCACCAATCCCACGTACCCTGTACCTACAATGGTAATTTTCATCATCCACTCTTTGAAATACTAATGTTTATTCAGAAATTGATTTTACGTTAACACATACTATATCCATAATTACTTATTGCCCCAAGTTTGCATAGTGGCGAATTTCGCTTTTAACAATTGCTGAATATTTGCCATTTCTAATATATGATGGATTTGACAATACGCTTGCCAATCGTGCACCTCAGTCCAATCGCTGATAAAAATAAAATCTAGGCCAGCACCCGTCGCAGCTTGGTGATCATATTTGCTATCGCCTAAAAACAAGGCCGGGAACTGTATATTGCCGTTAGTTTTTTCGCGCGACAGTACCTCTTCTTTTTGATCTGGTCCACCAAAAATACCTGCTTCGAACATTTGGGCTAAGTTATTACCTGCTATGTTACGGCGCGAAAAAACTCTTCTTAATTCAGTTTGATCGCCTCCAGAAAGCAGCATCCATGAGGCATGTGGCGTTGCCGCTTTTAGCGCTAACAATGCAGGTGCAATTTCACATTGCATCAAACTTTTATCTAAAATATCTTCAAACGCCTCTAGATATTGTTGTACTATTTCAGTGGTAACCGGCTGCTTTACAATCTCTTTTAAGTAATACTCAATTTTCCCATTGCGCGGAAAGCTGCCCTTCGCCACATGATGATCCACAAAAGCCTGCGCATGAGTATCCGAGCCGCCCATGCGTTTAGACACATTAAAATAAGCGTCAATCTTGGTTTGATTGCTGTTGAGTACCACGCCATCGCAGTCAAACACAATGGTTTTATATTTTGTTAAGTCCAAGTTCAATGCTAAATCTCAATAAATAAGGGCTGCAAAAACAGCCCTTATTGTAATCTAAAGATGACTTATGCTGGCTTAATAGCGCTGGCTTCTTTGGCCAATTTGGTAATATGCGTCCAATCCTTACGCGCCACTGCATCGACTGGCGTAAGCCAAGTGCCGCCGCACACCACGACGTTTGGCAGGCTCAAAAATTGCGGTGCAGATTCAACCGTGACGCCGCCCGTTGGGCAAAATTTCACATCCCCAAATGGCCCAGCAAAACCTTTTAGCAAATTAATACCGCCCACCGCCACTGCCGGGAACAGTTTTAAAAAGAAATAGTCATCTGCATTCGCCATCATGATTTCTGAGCCTGTCGAAATACCAGGCAACAATGGTAACCCGATTTTACGCGCAAACTGACCTAGCTCGCTAGTGTAGCCTGGACTGACGGCAAATTTGCAACCTACATCCAATGAGTTTTGTACATCTTTTAAATTGCGCACCGTGCCAGAGCCCAGAATCGCTTCAGGCACGTGCTTGGCGATTTGCTCCATAGCTTGCAGCGCGCAGGCTGAACGCAATGTGACTTCTAATACTTTGATGCCACCCGCCAGTAAAGCTTCAGCCATGGGCACAGCATCTTCCACTTTGTTGATAACGATAACGGGGATTACTGGACCTTCTTTAGCCAAGTCTATAGTTTTTAAGCCTAGTGTGTTCATGTTTCTATTTTACCTGTGATATTAATTGAATTTTGAAGTTATAAAATGGATTTCCGCCGGCGCGGAATGACAACCTAAGCTTTGATAATCAAACGAGTATGCAACGCACGAGCGCAGACAGTACATTTCTGTACGACAGGCGAATGCCACAAGGTGATCGGTTGATTTACGAAACTTAGAGCCATGTGATTGCGCCTTCTTCGGCGGAAAGTACATTTTTACGCATCCCACCAAACAACTCGCGCCCAATCCCATGCGAATTATGATGGCGTTTGGTATCAGATAATTCTACCGCTTCGCGCTCCGCCCAAGTATCCTCATCCACCAGCACGTTCAATGTGCCTACCGTCGCATTTAAACGAATAATATCGCCATCGCGTATTCTGGCAATCGCGCCGCCAGCGCTGGCTTCTGGGCTTAGATGAATCGCGGCAGGAATTTTGCCAGACGCGCCGCTCATACGACCATCGGTGACAAGGGCCACCGTAAAACCTTGGTTTTGTAGCACCGCAAGCGGCGGCGTTAATTTGTGCAGCTCTGGCATACCGTTAGCTTTTGGCCCTTGAAAACGCACCACTGCGACAAAATCACGCGCCAATTCGCCACGATCAAACGCTTGCAGCAATTCCTCTTGGCTATCGAACACAATGGCAGGCGCCTCAATAATGTGGCGGTCTTCAGGCACAGCAGAAATTTTAATCACACTGCGGCCTAAATTACCTTTTAGCAAACGCAAGCCACCAGATTCGTTAAACGGACGCGCAACGGTGCGCACAATGGTTTCGTCGCCGCTTTCCACTGGATAAGGCTTCCAAACCAACTTATCGCCTTCTTTAACAAGTTGTTTGCCATATTCATGTAAGCCACCTTTGGCGACGGTATAGACATCTGGATACATGTAACCGCCTTCAATCAACTCGCGGATTACAAAACCTGGGCCGCCAGCGGCTTGGAATTCGTTTACATCTGCCTTGCCGTTGGGGTATATACTCGCCAATAAGGGCGTGGCTTTGGCAAGATAATGGAAATCAGTCCAATCAATAATAATGCCCGCAGCACGCGCCACAGCTACCCAATGAATGAGATGATTAGTTGAGCCGCCAGTCGCCAACAAAGCCACCATAGCGTTCATGATTACGTGCTCGTCCACCAATTTACCAATTGGCGTAAAGTTTTTTTGTTGCGTGTTATTCAACACTAAGCGCACCGCCTCACGCGTTAAATCTTCACGCAAGCCATCATGCGGATGAATAAAGGCCGCGCCAGGCACGTGTAAGCCCATCGCTTCTAACAGCATTTGGTTGCTATTGGCTGTGCCATAAAACGTGCAAGTGCCCGCGCCGTGATAAGCGGCATTTTCTGAAGCCAACAGTTCTTCACGCCCGACCAAACCTTGCGCGTATTTTTCGCGCACTTTAGATTTTGAGGTGTTGTCGATGCCGGTGCTCATTGGGCCTGCCGGCACAAACACGCAGGGCAAATGACCAAAATGCAGTGCACCTATGAGCAAACCTGGTACGATTTTATCGCATACACCGAGCAATAATGCGGCATCAAACACATCGTGCGACAGCGCAATAGCCGTACCCATGGCAATGTTATCGCGGCTGAAAAGACTTAACTCCATGCCCGCCTCACCTTGCGTAATACCATCACACATCGCTGGCACGCCGCCAGCCACTTGCGTGGTAGCACCCAATTTGCGCGCTTCGTCGCGAATAATATCGGGGAAAGCCACATAAGGCTGATGCGCCGAAAGCATTTCGTTATACGCCGTGACTATGCCAATATGTGGTGGTTTTTCGGCAAAAATGCGTAATTTATCATTCGTTGGCATGCCCGCAAACGCGTGTGCTACGTTGGCGCAACCTAGGCGATCTGGTCCTTTTGGGCGCTTAATAATTTCATCGACGCGATGCAAATAAGCCGTGCGAGTGGGTCGGCTGCGCTCGATAATGCGTTCGGTCACTTCTACATGCGATTGTTTCATAGGTGTTTAGTTTGCTTATGCTTTAAGTTACTTAGGAAATAACTGCTTAAAAGAAGAATTCACTGCCTCAATTATCGCTAATTGAGCGGGTTCAGTCAAATTTAACTCCTACATGATAATAGTAGGCTCTGTAGCGAATCGGTCTGCAGACATCATGGATATTGGTCTACATGGCAGGTTAATTTGAATATTATTTTCTAGTCAATTATTTCTTAGTAACGAGAATGTCTTCCAGCATCAAATACTCCAAATCACAGCCGTAGAACATATTGAGCGCGTCGGTTGGCGAGCAAATCATCGGTTCACCGCGCCGATTAAGCGACGTGTTCAATACCACGGCGCTGCCACGCAGCTTTTCTAAATGTGCTATCAACTCATAATAACGCGGATTCGTCTCATACGTCACCACTTGCGCGCGCGCCGTGCCATCCTCGTGCACAACTTCTGGAATACGCGATTTCCACGCGGGGTTCACGTCAAACGTAAACGTCATATAAGGCGCGGGATGCGCAGTTTGCAAAATATCTTCTGCCACTTTATCGAGCATGCTCGGGCAAAACGGCCGCCAACGCTCGCGATATTTAATTTGCGCGTTAATGCGATCGGCCACGCCAGGAAAACTCGGATCACCCAAAATACTGCGACAACCCAGTGAGCGCGGACCAAATTCCATACAGCCTTGAAACCAAGCCAACGGATTCCCTGCCGCAAGCAATTCAGCGGCTTTTTTTGGTGCCGCTGCAACCCGCTTAAATACTGGTTTGGCGGGGTGCTGTTTACAAGCTTCTGCACATTCCTCAGAAGTAAAACTTGGGCCTAAATAGGCATGTTCCATTTTGTGGATGGTTTCACCCGCCAAATGTGCCGCGTAAGTCGCCGCGCCCAAACTTGTACCGTTATCGCCAGACGCTGGCTGCACGAATAATTCTTTCACATGCGGCATGGCGATAATGCGCTGATTCAGCTTCACATTCAGCGCCACGCCACCCGCCATGGCAATCTTGCCAGTTTCCTTGATAATGTCGCCCAAATAATAGTCAATCATCTGTAGCGCCAAATCTTCCAGCAGCTTTTGCACGCTGGCGGCGTAATGAATGTACGGGTCGTCAATCTCATCACCGCTGCGCTTGGGGCCTAGCCAATCGATGAGTTTTTGCGTGAAATAAAAGCCCCTAGACTTTCCATCTGAGTCATTTTCTTTATAGCGCCGCAAACCGACGACGTTGACGTATTCGGTGTTCACAATCAGCTCGCCATTTTCAAACTTGGCGAGACGCGATAAATCGTACTTGGTCGCATCGCCATACGGCGCCATGCCCATCACTTTAAATTCGCCGTCCAGCATATCAAAACCCAAAAACTCGGTAATCGCGCCATATAAGCCGCCGAGCGAATCGGGGTCATAAAACTCTTTAATTTTATGGATTTTGCCATGTTCGCCATAACCAAAAAACGTGGTGGCGTATTCGCCTTTGCCATCGATGCCGACAATCGCCGTTTTTTCGCTGAAACCGCTTAAATGATAGGCGCTAGAAGCATGCGCTAAATGGTGTTCTACTGGCACGAATTTAGCCTTACTTAAGCCTAATGCTTGCATAAGTTTCAATGACTGATCCCGATTGCGTCTAAAACGTCTATTCCCATTAAAAATCGCATCCAAGGCACGGTCTGGCGCATACCAATGGCGTTTGGCATAATGCCAACGCGCATTGGTGCTGAGTGGAATTTCCGCATACGGAAACGCCACAATATCGACGTCTTCAGGCTTTATACCTGCCTGTTTCAAGCAAAATTTCGCCGCTTCATACGGAAATTTATTTTTCGCATGTTTATCACGAATAAAGCGCTCTTCTTCCGCCGCCGCGATAATCTTGCCATCGATTAAAATCGCCGCAGAAGCGTCATGGCCTAATGCGCCCGCAAGTCCTAATACAATCATTAAGTCAACTCTTTATTGTTAAAAATGCCCGCTTTTTCAAGTGGCTCGAGGTCTTCGTAAACCACTCTAAATGTTTTCACAAACGCATTATACAGCGCATTGTCGTTTTGCCAGTTTTGCATAAAACGGCGCAAGTCGCGCACATGTGTACGCTCGAAAAAGAAGGCACTTTGATGTTGGCGCATGCTGTCCAAATCAATCAGAACAGGCTGAGAGCCGCTTATTTTAAGGTTGCTAGCCTTCATGTCACCATGCGAAATTTGTAGCAGATATAATTTATAAAACAGCGTAACAATATTTTTTATCGCTTTCGCACGTTGAGTTTTATCACGTGTTTTTGCAAAAAACTGTGCGGCATCGAGCGCATCGACATACTCTGCTAAAAAGTAAGCTTTAGATTTAAATAAACAAAAGTTTCTCTGCTCAATCAAGGCGATAGGTTTTGCCGTCACAACACCCAACAACTTTAGCCGATGTGCATTTGCCCACGAAACTGCTGCGCGGGTTTGCCTAAACGCACGGCTGATACCATGCCAAAAGCTTTTAATGTTATAGCGCTTAATGACGATTTTTTTACCGTCAATTTCAGATAGTGCCACCGTGCAAGTGTTGCCATTTTTAAGCAGATTCTGCGCGGTAAGTAATGTATCCAAATTGCCAGAAAAGTTGATATTTTCATATTCCCTACAAACCAATATCCATAAGCATCCCAAAGTATACTTTTTTACGTCTGTACATGACCTAAATACTTTTTTCTCTGCGTAATTACTGGCTACTTTTTGGCGATACGCATTCGTTAGAGCTTTAATTGATCCCACATCTGGCAACGCTACCCAGCCTCTTTTTTCTGCGTAAACATTCAGCAAATCAGCCAACCAAATCTCTACTTCCAACACATCAAATTTTGACAATAAAACACACAAATTTTGCAGCGCTTGCTGCTGGCTTAAGCGCGTAAATTTGCGAATACCATCACCATCTAGCGTATAAATCTTATTGTCAGAAACAAGAAAGTTTTTAAGGTACAAATCAGTCTGTAACAAACCTGCGTTATGGTGCTTGGCGAGTTCATTCACTAAATTTTTAGCTAAGGCAAAACGCGTCTTAAAGACTAAATTCTGCCAAGCTTGCTCGGCATTTAGTGCATTTACAATGGCTTCGAACACAAGAATATAAGCATTATCTTGTGTTCGACCCTGAAACAACAACGCTGGCGAGGCGATTTTTGCTACGACTAAATCAGTTACGCCAGCCAAATCACGGGCGAAATATTGCGCCGCGCGTACGCCGATAAATAATTTTGCATAGACTGTTTTTTGCTGCCAAACGCCCTTGCAAACCAATCGCTTATTGGAGATGACGCGCACAACCGCATCACATAGCAGATTTGAGCCATCACTCAAACTCAAGCTCAACACCAATTTTCCAGGTGCTGTAATTTCATGTAAGTCAGTCTGTTGCAAGACGCGGAAATCTTTCCAGTAAATCGATGACAGATACAACCACTTCATCCACTGAAATATCGGTCATCTCATCTCTTTTAATGACTTTGTGTTGTGGCTTAATGGGGAAAGGTCCAGTTGCAATGGGGCGGGTAGGGCCATAAAGCCCGACAATGGGCACACTTGACGCAGCCGCAATATGAAAAACGCCACAATCATGCGCGATAAACAGATCCCATCGTTTCATTAAAGCGCTTAAATCTGCAACCGTGGTTTTACCTACCAAATTGATAGTATTAGGGACATTTTTCTCGAATTTTTTCGCCAGAAAAGCTTCATTATTGGTGCCAGTAATTGCAATTCTCAGATCAGGAATATGCGTCTGCAAAGCCTTGCCCAGCGCGATGTAGGCGTCGATAGACCACAACTTTTTATCGTCCGCCCGGCGCGAATAAAAAAACTTCCAGCCGTGCAATAAAGTCGTGCCGCAGCCCAAGTGAATATTGATTAAAACCGCATCTTTAGCCAGTGCATATTTTGCTAGCAGATTCTCAGCCGTTTGCGGCGTTTCTATCACATAATGTCGATCCGCATCAGTCACTTCCACTTTAAGCCACGCTGCGATAAACCGCAGCAAATGTTCAGCGTGATGAATAGACTCTGTTGAAGGCGGTACCAAGGTGAACGCGGTTTTGATGTTGTCTAACTTTTTAAGTGCATTTTTGTTGAGCACAAAAACGTTTGTGTAATTTTTTGCCAAGTCATCAAAAACACGGCTTTTACGGATGATATAGGCCTGCCCAATATCAGGATTGTTCTCAAACACTTCAGCGCTCAATTTATTTAGTGCAACCACGTCAATCTTGGCTTGCGGCAGATGTTTGCGTAATAGTCGAATTGCCGGCGTGCAAAATACATTATTGCCTGTGCTGCTGGAGGTTAAAATTAAAATTTTTTCTGTATTAGCAATCATCATATTGTGCGTATTTTTCTGTGATTTTTTAACAATATAACGACATACCCATTTATGCCAAAGCGTTAAGCGCTCAATTTCGAAATATTGTTTAAAAAAATGTAATCGTTGCGTGCGGGTAAAGTTGTGGGTTCGATAATTAAGTGTAATTAAATCAGAAAATTTGAGACATGGAATAAAAGGCGTGACACGTGACTTTTCAAAATCAATCAACGAGACTTCTAATTTTTTGTTAATAAATAAATGCTTATCGTAAAGTGAGCGGTGTTGTACCTGCGCTTGATGCATGTTACGCACCGCACTTGCCAGCTGACTAATCAACTTACGCTTTGGCGTGTTGCCCTGCATTTTATCGAGCGAAACAAATCCTTCCAGCGCTTCCAGCAACAAAATGGTCTGTGCATTTTTACTTGCAAAGTACACTATATTTGGCGTACTCACATTGTGTTGCTTCAAGTGTTGAATAATTTCAAATTCGCGCAAAAATGTTGGTTCGCCTACAGCGGGATGTCGCCAACTACGGCGCATGTGGGCCTGTTGACGCTTAAGATAAAAGCCCTGTTTTTTGCCAAACTCATCCGTTAACTCAATAAAATTAACGCCACTCCAGCCGCCCCGCTCACGATTTGGCGGCTCGAACCAGTCGCCCGCATAACCCCAAAGTTGCTCAAAGCTCGCAAGCTTATGCTGTGTGAGTAAAGCCAAATGTTGTGGAGAAATACTGCTTTGCAAAAAATTTCCTTTAAACTGTCGAAGTATGCTCAAACTCATTTTTAAATTTTTCGCAATTTTATCACTTCCCACCCTGCATAAATTAGGTTCAGCGTTGGGCTGGGCGATTTATTTCTGCTCACAAAAATCTGCAAAAATAATTAAATATAATATAAAAAACAGTAAGTTAGCCATAGATGATGCGCATTTAAAGCAAATTCTAAATAAAAATATCGCCGAAACTGGCAAAAGTATTTTAGAAACTTTTGCCATATGGCAAAAAAAAGAACCCGAATTACTAACCTCAATTAAGCAAGTACACAACTGGGATGTCGTCGAAGACGCGCTAAAACAAGGCAGTGGCATCATTTTTCTCACGCCACATTTGGGTTGTTTTGAAATCACTTCGATCTACTATGGCAGCAAAAATCCCATCACGGTGCTCTACAGGCCGCCTAAAATAAGGGCGCTGGAGCATTACATTTTAATTGGCCGCGCGCGCACTGGCGTAACGCTGGCAGAAGCCAATACCAACGGCGTGCGCAAGCTGATGCAAGCACTCAAAAAAGGCGAAGCCATTGGTATTTTGCCCGATCAAATCCCCTCGGCTGGTGAAGGTGAATGGGCTGATTTTTTTGGGCTTCCTGCCTACACTATGACCTTAGCCAGCAAACTGGCCGAAAAAACTGGTGCAACCGTGATTATGGGTTATGGTGAACGGCTTGCAAATGGTGCAGGTTATGACCTGCATTTAACGCAGCTTGATAATGGCGCAATTGCCACGCCAGCCCTATTAAATAAAGCAATTGAGGCACAAATTGCACAAAAACCAGAACAGTATTTATGGCAATATAACCGCTACAAAGCAAGGCGCCATGCAGAAATTAAACGCCCCTAAACACTAATTAATTAGATCCACAGCTTCTTTTTCGGCCCTCACCCGCCTCTGGAACTTATCGCTATTAAACTTAGTATATAACTTGTTAGCACGCTTGTATGCTTGTTGCCAGAATTTTGCATCTTGCGGAAAATAGTGAGTTTTAAACACCTCCCAGTCCTGCGCGGTAAAACCGTAATTCATACACGAGAACATCAAACCCGCAATATCTTTACGTACTGCACTGCCATGAACGGGTTGGTGATGTAGCACGCGATGCAAATCTAATAAATAGAATTCAGTATCAGCTGTCACGATAACATCGCGTTGTAATGCAATATGACAAAGGTAAAAATCGCGGTGGCTTAAGCATGCGCCATGAAAACGTTTAGCTAGCTTAGCAACCGCAATCAACATAGCCTGACGCTGTGCTTGACTAGGCGGATGCGTCACCCATGTTTTACAAATGTCCTCTAATGAAACAATGTCACCTAAATCTTCGGTCAGTAAAAATGAATGCTGAGTAGCGGCACATCGTCCTTTTACACCATAAGCGGCAATGGGTGTCGTGCGAATACCTAACGCAGTCAGTGTTTGTATCGCATACACTTCTGTCATCGCGCTAATCACAGGACGCTTTGCACTTAAATAGTTTTTAATGATCTCTTTCCAGCCTACACCACCATGCTGTTTAACAAAATAAGAGCGGTCTTTAAGACCCACACGCATGGTTTTACGGTTTGCAGCAGCGCGTACAGCAAACCCACTTAGCGCCATAAAATCGTCAAAAGACATGCCCTTTAATTGCGTGTCGTGCTCAGGTGCAATCCATAGCAAAAGGCTTTCACTGGTTGCATCAGGAGTTACTGTGAGTGGTTGTGTGTGTTTCATTGTTTCTACGATATTAGTCAACATATGTGCCTCAGCATAACCCAAGTTACCCTGCATGAGTTGTTGTGCATAACGCCGCCCTGCCTCTTGGTAGGCATGACAATCACCTTGCAATAAATTAAGTAACGCCACATTAAGGTCGTCTTGTGAGAATGGCGACTTTAGGACAACACCAGCCTGCGCTTGTTCAATATGCGATGCATAACCACATTGATCGGTAGTGATCACTGGCAAACCACAAGCCATTGCTTCTAACAGCACGTGTCCAGCCAGTTCACGTCTCGCTGGGTGTATCAGCACATCACTTGCCTGCATGAGTTGAGGAATATCATCACGCCCATCCAACACTTTAACTTGTGCATCTAAACCTAACTCAGCAATCTGCTTATTCAAATGCTGCGCTGAGTCTTGTCCAATAATTAGTAATTTCACCTGCTGACGTAGCGCATCAGGCAAGGCATATACTGCTAGCACCGCACGGTCGGCGCCTTTAGTTTTAAAACCAGATCCAACTAATAATAGAACTTGGTCTTCAACGTTAAAACCAAAGTTTGCGCGCATTTCTAACCGCAACGCTTGACGCTTATCAACATCCACATCACTAGACATACCAAAGCGCTGTTGCGATAAAAATGGTGGTATTAAGTGAAAGCGTGAGTCTGGAGTATGGTACCAGCGCTGGAATAAAGATTGCGCGACTTTTGTTAGCGTTAAAATATGACATTGACCATTCATATTAAAAATAGCATCTTCTACCCGTTGAAACCACTTAAACCTAGGGGTATAGCGATACCACCAAGGTCTCTCTTCATGAGCTTTGGCGACAAAGCAAGAATCGGCCGCAAAATACACATCTAATCCAGCCATCCGATTGAAGCCTACAATCAAATCCATATGACTAGCGTTTATTTCTTGCTGAATATTTTGAATCAAATTTTCATGCTTCTGATGATTCAGCCAACCCATGCTGTCACATATCACGACTTTTAAATTGTCAGGTTTTAACCCTTGCCATTGCCCAGTAAAAATGGTCACTTCGTGACCTAGTGCAAGGCAATCTTGTGCGATGCGTAACATGTCGCGCTGCACACCACCATAGGGAAAGTATTTAAATATAGTAAAGGCAAACTTCATTTTCAGAATTGTATGCGAAAATAATGCCATGAAACGAATCTTGCTGGTTAAAACCTCTTCACTAGGCGACGTCATTCACAACTTACCCGTTGTGAATGACATCTTGCAACATTATCCTGAGGCAATCATTGATTGGGTGGTAGATGAAAGTTTTGCCGACATTCCGCGCCTTCATCCACAAGTCAATCAGATTATCACAGTTGCGCTACGCCGCTGGCGCAAGCAGTTATTCAGGCGCAAAACTTGGTGTGAAATCTGCCATGTAATTAGAAGACTCTCGACGAATCAGTACGATGCCGTAATCGATACGCAAGGTCTAATTAAAAGTGGAATCATTACAAGCCTAACCAAGGGAATCACACATGGCTACGATAGACAATCCATACGTGAACCACTGGCCAGTTGGTGCTATCAGCAAAAACATCACATTAGTTATCAGCAACATGCCGTCAGCCGAAACCGCTCACTAGCCGCCTTGAGCCTAAATTACGCCATACCCAATCACGCACCAGACTATGGCATTAAAGCTTCAGCCTGCACAGACATAGTCATCAATCAGCCCTATATTATTGGCTTACACGGCACTAGTCGCGCAAGCAAATTGTGGTCAACAGATAACTGGGTGGCGTTAGGTAAAACATTGACTCAGAAAAATTTGAATTTGGTGTTACCTTGGGCAAACGATGCGGAATTTAAACGTGCCAACGAAATCGCAAACCAGCTACAAAATGCCACCGTGTTGCCCAAATTAAATATTGCAGAATTAGCCAGCGTAATCGCCAACGCACAAGCGGCAATTGGTGTGGATACTGGTTTATCGCATTTGGCGGTTGCCTTAAGTAAGCCCACCATTGCAATTTATACGGACACCGACCCTGCACTTACGGGCGTGATGGCGGGCAATATTGTGCCAGCCGTTAATCTTGGCGGGAAAGGCCAACTTCCTTCAGTTGACGCGGCTTTTCAACATGCATTAATTAATATGATTTAACTGGCAGCCCAAATATGCCGATTTAGCCACCATTATCCAACATGCGTGGACTGGGAAGTGGCAAGACAGAAATAATTTCATATAAAATTTATAGTCTAAAAATTCCTGCGCCCTCTTGAAATAATAGGATCAACCACAATCTACATAATGTTATTAAAAAAGATTTTCAGGGAAAACACATGCAGGACGAAAAAAAACACCAACAATCCGAACAAGAAGTGCAGCCAGAAGTTGCAACTGAGCCAAGCTCTGAAGAAAAAATTGCCACGCTAGAAGCCGCACTTGAAGAAGCGAAAGCAAGTGTGCTTTATGTAAAAGCGGAAGGCGAAAACATCCGCCGCCGTGCATTTGAAGACATCGACAAAGCGCGTAAATTTGCGCTAGAAAAATTTAGTGGCGAGCTTTTGGCAGTGAAAGATAGCCTAGATGCAGCGCTGGCTGTGGGCAATGCCGATGTGGAAAGCTACAAAAATGGTGTAGAACTTACCTCTAAACAACTTTCTCAAGTGTTCGAAAAATTCAATATTGCAGAAGTAAATCCAGTGGGCGAAAAGTTTGATCCAAATAAGCATCAAGCAATCTCAATGCTAGAAAATAGCGGTGAGCCAAATACGGTCACTAGCGTGCTGCAAAAAGGCTACACACTGAATGACCGCGTACTGAGACCAGCATTGGTCATGGTGGCAAAGTAAGCTTGCTAAATAATAGCCTTCATTATTTTAAGGCTATTGAAAAGATAAAAACTTACCCCACATTAAATTCATACTTCAACCGAACACGTTGATTAAACTTTAAAGATTGATTAAGGAAAAGTAACATGGGCAAAATTATTGGTATTGATTTAGGTACGACAAACTCTTGCGTCGCCGTGATGGAAGGCGGCAAGCCACGCGTGATTGAAAACGCGGAAGGCACACGCACCACACCTTCAATTATCGCTTACCAAGAAGATGGCGAAATTTTAGCAGGCGCACCCGCTAAACGCCAAGCGGTGACTAACCCAAAAAATACGCTATATGCAGTTAAACGTCTAATTGGTCGCCGTTTTGAAGAAAAAGAAGTGCAAAAAGACATCAAGCTAATGCCTTACACCATTACCAAAGCCGACAACGGCGATGCATGGGTAGAAGTGCGTGGCCAAAAAATGGCACCTCCACAAATCTCGGCTGAAGTATTACGCAAAATGAAAAAAACTGCCGAAGATTATTTAGGCGAAGAAGTGACCGAAGCGGTGATTACCGTACCCGCTTACTTTAACGATAGCCAGCGCCAAGCCACTAAAGATGCGGGGCGTATTGCAGGCCTAGACGTAAAACGTATCATCAACGAGCCAACTGCAGCTGCACTGGCATTTGGTTTGGATAAACAAGAAGGTGATCGCAAAATTGCCGTGTACGACTTAGGCGGCGGTACATTTGATGTGTCGATTATTGAAATCTCCAGCATTGATGGTGAGCATCAGTTTGAAGTACTTTCAACCAATGGCGACACCTTCCTAGGTGGTGAAGACTTTGACAACCGCATCATCGACTTTTTAGCAGATGAATTTAAAAAAGAAAACGGCCTAGATTTACGCAACGATTTATTGGCTAAACAGCGCTTAAAAGAAGCGGCAGAAAAAGCCAAAATCGAATTATCTGGCGCGACGCAAACTGAGGTGAATTTGCCTTACATCACGGCCGATGCGACTGGACCCAAACATTTAGTGGTAAAAATCACCCGCGCCAAACTGGAAAGCTTGGTCGATGATTTAATTGAGCGCACGATGGCGCCTTGCAAAACGGCGATTAAAGATGCCGGCGTTAAAATTGAAGATATTACCGATGTGATTTTGGTTGGCGGTCAAAGCCGCATGCCAAAAGTGCAAGAAAAAGTGCAACAAATTTTTGGTAAAGAGCCACGTAAAGACGTGAACCCTGATGAAGCGGTGGCGGTTGGCGCGGCCATTCAGGGCGGCGTGCTGCAAGGCGATGTGAAAGATGTGTTGTTGCTTGATGTAACACCATTAAGTTTAGGCATTGAAACGCTAGGCGGCGTGATGACCAAAGTGATTAAGAAAAATACCACGATTCCTACCAAAGCATCGCAAACATTTTCAACCGCCGATGACAACCAAAATGCGGTGACGATACAGGTGTTGCAAGGTGAGCGCGAAATGGCCAGCGCCAATAAATCGCTCGGCCAGTTCAATTTAAGCGATATTCCACCAGCGCCACGTGGCATGCCGCAAATTGAAGTGACATTTGATATTGATGCCAACGGTATTTTGCATGTTTCTGCCAAAGATAAAGCCACTGGTAAAGAAAATAAAATTACCATTAAAGCAAATAGTGGCTTGAGTGAAGCTGAAATTCAGCAGATGGAAGAAGATGCGATTAAATATGCCGATGAAGACAAAAAGTATCGCGAACTAGTAGATGCACGTAACGCGGCGGACGGCATGGTGCACAGCGTGAAAAAATCGATGACTGAACATGGTGACAAGTTGGATGAAGCTGAAAAAACCGCCATTGAAACAGCCATTAAAGAGGTTGAAGATGTGTTGCAAAGTGACGACAAAGAAACCATCGAAGCCAAAACTAATACCCTAATGGAAGCCTCGCAAAAACTAGGCGAAAAAGTATATGCGGCGCAACAGGCCGAACAAAATGCACAAAATGCGCAACCGAGCCAAGAAGGTGAAAAAACGGTGGATGCTGAAGTGGTAGATGCTGAGTTTGAAGAAGTGAAAAAAGAATAAAAAAGCAGCTGATAGACCTTAGTCATTAGTCGTTAGTGTTGCAAAATTGCACTAGCGACTTTTGGCTATTCACCTCCAACTAACAACCACAAACTAACGACTAAATTATGGCAGCAAAAAGAGATTATTACGAAGTATTAGGCGTAAATAAAGACGCCTCTGTAGAAGATATTAAAAAATCTTATCGCAAACTGGCGATGAAGTATCACCCTGACCGTAACCCGGACAATCCGAAATCAGAAGCGCAATTTAAAGAGGCAAAAGAAGCCTATGAAATGCTTTCTGACGACCAAAAACGCAGTGCGTACGACCAATATGGACACGCGGGTGTTGAGCAAGGCGCAGGCGGGGCGGGTGGCTTTGGTAGTGCGGGTTTTGGCGATGCATTTGGTGATATTTTCGGCGATATTTTTGGTGGCGGACGCGCGGGCGGGCAACGCAATAATGTGTATCGCGGTGCCGATTTACGCTACAACATGGAAGTTAGCCTAGAAGACGCAGCCAAAGGTACTGAGACTAAAATCCGCATCCCTGTGCAAACCACTTGCGAAACTTGCAAAGGCAATGGCGCGCGCCCTGGCACACAGCCCGTTACTTGCACCACCTGCGGCGGACACGGCCAAGTACGCATGCAGCAAGGCTTTTTCTCTGTGCAACAAACCTGCCCCAAATGTCACGGCAATGGCAAAATGGTGAAGGAGCCTTGCCCTACTTGCCACGGTGCTGGCCGCGTAAAACAGAACAAAACTTTGTCTGTCAAAATCCCCGCTGGCGTAGATGAAGGCGACAGAATTCGCCTCACTGGTGAAGGGGAAGCTGGCGTCAATGGCGGCCCAACAGGCGATTTGTATGTGGTGATTCACCTAAAAAATCACGCAATTTTTCAACGCGATGGCGGAAATTTACATTGCGAAATGCCGATTAGCTTTAGCACGGCAGCGTTGGGTGGCGAGATTGAAGTACCAACACTAGGTGGCTCTGCCAAGATGAAAATACCGGCAGAAACCCAAACAGGTGGTGTATTCAGGCTAAAAGGCAAAGGCATTAAACCATTAAGACAATCTGACCATGGCGATTTAATGGTGCATGTGGTGGTAGAAACACCAGTGAAACTGACTGAAAAACAAAAAGATTTACTACGTGAATTTGACATCAGCACCCAAGCCGATGCCGGCAAACACAGCCCAAAAAACAAAAGCTGGGTAGATAAAGCGAAAGACTTTTTTGGTTAAATCAAAAGAACTTTTCAAGTAAATTCGCTGTCGAAACATGGTAATAATGATTTATGCGGGTGGGCGTTGATGCTTGCCATATGCGTTTCAAAGACAGATGCGGAACTGAATTTTTACGGCCTGTCTCTCACCATTTGGCGCTATCTTGCGCAGCCTTTACTTAACGTGCTGATGGAGGAGAATAATCATGAAACGCATGTATTTTTTAGTCCCCGGGATTGGAATCACCAAAAAAATTGTCGATGTTCTGTTGCTGGCGCGGGTTGATCAGCGCCACATTCATGTATTAGCCAAACGCGATACCCCACTTAAAGACCTGCCAGAAGCGTCGTTGCTGCAAAAGAGCGATTTCGTGCCTGCGCTAGAACGCGGCATGGTATTTGGTGGGCTGACTGGCATTGTGTTGGGTGCTATTGTGATGGCGTTTCCAGGTGAATTAGTGCTGAGTGGCGGCACGATTTTAGCTACGTTTTTAATTGGCTCTGGCCTTGGCGCATGGATATCGAGCATGATAGGCAGCAGTGTTGACAACAGCCAGATTGCACGGTTTGCACCAGCCATTGAAAGCGGTAAGTTTTTGATGATGGTAGATGTACCGCGCAGTCGCACAGAAAGTATTGAGCAACTGGTAAAAAATCGCTATCCACAAGCGATATGCGAAGGAACAGAGCCAACCATGCCTGCCTTCCCTTAATCATTAGCACGCTTAATTTGTAAGGCATGCCCTGCAATCCAATTTCCATGCTGGTTGCAGGGCATATATTTATTATATTAAGCTATTTTGAATCGTTTTTAGCTCTGCAGCTGTATCATTAAAGTCATCATAACTTTTGCCCGCAGTGCGTGCATACCAATATTGGCTGTTCCACACATCTCCTTCAATTTTGTGCAACACAGCATGAATCCAGTTGGCAGTGTTGTCTGAGTAATCTTGCGCGATGTTGTGCGATTTATGCCAATCACCATCCAGTGCGGCTTGCACGGCAATTTTGAGTTGTTCGGTATTACTCACTTCGCGTCATTCCCGTGGATATTCAATCGTGCCCTTTTGGATGAATTCTATCTTGTAGCCATCTGGGTCTTCAATAAACGCGATAACTAGCGCGCCATGCTTCATCGGCCCAGCTTCGCGCACCACTTTGCCGCCCTTTTGTTTCACCTGCTCACAAGCTTGGTAGGCATCATCCACCTCTATCGCCATATGGCCATAAGCGCCACCTAGTTCGTAACTCGGTTTACCGTAATTGTAGGTGAGCTCGAGCACCGTGTTGTCGTATTCGTTGCCGTAACCCACAAACGCCAACGTAAATTCGCCATCGGGATAATCGCTGGTACGCAACAATTTCATGCCCAACACATCGGTGTAAAAATTAATAGAACGTTGTAAATCACCGACGCGTAGCATGGTGTGTAACACTCTCATACGTTTTCCTTAGCTGTCATTTGATCATGCTTGTATTATTCGGTGATATTTGGCCAATAATTGTGCTTGGGTTTCCACTACTTCTGGGTTCAGCGGAATGCAATCCACTGGACACACCACGACGCATTGCGGCTTATCGAAATGGCCGACGCATTCGGTGCATAAGTGTGCATGAATCTCGTAAGTCTCTTGCCCCTGATAAATGGCGCCGTTCGGGCATTCTGGCTCGCAGACATCGCAATTTATACACTCATCCGTAATTAACAACGCCATAAATCTGTTTTGCGCGCAAATCGCTGTGTCGCGTGCTCACTCACTCCTAGCCTATACAAGGCAATATGTCTGCGTCGTTCGTTCCGCGGCTTCTTGCGCTTCATCTCGCAAGAACAAATGCCTATCGTATTAATCAATTTATTTTTATCTTCCTAGTTTGTTCTTAATCGCCGCTTCCACCGTGGGCGAGACGAACTGGTGCACGTCGCCATCCAATATAGCGACTTCGCGCACCAGCGTGCTTGATACAAACATATATTGTTCAGAAGGCGTAAAAAATATGGTCTCTAATTTAGAGTAGAGCTTGCGATTCATGCCGGCGAGTTGAAATTCATACTCAAAATCGCTGGCCGCGCGTAAGCCGCGCACCACAATTTGCGCGCCCTGCTCTTGCACAAATTGCATCAATAAGCTATTGAAACCGACCACTTTCACGTTATCTGCTTTTTTTAAAACACTGTGCGCCAACAATACGCGCTCTTCTAGGCTAAACAACGTGCGCTTATTGGTGCTGCCCGCCACCGCCACGATGACTTCATCAAACAAATCGGCGGCACGGCGCACAATATCCTCGTGCCCCAAGGTGATGGGGTCGAATGTGCCAGGGTAAACAGCAATGCAGTTTTTACTCATAGAAATAACCTCAAATTTTCACTATGCTCATTTTAAACCTAAAAACTCACAATTTCGTCATTCCCGCGCAGGGGCGTAGCAGGGGTTTCGCACAGCATGCTGTGCGCCTGCGTAACGGTTGCCAGCACGCCCTGCAAGGGGAATCTAGGCGATTTTCTTAAGTGAACTGAATTCCCACCTGCGCGGGAATGACAAACGAGAGTAAATGATAAAACACATTGCCCGCTTTGCTTTGCTTTTTCACTAGCCAATGTTCATTCGATTTTATCTCAAACTCTGCCTCAACATACACCACGCCATTCTCGCTAACATGCTGATTTAAAAGTGGTAGTAACTTATCTAGCCAAGTTTTATGATAAGGCGGATCACAAAAAATAATATCAAATCTTTGTGTATTCTGACTTAAAAAAACTAAGACATCTTGGTTGAGAGTTTGACAATTATCCGCTTTTAAAAGCGTTTGATTTTGCACAAGTGATTGGTAAGCTAAATTAGAACTTTCAATCATCACTACATTTTTGGCATTGCGTGATAAGGCCTCAAACCCAAACGCACCCGTGCCTGCGAACAAATCTAAACAGGTTTTGCCTGTTAAATCTTGTCCCAGCCAATTAAATACCGTGATGCGCACGCGCTCTGGCGTAGGGCGTAAACCTTCAACAGTCGGGAATTTTAATAATCGACTGCGCCAAACACCAGCATTGATGCGGACTTGGTTGGTGGTGCTGGTTCTTTTTGTTGATTTTGAAGATGGCAAACTATTAAATAGTGCAAATTAAAGGTAACAGCTTAACTAAATATCTATCCATTGTCATTCCGATGAAATGAGATTAGCAGACAAGCCACGAAGTGGATACTCGCAAAGTCGGAATCTAGTGACTTTAAAGACGCTGGATTCCCCTGTATCGCCGTACGGGGCAGGCTCAGAGTCAAGCACAGAATGACGGATTATTTACTGCGCGGCGACAGTAATGGTCACGAAATTTTCAGGTTTTACGCGTCGTTGAAACGCATCTTGAATTTTCCTAGCGGTCACTTTTGAAATTTCTTTATTAAAATCATCAAGATAAGTCATTGGCAATTTATAAAAACCAATCACGCTCAAGTAATCCAAAATCTTGCCATTACTATCAATCCGCATAGGGAAGCCCCCAGTAATATTATCTTTTGCCGCTTTAAGCTCTTTCTCCGTTACCCCATTTTGCATAAATCTAGCCAAAGTAGCGTTCACCACTGTGAGCGCCTCGCTCGCTTGTTCTTTTTTGGTTTGCAAACCAATTTGAAATGGGCCCAGCTCGGCCATCGGCATAAAATAGCTGTACACGCTGTAAACCAACCCACGTTTTTCGCGCACTTCCTCAGTCAGCCGCGAAACAAAACCGCCACCACCCAAAATATAGTTGCCGACATAGAGTGAAAAATAATCCGCGTCGCCACGCTTAAGGCCTGGGTAGCCCAGCAAAATGTGCGCTTGTGAAGCAGGATGCTTAATATTTTGTACGCGGGCAGAAGTTGGTACAAGCACCTCTGAAATCTTTGTCAATGTTGGCCCATGGGGCAGATCTTTTGAGATTTTTTCGGCAGTTTCACGCGCTTGTGGCTCTGTCATGTCGCCAATCAGCGCAATGACCGCACTTTTGGCGGTATAGAAAGTTTGATAAAAACTGACTAAATCGTCACGCTTCATCGCCATAATGGTGTCAATCTCGCCATTTTCATCCAAGCCATATGGATGATTTGGGTAGAGTGCCTGCATAAACGCTTTGTTCGAGATGCTTTCTGGTTGCATTGCGGCTTCTTTTAATCCTGCCACAATGCGCGTTTTTTCACGTTCCAAAATAGCCTGCGGAAAGTCTGGTTTATGCAAAATTTTATTAAAAGTTTCCAGTGCTTTTGCTTGCTCGCTAGTGAGTGTGCGCAACTTAAACGCGGCGCGATCTGCATCCAACTCACCGCCAAAAATTGCGCCAATATCGGCAAATTTGTTAGTAATCACTTCTTCTGACATGGCTTCTGTACCTAGCGTCATCATATAACGTGTCACCCCTGCTACACCCGATGTCGCTTTGGTATCGCGCGCACTGCCAGCGGGGAAATTCACCGCCAAATCGATAATCGGCAGGTCGTGATTCTCGACAAAATACACTTCTGAACCGCTGCTGGTTTGCCAGTGTTGGATTTTAACTGCGGCGTTTGCTGTAAAGCCATACACAACAAAAAGTAAGGTAAGCACAATTTTATAAAACATTTTTATTCTCTGAATTTTCTTAATGCGTGTGGGGTTGTCCGATGGGTTTCGCATTCGGATCAATCGGTTGCGGGTCTAGCGTTGCCACCGTCATATTATCTTTAATCAGGTATTTCTTCGCCACCGCCTGAATTTGCGTTGAAGTCACCGCCTTCAATTTCTCAGAATATTCATCCAATAAGCGCCAACTGTAGCCCATGGTTTCAAGCTGACCGATTTGCATGGCTTGGTAAAACATCGAATCACGTTGGTAAATATCGGATGCAATCACCGCCACTTTTACGCGATCCAGCTCTTGCTGCGTCACACCGCCCGTTTTAATCAACTCAACTTGTGCAAGTAATGCAGCTTCTAATTCCGCCACGGTTTTGCCTTCAGAAGGCGTACCCACAAACTCAAAAAGTGATTCACGTCCGCGTGAGGTACTGTCGTAACCCGCACCGACATCCACCGCCAAGGCGGTTTCGCGCACGAGTTTTTGGTTTAATCTAGCAGAATCATTACCACTGAGCACCCCCGCTAGAACATCCAATGCATAAGGCTCCCAGTCCTGTTCTGGCGTGATTGAAGCACTGGATAATTCAAACCCCACTAGCGTAGGCACATGGAAACCCATCGTCAAATACGGCAACTTGCCTGGTGCTTTTACCACCACGCGGCGCTCGCCAATTTGCACTGGCTCAGTTTGCGGTTTACGCATAGGCAAAATATGCGACTTTAATGGGCCAAAATATTGCTTAGCAAGTTTTAAAACATCAGCCGTTTTTACATCACCAACCACCACAATCGTCGCGTTATTAGGCGCATACCACGTGCGATACCACTCACGCGCATCGGCGGCGGTCATGTTTTCCAAATCGTTCATCCAGCCCACCACTGGCCGTGCGTAAGGGTGCGCTTTAAACGCGGTCGCTTGAAATTGCTCATTCACCTTGGATTGCGGCTTGTCTTCGGTGCGCCAGCGACGCTCTTCCATCACCACTTGAATTTCTTTAACAAACTCTGCATCAGTAATTTGTAAATTCACCATGCGGTCAGCTTCTAACTTGAATGATAGCGGCAATCTAGATTTTTCTAACTGCTGAAAATAACAAGTGTAATCTTGCCCAGTAAACGCATTTTCTTTACCGCCAGCGGCTGCAACCATGCGAGAAAACTGCCCTGCTTTCACTTTTTTTGTGCCTTTGAACATCATGTGTTCCAGCACATGCGCCACGCCCGTTTTGCCATTCACTTCATCCAGCGCCCCTGCGCGATACCACACTTGCGACACCACGACTGGCGCACGATGATCTTCTTGCACCACAAGCTTTAAGCCATTGCTGAGCTTAAATTCTTGAATTTCTGCTTTTACCAATGCAGGCATGAGCATGCAAAACCCTAGCAGCAGGCTTGTTTTAAAATGTGTAAATTGCAAAATTTTTCCTATTATTTCCAAAGTCATCCTAATGACCCATTCTAATTTGCTTTAGTTCGTAGCAGCAATGTGAGATTACGATTAAAATAGCACGATGTTTGATTTTTTAAAAAAGAAACCCACCGAAGAAGCTGCAAAACCTGCGGAAACCACTACAACAAAGCCAGAAGAAGCAACGCAACCCGCTAGTTTTACGCAGCGACTTAAGCAAGGACTCTCCAAAACCCGCAATCTGCTTGGCTCACAGCTAAATAATTTATTCGGCGGCGGTAAAATTAATGCGGAAACGTACGAAGAATTAGAAACGATTTTGCTAACCAGTGATATTGGCGTTGCCGCTACGCAAAAGCTTTTAGATAACTTAAAAAAACGCGTAAAGCGTGAGAATTTGGAAGACACTTCCGCACTAAAAGCAGCGCTGAAAGCTGAATTATTAAACGTTTTAACACCATTAGAAGTGCCGCTACAGACCAATACTCATACACCTTGCGTAATCATGCTGGCAGGTGTGAATGGCGCGGGTAAAACCACCACTATCGGCAAACTCGCCAAGTTATTTCAAAGCCAAGGCAACAGCGTGTTGATTGCCGCAGGCGATACATTTCGCGCCGCCGCCAGAGAGCAATTACAGGTGTGGGGCGAACGTAACAATGTACATGTGATTGCGTCCGAAGGCGGCGACCCAGCCGCAGTCATTTTTGACGCAGTGAATTCGGCTATTGTCAAAAAAATTGATGTTGTCATCGCCGATACGGCTGGTCGATTGCCGACTCAGATGCACTTGATGAACGAAATTAAAAAAGTGCAACGGGTAATCAATAAGGCCTTGCCTGGCGCACCGCACGAGATTTTGTTGGTCATCGACGCCAACACAGGTCAAAATGCAGTAAGCCAAGTGAAAGCCTTTGACGATGCGCTTGGCGTCACTGGCTTGGTACTCAGCAAGCTTGATGGCACCGCCAAGGGCGGTGTGATTGCTGCCATTGCGGAAGCGCGTCCAATCCCCATTCGCTATATTGGCATTGGCGAAGTGATTGATGATTTACGCCCGTTTAGTGCGCAAGAGTTTGTTGATGCGTTATTTGACTAAGTTATAATAATTTATGATTAATTTCGACCAAGTCACTAAGCGTTACCCTAGCAGCCACGAGGCACTTAGCAACGTGAGCTTTAGCATCGAGCAAGGTGAAATGGTGTACGTCACGGGACATTCTGGCGCAGGTAAAAGCACGTTATTGAAGCTAATGACGGCGATTGAGCGGCCAACGACTGGCACGGTTTTAATTAACAATCAAAATGTGAGCAAGCTCAAAGAAGCCACTTTGCCTTATATTCGGCGTAAATTTGGCTTGGTGTTTCAAGACCACAAACTGTTGTACGACCGCAATTGTTATCACAATGTGGCGCTAGCGCTGGCGATTAACGGCATTACAGGCACTGAAGCTGGCAAACGCATACGCGCAGCACTAGACAAAGTAGGTTTATTGGGCAAAGAAAAATCTATGCCAATTACGCTCTCAGGTGGAGAGCAACAACGGCTGGCCATCGCACGGGCAGTAGCTTCCAGGCCATCCATACTGATTGCGGATGAACCGACTGGCAATTTAGATAAAAATTACGCAGCGGATATTTTGACGCTGTTTAACGCGTTTCAGCAAGTGGGCGTGACGGTGATTATTGCCACGCATGATGCACTGGGTAACGTAAATGAGCGCAACAAAATATTGCATTTAGACCACGGCAAGTTAGTGGCCGCCGAGGTTTCCGCATGAAAGCATGGCTGACACAACACACGCAAGCCCTTAACCTAGTGTTACGGCGCTTTAAAACCAACAAGCTCAGCACGCTGCTGATTTGCTTAGCAATAGGCGTGACACTTGCCTTGATGAGCACATTATATGTGGTGTTAGACAGTGTAAATGGGTTGGCCAATCGCGTAAAAAGTGAATCACAAATGAGCGTTTTTTTAGCTTTGGAGCACGATGCAGATGCGGTTGCCACAATTAAAACTGCGCTTGAAAGCAATGCAGATATTAAAACCTTTAAGTTTGTTGCAAAACAAGAAGCGCTTAGCCAATTGCAAGCGGCCGATGCGAATAACGACGTGCTGAATTCGCTGGAAAATAACCCATTGCCAGACGCATTTTTTGTGCAACCGAGCAGGCTAGACGCTGATTCAATTGAAAGCCTTAGCAATAATCTAAGTCAATTGGACGGCGTTGACGAAGTAGTGCTGGATGGCGCTTGGATTAAACGCTTGAATTATTTATTGGCGCTGGGCAACAAAGCCATGCTGATTATGGCGAGTTTGCTGGCATTTGCGCTGGTGGCAGTCATCGGCAACACCGTGCGCATGCAAATTGTGACACAGCATACAGAGATAGAATTAAGCCGCTTAATTGGCGCGACTAAAAGCTTTATTCGGCGTCCATTTTTATATGTAGGTGCGCTGTATGGATTAATTGGCGGGCTGTTAGCGCTATTGATTACGTTTGCGGTGATTTACCTATTTAACCAATCTCTCGCCCCGCTGGCGGCCGAATATCAAACCAATTTCTCGTTAAATTTCCCCAACTTATTTACTTGTGCTATCACCTGCTTGTTAGCTTTGGCTGTTGGGCTAATCTCAGCGCATCTCGCTGTGACAAAATATTTACTCACATCTAGCCAATAAATTTTTACGTTTTTGAAACTTTTTGCATCTAGCACTCTCAAAGCTAGAGTGCTAAAATAGCATTGATTATTCATTAAGGAGTTCTACCATAAACGCTTTAACTATACCGTCGATTTCGTCATTAGATAGCTTTGATCAGTACATGCGTGCAATTAAGGCCTTTCCGCTATTGAGCGCGGAAGAAGAACATGATTATGCAACGCGTCTTAAAAATAATAATGACTTGGAAGCTGCCCAGATGTTGATTGTTTCGCACTTACGTTTAGTTGTGAGCATCGCACGCGGTTATATGGGCTATGGTTTACCGCAAGCTGATTTAATTCAAGAAGGTAACATTGGGTTAATGAAGGCAGTAAAACGCTTTGACCCAGATCGTGGCGTGCGCTTAGTGTCATTTGCCATGCATTGGATTAAAGCCGAAATAAACGAATTTATCGTACGCAACTGGCGCCTGGTTAAAACGGCGACCACCAAAGCACAACGTAAATTATTCTTTAATTTACGTAGCATGAAAAAAGGCATGGGCTCACTACAACCAGATGAGGTGAATCACATCGCCAAAGAGCTAAACGTGAAGCCTGATGAAGTGCTGGAGATGGAGTATCGCTTGAACGGGCATGAAATTTCGCTCGACGCGCACATTGATGATGACGGCGATGAAAGCTTTAGCCCGATTGCTTATTTAGAGGATGAAAGCCCAGAACCTTCTGAGTTTTTAGAGATTCAACAAAATGAGCAATTGCAATCTAAAGGCTTAAGCAAAGCGCTGATGCACTTGGATGAACGTAGCCGCCGCGTATTAGAAGCGCGCTGGTTAACTGAGAATGCCAGCTCAACACTACATGACTTGGCAGCCGAGTTTGGTGTTTCTGCCGAGCGCATTCGCCAAATTGAACAAAAAGCCATGCAAAAGATTAAAGGCATGCTCCTACAAGCCGCATAAAAATTGGCTCACAGCGCATGTTTTTAACATAAAGCCGACTTTAAGTCGGTTTTGTAGAGCCGTACAATAATTCGGTCGGGCACATCGTAGTGCGGCCAACGCTTGATGGCAGCAAACGTTGTCCATAGTCAGCAAAGAAAATCGCGTTGATTAATTCTGATTTACCGCGTGAGAATTCCGCCACAAACGCCACGATTAATTTATCTTCACGCAAGCGCTCAAGCAAATGGGTAATACGCCAATCTATCTGCGCATCACTCAGCTCCTGCTCGTTTAGCCAGCTACGGTAATCGCAAATACTGCCAACCAGCGCCGTTCTCCACTCAGAGTAGACTACAAACTGATGCGCTAATTTAGCTTCTGCCATTCAAATCCCCAAAAGCAATGCCAGAATTAACCACTTTTCTAACAGATGACCTTTATCATGTCCATGTAAATAGTCAAATAAATCAGCAACATCACTAATATTTAATCTAATTTCCGATGAAAGGTGACTATTTAACGACAACCGATTCAATATTCAAAAAAGTTGTGGTAAAAAGCGCTAATTTATTAGCTTACGGGCATGTTCTGCTATTATTCTACCTCACACTTTTAGCTACATTTTGAATGAGCGGCTTAAACTTAAACACTCCACGCCCGATTGATATTCGCTTGCACCAGGCATCACGGCTGTTAGAAATTAAATTTGATAACAATACCGAATGTATGCTGTCATGTGAGTTCCTGCGTGTTTACTCGCCCTCAGCCGAGGTGCGTGGCCACGGCGCAGGGCAAGAGACGCTACAACTTGGTAAAGAAAATGTAAATATCAACGCCATCGAACCTGTCGGCAATTATGCGGTCAAGCTGGTATTCTCTGATGGCCACGATACTGGGCTTTATTCATGGGATTATTTGTATTTTTTGGGCGAAAACTATGCCGCAATGTGGCAAGATTACATAGTCAAACTTGAAATGGCGGGATATAAAAGAACGGACACGCAATGAGCGAGGACAACTTACAACTTACAACACATTTTGGCTTTAAAACAGTGGGGAAAGCTGAAAAGCAGCAAAAAGTAGGTGCAGTGTTTCATTCGGTTGCCAGCAAATATGACGTGATGAACGATGTCATGTCAGCAGGCTTACATCGTGGCTGGAAGCGCTTTGCAGTAGATATTAGCGGCGTAAAAATGGGTGATAAAGTGTTAGATATTGCAGGCGGTAGCGGCGATTGTTCTAAACTATTTGCCAAAAAAGTGGGGCGAGATGGTGAAGTGATTCTCACCGACATCAATGCGTCAATGCTGGCCGTTGGCCGCGATCGCATGCTGGACATGGGTTTGAACGTTCCTGCCACGCAATGCAATGCAGAAAAATTACCATTTACAGATAACACTTTCGATTGCGTCATCGTCGCCTTTGGCCTGCGCAATATGACACACAAGGACATTGCACTCAAAGAAATGCAACGCGTGCTCAAAGTTGGCGGCAGATTGCTGGTGTTAGAATTCTCAAAAGTTTGGCAGCCACTGGAAAAACTTTACGACGCGTATTCGTTCAAATTTTTGCCGTTCATGGGCAAACTGATTGCCAAAGACGCTGAAAGTTACCAATATTTGGCCGAGTCGATTCGTATGCATCCAGACCAAGAAACGCTGAAACAAATGATGACTGACGTGGGTTTAAGCAAGGTAGATTACTATAATTTGAGCGCGGGTGTGGTGGCCTTGCACAAAGGCTATAAGCTTTAATGTTTAAACCGTTAATCATCCGTTTTTTGCAACACCTCACCAGCCAAAACGAATGGTCGCGCCCATACTTGCAGCCGTTCTCCAGCAAGGTCGTGCAGTTTGATTTTGTACTCGCCAAAGCCAATCTGTTGATTTTAGAAGATGGTAGTTTAGCCTTAAGCGGTGAAAAGCATACTCCAGAAGCCACTATTCACCTGCCTCCCAGCCTTGCTTTGCGATTGCTAGCTGGGGATGAAAACGCAAAAATGCACATTAAAATCGATGGTGATGCGCATTTGGCAACTGAAATCAGTAAGGTTTTACAACAGATACGTTGGGATGTGGAAGAAGATTTAAGTAAAATATTAGGCGACATTGCGGCTTACAAAATTGGCGGTGTCAGCAAAAAAACGTTTGCCGAAGCCAAAAAACAAAACATCAACTTGGCCGAAATGCTCAGTGAATATTGGCAAGAAGAGAGCAATATACTCGCTAAAAAACGCCATGTAGAACAATTTAACGCTGAGGTGGACACGCTAAAAAGCGACGTTGCGCGCTTTGAAAAGCGTTTAGCAAAACTCACAAAAACACTGGCAAGTAGCGTGAATTAGCCATGCATTATTTTCGGCTCGTTTACATTATTTTCATCACACTGCGATTTGGCTTGGATGATTTTATTCACGAACACGCACCGCTAAAACCGCTACGCAAGTTGATTCAATTGCTATTCTTTTGGCGCAGCAAGCAGCAAGCGCCTAGCGTTCGACTACGTTTAGCTTTAGAAAAACTAGGTCCGATTTTTGTTAAATTCGGTCAAGTGCTTTCTACACGGCGCGATTTATTACCGCAAGATGTGGCAGATGAATTGGCGAAGCTACAAGACCAAGTGCCACCGTTTGCATTCGACGCCGTGCAGGCCAGTATTGAAGCGGCTTTCGGAGCATATTTACACACAATTTTTCCCGTATTTGAGCAAACACCTGTCGCCAGCGCCTCAGTTGCGCAAGTGCATTTTGCCGAGTTGGCGGATGGAAAACATGTCGCGGTAAAAGTACTGCGGCCCAATATTGGCGCGCTAATTGGGCAAGATTTGGCCCTATTAAAATCGCTGGCGTGGTTATTGCAAGCGGTTTCCAGCGAAGGCAAACGTCTAAAACCGCTAGAGATTGTCAGTGAATTTGCGCGCCATACCCAACACGAGTTGGATTTAACGCTAGAAGCCGCCAATTGCAGCCAGCTGGCGCGCAATTTTCAAGATAAGCGATTGTTAATACCAGAAGTTTACTGGGATTACTGCCGCAAAGAAGTGATGACCATGCAGCGTATGCACGGCACACCCGTGAGCCAAATTGACGTACTTAGAAATCAAGGTGTCGACATCACAAAACTCGCGCACGACGGCGTGGAAATATTTTTTACGCAGGTATTTCGCGATGGATTTTTTCATGCGGATATGCATCCGGGCAATATACAAGTAGCGGATGACGGAAGATACATTGCTTTGGATTTTGGCATTATGGGCACGCTTTCAGATACCGATAAATATTACCTCGCACGCAATTTTTTGGCATTTTTTAACCGCGATTATCGCGATGTGGCAGTGGCACATATCGAATCGGGCTGGGTGCCGGCGGACACTAATGCTGATGAGTTAGAAATCAATATCCGCGCGATATGCGAGCCAATTTTTGATAAACCACTAAAAGATATTTCGTTCGGGCGAACCTTGTTAAGCTTGTTTCAAATGTCACGTAGGTTTGGCGTGGTGATTCAACCGCAACTGGTGATGCTGCAAAAAACCTTGTTGAATATCGAAGGCTTAGGCCGTGATTTAGACCCGAATATCGATTTGTGGCAAACTGCCAAACCATTCTTAAAACGCTGGATGAGCGAGCAAGTGGGCTGGCGCAGCGTAGCGAAGTCACTAAAAAAAGAGCTGCCGTTTATCATCAAAAACGCACCGCAAATGCCACGTCTAGTGCATCAATTCTTAACGCAGCAAACCCATGCTGAGCAAGAAGCACCGCTACGGCAAGCGATTGACGAGCTAATCACAGCACAACAAAAACAAGCACGCTGGCAAAAAAAACTCGCACTGGCGGTTGTGCTGTTAGTTTTGTTGCAATTAGTAAGTTTATGCATCATGATGTTTCTAAATTGATTGCCTGCAAGTCAAGACCGATAAGGTTTGCAGGGCATTATTGTTTTATTGTTTGAGGCTGTTGGCAATGCGCACAAAAAAACGTGGAGCGCTGCCCTAAGCGGATGCATTTAATGGGTTTGGCGCAAACTTTACAGGGTTCATCAGCACGTCCATACGCAAAATATTGCTGCTGAAAATAACCCGGGTTGCCATCTGCGCCAAAAAAATCACGCAAGCTACTGCCGCCCGCATTAAGCGCGTCATTCAAAGTCAATTTTATTTCTGCCACCAATTTCTCGCACTGTTTTAATGACAGCTGTTTAGCGGACGTTTCGGGGTGAATGCGCGCACGGAACAGCGATTCGCTGGCGTAAATATTGCCCACGCCTACCACCAAATGACTATCCATGATGGCAATTTTGATGGCGGTACTGCGACTTTTCAATTCTGCATGCAAATAGCTTACATTAAAATCATAGCCTAAAGGTTCTGGGCCAAGTGGCTTGAGTAGCGCATGGCTATTCGGTGTACAGCCAGCCCACAAAACAGCGCCAAAACGTCGCGGATCGCGCAAACGCAGCACGCTACCTTTCACAAACTCAATATCAAAATGATCGTGCTTTTCGGGCGGGTAATTTCTGTCGAGCAAACTAATGCGGCCAGACATGCCTAAATGCAACAACAAAGTCCCACATTCGAAATCAGCCAAAATGTATTTCGCGCGACGGTTTAAACTGATCAGTTTTTGATTCAAAAGCGTTTGTGGCAAGTGCTCAGGAATCGGCCAACGCATACTGGCATTGCGAATTACCACATTTTTAACAGATTGATTTAAAAGTGGAGTTAACCCACGGCGGGTAATTTCAACCTCGGGCAGTTCGGGCATTTGACTACCAAAACCTTACTGAATATTGAGTGGCGGGTTAAGCATATTAAACCCAGTGTCGGCGTTAAAATGGTACATCAATCCTTCGTCAGGGCGACCAAGCAGCAAGTCTGGCGACTCTTGAACTTTGTCAAAGCGCACGCTTTTGCCATTTTTTAGCTTCACATCAAACGATGGATAGCCCGCATGACGATCTGGCGTATAAAGCTCGACTTTATTGGCCTGCGCTTGTTTCCAGCTAAAATCTAGCCATTCGTTCATCTCGTTTTGGGTAATTTTGGCCTTGGGCGCATTCACATCCCATTTTCCATCGGCAATATCCACGTTCAAACGCACGTCTTCCCACTGCTCTAAACGCGAAAAATCAAAGCCAGCAATTTGCTTGGCCTCATCTTTAGTCAGCGCATTTTTATCAATCAACTCAAGTGCTTGCGTTCTTGCCGCCTCAGCATAACCGCCTGACAGCAAATAAATCGCATCTTTAAAAGCCACGTATTGCGCCTCGGTAACCGGATTAAACGTGCCAAACACAAACTCTTGCACACCTGCTGTATTGGTGAGTTTAAGCCTTAATTGCGGGTTATCTAGACCGTATTTCGCCAAATCGGTGGCGGGAAATTTATCGGTGCTTTTAGCGGCAATAATCGACAAAATACGCTGCACCGAAAGTTGATCGGCGCGCATTTTATAGGGGGCTGTCATACGCCATTGGCCGTCAACTTTATCGAAACTGGTGGCTGCTTTGGTGGGAAATTCAACCTTAATAGCGGTGAAATCAGCCAGTTTTAATGCAGAAACCTCATACTCAGGAGTCGCATCGGTATTGACTTGTGGGCGCAGGTATAAAAAAGCCACTAGGCCAGCCACCACGGCCAACATGATTAAATTAAGAAGCCATCTTTTTTTCATTGCTTAACTTTCATGCCAAAATCCATTACGCTTTTCTACGCTTCCACCACAACCAAAAGCCAGCAACGAAAAATGCCAGCGGGATAAAATATTGGAAGCCGTGGAATACCATCCAAGCCACAATACGGCTTTTGTCATCACTGGGAATCGTCACGTTAATGTCTTTGAGTGGCATCGGTTGAATGGTAATGAGGCTGTCGTCACCCGTCAGCCAATTGATGATATTCACACCAAAATCCAAGTTGCCACCGTTGGTAATAAAGGTGTTAGATAAAAAATTACCATTGCCCATAATCACCACGCGCTGGCCTTTTTTACCATAAATACGCTCTAAAGCCACGCCGATATTGATAGGGCCGCGTTTATCTGTTTTCTCATCAAACACCGCTTTTTGGTTTTTGCCGCCATTCACAACCTTCTCAGATTCTAACCAACCATTCGGCGCCACATCCACCAAGCGCCCTACTTTCCAGCCAAATTCGTAAGAGGCTTTGGCATCAATCTCATGCGCCTCGGAGAAAAGCGTACGCAACTGGAAATTTTTTGTAATCGCATGCTCGCCATAAGCCGAAGCGAACGCCACCTTCGCATCCGCGCCATATTGTGCAGCGGTCATATCCACCGCAATGCCCGACGAAACCGTCATGCCCAAATAATCAGCCACTTCTTTTAAACCATGCAAATTGTCATCATCCAATAGCCACAATAAATTGCCACCAGATTCTAAATAAGTCTGAATTTTTTTCGCTTCCACTGGGCTTAAATCCACCTGCGGGCTAGCAATCACCAACATTGCGCCGTTAGCTGGTACCGCTTGGGCGATGGTGAGATCGGGGTTAGAAAACTTAAAGCCTTTTGCCTCCAACTGCTTACCAAATTCGCCTAAATCGTTATTTTTAACGCCTTGCAAATGGCGCTCACCATGGCCATCCAAATACATAATGGCCTGCGTATTCGTGCGTGCCAACCGCACCAACAAATTGGTCATTTCCTGCTCGGCAATCGGTGGCGAAATATGCTCGGTGCGCTTGTTATATTCCACCACCACTTCGCCATCTTCCTTAATGCCCGCCTCTTGCGCGAGTTTTGGCTCTGCGGATGGATTGATAAATTTAAGGCTGATGTCTTTCTTTTCGCGTTGGTAACGCGCCATAAAATCGATCATGCCTTTTCTAAACGTGTCGCCGTGATTGGCATCGTCATTGGTGGCATACACCGTAATATTCACTGGGTCTTTCATACTTTGAAGTATATTCACACTGCCAGGCGTAAGAATATTGCGATTAGCCTGCGTGATGTCTTTTGCAGTGTGATATTGACTCGCCAAATAGCCCACCACCACCACCAAGCACACAAATAAAACCACAAAAAGCCAGCTTTGTGCGAGCATTTGCAAACGTAAATTTTTGTTAATTTTCATACAGTTAGGTAAGCCTTAGCCTCTTAGACGGTCAGCATCTAAGCGACGGATGGTTAATGTTAAAAAAGTGATGATAAATAATACAAAGTAAGCGATGTCGGCCGTGTCGATCAAGCCACCAGCAAACGATTGGAAATGCCGCATCAATGACAATTTTGCCATGGTGCTGCTTGGATCGCCTGCAAAAAAGCGATCTAAAATCATCAGCGCAAATAGCGCAATAAAGCTCAAAATGGCCGCCACTACTGGCTGCGAGGTTAAGCTAGAAAAATACAAACCGAGCGCAGAAAAACTTGCGACCAACAAAAATAAACCCAACGAATTGGCTAAAATGTAGCCGAAATCGATGTCTGTCCAAATGTTGAGTGTAAACAACATGAGTGCAATATAAATAATAAGGATGCTTAAAAACGCGACCAAGCCAATAAATTTGCCGAGCACGATTTCGGTGAGCGATAAGGGCGCACTAAATAAAAACGGTAGAGTTTGATTGCGGCGCTCTTCAGAAATCAGCCGCATCGAAAGTAGCGGCACCGCGAACAACATAATAAAAGAGGCCAAACCATAGACATTTTGACCGACAAATTGCGTCACGCCAGAGCGCTCGGCTGGGCGAATCGCGCCCGACATGACCTCGAAATAGTCATTCACGCCGTTTAAATAATAAGTGCCAAACGCGAACATGAGTAGCGCCAAAATAATCCAACCCATTGGCGAAGCAAACACACTTTTGAGTTCTTTTCTTGCAATATTTAATATCATTTTCCTGTTCCTAAATTCATGCGCTACGAGGCAATACCTATGAGGCTTCTGGCTCGATTTCTTGATATGTTAATTGCACAAACACGTCTTCTAAACTGGTTTGATCGGGCGCAATTTGGTACAAGCCCCATTTATTCTTTACCGCCGCTTGCACAATCGCCTCGTGCGGCGCAACGCCTTCAGCAAAGCGCACACGCATCATATTATTGTCTGCAACTTCCGCCTCGGTGAGGCCTTTAATTTTAAGCAGCTCTGCCACAGTTGGCGCTTGATTGAACCCAATCAACAACTTATTGCCAATGCGTTGACGCTTTAGCACGTCAATACCACCATTAAACACTAGTTTGCCTTTGTCGATAATCTGCACGTGATCACACACCATTTCCACTTCTGGCAAAATATGCGTAGATAAAATCACACTGCGCTCGCCGCCGATTTCGCGTATCAGTGCGCGAATATCGCGGATTTGAATCGGGTCCAAACCAACCGTGGGTTCATCTAAAATCACCACCATCGGGTTATGAATAATGGCTTGCGCAATGCCAACACGTTGTTGATAACCGTTAGATAAATTCTCAATCAGCCGCTTGCTCATGTGCGTTAAACCGCAACGTTCTTTGGCGGTTTCGACCGCTTTTTTGATATTTTTTCCAGCAACGCGGTGCAAACGCGCAGCGATAGTTAAATATTCATCGACCGTAAATTCTTTATACAACGGGCGCATTTCTGGCAAATAACCAATCAGCGCTTTGGCTTCTTTGGGGTTTTCTATCATGTCGATGCCACAAATCCTGACCGAGCCTGCGCTAGGCGCGAGGTTACCAGTGAGCATTTTCATAGTGGTGGATTTGCCCGCGCCGTTTGGCCCTAAAAAACCCAGCACTTCGCCTTGTTTTAGCTCGAAACTCACGTTACTCACCGCCTCACGGCCACCGTAAAGTCTAGTGAGTTCGGATGCTTCTACTGTTAAATTAGTCATAATTTGTAATACGTACCTAACAAGCCCAATGGCGTATGAAACAAAATTGCTAGATTAGTTTCATGCGAAAAGTTATAGTCATGCCTATATAAAAGTTAATTACTACCCAACCCTTAATTATGGATGAACTTGCGCCAACTGTCACGGACTAAACAAGACTTACACTTCATCATGGATATTTATTAATGCTCCAAATAAAAAAAATAGCGGTTGCTTTACTCATTGGCTTTGCTGGCATGAGCAGCTTAACTGCGTCTGCCGAAACAACCACCGCGCCAACGATTACCAGCGCTAACGCTGAGTTTGTGTACAAGTATTTACTAGGCGAAATTGCTGGGCAGCGTGGCGACGTAAGTTTAGCCAGCCAATTATTTTTAGATCTAGCCAAACAAACACGCAACCCGCGCCTAGCCGAGCGTGCTGCGCGCACCGCCGCCTATGCCAACCAGCTTGGCATTGCCTTGCAAGCTGCTACTTTATGGGCAGAACTAGACCCGAATTCACTTGAGGCACAACAGGCATCCAGTGAGTTATTGATTGCCAGCGGCAATTTAAAGCAAGCCAAACCGCACATTCAAAAATTATTGGCTAAAGAAGAAACACGCGCCAACGGTTTTTTGCATTTAAATAGTTTGCTTGCCAACCAAAAAGATAAAAATGAGGTGCTGACTGCGATTAGCGAATTTGCCGCGCCCTACCCAAAATTGCCAGAAGCGCGCTTTGCTGTGGCGCAAGCCGCTTGGTTTGCAGACAAACCTGACATCACCAAAAAAGAGCTGGCCACAGCCGACAAACTTCGCCCAGGTTGGGAAGTAAGCGCGCAAATGCAAGGACAAGTGTTGCTGAAAGAGTCCCCAGAAAAAGCCATTAGTTTTTATCAAAACTTCTTAAAAAATAACCCCAAAGCCAACGATGTGCGCATGGCTTATGCCAAATTATTGGTGAATCAAAAACGCCACGCGGAAGCTAAACCTGAGTTTGTAAAGCTAGTGGAATCTTCTAACGGCAGCCCAGAAATCAGCGCAGTTGTTGGCTTATTGTCATTCGAGTCGCAAGATTACCTGATGGCAGATAAATATTTTCAGCAATCCATTAGCGGCGGTTTTAAAGACCCAGCTCAACTTTATATTTACCTTGGGCGCAGCGCCGAGCGGCAAAAATTGGATAAAAAAGCGCTGGAATGGTATGACAAAATCTCGCCTGGTGCGAGCTACTTGGAAGGTAGATTTTCGGCCGCCAATGTCATCGCACGCACCAAAAATGTTGATGCGGCAATTAAAATGTTGGATGAAGTGGATAATCTAATGCCCGAGCAACAAATGTTGGTGATTCAAACCGAAGCCAGCATGTTGTCGCAAGTTAAACGCCATCAAGAATCGTTCGATTTACTGGACAAAGCAGCAAGCACTTGGCCAAATTCTGCCGAACTTATTTACGACCATGCGCTGGCCGCTGAGCGTGTAGGCAAGCTGGATGTAATGGAAGTTGAGTTACGCAAAGTCATCAAAATGAAGCCTGATTTTTCGGCAGCCTACAACGCGCTCAGCTACTCGTTTGCCGACCGCAATATTAAGCTGGCCGAAGCCAAAACCTTGGTGGAAACAGCCTTAAAATTACAGCCTAATGACCATTACATGCTGGACACATTAGGCTGGGTGCATTACCGTTTAGGCAATTTAGCGCTGGCGGCGGAAAGTTTGCGTAAAGCCTATGAAATTCAAGCCGACCCAGAAATTGCAGCGCATTTGGGCGAAGTGTTGTGGCAGCAAGGTTTGCAGGAAGAAGCCAAAAAAATCTGGGCTGGCGCGCTAAAAGCATTTCCAGAAAATGATGTGTTAGTAGCCACCACCAAAAAGTTTAATTCTTAAGCAGTTGATTTAACTTGATTTTTAATAAAAATTTACTATTAGCAACGACAATCTTGCTGATAGGTGGTTGCGCAACAATGACGCCACCGCCAGCGCAAACGCCAACTTCATCCCTTACTCATCAACAACATCTCGCCGCGCTCGCCAATATTAAAGCGTTTTCGCTTAAAGGTAGATTGGGCGTAGTCACCAATCTGCGCGGCTTTTCGGGCGGAATCGAGTGGCAACATCAAGCTGCCAATGACAATATCGACATATTTTCACCCGTCGGCGGCAAAGTCGCGAACATCACCAGAAATCCAAGTGGCCTGACACTTACCTCGCAAGATGGCCATACAATAAAAGCCAGCGATACAGAAAGTTTAACCGAAGCCACGCTGGGCTGGCGCTTACCACTTAAGGACTTGAGCGACTGGGCAATCGGTCGCCCAAGCGCCAGTAAAATAGAGGATTCCAGCTGGGATACGCAAGGCCGATTATTGACGCTAAAACAGGATGGTTGGGATATTAGCTATGAAAATTACACCGAGCATAACAGCACTTTTTTACCCAGTAAAATTGTGCTAAAAAGTGAAAAAGTGAATCTAAAATTGCTGGTAGAAAAATGGCTTAGTGACGATAATTTACCACATTAACTCATTGACGGCATATGCCATGCAACCCTTATGGATATTTACTCACAGTGCATCTATTTAAAAAAATTAAGCTAACATTCTATTTATGCAAGATTTCCTACCTTTTTTAGCCCCCGCAAAAATCAACTTGTTTTTGCACATCACTGGCCAACGTACGGATGGTTATCACACTTTGCAAAGCGTGTTTCAGCTGCTAGACTTTTACGACACGCTGCACATCAAACCCACAAAAACAAGTGAAATTAAGCGTGTAAATGCTGTAAAAAACGTGGCTGTAAGCCAATGTCTTTGCGGTCTAGCGGCCAGCGCTTTACAACAACATACCGGCTGCACATTAGGTGTGGAATACGCAATCGACAAACGCATCCCAATGGGTGGCGGTTTAGGCGGCGGTAGCTCGGATGCCGCCGCCATGCTACTAGCGCTCAACCAATTGTGGCAGCTCAACTTAAGCCGTATCGAGCTGATGCGAATTGGCTTAAAGCTTGGCGCTGATGTGCCAGTATTTATATTCGGCCAAAATGCATGGGCAGAAGGTGTGGGCGAGCAGCTCACTGCAATTGACTTGGCGCCTAGCCATTACGTGGTACTAACGCCGCAAGTTCATGTATCAACTGCACAAATTTTTGCCAATTCTGCATTGACAAGAGACACGAAACCGTTGAGAATGGCGGACTTTTCGAGAGTCATGCATTATAGTTTATTTAAGCATGACCTTGAAGCAGTAGTGTGTAAGGAATATCAGGCAGTGGCAAGCACTTTAGAATGGCTAAAGCCTTATGGTGAAGCTAGAATGAGCGGCTCGGGCGCATCGGTATTTGTTGCAGTTAATTCAAAACAAAAGGCAGATGAACTTTTAGCCAATAAACCTGAAAATACCACAGGATTTGTGGCAAAAGGGCTGATTAGACACCCACATTTTGAATTGGCGCATTAATATGCAAGTTAAGAAGTTTTATTGGGGAGTCGCCAAGCTGGTTAAGGCACTGGGTTTTGATCCCAGCATCCGAAGGTTCGAGTCCTTCCTCCTCAGCCAAGTTTTATAATGCAGAAAATTGATCTGTTTTAATATAAGCGTGTAGATGCGGGCATGTTAACCCTAGGATTTACACGCTTTAATTTTTTAAATTTTACTGCTCTATTTTTAGCACTTTAAAGGTTCATTTTGAGCAACGGCAATATGATGGTGTTTACAGGCAGTGCCAACCCAGCGCTTGCAAACCAAGTGGCTGAGCACTTGGGTATTGCACTTGGTCGCGTCAGCGTTGGCCGCTTTAGCGACGGCGAAGTGATGCTGGAGCTGCTTGAAAATGTGCGCGGCAAAGATGTATTTGTGCTGCAATCGACCAGCCACCCCACCAACGACACGTTAATGGAAGTGATGGTCATGGTGGATGCGCTACGTCGCTCGTCCGCAGGACGCATTACTGCTGCCATCCCGTATTTAGGTTATTCACGGCAAGATCGCCGCCCGCGCTCTGCCCGCGTGGCGATTACTGCAAAAGTAGTGGCCAATATGCTCACTAGTGTTGGGGTTAATCGCTTATTAACCATGGATTTGCATTCTGACCAAATTCAAGGTTTTTTTGATATTCCAGTAGACAATATCTACGCCACACCAATTTTGTTGGCCGATTTACGCAAGAAAAAATATGAAGATTTAGTGGTGGTTTCGCCCGATGTAGGTGGTGTAGTGCGTGCCCGCGCAGCCGCCAAAGAATTAAGTGCAGATTTAGCCATTATTGATAAACGCCGCCCCAAACCCAATGTAGCCAAAGTGATGAATATTATCGGTGAAGTGGCTGGCCGCACCTGTGTCATTGTAGATGACATGGTAGACACAGCGAATACCTTGTGCGAAGCGGCTGCGGCGTTAAAAGACCAAGGCGCTGTAAAAGTATTGGCTTATACCACACACCCTGTGTTATCAGGCAATGCGGCTGAGCGCATCGCAGACTCTGCGCTGGATGAGTTAGTGGTCACGAACACTATTCCGCTGAGTAAAGCTTCGAGCGAATGCAAAAAAATTCGTCAATTAAGTGCCGCAGAATTATTAGCAGAAACGATTAAGCGCATTAGCCAAGAGGAATCAGTTTCTTCTCTATTTTTAGATTAAGTTTTAGCCTGCATACTGGTCGCGGTATGCAGTTTTTTAGTGTAGCAAATGGTGTAATTTTAGGAGCAACAAAATGAGTATTTCAATTAATGCAGTTAAACGTGACGTCAAAGGTACGGGTGCGAGCCGCCGTGCACGTCGCGCTGGCAATGTGCCGGGGGTGGTGTATGGCGGTGGTCAAGCCGCTGTTAACCTAGAGCTAAATCATAAAGAATTGTTTTTACAATTCCGCCACGAGGCGTTTCATGCCTCGATTTTAGATTTAATTTTAGATGGCAAAAAAGAAAGCGTGCTCTTGCGCGATTTTCAAATGCACCCAGTGCGCAATACTATTCAACACATTGATTTTCAACGTGTTTCTGCTAACGAGAAAATCCATGTAAAAGTGCCTTTCCACTTTATCAATGCAGATATCGCCCCAGGCGTTAAATTGGGCGATGGTATCGTGGCGCACATTTTGACAGAAGCTGAAGTTAGCTGCTTACCAAAAGATTTGCCAGAGTTCTTGACTGTAGAATTAGCAGCCCTAGAGATAGGCCACTCAGTGCATTTATCACAAATTACCCTGCCAAAAGGCGTTGAGTTTGTAGCACTCGCCCATGGTAACGACGCTGCTGTAGCGGCAATTGCCAAAACGCGCGGTGGTATTTCTGATGACGCAGCCGAGGCAACAGAAGACGCGCCTGCAGCGCCTGCAGCAACAGTCGCAGAACCAGCAGCTGAGTAATTTTATTTAGCCAAAATTAAAACGCGTACTTAATATTAAGTGCGCGTTTTTTATTTTAAACTATCGACATGAGCATAAAACTAATTGTTGGCCTAGGAAATCCTAGCGATAAATACGCAGCCACTCGCCATAACGCGGGCTTTTGGTTTGTGGATGCCGTTGCCACGCAAAATAATACAAAATTAGCTTTAGACGCCAAAATGTTTGGCGATGTGGGGAAGCTTAATCAAGACACTTGGCTACTCAAACCCACCACCTTTATGAACGCCAGCGGCAAAGCGGTTGTGGCACTGGTCAATTATTATAAAATTTTACCAGCAGAAATTTTAGTGGTGCATGACGAATTAGATTTGCCAACTGGCAGCGCCAAATTAAAGTTTGGCGGCGGGCACGGTGGGCACAATGGTTTAAAAGATACCCATGCCGCGCTGGGCACGGCCGATTATTGGCGGCTACGTTTGGGTATAGGTCACCCGGGTGACCGCAACGAAGTAATCAATTATGTGCTAAAGGCGCCCACACGAGAAGAAAATGATGCCATGCAAGCCAGTATCCATGCGGCCTGTGCGGTAGTGCCTTTTGTGCTTAAAGGCGAATTTGAAAGCGCAATGTTAAATTTGCATACCAAGTAGCCATTCAACGATTTAAAAATGCTGTTTTTCCACCTGTATTTTAAGCGAGTACAAGGCGGCAAGGATAAAGAAGCGCAGGCAGTACAGTAAGTACGACCAGCTGATGAAGACACAGCCAACACAGTAATCGCTTAAAAGACGAACGGAAACAATATGAAATGTGGCATTGTAGGCTTACCTAACGTAGGCAAAAGCACACTCTTTAACGCTATCACCAAGGCAGGTATTGCGGCAGAGAATTACCCGTTCTGCACCATTGAGCCAAACATAGGTATTGTAGAAGTGCCTGATACGCGCTTGCAACCGCTCATCGACATTGTAAAACCGCAAAAAGTGCAACCCGCCATTGTCGAGTTTGTCGATATTGCTGGCTTAGTGGCAGGGGCCTCAAAAGGCGAAGGCCTTGGTAACAAGTTCCTCGCCAACATTCGCGAAACTGATGCGATTGCGCACGTAGTGCGCTGTTTTGAGGATGGCAACGTGATACACGTCGCCAATAAAATTGATCCGCTTTCTGATATTGAAGTGATTAACACTGAGCTCGCGCTGGCGGACATGGAAACGGTCGAAAAAACCATGCAACGTGAAGGCAAAAAAGCTAAAAGTGGCGATAAGGAAGCGATTGCACTCATGGCGGTGCTCGACAAAGTGCTACCTTGCTTAAACGAGGCCAAAGCGGTGCGCACATTGGGTTTAGATGACGATGAATTGCAACTGCTTAAACCGCTGTGCTTAATTACCGTAAAACCTGTGATGTACTTGGCCAATGTGGATGAAAAGGGCTTTGAAAATAATCCATTCTTAGACAAAGTAGTCGCATTAGGCAAAGCCGAACATGCACCTGTGGTGTGCATTTGTGCCAAAATTGAAGGCGAAATCTCCGAGCTGGACGACGAAGATAAACTGCTATTTTTAAGTGAGCTTGGGCAAGATGAGCCAGGCTTAAACCGCGTCATCCGCGCTGCTTATGATTTACTTGGGCTACAGACTTATTTCACGGCTGGCGTGCAAGAAGTGCGCGCTTGGACAGTAAAAAAAGGCGCCACCGCCCCGCAAGCAGCGGGTGTGATTCATACCGATTTTGAGCGCGGATTTATTCGCGCAGAGGTGATTCAATACGACGAATACGTTAAAAACAAAGGCGAACAAGGCAGCAAAGAAGCTGGCAAAATGCGCTTAGAAGGTAAAGAATATATTGTGCAAGATGGCGATGTGATGCACTTTAGATTCAACGTTTAGCTGCGCGCGTTTTAATGTTTTACTTAGTAAGATTTAATGTGTAAAACACAAAGTAATTTTGACAATTAAGCACTAAAACACTAGAATTGCGCCCTTGCCTGAATTTCAAATTTCAGGCTAAAAGTTTAACTGGTGATGTAGCTCAGCTGGTTAGAGCACAGGATTCATAATCCTGGGGTCGTGGGTTCAAGTCCCACTCTCACCACCACTCTCACGGACGTTAATGTCCAACGAAGTACACGAAACCCGCTTAATTGCGGGTTTTTTGTTGCAAATTAGTCCAAAATAGTCTAGGATAAACCAATGAAATCTGTTGGTATTTGTTGGTTTTTATGTTGGTACTTATCGATTAACGACATAAATAGTCAGATACATACCAACAATCCATTAAAAAGGACACGGCTATGGCTCTATCTGACATCACAATACGCAACGCTAGGGAAAAGGCAAAACCATACAAACTCTCAGATTCTGGTGGCTTGTTTATCCTAATTGCCACAACTGGTGGGAAGCTTTGGCGTTATTCGTACCGATTTGATGGTAAACAAAAAACACTGGCTCTTGGCGCTTACCCCGATACAGGGTTAAAAGAAGCCAGAGAACTTCATGCCGCAGCACGGAAGCTATTGGCTGCCGGTATAGACCCTAACGAAAATCGTAAAAGTACCAATGCCGCCAAAAAATTAAATGCTGCGAATAGCTTTGAATTGGTTGCCCGTGAATGGTGGCAATCTTACATGAAAAACAAAGCAGAGAGCCACAAAGAGAAGGTCATAAGACGTTTCGAACTTTACCTGTTCCCTTGGCTAGGCAAAAAACCTATTTCTGAAATCACCGCACCTCAAGTTTTAGAAGTAATTAAACGCATTGAAAAACAGAATAAACTCGAAACCGCCC
>CAMDTL010000008.1 GCA_945907735.1 Methylotenera oryzisoli
GGCCGTGAAACGAACCAGCGCCAATGATAGTATGCTTTTTGCATGCGAAAGTAGGTCACTGCCAAGCTCTTATTTAAACAACAAAACCCTCCATGTGAGGGTTTTGTTGTTTGTACGGCCTGATAAAACCAAGCAAAAACAATTCGCGTCACTTTGTTGCTTCCCTATGCATCACCCCTGCTGTGCAGCATGACCGATTTAGAGCTTCGGCGATTCAATTCAGACGCATTGCTTGCTAGAAATACGGAGCCCCTTGAGGCGCATTTTATTTGGGAAGAGGCTATGGCAGTAAGTATTCCAATTACTTGAATTAATTGGTATAATGCGCGCATAATTTGAATGGGCTTTGTGCCCATTTTTTGTTTCTGTTGGGTATGTAAGGGCTGGGGGTTACAGGTAATGCAAGATTTGCATGGCTTAATTGATAAAACGGTGACGCAACTTGGGTTTGAGCTGGTTGACCTTGAGATTTCGAATCGCGGCAAGTTGCTTCGCGTGTTTATCGATAAACTCAACCCAAAAGATATTAAAGACAGCGTGAATATTGACGATTGCGTGTTGGTAAGCAACCAATTGGGCAACGTGCTAACGGTTGAGCATGAAATTGATTACGATAGGCTGGAGATTTCTTCGGCTGGTATGGATCGCGTATTGAAAAAAGAAAAAGATTTTGTGCGTTTTGCGGGTGAACGCGCGCAGATTAAGTTGCGAGTGGGCATTAAAGATGAAAGCATAAATGCAGTAGATACTACGCTACCACGCAAAACCTTTTTAGGCATTTTAAAAGGCGTAGAAGCTGGTAATGTGCTGATGGAATTTGAAGGCGTTATTTATAAATTGGCATTGAGTAATATTGATAAAGCACGTTTGAGCCCAGCATTTTAGAGTTGAAACTTAAGAAAGTTAATTAGAATATATTGATAGTTGGAGAATGTAATGAGCCGTGAAATTTTATTATTAGTAGACGCCTTAGCCCACGAAAAAAACGTGAGCAAAGAGATGGTTTTTACTGCGCTAGAGCTGGCTTTGGCCTCTGCAACTAAGAAAAAACACGATGAAAACGCGGATATTCGCGTTGAGATCGGCCGTGAAACAGGCGAATATAGAACTTTTAGACGTTGGCAGTATGTTGACTATGACTTGTTGGAAAGCTCAGCATTTCAATTTGATGAAGAAAGCGAGCATGCTGCAGGTCGAGAGATTGGGGATTATTACGAAGAGCCGTTAGAAAGTATTGAGTTCGGCCGCATTGGCGCGCAGGCCGCCAAGCAGGTCATTCTGCAAAAAGTGCGCGAAGCCGAGCGTGAGCAAATTTTAGAAGACTTTTTAGCGCGTAACGAGAATTTAGTTACTGGCGTCATTAAACGCATGGAAAAAGGCAGCGCGCTGATTGAGGTTGGTCGCATTGAATGTTTGTTACCGCGCGAGGCGATGATTCCGAAAGAAAATTTACGCGTGGGTGACCGCGTGCGTGCTTATTTATCGCGCATTGAGCGTGGTGGCCGTGGCCCGCAATTAATTTTATCGCGCATTGCGCCAGAATTTTTACAACGTTTGTTTGAGCTGGAAGTGCCGGAAATTGAAGAAGGCTTGCTGGAAATTAAAGCTGCCGCGCGCGACCCTGGTTTGCGCTCAAAAATTGCGGTTAAAACGAATGATCAACGTTTAGACCCAGTGGGTACTTGCGTCGGTATGCGCGGTTCGCGTGTACAAGCTGTCACTGGCGAGTTAGCTGGAGAGCGCGTGGATATTGTGCTGTGGAGCATGGAGCCTGCGCAATTTGTGATTAACGCCATGGCGCCGGCTGAAGTTTCTTCTATCGTTGTCGATGAAGATACGCACAGTATGGAGGTGATTGTGAATGAAGATCAATTGGCGTTGGCTATTGGTCGTAGTGGCCAAAACGTGCGTTTGGCTTCTGAGCTCACAGGTTGGATCTTGAATATTCTGACGGAAGAGCAAGCTGCAGAGAAAAATCAAAGCGAACACGCCAACGTAAGCCAATTATTTATGGGAAAACTCGATGTGGATGAAGAAGTGGCCGATATTCTAGTGCAGGAAGGTTTTAGCACTTTAGAAGAGATTGCCTATGTGCCGCTGGCGGAAATGGCCGAGATTGATGCATTTGACGAAGATACGATTAACGAGTTGCGTTCGCGCGCGCGCGCGGCTTTACTTACTGAGGCCATTGCTAAAGAAGAGCGAGTAGAAGCAGCGGCAGAAGATTTGTTGACGATGGAAGGCATGGACGATACCACCGCGCATCTATTGGCTTCTAAGGGCATTCCTACCATGGAAGACTTAGCTGAGTTAGCAGTGGATGAGCTGGTAGAATTAACCCATATGGAAGTCGAGCGCGCAAAAACATTGATTATGACCGCGCGTGCGCCTTGGTTTAAGTAATATTAAAGTAGAGAGATAGGGAAAGTAAATGGCACAAACAACCATCGCACAATTCGCCGCAGAGCTAGGGCTGCCTACCCCCTTGCTGCTAGAGCAGTTAAAAAGTGCGGGCATCGTTAAATCTGCCGTTGAAGATAAATTGGCAGAAGCCGATAAAACGGTTTTGCTGGAATATTTACGTAAAGAACACGGGGCGGCGCAAACGCCAAAAAGCAAAATCACGCTGACACGTAAATCTAACACCGAAATCAAAAAAATCGACAGCATGGGTAAAGCGCGCACTATTCAAATAGAAGTGCGTAAAAAGCGCGTGTTGGAGCACAACGAAACTGAAGCAGAGTTGCCAGCACCAGTAGTAGAGCCTGCGACTGAAACAGTAGCCGAGCCAGTGCAAGAAATGCAGATTGAAGTGGTGGTAATTCAAGCGGAAGAAGTGATTACAGAGGCACCGCCAGTAGTAGAAGCCGCACCAGAGGCTAAATCGACAACGCTAAGAAGGCAAGTGTTAACGCCAGAGCAAGTGGCCATGCGTGAGCAAGAGGCGAAGCGCCATGCGACGCTGGCCTCGATGCAAGCAGAAGATTTGCGCAAAAAACAAGAGTTATTGCAACGCCGTGCTGACGAAGAGGCTAAAAAATTGGCCGAAGCAGAAGCGGCAAAAGCCAAAGTCGCCAAGCTGGCAGAAGGTACCTTGCATAAACCTGCCGCTAAAGAGGGCGTTGCAAAACCTGCTGCAAAAGAGGCAAAAAAAGGCAAAGGCAATAACAAAGAGTGGACAGATGCTGAGAATAAAAAACGTGGCTTAAAAACCCGTGGCGATGCGAGTGTCAATCAAGGCTGGCGTTCACCCAAGGGTAAGCATAAATCGCATCGTGACGAAGACCAAGAGCATGCGTTTAATGCTCCAACAGACCCCATTGTGCATGAAGTGCTAGTACCAGAAACCATTACCGTATCTGAGCTGGCGCATAAAATGTCGATTAAAGCGGCCGAAGTAATTAAGGTGCTGATGGGCATGGGCATGATGGTGACGATTAACCAAGTGCTAGACCAAGAAACCGCTATTATTTTGGTGGAAGAAATGGGCCATACTGCGCAAGCGGCTGCGCCTAACGACCCGGATGTTTTCTTGGAAGAAGCTGAACATGCTGAGGCTATTTTAGAATCACGGCCGCCAGTGGTGACGGTGATGGGTCACGTTGACCACGGTAAAACTTCGCTGTTAGATTATATTCGCCGTAGCCGCGTTGCTAGTGGCGAAGCAGGCGGCATTACCCAGCATATTGGCGCGTATCACGTTGAAACTCTGCGCGGTATGGTGACATTTTTAGATACGCCAGGCCATGAGGCGTTTACTGCGATGCGCGCGCGCGGTGCTAAAGCGACCGATGTGGTAATTTTGGTAGTTTCTGCCGATGACGGCGTGATGCCGCAAACTATCGAGGCGATTCACCATGCCAAAGCGGCAGGTGTGCCAATGGTGGTGGCCATTAACAAAATTGATAAGCCAGACGCAGCGCCTGAGCGCGTAAAGATGGAATTAGTTGCGCAAGAAGTGGTGCCTGAAGACTTTGGCGGCGATACCATGTTCCGCGAAGTATCGGCTAAAACAGGCAAGGGCATTGATGAATTGCTAGAAGCCGTATTGTTGCAAGCCGAAATTTTAGAGCTGAAAGCGCCTAAAAATACGCCTGCCAAAGGCTTGGTGATTGAAGGTAGGCTGGATAAAGGCCGTGGTTCTGTTTCTACTGTATTGGTGCAATCTGGCATCTTACGCCGCGGCGACATGATTTTGGCAGGCACTACTTTTGGCCGTGTGCGCGCCATGTTAGATGAATCTGGTAACGACATTAAAGAAGCGGGCCCATCGATGCCAGTCGAAATTTTAGGCTTGGCCGATGTGCCAAGCGCTGGCGAAGAGGTGGTTGTGCTGAATGACGAGCGCAAAGCGCGCGAGATCGCCAATTTCCGTGCGGGCAAATTCCGCGATGTGAAGTTAGCTAAACAACAAGCCGTTAAGCTAGAAAACATGTTTAACCAGATGGAAGATGGTGAAGTACAAACGCTGAACTTAATTATTAAGTCTGACGTACAAGGCTCTTACGAAGCGCTTGCAACAAGCTTACAAAAGCTTTCCACTGCCGAAGTTAAAGTGAACATCATCCATACTGGTGTGGGCGCAATTTCAGAATCTGATGTTAATTTAGCCAGCGCATCTAGCGCGGTATTGATTGGCTTCAGTGTGCGCGCCGATGCGGGATCACGTAAGTTGATTGATAATTTGGGCGTTGATGTGCGCTACTACAATATTATTTATGAGGCAGTAGACGAAGTAAAAGCGGCACTGGGCGGCATGCTAAAACCAGAGCAACGTGAAAGCATGATAGGCACAGTAGAAATTCGCGAAGTATTTCGTATTTCTAAAGTGGGTGCCATTGCAGGCTGCTATGTGCAAGATGGCATGGTGAAACGTAATTCAAAAGTGCGCGTATTGCGCGACAATGTGATTATTCATACAGGCGAGTTGGATTCGCTGAAACGCTTTAAAGATGACGTAAAAGAAGTGAAAAACAACTTTGAATGTGGGCTATCACTTAAAAACTTTAATGACATTGAAGTGGGTGACCTATTAGAGGTTTATGAAATAGTAGAGGTCGCTAGAACGCTTTAATGGCTAAGGAATACTCAAGAGGCCATCGAATTGCCGAGCAAATGCAGCGCGAGCTGGCGGATTTATTGCAGTTTGAGGTAAAAGATCCGCGCGTGGGCATGGTGACGATTACTGCGGTAGAAGTCACTGGCGATATGGCGCATGCTAAAATTTTCTACAGCACGGCGAAAGAAAGCCAAAGTGTGCAAAATGGTTTAGAAAAATCCGCAGGTTTTTTACGCACTCAGTTGGCTAAACGCATGTTGTTGCGCACTATGCCAGCTTTACATTTTGTCTATGATGAATCCATCGACATTGGCATTAAAATGGCGCAACTCATTGAAGCGGCGCGCGCTTCCGATAAGTCAAACTCTTAAAGACTTTGCAATTTAAACGCATCAAAAGAAACGTCAATGGCGTTTTGCTACTCGATAAACCACTCGGTTTTTCGTCCAATCAAGTTTTGCAAAAAGTAAAATGGCTGTACCAAGCCGCTAAAGCAGGCCACACGGGCACGCTAGATCCGCTCGCAACAGGCTTATTGCCAATTTGTTTGGGCGAAGCCACTAAATTTGCGCAATATGTGACCGATGCAGATAAAACTTACCTTGCGACAATTAAATTGGGTGTGACAACCAATACAGGCGATGCGGAAGGCGAAGTGTTGTCTACTGCTGTAGTCAATGTAAATAAAACGCAATTTGTGCAAGCCTGCCAGCAATTTGTTGGCGAAATTTCGCAAATTCCACCCATGTATTCCGCATTAAAACATGAAGGTAAGCCTTTATATGCATACGCCAGAGAGGGCGTGAATATTGGTCGCCAGGCGCGTTTAATTACGATTAAAAATATCGTTTTGAATGAGTTTTTAGATGATGTCGCGCAGATTACGGTGACCTGTAGCAAGGGCACCTATATTCGCACACTGGCCGAAGATATTGGCGTTACACTTGGTTGCGGCGCACATTTAATCGGCTTACGGCGTACCGAAACCGCTGGCTATGTGTTGTCGCAAGCGATCGCCATAGAACAACTCGAAACATTGAGCATAGAAGTGCGCGATGCGCTTTTGTTGCCTGTGGATTCCGCGATTGAAGGTTTGCCAGTGGTTACTTTAAACGCGGATGCCGCGTACTTTATCATGCAAGGTCAATCGGTGTGGATGGCGGGCAAAATCCCAAATAGTGATTTGCGGCTTTATGATGAAAAGAATAGTTTTCTAGGCTTAGGCTTTTTGCAAGATGACGGCAAAATTGCGCCCAAGCGCTTGATGCAAAAAATTCAATCGAATTAATGGCTTGCTAAACAAATAGCGCTTGTTGAAAACAAACAATCGCACTATAATGCTCGGTCGTTTGTAAATGAATGCATTCGCGGTTAAGATTATTTGAGCTGCCTTTGCATTGACGCTAACTATCAGTTTATATTAAGGAAAAAAGATGGCAATTACAGCAGTAGATACCGCAAAAGTCGTAAAAGATTATCAACAAGCGCCAGGCGATACTGGTAGCCCAGAAGTGCAAGTCGCGCTTTTAACTAACCGCATTAATTATTTAACCGAGCATTTTAAATCTAACAAAAAAGACAATCATTCACGCCGTGGTTTACTCGCAATGGTAAGTCAACGTCGTCGTTTGTTAGACTACCTAAAAAGTAGAGATGTTGGCCGCTATCAAACATTGATTGAGCGTTTAAGCCTACGTAAATAATTTTCATAAAAGTTTGGCTTAATATTATTTTGGTCACTTTTATAATGTAAAGAAAAGCCGATTGCATGGTGATATGCGTCGGCTTTTTTGCTTTAACAAATATCACAAATGTAACTTAAAATAGTCGATTGCTATTGGGTAGTGAATAGCAATTAATTGAATCGAAAAGGAAAAACAATGTTTAATAAAGTCAAAAAAAGTATTCAATACGGTGCGCATGAGCTCACCATTGAAACAGGTGAAATTTCTCGCCAAGCCGATGCGGCTGTGATGGTAAGCTATGGTGATACCGTGGTTTTAGTTGCAGTCACCAGTAAAAGTGAAGTAAAAGCAGGTCAAGATTTCTTCCCGCTCACAGTCGATTATATGGAAAGAACGTACGCAGCTGGTAAAATTCCAGGTGGTTTTTTCAAGCGCGAAGGTCGTCCTTCAGAAAAAGAAACGCTTACAAGTCGCTTAATTGATCGTCCATTGCGCCCACTGTTCCCAGAGGCGTTTTTGAATGAAGTGCAAATTGTGGCGACTGTGCTGTCGTCAGACCCAGAAATTGATTCAGATATTCCAGCAATTATTGGCGCATCTGCCGCTATGTCATTGTCAGGCATTCCGTTCTTTGGTCCACTAGGCGCGGCGCGCGTGGGTTATATCGATGGCGAGTACATTCTTAACCCAAGCAAAACAGAATTAGCAACGACTGAATTAGATTTAGTTGTGGCGGCCACTGAAACGGCTGTGATGATGGTGGAATCTGAAGCGAAAGAATTATCAGAAGAAGTGATGCTAGGCGCGGTGGTATATGGCCACGAGCAAATGCAAGCCGTGATTAATATGATTAGCGAATTAGCACATGAAGCAGGTAAAGACGCTTGGGATTGGACAGCACCAGAGCCAGATACCGCAATTATCGCAAAAGTGGCCGATTTAGCTGCTGCAGATATTAATGCGGCATTCCAAATTAAAGCCAAAGGTGCGCGTTCTGCTAAGTTGGACGAAATTAAAAACCGCGTTATGGGCGAGCTGATTAACGAAAATACCAGCACTGACGAAGCGAACAAAATTAAAGCAGAGTTCTTTAATTTAGAAGCCAAAACTGTACGTAGCCAAATTTTAAATGGTGAGCCACGTATTGATGGCCGCGATACTCGTACTGTGCGTCCAATTACCGTGCGTACTGGCGTATTGCCGCGCACACATGGCTCTGCGCTATTTACGCGTGGTGAAACGCAAGCGCTGGTAGTTGTTACACTAGGCACAGGCCGCGATGAACAAGTGATTGATGCGCTACAAGGCGAATTTAAAGATCGCTTTATGTTGCATTACAACATGCCGCCGTATGCGACTGGTGAAACTGGCCGCGTGGGCACGCCAAAACGGCGTGAAATTGGCCATGGCCGCTTAGCAAAACGCGCCTTAATCGCCGCTTTGCCATCTGCTGAAGAGTTTGGCTACACGGTGCGTATTGTTTCTGAAATTACTGAATCAAACGGCTCTAGCTCAATGGCATCCGTATGTGGTGGCAGCTTAGCCATGATGGACGCGGGCGTGCCGCTTAAAAACCACGTGGCAGGTATCGCTATGGGCTTAATTAAAGAAGGCAACCGCGTTGCCGTGTTGACGGATATTTTAGGCGACGAAGACCACCTGGGCGACATGGATTTTAAAGTGGCAGGTACAGAAGACGGCATTACCGCGCTACAAATGGACATTAAAATTACTGGCATTACCGCACAAATTATGCAAGTGGCGTTGGCACAAGCTAAAGAAGGTCGCGCGCATATTTTAGGCATTATGAAAGCCGCCATGAGCGATGTAAATACTGAAATGTCAGCGTTTGCACCACGTATTATCACCATGAAAATTAATGCAGATAAAATTCGTGATGTAATTGGTAAAGGCGGCGCGGTGATTCGTGCGCTAACCGAAGAAACCGGCACTAGCATTGATATTGAAGATGACGGCACTATTAAAATTGCTTGCACCAGTGCAGAACAAGGCGCAGAAGCACAACGCCGCATTGCCGAAATTACCGCAGAAGTTGAAGTGGGCCAAATTTATGAAGGCCCAGTGGTTAAGTTGTTAGATTTTGGCGCGGTTGTAAGCTTGCTACCAGGTAAAGATGGTTTGGTACACATCTCGCAAATCGCGCATCAACGCGTAAATGCGGTGAGTGATTTTGTAAAAGAAGGCGACATCGTCAAAGTGAAAGTGGTAGAAATTGACGACAAAGGCAAAGTGCGTTTAAGTATGAAAGCCTTGATTGATGCGCCAATAAGAGAAGAAAAAACGGTAGAAGCTGACGAGTAAGTTGGCTTGAGTAATAACCCCCCCCCGCTTACGCGGGTTTTTTTATTAAAGTTTACCTGTGTTACGCTTTGAAAGTGTAATCCGCCATTTACTTTAATGAAATTAGTGCGCTAAAGTTAATACCACAGGCGTGTGGTCGCTGGGGCGTTCTAACTTGCGCGGTACTTTGTCGATAATGCAAGATTCAGCTTTATTCTTTAGCGCATCGCTCACTAAAATATGGTCGATGCGCATGCCAAAATTGCGCCTAAAACCCATCATGCGGTAATCCCACCAACTAAAACTTTTTTCAGGCTGTTCAAATAATCTAAAACTATCGTGCAAGCCGAGTGCAATTAGCTTTTCAAACGCTTTGCGTTCGCGCGGCGAAACCAAAATCTGCCCAATCCAAGCTGCTGGGTCGTGACAATCGCGATCTTCTGGCGCAATGTTGTAATCACCCAGTAATACTAAATTGGGATATTTTTGTAACTCGCCTGCAAGCCAATGTTGAAGTGCCTCTAGCCAGCGCATTTTGTAATTGTATTTGTCAGAATCCACCGCTTGGCCATTCACAATATAAACGCAAATAACGCGCACGCCATTAATTGTTGCGCTAATCACGCGCCTTTGCTCATCCTCAAGTTCTGCAATACCGTATTCCACATCGGTCATGGCATGTTTGCTTAAAATCGCCACGCCATTGTAAGTTTTTTGGCCATTGTGTATTGCCCCATAACCGGCTGCTTTTAAGTCATCGTAGGGGAATTTAATATTTTCCTGCTTGGTTTCTTGCAGGCACAGCACGTCGATTGGGTTATCGCGTAGCCAATCCAACACATGTGGCAGACGCACGTTGAGAGAGTTTACATTCCAAGTCGCAAGTTTCAATGGCTCATTCCGTTGTGGCGGAGTAGCGCGTCAATACTGGGTTCACGGCCACGGAAGGCGATGAAGGATGCCATGGCGGGTCTGCTACCGCCTTGCGCTAAAATTTCTTGCCAAAATTTTTGCCCCACTTCTGCGCTTAACACGCCATTTTCTTCGAATAAGCTGTAGGCATCAGCAGAAAGCACCTCTGCCCATTTGTAGCTGTAATAGCCCGCTGCGTAGCCGCCAGCGAAAATGTGGCTAAAATTATTGGGGAAGCGATTCCATTTTGGTGGACGCACCACGGCGACTTGGTCGCGAATTTCCTCAATTAAATCGAGCGGCGTTTTTGCGCCGCTTGGGTCAAAGGCACTGTGAAGCATAATATCAAATAATGAAAACTCAATTTGCCGCACGGTTTGCATACCTGCTTGAAAGTTTTTGGCAGCCACCATTTTGTCGAATAATTCGCGCGGAAATTGCGCGCCAGTTGCTACATGTTGCGTCATGTGGCGCAGTACTTCCCATTCCCAGCAAAAGTTTTCCATAAACTGGCTGGGCAATTCCACCGCATCCCATTCCACACCCTTAATGCCAGAAACGCTGTAATCGTCCACTTCAGTCAACATATGGTGCAAGCCGTGTCCAAACTCGTGGAACATAGTAATCACTTCATCGTGCGTAAATAGCGCAGGTTTGCCGCCGACAGGTGTAGAAAAATTACAAGTGAGATAAGCCACTGGCGTGGTGAGCTTGTTATCTACAATGCGGCGCGTAATCGCTTCATCCATCCAAGCGCCACCACGCTTGTTGTTGCGGGCATATAAATCTAAGTAAAATTGGGCAACAACTGTTTGATTAGCACCCGTGCCATCTTGCCGTGTAATTTCGTAAAAATGCGCATCTTTATGCCAAGTTGGCGCGTTAGATTTTTTCACAAATACGCCAAAAATAGTTTCAACTACTTTGAAAAGCCCCGCTAACACTTTATCTTCTGGGAAATATTGCTTTACTTCCAAATCTGAAAACGCATATTTATCTTCGCGCAGTTTTTCGCTTACATAAGCGACATCCCACGCTTGCATATCGTTAATACCCAGCTTGTTTGCATACGCTTCTAGTTCGCGCCTATCTTGCTCGGCGTAAGGTTTGGCCCGACTTACAAGCGTTTGTAGAAATTCCACCACTTGCGCAGGCGACTCCGCCATTTTGGTGGCGAGCGAGAGCTCGGCAAAGTTATTGAAATCGAGTAACTTTGCTTCTTCATCACGCAATTTTAAAAGCTGCGTAATGATGGAGGTATTATCAAACTTAATATTTCCAAACTCGGAAGCGCGCGTGGCGTAAGCGCGGTAAAGCGTTTCGCGCAAGTCGCGGTTGTTGGCATATTGCAGCACTGGCAAATAGCTGGGAAAGTGTAGGGTAAATTTATAGCCTTGTTTGCCATCACCTTTGGCAGCTTCTTTTGCTGCTAATAAAACATCTTCAGGAATGCCAGTCAAGTTGCTTTCATCGGTTTGGTAAAGGGTATACTCATTGGTGGTGTCCAGCACATTCTCTTCAAATTTGCTCGCAAGTTTTGAAAGTTCTTCGCTAATCGCTTTAAAGCGCGCTTTTTTATCCGCAGGCAGCTCGGCGCCACCTAGTTTGAAATCACGCACTTCGTTGTCGATAATTTTTTGCTGTGCACTATTTAATTTTGAAAATTCTGTACCATTTTTAATGGCACGATATTTCGCGTAGAGTCGCTCGTCTTGCGCTAAATCGCTGTAAAAATCAGTTAACTTTGCCAAATTTTCGTTATAGGCATCGCGCAGTTCTGGGCTATTCACCACCGCATTCATGTGCCCCACTTGGCTCCAAGCGCGTGATATTTTTTCGTCTAGATCTTCTAATTTAAGCGCAAAATCATGCCAGGAAGGATCGTTCCTATTGGTTGCCAGGGCATCTATTATTTTTCTGCCATCACTCAAAAGTAAATCTAGCGCAGGAGAAACGTGATCGGGTTTTATCTCATTAAATTTAGGTAAGCCAGCAAAATGCAACAGTGGGTTTGACACGAACGTATCCTTAAAAAACTAGTTAATTAATCTCAGGCAAATGGGATAGCGATAAGTTTCACCTTTACTGGAAGAGATGGCGGCGATAATACAAAAAACAACATTGATTAACCAAATAATACCCATGAATAAAAGTCCATTGAGAATAATGGCCAACACGCCAGCAATAAACTGGGCAATTAACACGGTAATTTGAAAATTCAAAGCTTCTTTGGCCTAGTCGGCAATATAAGCGCCATCATCTTTTTTAAGTATCCACACCCATAATCCAGGGATAAATGAAAATACGGTGCCAGCTAAATGGGTGACGGTAGCAATGTTTTTGTCATCACGGCTAGGGGTTAAATTGTTGGATTCAATGGTTTCAGACATGGTGATTCCTTTCAAATTATTGCAGGCTAAATTTAGCGACAAGTGGTTCAATTTTTTCTAAATCGCTATAACTAAGTACCTTACGGGCATGGCTATTTAGCTTAACCATTTGGCTGCGTAAAATTTGTTGTTTTACACCTAGTACGTTAGATGGGTGCATTGAAAGTTGGCGCAAGCCCATGCCAATCAATAATTTAGTAAGCTTGGCATCGCCTGCCATTTCGCCACATACAGCCACACTTTTACCTAATTTTGTGCCCGCTTTAATGGTGATGGAAATGAGTTTTAACACCGATGGATGTAGCGGGTTATACAAATGCGCTACTGCATCATGGGTGCGGTCTATCGCTAGTGTATATTGAATCAGGTCGTTAGTACCAATAGATAAAAAATCTAGCTCTTTGGCAAACGCCTCGGCATTAATGGCAGCAGCAGGTACTTCTATCATACCGCCCAGCGCAATATTTTCGTTAAAGGGCACATTTTGTTTGCGCAAAGATAATTTTGCGCGTTCTAGCAATAATTTTGTTTGGCGCAACTCGGCCAAAGTGGTAAGCATGGGAATGAGTATTTTGATATTGCCATAATGTGAGGCGCGTAACAGCGCACGCAATTGCGTATGAAAAATATGTGGTTCAGATAAGCATAAGCGCACTGCACGTAAACCTAGAGCGGGGTTGGCACAATCGGAAACAGTATCAGGATTCATTTGTTTATCTGCGCCTAAATCTAATGTGCGAATGGTAACAGGTAAGCCATGCATAGCTTCTGCCACTTGTTTGTAGGCTTGGAACTGCTCTTCTTCATCAGGCATTTCGCGCTTGTTCATAAACAAAAACTCGGTGCGATACAAACCAATGCCAGTCGCGCCAGAGGCCCTTACTGCGGTCACATCTTCTGGCACCTCAATATTGGCTTGCAACTCAATTACCGTGCCATCCATGGTGATCGCTTTGGTGGATTTAAGGCGTTTTAGTTTTTGTTGCTCAAGCTCAAATTGCTCTTGGCGTAGCTTGTATTCGGCCCAAATTTCTTTGGATGGATTCACAATCACCACACCTATGCTGCCATCCACAATAATCAGCTCGCCATCGTTAATGAGATCGCGAGCACGCTGCAAAGCCACTATCGACGGGATATTCAAGCTGCGTGCTAAAATTGCGGTGTGCGATGTTACGCCGCCAACATCGGTGATAAATGCGGCAAAATGATGTTGTTTAAATTGAATCGCATCGGCAGGTGAGATGTCATGCGCGACTAGAATAATCGCATTTTCCCGCTGTTTGACGGGCGCTTGCCTAGGGTGGCCAAGCAGCACCTTAATGACTCGCTCCACCACTTGCACAATGTCATGTTTGCGTTCGCGTAGATATTCGTCTTCAATCGCTTCAAATTGGTTAACAATGTCATCCATTTGCTGCTTAATTGCCCATTCGGCGTTGCAGCGCTCTTTGTGGATGATTTCTTTCGGCACTTCGGAAAGTGATTTATCCGCCAGCATGCTCAAATGCGTGCTGATAAAGGCTGCCAGTTCTGCAGGTGCATTTTTTGAAAGAGAGTTACGGATGACTTCTAAATCTTTTTTAACGGTGAGAATGGAGTCACTAAAGCGCTTGATTTCATCCTCAACCTGATTTTCAGGTAGTACATAATGCACCACTTCTAGCAGCGCGTTCGAGACTAAATGCGCCTGCCCAATGGCAATACCGCTGGATACGCCGATGCCATGCACGCTAAAGCTGGATTGTGGGCTAGGCGCTATGTTGAACAAGGCTACTCACCCTCGCCAAAATAATCATTAATTAGCGCTTTTAACGCATCCATTGCTGCCTGTTCATCTGCACCATTGGCTTCTAGCGTGATGGTAGAGCCCATGGCCGCCGCCAGCATCATCACGCCCATAATACTTTTAGCGTTTACTTTGCGGCCGTTTTTTCCTATCCAAATTTCACTCGCAAATTGGCTGGCAGTTTGTGTGAATTTGCTGCTGGCGCGCGCGTGTAGGCCAAGTTTGTTGATGATTTCTATTTCTTGTTTAGTCATGGCGGGACTTTTTAGTTAGTTTTCTTGTCATGATGGTCACAACCAGTCTTGGTGAAGTGCACTACACCATCACGTCCGCCGCTAATGGCTTTTTCTAGGCAGGTTTTAATGGGTTCATCGCGATAATTGAGCGCGCGTACTAACATCGGTAAATTAACTCCAGCAACGCCTTCTATTTGGTTAGGAGCAAGCAATTTAGCCACCAAATTGCACGGTGTGGCACCATACATATCAGATAGCACGATAACACCATCGCCAGTGTTGAGTTTATTTACAATTTGCTGCACTTGTGGCAGCAAATCGGTAGGGTCGTCATTGGTCCCCACCACAAAGTGGGTTAGCTGAGGAGGATGCTTACCCAGTACGTGACTAACGCAATGAATTAGGCTTTCGCCCAAACCACCATGCGCAATAATTAAAATGCCTACCATGTTACTTTTACTTTCTTAAAAGTTAATATCAATCGAGCTCGTTATTAATTTAATTCGCGGTGTCGAATAATCACATTTTGTTTTTGTTGTTTAAAATGCGCGCTCAATTGTTCTACAAGATACACGGATCGATGCTGACCGCCAGTGCAACCAATCGCTATCGTAAGATAGCTGCGATTGTCTGCATCAAAGCTTGGTAGCCACTTTTCAACATAATGCTGGATGTCGGTCAGCATTTCAATGACTTCAGGTTCTTTTTCCAAAAATGCTTTTATAGGGGCATCTTTCCCTGTCAACGGCCGCAGGACAGGGTCGTAATGTGGGTTGGGTAAGCTACGCACATCAAACACAAAATCCGCATCTAAAGGGAGGCCATTTTTAAAGCCAAATGAAGTAAATAATACGACTAGACCACTGCTGCTGTGGCGATTACTAGGCTGCGAAATAAAATCAAGTATGTAATTACGCAGCGTATTGGCGCTTAAATTACTGCTATCAATATGATGTCCTAGGTCGGTTATACCCGTCAACAGGTCACGCTCGTGCGAGATGCTTTCGGCTAGTGTGGTATTAGCATCACTCAACGGGTGTTTGCGGCGGGTTTCGGAAAATCGCTTTACCAGCGTTTCGACCGAAGATTCTAAAAACAATACTTTTATCAATATGCCGCTATTTTTAAGCATGTCAATGGCGTTGGGAAGTGCTTCCAGAGCGGCGCTGCGGCTATCAATGCTGATAGCGACCTTGTTCTGGCTAGTGACATCCAAATGATGCGAAATTTGCGGTAATAGCGTGGCTGGCAAATTGTCGATGCAGTAATAGCCGCTGTCTTCCAGTACGCGTAGCGCAATACTTTTACCAGAGCCAGAAAGGCCTGTGACAATGATGAGTTCCAAACCTAAGCCTTCTTGCTTTCTTTTTGCATCATTTGTTTTTGCCGTTTGCTAAATTGCTGCGTTGCGTTGATGCCGCGCAGTAATAATATATGGTTACGTACCGCCACTTCTACCAGTACCGAAATATTGCGACCTGCCGCGATAGGGATAATGACTTTGGAAATATCCACTTCTAGCACGCGTTCATGCTGTATTTTGGCATTGAGTCTATCCAAAGTCATTGGGTGAAGCGTATCAGCTAATTCTAACTGAATAATCAAATCTAAGGGCTTGGTTGGTTTGACTGAATTGTCGCCAAACAGCGCCCGAATATTTAATATACCTAAGCCACGCACCTCCAAAAAATCCTGCAGCAAAGCAGGGCAACGGCCTTCGACCCGATCGGGCGAGATGCGATAAAAATCGACAATATCATCAGCAATTAAGCGATGACCACGTGTAATAAGCTCTAAGGCAAGCTCACTTTTACCAATGGCGGGATTGCCTTGAATCATCACGCCAAAGCCCTGTACCTCAATAAACACACCATGTAGGTTGGTGGTTTCTGCCATCGCTTGTGTTAAATAATGGCTTAGCACGTCCATTAATTGCGGACTTTGCCTAGGCGATGTAAACAAAGGCGTATTAAAACTATTGGCCGCAGTGATGAGTTCTTTGGGTGGTTTTTTACCATTAGCAACCACTACGGCCGCTAAGTCAGTAGAATACAAATTGTCAATGGCTTGTTGCATGGCAATGATGCTTAAGCTGCGTAAATAATCCATCTCAGCACAGCCTAGCACCTGCACACGGTTGGGGTGTACGAAATTTAGATGACCAATTAAAGCCAGTGATGGCTTGGTGACTTGCTGAGAGTTTAGCTGATTATTCCCGCCATCAAGCCCAGCAACCCAGTTGAGCTTGAGCTTGATGCGGGTTTCTTTGAACAGTTTGGCTACGTCTATTTTAGCCATAGATTGCAGCCGTAAAATTAAAGTTAATTAACAGATGGTTGCTCTATGTTTTGATGTTTCACCGCGCCATTGATTTTGTGGTGGCTACCAAGTTTTTCTTTATGTTTCAACACTTGGCGGTTTAATTTATCCGTCAGCATATCAATCGCGCTATACATATTTTCGTCTATGCACTCGGCATGTAAATCATTGCCTGCTACGTGCAATGTAGCCTCTATCTTTTGGGCGATCTTTTCCACACCCATGGTAATTTTTACATCAATCACATGATCAAAGTGATTGCGGATTCTAGTTAGTTTTCTTTGCACATATTCACGCATTGCAGGAGTGATTTCTAAATGATGTCCAGTTAATTGTAAATTCATGATTTGCTCCTTTTTGAAATTACTCACCAAAATTTTTCATCCAAAAAAGTAGGAGAAAAATCTTTTTGAACAATTTTTAGTGTACACCTTTGGCAACGCAACGCAACTAGCTAAATGGGCTATTTGTATAACTATTTTAAACATTAAAAATACTCTGCCTGCAGGCCGTATGGATATTGGCTGGCAGAGCATTTGGTTTAATATTTAAAGACCGCCGCGCTTACAGAGATTTTCTTAAATTAGCCGGTGGAATATTTAAGGATTCTCGATATTTGGCGATGGTGCGGCGTGCCACCACAATGCCCTGTTTGGCTAAAATGGCGCTAAATTGACTGTCAGAAAGTGGCTTTCTAATATTTTCTTCTGCCACCAATTGTTTGATCAGTGCTCGTATGGCAGTGGCCGAACATTCGCCGCCAGCATCGGTGGCAACATGGCTACCAAAGAAATATTTCAGCTCAAAAACGCCACGCGGTGTGAGCATATATTTATGCGTGGTGACTCTGGAAATTGTAGATTCATGCAACTCAAGTTCTTCGGCAATTTCACGCAATACCAGCGGCCGCATGGCAATTTCGCCGTGTTCAAAAAAGTTACGTTGGCGGTCAACGATGGCTTGCGATACGCGTAAAATGGTTGAAAATCGCTGTTGGATATTCTTTATCATCCATTTGGCTTCTTGCATTTGCGTCTGCAAATATTGATTCGAATTTTCGCGGTTGCGCTTCAAAATATCCGCATACAGCTGATTAATGCGCAATTTTGGTACGACGCCGTCGTTTAAAGTGGCAATCCATAGGCCTTTTACCTTTTTAATCAGCACTTCATGTTGAATAAAGTGATTTTTACTGAGTTGTGCGTAATTACTGCCTGGGCGTGGATTCTGTTTCTTAATGAGTGTTTGTGCGCCTTTCAGGGTGGCTGCATCGCAATTAAATAGCTTACGTAGCTTTGTAAAATCTTTTTTGGCTAAAACTGCCAAATGTTGGCAAACAATGCTTTTGGCAAGGTTTAAATACTCGGTTTCTTCAGGCAAAACATTTAACTGCAACATAATACATTCTTGTAAATTAGTCGCGCCTATGCCCGCTGGCTCTAGGCTTTGAATGAGTTTAAGCGCGGTTTGTAGCTCTAGGACTTCAATCTCCAGCTCAGGCGGCAACTCAGCCACCAGTTCCTCTAACGGCGGTTCTAAATAGCCGTCTTCGTTGATGCTGTCTATCAGCAACCGCACCAGATTTTGGTCGCGCTCTGAGAGCGGCATGAGTTTTAGTTGATTGAGTAGGTGGTCTCTGAGGTTCTCAGCTACGATTTCTTGGCGCGTATAATCACCGTCGCCGTCGTTATTTTGGCGGCCACCTTCATCCCAGCTACTGGCGCTGCCATATTCCTCGTAGTCCTCATCAAAATCGGCAGCAGAAAAATCTGCTTGCGGGCTAACTATTTCCTGCGGCGCCTCCTCGGTTGAAGATGTGGGATGGTTGATTTCTTGATAGTCGACGTTGCTAAAAGTGTCAAAATCTTCGTCATTAATCTGTGAAGATTCGCCATCTGCCCCTAGCTGGTCGCTGTCAGCGTTATTTGTTTGTGCAGGCAGATCGTTTTCATCATCAAACTCAGCGTCTGGGTTGTCGCCCTCCACCAATTCCAATAGTGGATTATCTTGCAGAATAGTGTCTAGTTCTTGATTGAATTCGAGTGAGGAAAGTTGCAGTAAACGTATAGATTGCTGCAGCTGCGGGGTAAGCGCTAAGTTTTGTGAAATGCGTAATTGTAAATTTTGCCTCACAACTCAAACTACAACCTAAAATCTTTGCCCAAATACACTTCGCGCACAGCCTCGTTATTCACAATTTCTGCAGGTTTGCCAGAGGCAAATACACTGCCGTCATTGACGATATAAGCTCTATCGCAAATGCCAAGCGTTTCGCGCACGTTATGGTCGGTAATGAGCACGCCAATATTTTTAGCGCTTAAAAAACGAATAATTTTTTGAATATCCAGCACAGCAATGGGGTCAATGCCGGCAAATGGTTCATCCAGTAAAATGAAACTAGGGTTGGTGGCTAGGCAACGCGCAATTTCCACACGCCGCCGCTCGCCGCCAGACAGGCTGACGGTTGCACTGTTACGAATATGCACGATGTGTAGTTCTTGCAATAGTGATTCCAGCTGTTGGTGCATTTCATCTTCGCTTAAGTCTTGCAGCTCTAGCACTGCGAGTATATTTTCGGCCACGGTGAGTTTACGAAAAACAGAAGGTTCTTGCGGCAAATAGGCTAAACCTAAGCGCGCGCGGCTGTGGATGGGCAGGCGACTTAAATCTTTGCCATTGAGTAAAATGTGTCCAGCATCCAGCGGCACTAGCCCCACTATCATATAAAAACTGGTAGTTTTGCCTGCACCGTTTGGCCCAAGCAGGCCGACCACTTCGCCACTTTTAATTTGCAGTGAAATATCTTGCACCACGGTGCGCGTTTTGTATGATTTACGTAGACTTTCTACAATGAGTTCACTCATATCACTCTTTTATTATTCACTGGGCTTATTGGTTTGGTTGCGATTCGGGGCTATTGGTTGAACCGAGCTTATTGCTGGATCTTAATTTTTTAGTGACGCTAGGCGCGCCGCCGCTTGCCGCGTCTGGCGCTTCAGGTTTAGGCGTTATAGATTTGTTTTTTGGCTGGATAATGGCTTTTACGCGGCCGCTACCTGGCGTGCCTGCAGACTTGATGCCGCCCATCACTTCCGCATATTCTGCATTGGCGTCATAGCTAATGTAATCGCCATATACGATGTCTTCGCCACGTTTTACCCAAGCGCGTGTGTAAAGGTGCACTTTATCCATGCGGCCATCGTATTCAATGCGTTGTGCGCTGCCTTCCATGTGCTCGTTTTTGCCTTCACGTTTTTGCTTGAAAGTGGTTGGGTTACCTGTGGAGGTACTGTGTTGAAAGCCCTCATTATCTTCGCGTACCACTAATTTATCGGCGCGTATCATTAGTGTGCCTTGTGTTAATACAACCGTGCCAGAGTAAGTGCTGATTTTTTTTGCGTCATTCACGGTGACTGTATCAGCTTCCAATTCAATCGGCTTGTCGCGGTCAGCCGCTTCGGCGGAAGCATTTAAGCTGATTGTGCAGCCAATAATTAATAAGCCTAGGCGAATGAGATGATTCATTTTTTACTCCGTGTAACCTTTTTTAAAGTTTTGCGTTTTTTCAATGTTTTTTTCTTGGTAGTAGTTTTAGCTTTTGGCTTGGCAGCAACAGGCCGCTCATAGTGTGCTTTTACTCTTTTATTTAATGTGACCGTCTGCTTCTTTTTGTCAAAAACCATACCAGTGGCAGTAATCACCGTTTTAGGCGCCTGTTTAATCATCACTGGGCTATCGGTTTTTACCAAATCTTGCTTGGGCAAAATAAGCAGCTTTTCGGTTAATACTTGCATTTCACCTTTGCCTGCAAACGCTTGCCGCACTACTTTTACGTTATCCACCAGCTCAACCTCTTCACCATTGCTAGAAATATAAGCCCGTAAGCCTTCGATTTGCGTGTAGGGCTTGTTGGCGGTAAATTGCGTAAAGCGCGGTCGCTGCAACACAGTGCTGTCATCATCGGGGTAATGCACCATCTCAGCCGCCGCCAACACGTAACGCAATTTTCCAGTGGCATCTGTTTGTGTGTTTACAAAGCTATTCATCGTATAGTCTGGGTCATGCCGATTGCTACCATCAACTTTAGGGCCTTGTTGCTCCACAGTTAAGTTAATCCAAAATGTAATGACTGCTAGCGCAATTGCCAAAGTGAGCGGAAATAATATGGCAGGGCGGGTTAGCATGACTCACTGGGTTTCACTTAATAATGTCACTTGAAAAATTGCGCCATTTGCGCATCAAATGTACCTTGCGCTTGCATAATCAGTTCGCAGATTTCGCGCACTGCGCCCCGTCCAGCTTGAGCTTCAGTAATGTAGTGTGCGTGCGGTTTGAGTAGCCTGTGGCCAGAAGGCACAGTAAGTGCCAAACCACAGCGCCGCATGGCAGGTGCATCCACGACGTCATCGCCCATAAAAGCCACTTCATCTGCCTGCAAATGCATTTTTTGCAACAAATCGTTAAAAGCTTCCAGTTTATCTTCTACACCTTGATAAAAATGCGCGATACCCGTGGTTTCGGCACGTTGTTTGACCACGTTGCTAGTGCGACCAGTAATAATCGCCAAGTGCACGCCAGACGCCTTAAGCAGCTTCATTCCCAGGCCATCCAAGCTGTGAAAATTCTTGTACTCTTGCCCATCGTCGCCAATGCCAAGCGCACCGTCGGTCATCACGCCATCGACATCAAAAACGACACATTTAATTTTTTTTGCGCGCGCTAAAACTTCTTTAGAAATTATTGTGTTTTTAGTATCCATTAAAGAATTTTCGCCTTCAGTAAATCGTGCATATTAAACGCGCCCACTAGCTTGCCAGTGTCGTCAATTACCAACAAACCATTAATTTTTTTCTGTTCCATCATCTCAACCGCGTCAACAGCAAGTTGATTTGCATTAATCGTACTCGGGTTGGCGTGCATCACATCGGCAATTTTGGCACTGTTGGTATAGATGCCCTTGGCAAAAGTGCGACGTAAATCACCGTCGGTAAAAACGCCAATCGGCAGCTCAGTCGCATTAACAACAGCTATCAGGCCTAAACCTTTTTTGGTCATTTCGGTTAATGCAACAGATAATAATTCGCCATCTTTCACTTGGGGGATAGCGTTGCCTGTGCGCATGACGTCTTTTACGCGCACAATCAAGCGTCTGCCAATGTTGCCGCCAGGATGCGAGCGCGCAAAATCTTCGGCAGAAAACTCACGTAAATCCAACACACACACGGCCAGTGCATCGCCCAGTGCCAGTGCAGCCGTTGTGCTGGCCGTCGGCGATAGGCCCAACGGGCAAGCCTCTTGCGACACTTCAGCGCTTAAATGCACGTGCGATTCTTTGGCCAAAGTAGAGTTTTTAGCGCCAGTAATGCTAATAATTTTTGCGCCTAGACGTTTAATGGTGGGCACAATATTGAGTAACTCATCGCTCTCGCCAGAGTTAGAAAGCGCAATCACTACATCGCCTGCGGTAATCATACCAAGGTCGCCGTGGCTAGCCTCGGCGGGGTGCATAAAAAAGGCGGGTGTGCCTGTGCTGGCAAGTGTTGCGGCAATTTTGCCACCGACATGACCAGATTTACCCATGCCGCTCACCACAACGCGGCCTTGGCACTGTAAAATAAGCTGCACGGCCGCTTCAAAATTGGCATCTAGGCGGGCTGCTAAGACTTCAATTTCACGCGCTTCAATGCTCAATACATTGCGCGCTAGTTCTAGCGTACTTGTTTTTGGCGCATGTGTGCGACCTGATTGTAGTAATGTGGGCGTCATGTGCCCCAAGTATAAAAGGGAATGCGCCAGTAATAAAGTAAAAAAATCCTATTTTTGGGTAAAATACTCAAAGCAGGCACAATTTTTGCCTAAACACATCAATAACAAGCATTATTTCTATATAGAGAACAGTGAAAAGCGAACTAAATGTTTGATTCTTTAACCAGTGTTTTACTTCTATTAACGAGCTCGGTGCTGGCGATTGTGCTTTTTCGCGCCTTACGTTTGCCTGCTATGTTGGCCTATTTTGTGGTGGGCGTGTTGTTTGGTCCGTTTGCATTAAACTTATTACCCAGCACCGAAACAGGGCGCCATGTCGCAGAGTTCGGTATTGTATTTTTAATGTTTAGTATTGGATTAGAATTTAGTTTGCCCAAACTTTACGCCATGCGTAAAACTTTATTTGGCTTGGGTGGTGCGCAAGTGTTCATTACTTTAGGCGTGACCATGTTGTTAAGCTGGTTGGTGGGTTTAAGTTTGCCCACTGCGTTTATTATCGGCGGCGCACTTACCATGTCTTCTACTGCCATTGTGTCTAAAATTTTAATTGAACGTGTCGATCTCAACTCACGCCACGGTCGCTTAAGCATCGGCATTTTGTTGTTTCAAGATTTAGCGGTGATTCCTATTTTGGTGCTGATTCCCGCGCTGGGCGCGCACTCAAGCAGCTTGGGCACTGCGCTAGGTTTGTCGTTCGTCAAATCCGCGGTGTTGCTATTTGTGCTGTTTAAGTTTGGCAAAACCATTATTGGTTATTGGTTTAGTTTGGTGGCGGGGCAGCGTTCACGCGAGTTATTTGTCATGAACGTGCTCATGGTCACGCTATTATTAGCGGCAGCCACCAAATTGGCTGGACTGTCTTACGCGCTGGGGGCATTTATCGCGGGCATGTTAATTTCCGAAACGCGCTATCGTTACCAAGTGGAATCTGATATTGCATCATTCCGCGATATTCTGCTGGGACTATTTTTTATCAGCGTTGGCATGCTGCTCGATTTTAATTATCTTCTCAATCATGTTGGTTTAGTGCTCGCTCTGTTAGTCGGGTTTGTGTTGTTTAAAGCGGTTGTAATCGCAGTTTTAACACGCTTTTCTGGTTTTGAAACTGGCGTCGGTATTCGCACTGGCATTATTTTGGCACAAGCGGGCGAGTTCAGCTTTGTGATTTTGGCGCTCGGTTTAGAGCAAAAATTAATTGGCGGCAACGAGCTGCAATTGGTGTTGGCGGCATCGCTCATTTCTATGGTTATCGCGCCGTTTATCATTCAATACAACGGACGTATTGCGCGCAAACTGGTGAAAAGTTACTCGCGCAATAGCAGCCAAGTGGCGGAAGAACTTGTTGGCGTGAGCAAAGGTTTGAAAGATCATGTCATTATTTGTGGTTACGGCCGTAGCGGGCAATATTTAGGGCGTTTTTTAAAAGAAGAAAATATTCCTTTTATTGCGCTGGATATTGACCCGACGCGTGTACACGATGCCGCCATTGCGGGGCAGCACGTGATGTATGGTGATGCAGGGCGGCGCATTGTGCTGGAAGCCGCAGGGGGCGCGCGTGCCAAGGCGCTGATTGTGAGCTACTCTGATATGCGCGCTTCGATGAAAGTGTTGCATGTGGCGCAAGAAAGTTATCCCAACTTACCAGTAATCGTGCGCACCTACGATGATGCCGATATGGATACTTTTCGCGATGCGGGTGCGACTGAGGTGGTGCCAGAAGTGCTGGAAGGTAGCCTCATGTTGGCCTCGCATGCGCTTGTTTTGCTGGGTGTGCCGCTTAATCGTGTCGTTAAACGTATTCGGCTGTTTCGCGAAGAGCGTTACAAAATGTTCAAAGGTTATTTCCGTGGCGTCACCGATACCAATATTGCCGATGCACAGCAAATACGGCTACATTCGGTGGAGATTAATAAAAACTCTTACGCCATAAAATTACGGCTAGACCATATCGACCTTAAACGTTTTAATGTAGATATTCAATTAATGCGCCGCCCCAATATGCTAGAAGACATTGCGCCGCGTGGTGATATTACGCTAGTGGATGGTGACGTATTGGTGTTATTGGGCCTGCCAGATGATTTGGTGGCAGCTGAAATTTACCTGATATCAGGCCAATAAATGCACAAGTCAATCATGATTTCTGGCGATAGCTTTGGTCAATAAAAGTGTGATTGTCGTTGGTGGTGGCATTGTGGGCTGCCTCACCGCGCTCAATCTGGCGCAGCGTGGCTGCCAAGCGACGATTGTTGAGCGCAATCAAATTGCCGCACAAGCTTCAGGCGAATCAAGCTGGGCGGGTGCGGGCATTTTGTTTCCGCTTTTGCCGTGGATGTACAAAGACGAAGTAAACGCATTGGCGCTGCAGGGTGCCAGTTTATACCCGCAAATTTGCGATGCACTTAAACGCGAAATGGGCATAGACCCTGAATACACGCAAAGTGGTATGTTGATTCAACCGCCATTTGATAAAGCTTTGGCGCATGCCTGGTGTAACAATAATCAAGTTGACTTTGAACAAGTTGGCGAAAATGTATTACTGCCCAATGTCGCACAATTGCGTCCGCCACATTTGTTGCAAGCCTTAAAACAATTGCTTATTCAACACAATGTCACCTTGTTAGAACATACGCAATTAGAGCCGATTAAACAGGTTGAAAAGATAAATAGCTGGAACACAAATACTGGTACCGCTCTCAGGGCAGATGCTTTTGTGGTCACTTCAGGTGCATGGAGTTTTGAACTGCTAAAAGACACGTCTGCTGGCCTGAACATAAAACCGATGCGTGGGCAGATTTTGCTATATGACCTTTCTCATCAATCGGCATCAGATTTGCCAACCCATATTATCTACCGAGATGGTTTTTACTTAGTGCCGCGCCGTGATGGCTTATTGTTAGCAGGTAGCACTTTAGAAGACGTGGGTTTTGACCCGCGCACGACAGAGGATGTAAAGCAGCAATTAAAAACCAAAGCAGAAAGCATGTTGCCGTTGCTAAAAGATATGCCCATACACAGGCACTGGAGCGGCCTGCGGCCAGGCACACCTGATAACCTACCGACAATCGCACAACATCCAACAATTGGAAATTTATATCTAAATACGGGGCATTTTAGGTATGGATTAACCATGGCGCCCGCCAGTGCAGAGCGCATTGCTGAGCTAATTTTATGACTAGGTTCAGGTCCCACTGGCCATACATACACTGTGTTTTGGACGAATGATTATCAGATTTTTAGCATGCTGGTGGTGTGTTATTCCATATTTAAACAACTTAAAGCGGCCTGCAAAGCTGCCATCCTACTTTGAATGCTTTCAATGTGCCTAGCTTTATGAGTTGCAAAGTTTGCCTGTTTATTTGCATCATCTCCTTTAGTGCTTCCACCCTTAATGTGATGATGCTGCAAAAGCATTAGCAGAGATTAATAAAGAACCAATAATGATTGAAGTTAATAGCTTATTCATAGCGTTTTCCTTTAATTAAATATTAAGTATACAAAATTATCAAATAGACAAACGATTGAGCCCATCAAGTGCTGCTGTTTTATAACATTCCCCAAGTGTCGGAAAATTAAATACTGCATTTACAAAATAATCGATGGTACCTTCGTGTGCCATGACAGCCTGCCCTATATGGATTAATTCACTTGCACCTTCTCCAAGAATGTGGATTCCAAGTATTTTTTTATCATCTGGATTAAAAATGAGCTTTAAGATCCCGGTGTGATCTCCAATAATTTGTCCTCGGGCAATTTCTTTATAATGTGCCTTTCCAATTTCGTAAGATATACCTTCATCTGTGAGTTCATGTTCACTTTTTCCAATAGTCGAAATTTCAGGTATGGTATAAATTCCGTAAGGGGAAAGTCCAATGCCCGATTTAAGAGCGTCTTGTATACTAAAAGCATGTCTAGCAGCAGCGCGTCCTTGTTCATAAGATGTAGATGCTAATGCAGGAAATCCAATCACATCTCCAACAGCGTATATATGGGGTATATTAGTTTGAAAATTTTCGTTCACAGCGATACGGTTACGATCATCTTTTTTTATACCCGCACGATCAAGAGCAAGATGTTCCGTCGCTCCGATACGACCTATTGAATAAAGGCAAGCTTCAGCCCGGAGTACTTTACCACTTTTTAATTTAACTTCGACTAGCTTTATATCACTGTTAATAAGCTCTACGCTCACAACCTCTTCTCCAAGTCGCATCGTAATATTATTTTGCTGAGCAACATAAGTCAGTGCTGCAGAAATCTCATGATCTAAAAATGGAAGTAAGGTAGGTCGTTTATCAATAATTGTAATCTTGATACCAAGTGCTGCAAACATCGTTGCATATTCAACACCAATAACACCCGCTCCAACAATAATTATTGATCGTGCAAGTTGCTTAAGCCCAGGGATGTCATCACTTGTAAATAACTGTTGTCCATCGAATGGTAAATTGTCATCACGAGCCGCATCTGTTCCACAGGCAATAACAATTTTATCTCCCGTAATCTGACGTTTGCCTGCACCATTATTTGAAGTCAATTCAATTCGATGAGGATCAATGAAAGATGCTTCCATCTCAATAAGGTCAACACGATTTCTTGACATCTGATTTTTTACTACATCGATACCTGAATTAATTACATGCTGAACTCGAAAAAGGAGATCATTAATACTGATATCTTGTTTTACACGATAAGATGATCCATAGATTCCGCGTTCACGAAATCCAGAAAGATGCAAGGCTGCTTCTCTAAAAGTTTTAGATGGAATTGTGCCTGTATTAGTGCAAACTCCTCCAACAGATTTACTCTTTTCTATTATTACAACTCGTTTACCGATTTTTGCTGCTTGAATTGCGGCACGTTGGCCTGAAGGGCCAGAACCAATAACGATAAGATCGTAATCAAATATAGTCAATTTATTCGATCAATTTTAGAAACAGATTTTATATTCAACTTACTTGCACTTTCTGTTGCGGCTTCAGCAGCTTGCCAGCATTTTGTAAACTCTTGCGAAACTGATTGTTGATTTATTTCATGCATATCGAAATATTTTATCACTTAATCATCCCCGGCTCCTTGGTGAGCTTTGTTCACTTCGTTAATAACGTATACTAAGTGATCTGAGTTTCTATAATCTAGAGTTGCAAAATTAACTGGTTTCCTACCAACCATACGCCTTCCTCCCATTATGCTAAGTCCAATTCCCATATCTTGTAAGTAGTGCAGACGTAAACTTTGTTCACTTCGTTGCTGCTTCGCAGCTAGTGTCTCATTGCCATGTTTCTATCCTCCGTTGGGACAGATTTGGGACAAGCACTCTTTTATTTAACTTTTTTAGACTTTGGCCTTACTTGGTTCCTCGTCTCTTTTATAAACCCCACTGCGTCCTCCAGTCTTCTCCACTAAGTGGATGTTTGAGATTACCATCGTACGGTCTACTGCTTTCACCATATCATAAATCGTCAGCAAACCCACACTCCCTGCGGTGAGTGCTTCCATCTCCACCCCAGTTTGGCCTGTGGTTTCGCAACTGCTGGTGATGGTAATGGCAGAGGTCTTTTCATTCACATCAAATGTTACGGATACCTTAGTTAAGGCAATGGGGTGGCACAGTGGAATTAAATCGGCTGTCTTTTTGCTGGCCTGTATCGCTGCAATGCGCGCCACGCCTAGCACATCGCCTTTTTTGGCATCACCTTGTTGAATGAGTTTTAGCGTGGCTGGCAACATGGTGATTACGCCGCTAGCAACCGCAATGCGCTTGCTTTCTGGCTTATCGCCCACATCGACCATGTGCGCTTGGCCACTTTTGTCAAAGTGCGTTAATGGGCTCATTGGTTACTTTCTATTCACAATTTGGCGTGAACTCACACCCTAAAGTAGCTATCATAGCAATAATGAAATTAAAAACTACATTACTGCTAATTTTACTGGTCGCAAATGCGGCGTTTGCCGAGAATATATCAAAACCAGCTGCGCCTAGCTCAGGCTTATCGGGCAAATCGCTCAATACTAATATACCAAGTTCAACCAATTTAGATACGAGTTTGCCTGATTTGGGCGATGTATCGCAAACCGTGCTTACGCCGCAAGATGAGCAGTATATTGGCGACCAAATTATGCGCGAAGTGGCGGTGAGTAACGAGGTGCTGCAAGATGCTGAAGTGACAGATTATTTGCAAAGTTTAGGTAATCGATTAGCCGCCGCCAGTCCTGATAAGCAACAAAAATTTACTTTTTTTGTGGTGCAAGATAATTCCATTAACGCCTTTGCCATGCCTGGTGGCGTGATTGGCGTGCATACTGGGCTTATGTTGGCTAATAATAGCGAATCGGAACTCGCCAGTGTGCTAGGCCACGAAATTGGTCATGTCACGCAACGGCACTTGGCACGCATGCTGGCGCAGCAAAAAACCGATACTTTTAAAAACATTGCGGGCATCGCGCTGGCGTTGCTGATTTCGCGCGCAAATCCAGAGCTGGCGACAGGCGCGCTCACAACGGCTTCTGCTGCGAGCGTGCAGCGCCAGCTGGATTACACGCGTGAGCACGAGCGCGAGGCGGATCGCGTGGGCCTAAGAATTTTAGACAACGCGGGTTTTGATGCGCGGGCCATGCCAGCATTTTTCACTACTTTACAGCGCGGTACGCGCTTTACGGATGGCGCGGCGCCTAGCTTTTTACGCACCCACCCACTTAATGCCGAGCGTATTGCCGATGTGTCAAATCGCGTTGAAACCATGCCTTACAAGCAAGTAGCGGATAGCCTGGAATTTAATTTGATTAAAGCGAAATTGCGCGCCAGTGGTGGCTTGGCGCAAGGTGCGATAGATCAATTTGAAGATAATATTAAAGAGCGGCGATTTGCTAGCGAAACTGCCGAACATTATGGTTTGGCACTGGCGCTGCTACGCAAAAATGATTTGGCTGGCGCTATCAATCAGGTGACATGGTTACAAATTAATGCCCAGCAAAATGCTTTTATCGAAAATTTAATCGCGCGTTTAGAAGTGGCGCGCAATAATCCACAAGCGGCTGCTAGCCAATACGCCAAAGGTTTGGCGCTGTTTCCTAATCATCGCTCGCTAATTTATGGCTATGCGGAGCATTTTTTGACAATTAATCAGCCCGATAAAGCCATTAAACTAGTGCAAGATAAACAAGCACTTTACCCCGACGATGCCTATTTTTATACTATTTTGGCAAAAGCTTACCATGCAAAAAACAAAAAATTATTACATTTTCAGGCGCAAGGCGAAGCCTATTTTCGGCAATATAATTTGAAAAGAGCCATTGAGCAAATGGAGTTTGCGACAAAAGCTAAAGATGGTAATTTTTATCAGCAATCGATTGTGGATGCGCGTTTAAAAGAGCTGCGTCGCCTGCAAGAAAATGAAAAACTCGTCGAAGAAAGATTAAGTTGATGCAACGCAGAGCTTTTTTAAGCGCCATATTAATAGGTACAGCAACCGCGCTGTTGTTGCCTCTCAGAGCCATTGCTGCGGCATGGAATAAGGCCGCTTTTGCAGCGATAAAGCTAGAAGAAGCAGAAAGAAACTTGGCGATAGACGGTGAAATTTTAAGTAAAGACATCGAAATTATCGCACCAGATAAAGCCGAAAATGGAGCGATTGTGCAGCTAGCAGTGACCTGCCGCATCGCTAACACTGAAGCCATTGCCGTGTTTGTGGAGAAAAATCCAACTGCGCTCATTGGCAACTTTATGTTCAGTAACGGGGCAATGCCACAAATAGTGACGCGTATTAAAATGGCCGAAACAAGCGATATTAAAATTATTGTGAAAGCGGGCGAGCAATATTTTACCGCCAGTAAAAATGTTGTCGTGCTCGAGAATGGGTGTGGTTGATGGAAGCTAATATGAAAATGCGCGCCAAACTAAAAAGCGAAATCACTGAGGTGAAAGTGATTATTAGCCATCCCATGGAAACTGGGCGCAAAAAAGATGATTTTGGCCAGCTTATTCCTGCGCATTTTATTCAGCTCGTCACCGCAACTTTAAATGATAAGCCTGTGCTGGAAATGCAATGGGGTACAGGGATTTCAAAAAATCCCTATCTCACTTTTTACCTAAAAGATGCAAAAGTGGGTGACAAAATTGCCGTGACTTGGCATGATAATTTAGGTAAAACTGGTAGCAGTGACATTCTAGTTGCGACTTAAACTTAAAGCTACTGCTTCCGCAATCCTTATTCCATCAACGCCTGCCGATAAAATACCGCCTGCATAACCTGCGCCTTCGCCGCACGGGTACAAGCCTTTGGTGTTAATGCTTTGTAATGTTTCATCATCGCGTTTGATGCGAATGGGGCTTGAAGTGCGCGTTTCCACGCCCGTTAAAATGCCGTCAGCAAGATCGTAACCTTTAATTTGTTTGGCAAACTCTGGAATCGCCTCGCGTATCGCGTCAATGGCAAACTTGGGCAAGGCAGTTTCTAAGTTTGTTAAATGCACGCCAGGCGTGTAACTGGGCTGCACTTCGCCAAATTTGGTTGAAGCTTTATTGGCTAAAAAATCCCCAATCAGTTGCCCAGGAGCGGCGTAGTTATTGCCCCCTAGGGTATAGGCGTTGGCTTCTAATGAGCGCTGTAATGCTATGCCCGCTAATGGATGCGCTGGATAATCTGCTACTGGCGTAATGCCGACTACTATGCCTGCGTTGGCGTTACGCTCATTGCGCGAATATTGGCTCATGCCATTGGTTACCACGCAGCCTTTCTCTGATGCGGAGGCCACTACCGTGCCGCCTGGGCACATGCAAAAGCTATACACACTACGACCATTGCTGGTGTGATGCACCAATTTGTATTCAGCCGAGCCGAGTTTGCTTAATATATCTGCAGAATAGCTGTTGCCGTAACGTGCTTTGTCGATGAGGCTTTGCGGATGCTCAATGCGAAAGCCGATTGAAAACGGTTTGGCTTCAATGTAAATATTTTTACGGTGAATCATCTCGAAGGTATCACGTGCGCTGTGCCCAACAGCGAGTACAAGATGATTTGTCGCGATGCGTTCACCGCTGGCCAGCACTACGCCTTGTACCTCGTTATTCGTAATTTCAATATCATCGACACGGGCTTCAAAGCGAATTGCGCCGCCCAGTGTGATAATGTTTTTACGCATTTCTTCTACCATGCCGACCAGCCGAAACGTACCAATATGTGGGTGGCTGACGTACATAATTTCGGGCGGCGCGCCAGCTTTTACAAACTCTTGAATCACCTTGCGACCGTAATGTTTTGGGTCTTTAATCTGGCTGTAAAGCTTGCCGTCCGAGAAGGTGCCAGCGCCGCCCTCGCCAAATTGCACATTCGATTCTGGGTTAAGTTTACTTTTGCGCCAAAAATCCCAAGTGTCTTTGGTTCTTTCTCTTACTGCTTTGCCGCGTTCTAAAATTATTGGTTTAAAGCCAGATTGCGCCAAAATTAAAGCGGAGAAAATGCCCGCTGGACCAAAACCGACAATGACAGGGCGAGATTTTAATTGTGTTGGAGCCGTTGTAACAAATTTATACGATGTGTCTGGCGTTGGCTTTACATGCGGGTCGCGGCTGAATTTAGCGAGAATTTTCTCCTCGTTTTTCACTTCGACATCTAGCGTATACACATATAAAATATTGTGCGATTTGCGCGCATCCACGCCGCGTTTAAATATGCTCAAGCTCAGTAAATCGGCTTCAACAATTTGCAGACGCTTTAACAGCGCCGCTTTAATCGTATCGGATTCGTGTGACGGCGATTGCGCGATTTCTACGGGCAGTTTAATTTCGGTAATTCTAATCATGCAATATCTAAATTCAGTTGCAACAATTTGCGTAGCATCGGTACGGTGATTGGTTTTTTCTCAGTCAGTGACCATTCGTCTAAGGCATCAAGCGTCGCCATTAAAGTAGGTAAATCGCGACGTAAATAGCGCAAACAATAATCTGTGACTTCGTCGGGTAGTTTCATGCCACGTGCATGCGCATGTTGTTTAAGCGCGCCAGCTTTTTCATGGTCATTCAGCGGGTGTAGTTGATACACTAAGCCCCAAGCCAGCCGAGTCGCTAAATCGTCGCGCAAACCCATTTGTGTAGGTGCGTGCAAGCCTGCGGTAATCAGCGTTCCGTCAGTTTCTTTTAATTGGTTGTAAGTGTTAAATAATGCAATTTGCGCATCATTATCGAGCAAATGCACATCGTCTGCAACCAGTATGAATATTTCGTCACAGGCCGATAGTAAATGCGATTTACCACTGCCTCTTTCGCCCCAAAGATAAATAAAACGCGGCTGATTCTGACCACTGATTGCAGCGCGCAAGCTGGCGAGCGCTTCGGCATTGCGGCCGACAATAAAATTATCTAGCGAGGGTGCAGCCGCTGGTTTGATGTCTAAAAGTAATTGCTTCATAGCGCGCTTATTTTAAATAGGCATCGCTACCCAAGTAATTATCTTTGGTGTGTCGCAAGGCTACGGCAATGACCGCTCCCATGGGTAAGGCTAGCAACACGCCTGCCAAGCCAAATAATTGCCCGCCCGCGAGTAAAGCGAAAATAACGACGACTGGATGTAAACCGATGCGGTTTCCCACTAATTTTGGCGTAAGCCACATGCTTTCGATCAATTGGCCGAGGCCAAATACTAATAAAACGGGAATGACTTGGCCGAAACTGGTAAATTGCAATGCTGCCACAAGCATCGCCAAGCTTAGGCCTAGGGCAATGCCTAAATACGGCACAAAGCCCAGCAGGCCTGCAATTAAGCCAATTGGCAGCGCCATCTCTAAGCCGACCAACCACAAACCAGCCACATAAAATGCGCTCATGGCGAGCATGACAGAAAGCTGGCCGCGTAAAAATTCGGCCAGTACTTGGTCGATTTCTTGTGCGATGTCGACCGCTTTATCGTGCCAATCACGAGGAATCAGGTCGCTTATATTGGTCACAAAAGTATCCCAATCGCGCAGTAGATAAAATAGCACAACGGGCAATAATAAAATATTTGCTAGCACACCGATAAGTGCCATGCCGTGGCTGCCAGCCAGTATAAGCGTGTCACCAAGCAAATTGCCCGCAGTTTTCCAGTTTTTGGTGATAATTTCCTGAATTTTTGCGCTATCCACATCAAAATGCATGCCAAATCTTGTGTGTAACCAAGGCTCGATTAAATCTCTAAGACGGCCGATAAAGGCGGGTAGCCGTTCCGCGATGAGCGCAGATTCTTTTTGTAGCAGCGGAATTAAGATTGAAAATAGCAAAAATATGGCAGAAAATATGGCGGCCATCATCAACACAGTCGAAAGCGTGCGGCCAAATTTAAGCTTGCCAATGTGTAGCTTGCTTAATTTATCCACTAACGGATCACAAATATAAGCGAGAATTGCTGTGATTAAAAACGGTGTGAGCACGGGCAGTAATAAGTAAAGCAAAAATACAAAAATTGCAGCTAAAATCAAGCAATGATTATTGGTGAGTAGATTGCCAGTATTGTTATTTTGGCGCGCTGTTTTTTTAGCAGCGCTATTTTGGGGTTTATTGACCATATGAGTTAAAATTATACTTAAATAAACCTGCAACATGACATTTAAACTTTTGATTGAGAAGCGAGCCGCGTTTTGACCACACCAAGCAATGATAAGACCTCTATTAGTTACCGCGATGCCGGCGTTGATATTGAAGCGGGCGATGCGCTGGTGGAGCAGATTAAGCCGTATGCCAAACGTACCATGCGCTCAGAAGTGTTGGGTGGTATTGGCGGTTTTGGCTCGCTATTTGCGGTGCCAACAAAATTTAAAGAGCCGATTTTGGTTTCTGGAACTGATGGCGTTGGTACCAAGCTTAAGCTGGCTTTTGAGCTCAATAAACATGACACCGTCGGCATTGACCTAGTCGCGATGAGCGTCAACGATATTCTCGTGCAAGGTGCTGAGCCGCTATTTTTCCTCGATTATTTCGCTTGTGGTAAGTTAGAGGTAGGCACCGCCGTGCAGGTGATTAAAGGCATTGCGGAGGGTTGTGAGCAATCTGGCTGTGCGCTGGTGGGCGGCGAAACGGCAGAAATGCCAGGCATGTACCCAGCGGGCGAATATGATTTGGCGGGCTTTGCGGTCGGCTGTGTGGATAAAGAAAATATCATCAATGGCACGACAATAGCAGCAGACGATGTTGTTCTGGGCTTGGCTTCCAGCGGCGCGCATAGTAATGGTTATTCATTGATTCGTAAGCTCATTGCAAATTCAGGCATTGACTTTGAATCAGACTTTCATGGTAGAAAATTTAAAGATGTGGTGATGGCACCGACCAAGATTTATGTGAAGTCGTTACTTAAGTTAATAGAAACGCTACCAGTAAAAGGCATGGCGCATATTACGGGTGGTGGCATTACCGAGAACATTCCACGCGTGTTGCCCGCAGGTTTAGCCGCAGAAATTCAGGCGAAATCGTGGCAACTGCCGCCATTGTTTCAATGGCTGCAAGCGCAAGGCAACATCACACACAGTGAAATGTATAAAACCTTTAACTGTGGCATTGGCATGGCGGTGATTATCGATAAAGCCCACGCGACGCAAGCGAAACAGTTGCTGCAAGCAACTGGCGAAACCGTGTATGAAATTGGCGTAATTCGCACACAAAAAGCGGGCGAAGCGCCTACTATTGTTGTTTAATTGACCACTGGTTTAGTGGTCAAGCGTTAAATGCTTTTAAACTTGGAAGAAGCGCATGTTAAAACTGACGCAATTAATCATTCTATTTTTTCTAGGCACAAATCTAGCATTTGCATACCCAAAAAATATTCAGCTTGAGTACGACGTTAGCCGCAATGGCAAGCGCTTTGCTAAAGTAACCGAAAGCTTTACGCAAAAAGGCCAGCAGTATCATATTAAGTCTGTGACTAAAGGTCTGGGTGTGTATGCGTTAATGAATCAGCGTGTACTCACTAGCACGGGGACTGTAACCAAAGCTGGTTTGAAACCAAATCATTTCGAGTTGCATCAAGGGAAAAGTGCAAAAAAAACGTTGATTGCAGATTTTAATTGGGCAAAAAATGTGCTCACTGTGCAAGTAAAAGGCGAGCACAGCACTGAAGTCTTAGAAAAAGGTACGCAGGATTTAGCGAGTTACTTTTATCAGTTTATGTTTAATCCGCCTACAAAAGACGAAATTAAGTTAACACTAATAATAGGCAAAAAGTTGAATCATTACCAATATAAAGTGATGGCACGTGGCTTAAAGTTGGATGTAGCAAAGGCAAGTTATAAAACTTTGCATATTGCTAACCAAGCGGCCGCAGGCGATGACAAGAAGCAACTTTGGTTGGCACAAGATCAATATTATTTGCCAGTGCGCTATAAACTTACGGACGAAGATGGCGATAGTTTTGAGCAAACTCTGACAAAGATTCATGTGGAGTAAATTAGTAGCACTGGCGCAAGATCAAAGTTACCAGCGACTTGCGCTCACATTGCTTATTTCTGCTGCGTTACATGCCTTGTTATTTGGAGGTTTTGATTTTTCGTTGCCCATTTTAAAAAAAGAAATGCATACGATTGAAGCTCGCATTCAGATACCAAAAGTGGTGGTGAAAGAAGTTGAAACACCAATGCCAGAACCAACTGCTGCATATGAACCAGTAATGGAGTCGCCAAAAGAAGCGCCGTCAAAAGCCAATATTGAGGCGCATCCTGAGCAAGTACCAGAATCCATAATTGAAACACCAGTGGTCGCTGAAACGCCCACTGAGTCACAGCCCATCACGCAGCCGCCTATAGAAAATACTGCGCCTGAACCGCCGCAGGAAGAGTCGCAGTCAGTGGATGCAGGTTTAGTGATTAACGAAAACGCTTATCAGTTTGTGGAGACGAAGTTTGATGTGCGCACTAAAATAGATGGTAGTGTAGAAGGGTCAGCCACTATCACCTACAATTTGACTGATGGAAACCATTATCGGTTGAAATGGCTCACGGAAGGTAGTGGTTTTGCTGCATTGTTGTTTCCAGACTTACTACAAGTGAGTGAGGGCTTTCTCATCAAAATTGGTTTGCAACCTGTTAATTATCTGTATCAATTTGGCAATAAAACAGAGAAAACGCGTACTGCCAATTTTGATTGGCCTAATAAAAAAGTTATCATGCAGACCTCAAAAGGTATGAAAACTGAAGATTTGCCCGAAGGCGCACAAGATTTGTTAAGTTTTATGTATCAATTTATGCATGTGGCGCCGTTGCAAAACATGCAAATTCCCATCGTAACTGGTAAAAAATTAAGGGTTTACCACTATAGTTTTGAAGGTGAAGAAAACATTAATACTGAGTTTGGCGAAATTAAAACTATGCGTATTATGCATAGTGGAGTTGATTCAGATGAAAAAACCGAGCTTTGGTTGGCGGTAGATTATCAATATGTGCCAGTAAAAATTCGAAAAATAGAGAATAATGGCGGTGTAGTAGAGATGCTGGCAACCCGTATCAATTCAAATCGGCCAACCATAAATTAATTTAAAAAAGATAAACAATGAATGCAAATTTAATCCGTCAGGCCGCAGTAGTGCTGGCAAATCTACTCGATTTCAATAGTCCAGCCGATGCCAAATTGAGCGATTTTTTCCGCAATAATCGCGAACTTGGCACTAAAGATCGCGCCTTTGTGGCTGAGAGCGTCTATGGCGTGTTGCGCCGTTTACGCTATTTAAGCACCGTTACCGCGAATGAAGAAAATGACCCCGACGATGCGCGCAAGCTCATATTGGCGTGGCTGCTGCGCGTGCAGGGCAAAAGCATACGCGAGATGGAATCGGTGTTGAATGAACAGCAAACCGAATGGGCGCACACCATTAAAGCTAAACCGACTGAGAATTTACCATTAGCAGTTCAGGCAGATGTGCGTGATTGGCTGTGGCATAAACTGGTGGCGCAATATGGCGAGGCGGAAGCGCTGACGATTTGTCGCAGCATGTTTGATCAAGCGAGTTTAGATTTGCGTGTCAATACCATTAAAGGCAACCGCGAAGATACGCTAAAAAGAATGTTGGCTGAAAATACTTCGAATGAAAACACCATAGAAATTACCGCACATTCACCCATTGGCATTCGCATGCCAGGCCGTATGAATATTAGTAGGCACGTGCTATTTACCGAAGGAAAAATTGAGGTGCAAGATGAAGGCAGCCAGCTTTTAAGTTATTTAGTTGCACCAAAACGCGGTCAAATGATTGCAGATTTTTGTGCGGGGGCAGGCGGAAAAAGTTTAGCAATTGGCGCGCTAATGAAGAATACCGGTCGCTTGTATGCGTTTGATGTATCTGAGCGACGTTTACAGAGTTTAGGGCAACGTTTAAAACGCTCAGGTTTATCGAACCTACATGCACAAGTGATTACCAGTGAAAATGACCAGAAATTAAAGCGTTTAAATGGCAAATTTGATCGCGTGCTAGTCGATGCGCCATGTAGCGGCTTTGGCACCTTGCGTCGCAATCCAGATTTAAAATGGCGTTTTGAAGAAAAAGATATTGCCGATCTGAATATTAAACAAACCAACATTTTAGCGCGCGCGGCTAAACTCACCAAAGCTGGCGGGCGCTTAATTTACGCCACTTGCAGCTTGTTGCAAGACGAAAATGAGAACATCGCCGAAGCATTTTTGGAGACTAATCCTGAGTTTAGTTTAATGCCTGCAAGTGAAATATTGGCGCAGCAACAAATCAAGCTGGATACTGGAAAATACCTAAAATTATTACCGCATCTACATGGCACCGATGGTTTTTTTGCGGCAGTGTTCGAGCGTAAAGCGGAAGCTATTAAAACAACACCTGTTAAAGAAGTCGCCACTAAAGTAGCTGAAGTTGTTGAAGCCAATCCTGCTAAAAAAGCGGCTGCCAAGCCTAAGATAGTCAAGGAAAAATAGTCAATGAAACTACCTAGCCTTAACATTCAAATTTTAATCGGCGCAGTTGTTGGCATTGTGGCTGGGCTTTATTTTCATGGGCTTGGTGTTGAAAATACAATGGTAACAAGCAGTTTGTATGTGTCAGGTTTAGTCGGCACACTATTTATTGATTTGCTCAAAATGGTTTTAATTCCACTGGTGTTCTGCAGTATTGCGGTGGGCATTGCCAATTTGCGTCAGCATCACCAAATGCATCGAGTTTGGAAAACCACGCTCATCTTTTTTATGTTCACCATGGCGATTGCGATCACCATAGGCATGGCCGCCAGCCTGTATTTTAAGCCAGGTGCAGGTATGCAAATTGCCATGTTTGCCGATGCAATGGGGCAATTTAAAACGCAACAATTAACGTTGTCAGAATTTTCTAGCCAGTTTTTGCACGGCTTGTTTGTCAATCCTTTTAACGCATTGGCAGAAGGCAATGTGCTAGCTGTGGTGATTTTTGCGCTTATTTTAGGCATCGCGCTGGTGATGGGCGGTGAGCGCTATAAAAATATTCTAAGCATCTTGCAAGAAGGCCTAGAAATCACCATGCGCATTGTCGGCTGGGTGATGCTGCTGGCACCATTTGGCATTGCCGCTCTACTCATTAAACTGGTCGCCACGCAAGATACCGCCATGCTGAGTTCCATGGCTAAATTTATGGCCGTGGTGATTAGCACGACGTTATTGCACGGTGTGCTAATTTTGCCGCTATTACTTTATTTAATTACAGGCAAAACACCGCTGTGGTTTTGGCGCGGCGCGCGCGAAGCTTTGGTGACGGCGTTTGCGACCAGCTCCAGTAGCGCCACTTTGCCAGTCACCATGCGCTGCACCATGCAACATTTACACGTTAAGCCAGAAATTGCGGGCTTTGTGGTGCCGCTGGGCGCGACGGTAAATATGGATGGAACCGCGCTTTACGAAGCCGCCGCTGCCTTGTTTATTGCTAATTTGGTCGGCGTAGAACTGAGTTTTGTGCAGCAACTCATCGTTTTTTTCACCGCCATGATCGCTGCCATCGGCGCGCCAGGTATCCCCAGTGCGGGCATGGTGACTATGGTGATGGTATTGCAATCGGTTGGTTTGCCAGCCGAGGCGATTGCGATTTTGCTGCCAATTGATAGGCTGCTTGATACGCTACGCACCACGGTGAATGTGCAGGGTGACATGATAGGCAGCTTGGTGGTGCAAAAACTCGTTTCAAACAAATGATACATGCCATGCAGACCGCATGGATATTGGCTTGCGCAGCCATTTTATTTTAGAATAGTTAAGCTTGATTTTTAGCTTGAAATTTTACTAAGTTGAATTTTTCGAGCGCGCTCATCACCAAAGAGTACGCCGCTGGCACAACCACCAAGGTGAGTAATGTGGATGAAATCAAGCCGCCGATAATGGCGACCGAAAGTGGTTTGTTGGTTTCAGAACCAGCGCCCAAGCCAATGGCGGCTGGCAGCAGCGCTAAAATAATGGTGAGTGAAGTCATCAATACAGGGCGCAATCTTATTGGGCAGGCTTCACGCAGTGCGTCGTTAATGCTCGCGCCTTTTTCACGCAGCTGATTAGTTAAATCGACTAGCAGAATCGAGTTTTTGGCGACCAAGCCGATGAGCAATACCAAGCCTATCATGGAGAAAATATTCAGTGTATTGCCTGTTATTAGCAAGGCAATCAAGCCGCCGATAATGGCGAGCGGCTGTGCCAGCATGATAATGAATGGTTGAATAAATGAGTTGAATTGGCTAGCCAGCACCATATAAAGCAATACAAAAGCGAGTGAAAATACAAAGGTCATATTCTTCATAGTTTTGCCTAATTCTTCCGCTTGGCCAGTAAACTTCACTTTGTAACTTGGCGGTACCAGTTTGGCGGTGGTTTCATTCACCAAATCTATCGCCTCGCCCAGCGGCACATTGGGATTTGCATAAAAATTTACCGCATATTGCAAATCGTAACGGCCAATCACGGCGGCGCCCAGCACGGGTTTAAAGCTGGCGACTGCGTCCAGTCGTATCAGCTCGCCACTACTACTGCGCAAGTAAATTTTTTTTAAGTCAGCCGTGTGTTTAAGCGCGTCCTCGCTGGTTTTCAGGCGAATGTCGTAACGCTGGCCATCGCCAGTCTTGTCATTGTATTTGGCCACGTTGATGCCGCCCGCATACAGCGAAACCGCAGACGCGATGTCGTTGGCAGTTAGACCAAGATTTGCCGCGCGGGCGCGGTCAATTTTAATGTCCAATTGCGGTAAATCCAGTTGTACATCCACATCGACTTTGCCAATATCTGGCTCTGCGCTTAGCGCTTGTTGCAGTTCTGCTGAAATGTAGCCAACCTCTTGCAGGTTCGTGCCTGTCAGGTTGAATTGCAATTTTTCAGAGCGCTGACCGCGCACGATGGAAGTGGGCGATGGAATAGCGCGCACGCCAGGAATGCTTTCGAACTCTTTTCTAAGCTCTTTGGTGAGCGTTTGTTGGCTTTTTTCGCGTTCTTCTTTGGGTTTTAGCCGCACATTGATATTACCTTGGTTGACCTGTCCGCGAGCGCCGCCGCCGATACTGGCATAGTAACTTTCCACTTCATCTTTGTGGCTGGCAAGCATGGCTTCGACTAATTTAAGGCGTGAATCGGTGTACGCTAAACTCGACCCTAAAGGCGTTTTAATGCTGATAGTAAAGCCGCCTTCGTCGGTTTCTGGCACAAAATCTTTATCGACATTTTTGAGGGTGTAATAGCCAGTAAAGCCAACGAATAAAGCAGTCGTGAGCAATACCAACCCACGATGAGTGAGTGAAAAATTAAGTAGTTTTTTGTACACATTATCTAAGCTTGCCAGCACGCGGCCGAAAGCGCGGTAAAGTGCATTGTCTTTATGCGTGACGCTTAAATAGCGCGAGCACAACATGGGCGTGAGCGTGAGCGAAACAAACAGCGAAACCAGTACGCCGAACGTCACCACCACGGCAAAAGATTTAAAAAACATGCCGATTACGCCATCCATAAAGATGACGGGCGCAAAAATACATACCAGTGACAGCGAAGAGGCAAGCACCGCAAATACTACCTCGCGACTGCCATCGATGGTAGTTTGGATGCGATAGGCGGTAACTGCGCGTTTATCATTTAAATTAAGGTTTTTTAGCCCAATACCAACTTCGCCCGACATGTGGCGCAAAATGCTCTCTCGCACCACAATCGCGTCATCCACTACCACGCCAATAAGTAATAATAAGGCTAGTAGCGTCATGCTGTTAAAGGTGTAGCCAGAAAAATACATCACCGCAATGGCGCCTAACAGTGAGACTGGAATCTCTAAACAAATCATCAAAGTCGAGCTAAAAGAGCGCATGAAAATCAACACGATTAGTGCTGCAAACAGTGTGCCTTCTACTAAGTGCTCCTTAAGACCTGCAACCATTTGATTAATAAAAGTGGAATCATTGGTGGAAATTTCCAGCGTCATGCCGGCTGGCAAGTTAGGGCGCACTTCGGTTGCTAATTTGCGTAACACTTCATTGATAATTTCTACCGTGTTGGCATTGGCAATTTTCACCATGCCTATGCCTACTGTGGGCTTGCCGTTATAGCGTGCCACTTGGCGATTATCTGTGATGCCATCTTCAATGGTCGCGACGTTTTTTAAGTACACGGGTGCGCCTGCTCTTGATACCACAATTAAATTGGCGAGCTCTTGCACATTGTGAAATTCGAGATCGAGCTTGAGCAATTGTTCGGCTTGTTGACTGACTAAGAATCCGCCTGGTAATTGCACGTGCTCGCGGTTGAATGCCGTGATTAAATCGTTGGCCGTGAGTTTGTAAGCCGCCATGCGCTCTGGGTTGACGTTCACACGAATCACGCGATCGCGTCGCCCGCCCAATTGCACTTCGCCCACGCCGTTAATGGTTTCAAACTTTTTCTTGAGTACGTTATTGGCGTATAAATTGAGTTGCTGGATGGTGCGGTCACCACTCAAAGCCAGCCAAATCACGGGTGCGGCGTTGGTATCTACTTTAAATATCGAGGGCGGATCGGTGTCCGTGGGCAAGCGCCGTAATACTTGGTTTACCTTGGCCTGCACTTCGTTATAAGCCACATCAATATCTTTGCCCAGCACGAAGGTAATGCTAATGCTGGAAACCCCAGGCGAGGACGCGGATTGGATATGATCAATGCCAGGCGTGGTGTTGATGGCGGATTCGATGACGCTGGTGATGCTGGTGTCGACAACGTCAGGGTCGGCGCCACGTAAAGTGGTGCTGACCATAATCACTGGGAAATCAATCGATGGAATGCGATCTACGCCGATGCGATGATAGGCAATTAAGCCAAATAAGATGATGACACCTGATAGCATCCAGGCGAGGACGTGGCGTCTAATCGATAGTTCAGGCAGGCTCATTTAAAAACCCAAATTTCGTCATCATGCTTCGTTCATCACAAAAAAATCACTCCTTACCTAATCAAACATATGCGGCGTTGCAATTTTTTTGCTCGCGCCTTGCCTGATTTAGAACTTTGAATTTTTAGCAGTTGTATCAGGCGCGATTGTCACAGGCGCTTTGTCCGTTAAGAAACCTGCGCCATCCACTACTATCATGTCATTTGCTTGCAAGCCTTCCAGCATCTCAATTAAACCATTTTGGCGAGCGCCAGTTTTGACGACAGCTTGATATGCCACACTGTCACGCACCACGTACACCACTTCACCCGCCGGGCGCAGCACCAAACTTTGTTCGGGAATCATCAAGGCGGCGGCTTGTTCGCCTAAAATTACTTTACCCGTTACGCTGGCACCAGGCTGCCAGTTAGGCTCATTTGCCACATCCGCAATCACATCAATGGTGCGGCTACCTTCCGTAATCATGGGTTTGAGTTCGTGAATCACAGATTCAACCGTTTTATTGCTAGTCGGCGTGGTCAAGCGCACTTTTAAGCCTGGTTTGAGTTGCGCGCCAATCTGTTCTGGGAAAGGCAAGTGCGCGCGCAGTTTTTGTTTAGAAATAATTTGCACGATAGGGTCGCCCACACGCACAAAGTCGCCAGTATCCACCAATTTTTTTTCTACAACACCGCTTACAGGGGCGATAACTCTGGCTTTATTAGTGCTGTGGATAATGCTGCCAACGCGCGCTCTGGCCGCTTCCAACTGTTGTCTCAGTACGCTTTGCTGGGCAACTTCGTTATCCACCGCGTTTTGTGAGATGAATTTTTTATCTACCAAAGCCTGATTTCTTGCCACAATTTTGGCCTGGTTTTCTAACAAAGCTTGAATGCGCGCGATTTCTGCCGCCGCCTCGTTGCGCTGCATCGCAAAATCGCCAGCATCTAAAGTGGCGATGGACTGTCCTTTTTTAACTAATTGACCAGGATTAACGTGCACTTTAATTACGCGTGCGGCCACCTCAGCCGCTACAGTGGGGTCGATTAAACCTTCAAGCGAGCCGACCGCTTCTTCAGTGGTTTCAATGGCTTGATTTTTGATTTGCGTGACGGTGACGAGCGTTGGCTTTAGACCTTTTTTCTCGCCATCTTTTTCTGCAGACTTGTCATTAGATGCGCCACAAGCCGCGAGCAGAAAGGCCAGCAGGCCGATGAAGAAAGTTGAAATAATTTTTTGCATGTTTTAAGTTTTTAACACCCTTTAATTCTATTCCACTCAAAATAAGGCCCTGGGTCGGTTTTACGACCAGGCGCGATGTCTGAATGGCCTGTAATATGTTGAATCGGGTAAGCTTTTCGCAAACAGTTTAACAGCGATTTAAGCGTTTGATATTGTGCCGCCTCAAACGCCTCAAAGTTGCTGCCTTCCAGCTCTACTCCGACCGAAAAATCGTTACAACGTTCACGTCCTTGCCAACTAGAAACGCCCGCGTGCCAAGCGCGTTGCAAACAAGATGCGAATTGCATCAGCTCGCCATCACGCCGAATGAAAAAATGCGAGGATACTTTGCGGGTGTAAATCTCGGCATAATATGGATGTTCGTTGGGGTTAAGTTGATTGGTAAATAACTGAACTACGCCAGAACCCTTATAGATATTTGGTGGCAGGCTGATGTTATGAATAACAATTAAGTCTATATTTGTATTTTCTGGCCTTGCATCAACGTTGGGCGAGGCAATTTGTGTGGCGGATGCAACATAGCCTGCGGCATTTAATGTTAATTTTGATGTTTTTAATTTTTTGTTTGTCATGCAAGTTGGAGCGTAATCCGTTAAAATTGTGCTTATTCAGACGGTTTATTGTAAAGGCAAACTCGTGATATTTATACAGCTTTTGGCGATGTTGGTGGTTATTTTAATTGCGGCGGAGGTGTTTACCAATGCGTTAGAGCATTTGGGCGAAAAGTTAGGCATTTCAGAAGGCGTGACAGGCTCTATATTTGCCGCAGTGGGCACGGCGCTACCAGAAACTTTGGTGCCGCTGTTGGCGATTTTTACTTATACCTCCAGCACAGCAAATGTAAACGCTGGCCATGAAATTGGCGTGGGTGCCATATTGGGGGCGCCTTTGATGTTGGCCACGCTGTCATTAGCACTCATGGCCATCTCAGTATGGAAGCGCCGTGGCACACAAGGTCATTTGCGCCCAGAGCGCACAGGACTATTGCGAGATTTAAACTTTTTTATTATCGCGTTTACAGTAGCCGCTATTGCCATGTATGTGCCGCATACACAAGCAGCCGTGCGCTATGGCATTGGTGCAGGTATGGTGATCATTTACTTTGTTTACGTGCTGATGACCATACGCGCGTCGAAAGCGCTGGTAGATGATGGCCACGCCACCGAAGCAGACACTGACATGTTTCTGTGCAAATTTGGTTTGCCGAACAATATGGCGGTGATTTTGCTGCAATTATTGTTAGGTTTAGGTTTGCTGATTTTGGGGGCAAAAGGCTTTATTAATCAAGTGGAAGGCGTAGCCGCTATTGTCGGAATTTCCGCATTATTGCTTTCGTTGTTGATTATTCCGATTGCGACTGAATTGCCCGAAAAAGTGAATAGTATTTTATGGATACGCAAAGGCAAAGACACGCTGGCGTTTGGCAATATTACTGGCGCAATGGTATTTCAAGGCACTTTATTGCCAGCAATTGGTATTATGCTCACGCCGTGGGAGCCACGTAAAGAGGTGCTGTGGGGCATTATTATTACGCTGATAGCAGCATTATGGCTACGCTATTTAATGGCCAAAGGCGGCATTAGGGTTTGGCATTTATTGGTAAATGGCGCGATGTACTTAGCTTATTTGGCCATTGCGTTAAGTTAAGGTGAGCTAGGTCCGATTTAATCGGACCTAGCTCATCATTGCTGGTATTAATCGCATCAAACGGTTGCGCACGTTACACTGGTATAGTGCAAAACTTAAAGCTGTTATGCTTCACCTTACTGAATAAATTAAAAACTTCATGGCAAGTTCAGAAGAGTTATCAGATTTTTTGCGAGCTGTAGAGCGGCGTGCATTTAAGCAAACGGTGTATGCCGTGCGCGATGACCATACGGCGCTGAAGTGCAATAATCATTTTAAAGGCCGTTAGTTTTAAATGTGAGTGAATACTAGCCCGCTATTTGTTATAGTGGGCTTTTTTACACCTTGAACATTTAATGATAAAAAATGCCACATGCTTAAGACTTTTTGCCGCTTGTATGTACGAGTTGCTAGTGCTTTTTGCGTTATGGATGTTGTGCACATGGGTTTTTGTGCGTTTGTTTGGCGATGCAAGACATGATAGTAAACGCTTACTTCTACAGTTTTTTTTGTGGCTAATGACAGGCGCATATTTTGTGTGGTGTTGGGTAAAAAGCGGCCAAACTTTGGCAGCCAAAACTTGGAAAATTAAGCTAGTGAACGCGCAAAATACAACTTTAAGCATGTCACAAGCTTTAATTAGATATGCCCTAGGAAGCATTTCCCTATTGGCTTGCGGGCTGGGTTATGTTTGGATTTTTGTGGATAAAGAAGGTTTATTTTTACACGATAGATTGCTAAAAACACGGTTTATTTGCTTGGCGTGATTAAGTTATCTACGCTCAATCATAATCAACAAACTCAAACCAGCCATCAAAAATAGAATAGTCGGCGTAATTGCGCTCATCAGTGGCGGCCAATCGTTTAGCACGCCCAAGTGAATAAATACGCGATTCATGATTTGGTAGGCTACGCCTAACATAATACCAATAAAAATTTTGGCGCTGGTGCCGCCAGCGCGTTGCTGTAAAAAGCCAAACGGCAGCGCTAAAATCACCATTACCATACAGGCGAGCGGATAAATCATTTTCGACCAAAGTGCCACTTCATAGCGCGTTGCTTTTTGTTTGTTGGTTTCTAGATAATCGATAAACGAATATAAATTCCATGCGGACATTTTTTCGGGCGCTACTAATAGCACGTTTAATAATTCAGGTTGAATCAATGATACCCAGTCAGCTTTGTTGAAAAACTGTGTTTGTACGTTATTTTGCTCGATTTTTTTAAAGGTGTTGAATTTAGTCTGTGTGACTTCAGTTAACCCCCAGCGCTCATCTGTGAAAGCTCCCTTTTTTGCAATACTAATGCTGCGCAACTTAAAGTTTTCATCAAATTCATAAATACGTACATTCAATAAACTGGCATCTGGTAGCACGGCTTCTGCGTGTACAAAGCTTTTGCCATCTTTTACCCATAAGCCAGATTTAAAGTCTTGTGCCATTACAGAATCAGTAGCTTTAATGCGCATGCGCTGCGCCATTTTTTCGCTAATGGGTGTGATAAGCTCGCCCACTAAAAACGTGATTAAGGTAAATAACAAGCCCACTTTGATGAGCATTGAACCAATATTGGCTAAAGACAAACCACTCGCGCGCATGACAACGAGCTCTGAGTTGCGTGCCAGCGTGCCTAGGCCATACATCATGCCCACCAGCACCGCAACCGGCACCACTTCGTAAATATGTCCCGGAATGCTTAGCAGTACAAATTCCAGCACTTTGCCGAGGCCATAATTGCCTTGGCCGAGGCTGTCGAGTTCCTGCATTAAATCGAAGAACGAGAACATGGCCAATAGACCCAGCATAAACATTAAAATATTGATGCTGATTTCCTGCCAAAAATAACGATTAAAGATTTTCATTGGCGCTTAGGTTTTTTCCATAAACTGGAGAAATTAGCCGGAAATTTTGGCAGCAGCGGCAGCAGATGATTGCGCCTATAAAACATATAAAAAGTCAGCGTTAAGAAAAATAAATGTACGGGCCACAAACCAACCGTAGCGCTAAGCCTGCCTTGTGTTACCCAGGCCTGGAATATGCTGAGTATATTGTTGTAAATGATATAAATGACAATCGCAAAAATAAGGTTGAGCGAACGTCCCGCGCGCGGATCAACAAAGCTGAGCGGGATTGCCAGCAGTACCAATACCAGCGCAGAGATTGGGATAGCAAGGCGCCATTGCAATTCCGCATTATTACCAGAATTGGTATTTTGCAATAATTCTTTGGTAGATATGGCCTGCCTTGTATAGGGTTCTGGAGCAGTCTCTTTGGTTCGAATGCGCACCGCATAGCGTTCAAATTCGGTGGTCGAAATCTCGGCGGAGTTAGGCTTGCCTTCATAACGGCGACCTTTGTCCAGCACCAAGAAGTTGTCGCCATTTTCTACTTTTTTACGACTGCCAGTGCTCGCTACGATCACTCCTGTTTTTTGGTGCTGTGTAGATTGTACGAAGATGTTTTTGACGACATTGCCAAGTTCATCAAAACTCTCTACAAAGTACACGCGATCGCCGGAATTCGATTCTTTAAAAACACCTGGACTGATGGTGGAAAGCTCGTCGCGGCTTTTAAGCTGCTCTTTGTAGTCTTGGCCTTTCTGTGTCGCCCATGGCATTACCCATAGGCTTAACAGCGTAATGACGATAATGATTGGAATGGCAAAACTGAGAATCGGCCGTATCCATTTATTCAGGCCAAGTCCAGAGCTGAACCAGATTACCATTTCAGAATCGCGATGCCAGCGTGAAAGTGTCATTAATACGGCCAAGAAAATACTTAAGGATAAAATCATCGGCAAGAACTTCACCATGCTGAATCCAAGCAAAGTATTGATTGCGTCATTGGGCAAAATGCCTTTTGCCGCAAGCCGCACCAAATTACCAGCGCGCTGGGCAATGACAATGCCGACGAGTATCAGGAACATCGCGCCAGCGGTGCTGATAAGCTCTTGCGATAAAGATTTTTTGAATATTTTCAATTTAAATATTGTGCAAATTTGCGCTTTGATTTCAAGTCAAAACGCTAGATAATTAGATTTTAGAGTAAACATTAAGTAAAAGTTAAAAGGACTGCAATGGAATTTAGCATAAAAAACGGAAATCCTGAAAAACAACGTGTGGATTGTGTGGTTGTAGGCCTATTTGAAGGCGGAAAATTAAGCGATGCTGCAAAAAGTTTGGATATAGCCTCTAATAAAGCCATCAGTGCAGTGTTAAAAAACGGTGACATGGAGGGAAAGTTAGGCGCAACCCTAGTGTTGCACGGCGCTGTAGGGGCTAGTGCAGCGCGTGTCATGCTGCTTGGCTTGGGTAAACAAGCGGAGTTTAGCGAACGACATTATCGTCATGCGGTGCATGCTGCAGTTAAAGCTTTGCCCAAAGGTGTTGCTAGCGCGAGCTTTTTCTTGGCCGAATTAGCCATTAAAAAAGCCGATATTCACACTAAAGTTGCGCAATTGGTGGAAGTTGCGATGGATGCCGCTTACCAAGTGAACGCGATCAAGCTTAAAAAATCTGAACCAAAAACCTTGAATAAAATTGCAATCTTTGTCAATCAATCTGAGAACGCACAAGCTGAAGCTGGTGTAAAACATGGTTTGGCGATTAGTTTAGGGGTAAGTTTAGCCAAAGATTTAGGCAACTTACCACCGAACATTTGCACGCCGACATATTTGGGTGAGCAAGCTAAAAAGCTCGCCAAAACTTACGGCTTTAAAGTAGAAGTGTTAGAGAAAAAAGAAATTGAAAAACTAGGTATGGGTTCGTTTTTGGGCGTTGCGCAAGGCAGTGTAGAGCCGCCACGGTTGATTGTGTTGCAGCATTTAAAAGGCAAAAAAGACCAAAAACCAGTGGCGCTAGTGGGCAAGGGCATTACCTTTGACACGGGCGGTATTTCGCTTAAGCCAGGCGGCGATATGGATGAAATGAAATATGACATGTGCGGTGCGGCCAGCGTTTTAGGCACATTCAAGGCGATTGGCGAGCTAGGGCTGGCGATTAACGCGGTAGGTATTATCCCCACTTGCGAGAATATGCCCGATGCAGGCGCGATTAAGCCCGGCGATATTCTTACTAGCATGTCTGGCCAAACCATCGAGATATTGAACACTGATGCCGAAGGCCGTTTGATTTTGTGCGATGCACTGACTTACGCTGAGCGTTTTGAGCCGAGCGCAGTAGTGGATATTGCCACGCTGACCGGCGCGTGTGTCATCGCTTTGGGGCATCATCCTAGTGGCTTGTTTAGTAATAAAGATGCGCTTGCGCATGAATTATTAGCTGCGGGCGAAATTGCGCACGATCGTGCTTGGCACATGCCAATGTGGGAAGAGTTTCAAAGCCAACTTGATAGCAATTTTGCCGACATGGCCAATATTGGCGGGCGTGCTGGGGGCAGTATTACCGCGGCTTGCTTTTTGTCTCGTTACGCAAAAAAATTCGATTGGGCGCACTTGGATATTGCAGGTACGGCGTGGAAAAGTGGCAAAGAAAAAGGCGGAACAGGCCGCCCAGTGCCGCTTTTAACGACGTTTCTCGTGAAACGGGCACAAAAGAACTAGTACAATAGCAGCCAAAACTAAGTCAAAATGACACGCATAGAGTTTTATTTTAATGTGGCCGATAAACAACAAGCCATTGCAGACTTGGTGCAATCGGCGCTATTGAAGCGTCGCCAAGTGATGGTATTGGCTGCGGATGAAAAAATGGCGAGCGATGTTAGCGCAAGTTTGTGGCAAAATAAGCCTGCAAGCTTTTTGCCAAATGTGCAGGAGAATCATTTAAATGCCGCTGTAACACCCGTAGTTATTGGCTTGCATGGCAGTGATTTAATGCAAGATGATATGTTGATTAATTTAACAACAAATACACCTGTTTTTTTTAGCCGATTTACGCAGTTGGTTGAGCTGGTGAGTGATGATGCACAAGATAAAGCGGCTGCGCGCACACGTTTTAAGTTTTATCGTGATAGGGGCTATGAAATTAAGAGTATTGACCATGCTCAACATAAGATTGAATAGAGACAATAGTGGCAGATAAAAAAATTCCCTTATTGACTGATGTTTATCAGCCCAAGCCAATTGGCACTAGCGCTGATGGAACAAAATCAAGTGATTGGGTAGATTTAAAGCCCGAGCAAGACGATGCCACTGTAATTACGCCAGAGCTGATTGCGCGCATTGCCGCACACATCAAACCTAGGTTGGAAGCGGATATTGTAAAGTCTGTGACTGAGAACGTGCGCGAGGCGCTGACAGAAAATTATCAGACATTAAATCAAATTGCCAAGCAAGAGTTGGCGCAACACATGCACTTGCTTCAGGCCGATATTTTGTCGCAGATGAGCGCTACTTTTAATGCTGCTATTCCTGGTATTTATGCGGCTGTGGTGGATGATGTTAAAGCTAAATTTGCGGATGAAATGACGATGCAAAGCCTGCAGTTGCGCGCTAATTTCTTAGCAACTATTAATGCCGACTTACCTGCCGTGCAAGCAGTGATACGTGAGAATATTCAACAAATCTTAGCAACTTCGCTACCAAGTTTAGAGCTGGATTTGCGTAATCAATTGACGTCAGAGTTACAAGATTTATTGCTAAAAGTGAAGTTTGTGCTGCCTAAATAATTAGTCAGCCACTAATTTTTTATAGGCCTCAGCGCTTAAAAAATGTTTAGTTTCATTCGCATCATCTGGCTTAAACTTGAATATCCATGCGGTGTAGGGCTTATCGTTAATGCCTTCTGGCGCATTCAATAAATCCTCATTAATTTCAGTCACCACGCCATTCATGGGCGCGTGCAAATCCGATCCAGTTTTAACCGATTCCACAATGCCACACGGCGCGCCATTGACTAACTTATTATCCACCTTTGGTGGCTCGATAAAAACAATATCGCCAAGCAAATCTTGCGCATAATCGGTAATGCCTGCAAGCCAGTATCCATCAGGGTCTTGGAGCACCCATAAATGTTCATTAGTGTAAAATAAATTTTCAGGGAATTTCATGGCGAGTAGTGTGGTCAATGAAGTTTGGTATATTTTCTCATAAAGTGACCTAGCTTGTAACAATATAGGCGCCGGTATCAAAAAATTCACTAAATACAAACCTTAATACATATTTTATATATAAGCGCTAACTGTTTGACAAATAACTATTATTTATATATTATCAATTTGAACATTAACGAGGTTGTGCAGTAATGGTAAAGTTAATTTTTAAAAGAATAATGCTATTTTATATAGCGTTGGCTTTGGTTGCTTCGCCAGTTGAGCTTTTGGCTGCGCATAAAGAGTCGCATAAACGCATTTATACCAGCCAACAAAATACCTTAACTAAACATCGTATTTCTAGCCGTTACAAGGGTAAAAGGCAAAAAACTAGCCTCAAGCTTCGTCAAGCACGTCAGTTGCAAATCGCAAATCAACAAAGAATTATGCTGGGTGAAGATTACAACGGCAGCGGAATTTTGCGGTTGTCTTCGAATAAGGCATTGATTATTAACCAAAATACTGGCGAAATTATCTACGCCAAAAATACCAACCAACCTACGCCCATTGCCTCAATCACCAAGCTGATGACGGCGATGGTGATGCTGGATGCGAAGCAATCCTTGGATGACGAAATCTCCGTATCGGATCAGGATGTTGATCATCTTAAAGGTACCAGCTCTAGATTAGCTGTGGGCTCCAAACTTAGCCGCAGCGATATGTTGCAATTGGCTTTGATGTCCTCTGAGAACCGCGCTGCATCTGCGTTGGCGCATAATTATCCAGGTGGAAAAATTGCATTTGTGAAAGCGATGAATGACAAAGCGCATGCATTAGGCTTAGTCAATACACGCTTTGCTGACCCTACAGGGCTGGATAGTGAAAATGTCTCTACGGCGGAAGATTTAGTTAAAATGGTGCAAGCGGCTTATCAATATGCCGAGATTCGCCTAGCTAGCACCAGTCCATCGCATGATGTGTACGTTGCAGGTCGGGGATATCCAGTTGGTTTTGTCAATAGTAATGGCTTGGTCCGTGGTGGTGAGTGGGAAATTGGCTTATCAAAAACGGGTTATATTACAGAGGCAGGGCGTTGTTTGGTGATGCAGGCAACAATCGCAGGTGCACCAATGATTGTCGTGTTGCTTGACTCTAACGGCAGGCTAACACGTATTGGCGACGCTAACAGGGTTCGTAAATGGATGGAATATAATAGCAGCGAGCCAACTGCAACGACCACTGGTCAATTACCCAACGAAATTATGGCGAGCAGAATTTCTTAAGGAATTTAGCAATAAAAAAGTAGCTTAACGCTGCTTTTTTATTGCTAAATTCAATAGAAGCTTATTTTTTGAGGGTGGCTTTTTTCACAACAGGCTTCTTAACAACAGCTTTTTTGGCGGCTGGTTTTTTCACCGCCGCTTTTTTAGCGAATGTTTTTTTGCTGCCAGTTTTACCCCTGGCCTCATCTTTTTCCGATTTTTCAATCAATAATCCCAACGCTTCATCCATTGTTAAGCTTTCAGGTTCTATACTTTTCGGTATGGTTGCGCGAATTTTGGCATGCTGCACATAAGGCCCGTAGCGGCCTGCAAAGATCTCCACGCGGCCTTCGCCAGAAGGATGTGCACCTAAATCTGCAATGGGTGCCGGGCCAGTATTGGTAGCGGCTAGCAAGGCGACTGCGCCAGTTAAATCAATTGCAAATACACTTTCGCTTTTTGGAATCGATTTAAATTTACCATCATGATTCACATAAGGCCCAAAGCGGCCAATATTCACCACGATTTTTTTATTGGTTTCTGGATGCAAACCTAAATCACGCGGCAGTGATAGCAGCATATTGGCAATATCAATATTCACATCGGGGATTGGAATTTCTTTGGGAATACTCACCCGTTTTGGTTTTTTCTTGTCGCCTTCAACTGCCACACCAAGCTGTAAATACGGGCCATACGGACCATTCATTAAGTAAATTTCTTTACCAGAGTCTGCATCCACACCGATTGTCACAGGGTCTGCACCTGCCTGCGCCGCGCCATTCAGGCTGCGTTTATAATCGCATTCTGGCTCTGCGTTATAGCCCGTACAGCCAATAAATGTGCCATAACGGCTGAGTTGTTTTTGCAAGGGCTGGCCACATTTTGGGCAAGCTTCGTCAATTAACTCGTTGCCTGGCCTGTCCACATCAGCCTTGCTGAGCAATTGCGCATTAAATCCTTGCCAAAACTCATCCATCAATGGCACCCACTCGCGCATGCCATCTGCCACGCTATCCAGCGCGTTTTCCAGATTGGCGGTAAAGTCATAATCCACATATTTGGTGAAATGTTCGGTTAAAAATTTGTTGACCACGCGGCCTACATCGGTCGGCATAAAACGTTTTTTATCTAACAGTACGTATTCACGATCTTGCAAGGTGCTGATAATGTTGGCGTAAGTAGAAGGGCGGCCAATACCGTATTCTTCCAGTATTTTAACCAAACTGGCTTCGCCATAACGTGGTGGCGGCTCAGTAAAATGTTGGTCGCCGTAAATTTTTTCTACGTTTAGCACTTCGCCAGTTTCTAAATGCGGCAGTTTGCTTTCGCCTTCTTCCTCTTCATCGTCTCGGCCTTCCATATACACCGCGATAAAGCCTGGAAATACTAGCGTTTGACCACTCGCACGGAATAAATTGGCTTCAGAGCCCACTGCTAAATCTACACTTACTGCATCAAATTTAGCGGCTGCCATTTGGCAAGCTAGGCTACGCTTCCAAATCATTTCGTACAGCTTAAATTGCTCGTCGTTTAAATATTTGCGCATGGCTGTAGGCGCACGGAATATATCGGTCGGACGAATAGCCTCATGTGCCTCTTGTGCATTTTTGGCTTTGGTTTTGTACATCACGGGTGATTTTGGCAAATAATCCACGTCGAAATTCTTCTTCACATATTCGCGTATGCTCATGACCGCTTCAGCCGCCATGCTAAATGAATCGGTACGCATATAAGTGATTAAGCCGACCGTCCCAGAGCCAATATCCACGCCTTCGTACAGCTGTTGTGCTACGCGCATGGCACGAGAAGTTGTAAAGCCAAGTTTACGCACCGCTTCTTGTTGTAGGGTTGACGTGGTAAATGGCGCGGCAGGGCTACGGCTACGTTGCTTTTTTTCGACGCGCGAAACAGTAGTTTTGCCGGCACTGGCAAGCAGTAATTTGCCCACAATATCGGCTTGCTGGTCATGATTAATCACGCTAAATTGTTCAATTTTTTCGCCATGAAATTGAATCAGTTTGGCGTTAAAACTGTGCGCATGTTTTAGCGCATTAAGGTGTATCGTCCAATATTCCTGGTTTTTAAACGCTTCAATCTCTAATTCGCGCTCTACAATTAAACGCAACGCAGGGCTTTGCACTCGGCCTGCAGAAAGACCGCGGCGGATTTTTTTCCATAATAATGGTGATAAATTAAAACCAACTAAATAATCCAGCGCACGGCGCGCTTGTTGCGCATTCACTAAGTTCATCGCAATGTCGCGCGGATGATCAATGGCATGTTTAACCGCGGTTTGCGTAATCTCGTTAAATTCTACGCGCTTGAGTAATTTATTTTTAAGTAAGTTTTTGGATTGCAGAATTTCCGCAATATGCCAAGAAATCGCCTCGCCCTCGCGGTCCGGGTCGGTTGCGAGATAAATGCTATCAGCCGCCTTTACTGCCTTAGTAATCGCATCCATGTGCTTGGCGTTGCGGTCAATCACCTCATATTTCATGGCAAAACTGTTGGCGGGGTCAACCGCGCCATTTTTGGGGATTAAATCACGCACATGGCCGTAGGAAGCCAATACTTCGAAATCATCGCTGAGATATTTTTTAAGCGTTTTGGCTTTTGAAGGCGATTCAACAATCAGTAATTTGGACATTTAAACCTTGAATTTAAGCGCGACTCATTGGGAGTTGACTAGATAATAGCAAGCTAATGCGCAATTAGACAATTAATTTTAAAATTAAATTGTGTAAAATTTTTGTGAATTAATTGCGGGTAAACTCAATTCGTGTGCCGTCATTGCTGGCTAAACTTAAAGCGCCACCTGCATTGGCGATGTCGCCAAATAGCGGATCTTCATCCGATTTCTCAGCTTGGCTCAAACCTTTAAAGTCATATAAAGAAAAATCTGCTAAGTGCGAAGGCTCGATATTGCCAATGGCGCGGAAGATATTATTGATGCGACCAGGCTGCTCGCGCTCCCAAGCTTGCAACATATCCTTTACTTTTTGGCGCTGCAAATTAGGCTGGCTGCCACATAAGTCGCAGGGGATGATAGGAAATTCCATTTGGCGCGCATAGCTGGCAATGTCTTTTTCTGCACAATAAGCCAGCGGACGAATCACCACATTTTGTTTATCGTTGGTCGCCAATTTTGGCGGCATGGCTTTAAGCTTTGCGCCAAAAAACATATTTAAAAACAGTGTTTCTACAATATCATCACGGTGATGGCCTAGCGCAATTTTAGTCGCACCCAGCTGTTTTGCGGTGGTGTAAATAATGCCACGCCGTAAGCGAGAACATAAGCTACACGTGGTTGCACCTTCGGGAATTTTTTCTTTCACTACCGAATAAGTATCGGCTTCTACAATGCGGTAATCTACCCCTAACTTTTCAAAGTAGGCAGGCAAAATATCTGCTGGAAACCCTGGTTGTTTTTGGTCTAAATTCATGGCGATAATTTTAAACGTAATGGGTGCGCGCTCTTGCAGCGCCAACATCATCATCAGCATGGTGTAACTATCTTTGCCGCCGCTCATGCACACCAGCACGGTGTCACCATCTTCTATCATGTTGTAATCGCCAATGGCCTTGCCAGTAGCGCTTATCAGGCTGTTGCGCAGTTTAATAAAATTGTTGGAATGGTTGTCGGGTAAATGTTTAATCATAAATTTAAGCTCCTGCCGCCATCCACCGCCAGTACGTGGCCAGTGACAAAAGGCGCATCGACAACCAAAAATTTTACTGCTTTGGCGATGTCGCTGGCTTCGCCGACGCGTTTGAGTAGGGTTTGCGAGATGACGCGTTGACGATAGACTTCGTCAAATTGCGGGTTATTTTCTGGCCATAGCACTGGGCCTGGCGCGACCGCATTCACGCGCACTTCAGGGCTTAATTCTTGCGCGAGCGATTTTGTGAGCGTCACCAAGCCTGCTTTAGCCATGCTGTAAACCACATAACTTTTCTTTGGGCGTTCAATATGCATATCGGTAATATTAATAATACAGCCGTGGTTTTTGCGCAGTTGCGGCGCGGCAGCCTGCGCGAGGAACATCGGCGCTTTCAGGTTGCTGCCCATTAAATCTTGCCAGTTTTCCTCGTTGACTTGGCCAATTTCAGTCGGGTAATAAGTCGAAGCATTGTTAATCAGCACATCTAATTGTCCAAATTGATGCACCGTTTCGTGCACCAAGCTTGGCAACACAGCGATATTAAGCAAATCACCCTGAATAATCGCTACAGAATTTGCCCGCTGCAAATTAAGCTCGGCTTGCAAGGCGCGCGCCTCTTTGATGCTGGTTTTGTAGTGGATCATCAAATTGGCGCCACTTGCGTGTAGCTCGCGACAAATGGCCGCCCCCACGCGCTTGGCGCCGCCTGTAATTAAAACTACTTTAGTCGTTAAATTTTTAGAGTCAGAATTCAATTTTTACTCACTTTGGTTTCAAAATATTATAATGGCTTATGGCCTTACTACCTATTCCCTCGCCAAATGATCAGGCACTTAGCCAGCAATTAGCCAGTTTAATTCAACAAAAAATTGAAGATAATAATGGTTGGATAGATTTTGCGACTTTTATGCACATGGCACTTTACACGCCAAATTTAGGCTATTACAGCGGCGGCGCGAAGAAGTTTGGGTTGCGTGGCGATTTTGTCACTGCGCCAGAGATCTCACCTTTATTTTCAAAAACAATCGCCGTGCAAGCCGCACAAATATTGGCTTGCAGCGATGGTGATGACCCTGCTGCTAACATCTTGGAGCTGGGGGCAGGAACGGGTAAGTTAGCCGCAGATTTACTACTGGAATTAAACGAGTTAAACCAGCTGCCGAAGCAATATTTCATTTTGGAAGTAAGTGCACACTTACGTCATATTCAGCGCGAAACTTTGCATAAACAATTATCAGCAGAGTTGTTTAATAAGCTGGTTTGGCTGGAAACTTTGCCAAAAAGTTTTACGGGTTTGGTGTTGGGCAACGAGGTGTTGGACGCGATTCCCGTGCATTTAATTCACCACACAGCGCAAGGCTGGCGCGAGCGTGGCGTGGGTATTAATGGTGAATTTATGTGGCAAGATGCTGAATTAAGCGCGCCAAACTTAATAGATAATTTACCAGTTGATTTGCCGATTGGTTACGTGGCAGAAGTCTGCCCGGCTGTATCAGCATTGGTTTACAGCTTAGCAGAAATGTTAGAAACAGGCGTAATTTTGCTGATTGATTATGGTTTTTCGGCGCGTGAATATTATCATCCGCAGCGTAACCAAGGCACGCTCATGTGCCATTATCAGCATTACGCGCATGATAATCCGCTCACGCATATTGGGCTGCAGGATATGACTGCACATGTGAATTTTACGCAAATAGCACATGCCTGTAAGCAAGTGCGGGTTGCTGGGTACGTTTCGCAGGCGCAGTTTTTAATTAATTGTGGTATTTTAACTATTTTGCAACAACTTTCACCTAACGATTCAGCCTATATGAAACTCGCTGCAGCGGCGCAAAAACTTATGTCACCCGCTGAAATGGGCGATCTGTTTAAAGTGATTGCTTTCACCAAAAGTATTGATGCGCCGCTGCTTGGCTTTAAAAGCGGTGACAAAACGCATACGCTTTAGATATTGTCATGCTGAATCAAGTTCAGCATCTTAGCTTTAGATTGCGGGTCAAGCCCGCAATGATGGCATGAAGTTGTATAATGCCGCGCCATGACTGAAGAAGAAAACATCATTGAAAATATTAAGCACCGCCGCATCCGCAGTTTTGTACTGCGCCAAGGGCGGCTTACCAAAGGTCAAGCGCGGGCGCTGGAAACACAGTGGCCAAAATATGGCGTGGAATATACCTCTCAGCCCATCGATTTAAACAAAACTTTCGGCAGAATCGAGAGCAAAAAAATCCTCGAAATTGGCTTTGGCATGGGCGAAACTACTGCGAAAATCGCACAAACTTTGCCAGACTTTGACTTTTTGGCAGCTGAGGTGCATACGCCTGGTGTGGGCAGTTTGTTAAAGCTGATACAAGAAGGCGACATTGCTAACATTCGCATTATTCAGCATGATGTAGTGGATGTGCTGCAAAACATGGTTGCGGATAATAGTTTGGATGGCGTGCATATTTTCTTTCCCGACCCGTGGCATAAAAAACGTCATCATAAGCGTAGATTGATTCAAGCTGAGTTTGTAAAATTACTTTGCAGTAAATTAAAAACTGGCGGCTATTTGCATGTGGCGACGGATTGGCAGGAGTATGCCGAATGGGTGCGGGAGGTTTTGCATGCTGAGCAGCAATTAAAGAATAGCGCAGCCAAAGAACACAATGGCTATGCCGAAAAACCGAGTTATCGCCCGCTGACCAAGTTTGAAAATCGCGGTATTAAATTAGGCCACGGCGTTTGGGATTTAGTCTTTACTCGAATTTGAGTCGCTTGCGTTTGAGTCATCGGAAAATAACCAAGCGCCAATAATCTTCTCAGCTTCTTCCACGCCTTGTTTTTTTGAGCTAGAAAATAATTGCACGGTGCAGCTTTCGCCCCAAGTTGCCAGTAGCTCTTTACGCACTTTTGCGAGGGTTAAACTGGCTTCGCCGCGTGAGAGTTTATCGGATTTTGTGAGTAATACATGCACTGGTTTGTTGCTGGGGCAAAACCAATCCAACATTTGTTTATCGAGCGGTTGCAGCGGGTGGCGGCTATCCATCACTAATACCAAGCCAGCTAAACTTATTCTTTCACTTAAATAGCGCGCCAATACGCTTTGCCAGTGCGCGCGCATGCTTTCAGGCACTTTGGCGTAACCGTAACCAGGCAAATCAACCAAGTGTCTATCGTTGCCCAGCGTGAAAAAATTGATTAGCTGCGTGCGGCCTGGCTGCTTGCTTACGTAAGCCAAGCGATTGTGATTAGCCAGCGTGTTCAAGGCGCTGGATTTACCTGCGTTTGAGCGGCCAGCAAAGGCGACCTCAATGCCGCTTGCGGGCGGCAAATCGCGCAAGTGATGGGCGGAGATAAAAAATTGTGCGTTTTGGAACAAGCTCATTGGGGGGGGTGCATCGCTATTGTTGAAGGCGTAAATGCTATCACGAACAACTGATTTTTGATAAAATATTAAGTTAATTAAATAGTTAGGAATGTTCTGTAATGATGAAGCAAAGGAGTCTTGTCGCCTTGGTGATATCAAGTTTGGTGGTTTTATCTGCAATTGCAGCAGAAAAACGCCCGCTAGCTTCAGTCGAAAAAAGTGCAGTAGAGAAAACTGTGCAAACCGTATGTGCTGCTTGCCACGGGGCTGATGGCAATGGCGCGATTGTGCTTAACCCAAAATTAGCAGGCCAACATCCTGAGTATTTGCTTAAACAGCTCACCAACTTTAAAGAAGGCAAGCGCGCCAATGTAGTGATGGCAGGCATTGTGGCCAATTTAAGTAAAGAAGACATGCAGGGATTGGCCAATTTTTATGCAAGTAAAACACAAACACTTGCCAAGGCTAAAAGTAACGGAGCTGGTTCATTAGGTGAAAAAATTTATCGTGGTGGTATTGCGACCACTGGGGTGCCTGCGTGTGCAGCCTGCCATGGCGCTACTGGTGCGGGCATTCCAAAACAGTTTCCACGCGTTAGTGGTCAGCATGCAGACTATGCTTTGCAACAACTGAGAACTTTTCGAACTGCTGAGCGGGCTAATGCACCTATGATGATGACAATTGCTGCCAAAATGACCGATGCAGAAATGCAGGCTGTTGCTGATTATATGCAGGGTTTGCGCTAGTAGTAGCGTGCGCTAATTTAGCTGTTGCTTGTTGTGTGTTTTTAATTAAAATGGTGACAAACTTTAAACGCACAACAAATGACTCAAAATATCGTCGGGCATAATCTCGTTGAGATAGACAATCTCTCGTTTGGCTACAAAGGTCGCCTGTTGCACCAAGGCATTAACATGGTGTTTCCGCGCGGTAAAGTGGTGGCCATTATGGGTGGCAGCGGTAGCGGTAAGACGACACTGCTGCGCCTGATTGGTGGTCAAATTAGGCCTGCTAAAGGTGAGGTGCGTGTAGATGGTCATGTAGTGCATCAGCAAAGCCGTGAAGGCATTTATCAGCTGCGTCGAAAAATGGGCATGCTGTTTCAGCATGGTGCGTTATTTACTGATTTATCGGTGTATGAAAACGTAGCTTTCCCCATGCGAGAGCATACCGACTTTCCCGAAACTATAATTCACGATTTGGTGCTATTAAAATTGCACGCAGTTGGCTTGCGTGGTGCGCACAAGCTCAAGCCAGCCGAGCTCTCTGGGGGTATGGCACGGCGTGTAGCCCTGGCTCGTGCCATTGCGCTAGACCCGGATATCGTGATGTATGACGAGCCCTTTGCTGGACTGGATCCCATTTCGATGGGAGTGATCTGCGATTTAATCCGCACCCTTAACGATGCGCTTGGTACCACGTCCATCATTGTTTCGCACGATGTGAAAGAAACCTTTTCAATCGCAGATTATGTTTATTTTGTTGCCAATGGAACGGTTGCGGCAGAAGGCACACCTGATGATCTAAATAAATCGACTTTGCCATTTGTGCATCAATTTGTACATGGCGAAAAAGATGGCCCCGTTCCTTTTCATTATGTGGCAGGCGACTATAAACAAGCATTATTGGGGCTTGAAGCATGATAGTAAACTCACGCCTTCATCTTTTTTGCACTATTGGACATCGTTTTACTCAGCGTATTTGGCGCTTAGGTGCTGGCGCGCGGCTGTTCTGGCTTACGATTATTTCATCTGGTGAAAGCTTTCGCAGGTTTCATTTAACCATACGCGAGGTGTATTTTACTGGCGTCATGTCACTTATCATTATCGTGGTTTCTGCATTCTTTGTGGGCATGGTGCTGGCCTTGCAAGGTTATAATACGTTGCAACGTTATGGTTCGTCTGAAGCCATTGGTGTATTGGTCGCGCTAGCATTGGTACGGGAGTTAGGTCCTGTGGTCACTGCCTTGTTATTTGCTGGCCGTGCTGGCACTGCCATTACCGCAGAGATAGGCTTAATGAAGGCCACCGAGCAGTTATCCGCCATGGAGATGATGGCGGTCAGCCCCATCTCACGTGTGATTGCGCCCCGCTTTTGGGCAGGTGTCATTGCGATGCCAATTTTAAATGTTTTATTTTGTATGGTAGGCATCTTGGGCGGTTATTTAGTCGCGGTGCCCTTGATTGGGGTGGATGCAGGCGCATTTTGGTCGCAAATGCAGGCTAATGTGGATTGGCGTTTGGATATTTTGAATGGCGTCATCAAAAGTGCGGTGTTTGGCGTGGCTTGCACTATGATTGCGCTATTTGAAGGTTACGATGCGCCACCTACCGCTGAAGGGGTGAGTAGTGCCACCACCAGAACGGTTGTGACATCATCGCTGGCAGTATTAGGCCTAGATTTTGCATTAACTTCATTTATGATCAGTATATAGCGCGCTGGGAGCAGGTAATGGAAAGAACAACGATAGATTTATGGGTGGGCATTTTTGTGGCACTGGGTGTAGCCGCCTTGCTGGGATTGGCCATGAAAGTGGGCAACCTGACGACAGACGATATAGGTGAAATTTATAGCGTTACCGCCAATTTTGAAAATATTGGTGGTTTAAAACCGCGTGCGCCAGTTAAAAGCGCGGGCGTAGTGGTGGGGCGCGTGGCGGATATTACATTTGACCCAGCAACTTTTGAGGCGGTGGTCAATCTCAGCGTAGATAAACGCTATCATTTTCCTAAAGACACCTTTGCCAACATCTACACAGCAGGCTTGCTTGGTGAGCAATATATTGGTTTAGAGGCTGGCGGTGATGAGGTGATGTTAAAAAGTGGTGATAAAATTACACAAACGCAAGATGCGGTGGTGTTAGAAAAAATGATTAGCCAATTTTTGTATAATAAAGCGTCAGAAGAGCCTAAAGAAACTGCGTCAGCAGCTGTTTCAGCATCAACCAAGTCAGGTGATGATGCGTTAGGTTCAAGTCCATTGGATGACATGAAAAAACCTGTGGCGCCGTAGAGTAGAGACAAAAAAGGATTTAAAAATAATGAAAAAAATATTGATTGCGTTACAATTTTTTATAACATTAGGCTTGCTTTGTGGCAGTGTAAGCAGTTTGGCGATTGAAAGCCCCGACGAGCTGGTGAAGCGTACGGCAGAAGATGTTTTGGCTACAGTTAGAAGTGATAAAGACATTCAAGCAGGTGATCAAGAAAAAATATTTGCCTTGGCCGAAGAGAAAATTGTACCTAATTTTAGTTTTGATAAAGTTTCACGCATGGTGCTTGGCAAAAATTGGACAAAGGCAACGCCAGAGCAAAAAACGGCTTTTCAGGCCGAGTTTCGCACGCTACTGATACGCACTTATGCCAGTGCACTATCAAAATATAGAAATCAAACCATTGAATACAAACCTTTGCGCCTAGCAGACGAGGCTAGTATTGCTTCAGTAAAAACGCAAATCATCCAGTCTGGTGGCCAACCTATCGTTGTGGATTACTCGCTGGAAAAACAGGCGGATGTTTGGAAGGTATATGACATTGTGATTGAGGGCGTGAGCTTGGTGACCAATTACCGTAGTCAGTTTGCACAGGAAATTCGCCAAAATGGCTTGGATAGCTTAGTAAAAAAATTGAATGATAAAAACAGCGCCGCGATGGCAAAAAACGCAGCCTCACAAAATACATCTACACAAAAGGTCTCTAATTGAGTCAAATAGCGCAAATCGGTAACCACTGGAATATCAGTGGTGATGTTGTGATTGGGACAATATCACCACTTTTAGCAGCCAGTAAATCGATGTCTATTAAGGTTGATACCACCATTGATTTTGCGCAGGTAACCGATATTGATACTTCGGCGATCAGTTTGATTTTGGAGTGGAAACGGCGGGCACAAAAGGAAAATAAACCGCTAAAATTTGTGAATTTACCCGCCAATTTAGTCAGCCTAACGCAATTATATGGCGTGTCAGAATTAATCAACTAGGACAATTAGCCTAGTTGTTCAGTTAATGCCTGCACAGGTAAGTGATAGCGATTTGTATTTTATAACGTTAACCCCATCTATAAGGTGGGGTTTCGTTTTTATAAGGTAACAATAAAAAAGCAAATGAAAATTGAGTAAGTAATGACAATTCCAGCTATTCACATTGAACAGGTTCACAAGCACTTTGGTGCGCTACGCGCATTGAATGGCATTAATTTAACCATCAATCAAGGTGAGTTTTTTGGGCTGCTTGGCCCAAATGGGGCAGGAAAATCTACGCTGATTAATATTTTGGCAGGCTTGCTTAAGCCCACACAAGGCAAAGTATCTGTGATGGGGCATGATGTGGTAAACGATTACCAGGCCGCACGTTTAAGTCTAGGCGTGGTGCCACAAGAGTTGGTGTTTGATCCATTTTTTAATGTGCGTGAAATGCTCCGTTTTCAAGCAGGTTATTTTGGGCGTGGTCGTGAGAATGATGCTTGGGTAGACGAAGTGATTGAAAATTTGGGTTTAACCGATAAAGCCCACACCAATATGCGCAAGCTTTCTGGAGGCATGAAACGACGCGCGCTTATCGCGCAAGCCTTAGCGCATAAACCACCGGTAATCGTATTAGATGAACCTACAGCGGGGGTAGATGTAGAATTGCGGCAAATGATGTGGGGCTTTATTAAAAAGTTGAATGCTGATGGGCACACCATTATTTTAACTACGCATTATCTCGAAGAAGCTGAAACGCTGTGCGAGCGCGTGGCGATGATGAAGCAGGGTGAAATTGTGGCTTTAGATACTACCGCCAATTTGCTGAATAAATTAGCAGGTAAAAATTTACGCTTGAAATTGGCGGCGGCGCTGCCAACCACATTATTGCCATTGTTGAAAAGTGGTGAAAATGGTGTTTATACGCTGGCGCTGACCGAGCTTAACCAAGTGGAGTATGTGATGAGCGAGTTGCGCAAAGCCAAGCTGAATATAGAAGACATGCAACTATTTGAAGCTGATTTAGAAGATGTGTTTATGTCTTTGGTTGGTGGAAATGCAGGTGGAGAATGAAGCAAATCAATCGACCTTTAGAGCAATCTTGGCGCGGCACTTACACGCTTTTTAAAAAAGAAGTACTACGTTTTTGGCGTGTGGCTTTTCAAACCGTGGCCTCACCCGTGCTTACCGCTTTGCTTTATTTGCTCATATTCTCGCACGTACTGGAAGCGCATGTGGAGGTGTACAAGGGTGTGCCTTACACTGCATTTTTGATCCCTGGTCTGATCATGATGTCCTTGTTGCAAAACGCCTTTGCCAATAGCTCTTCTAGCTTGGTGCAATCAAAAGTCATGGGCAATATCATTTTTATTTTGCTTACACCGCTTACCTATTTACAGTTTTTTATCGCGTTTTTAGCAGCTGCAATTGTGCGTGCTTTAATGGTGGGTTTGAGTATTTATTTGGTGGCACTCTGGTTTGTCGATTTGCCGCTTGTGCACCCGTTGTGGATATTCGCATTCGCATTTTTGGGCGGCGCGCTACTCGGTACGTTTGGCATTATTGCAGGTATTTGGGCAGATAAATTTGACCAAATGGCGGCGTTTCAAAACTTTGTTATTATGCCGCTGACGTTTTTATCAGGGGTATTCTATTCGATTCATTCCTTGCCGCCATTTTGGCAAACCGTGTCTAAATTTAACCCATTTTTTTATATGATTGATGGTTTTAGATATGGTTTTTTTGGCAAAGGTGATATTTCGCCGTGGATTAGCATTAGCGTTGTTGCCGCGTTTTTATTTGGGTTAGCATGGTTGGCGCTAAAAATGTTAAAATCTGGTTATCGATTAAGAGGTTGATTAAGTGTTAAGTGCTACACAATTAGAAGGATATATTAAGCAAGGCCTAGCTTGTGATTATATTAAAGTGGTGGGCGACGATGGCACTCATTTTGAGGCAATCGTTGTGAGTCCAGCGTTTATTGGAAAAACGATGGTACAGCAACATCAGCTGGTGTATAGCGCCTTGGGTGGTCGAATGCGCTCTGAGATACATGCGCTTTCGATGAAAACATATAGCCCCCCAAAATGGCAAGAATTGAATATTAAGTAATTGAAAGAAATGGAGCAGTAAATGGATGCACAAGCAGCAATTAAACAAACTGTAACGACAAACGATGTGGTGCTTTACATGAAAGGTAACCCAAAGTTTCCACAATGTGGTTTTTCTAATATGGCGACACAAATTTTAGATGCCTGTAATGCCAAATACGTGACGGTGGATGTGTTGGCTGACCAAGAAATTCGAGAAGGCATCAAGCAATACGCCAATTGGCCAACCATTCCGCAGCTTTATGTAAAAGGCGAATTTGTTGGCGGCAGTGATATTATGCGTGCCATGTACGAAAGCGGCGAGCTGCAAAGTTTGTTAGCAGCTGCATAATATTGGATAAATAGCTTTTGGAAAAATTAATCATTCAAGGCGGCCAGCGTTTAAACGGCGAGGTAACTGTTTCGGGTGCAAAAAACGCCGCTTTGCCTATTTTATGCGCATCGCTATTGGCTGAAACGCCGCTTCAATTAAGCGGTGTGGCAGCGTTAAAAGATATTGATACGACGATTAAACTGCTAGGCATCATGGGGGTGAAAATAACCCGCGATGCAGACAAAGTGAGTTTGGATGCCAGCGAAGTTGCTTCTTTTGAGGCAACCTATGAAATGGTCAAAACCATGCGCGCGTCAATTCTCGTGCTAGGTCCGCTATTGGCGCGCTTTGGCGCGGCGCGCGTTTCCTTGCCCGGCGGCTGTGCCATTGGCTCGCGACCGGTGGATTTGCACATTAAAGGCTTGCAAGCCATGGGCGCAGCGATACATATTACACACGGTTATATTCAAGCCAGCACCTTGCATTTGCCTAATCGTCGCTTGCAGGGCGCACGTTATTACATGGATTTGGTCACCGTGACAGGCACTGAAAATTTGATGATGGCGGCAAGTCTGGCGGAAGGAAAAACCATATTAGAAAACGCTGCCAAAGAACCAGAAGTGGTGGATTTGGCGGAATGTCTGAACAAAATGGGTGCCAATATCACGGGCGCTGGCACGGATGTGATTACGATTGTTGGCGTGGAAAAGTTAAATGGCGCAAATCATAATATCGTGTGTGATCGTATTGAGGCGGGCACCTACATGGTGGCAGCGGCCATGGCGGGCGGCGAAGTGAAGCTCCACAACGCCCGTGCCGATTTGTTGGATGCGGTGATTGAGAAATTGCGCGACGCAGGTGCTGAAGTAAAAGTAAGTAAAGTTGAAAACACCATTACCGTAAAAAGTAATGGCAAATTGAAGGCGGTGAATATCCGCACTGCGCCGCATCCAGCTTTCCCTACCGATATGCAGGCGCAATTTATGGCACTCAACAGCGTTGCAGCAGGCGTGGCAAAAGTGACTGAGACCATATTCGAGAATCGTTTTATGCACGTGCAAGAAATGCAGCGCCTAGGCGCCGATATTAGCATTGACGGCAATACAGCTTTGGTAAAAGGCGTAGAATTTCTAGATGGCGCAACCGTGATGGCGACCGATTTGCGTGCTTCTGCAAGCCTTGTATTGGCTGGCTTGGTGGCACGTGGTGAAACGGTGATAGAGCGGATTTATCACCTCGACCGCGGCTATGAACATTTGGAAGAAAAATTAACGAAATTGGGCGCGAAGGTGCGCCGTAGCCACTAAAAAAGCATTAAAAATATGATTACAATCGCACTCTCAAAAGGTAGAATATTCGAAGAAACCACGCCACTGCTGGCGGCGGCGGGTATTCGCGCGCTGGAAGATCCTGAATCTTCGCGCAAGCTTATTTTGCCGACTAATCGCGACGATGTGCGCCTAATTATTGTGCGTGCGACCGACGTGCCGACTTATGTGCAATATGGCGCAGCAGATATTGGCATTGCGGGCAAAGACGTGCTGGATGAACACGGCGGTGAAGGCTTGTATCAGCCCTTAGATTTAAATATCGCCAAGTGCAAAATGATGGTGGCGGTGCGTAACGATTTTGATTATGAAGCGTCGATTCGCCAAGGCGCGCGTCTAAAAGTTGTCACAAAATATGTAAAAGTTGCGCGCGAACACTTTGCCGCCAAGGGCATGCATGTTGATTTAATTAAACTGTATGGCTCAATGGAGCTTGGGCCGCTGGTTGGCTTGGCCGATGCGATTGTGGATTTGGTCAGCACAGGTGGTACGTTGCGTGCGAATAATCTCAAGGCCGTGGAAGAAATTGGCGATATCAGCTCGCGTTTAATCGTGAATCAAGCCTCGCTAAAGCTCAACCGTGCGAAATTGCAGCCAATTCTGGATGCCTTTGCTTCTGCCATAAAAAAATGAACATTCGACGTTTATCTACCAAAATTTCATCATTCGATGCCGATTTAAAAGCGCTGCTGGCGTTTGAAACCGCGCAGGATGACGGCGTGGATGCGGTGGTCGCTAATATTTTAAAAGATGTAAAAGTGCGCGGCGATGCGGCGGTACTGGAATATACCAACCGTTTTGACAAAACCAAGGCGACAGATTTGGCCGATTTAGAGATTAAACAAGTCGAATTAAACGCTGCATTAGATGGCCTGCAAGCCAATAGCCGCGCCGCTCTGCAGGCAGCTTCTGCTAGAATTAAAAACTATCACGAAAAGCAAGTAAGTAGTTCGTGGAGCTACACCGAAGCCGACGGCACCATGCTTGGGCAGAAAATTACCGCGCTTGACCGCGTTGGTTTGTACGTGCCAGGCGGCAAAGCGGCGTATCCTTCGAGCGTTTTGATGAACGCAATTCCCGCAAAAGTGGCTGGCGTGGGCGAGTTGATTATGGTCGTCCCTACGCCTAATGGCGAGCGAAATCAGCTGGTTTTGGCTGCAGCGGCGATTGCGGGTGTTGATCGCGTATTTTGCATCGGTGGCGCACAGGCCGTGGGCGCGCTGGCGTATGGTACAGAGACGATTCCACAAGTAGATAAAATTACTGGCCCAGGCAATGCTTACGTGGCAGCCGCCAAGCGTCGTGTGTTTGGCGTGGTGGGCATCGATATGGTGGCTGGACCATCTGAGATTTTGGTGATTTGTGATGGTAAAACAGACCCCGATTGGATTGCTATGGATTTATTCAGCCAAGCTGAACACGATGAGCTGGCGCAGGCGATTTTATTGAGCCCGGATGCCACGTTTTTAGATGCGGTTGAAAAAAGTATGCAAAAGTTGCTAGAAACCTTGCCGCGTAAAGCCATTGTGAATACCTCGATTACCAATCGCGGCGCGCTAATCCACGTGAAAAGCTTAGACGAAGCGATTGAAATCAGCAATTACATTGCGCCCGAGCACTTGGAATTGTCGGTCGAGAATCCGCTTGAAATGAGCATAAAAATTAAACACGCGGGCGCTATTTTTATGGGTCGAGACACTTGTGAGGCGCTTGGCGACTACTGTGCAGGGCCAAATCATGTGTTGCCGACTTCGCGTACCGCTAGATTCTCAAGCCCGTTGGGTGTTTATGATTTTCAAAAACGCACTAGTTTGATTATGGCATCGCCAGAAGGTGCGCAGGTATTGGGTCGGGTGGCATCTACCCTGGCACATGGAGAAGGCTTGCAGGCACATGCAAAATCTGCCGAGTACAGATTGAAATGAGCAAGGTTTTAGTATGAGTAAGTACTGGAGTGAGGTTGTCCACCAATTAACACCGTATGTACCAGGCGAACAGCCAAAAATTCAGAATCTCGTTAAACTTAATACCAATGAAAATCCCTATGGCCCTAGCGAGCACGTAATATGTGCTTTGCAGGCTGAGGCGACAGAGAGTTTACGTCTTTATCCAGACCCAAATTCAGACAAACTAAAAGCTGTCATTGCCGAGAATTATGGCTTGCAGGCTAATCAGGTGTTTGTTGGTAACGGTTCAGATGAAGTGTTGGCGCACATATTTCAAGCCTTGCTCAAACACAGCAGACCTTTGTTGTTCCCAGATGTTACCTATAGTTTTTACCCTGTTTATTGCGGTTTGTATGACATTGAATTTGAAATGCTGCTGCTGAATGCCCGCTTTGAGATTGATGTCAAAGATTACGATCGACCAAACGGCGGCATTATTTTCCCCAACCCAAACGCACCGACTGGTGTGCCTTTGGCCTTAGTTGAAATTGAAAAGCTGCTAAAAACCAACACGGAATCAGTCGTCGTGATTGACGAAGCTTACGTTGATTTTGGTACAGAATCTGCTGTGAAGCTGATTAATACTTACTCGAACTTATTGGTGACACAAACGTTCTCAAAAGCGCGCTCATTGGCGGGTTTGCGCGTGGGTTATGCGCTTGGACACAAGGATTTAATCGAGGCACTGGTGCGCGTAAAAGATAGTTTTAATTCGTACCCGATCGACCGTTTTGCCGAGGCGGGCGCGATTGCCGCCATGCAAGATAAAGCTTATTTTGAGGAAATGCGGCACAAAGTAATGGCCTCGAGAGACGCTCTGATATTGGCTCTCATGGCAATGGGTTTTGAAGTATTGCCATCAGGCGCCAATTTTATTTTTGCCAAACACAGAACGCGCGATGGTGCAGAACTTACCGAAAAACTGCGCGAAAAAAGCATTATCATTCGCCATTTTAAAAAGCCCGCGCGCATTGCCAGCCACTTGCGCATTACTGTTGGCACCGATGCGCAATCTAAACAGCTGATTGATGCGCTGGCATTGATTTTGAAATAATCGTTAAAATTAACTAACGATTGTTGAATAAAATATTCAATTGCGGTTATTATGTGCGAGTATACAAAATGTCCTATTAATATTTTGTAGAGTTTAATTTAAATCAATAGCAAAATATTATTTTTTAATCGAATATTAACGAGTTTCGAGGAGTAATCACTATGGCACAAACCCAAATGGCACTAGATTCACTAGATTTTGACGGCACAGTTGCATTAGCGACCAAAGTAGCGCCGCATGTAGATATTTTAGAAATCGGCACACCTTGCATCAAACACAACGGTATCGAAATGCTGAAAACATTACGCGCAAAATTCCCCAATAACAAAATTTTGGTTGATCTAAAAACAATGGATGCTGGTTTCTACGAGGCTGAGCCATTCTACAAAGCTGGCGCAGATATTTGTACAGTGTTAGGCACAGCAGATATTGGCACAATTAAAGGTGTGATTGATGTTGCGAACAAATATGGCAAAATGGCGCAAGTGGATTTAATCAACGTAACTGACAAAAAAGCACGTACACTAGAAGTGGCTAAATTAGGTGCGCACATCATTGGCGTGCACACTGGCTTGGATCAACAAGCGGCTGGTCAAACTCCATTTGTGGACTTGGCGATGGTGACAGCATTAAACACAGGCGCTAAAGTTTCAGTGGCTGGCGGCGTAAAAGCAGCAACCGTGCGCCAAGTGGTCGATGCAGGTGCTGATATTGTGGTGGCAGGCGCAGCAATTTACGGTGCAGCGGATCCAGCAGCTTCAGCAGCTGAAATTACTGGCTTGGCACGTGCAGGTAATGCAAGTGCTTGTGGCATGGGCAAATGGTTGCCATGGGCATTGATTGCAGGCGCAGTTTTGCTAGGTTTGTACTTACTTAAAGGTGGCAATTCAACTGAAGAAATGCCAGCAGTGGCAGATGCAGCAGTAGAGGCGGTTGAGGCAGCTCCGGCAGTAGTTGAAGATGCGGCGGCAGAAGTTGCAGCTCCAGCGGAAGCAGCACCAGCAAATTAATTTTTGCACTGAATTAAAAAAGCCGACTTAAAGTCGGCTTTTTTATTGATTTTATTTTGTATAGGCAATATATCTCCCAGATAAACAATATAGTACGAAAGCACACAATATTAGGTTAAAATATCGCTAAATTACCCATTGTTGATTAGTTAAAATACCCATGCGCAAAGCAGAAGTCACCCGCAATACCCTAGAAACTCAAATTACCGTTGCCATTGATATTGATGGCACAGGTCAATCTCAATTTACCACTGGCTTAGGTTTTCTCGATCACATGCTTGATCAGGTCGCGCGCCACGGTATGATGGATATTAGTGTGCAGGCCAAAGGTGATTTGCATATCGACGCGCATCACACGGTGGAAGATATTGGCATTACGCTCGGCCAAGCTTTTCTAAAAGCGATTGGCGATAAAAAAGGGATTCAACGTTACGGTTACGCTTACGTGCCGCTAGATGAGGCATTGAGCCGCGTGGTGCTTGATTTATCAGGTCGCCCTGGCTTGGAATTTAATTGTGAATTCACTCGCGCGGCGATTGGCGAATTTGATGTCGATTTGGTGCACGAGTTTTTTCAAGGCTTTGTAAATCACGCTAACGTGACCTTGCATATTGACAACTTAAAAGGTCACAACTCCCATCACCAGTCTGAGACCATATTCAAAGCATTTGGCCGCGCCTTGCGCATGGCGGTGACTTATGACGAGCGTATGTCAGGTATTATGCCATCTACTAAAGGTTCTCTTTGAACGCAGCTTAAGTTTTTATGCAAAAAGTAGATATTGCGGTGGTTGATTATGGCATGGGTAATTTGCGCTCGGTGTCTAAGGCGGTTGAACATGTCGCAAACGGTAAGTCGGTCGTGGTGACTAGCGATCCAGCAATGATTCAAAACGCTGAGCGTGTGGTGTTTCCTGGTCAAGGCGCCATGCCCGATTGCATGCGCGAGCTAGATGCTCGCAATTTGCGTGGTGCAATTATTCATGCGGCAGAAAACAAACCATTTTTAGGCATTTGCATTGGCATGCAGCTGTTATTTGAACATTCCGAAGAAGGCGATATGCCTGGGTTGGCTTTGCTCAAAGGCAATGTGAAACGATTTACAGAAAAATTGGTGGATGAAAAAGGCATTAAACTAAAAGTGCCACATATGGGCTGGAACCAAGTTTTTCAAACAACTAATAACCAAAAGCAAGCACACCCTTTATGGGCGGACATTGCAGATGCTACACGGTTTTATCATGTGCATAGTTATTATGTCGCGCCGCAAGATAATAGCGTTATTGCAGGCGAAACTGCATATCCCAATCGCTTTACAAGCGCGATTGCGCGCGATAATATTTTTGCAACCCAGTTTCACGTAGAAAAAAGTGCGCACGCTGGCTTGCAATTGCTGAACAATTTTGTAAACTGGAAACCTTGAATACTTGAACTCTTTTGTATTTCACCCATCATTAATCTAAATTAATAAAAATCATGCTTATTATTCCTGCAATTGATCTCAAAGACGGCCACTGTGTACGTCTAAAACAGGGGCTGATGGAAGAGTCTACGGTATTTTCGGAAGACCCCGGCGCAATGGCACGCCATTGGGTTGACCAAGGTGGCAAGCGGCTACATTTGGTAGATTTAAACGGTGCATTTGCGGGCAAGCCAGTGAATGAAGGCGCAATCAAATCGATTGTCGCAGCGGCTAAAGGTGAAATTCCGATACAGTTGGGCGGCGGAATTCGAGATTTAGGAACCATAGAACGTTATTTGGATGATGGCATTGATTACGTGATTATTGGCACCGCTGCGGTAAAAACGCCAGGCTTTTTGCACGAGGCTTGTTATGCCTTTCCTGGCCAAATCATGGTCGGGTTAGATGCCAAAGAGGGCAAAGTAGCGATTGATGGTTGGTCAAAACTTACTGGCCACGATGTAATTGATCTCGCCAAAAAATTTGAAGATTATGGTGTCAATGCGATTGTTTATACCGATATTGGTCGTGATGGCATGCTCACAGGTGTGAACATTGAAGCGACGGTGGCTTTGGCGCAGGCGTTGACGATTCCGGTGATTGCTTCGGGCGGATTAACCAATTTAGAAGATGTTAAAAAACTGTGTGAAGTCGCGCACGAAGGCATTATTGGGGCCATTACTGGCCGCGCGATTTATGAAGGCACGATTGATTTTGCTGCCGCACAAAAATTAGCGGACGAACTGAGTGCTCGCTAAAAGAATCATTCCTTGTCTAGACGTCACCGCTGGTCGCGTTGTAAAAGGGGTGAATTTCCTTGAACTGCGAGACGCAGGCGACCCAGTAGAGATAGCAAAACGCTACGATGACCAAGGCGCGGATGAACTCACGTTTTTAGACATCACTGCCAGCTCGGATAATCGCGGTTTGTTGTTGCATATCATTGAAGAAGTTGCCAGCCAAGTGTTTATTCCACTCACCGTAGGTGGTGGCGTACGCGAGGTGGAAGATGTGCGCCGCCTATTAAACGCGGGTGCCGATAAAGTGAGCATTAACACCACCGCAGTGCTGAATCCCAGCATGGTGCGCGATGCCGCCGCCCGTTTTGGTTCTCAATGTATTGTGGTCGCCATTGATGCAAAAAAAGTAGATAATCAAGCTTATGAGTGGGAGGTGTTTACGCATGGTGGTCGCAAGCCAACAGGTTTGGATGCAGTAAAATGGGCGGAGTATATGGTGAGTCTTGGTGCAGGTGAGTTGCTGGTAACTAGCATGGATAGAGACGGCACCAAGATTGGATTTAACAATCCACTGAATAAAGCCATTAGCGATGCCGTAGAAGTGCCCTTAATCGCCAGTGGTGGCGTGGGTAATTTGCAACATTTGGTGGATGGCGTTACGCTTGGCGGCGCTGATGCAGTGCTGGCGGCGAGTATTTTTCACTATGGCGAATATACCGTGCAGCAGGCTAAAGAATATATGCAGAAAAATGGTATCGAGGTTAGATTGTGAATTGGTTAGACGAAGTGAATTGGGATGTGAATGGCCTTGTGCCTGCGATTGCGCAGGATTACGCCACTGGGAAAATATTGATGGTGGCGTGGATGAACCGCGAAGCCTTGCAACTCACTAACGACACTAAGCAAGCGGTGTATTGGTCGCGCTCGCGCCATAAATTATGGCGCAAAGGCGAGGAAAGCGGTCACACGCAAAAAATACACGCAATCCATGTAGATTGCGATGAAGATGTGATTTTGCTAAGTGTTGAGCAAGTCGGCGGCATTGCTTGCCACACTGGCCGGCATAATTGCTTTTTTAAGAAGTTAGAAAATGGGAATTGGCGAATTGTTGAGCCAGTAATTAAAAACCCAGAAGACATATATAAGCCACTGGCATGAGTGATGTTTTAGACAGATTAAGCGAGTTGTTAGAGCAGCGCAAAAGCGCTGATCCTGCTACGTCCTACGTGGCGAAGCTATATGCCAAAGGCATGGATTCGATACTCAAAAAGATCGGCGAAGAAGCCACCGAAACCGTGCTGGCAGCCAAAGGCGGCAATAAAGATGAGATTGTTTATGAAACGGCAGATTTGTGGTTTCATACATTAATTATGCTCGCTCAGGCAGGCTTAAAGCCGCAAGACGTGCTGGACGAACTGGCACGGCGTGAGGGTTTGTCTGGCATTACTGAGAAAGAAAATCGTAGCAAATGAACGCAGACTGCATCTTTTGTAAGATTATCAGCGGTGCGATTCCAGCCAAAAATATTTACGAAGATGCAGATTTTATAGCGTTTCATGACATCAAACCGATGGCGAAAGTGCATTTTTTAATTGTGCCAAAATTGCACGTAGCAACCTTGCAAGATTGTAATTCAACGCACCAGAAACTCTTGGGAAACATGTTGCTGTTGGCACCAAAACTGGCGGCAGATCAAGGTTTAAAGGGTTTCAAAACACTGATTAATACTGGCCGCGAAGGTGGACAGGAAGTGCTTCATATTCATATGCATGTGTTTGGCAGCGGCCTGTAAGCTACATAAGATAAGGAGATTGTGATGGGTTCATTTAGTTTATGGCATTGGTTAGTCGTATTGCTAATCGTCGTATTGATATTTGGCACCAAAAAATTGCGCAACATGGGTAGCGATGTCGGTGGTGCAGTGAATGAGTTTAAACAGGCCATGCACGAAGACAAGACCGAAGATGCAGCCGAAAAAACTGGTACGACAATCGAAGGCGAAGTGACTAAAAAGACCAAGCAGTAAGCTTTATGTTTGATGTCTCATTTTCGGAGTTACTAGTAATCGCAGTGGTGGCTTTACTGGTCATTGGGCCAGAAAAATTGCCAAAAGTCGCCCGTACTGTGGGTGCATTTATGGGTCGCATACAGCGCTACGTGGCGCAGGTGAAAGAGGAAGTCAACCGCGAAGTGCGTTTTGAAGAGCTGCAAAAATTGCAGCAAGAAATCAAGCAATCGGTTGCAAAGATTGTCGAGCACGAGTCCTTTGCGCTGCAATCCAGTATCTATGAGCCTTCCAGGCCTGCTAAAATAAAGACTGCAACAGCTAAGTTGGGAGCCATGAAGCTTGAGCCCAAAGTTAAGCCGATTGCAAAAAAACGCACCAGCGCTAGCAACGTAAAGCCGCAAACTAGCAAATCTAGCCTCACCAAGCCTAAAATTTCTGTGCCAAAAATCGCCACAAAAGCCGAATGAGCGCTTTAATTAAATGACACCGACCGAAACCTTTATTTCGCATTTAATCGAACTGCGTAATCGGTTGTTAAAAATCGTGTTGGGCTTTGTGCTGGTTTTTTTCGCCCTATTTCCGTTCGCCAATGAAATTTACGTGTTGCTCGCTGCGCCCATGCTGGCCAAGCTGCCAGCAGGCGGACAGATGATAGCCACCGCGGTGACCACACCGTTCTTTATTCCGATGGAGGTGGCCATGATGGCAGCGTTTATAATAGCCCTGCCACATACGCTGTATCAAATTTGGGCGTTTGTGGCACCAGGGCTTTACCCGCAAGAGAAAAAACTCATGGGACCAGTAATCGCCGCCAGCAGCCTGTTATTTTTAATTGGCATGTCGTTTGCCTATTTTGCCGTGTTCCCCACCATATTTGGTTTCGTAGTTGGCAGCGCGCCCGCAGGCGTGGCGGTGATGACGGATATTTCGGAATATTTAGATTTCGTGCTGACGCTATTTATGGCGTTTGGCTTGGCGTTTGAAGCGCCAATTGCGGTGGTGCTGATTGCGCGTTTTGGTTGGGTAACGATAGCACAGTTGAAAGAAGCGCGCAGTTACGTGATTGTAGGCGCGTTTGTTATTGGTGCGATTTTTACGCCGCCCGATATTATTTCGCAGTTTATGTTGGCAGTGCCATTGTGGTTGTTATATGAGGCAGGCATTGTGGTGGCGCAACTAATCAACCCTAAAACAGCTAAAGAAAACGCTATTAAAGCCTAAAAATAGACGCTCTGTAGCCGCAATATCCATGCGGCTTACAGGGCGGTATTTTAATAAATTAGCTTAAAATATCCATTATCTTTGCGCAGTCACTGGCTTAGGTCGCCTGCCAACGGCAACGTTGACCTTCATTTCTTTTTCTGCTCTGGCGATGGTCAGTACCGCTTTTTCATTGGGTTTTAGCACCGCAATTAAATGTAGCATGCTGCTACTATCGCTAATTTCTTTGTCATTTATCGCCAGCAGCACGTCGCCCGATTTTAGGCCTGCCAAAGCTGCGGGGCTATTTTGCAATACGCCAGCAATCAGCGAGCCTTGTGGTTTGCTGAGCTTAAATGATTCGGCTAATTCTGGCGTAATGTCTTGCGCCTCAATACCAATCCAGCCGCGCGTTACGCTGCCATTGACTGCAATTTGTTCCAAGACGTGTTTGGCGATGTTGGCGGGGATGGCAAAGCCAATACCCATGCTGCCGCCGCTGCGCGAATAGATGGCGCTATTCACGCCGACCAAGTTGCCTTCGGCATCAATCAATGCACCACCCGAGTTGCCAGGGTTAATCGAGGCATCGGTTTGAATAAAGTTTTCATAAGTATTAATGCCTAAATGATTGCGCCCAATCGCGCTGACAATGCCTTGCGTGACGGTTTGTCCAACCCCAAATGGGTTGCCAATCGCCAACACCACGTCGCCGACGTTCAATTTGTCACCAGCGGAAAAAGTAATCGCAGGAAGATTTTCCGCTTCTACTTTTAATACGGCCAAATCAGTATCGGGGTCGGTGCCGATCACTTTGGCCGCGAGTTTTCTGCCATCTGCCAGCGCCACTTCAATTTCATCCGCGCTCGCCACCACGTGATTATTGGTTAAAATCAGGCCTTGCGCGCTCACAATGACGCCACTGCCCAAACTGTTTTCGGGCTGACTGTCCTCATCCTCTAGCTGGTCGTCAAAAAAATGTTTGAATAAGGGATCATCCTTCAGCTGCTCATGCGGGTTGACCGCAGCTCTTGTGCTAGAGGTGAAAATATTCACCACTGAGGGCATGGCTTTTTTTGCAGCATTGCTATAACCGCCTTTGTGGCTGGCTGCAGCGCTTGATTCTACTTGATTGATGACAATAGGCGCTTGCCCAGTTTCGAGTAAATGCGGATACAACAAGCGCAGTACAAATAAAAGACCTAAGCAGGCGGTGACGGATTGTGCAAAAATAAGCCAAATACGTTGCATAGTTAAAAAAACTTGAAATCGAATGCTATTAGTATAGGTGAACTATAGGTAAAAACACATGGGAATAGATGACTTAAGCAATTATTTAAATGGGTTATTGCAGCCCGAGCGTTTTAGCGACTACTGCCCAAACGGCTTGCAGGTAGAAGGCAAACGCGAGATTAGTAAGATAGTCACGGGCGTCACTGCTAGTATGTCTTTTCTGAAATCTGCTCTGCAAGCTAATGCGGACGCGGTATTGGTGCACCATGGTTATTTTTGGCGCAATGAGGCCTTGCCAATTACTGGCATTAAAAAGCAGCGTATCCATTTTTTGTTACAACACGAGATCAATTTATTTGCCTACCATTTACCTTTAGATATGCACGCCGAATTGGGTAACAACGTCATGTTGGCCAAGCAACTGGGTTTAAAAGTAACGCAATGGGCAGGCATGTTGGCTTTGGCGGAATTAAATCGGCCGCAAACGCTTCAAACATTTGCTAAGCATATTGAGACAAAACTCATGCGCAAACCTCAAGTAATCGGCGATTTAAATAAATTAGTTAAACACATCGCGCTTTGCACAGGTGCGGCACAAGGCTATATCGAGCAAGCAGTTGCGGTTAATGTCGATGTTTACATAAGTGGTGAGATTTCTGAGCAGACGGTGCATGTGGCGCGCGAAACGGGCATGTCTTATATATCTGCGGGGCATCACGCAACAGAACGCTACGGCATACAGGCATTGGGCGAGCATTTGGCGCACAAGTTTGGTTTACAGCATACATTTATTGATATTGATAATCCTATTTAGTTCTTTTATTTCAGTTACTTATTAAATTAAATTTGGTTTAAATTTCAAAAAACTGTACAATACGCGGCTTCGTTAAAGTTTGAAATATAATCCAATTAAATTTAGTCTCAAAAGGACTACAAGGAAAGTGAATGTCAGACATTAAAACTGATAAAAGCAATGCTTTGTCATTCTCAGCGCCAACTCAAATCGATCAAGAAAAACGCAATTTTTTAATCGCCGCTACCGTCTGTACAGGCGCTATTGGCGCTGCAGCAGTTGCCGTGCCGTTTGTGGGCAGCATGTTGCCAAGTGAGCGCGCAAAAGCAGCAGGTGCGCCAGTGGAAGTGGATATTAGCAAAATCCAACCTGGCGGCATGCTGACAGCAGAATGGCGAGGACAGCCGGTGTGGATTATTAATCGTACTGATGCGCAAACTGCAGAATTATCTAAGCATAACGATCAACTCTCTGATCCGATGTGTGAAGTTACCTCACAACAACCTGCGTACTGCAAAAATACGGGTCGTGGTATCAAGCCAAATATTGGTGTTGTTGTTGGTATTTGTACGCATTTGGGCTGCTCACCTACGGCTAAATTAGAAGCAGGTGGCGATATGGGCGATCAGTGGGCAGGCGGTTTTTTCTGCCCATGCCATGGCTCTAAGTTCGATCTTGCAGGCCGTGTATTTAAAGGCTCGCCAGCACCAACAAATCTAGTCGTGCCGCCACACCAATATTTAACTGACACCACCTTGCTCATTGGCGTAGATACGGTGGAGGCATAAGTCATGGCGCAAGATAAAACAACGGCAAAAAAAGTAGAAGCTACTGGCTTAATGGGTTGGATAGACGCGCGTTTTCCGTTGACTAGCAACATTAAAAACCATTTAACCGAATATTACGCACCAAAAAACTTTAACTTTTGGTACTTTTTCGGCTCGCTGGCGATGCTGATTTTGGTATTGCAAATCGCGACCGGCATCTTTTTAACTATGCATTACAAGCCTGATGCTGAGCTGGCATTTGCCTCGGTAGAATACATTATGCGCGATGTGTTTGGCGGCAATATTATTCGCTATATGCATTCCACAGGTGCTTCCATGTTTTTTGTGGTGGTGTATTTGCACATGTTCCGCGGCGTGATTTATGGTTCTTACAAGAATCCACGCGAGCTGATTTGGCTGTTTGGTGTGGCGATTTTTTTGTGCTTAATGGGCGAAGCGTTTTTTGGCTACCTATTGCCTTGGGGACAAATGTCTTACTGGGGCGCGCAAGTGATTGTGAATTTGTTTGCGACGATTCCTTTAATTGGGCCAGACATTTCCGAATGGCTACGTGGTGATTATTTGGTGTCGGATGCAACATTGAACCGTTTTTTTGCGTTTCACGTGATTGCGTTGCCCTTGGTGCTACTGGGCTTGGTTGCAGCGCACATTATCGCCTTGCATGAAGTGGGTTCTAATAATCCAGATGGCGTAGAAATTAAACAAAACAAAGATAAGAAAACTGGCATCCCGCTTGACGGCATTCCGTTTCATCCGTATTACACGGTGAAAGATTTGGTCGGCGTGGTGGTGTTTTTAATTGTGTTTGTGGTCATTATTTGTTTTGCGCCAGAGATGGGCGGCTACTTTTTAGAAGCTAATAATTTCATCCCCGCTGATTCGCTTAAAACGCCAGCGCATATTGCGCCAGTGTGGTATTTCACGCCGTATTACTCCATTTTGCGTGCAGTACCACCCGTCATGAATTCGCAGTTTCCAGGTGTGGCGGCGATGGGCTTATCGGTGATGATATTTGCCTTGTTGCCTTGGCTGGACAAGAGTCCTGTGAAATCGATTCGTTATCGCGGCAGGCTCTATAAACGTTGGTTGGCGGCTTTTGTGGTGAGCTTTTTGGTGTTGGGTTATCTAGGTACTGTGCCATCCAACGTGTGGGGACACTTTGGCGCATGGATGGGCGGCGCGGATCGTGCGACTGTGATTGCGCGTATTTTTACGGTTGTTTATTTTGCATTTTTCATCCTGATGCCGTGGTATACCGCAAAAGATAAGACCTTGCCAGTGCCAGATAGGGTGGTGGGGTGAAATGAAGAAGTCTAATATGAAAAAACTCATTCTGAGTTTGGTATTTTTACCCTTAATTGCTTACGCAAATGAAGCTGCAATTGGCGTGACCGCGCCAATTGACGCAACGGATTACGCCTCCTTACAGCGTGGTGCGCGCGCATTTGTGAATAATTGTTTAAACTGCCACAGCGCCAATTACATGCGCTACAACAGACTAAAAGATATTGGTTTAACTGAGCAGCAAATTAAAGATAATTTGTTATTTGCGGGTGAAAAAGTCGGCGATACCATGACGGTGGCGATGAATCCGCAAGATGCGAAAAAATGGTTTGGTGTTGCGCCGCCTGATTTGTCGGTAGAGGTGCGCGCACGTGGTGCTGATTGGGTGTATGCGTATATGCGCGGGTTTTATCGCGACGAAACTACACCTACGGGTTGGAACAACAGGGTTTACGATAAAGTCGCCATGCCGCATGTGTTGTACGAGTTGCAGGGTGAGCAGATATTAAATCACGAAACGCACCAGCTTGAGCTGGTGAAGCCTGGCAAATTAAGCCCGTCCGAATACAACGCGTTTGTGGGCGATTTAACCAATTACATGGCATTTATGGCGGAGCCAGCCAAGCAGCAACGCAAAAATATTGGTTTATGGGCATTGTTGTTTTTAGGAATTTTGCTGGTGCTGGCGATAAAACTCAAAAAAGAATACTGGAAAGATATTAACTAGAAATCTAGTTAATGGTAATTTAAACGCATTTCTAATTTTAAGAGAGAGTAGCAATTATGATGAAACTTTATTCGGGGTCGGTTGATCCATTTAGCCACCGTTGCCGTATTGTGCTGTTTGAAAAAGGCATGGACTTTGAAGTGATTGATGTAGATTTGCTCAATAAAGCCGAAGATTTGGCGGTGTTAAATCCTTACGGCGCTGTGCCAGTGCTAGTGGAACGCGATTTGATTTTATCTGAAGCTAATATTATCAACGAATACATTGATGAGCGTTTTCCGCATCCGCAATTGATGCCAGCTGACCCTGTCATGCGCGCGCGCGCAAGATTATTTTTGTATAACTTTGAAAAAGATTTGTTCAGCCACATTAAAGATGTTGAATCTGATAACCAAGAAATTGCGGATAAAGCACGCAAAACCATAGGCGACAATTTAACGCAAATTGTGCCAATTTTTAGCAAGCAAAATTATTTGCTGGGCGATGACTACTCCATGCTAGATGTAGCAGTGACACCATTGTTATGGCGTTTAGGGCATTATGGCATTGATTTGCCAAACCAAGCCTCGCCATTGTTAAAGTATGCTGAGCGTTTGTTCTCACGTCCGTTGTATGCAGATGCGATGACGCCATCAGAAAAGGCAATGCGGAAGTAAGCATGGCGGATGGCTTGATTCCCACTAAGCCTTATATGGTGCGCGGCATTCATGAATGGTGCGTCGATAATGGCTTAACGCCACATTTGCTGGTGACGGTGAATGCGCAATGCCGTGTGCCGATGGCGTTTGTGAAAGATGGCGAAATTGTGCTCAATTTAAATTATTCTGCTACCAAAGATTTGCATTTAGATAACGAAGCGATTGTGTTTACGGCGCGTTTTGGCGGCGTTTCGCAAAACTTATACGTGCCAATAGACGCGGTAAAAGGTATTTTCGCACGCGAAAATGGCCAAGGCATGTTTTTTGAACCTGCCATGCGGGCTAATATTAATGCGGGTTCATGTGCATCTATTGCTGAAAATATTCAGCCTGAAAGTAATAAGGAAACACCGAAAAAAAAGAAACCAACCTTAACCATTGTTAAGTAATAAGTTGCCATTTTTTTAAAATGGCTAGTCGCCGATTTAAAAAAAATGTTATAGTCTCGCCTTCAACAAAAAGCCGGATTAGCTCAGTTGGTAGAGCAGCGCACTTGTAATGCGAAGGTCGTCAGTTCGATTCCGACATCCGGCACCAAAAATCTCGCTAAAATCTGAGTAAGTTTTCACTGAAAACAGACATTAATAAATTGTTTAAATTAGCATTTGAATAATTGTTAGTTTTTTTGCACGTATTTTGTTTGACAGCAGGTCGAAAAATAAGCATAATCGCGGGTTCGGTTAGGAGGGGTGGCCGAGTGGTTAAAGGCGACGGACTGTAAATCCGTTCTCTCTGAGTACGCTGGTTCGAATCCAGCCTCCTCCACCAAAACTGGATTTGATAAGAAAAGTAAGGAGTCTGTTGGCGTTAGTTTGGCTGGTACGCGGGTGTAGCTCAGTTGGTAGAGCTTCAGTTTTCCAAACTGAATGTCGCGAGTTCGAGCCTCGTCGCCCGCTCCAAAATTGAGTTTATATGGTTATGTTTTTTGCCCATGTGGCTCAGTGGTAGAGCACTCCCTTGGTAAGGGAGAGGTCGCGGGTCCGATTCCCGCCATGGGCACCAAAGATTGGTGTTGTGAAAAGTGGTTGCTTGCAGTGTTAGAGTTTTATTAAGTTAAATAAAACTTTTAGAGGTAGTAATAAAGTAAAGCTAAAAATTAAGTTAATAAAATTTTAATTGAATATTAAATCATAAAGATTACGCAAAGGATTAAAAAATGGCAAAAGGCAAATTCGAACGTACCAAGCCGCACGTGAACGTGGGGACCATTGGACACGTGGATCATGGTAAAACAACATTAACCGCAGCGATTACCACCATTCTTTCTAAAAAGTTTGGTGGTGAAGCCAAGG
>CAMDTL010000009.1 GCA_945907735.1 Methylotenera oryzisoli
CGTTCTGCTGGCAGATAAAAATAAATTCTTGGCTAATTGCTGACTGATCGTTGAACCGCCACCAACGATTTTGCCTTTTTTCAGGTTTTTTTCATAAGCTTTCTCAATGCCTTCCCAATCAAAACCTTCATGGTTTTTAAATTTAGCGTACTCACTGGCGATTACCGCGCGCTTAAGGTGATTCGAAATTTTGCTGTAATCTACCCATTTATGCTTAATCTCCGCATCTGGCTTAGTTGCTTGAATAATTGCAAGCCTATCTTCCATAAATGCGCTTGACGATGGATTAAACTTAATCCACCAACAAAGATGCAGAAAAATCCAAAGTTGATAGGAAATTAAAAATGCGAAAAACAACACCAAAGCGCGTTTTAAAAACCCACCAATACCCATGGGGCGGGCGTTTGATTTATTGTTAAGCAACCAGCGAATCAACTAAGCGCTTCTCAGCAATTTAATGACTGGCGCAGTTTGTGGACGCACATTGCGCCAGATATAAAACGCTTCAGCTGCTTGCTCTACTAACATGCCTAGACCATCCGCCACTTGTGCACCTGCTGTCTTAGCCTGTGCCATAAACGGTGTTTCACGGCCGTACATCATGTCGTAAGCCAAACAACTTTTCGCAAAAATAGAATTGGAAATTGGCAAGGCGCTATCGCTCAATCCAGCAGAAGTGGCGTTGATGATAACGTCAAACTGACCTTGCAAAGCTTCAAAAGTGTTAGCACTCACTATCGTTGCACTGCTGGATTTTTTAGCTATTCTCTGCGCTTTTTCTAGCGTACGATTTGCAATGGTAATACTGGCTGGAAGAGCGTTTAACAATGGTAACAACACGCCTTGCGCTGCGCCACCCGCCCCAAGAAGCAATATCCGCGCGTCTCCCAGAGCGTGTTTTAAATTATCTTTAATATCATTTACCAAACCAACGCCATCGGTGTTATCGCCCGCAATGTGTCCGCCATTAAAGCTGAGCGTGTTGACAGCACCCGCTACAAAAGCGCGCTCGGTATGCTGATGGCAAGCGTCGTAGGCCTCAAACTTAAACGGCACGGTGACATTCGCGCCTTTGTAACCTTGTTTTATTAGCTCGCGAACAGTCGCTTCAAAACCATCCAGCGGCGCTAATACTGCCTCGTAGCTAATATCTTGATTGGTTTGCTTGGCAAACGCTGCGTGAATCTGCGGCGACTTGCTGTGCGCGATTGGGTTGCCAATGACGGCGTAACGGTCTGTCATGTATTAATTATTCCAAGGTAAGCCAGCGTGCTTCCAGCCATTGATCAGCGTGCGTTGCCGTTGCGCATTGGCTTCACCCTCAAAGCCTTCTAGCATATTATAGGCCGTATAACCCAGTTGCTGCGCCACCAAGGCGGCATTATGGCTGCGCCCACCTGTTCGACACATAAACACCACCGCTTTATTTTTATCCACTTGCGCTTCTAGCAGTGCAGCAAACTCAGCATTTGGTGTCATCCCTGGGTAGAACGCCCATTCAATATGCGTTGCCATGGGAATTTTACCAACCAAGTCTAACTCGGCTTGACTGCGCACATCCACCAAAGCCAATATGTTTTCCTGTAGCAACTCGTTTGCTTCTTGCGGTGTTAATTCACCCGCATAAGGCAAACTTTTTGCCGCCGCGCGTTGTGCCGCTAAATTTAAAATGTCTTTAAACGCATTCATATTAAAACCCTCCACATTGCTTGCAGCAAATTATAGTGCGAAATCAAACTTCACATGACCACTGCCACGCCAATCCGCTTACGCACAAAATGAGTGCATTTTTATGGGGCATGCGCCTTTTTTGAACATGCCATTTTATGGATATTTGCTAAGTGAATGACTAAAAAACGATTTTTTCTATTTTTTGCTGGCATAGTTCCTGCTAAAATACTGCGTTTATAAGGTTTTGTATTAATAATTTGTTCAACCAATTGTTTTTGTCTATATCGTCTAGGAGACTCTAATGTCAGTGGCTAAAGTAATGAAAATGGTAAAAGATAACGACATTAAATTTGTCGATTTTCGTTTTACTGATACGCGTGGTAAAGAGCAGCACGTTTCTGTGCCTGTTTCACACTTTAACGAAGCTAAATTTACCGAAGGTCATGCGTTCGACGGCTCTTCAATTAGCGGCTGGAAAGGTATTCAAGCATCAGATATGCAATTGATGCCAGACCCAACTACCGCGAATATCGACCCATTTATGGATGAGCCAACGCTCATTTTAACCTGCGATGTGGTTGACCCAACTGATGGCAAAGGTTACGAGCGTGACCCACGCAGCTTGGCAAAACGTGCTGAGGCATATTTAAAATCAAGCGGCTTGGGCGATACTGCCTATTTTGGTCCAGAGCCAGAATTCTTTATTTTTGACAGCGTGCAATGGTCATCCAGCATGCAAGGCTCTAGCGTTAAAATTAACTCTGAAGAAGGCGCTTGGGCATCTGGCGATACATTTGAAGGCGGCAACACTGGCCATCGCCCAGCGGTTAAAGGTGGCTATTTCCCGGTGCCTCCAGTCGATTCATTACAAGATATTCGCTCTGCCATGTGCATGACATTAGAAGAAATGGGCGTGCCAGTTGAAGTGCATCACCATGAAGTGGCAACGGCTGGCCAATGTGAAATTGGTACAAAATTCAGCACATTAACGCAGCGTGCAGACTGGACGCAATTGCTTAAATATGTGGTACTCAACACGGCACATGCTTATGGCAAAACAGCGACATTTATGCCAAAACCCATCGTTGGTGATAACGGCAGCGGCATGCACGTGCATCAATCTATTTGGAAAGATGGTAAAAACCTGTTCGCAGGCAATGGATATGCGGGTTTAAGCGAGTTTGCCTTGTTCTACATTGGCGGCATTATTAAACATGCGCGCGCATTAAACGCCATTACCAACCCAGGCACTAACTCATACAAACGCTTAGTGCCAGGCTTTGAAGCGCCAGTAAAATTGGCTTACTCTGCTAAAAATCGCTCTGCTTCTATCCGTATTCCTTTTGTACATGGCGAAAATGCCCGTCGTATTGAGGCGCGCTTCCCTGACCCAATCGCAAACCCATACTTAGCGTTTAGCGCGTTGATGATGGCTGGTTTAGATGGCGTACAAAACAAAATTCACCCAGGCGAGCCAGCAACCAAAGATTTGTATCATCTTTCTGCGGAAGAAGATGCGCAAATTCCAACTGTGTGTTCTTCATTAGATCAAGCGCTGGAGTATTTGGATAAAGACCGCGAGTTCTTAACCCGTGGTGGCGTGTTTACCAACGATTGGATTGACGCTTACATTGATTTAAAAATGGAAGAAGTCACCAAAATGCGCATGACACCGCATCCTATTGAATTTGGCATGTACTACAGCTGCTAACTGCCTAACAAAATGCACCAAACAGAGGCGACTTAGGTCGCCTCTTTCATTTTTAGTTGTGATAAGTATTGCACTTACTCCATTGCACGCGATTACTGTCAACCAATAATAGCCAACACTGCGTTGCTAACTGCAAGCGTCTCATCTAAACTATTGCCATGACTAAACCAATTATTTTTTAAGCATTTTATTATCCGCACTCATGCTGCCAGTTTTGGCGCAGGCCGAGATTTACAAAATTGTGGATGCCAACGGCAATGTCACCTACTCTAATGTGAAAGTTAAAGGCGCTAAAAAACTACAATTAGCGCCTGCTGATACCAACTTTGGCAACGATACAAGCCGTGCAACAAAACGTGCGCCATCTACCAGCACAGCAACACCAGCAAGCTTTCCCAAGGTAGATACTGGTACGCAAAACGAGCGTGATGGCAAACGCAAAGACATTTTACAAAGTGAATTAGACGGTGAGAAAAAAGCACTCGAAGATGCCAAAAAATCTTATGAGGAAGGCGAATCTAACCCAGAAGTTTTTAAAACAAAAGATGGCAAAACCTTGCGCAACGTGCCTAAGTTTGATGAGAAAATGAAAGGCTTGCAAGCCGAAGTAGATGCACATCAACGCAATATTGAATTATTAGAAAAAGAAATTAGCCATATCAATTAGTTTTCACAGCCAGCATCAAAGCTGGCTTGCCTTTTGCTTATACACTTAGTATACAAACACGCAATCATTCTCGCTATACTATACTTAAGCTATGTTACAAAATATTCCTTCAGGTTGTGCTGGTTTAGAGCATCTCGCCACCGCGGTGATTTTGCTCAATCAATCACACGAAGTGGTTTATGCTAATCCTAGCACTGAGGTGTTATTTGCCTTAAGCGCCACGCAAATTCATCACCGCCCTATTGCTGAAGTGTTTTTAAATTGCGAGATTTTACAAATCGCCATTGCTAACGCTGTTAAAAATAACAGCCCGTATCGCGAACACGAATTTGCGCTCACTACCGTGCGCCAGCACTCATTTGCCGTCACCTGCACGGTAACGCCCGTGGATATTGGCGAGGCAACACTTTTATTAGAGTTTCAACAGATGGACCAACAACTGCGCATTGCACGCGAAGAGCGCATGCTAATTCAACAACAGGCCAATTCAGAGCTTTTGCGAAATCTTGCACATGAAATTCGCAACCCATTAGGCGGCTTGCGCGGGGCGGCTCAATTGCTAGAACACGAACTACCGCAACCAAGTTTGCGCGAATATACGCAAGTGATTATTAAAGAAGCCGATAGACTGCAAAGCCTTATGGATAGGCTGCTGGTGCCACATCGCGTGCCAAAATATGAGCCGACCAATATTCACGAGGTGCTTGAGCGCGTGCGTAGTTTGTTGCTGGCGGAATCACCCAACCATATCAAAGTGCGGCGTGATTACGACACCAGCTTGCCTGATTTGATTGGCGACCGTGAAAAACTCATTCAAACTGTGCTGAACATTGCGCGAAACGCCGTACAAGCCATGCAATCTGGCGCCACAGTAAACGCCGAACTGGTGCTTAGAACCCGTGCAGAACGCCAAGTGACGCTGGCTAAAAAACGCTATCGTGTTGCCATTAAACTGCAAATCATTGATAACGGGCCAGGCATACCAATAGCTATTCGCGATAGAATTTTTTACCCGCTGGTGTCTGGGCGCGAGGGTGGGAGCGGTCTTGGACTTGCCTTGGCGCAAACATTTATTACGCAGCACCACGGCATGATTGATTGTGAAAGTCAGCCTGGCAACACATGTTTCACCATTTTATTACCCGTTGAAAGCACCGTGATTAAGCATGCGACTATGGCACAATAATAATTTAGAAGTGGCTTGCTGTAGGAAGGGCGACCCGCCCCGATACGCCGTTGAATACTGTTGCATTGCTCGCGACGAGAACGTCGCTCCTACAAGCTCGAAAAAAGAAATTAATTTGTAATATAGTGAAAGAAATTTATGAAACCAATTTGGATTTTAGACGACGATAAATCAATTCGCTGGGTATTTGAGAAGGCGCTAGCACGCACCGATATGGAGTTCAAAACTTTTGCATCGGTAGCTGAAGCGCTTAACGCTTTAAATCGAGAGCAACCACAAGTGATTGTCAGCGATATCCGCATGCCAAATGGCTCTGGGCTCGATTTCCTAGCCGAAGTTAAACAACGCTACCCTGATATCCCCGTGATTATTATGACCGCTTATTCTGACTTGGAAAGCGCTGTGGCGGCGTTTCAAGGTGGCGCGTTTGAGTATTTAGCCAAACCGTTCGATGTGGATCAAGCGATTGATGTCATTAAACGCGCAGTAGAAGAAAGCATGCGCCAAGCGGTGGATAATGTAGTATTGGAAGAAACGCCAGAAATTATCGGCCAGGCACCTGCCATGCAAGAGGTTTTTCGTGCCATTGGTCGCCTTAGCCGCTCGCACGCGACGGTGCTGATAAACGGTGAATCTGGCAGCGGCAAGGAGTTGGTAGCCAGCGCCCTGCATAAACACAGCCCGCGTGCTGAAAAGCCCTTTATTGCCATCAATACCGCAGCTATTCCTAAAGATTTATTAGAATCTGAATTATTCGGCCACGAGCGCGGCGCATTTACTGGCGCAGCGGCAGCGCGGCGTGGACGTTTTGAGCAAGCGGATAACGGAACGCTTTTTTTAGATGAAATTGGTGATATGCCCGCAGATTTGCAAACACGGCTGCTGCGCGTATTAAGCGATGGCCAATTTTACCGTGTCGGCGGTCATCAACCACTAAAAGTCAATGTGCGCGTGATTGCCGCCACCCATCAAGATTTAGAAGAGCGCGTCAAATTAGGCTTGTTTCGTGAGGATTTATTTCACCGTTTAAACGTGATTAGACTAAGGCTGCCACCACTGCGCGAACGACGCGAAGATATACCACACCTGACCAAACATTTTCTTGCGCATAGTGCGCAAGCGCTGAATGTTGAGCCAAAACAACTCTCCGCTGCCGCGCTGCGTTATTTAACCGCAGTAAACTGGAGCGGCAATGTACGCCAGCTAGAAAATGTATGCCACTGGCTTACCGTCATGGCGCCAGGGCAAAATGTGGATGTGGCCGATTTGCCAGCAGAATTAAAAGAAGATAATGCAAAAACCTCTGCTGCCAATTCATGGCAAGAGGCACTTGCCGCCGAGGTGGCCGATGCGCTGAACCGTGGCGAACAAAATGTATTGGATGCGCGCACCAAAGATTTTGAACGGGTGCTGATAGTAAAAGCGTTACAACATACCAACGGCCGCCGCATTGAGGCCGCCAACCAGCTAGGCATGGGGCGCAATACACTCACCCGTAAAATTCAGGAATTAGGCATAGATGACTAACTGTCGTTGCGAGGAATGAAATGACGAAGCAATCTATAAGCACTCACTCAATTAAACAAACCATGCTTCATTACGCTTTAAATCTCTGTAAAAATTCTCGTGCGTGCCGTATCCTAAAAGGATGAGTTGTTGATTTAGATGATCGATGGAATACGCCAGTAAAAGCAGTTGCTGCTGATGCTTATACTTATAAACAAGCACGCCTGCTAAATCACCTTTCTTCGCTTCACCTGCAATAGGATTACTGAGAATGATTTTAACCGCATTAAATAACAATGTGTAAGCGCTTTCGAAAGAGTCGTGTTGCCACGACTTTTGCATTATTTAACTGACAGACATTAAAAACGGCATCCGAAGATGCCGTTTTTAATTTATTACTTTTAATTCAAACTGGCTAAGCCAGCATTAAATTAGAAGAATATGATTGCGCCAGCAGAAACGATGGATGACTTGTTTTCTTCATTATCATGATTTTTTGATTTAACATGTGAATACTCAGCTACCAAGTTCAAATGTTTTGTCAGTGGGTGATAAGCACCAACTGTAGTCATTTCGTTTTCTTTCACTAAAGTTCCACCATCTTCACCTGATGCTTCATCAAGATTGCTGATACCCCAGCTAACGCCCAATTTGGTACCACTTGGGATTGTGTACATAGCTTGCACATAGCCGCCATCTGAATCACGGGCTTTGCCATCCGCAGACATACCATCCATCAACCATGCTGTAGTACCAGCACCATCACCATTATAGTAGTAACCAGTTAAACCTAAACCAGCAAAGTTGAAGTTAGCACCTACACCAATAGCATGGGCTGTATCTTCTATGTCAGCAGTGTAATCAACTTTTTGTGATTTAGCTTCAACCCAAACTTTACCAGCTACATCGCCAGCAAAATCGTATGAAGCCTTACCTACAAACCCTGGTTGGCGTTGCGAACCTGATGCACCAAGGCTAGCTTCCCCACCCAAATTTGTTGTACCCAATGGTTGGTCTATACCAACTACGAATTGGAAACCATTCATATTTGGTGATGTGTAGTTGATTTGACCATTGAAGTCAGCATATAGGAAACCAGTACCGATACGACCTAGCGTAGTAGTAGTACCGCCTGCAGTACCAACAGCGCCCTGTGAACCCACGCCTAACAATGTTTGGTCAAGTAAAATAGCATCACGACCAAAAATACCCAAGTTTTTACCGATTAAGATAGTACCCCATGATTTATCACCAAATGAGACGTAAGCTTGACGGTGTTCTTCACCACCACCACCACCTAATGATGCTTTACTAGAAGCGCCTGGTTGTATGCTAATCGCAACTTCAACGTCTAAGTTGTTTTGACGTGTTTTACCAGTAAACCCTAACCATGAAGGTAAAAGACCAGTGTTGATGCTTGAAGCGCCGCTGTTGCCTTTACTGTCTTCATTATTTGTCAAACCGCCTGCAATGGTGTTGCTGTCTGTAGAACGGTTGTAGATGTAGAAAGCGTTAACATTACCACCAATGTCAAATGTCCAATCACCCGCTACGATGCCGCCAGCAGCTTGTGCACTAGTAGCACCAGCCAATAAAGCTGCTGCAACTGCTAAACTTAATTTCGTTTTCATATAAATCTCCAAAGTTTTTTATTGCTATCAAATTTACATCCAATTTAAACCACCATCATTTTTGTAGGCTAACTAGCTCTAAAACACTACTACTGACTAAACTACAAAATAACGACGGCACCTGTAAACTCCCCTTTAAAACGATATTACTTTTATTACCGAGAAGGTGCGTTCAGTATGCCAAAAGGCTGAGTTGATGAGCAAGCTTTTTATGGCTTTATGGCCAAGATTTAAATAAATGTTGTATTGGCGCAACACAAGTGTCATGCCGTGCTTGATACGGCATCTTGTCTCTCCACGAGATTGCGGGTCAAGCCCGCAATGACAGCGGGATTTGTCATGCTGAACTCAATTCAGCATCTCAAAAATACTCCTCTACCGCAAATAGCCGGCGATGCTCGCGGATGGCAAATCTATCGGTCATGCCAGCGATATAATCCGCCACTGCGCGCGCTTTATCATCTTTAGCCGATGCTTGAAACTCGTGCGGCATCAGGCCAATATCTGCTAAAAACACCTTAAATAGTTCGCGAATAATGCGTTCTGCCTTGGCGCTCATGCGGTTGACTTTGTAATGCTGGTACAGATTTTTGCGTAAAAACTGTTTCAGCGCGAGATTTTTTGCGGTCATCTGCTCGCTAAAGCCAGCCAAATAAGGTGCTTGGCGTATGTCTTGGATATTTTTGGGATTATTTTCCTGTATATTTATTGCAGTATGCGCACACAAATCCACCACTTGTACATTAATCATGCGGCGTATGGTTTCGTGAATGAGCCGCTTTTGTTCTAATTTTGGGTAATTTTCTTTGACAATATCGAGCTGCGAGGCAAATAAATCCACGCTTTGTAGTTGTTCTATCGTAATCAAACCTGAGCGCAAACCATCATCGACATCATGATTATTATAGGCAATTTCATCGGCAAAATTGGTGATTTGCGCCTCTAAACTTGGGCGGGTTTTATCTAAAAAGCGCTGGCCTACATCACCCAATTGCTTGGCATTTTTAATTGAACAATGTTTTAAAATACCTTCACGCAATTCAAAAGTTAAATTTAAGCCATCAAATTCAGCATATCTTTGTTCGAGCTTATCCACCACGCGTAGCGACTGTAAATTGTGCTCAAAACCACCATAATCCTTCATGCAAGCGTTAAGCGCATCTTGCCCAGCATGGCCAAATGGTGTGTGGCCAAGGTCGTGTGCCAGCGCAATCGCCTCGGTTAAATCCTCATGCAGATTGAGTGTGCGGGCGATGCCACGCGCCAGTTGCGCGACTTCTAAACTGTGGGTAAGGCGCGTGCGAAATAAATCGCCTTCATGGTTCACAAACACTTGCGTTTTGTATTCTAGGCGGCGAAACGCGGTAGAGTGGATAATGCGGTCGCGGTCGCGCTGAAAGGCGTTACGCAACGGAGAAGGCGACTCATCGTGATGGCGACCTAGCGAGGTTGCAGGATTGGCGGCGTATGGCGCCAACATTTAAGCAATCGCTTCCAGCGTTTGTTTTAGCTTGTCGGCATCGTACTCGCTGGTAATCACCGCCTTGCCAATAGTTTGTTGCAACACTAGCCTGATTTTTCCAGCGGCCACTTTTTTGTCCATCGCCATTAAATCCAGGTATTTTTCAACCCCTAAATTAGGTGCCTTGAGCGGCAAGCCGGATGCGGCTAACAGGGCATGTATTCTGCGCACTTCGTCCGCTTTCAGCCAACCCATGCGCTGCGATAAATCCGCCGCCAGCATAGTACCCGCCGCCACCGCCTCGCCATGCAACCACACCCCGTAACCCATGGCGTTTTCAATTGCATGGCCAAAGGTATGGCCCAAATTAAGTAGCGCGCGCTCACCCGCCTCGTGTTCGTCTGCCGCCACCACTGCTGCCTTGTTTTGGCACGAACGGTATATGGCGTAAGTAATTACCGCTTCGTCTAGCACCATCAGCTTACTGATATTGCTTTCTAGCCAAGCAAAAAAATCCGCATCGCGAATAAGGCCATATTTAATCACCTCGGCTACGCCTGCAGAAAGCTCGCGTTTTGGCAAAGTTTGCAAAGTATCAATATCCGCCAAAACAACTTTGGGCTGATAAAACGCGCCTATCATATTTTTGCCAAGTGGATGGTTGATGCCAGTCTTACCACCCACGCTAGAATCTACCTGCGCAAGTAAAGTGGTGGGAATTTGAATAAACGGCACGCCGCGTAAATAAGTAGCGGCTGCGTAACCTGTTAAATCACCGATCACGCCACCGCCAAGCGCGATTAATGTGGTGGTGCGTTCGCAACGATTTTTAAGTAAAGCATCATATATTAAGTTTAAAGTTTGGCTATTTTTATGCGCTTCGCCATCTGGCAGCACAATCTCAATCACGCCCACCCCCGCATCGCGCAAAGGCTGTGCGAGTTTCTCGAGATATAAGGGCGCAACAGTTGTGTTGGTCACAATCGCCACTTGCTTACGCTTGAGATGTGGCAGAATTAAATCTGCTTGGCTAAGCAAACCACTGCCAATATAAATCGGGTAAGTGCGGTCGCCAAGGGCTACTTGTAGTGTTTGCATCATCATGCTGTTAATGATTTTTCTATTTGATTCAGTACATGCGTGACTGGCTGATTACCAGTATCAAAAATGAGTGTGGCCGTTTGCGTATAAAGTGAGTTGCGCTCCGCATAAAGTTGCGCTAGTTTAACGCGAATATCCACGTTTTGCAGTAAAGGCCGATGTTTATCATTATGCGTTCTGTGCCAAAGCTCGTTCACATTGGCGTGTAAATAAATCACTGTGCCATTGGCTTGCAGCAACTTCCGATTATCTTCTGCAATCACCGCACCGCCACCTGTCGCCATCACGATATTACTTAACTGACAAAGATCTTGAATAACTGCCGTTTCACGTTTGCGGAAGCCAGCTTCGCCTTCAAGTTCAAAAATCACTGATATTTTAACGCCGGTACGTTTTTCTATTTCATGATCGGTATCATAAAAGATTTTGCCTAAATGTTTGGCCAGCAATTTACCGATGGTAGTTTTACCTGATCCCATCAAGCCTATAAAAAAAATGTTGCCAGAACCTTTGCTCACAATAAAAAATGCCTATCACGTTTAATGATAGGCATTTTAAGGTAAAGCGGGCGTTCTGTCAGGTCAGACTAATATTTTTTGATTACTATTACCTTAAATCCAAACTTTCATCCATGATTTTTGGGGTAATAGAAATAAGCAACTCTATCCTGTCGTCTTGCTTGGTTCTGCGCTTAAACACGTTACCCATCACTGGCAGGCCGCCGAAGAAAGGCGCTTTATCCACATCATTTGACGACAACATCTGAGTGCATTGGCGATTTGTTGAGGGGCTGTGTTCCTGTTTTCAATTCTTCGCTAAGCGTGTATCGTGACGCTTGAGTGAATGGGTGGTAGGGTTGCATGACAGGGTTGAATCCGCGAGATTAAATGAATGAAAGCTTTATTATGATAGAAACGCCACAAAATAATATACCGCGCGAAACTGCGGGATTCAATATGCCAAACGCCATCGCGCGTTTTAATATGCGCGAAGCTAGGTTCAACATGATAGAACAGCAAATTCGCACTTGGGAGGTGTTAGACCCAACGGTATTGCAGCTGTTAAATGATGTGCCACGCGAAAATTTTGTTCCGCCAGAGTATGCTGGGCTTGCGTTTGCCGATATTGAAATCCCACTGCTTGGAAATATAGCGCATGGCCAAACTATGTTGAGCCCCAAGTTAGAGGGCCGAATTTTGCAAGCACTTAAGCTACAAAAAACGCACGCAGTGCTGCATATTGGCACTGGCAGTGGTTATTTTACTGCGCTGTTGGCAGGGCTTGCTAAGCAAGTAATTTCACTAGAAATTGAGTCGAAATTAAGTGCGCAAGCAGCTAAAAATCTTGCTCAAAATAATATTCAAAATGTGACATTGGAAGTCGCAGATGGAACACTGGGCTGGCCAAGCCACGCACACTACGATGTGATTGTTTACACGGGATCGTCGCCAGTAGAACCTGCTGGCGTGCGTCAACAATTAAATATTGGCGGTGTCATGTTTGTGGTGTTAGGCGAAGCGCCCGTGATGCAGGCCACCTTGATACACCGCGTTTCTGCAACGGGTTTCAAACAAGACGTACTATTTGAAACTTGCATGCCTGAGCTCATGAACGCGCCACAAGCGCAACAATTTGAGTTTTAATAATGAAAATTAAATCACTTATTTTTATATTATTTTGCCTGCCCGCTAGCCTGCTGGCGGCAGAAGGCCTATCAACGCAGGCAAAGACACAAAGCTTGCTAGATGTTTACCATCAAGCCTTGGCGCACGACCCAACGCTGGCTTCGGCCTTAAGCGCCAATAAGGCTACACAAGAAATTATTGAGCAAGGCAAAGCGCTGTATCGTCCAACGGTTAATTTCAATGCCGAGGCCAATGCCGTACACACCGACATTCGTTATCTAGGCACAAACACACCACCAGGCAGCTCCGATTTTGAAAATTATAAATATGGTGTAGAAGCGCGCCAACCTATTTACCGCAAGCAAAATTTAGTGCAAATGGATCAATCTGTAACGCAAGTTTCGCAAGCAGATAAACAATATCATCTAAGTCAACAAACCTTAATTTTGCGTACTACCCAAGCCTATTTTGATGTGCTGATTGCGCAAGATAAAATTGATTTAATCGGCGCGCAAAAAAAGGCGATTTTAAGCCAGCTCGATCAAGCCAAAGCCACATTTGAAGTGGGTACAGCGACGATTACCGATGTGAACGAGGCGCAAGCGCGTTACGATTTGATTTTGGCGCAAGAAATAGCAACGATTAACGAGCTAGAAATTGCAAGGCGCTCAGTAGAGGCGATGACTGGTGAACTGCCCGATAAATTAGCCACGGCAAAAACCGATATTCAGGTCACGCAATTAAGCCAAAATATGCAAGACTGGCAGCAAGTTGCGCTGCAAAATAATTTAAATATTCAAATTCAGCAAGATGCGCTGAAATTGGCCGAACAAGAAGTGGATCGGATGCGGGCGGGACATTTACCGACTTTAGATGCGATTGCAAGTTACAGCGACAGTTATGCCAACGGCAGTCCATCGGTATTTAGTTCGGGTAATAAACTCAAAACGGCGGTGATTGGTTTGCAGTTAGAAATCCCGCTGTATCAAGGCGGCGCAATTAGCTCGCGGGCGCGTCAGGCGGTGCTGAACAAGCAAAAAGCGCTGGATGATATTGACATTGCGCGCCGTCAAACTGACTTGGAAACACAGCGCGCCTATTTTAACTTGGGCACCACCATTGCCCAAGTTAAGGCGCTGGAGCAAGCCTTGATTTCTAGCCAAAGTCAACTTGACTCAACTAAATTAGGCTACGAGGTTGGCGTGCGTACCAGTGTGGATGTGCTGAATGCGCAACAACAATTATTTTCTGCCAAGCGCGAGTTATTGCAAGCGCGCTATCATTATTTGGTGAATATCATCCGCCTGAAATCCGTATCTGGATTGGTTGCCGAGGCAGATTTGCAAGAAATTAATCAGCAACTCCTAGTAAGTCCAAATGCAAACTAAGCCAGCAACCAATATGGTAGCAATGGTGCAAAGCCAACTTGTTATTGTGGATATGCAAGTTCAATTGGCACTGGTAATGTCCGCTGACGAATTTAAAAACATCGTTAAAAATTGTGGGATATTGGCACAAGCTTCGCAACTGTTGGCTGTGCCCATCATCGTGACCGAACACTATCCGCAAAGCTTTGGTGCAACCTTGCCAGAGATTAAGCGCTTATTACCAAACAATCAAGCCATTGCAAAAATGGCTTTTTCAGCCTGTGGTGAGCCTAAGTTTAATCAGCAATTGCAGCGTGAAAATTCGCAAATCGTATTAACGGGTATGGAGGCGCATATTTGTGTGCTGCAAACTGCGCTGGATTTATTGCAGGCGGGCAAACAAGTATTTGTGGTGGAAGACGCCATACTTTCACGTAAGCCCGCCAACAAAGCCAATGCGCTCGCAAGGCTGCGCGATGCAGGTTGCATCGTCACTAATACCGAGTCGGTCGTGTTTGAATGGCTGGGCAACGCCAAGCATGAGTCAGCTAAGGCAATTTTCAACTTAATTAAATAATCCAAAATCTATTGTGAATTGGAAACTCATATTTTTTGTCGCGTTCATCGGTTACAGCGCATATCAGCATTTTTCGCAGCGCTCAATTTCGCATGGTAATGGCATTATTGCGCGCCAGCAGCCTACTCAACATGCAACCAATCAAACTAACTTTACGCTTAACGGTTACAAAATTACGCCTTTAGTAGCATTTGAAATTGAAGCGCGTGTATTGGCTACAGAGCACTATTCATTCGCGCGCGAGGCCGATTTGTCACCAGTCGATTTGGTGCTAGGTTGGGGGGAATGTCAGATGAGGCCATGCTTAAAGACATCAAAATTTCGCAATCAAATCGATTTTATTATTGGCGTGTGGATGAGTTTCCCATGCCGCGGCGCGAGATTGAAACGCAAAGCGCCAATATGCACATGATTCCAGCCAATGAGCAAATTGAAAAAGTTCTGAAATCAATTGTTCCAGGTCAAATTGTGAAGCTAAGTGGCGATTTGGTGCAAGTAGACGCAAGTGATGGCTGGCATTGGAAAAGCTCTCTCACCCGCGAAGATACTGGCGCAGGCGCGTGCGAAATTATTTATGTGAAAGCTATTTCAGTGGCTTAGCTGTTTTAAAACAAACTGCTTTACTGCATGCCCTGCATGAATATTTGGCACAGACCCGCACTGGAGTGTTTGAGTCCAGTGGCATGTTTTCTCGGTATTTGAATTGCTACCAATATTTAAGTGTGCAAATACTGCGCAATTAATTTCATCAAGTGCATGGTGGCACCCGTGGAGGCCTTACTAAAACTCAACGCGGCTTCGCCCATTTTTTCTCGTTTTGGCGCATTGTGTAGCAAATATTGAATGCTATCGCGCAATGCAGCCATATTTTTTACGCGAATGGCGGCTTGAGCACGGATAGCATTTTCAGTGGCATCGGCAAAGTTAAACGTATGTGAGCCAATTAAAATGGGCTTGCCCATGCAAGCCGCTTCAATCAAATTTTGGCCGCCATATTCAAATAAACTGCCGCCCACAAGAGTAAAATCACAGGCCGCATAGTAGGTAAAAAGCTCGCCCATACTATCGCCCAACACTACTTGTATATTTTTATCCACCGACCCCACCAAATGACTGCGACGCTGATAAGTAAGCCCAGAGTTTTGAATAATGCTTTCCACCTCATTAAAACGTTGCGGGTGGCGCGGTACGATAATTGTTAATAAATTGGTCGTTAAAATATCTAGGCCTTTTACCGCTGCAAGAATATGTTTTTCTTCGCCCTTGCGCGTGCTGGCAGCAAGAAAAATTGTACGTTTATTCCCTAATAATTTACGTAACTGCAAGCCTTTATCTACGCTACCTGCGGGTGGTTTCACATCAAATTTTAAATTGCCCGCAACGCTTATATTGTTTGCATGCAACGTCTGAAATCTTGAAAAATCAGCAGCAGTTTGCGCGGCAACGGCGCTCAAGCTTTGCATGCCTTCTGAAGCTAATTTTCCAAGTTTGGCATAACCGTTGGCCGATTTTTCTGAAAGACGCGCATTTAATAACAGCAAAGGAATTTCGCGCTGTTTACAGACGGCAATTAAATTAAACCACAGTTCGGTTTCCATCAGCAAACCAATTTTAGGTTTAAAGTGATTTAAAAAATTATTGACTGCAAATGGCAAATCGTAAGGCAAATAAACGCGCAGCACGGCATTGCCAAATAATTGCTGACTGGCATCTCGCCCAGTCGGCGTGGTGTTGGTAATTAAAATTTGATGTTCCGGATATTGCGTCTGCAATGCTTGGATTAAAGGCTCCGCAGCGCGGGTTTCGCCCACCGAAACGCAATGCAACCAAATGATAGGTTGATTGACAGGCCCATTATAAAAACCAAAACGTTCCCCACAATGCTTTAAGTAAGCTGGTTGCTTAATGCCGCGCCAAAGCAATTTTAGCGGCACAAATGGCAACGCTAAATAAAGAAAAAGTGAATATAAAAAACGATTCATATCACCATTTTCTCACAAAATTGCCGTCTTGTTAGTTGCTGAAAAAACTCAAGCATCAACAAATATTTTTTGCGAGTAATTTATTTTTATACTGTTTTTTGCAGATAGATTTTTTAGTATCGAACCAAGCCAATACTGGCTTGGTTTCCTGCTAAAAACACTTCAAAATGGCGGATTAAAAGATTGTAAAAATGCTATTGACGCACACAAAATAAAGGATTAAATTCTCATACAAGGCACAATATATTGTGTTTAAGTGTCATATTTTCTATAAAAATAAGAATTTGTTAATTATAATCACAGAGTTAGCGCAGTGTTAGTTTAAAGTTTGCGTTTACACCTAAATTTTGAGAGAGTTTTTTCATGTTAAAAGCAGTTGAGCCAGCAGCCAAATCACAAGCCCGTAACGAAGTTGAAATCCCAATCCAATCTGTCTCGCTGGATATTTGGGATAAAAAATATTGTTTAAAAACCAAAACTGGCGAGCATGTCGATAAAAGCATGGACGACTCTTATTCGCGCGTGGCGCGCGCGCTGGCAGATGTGGAAACGACCGAAAAAAAACGCCAAGAGTGGCACGAGAAATTTTTGTGGGCGCTGCGTCGTGGCGCAATTCCTGCAGGTCGCATTACTTCTAACGCGGGTGCGTTGGAGCATAAGCCAGCGACTTCAACCATCAACTGCACAGTTTCTGGTGTGGTTTCAGACAGCATGGATGACATTCTGGGTAAAGTGCACGAAGCAGGCTTAACGCTAAAAGCAGGCTGCGGCATTGGTTACGAGTTCTCTACGCTACGTCCAAAAGGCGCATTTGTGGCGGGTGCTGGCGCATATACGTCTGGCCCATTAAGCTTTATGGATATTTACGACAAAATGTGTTTTACCGTATCTTCTGCTGGCGGGCGGCGTGGCGCGCAAATGGCCACGTTTGATATTTCGCACCCAGATGTTACAGACTTTATCAAAGCCAAACGCGAAAACGGCCGTTTGCGCCAATTCAATTTAAGCTGCCTCATCACCAAGGAATTTATGGAAGCGGTAAAAGCCGACAGCGAGTGGAAACTTGCTTTCCCTGTGACTGAGAAAGAAGCAATTATCGACAGCCTAAATATCAATGATGAAACACAAGTGGTGTGGCGCGAGTGGCCAGTAAAAGGCAAATACCTCACCAAAGCCGATGGTGTTGACGCTGGCAAAGTGGCTTGCCGCGTGTATAAAACCATCAAGGCACGCAGACTGTGGGATGTGATTATGAGCAGCACCTACGATTTTGCCGAGCCTGGTTTTATTCTGATTGACCGCGTCAATGAGATGAACAACAACTGGTTTTGCGAGAATATTCGCGCGACTAACCCTTGTGGCGAACAGCCATTGCCGCCGTATGGTGCATGTTTACTGGGCTCGGTTAACCTGACTAAATTTGTACGCCAACCATTTACCGATGAAGCCAGCTTTGATTGGGCAGAGTATCGCGAAGTGGTGGGTGTGTTTACCCGCATGTTGGATAACGTGGTAGAAATCAATGGCTTACCGTTACAGCAACAGCGCGACGAAATTGTGCGTAAACGTCGCCACGGCATGGGTTATTTGGGTCTAGGTTCAACCTTAACCATGATGAAAATGAAATACGGCGAAGAAGAATCGATTAAATTTACCGATGAAGTGACCCGCGTGATGGCCGAAGAAGGCTGGAATATTGGTGTGCAACTGGCCGAGGAAAAAGGTGCCGCGCCGATTATGGAAGAGAAATTTGAAGTCACCGCCGACATGCTGGCCAAACGCCCAGAGATGGCAGCAGATGGTATTAAAGTAGGGCAAAAATTGGCAGGCAAAGTATTGCTGGGCAAATACAGCCGCTACATGCAACAGTTCCCAGAAGGTTTGCGTAACCAAATCGCCACTAAAGGTGTGCGCTTTACGCACCATAGTAGCATCGCGCCAACGGGCACCATTTCATTGAGCTTGGCGAACAACGCCAGCAACGGTATTGAACCATCTTTTGCGCACCACTATGCGCGCAATGTGATTCGCGAAGGTAAAAAATCGAAAGAAAAAGTCGATGTATTCTCTTTCGAGCTATTGGCCTACCGCGAGCTGATTAACCCCAAAGCTATGCCGTTTAGTGATAAAGAAGACGAAAAACTGCCTGACTATTTCTTGGATTCCAGCACCATCATGGCCAAGGCACATGTGGATATTCAAGCGGCATCACAAAAATGGATTGATAGCTCCATCTCAAAAACCATCAACGTGCCGACCGATTATGATTTTGAAGACTTTAAAAACATTTACTTGTACGCTTACGACAAAGGCTTAAAAGGTTGCACTACGTTTAGGTTTAACCCAGAGGCTTTCCAAGGCGTGTTGGTGACCGAAAAAGATTTAGAAAGTACCACCTACAAATTTACGCTAGATGACGGCAGCGAGATTGAAGTAAAAGGCAACGAAGAGATTGAATACGATGGCGAGATTCACAGCGCAGCCAATCTTTACGATGCACTGAAAGAAGGGTATTACGGCAAATTTTAGCCTGTCATTCCGTAATTGATACGGAATCTAGCATCTTTAAAGTCACTGGATTCCGCCCCCGTATCGCAGTACGGGGCAAGCTTTAAAGTGTCGGAATGACAAAATCGTAGTAAAAAATCAGGGGGAAGTTGATGCAAGCAGCAGAAACATACTTTTTAATTAAAAAATTGGTTTGCAGGTATTTGGGCTGAGTTAGTGCTCTTGCAAGAGCTACAGCATTTAGGAGAGAAATTATGGCAGTTAAAATAGATAAAAAAATCACTGGTTATGCGCTGGTGAACGAGCAAGAAAAATTAGATGCGGTAGCCGCAAAAAACCAAACAAGCAATGTGGTAGCCATGGGTGAGCCGCTAAGCCGCCCCGATATTTTGGTGGGTAGCACTTACAAAATTAAAACACCAGTCACCGAACACGCGCTTTACATCACCATCAATGACGTGGTGATGCACCCTGATACACCACAATCACATCGCCGCCCGTTCGAGATATTCATCAACTCCAAAAACATGGATCACTTTCAATGGATAGTCGCTCTCACCCGCGTCATGTCTGCGGTGTTTCGCAAAGGAGGCGATGTAACGTTTTTGGTGGAAGAGCTTAAAAGCGTGTTCGAGCCAAGTGGCGGCTACTTTAAAAAAGGCGGTCGTTTTGTGCCTAGCTTAGTGGCAGAAATTGGCGAAGTGGTGGAGCAGCATTTGCAATCTATCGGCATGCTTAAAAAAGTGGGGTTAGATGAACACCAACAAAAACTGGTAGAAGAAAAACGCACCGAATACTTTGAAAAGCACGCCAAAGCGGGTGAGGAAATGACGGCAGAAGGCTTCCCAAAAGGTGCGCAGCTGTGCAACAAATGCCAAACCAAAGCCGCTATTATTATGGATGGTTGTTTGACGTGTTTGAATTGTGGTGAAAGTAAGTGCGGATAATTTGTTGCATACTGTTAATTAATGGTATGCAATTAACCGAGGCCGCGAAAGCTCTAAAAATATCGCGCGTCAGCTTATCTAAAATTCTTAATGCCAACAGCAATATCAGCGCCGAGATGGCCCTTAGGCTATCGCAATGACTGGACACCTCGTCCGACGTATGGTTAACCATGCAAGTGAAGTATGACCTATGGCAAGCCGAGAAAAAAGCAAAATTTGATATTAAACGGCTGGCGGCATGATTGTGGTGGGAATAAGTGAGTCTAATTATAAAGGGGCGTGAGTCTTTTTTCTCATTGCTCAAACGATTAACTCAAGGTGGTTGCTCGGCTAAAAAATGGCTTGGAGATTCTGAAATCGATGCGCAAGGTGGTCAATTTTAAACACGTATCAACAGTTAAGCCTTGCCACGTAAGTAATCAGGCTTACCAAGCTCAACACCATTATGACGTAAAATGTTGTAAGCAGTAGTCACGTGAAAATACACATTTGGATTCACCCATTTTAATAGATAATCTAGTCCTTTAAACTCCATGGGCTTATTACGCACGACAAGCGTAATATCTCGGGTTTCAGCGCCCTCCATTTGAGCGGGTTTAACGCTATCTATAAAAGCGATGGTTTTAGCAATGCGCGCTTGCAGCTCGGCAAATGTGGTTTCATCATCTTCATAGTGAGGCACTTCTAAGCCAGCAAGTCTAGCAACCCCGCCTTTACTCATGTCTGTGGCAATTTGCACTTGACGTATAAGCGAATACATATCAGGGAAAAGTCGGGCGTTGAGTAAAATCGTATGCTCAATTTTTTTGGCATCGGCGTGTTCCTCGCCCCTTTTTAAAATATGCGCTAAGTTTGATAATGCACGTTTAAGCGGCGGAACGATGGTGTCATACATGATTGGAAATCCTAAAAAGTTAAATGGAATGTATTGCAAAAATCATACGCTTAACTGCATCAGAAAGGGAGCTTGCAGCAAATTATTTTGCCTAGTGTTGGTAGGTATATTATTTACTAGTTTATTTATTTCAGGCATCGCCATGGCTTATACAGAGCCAAAGTATGATGTCATCGAAAAATCGGGGGCGTTTGAACTGCCATTCTTAGGCATAACGAAGTGCTTGTTAAGTATTAAGTAGCGTATTTATAAGCTTAAAATAAGTCACCTATATTTTCGCATCAGCCTATGATGAAGTGCTTGTTCACTTCAGGAGAAATGTCATGGCAAAAGGTCAAATTAAAAGTAACAAAGAAGCAAAAAAACCTAAAAAAAGTAAAGAGGTTGCTGTGCCGAATAGCTCAACTATCCCAATGAAATCAAGTACACCAGCTAAAAAATAAACATTTACTTACCACGCCACCTGAATAAAAAAAGCCCATCAAATTTATTTGATGGGCTTAAATTATTAGCTAAATACTTATTCTTTCACAGCCGGTGGGCCTTTAAAGCGTTTGCTCTCACCCAATACAAACCAGAATATTGCCATCACAACTAGCATAGCAATTGTCACATAAAGTACTTTTTCATTGGGTGGTTGAATGCCCACTATCACCAAGAAACCGCCGCCAATCACAGCCAACACGCCCACGAGTTTAGACATGCCACCTAAATCAAAAGGACCTTTATGTTTCCAAGTTTTACCTTCAGCCAAAATGCCAACAGCTACTGGCATAATGTACGAGATATATAGGAACACGGCACAACCAACCGCAAGCACACTAAACGCAGCGGCGTATAAAGTAGCCGCAATGGCCAGGATGGCAGAAACCCAAACCGCAGCTACAGGTGTTTTCAAGGTTGGGCTAACGGTACGCAGCATGCTGGAAGCTGGTAAACCGCCATCACGCGCAAATGCGTACATCATGCGTGAGGTAGAAGTTAAACAAGCAAGCCCGCATAAGTAGTTGACTAAGAAAATACCTAAGCCCAGCACCGTTTGCAGCGCAGGTGGCAATGTTTTCAATAGCTCAGCAAAAAAACCAAAACCTTGTTTAACGCCTGTTGGCACATCTGGCAATACCAATACAAAAGTACAAATTAAGAGATAGCCAAAAATTGTAGAATAAACGACTGAGCTGACAATGCCTTTTGGCACTGTTCTAGCGGCATCGCGTGTTTCTTCAGAGGTGTGCGCAGAAGCATCAAAACCCGTAATGGTGTAAACCGCAAGTAACAAGCCTAACAAGAACGGAAACACCATGCCCTCTGAGGCTGGCCAAACGCTGCCTTCAGTACCAGTAAAGTTAGTAAAGGTAAATAAACGTGAAAACTCCAGCTCACCTTGGTGGTAAGCTAACAGAGCTAAGACTAGCACAACTGTAATAGCAAAAATAAGATAGCCAGAGATGTCAGTAATTTTGGTGGTGAATTTAGGAAAGCGATAAATTAATATGGCTTGCGAAATGGTGAACAGCGCGATAAAGAAAATTTGGTGCGAATAGCCAAAACCAGAGGTATCAACCCCTAAAATAGGTAGTGCTAAGCCTTTAAAAAAGAAGTCATATACACCAAAATTGACTGATGCCACCACAAAAATTAAGCCCAGCAAATTAAACCAGGCGGTACACCAGCCAAAACCTTTGCCGCCCAAAATAGAACCCCAGTGGTATAAACCGCCCGCCGTTGGATAACTTGAGGATATTTGTGCCATGGCCAAAGCAACAATTGTTGCAAATCCTGCGCCCACGAGCCAGCCGATGCCAATAGAAGCTCCACCTGCCCCGCCCAACGCTAATGGAAATGCAGAGATACCGCCTGCTAAAATGCAAATAATTGAAAACGAAATGGCGAAATTTGAAAAACCGCCCATATGTCGGTGCAGCTCTTGCTCATAACCCATCTTTTTTAGCTCTGCGACGTCATGATCTAACGCCTGATTCACATCACTCATTTTTTACCCCTTTTAAAGATTAACTGCTAATAGAAACTATCAGATACTAATTTTTTAAAACTTAAAAACAGAGAAGTTTTGAAGCTATTTTGTTGTGTCAAGCTATAGTGCGTTTCTAGTATAGATTTAAAGTTAACAAAAGCAAGTACCCGTTTGCGACATGCTTGAAAAATGTCGCATAATGTAAGTGTTAGGTGCTAAGTTATTGATAAGAAAAGGTGCATGATGACATATCATTATAGTGTGGGTGCGCAGACTTATCAGTTTGCAGATTTAAAAACAGTGCTCGCAAAGGCAACGCCAGCACGGTCTGGGGACTATCTTGCGGGCGTAGCGGCGGAAACTTACGCAGAACGCATGGCGGCTAGAGTGTGCTTGGCGGAGATTCCACTTACAACGTTTCTAGAAGACTTGATTATTCCTTACGAAACCGATGAAGTGACGCGACTGATTGTCGATACGCACGATAAACAAGCATTTGCTGAAATAAGCCACTTAACGGTGGGCGATTTTCGCGATTGGCTGCTTTCAGATATTGCCGATTCTGCTACTTTAAAGCGTGTAGCGCATGGTATTACGCCAGAAATGGCGGCGGCAGTGAGTAAACTCATGCGCAATCAAGATTTGATTTTGGTGGCAAAAAAATGCCATGTGACAACAGCTTTTAGAAATACCATCGGCTTACCAGGGCATATTTCTGTGCGCTTGCAGCCTAATCATCCCACTGATGATATGCGCGGCATTGCGGCTTCTATGCTAGATGGCTTGCTGTATGGTGCGGGCGATGCCGTGATTGGTATTAATCCCGCGACAGATAGTATTCCAGCGCTGATGGACTTGTATTGTTTGGTGGATGAAGTCATCAATCAATACGAAATCCCCACGCAATCGTGCATACTCACCCACGTCACCAACCAAATTCAGCTCATCGAACGCGGCGCGCCAGTCGATTTGGTGTTTCAATCCATCGCGGGCACAGAAAAAACCAATAAAAGCTTTGGGATTGATATTGCCTTATTGAAAGAAGCGCAGTCAGCAGCACTTTCGCTTAACAGGGGAACAGTAGGCTGTAATGTGATGTATTTTGAAACGGGTCAAGGTTCAGCGCTTTCTGCCAATGCCAATTTTGGGGTCGATCAACAAACCTGCGAGGCTCGTGCCTACGCGGTTGCACGGCATTTGTCACCCTTACTTACTAATACTGTAGTTGGCTTTATCGGTCCCGAATATTTGTACGATGGTAAACAAATCATCCGTGCTGGACTAGAAGACCATTTCTGTGGAAAACTGTTAGGCGTACCGTTGGGTTGCGATGTCTGTTACACCAACCATGCCGAGGCCGACCAAGACGATATGGATACACTAATGACGCTGCTTGCTACGGCAGGCCTCACCTTTATTATGGGTATTCCCGGTGCCGATGACATTATGCTGAATTATCAAACCACGTCGTTTCACGATGTGCTTTATCTGCGCAAAGTACTTGGCCTAAAAGCTGCGCCAGAATTCGAAGCTTGGCTTAAAAAAATGCAGATTATGGATGCCAATGGACAGGTGAAACCTATCGAGCAGGCACATCACATGCTGCAGAACATGCCTAAACACTTATTAAGTGCATAATTTTATGTCAAACAAACAGCAAGCAAACTTAGCACCTTTAAATATAGACCCATGGCAACAGCTTAAAAGCTTCACCCGCGCCCGCATCGCGATTGGTCGCGTGGGCAGCAGCTTGCCGACTAAGGAGGTGCTCGATTTTAGCCTCAGTCACGCCATGGCGCGCGATGCCGTGCATTTAGCGCTGGATGTTGATGCGCTAGAAAACGACATTAAATCGCAGCAATTTTCTACCATCCGCGTCAAAAGCATGGCGCCAGACCGCGCCAGCTATTTGTTGCGGCCAGATTGGGGTCGCAGATTGCATGAAAAAAGTTTAAGTGATTTAAACAATATTAAGACAACCAACCCGATTGATTTTTTAATTGTAGTGGGTGATGGCTTGTCTTCATTGGCTGTGTCGCGCCATGTAGCACCATTGCTGGCCGAGTTAAGCAACCACTTACCAAAAGAATGGGCTGCAAGCCACGTGGTTATTGCCTTGCAGGCACGCGTGGCGATTGGTGATGAAATTGGCCAAGCGCTCAACGCACGCATGGTAGCGATGCTCATCGGCGAACGCCCTGGTTTAAGCTCCCCCGATAGTTTGGGTATTTACCTGACTTATAATCCTAAGCTTGGTTTAAACGATGCAAATAGAAATTGTATTTCCAACGTGCGACCAGAAGGCTTGCAATACGCGGCGGCGGCTAAAAAATTGGTTTGGTTGGCCAAAGAAGCGATGCGACTAAAAGTATCAGGCGTTGCCTTGAAAGATGAAAGCGACATGCAGGAAATTGGCGCACAAACGAAACTGAGCTAAGACAGGCTCAAGTAAGCCAACTTAGTGTAATTGATGTAGTTCCAAATTTCGTAATTTTGGCGCTAATTTAGCGATAACACCCACCACGCCTAGCGTCATCAAGCCACCAAATATCACCGAGGGCACTAAGCCTAATAAACGCGCGGCGACCCCAGATTCAAACGCGCCAAGTTCATTCGACGAGCCAATAAATACGCCATTGATAGCGGTGACGCGGCCGCGCATGGCGTCGGGTGTGGCGAGCTGCAAAATGGTGTGGCGCAGCACCACAGATACGCCATCAAAAATACCAGATAAAAATAACAGTACGCCTGCTATCACAAAGCTATTGCTTAAACCAAAGCCAATAATACAAAGCCCAAAGCCTGCGACAGAGCATAAAAGCCAACGACCCGCATGTAAATTAATGGGATGGCGTGCTAGCCATAGCCCAATAATAATTGCGCCAACACCAGGTGCCGCACGCAATATACCCAAACCTTCAGGGCCTATTTTGTAAACATCTTGAATAAACGCCGGCAACATGGCCACCGCGCCACCAAATAGCACCGCAAACATATCCAGTGAAAGCGCGCTTAATATGACTTGATTGCCATATACAAAGCGCAAACCTTCATGAATACTTTTGAAAACTGCTGGGCTATCGACAGCAGTGGGCGATTCTTTTAATTTGAGTGATAGCATGGCCAAAACTGCACCAAAACACAGCACAGCAGCGACTTGGTAAGCCACTGTTTTATTGGAAAAACCTACTAATAAACCACCTAGAATAGGACCCAATATCAAACCAATTTGAAACATCGCAATGCTCACCCCCGTGGCTTTGGCAAAGCTTTTTCTGGGGATCATAATAGCGAATAATGTGGTGAAGCTTGGCGCAATAAATGCACGCGCAATGCCAGTAAAAGCAATCGATCCATAAATCCAAAAGGTTGTGTCATTGCCTATCCAACCACTCGAAATAGCAACTAATGTAATCGCGTTAATCAGCAAAAGCATGGCCGCTAGCGTGCCAAATGCGCGTCGCGTGTAGTAATGATCCACCGCATGGCCCGCAAATAAAGCCGATGCAAAATAAGGCAGGGCTTCCGCTAGGCCAATTAAGCCGAGCGAAAGTGGGTCACGCGTAATTTCATAAATATGCCAGCCCACCGCAACCGCCATAATTTGATAGGCCAGCACAATTTGAATGCGATACGCCAATAATTTGAGAAACGCGTAATTGTGATGGGTGAAAATTTGATTCATAAGTTGTTATCTATTATTTTGGCATCCGCCACAAATACCAACTGGCAATGGTGCGATGTGGGCTCCAAGCTTTGCCGATTTCGACCATTTCTTTGCCTTTTGGTGCAACTTCTAGTTTTTTAAGGCGCTTGTAACCTTCTACCACCGCAAAATCACCCACAGGCAGAATATCCATGCGCTTCAGCGTGAACATCAGCATCATTTCCACCGTCCATTGACCAATACCTTTTAAGGTCACCAAGCGTTCGATGAGTGCCGCGTCACTCATGTTTTCTGCCTCAGCGCGCGATGGCACTAGTCCAGAAATAGCGCCATTCGCAATGTCGCAAATGGTTTCGATTTTTCTGCCAGAAAATCCGCAAGCGCGTAAATCGTCAAACTGCGCCTTGACTAATGCTTTAGGTTCGGGGAATCCGCCAAAATGGTTCTTGAGTCTAGCAAGAATCGCATCCCCTGCTCTACCGTGTAGTTGCTGATAAGCCACCGCCTGCACTAAAGATTCATACACATTAAGCGTCGGTTCGGTTTCCGCATCAAAAGTGCAAGCGCCCACGGCCTTAATCAATCGCGCCCAATCGGCATCAATTGCGCTTAAAAATTGCGTGGCCTGAGCATGCAATTGCGGGGCAGACATGGCTTAGATTATAACCTTTTGACCAGTTTTTTATGAAAAAGGTTATGATGCAAATGAGTGTCAGCACGCGTTAAATGCAGTGCTATGCAAGCTAATACCGATACGGCTTACAGGACATATATTTTAACTTTTTACTGAGTGAAAGCAGACTAAAGTTTTAACGCAACTTTAATGCGCTTAAATGTTTGGCTGACGATGTTACCATCGAGCTGATAATGTTTATGTAGCGGCTTAATCACTTGCCAGCTTGTCGTCATGCCCGCAGGAAAAGTCACCAAATCGCCTTTGCCGAAACTCACAGGCGCGCCATCAGTGGGTGTTATTACGCAATCACCTTCTAAAATATAAGCGATTTCTTGCTCGGGAAAAGTCCAAGAAAAAACAGAGATTTCTTTTTGCCAAGTTGGCCATTTGCTCACACCCAACGCATCTAAGCGACTTTGCGCGGGATTTTTCTCAACGGTAATTTGACTGACGGGCGATTGCTGCATGATGTTCCCTATTAACGATATATTTTTATATAGGCGTGTATTTTAACGCATGGCGAGCTTAAGTAGTAAAATGCAGTTTTTAGGCCACACATTAAATATGCACGTTAATTTACAACAGGCGATTGCCAAATTAAAAAACGGTGAAGTGGTCGCGATTCCTACCGAGACGGTGTATGGTTTGGCGGCAGACGCAAGTAACGACGCGGCCTTACTGCAGATTTATAGCATTAAAGAGCGCCCTGCAAACAATCCGCTGATTGTGCATATCGCAGATATTTCACAAGTGACCGATTGGGCGGCGGAGTTTTCGCCGCTTGCGCAAAAATTTGCTAAAGCGTTTTGGCCAGGGCCTTTTACGCTGGTGTTGCCTGCCAAGCCGCATGTTTCCCCGGTGGTGCGCGGCAACCAGCCAACGGTGGCTTTGCGTGTACCAAATCATGCGCTAACTTTACAATTATTAAACCAAAGTGGCTTGGCGCTAGCGGCACCCTCCGCCAATAAATTCACGCAATTAAGTCCCACCACGGCAGCACATGTAGCTGCAAGTTTAGGCGATGCGATTCCAGTGTTGGATGGCGGCGCGTGTCGTGTGGGGATTGAATCGACTATTGTGGCGGTGCAAGGTGAGAATTGGCAATTATTACGTTTGGGAATGCTGCCAGAAGCCAATATTCATACGGTTGCTGGCTTGCCTGCTTTAAGATTTAAACAAGCAATTAAAGCGCCTGGGCAGCATTTGTTGCACTATTCGCCGCGCACACCGATACAATTATTTACTTCTCGTGAAGCGTTAGTTAAAAATTCCAATTCTCGTACAGCCGCGCTGCTATTGGGCGCTGGCGCTGTACCAGATGGCACTTATTTTGAGTTGCATAATAATGCGGCTGATGTTGCACAAAAACTGTACGACACGCTACACAAAATGGATGCGCTAAATGCAGAAAAATTACTCATAGAAACGCCGCCCAACGAGCCAGCATGGCTCGCAATTTTAGATAGATTAACGCGCGCAGCACATTAAAATTGCGCCCTTGTTTTTATGCTAAAAAAGGCGTAATTTAGTTACTCATGCTTAGTGGTTTTTAAGTGGCAAAAATGGGTAAATTATGCCAGACAATAAATATGGATTAGGAAGCTCTAAAGTGGCGACAGAGCACCACGAGACGCATCATAAAACTGTGGCTACGCACCCAAGCCATTGCAAGTTTTGCAATGGCGCCAATTTAACGATAAGCCCCAGCATGCACGATCACCGTTGTAATGATTGCGGTGAGTGGCAAAACGACGTTCCTCAGGGTTATTCAACAGGCAGAGCGGCAGATTATTGATTTGTCGCGAGTTTTAGCGCGTTGCTAAATTCTGCATCTAAATCGCCATCAATCGCCTTTAGCGCTACATGCGTTTTTTCTACTTCATCTGTTCTACCAGCGCGATTTGCTATTAGTCCAAGCTCAACAAGCGTTGCAACATGTTGCGGATGCATGCTTAACACTTGTTGAAAGTATTGATTTGCTTTGGCTAAATCGCCTAAATTTTCTTCCGCTACACCCGCGTAGAAGAATGCTTCTGGACTAGTCGGCTCTTTGCTTATCCATTCTTGGGCAATTACTTTGAGGTCTGCCCACTTTTCGTTTTGATACGGTAACACCACGCGCATAAAAAATGGACGTTGCAACTCTGGCGCATCCCAAAATGGCAATTCATTGGTATTAAGCGATGTCGTGTCAGGCGCACTCATTAAGGCTTGCACCCATTTTACCGGCACATTGTAAAAATACGCACCGCCACGCCCAGGGCTTTTGAAAGTGCTAATGGCAACGAGTTTACCCTCAACATCAAATACTGGGCTGCCGCTCGCGCCCATGACAAATGAAGCGTCAGTACGCACAATTTGGCTATCGTCAAACCCGTATAAAGCTTTAATTTTGCCTTGCGTGGTTTGTGGTTTAGGTGGGCCACCAGGAAACCCGATAGAGAAAATAGTTTGCTCGTATTTTAGGCGCTCAGAATCGCCCAGCGCCACAGGAGTTAAATCTAAATACTGAAAGCGCATGATGCAGATGTCGTGCTTCCAATCAGCCTTCATGGCATTGGGTATAAAGTTTTCACCAAATTTAGAAATTTTAACGCCACTTGAGTTAGCCAACACGTGGCAACTGGTGGCGACTAAGTCTTTGCCCACCACCACGCCTGTGCCCACACCATGCCCGCCAGATTTGGTGGCGACATGCACCTTAACAACAGAGGCTTTGAGTTTATAAGCCAGCTCGTTAATGGATTCTGCATAAAGTGCATTGTGAAATAAAACAAATACTAGAAAAACCCAATTTAAACGCATAAATGTACTTTCTTTTAAGTGGTAAGTTAAGTGACCATGAACTGAAAAATTAATTCTTAACTTTAGTCATAATGTATTGCCAAATTTAATTATTTTTTGTGTGACAAACCTCACAAAGCTAGTAGAATGACGGCACTTCAGTTTAGATAAAAATTATGCTGGTTCAATCGCACATTGTTGATATTGCCACCCCTACGGGTGTGATGCGCACTTACGTACATCGTCCAAAAGAAAACAACGCTAGTCGCAATAAAAAAATCCCAGCAGTTTTATTTTACTCCGAAATTTTTCAGCAGACAGGTCCTATCGCGCGCGCTGCTGCCTTTATGGCGGGGCATGGTTATGCGGTGCTGGTGCCTGAGGTGTTTCATGAGCTTAATCCCATTGGTACTGTGCTAGGTTACGACGATGCGGGCCGCGAAAAAGGTAATGCTGACAAGGCCGCCAAAGACGTGCAAGGCTACGATACAGACAATCGCGCCATGATAGATTTTTTAAACACGCAAGATTGGTATAGCGGTAATTTGGGCGCCATGGGCTTTTGCATAGGCGGGCATTTGGCATTTCGTGCCGCTTTGCAGCCAGAGGTTAAAGCCACTGCCTGTTTTTATGCCACTGATCTGCACATTAACACTATTCCCAATCAGCCGAATCAACACAGCATGGAAAGACTAGCCGATATTCAAGGTGAGCTGATGATGATTTGGGGCAAGCAAGATAACCATATTCCTGCAGCAGGCCGTATGTTAGTGCAACAAAAATTAGCGGCTGCTAATTTAAATTACACTTGGCATGAGTTTAACGCCCAGCATGCCTTTATGCGTGACGAAGATTCGCGCTACGATGCCGAGTTGGCCAGCGTGGGTTATCAAATGACGCTGCAAATGTTTTCCAGAACCTTGTAATTAATCTTCAGTCTTTCATTTAACAAGTACTTGAAGTTTTTAAATATACCCTAAAATAGTATCGAACCTAGTAGCAATTAAAGTAAGCAGTAAAGTAGCAAAGCTCGAAGCGAGCTGCTGGCCACAAGCATGCAGCTCAAATTTATTTAAACTACCCATTTAATAGAACCTTAGATATAGAGAACACAATGACCACAAAAAATGCTGATATTGGCCTAGTAGGCCTAGCCGTCATGGGGCAAAATCTTGCCCTCAATATTGCCGATCACGGCTATACCATTGCGGTATATAACCGTGATCCTAAAAAAATGACCAATTTTATTAAAGAATGCAAGGCCAATGAGCCATCGCACGCCAACGTGGTTGGGCATGCCGATTTAGCCTCTTTTGTGTTGAGTATTAAACGCCCACGCAAAATTATTTTGCTGGTTAAAGCGGGCAGTGCGACAGACGTAACGATTAACGCATTGTTACCATTTTTAGAGCAAGGCGATATTATTATCGACGGCGGTAACTCATTGTGGACAGACACCATCCGTCGCGAAAAAGAATTGGCAGTAAAAGGCATTGATTTGATTGGCTCTGGTGTTTCTGGCGGCGAGACTGGCGCACGCTTTGGCCCAAGCTTAATGCCATCTGGCACACGTAAAGCCTGGGCAAGTTTAGAGCCTATTTGGCGTGATATTGCAGCCAAAGTGAATGCGGTGACGGGTGAGCCGATGGAAGGTGGCAAGCCTGGTAAACCAGTTGAAGGCGGCTTTTCATGTGCTGAATATATTGGCCCAGACGGCGCAGGTCACTATGTAAAAATGGTACACAACGGCATTGAGTATATCGACATGCAATTGATTTGCGAAGCTTATTGGCTGATGAAAAATTTGCTTGGTATGCCTGCAGATGAAATTGGTAAAGTGTTCCAAGAGTGGAATAAAGGTGAGCTTTCCAGCTATTTGATTGAAATTACTGGTGAGATTTTGCAGCAAAAGGATCCCATGGGGCCTGGTTTCTTAGTAGATAAAATTATGGATGCGGCTGGTCAAAAAGGCACGGGGCAGTGGACAGCCGCGAATGCGCTTGAGCTTGGCGCGCCCGCCAATGCGATTGCCGCAGCCGTGTATGCACGTGCACTTTCAAGTTTAAAAGAAGAGCGCGTTGCCGCTAGTAAAATTTTAAAAGGTCCAGTTATTCATCTCGAAACAGACAAAAAAGCCATTGTCGAAGCAATTAAAAGCGCGTTATATTGCTCAAAAATCTGCGCTTATGCGCAAGGGTTTCAGCTTATTGATAAAGCGCAAGTGGCCTATAACTGGAAGCTTAATTTTGGCGAGATTGCGCAAATTTGGCGTGGGGGCTGTATTATTCGCGCCCGTTTCTTACAAAAAATTACCACTGCTTATGCGTTAAATTCGCGTTTAAAAAACTTGATGCTAGACCCCTACTTCACCAGCGCCATGAACGAAGGCCAAGCTGGTTGGCGTAAAGTGATTGCCCTAGCAGTAACTAACGGCATACCAGCTCAAGGTTTTAGCGCGGCTCTAGCCTATTACGATGGATATAGAAGCGCGACATTACCAGCGAATTTATTGCAAGGACAGCGCGATTATTTTGGTGCGCATACTTATGAGCGCGTTGACCAGCCACGTGGACAGTTTTACCACTTGGATTGGCCAGAGCCAACACGTCCACAGTTGCTGATTGAGTAATTGGAAGTGACCATTAAGTGGGTTGACGTTATCGTCACCCACTTTGTTGCTGAATTTAGATTACTGTTTAGTTTTTTTAAACTAAACGCAGTCGCCATAAGCTTCAAACATGCGCTTACAGCTTGTCTGCGTTTGTGAATCCACAGCGTTGGATGCTTGCACTTTTGTTTTGTCAGCCTGGTGGCTAAGTGCAGTTTCATAAACTTGGCTAATGAGTTCTGGCTTTACTACTTGTTTTACCTTTGCGACTTGCATCATATTTTCCTTTTGGGAGTTAAATCTATCGGAATTTTGTTCCTGTAGTGTATGAGTTTAATTTATCGAAAAAATTCATTACATTTTTGTATTTAACGCGGCTAGTTTGTTGCGGGATACACAAAAAGTAACTATTTGTTCATATTTAATCTACCATGTTTAAACACAAGCATTAGTTGTGCCAAAATAATTAGTCAATAAAATTAAGTTTTATAAATATGGAAAACGTGCGCAAACACTTTAGAATGTGGGTGTTTGGAGAGATTGAGAGTAAATGAAAATTTCTATAAATGGCAATGTTAAGCAATTTGATGACGAGGCGTTGACAGTTTCTGCGCTGGTGATGACACTTAATTTAACTGGCAAGCGTTTAGCGATTGAAAACAATGGCGAAATTGTGCCGCGTAGTCAGTTTTCAGAAACAAAATTGCAAGACGGCGATATGCTGGAAATTGTGGGCGCTGTTGGTGGTGGATAAAACTAAAATATGAGTGAACAATTAATCATTGCTGGCAAGCCCTATCACTCACGCTTGTTAGTGGGTACGGGAAAGTATAAAGATTTCGCCGAAACGCGCGCGGCGATTGACGCCAGCGGTGCACAGATAGTCACTGTGGCGATACGGCGCACCAACATAGGCCAAACTGCAGGTGAACCCTCATTATTAGAGTTTTTGCCGCCAGAAGAATTCACTTACCTCCCCAACACAGCAGGTTGCTATTCGGCTGATGATGCAGTGCGCACTTTGCGGTTAGCGCGGGAGCTGTTGGATGGCCATCAGTTGGTGAAGTTGGAAGTATTGGGCGACCCAAAAACCTTGTACCCTAACGTGATAGAGACAATTTCTGCCGCGAAAGTGTTAGTAAAAGATGGCTTCGAGGTCATGGTATATACCTCGGACGACCCGATTATTGCTAAACAGTTGGAAGACATTGGCTGCTGTGCGGTAATGCCGTTAGCCTCATTAATCGGCTCTGGCATGGGTATTTTGAATCCGTGGAATCTACAAATTATTATCGAAAATGCAAAAATACCTGTGTTGGTGGATGCTGGCGTGGGTTGCGCGGGTGATGCGGCGATTGCCATGGAGCTTGGTTGCGATGGCGTGCTGATGAATACTGCCATTGCAGCAGCGCGCGATCCGATTATGATGGCTGGTGCAATGAAAAAAGCCATTGAAGCTGGGCGCGAATCTTATTTGGCGGGGCGTATGCCAAAAAAACTGTATTCGGCTAGCCCAAGCTCTCCAACTAGCGGCATGATAGGCTGATATGGCCGAGGGGGGGAAATACGCGTTTTCGGTAGCTGTTAAAACCGCTTATTTGTCGGACCAATCCAGTCCCGATGAAAATCAATACGCATTTTCTTACACCATTACCATTAGCAATGTTGGCAGCATCGCCGCGCAGCTAATTAGTCGCCATTGGATAATCACAGACGCCAACAGCCATGTGCAAGAAGTAAAAGGTTTGGGCGTAGTTGGCGCGCAGCCTTTATTGCAGCCAGGCCAACAATTTCAATATAGCAGCGGTACGCTATTGGCCACGCCCATTGGCTCTATGCGTGGCACTTATCAAATTGTGGCAGAAGACGGCACCTTGTTTGATGCGGCGATAGCGTCATTTACTTTGGCCGTGCCCAAAATGTTAAATTAAATAATGAAAAAGTATTTAATACTAGCTTGTGTCGCCTTACTCACCGTTGCGTGTGCGAAAAAAAATGTAAAACCCACGCCCAATAGCGCGCAAAATTGCGATTGTGCGCAGCTAGCCAAACCAAACGACATGGCGCCGATTCAGCTACCAGACTCGTCCAAAACTCATGGTGAAATAAAACCGACAACACTAACAAGTGCGCCAGATTACGCGCTATTAAAGCCAGCTAATTGGAGCGATATTGACGGCTTTGCAGAAGATGATTCGGCACTCACGTGGCCGGCATGGCTGCAGAGCTGTAGCACGCTCATCAATAAGCCGCAATGGCAAACGGCTTGTGCCACCGCTAAAACGCTTAACAAGCCCAATAAACAAGCGGTTCAAGCCTATTTTGCGCAATATTTTAATGTCTATAGCGCGACTAATCAGGACGGCACAGACACTGGGCTGATTACTGGATATTACGAGCCTTTGCTTAAAGGTAGCCGCACTAAATCCAGCCAATATCCGCATCCATTATACAAACAGCCTGCGGATTTAATTTCGGTGGAATTGAGTGAAGTACATCCTGAGCTTAAAAATAAGCGTGTGCGCGGTAAATTAGTAGGCAATAAATTGGTGCCATATCTGTCGCGCGCTGATATTGAGGCCAGCCCAGCGCCGTTGACAGGCAATGAGCTGGTGTGGATTAACGATATTATTGATGTTTTCTTTTTGCAAATTCAAGGCTCTGGCTTGGTGAAACTGGATGACGGCGAGGATATGCATGTGGGTTATGCCGATCAAAATGGGCAGGCTTATAACTCCATTGGGCGTATTTTGATCGAACGAGGCGAGCTGAAGAAAGATAAAGCTTCGATGCAAGGCATTAAAGATTGGGCGCGTAATAATTTAGGCGAACTGCGCGATTTGCTTAATAGCAACCCGAGTTATGTGTTTTTTAGAGAGCTGCCAGCAGGTTTGCCAGGCCCAATCGGTGCGCTTGGGGTGCCTATTTTAGCAGAGCGCAGCGTGGCAATAGATCCCAAATATATTCCCCTAGGCGCGCCACTATTTTTATCCACCACGCAACCTAATAGCAAAATCCCGCTTAAACGCTTGATGGTGGCGCAAGATACGGGCGGCGCTATTAAAGGTGGTGCGCGTGCCGATTTTTTTTGGGGTGCGGGTAATGAGGCGGGAAAACAAGCAGGCGCGATGAAACAAACAGGAAAAATTTGGGTGTTATTACCTAAAGACTTTCAATTGCCTAAGTAATTAACCTAGCCAGCCTTTTAAGCGCTTAATAAGCCGTTTTATGCCTTTTCTGCCAAGGGTGCGCTTGGTGGCGACTTTGAAATCGTACAAGTGAAATTGCAATTTATCCTGCCATCTTAACTTTCTACCAGTCAATCCAAGGTAGATGCTCATAAAGCGCTCACGATTTCTCCAATTCAGCTTATGGCAAGCACGAGTGAGATCTGCCACGCGTAGTTTGAGCGCAGTCGGGTGGTTAAAACTGTGTAAACGCGCGGTATCGATAAGTGAGAACTCTAGTTTCTTGTTGGTCAGAATGCTGACCAAAATATTGCCCCCTGATAAATCCCTAAAGTGAACGCCACGGCTGTGCATCGTGTGACAATAGTGCGCTAATTGCGTAAAAACATCTTCTGGTGTGAGGCCTAAAAACACTGTTTCGCCGCGCGAAAATGCCGAAAACAATTGACCAATATTACAGTCTGCTGGCACATATGCACACAGAAAAAAATTCTGTTTTAGCGAGCTATCTCCAGTTTTTTCAAAATAAGCGATAGGCTGTGCCGTAGCTACGCCTCTGCGCATTAATTCCATCGCACCATTCCAGCTACGTTTGGCTTTGCTCGGTTTAAATTTATCCAAAAACGCTTTGTGTGGATACATTTTGACTGGCTGTTTAATCGTAATTTGTTTGGCAATGTCACGCGGATCAGCCACATTCCAAATTGCATTGCGCGCGTGGCGTAATGCAGCCGCCTTGGTCGGCGCCTGCAATTTATGCGGGTGCAGACTTTGCATGATGAGCTGGGCTTCAGCCGCATTTTTGGCGAGTATCAATCCTTGCCAATCGCCCTCTGCAAACTTGAAATATTGTGCATGTTTAATATGCGCATGAATCGCCAAATTGAGCGCTAAAGCAGGCTTGGGTTTAGTGTTAACTTTATCATCCGCATCCCATAATAAATAAATTGGCGATTCAGTAATTAAATCGACATTTCTATCTAAAATAGCACCGCTGCGAGTCAATATCTGGGCAGATTCTAGGGCATCTTTTGTATAAATATCCAACAAAAAAGCAACTTTCCCATTAATCGTCCAAGCCGCGTGAATTTGCTTACCGTCACGTTTGAAATGGTGAATTTCTAAGCCATTGCTGGTAGCAAGTGTGCTCAAATATTGCGCGCCTTGAATCAATTTAGCCACAGTTTTAATCGCATCAAAACTAGGATATGGCGCGTAATTGGCTAGCGCGCCATCGGCACTTTGGTAATGAGTAACGCGCTCTAAAGGCGGGTAATCTGCCTCGCTTAATCCATCGTTGATTAAGCCTTCGCGTTGGCAGATCAGCGCCCCCCAATTGGCTTGCAGCAAGCTGCCAGAAGCGGCTAACAATAAAAAATAACGTGCAACATAGTCTGCTTGTTTTTGCTCGCCATCTGGCAATAGCCGCTGAATGCGGTAAATCGCCCAAAAAGCGACGGGTGAAACCAGTTTTTCTACGCCAAAATCAGTGCTTATTTTTTTTAGCAGACGTGCTTTTTTAATCAAGTTATACTTAAACATAGTCGCCCAGCGATATTTAAAGACGCGGTGATCAAAACGCTCTGGCTCAGAGACGCGCTCTGAAAATAAGTTGTTAGTGTGAATGTCTGGCAGTTGGTTTTTTTGTTTGAATGTCTTGAGAAGGCTGATGTTATAAATCGGCTCAAAATCTTGAATGTTTGGCCCCGCAAGCGAGATACCACGCGCCTTAATCTCACTATGCGCAATCTCCCATGCGCTTAAAAAGCCTGCCATGCTATAGCCTGCCCAGCGCTTGCGGTTAATGGTCGCGCCAATTTCAATGTGATTAACCTGTTTGCCGAACACATTGAGCACATCCACTAAAAACTGTTGCCAACTGGCTTGTTCCGCCGTTAGATGCATATTTTTTGCGGCTTTAAACGGCTGTAAAAGATGTAGCGCGACTTCAAAGTTTTCTTCAATCAGCCGCTTTAAAAATCGCGCGTTGTGATTTTCTAAATCGCCATAGGTAAAATCTAAACGCACACGTTGTATTTCCAGCGCGCGCAGTTGCGCAATGACATAATTATCCACCGCAGCATCGGCATTGGTGACTACACATACCCCAATAAAATCGCTTGGAATAAAATGAGCACTGGGCGGTAAATGTCCATTTTTGATGCATAAGCCGCCACGCAAAATATAGCTCAAGCCATCGCGGATGACTTGCCCAGTGAGCATGGACGGTTGTTTGGTGGTCATTTTGGCAAACGAAAGCGTTGCTCGTCGTATAACAACGCGGGTAGCAGTGAATTGGCCAACGCCTGCTGTTCGATTTCTTTGGCGTTAGTGGGGGTAGCTGCTTCAATTAAGCGCTTGGCTTTTGCATCGTAAATGCCGTGTGCCGGCGCCTTGCCCTCACGCAACACAACTACTTGGTTGCCATCCGGCGTTTGTTCCATCCAAGCAAAGTTATAGTTGTATTGCATCATGGCGCGGCCTAAATAATCAGCTGGCTTGTTCGACACATCGTGGCCAGTCATCGGGTGTTGCGCGCTAATGCCCATCAGCGAGAGCATGGTGACGGGCAGGTCGATTTGGCTGGCGATGCTAGTGATTTTTTTAGCTTGAATATCCGCACCTAAAATGAGGCCGGGGATATGAAAATGCTCAATCGGCACCAGCGTGTTGCCACGCACGCGAATGTCGTGATCCGCCACGATTAAAAATAAGGTGTTTTTCCAGTAAGCGCTTTTTTGCGCTTTTTCAAAAAACTGCCCGATAGCGTAGTCTGCATACTTAACAGCGTTGTTTTCAGTAGCTTTGGGCTGCTCGTATAAGTCAATACGCCCATCTGGAAACTCAAATGGTGCGTGATTTGAAGAACTGAAAGCTAGCGTGAAAAATGACTTGCCGCTGGCATGGTGTTGCAAAAGCTGCTCGTGGGTTTTATTCAGTAAATCTTCATCAGATGCGCCCCAACTACCCACGAAAACAGGATTTTTGTAATCTTTTTGACCAATCACTTGTTGAAAGCCATTGCCCATAAAAAAGCCTTGCATATTGTCAAAATGTGTCTCGCCACCATAGATAAATTCGGTGCTGTAGCCTTGCTTAGCTAACAATGAAGCCAGAGTGAAAAAGTTTTTTTGGCTTAAAGATAGTTTAACTGTGCTATCTGCAGGCGTAGGCTGAAAGCCCGTTACAACAGCCTCAATACCGCGTACAGAGCGGGTTCCCGTGGCATAAAGTTGTTCGAACCAAATGCCTTGTTCCTTTAGTTTTTCCAAGTTTGGAGTGACAGGTTTGCCACCTAGCGATTCCACAAAGCCAGCACCCAAACTTTCTTGTAAAATAATCACCAAATTAAGTGGTTTGTCGCGTTTAACACTGGGTGTTAAAGTTTTTAAGGTCGGAATATCAATGTCTGTTGCACCAGTGAGCTTAAAAATATCGGCTTTATCCATTTTTCCATAAATTGCGCTAGATTTACTTTCGTGCCGCAAGCTATACACCGCATAAATCACTGAGTAGCCTGAATTTAGAATGAGACTATTGACCATACTGTCTGGGGTGATGGCAAATAGCGCTGGATTGGCGGGGCGGTGCCCAATGCTGGAGCGAATTGCAAAAGCTGTGATTAGAAATATGAGCGGCCACACCAGCCAAAGTTTTTTGTTTGACCAATTTGGTGATGCGCTAAGCCAAGGCCGCATAAAACGCCGCATTGCCCACAGGGCAAGCAAAGTAAATCCAAGCCCAGCAAAAACATCCACCTTAAACCCGCGCCACAACATGCTAAAAACTTCGTTGGGGTATTTTAAATATTCCACAAAAATACGGTTGGGGCGTACGTCGTATTCACCAATGAAACCAGGCGTGGCAGCCTCTAAAAACACCAGTAAAACAATGGCTAAAATCACCCAAGCATAGGTAAAAATCTGCCAAAATTTAAATAAACGTTTAATGGCCAGCACAGGCGCCAGCAGCAAAGGAATGAGCGCCAGCAAGCTTAGCTGGATAATATCGACACGAATACCTTGCAATAAAATTTCAAGCAATTTACCAGTAGCAGTCACGCGCTCAAACTTCCATAACACCAGACCCAAGCGAGCGGCTGAAAGTATGATCAAGCCCAATAACAGCATGGCAATAAGCGGCGCGAAAGGCCCTAATTTATTGGCGCTGTGCCAAATAAAAGTGTGTAGATTTTTAATGAATTGCATGGAAAGATTATGTTTAACTTAGAAGCGTAATTATACGGTGAAAGCCGCTATTTTTGGCGTAGCCGCTTAATTGCCAACATGCTAATGGCCAATAATATCAAGCACCCAAAGGTAAAGGTTGCCGTAACGACGGGCACATTATTTTTTTCCATTACAATGTAAAGCCCCACCAAAACCATCATGCAGAGGTTTTCAAAAAAGTTCTGTACCGCCACTGCGTTGCCCGCACCCACTGTTGCGTGGCCGCGGGCTTGCAATAGTGCATTTAATGGCACCACATAAAATCCACCTGCAGCGCCTATTAATATGAGTAGGCCAATGGCAGTGTACAGCTGGGTGCTATACGCAAGCAGCATAATCAATACGCCAATTAAAATACCAGCCGGTAGCACGCGATTAATGTTTTTAAGACTAATAAAATTAGCCGCGAGCGTAGCGCCAATGGCAATACCAATCGCCACAGCAGCGCTTAAATTGGCAGGCATACTTAAATCAGGGATACTTAAAGCAACGGGCACCCACGCCACTAATAATAAGCGCAAGGTAGAGCCAGTGCCCCAAAATACGCTGGAGCCTATCAGAGAAAAGCGCGCCTCTTTGTTTAAAGATAATACTTTGAGCGCCTCAAAAAATTCTTTGGCGAGTTTAATGGGTTGAAATTTGGTGTCTGGTCTGGCAATGGGTAAGCGCGGTATTAAGGTATTGGCAATGGCCGCTAAAAAGTAGCTGCCGCATACCGAGATTAATGCGATTGAAACCGAAATATCAGCCAGCTTACCACCAAGTACCGCACCCAATAAAATCGCTACAATGGTCGAGCCTTCCATTAAACCATTGGCTTTGACTAATTTATCGGCCGAAACCAACTCGCTTAAAATGCCATATTTGGCAGGCGAATAGGCCGCCGCGCCTATGCCCACCATGCCATAAGCAACAAGTGGATTAACGCCCACCAACATTGCGCCAGCGCCCAATAATTTGAGCATATTGGCAATGAGCATGACGCGCCCTTTAGGAAAGCCATCCGCAAACGGCCCAACAAAAGGCGCGAGCAAGATGAATGCGACTACAAAAAATTCTTGTAGCATGGGAATTTGCCATGCTGGAGCAGAATAAGATTTTAACAGCGCAATTGCGGCAAAGAGCAGCGCGTTATCTGCCAGCGCAGAGATAAATTGCGCGATAAGCACTGCAATTATGCCGCGCGAGAATAAGTTATGGTGCATATGTATTTTTTCTATCCGCAGCTAAATCGCTGCATCTAGGCGCATGCTAAGCTAGCAGCAACGCTTCACGCCTTGCCATTGACTGTCTTGATACAGCTTAAAGAAGTCTTTGCGTGACAATGCTGGCGGCGTATCTATCGAACTGATATGAAACTCGTTATGGTGTTTAAGGTATTGATCATAAGCATTATCGCCAGATAATTGACGAATAATGTGCCAACAGTGTATGAGCGTTTTTAACATTAATCTCTCACCCAATTATCATCTAACTGCGTTTCTGTGTGCGGCACTTCAGAGCTTATTAACACAGGCTTGCCAGATAAATGGCGACTACAGACCAGCAGCATATCCATCATCACAATCCATAACATCACCACAAAAAATAGGGTCAGATAAGCATCCAATTGTTGATTAAAAATCAATTGCGGTGCAACAGCAGCTTTGTCCGCTGGCAACACCCCTGCGGCTAATTTGGCACTTAAATCATTGGCGGCGGCAAAAAAACCGACGCGAATATCCTCACTAAAAATCTTTTGATACGCCGCAGTCGTGGTAATCGTCACCAGCCAAGCTAGCGGTAAGCCAGTCACCCAAGCATATTTTAATTTGCCACTTTTAACCAGAATGCCGGTAGCCACACATAATGCAATCGCCGCCAGCATTTGATTGGCAATGCCAAATAATGGCCACAGAATATTTACGCCGCCGTTCGGGTCAATGACACCGATATACAAAAAGTAACCCCAGCCCCCTACTACGATGGCACTGGTAAATATCACTGATGGCAGGTAAGAAGTTTCACCGAGTTTTTTATTAAAGTTACCCAGCATATCCTGCAACATAAAACGCCCCACACGCGTGCCTGCATCGAGCGTAGTGAGGATAAAAATCGCCTCAAACATAATGGCGAAGTGATACCACAGCGCCAATAAATGCTTGCCAAAGGCGCTGCCAAAAATACTAGCCATGCCCACGGCCAAACTAGGCGCGCCACCCGTGCGTGCAAACAAACTGCTCTCCCCCATATCTTTGGCGAGCTGGTTCATTTGTTCAACCGTCACCGCATAGCCCCAACTGTTAATTTTAGCCACCGCATCAATCGCCTCTTTGCCCACCACACCTGCTGGGCTGTTAATGGCAAAAAACACGCCTGGCTCTAGTACGGTGGCGGCTATCATGGCCATAATTGCCACGAAAGATTCCAGTAACATTGCCCCATAACCAATCATGCGAATATCGCGCTCATTAGCCAGTAATTTTGGCGTAGTGCCAGAGGCTATCAGCGCGTGAAAGCCTGAAATAGCACCGCAGGCAATGGTAATAAATACAAAGGGAAACAACTTGCCGCCAAAAATAGGGCCAGTGCCATCGGTAAATTGGGTAATGGCGGGCATGTGAATATCTGGCCGCAGAATGACAATCGCCACTGCCAGCAAAATAATGGTGCCCAGTTTCATATAGGTGGATAAATAATCGCGTGGCGCCAGCAACAGCCACACCGGCAATACCGCCGCCGCAAAGCCATACACAATAATGGCATAGGCCAATGGCAAACCGTCATGGTCAAAAAATACACGCAAGGTTGCGTTGTGGTCTATCCAGCCTCCGGCCAACACCGAGAGCAACAGCAATACCACACCAATCGCAGAAGCTTCTAGCACGCGCCCTGGGCGAATATTGCGCATATAAATGCCAATTAACATAGCGATGGGGATGGTGGCAGCGACGGTGGAAGTCGCCCATGGGCTATGTTTCATGGCGTTCACCACCACCAAGCCCAGCACGGCGATAAGGATAATCATGATTAAGAATGTGCCAATCAGCGCCGCCGTGCCGCCAATCACGCCTATCTCATCGCGTGCCATCTGCCCTAAGCTACGGCCATCACGACGGGTGGAGAAAAACAGCGTCACCATATCTTGCACTGCGCCGCCCAATACCGCGCCAATCAATATCCACAAGGTACCTGGTAAATAGCCAAACTGCGCCGCCAGTGTTGGCCCTACCAGCGGCCCTGGTCCAGCAATTGCGGCAAAATGATGTCCAAATACAATCCATTTATTAGTCGGCATGTAATCGCGACCGTTATCTAATCGCTCGGCTGGCGTGGCGCGCGTTTCGTCTATCAGCAACACTTTTGCGGCAATCCACGCCGCATAAAAGCGATAGGCAATCGCATAAATACACACTGCGGCAGTAATTAGCCACAGTGCATTGATACTCTCGCCACGGTTTAACGCAATGGTACTTAGCGCAAAAGTACCCAGCAACCCAACGGCCAACCAAATAATTAATTTAAGAGTTTTATGCATAGGATTAAGTATAAATCAGCACGCGAATAATTTAATTTAATTTTGGTACAATATAGGCAACTAAAATCATCTCATGATAGTGCCAGCCTTGCTTTTGCAGGCAATGCCAGAAACAAATATGACATCCAACAAAGTCGGTCGAAACGACCCATGCCCATGTGGTAGCGGCAAAAAATATAAGTATTGTTGCGAGCAAACTGGCGCAACTCCTGCTCAAAACCAAGCGACTGGTTTTTCACCACAACAAGCGCTGCAAACCGCCATGGCGCAGCACCAAGCTGGCAATTTGGCACTGGCAGAGACGCTATACAAACAAGTGCTGCAAGCCCTACCCAATCAGCCAGATGCCTTGCATTTGCTGGGCTTAATCGCCAAACAAAAAGGTGACCTTAAAACTGCTATTCAGCTTATGCGTAAGGCATTAAATTTTAACCCAAACTATGTCGAAGCCTATGTGAATTTAGGCGCAACGCTGCAAGCACAAGATAATTTAAACGAAGCCGCCGATTGTTACCGCAAAGCAATTGCGCTAAGACCAAACTATGCCGAGGTGCACAGCAATTTGGGCGTGGTGTTAAAAGCGCAAGATAACTTGCACGAAAGTGCGCAAAGTTTCGTCTGCGCACTTGAGCTAAACCCTAACTCCACCGAGACTTTCGCCAATTTAGACGCGCTGTTGAAAGAAATGAGCGCGCCTGATGAAGCCTTAGTTTATTACCGCAAAGTATTAGAAATTTCGCCTACGAATATTGCCGCGCAGCAAGGCGCATACTTGGCGCTAAGCCGCATTGTGCCTGAGTGGCATGTGCCGATGATGAACGAGAAAAATCGCAACCAAGCTTATTTTGATGCGATTAAAGCCGTGGTTACAGATAAATCAACAGTATTTGAAATCGGCACGGGTTCTGGTTTACTGACGATGATGGCGGCCAAGCTGGGCGCTAAGCAAGTCACTACTTGCGAATCTATTCCGCTGATTGCAGAAACCGCGCAACAAATTATTAAAGATAATAAGTTTGAAAAAACCATCAAAGTCATCGCTAAAAAATCCATCGACATCGAGATTGGTGCAAAAGAAGATATGCCTGAACAAGCGGATATTCTAGTTTCAGAGATATTTTCTAGTGAATTATTGGGCGAGTACGTGTTGCCAAGCTTGGAAGACGCAAAGCGCCGCTTATTAAAACCAAATGGCAAGGTCATTCCTGCTACAGGCAGCATCATGATTGGCTTATTCACAGGTGACGACATTAGAAAAAATTTAATGGTAGATGACTCGTTTGGGTTTAATTTACAGCGCTTCAATTCGGCAGTCTCAAAAAAACGCATGATTGCCCGCAACGACCTGAATATTGAACTGTTAAGCGATGGTATCGAAGCATTTAGCTTTGACTTTGAAAACGAAAACGACTTTCCTGCGCAAACAAAAACGCTCGAGGTAACAGTCAAAACTGCTGGTATCTGCTACGGCCTTGTGCAATGGATGCAACTTGATATGAATGGCGATAAAAAAATCATGTTTGAAAATCACCCATCGCAAACATCCAAAGTCTCTAATTGGCAACAATGCGCCTATTTATTTGATATGCCGATTAACGTAAAAGCTGGCCAAGTGGTGGTGGTGAATGCCGCACACAATCGTGCCGTACCATGGTTTTATTTAAAAGAAGTTTTAGCTAAATAAGCTCTACCAACTTCTCGCGCGGCCGCTCGCTCGCTGGCCAATCTGTAATCGCCATACATTTTCCTTTTTATTGGTTAAGTAGCCTGACATTGCGGGCTTGACCCGCAATCTGCATAAGCAACAAAATACTGATGCTTAAAATGCGCCACATAGGTTTTAAGCCGTTTTACTCGGTTTTCATATTAAAATGTCAGCATTACATAAATTTCAGTGAAAATGTAAGTCTAAAATGCAAAAAAATAAGGTACTGGTATTAGGCATTACCGGCGGCATTGCGGCGTACAAATCTGCGGAGTTAGTGCGCCTGCTGGTTAAAGCCAATATCGATGTCACCGTCGTGATGACCGACAGCGCCACCAAATTCATTACGCCTGTCACCATGCAGGCACTGTCTGGCAAGCCTGTTTTTATTGGCATGTGGGATAGCAGCATTGCTAATGCGATGCCGCACATCGAGTTAAGTCGCAATGCCGATGCGATTTTAATCGCCCCTGCCAGCGCAGAATTTATTGCCAAGCTGGTGCATGGCCGTGCTGATGATTTGCTTTCCACCCTTTGTCTAGCGCGAGGTTCTGATACAAAACCGTGTCCGCTGTTAGTCGCACCGGCGATGAACAAGCAAATGTGGGAAAACCCCGCCACACAGCGCAATATCGATCAGCTCAAAAAAGACGGCATCGCTATTTTAGGGCCAGACAGTGGTGACCAGGCCTGCGGCGAAATAGGCTTGGGGCGCATGCTGGAAGCCGAAGATTTGCTCACCTTAATCAACGCGCACTTTACGCCCAAATTATTGGCTGGCAAGCGCATGTTAATTACCGCTGGCGCCACGGTGGAAATGCTAGACCCAGTGCGTGCGATTACCAATTTAAGCTCGGGCAAAATGGGCTATGCCATCGCGCAGGCCGCATCTGACATGGGTGCAGAAGTCACCTTGGTGAGCGGCGCGACCGCGCTGGCAGCGCCAAAAAACGTTAACAATATCAGCGCAAAAAGTGCCGAGGCAATGTATCAAGCGGTGATGAAAAACATAGGCAAGCAAGACATATTCATTGGCGTGGCGGCGGTGGCCGACTATTCACCCACCAAACCTAGTGCGCAAAAAATCAAAAAAAGTGAGTCATCACTGACGCTAGAGCTAGCTAAAAATAAGGATATTCTGGCCGAAGTCGCCAGTTTGCCAAATGCGCCTTTCTGCGTGGGGTTTGCCGCAGAGAGCGAAAATTTGCTGGCGCATGCTGAGGCCAAACGCAAAACCAAAAAATTGCCCTTAATGGTGGCCAATTTAGTGGTGGACGCGATGGGAAGCGATGACAACAGCGTGACCTTGCTGGATAAAAATGGGGCACATCCCTTAGAACGTGCCCCAAAAATTGAGATTGCCAGATTGCTGTTACAGCATGTGGCAAACATGCTGTAATCCAACTGTGGTATTTTTGCCAACAGTTAGCCCAGTCGGGCTAATTTTCTATGCATTTCCTAGCAATTCATGATTTTCATGAGCGGTCATTCGTCCGCCATCACGTACAATCACACGGCTAAAGTTCTACTTAATAACTATAAATTAAACAAAACTCCGGGATATCATGACATCTAACACTTTATTTAAAAGAAAACTAATATGCGCGGCTGTCATCAGCGCATGCAACCTCACTTAAAACGCCTTGGCAGCAGATGAAATTACCATTACCGCGCCAGTGGTGGTCACCGCCACCCGCGTCGAGCAAAATAGCTTTGATTTGCCAGTCGCCATTGATGTGGTCGGCAAAGAAGATATTCAAGATGGTCAATTGCAAATGACGCTTTCTGAAAGTTTAATTCGTGTGCCCGGCATCACCGCACAAAACCGCACACAATCTGCACAAGATCCGCAAATTTCATCACGCGGCTTTGGTTCACGCTCTAGCTTTGGCGTGCGCGGCATTCGCGTGTATGTCGATGGCATTCCACTTACCATGCCAGATGGCCAAGGCCAGCCCGGCGTGGTGGATTTATCCGCCATCAAAAGTATAGAAGTCATGCGCGGACCATTTTCTGCGCTTTATGGCAACTCATCAGGCGGTGTGATTCAAATGCTGACAGAAGACGCGCCAAAAACGCTAGAAATTGGTGGCACTGCCATGTTTGGTAGCTACGACACCAAACGCCAAGTGATCAACGCAACGGGCACGACTGCAAACATCGAATATTTACTGAATGTTTCTAACTTTGAAACTGACGGCTACCGCGACCACAGCGAAAGCGACAAACAAGCCACCACCGCCAAATTTAAAATCAATATTAGCGAAGACACAAAAATTACCGCGCTGGTGAATTGGTTTGAGCAAGCTGCGCAAGACCCAGGCGGTCTAGTACGTAACGCTACCGCTGGCAACCCTTCTGCATTTGTTACGCCTGAAGCAGTTTTTGCTGGCGCCCTTACTGGCAACACTCGCGTAAAACGTAGTCATACACAAATTGGGTTTAATTTAACGCATGCATTTAACGAGAACAATTCCATCAACATCGAAAGCCACGTTGGTGAGCGAAAAAACTTACAGTTTCTCTCCCTTCCTTCAGCGCTTCCTGTGAGTGCTAATGGCCGCGCCAGTGAAATTTCTCGTGACTTTTGGGGTTCAGACATTCGCTGGGATAACAAAGGAAAGTTAGGGGAACATGACTACAACATTAGCCTAGGCATAAATTACGGAAAAATGGAGGATGCTAGACTCGATGTAAACGCTGATAATGGTGTTCAACGTCCAATTAATGTAGCCGGCAACACCAACTATGGACTTAATCGCAAAGAAGATAACATCTCAAAAAACTTTGACCAATATATTCAAGGTAAATTATCAATTACCGACAATGTTGATCTACACGCTGGCGCTAGGCACACAAAAGTAAACTTAGACATAAAAGATAAGTTCACAGCTGGAACTAGCGCTAATGGAAACAACAGCGGCTCGGTTGAATACCAAAAAACCACGCCTGTGATGGGTGCAGTTTGGAAAGTAACACCAAGCTTTAACCTTTACGCTAACTACGGCAAAGGCTTTGAAACCCCTACATTTGCTGAAGCCGCATTTACTACCACAGCTGCAAACAGCACACCAAATTTAAACCTCAAACCAAGTGAAAGCCGCAATTATGAAATTGGTGCCAAAGCCTTTATTGCCGACAACACGCAAGTGAATTTAAATTTATTTAGAATTACCACAAAAGACGAGCTTGTTATTAACGCCAGTGCATCTGGCAGAACGACCTACACCAACGCCAATGATACCAAGCGTACTGGCGCGGAACTTTCGATAGATTCACAATTTTCCAATAATATTTCTACCTACTTTTCATACTCATTGCTCAATGCAGAGTTTGACTCCGCCTTTAATGCAATCAATGCTGGCAACAAAATCCCTGGCACTTACAAAACACAACTTTATGGTGAAGTGGCTTGGAAGTACGCGCCGCTTGGCTTTAGCACCGCTTTAGAAGGTCGTCATAACAGCAAGGTTTATGTAAATGATACCAATACGGATACTGCACCTTCGCACACCATCTTTAATCTACGTGCTGGTTTTGAGCAAAAGTTAGCCAATTGGAGCTTCAACGAATATTTACGTATAGAAAATATGTTTGATAAAGAATATATTGGCTCTGTACGTGTGAATGACACTAACTTGCGCTTTTTTGAACCTGCGGCGGATAGAAACTATTTGCTAGGTTTAAGTGCCAATTACAAGTTCTAAAGATTAATGGTAAATGTAGTCATTAAAAGCCAGCTTGTTCCAAGCTGGCTTTTTTACATGTTTAACTAGATACTCTACGAGGAAATATCCCTGCGGCTTGCAGGCCGATTGTTTTTAGATTAAATAAGTTATTATTTAATAAATGACTAACGCTAAACCAAATTGCGTAGTGATTTTCGCACCTATTTAGTGTTTAATGGCAGCTTCAAATAATTATTTAGAGCTTACAAAATGTCCATCACCGTTGACCTAAAAATTATCGATAATCGCTTGCATCACATGATGCCAGCCTACGCCACGCCTGGCTCGGCAGGCTTGGATTTACGCGCTTGCATTGAACATACACAAACCATACAGCCAGGCGAAACGGTGATGATTCCTACTGGCATGGCGATTCACATTAATAACGCGCATTACGCGGCACTGATTCTGCCACGCTCCGGCTTGGGGCATAAACACGGCATTGTACTAGGCAATTTGGTCGGCTTGATTGATTCGGATTATCAAGGCCAGCTATTGGTTTCATGTTGGAATCGCAGCAAAGAAGCCTTTTTGCTCAACCCAATGGAGCGCATCGCGCAATTGGTGATTGTGCCTGTGGTGCAGGCCGATTTTCACCTAGTGGATGAATTTACTATAAGCGAGCGCGGTGATGGGGGATTTGGTAGCACAGGAAAGCATTAATAAGACAAAATGCTAAAAAAATCCACTATTTAGGTTGAAATAAACTTCAGTTTCGGTCTATAATTGCGGTCTTTCTAAAAAAGCAAAGTATTTGGGGATAACCATGGCACGTGTATGTATGGTAACTGGCAAGAAGCCAATGGTGGGCAACAATGTTTCTCACGCACAAAACAAAACAAAACGCCGTTTTTTACCAAATTTACAAAACCGTAAATTTTGGGTAGAAAGCGAAAATCGCTGGGTAAGCATGCGCATTACCAATAATGCCTTACGTACTATCGACAAAAACGGTATTGATGCTGTGCTTGCTGATATGCGTGCTGCTGGCCAAAAAATCTAACACTAGAAAATTTAAAGGCAGAACAAAATGCGCGAGAAAATTAAATTAGAATCAAGTGCTGGTACAGGTCATTTTTATACCACCACTAAAAATAAACGTACCATGCCAGAAAAAATGGAAATCAGTAAGTTTGACCCAGTGGCACGTAAACACGTAATGTACAAAGAAACCAAATTAAAATAAATTAGACTTAACTAAGTTTTAGTTTTTAAAAAAGCCAGCTAATTGCTGGCTTTTTTACATCTTGATTGCTTAACTCATGTTTTCTTAGTTAGTCTAGTTTTGCTACTGTTTTCACAAAACTGATTTTATTTTTATTAAACACTTTCCAAATATCCATAAACAATTCAGATTGCAGGCTTAATGCACCATTCTCAGGATCCGAAATCCATACGGTTAGGCTAAGCTCTACGCCATGCTCGCTAAAGCCCTTAATACGTGCTGCTGGATTAGGCATTTGCACCACGCGATCATGTTGTTTGGCAATCTCTTGCATCAACTGCAAAGCCATCTCCAGCGGACTATCAACATGAATAGCCAGCTCAATTTGCACGCGACCTTTGTGATCAGTCAGCGAATGATTCACCACCGCAGTGGTAATCAGCGACTCATTGGGAATAATGACGTGCGTGCCATCGAGCTTACCAAGCACCATGTAACGCGAGCGTAAATCTTGCACCACGCCGTAGTGCTTATCGACAGAAATCACATCGCCAATTTGCATGGATTTATCTAGCAAAATAATAAATCCGCTCACATAATTGCTAGCGATACGCTGTAAACCAAAGCCCAAGCCCACGCCCAGCGCTCCGCCGAATACCGATAGCAAAGTAATATCTAAGCCGACGGCAGATAAGGCAATCAGCGTGGCAATAAACAGCAATACGATACGCAGTATCTTGCCAAGCACAACACGCAAATTGACATTCACCTGATCTGCACGCATCAGCTTGTTTTCTAATACGCGGCTTAACCAAAGCGCGATAAAAATAGTAACAACGATGGTAAGCAGCGCCTGCAACACTAAAAGTAAATTAACGGGATTTTTGCCAATGTTGAAGCGCATGCCCTCCATGCCTTGCAATAGCTGTGGCAACACACCAGTAAGATGCAAGGCCAATGCGCCCCAAATTCCCCAAGCAATCACACTTTCAAGCGCTTTTAGCCAGCCGCTAGGTGAGAATAAATAACGTAGCAAATACACGATTAAACGAACCGCTGCCATCGCAAATAACAATTGGCCTGCAAGCTGCAACAGCCCTGTATGCTGCCAGCCTGACAAAATTAACTGGCTAAACAGTACAAACACCAGCGATGATAATGGAAACAACACGCGATTGATGCTACCTATGGCCAGCTTCCAATGTTCTGGCGCTGTTGCCATTACGTAATTACGTAGCGCCCCATTAATCAACCATGCAGTGATGACAGCAACGACAATAATCGCCAATTGCCACATCGCGACTGGGGTGGCCATGTCGGCTTGTAGTTCTTGCCAAATCAGCTGAATTTCATTGTTCATAATCAGTTATTTATAGCAAGAAAATAGTTGCCAAGCCTAAAAAGATGAAGAAGCCACCGCTATCAGTCACCGCAGTAATCAATACGCTGGTGCCCACCGCAGGGTCGCGACCAGATTTATGCATTTGCAACGGAATCATTACCCCCATCACCGCAGCTAGCAGCAAATTAAGGGTCATGGCTGACATCATTAGTAAACCCAACTGATGGTTGTCATAAAGCACATAGGCAACCAAACCCAGCACGCTACCCCACAGCAGACCGTTTAGCAAGGCGACGCCGAGCTCTTTTTTAATGAGTGCGAGCATATTGTGTGCGGAGATTTGCCCTAAGGCCAAGCCGCGCACAATCATGGTGGTAGTTTGATTGCCCGAGTTACCACCAATGCCCGCCACAATCGGCATTAATGCGGCTAAAGCCACAATTTTTTCTATGGAGCCCTCAAACAGGCCGATGACACGCGAGGCTAACAACGCAGTCATTAAATTAATGGCTAACCAAGCCCAACGGTTTTGTACCGACTTCCAAATAGACGCAAAAAAGTCTTCCTCTTCGCGCAAACCCGCCATTGAGCGCATACCCGATTCGGATTCATCACGAATATAATCCATCACCTCATCTACAGTTAGGCGACCCACCAGTTTGTTATTTTTATCGACGACTGGCGCGGTCACTAGGTCATACCGTTCAAAAGCTTGAGCGGCTTCATCAGCGAGGTCTTCTGGGTGAAACATCACTGTATCTGGCGCCATCACATCGGCCACATTAGCCTCTAAATCATTCACCACCATGCGCTTAAGTGGCAATACGCCCTGCAGAATATCATTTCTATCGACCACAAATAATTTATCCGTTAAATCTGGCAGACTGCCCAAACGGCGCAAATAACGCAGTGCGACTTCTAATGTAATATCTTCGCGTATGGTAACAATGTCAAAATCCATGAGCGCGCCCACGGCATTTTCTGGATATGAAAGCGTAGACTGCAAGCGCTCGCGATTTTGCGTATCCAAGCTATCCAGCAAGTCTTGCAACACATCTTTTGGCAAGTCGGGCGCCAAGTCTGCCAACTCATCTGCATCTAGCTGCTCAGCCGCGGCCAGTAACTCTTTTGCATCCATGTCAGCAATCAAGCTTTGCCGCACAGAGTCATTTACTTCTAGCAGAATATCGCCATCGCGATCCGCTTTAACCAGCTCCCAAAGATTCAACCTATCTTCAAGCGGCAACGCTTCGAGTATATGCGCGACATCTGCTGGGTGCAGTGCATCTAACTTTGTTTGTAGTGCTACTAGATTTTGTTTATGGACAAGCTGTTCAACCAAATCTTGTCTGCCCACATCATGCTTAGGCATATCTTGCTTGTGAACAAGACTCTCCACCAGCTTGTGTTTCTCCAATAGAGCAATCACCTGCCGCAGGCTTTCACTTAAGCTTTCTTTGGCTTCTTGTAGATCTGACATGCTTAGCCTTGTTGATAACAAAACATCATAAGATAACATTATGATTTATTTTTATGGTTTTTTTGTGATTTGGGAGAAAATTAGCACTTAAAATAAGCAGAATGATGAAACAACTGAATTTATACTCCACCTCGCACTGTCATTTATGCGAGTTAGCACATGCACTTTTAATGAGCATTTCTGACGATTTTTCGTTAAAAGTCATCGACATCGCGCAGGATGAAACGCTGCTTGACGCATATAGTTTGCGTATCCCTGTGTTGCTGCGGCAAGACACGCAGGCAGAACTGAATTGGCCTTTTAGCGCAGTGGATATAAATAACTTCTTAAAGTAATCAATAAAAAAGCCAGCTTTTAGCTGGCTTTTTTATTGATTACAAACAGAGTTATTCGGCTACAACCGCTTCAGTGCTTGTGTCTGGACGATCTACCAACTCAACCAAGGCCATAGGTGCATTATCACCATTGCGAAAGCCACACTTCAGAATACGCAAATAACCACCATTACGCGCATTGTAACGCGGGCCAAGCTCACCAAATAGCTTGCCGACAATATCACGATCGCGCAAACGGCTAAATGCGATACGACGATTGGCCAATGTTGCATCTTTGCCTAGTGTAATCAAAGGCTCTGCATATTTACGCAACTCTTTTGCTTTTGGCAGAGTTGTTCTGATAATTTCATGGCGTAATAATGAAACAGACATATTACGAAACATCGCTGCACGATGGCTGCTAGTGCGATTTAATTTACGATTGCTATTACCGTGACGCATAGTAATTCCTTAATTTTCTTTAATAATTTCTGACTTAAGCTTTTTCTAAGCCAACAGGTGGCCAGTTCTCAAGCTTCATGCCCAAAGTTAACCCTTTAGTAGCTAGTACATCCTTAATTTCATTTAAAGATTTACGGCCTAAGTTAGGGGCTTTTAATAGTTCATTTTCACTACGCTGGATTAAATCACCGATGTAGAAAATGTTCTCTGCTTTTAGGCAATTGGCAGAACGTACTGTCAACTCTAAATCATCCACTGGACGCAATAAAATTGGATCAACCTGCGGCGCAGATTTTACTTCCACTTCACTTGGTGAGCCTTCTAAGTTAGCAAATACTGATAATTGACCAATTAAAATACGCGCCGCATCACGAATCGCTTGTTCCGGCTCAATAATGCCGTTAGTTTCAACGTCCATGATTAATTTATCTAAATCAGTACGCTGCTCTACGCGCGCGCTTTCAACGTGATAGCTGACTTTGTTAATTGGACTAAATGACGCATCTACCATGATAAAACCTAAGATACGGTCTTCTTCATCGGCTTTTTGGCGCGCTGGAACAGGTTGATAACCACGACCCATTTCAACTTTAACTTCTAAATTAAGTTTGCCACCTTTGGTTAAATGTGCAATCACATGATTTGGATTGACGATTTCAGCATCGTGACCAGTATCAAAATCGCCAGCTGTCACTATACCTTCAGTAGATTTATTCAGCGTTAGAATCGTTTCTGACTTATTGTTTAGTTTTAATGCTACACCTTTAAGGTTGAGTAAAATGTCTACAACATCTTCTTGCACACCATCAATGGTTGAATATTCGTGCACAACACCATCAATTTTAACTTCAGTAATCGCAAAGCCTGGCATTGATGACAACAGTACACGGCGCAGTGCATTGCCTAACGTATAGCCAAAACCACGCTCCATCGGCTCCAAAGTCACGCGCGCACGTAGCGGCGTGATCACTTCGACATCGACTACATGTGGTTTTAAATATTCGGTTGGATTGTTTTGCATAAGTTTCCTTGACGTAATTGGGTGAATGAGCGTTTTTACCAAGTACTAATTACTTAGAATACAACTCTACGACCAATGATTCGTTAATGGTTGAAGGCAAATCATCACGTTGCGGTTTAGATTTGAATGTGCCAGTCAATGCCTTCACATTCACTTCTAACCATGCTGGGAAGCCGCGTTGTTCAGCCGCTTCAAGCGCACCTTTAATGCGCAATTGTGTTTTTGATGCCTCCGCCACAGAAACCACATCACCAGCTTTTACTTGGTATGATGGGATATTGACACGTTTACCATTCACCAAAATGCTGTTATGACGCACAATCTGACGTGCTTCAGTACGCGAACCACCTAAGCCCATGCGGAACGCAACGTTATCTAAACGGCACTCAAGCAATTGCAATAGGTTTTCACCAGTAATACCTTTTTGACGATCAGCTTCAGCGTAATAACTACGGAACTGACCTTCTAAAATACCGTAAATACGGCGAACTTTTTGTTTTTCGCGCAATTGCACACCGTAATCTGACAAACGTGAATTGCGGCGCTGACCATGTTGACCAGGCGGAAAGTTACGTTTTTCAATTGCACATTTATCCGTAAAGCATTTTTCAGCTTTTAAAAACAGTTTTTCGCCTTCACGACGGCACTGACGGCATTTTGGGTCTAAATTTCTAGCCAAGATAGTTCTCCAGTAATCTATTAGATGCGACGTTTTTTGGGTGGGCGGCAGCCATTATGCGGCACTGGCGTCACATCTGTGATGCTGGTAATTTTAAAACCAGCCGCATTAAGTGCGCGCACCGCTGATTCACGGCCTGGGCCTGGACCTTTAATACGCACTTCTAAATTTTTAACACCCGACTCCTGTGCTGATTTACCAGCCACCTCTGCCGCAACTTGTGCAGCAAATGGCGTACTTTTACGTGAGCCTTTAAAGCCTTGACCACCAGAAGTCGCCCATGACAAGGCATTGCCTTGACGATCTGTAATAGTGATGATGGTATTGTTAAATGACGCATGCACGTGGGCAATGCCCTCGGCGATGTTCTTTTTAACTTTTTTTCTTACGCGTACATTAGCTTTTGCCATGTTGTACTGTTCCTAACAAATAAATCTTAATAAATTAAACTACTTAGCTTGCTTAATGGCTTTAACTGGGCCTTTACGCGTACGTGCATTCGTCTTGGTACGCTGACCACGAACTGGCAAGCCACGACGATGACGTACACCACGATAGCAACCTAAATCCATCAGACGCTTGATATTCATAGAAACTTCGCGGCGTAAGTCGCCTTCCACTTTTACTTTAGCCACTTCGTCACGAAGTTTTTCCACGTCAGCATCGTTAAGATCTTTCACTTTTGTGGAAGCTAAAACACCAGCAGCAACACAAATTTTTTGTGCTGTATTTCTACCAATACCAAAAATCGCGGTTAAGGCGATTTCAGCGTGTTTATTATTTGGGATATTAACCCCAGCAATACGAGCCATACTTTAACTCCAAAACAAATCGCAATATACAGCGACCAAATAAAAAAGCCTTAAATTTTAGCAGCTTGAGCTTATACTTTCAAACTGATTGCTGCAAACTTAAGCATTTTAACAATGAATAACATTAACCTTGACGTTGCTTGTGACGTGGATCTGTACAAATAATACGTACCACACCACGACGACGCACAACCTTACAATTGCGACATAATGCTTTTACTGATGCACGAACTCTCATAATTTACCTCAACACCAATTAAATCTATTCATAAAAACCACCTAGCGCGTTGCTGCGCCACCCTTAAAGTTCGCTTTTTTGAGCAAACCTTCGTATTGATGTGACATCAAGTGTGATTGCACTTGCGTCATAAAATCCATAGTGACCACCACAATAATCAGCAGTGAAGTGCCGCCAAAGTAAAACGGCGTATTAAATTTTAATCTTAAAAACTCTGGCAACAGGCATACCAACGTGATGTAAATCGCACCTATCAAGGTCAAACGACCCATAATCTTATCGATATACTTCGCGGTTTGCTCGCCAGGACGAATACCAGGCACAAACGCACCGCTTTTCTTTAAGTTGTCAGCAGTTTCTTTTGGGTTAAAAACCAATGCCGTATAAAAAAAACAAAAAAACATAATCGCAGCTGCAAAAAACAAAATATAAATTGGCTGACCTGGCGACAACACGTTGCTGATGTCTTTTAACCAATACAGCTTCTCGCTACTTCCAAACCAACCCGCTAACGTGGCTGGGAACAAAATAATACTTGAAGCAAATATTGGTGGGATCACGCCCGCCATATTCAGCTTCAAAGGCAAATGCGTGGTTTGGCCGCCATATACTTTATTACCCACTTGGCGCTTGGCGTAGTTCACCGTAATTTTACGTTGCCCACGCTCTACAAACACGACCAAAGCCGTTACCAATAACACTGCTACAAATAAAAACATCACTAATGGTATTGAAAAAGCACCTGTACGTGCCAACTCTAACGTACCGCCAATCGCGCTTGGCAAGCCAGCCACAATGCCGGCAAAAATGATAATAGAAATTCCATTGCCAATACCGCGTTCCGTAATTTGCTCGCCTAACCACATCAAAAACATGGTGCCGCTCACCAACGTTACTACCGCAGTCAACCTAAATGCCATGCTAGGATCTAACACCAAACCGGCTTGTCCTTCTAACGCAATTGCAATGCCTAGCGCTTGAAACGTGGCCAATATTACCGTGCCATAGCGCGTATATTTAGTAATGGTGCGCCTGCCAGCTTCGCCTTCTTTTTTCAATTGCTCCAGTTTTGGAGAAACCACCGTGGCCAACTGCATGATAATCGATGCAGAAATGTAAGGCATAATCCCTAACGCAAACACGGTAAAGCGAGATAACGCACCCCCTGAGAACATGTTGAACATGCCCAAAATACCATTGTTTTGCGAATCAAATAGTTGCTTCAACACGGCTGGATCAATGCCTGGTACTGGTATATGCGCCCCTAAGCGGAATATCACCAATGCACCTAATACAAACCACAAGCGGCTTTTCAGCTCGCTCATTTTACCAACTGCACTTAAAAGACTATCTTGCGCCAATGCTTATCTCTTTATATATCTACGCTGATGCTTCTAATACTTTGCCGCCAGCCGCTTCAATCGCAGCGCGCGCGCCTTTAGTTAGCAGCAAACCAGTCAGGTTAAGTTTTTTGGTGATTTCACCAGATAAGAATACTTTAGCAGCCAAAGCATTGCCAGAAATCACATTGGCCTGCTTTAACACCAACAAGTCTATCGTATCTACAGGCAAATCATTTAACTCAGAGGTGCGCACATGTGCGGTATCTGCCTTAGTGAGCGATTTAAAGCCACGTTTTGGCAAACGACGTTGCAAAGGCATTTGACCGCCTTCGAAACCAACTTTATGAAAACCACCAGTACGTGATTTTTGACCTTTATGGCCCCGACCAGCGGTTTTACCGAAACCAGAACCAATACCACGACCAACACGGCGACGTTCTTTTTTAGCGCCTTCTGCAGGCTTAATTGTATTTAACTGCATTATCCCTCTACCTTTACCAGATAGTTAACAGCATTGATCATGCCACGAATTGCTGGCGTATCTTGCAATTCAACTGTATGACGGATGCGGCGTAAACCCAAACCCCTTACAGTCGCTTTATGCGCTTCAATTCTACCAATTACGCTTTTTACCAGCGTCACTTTTATTGTTGCAACGTTCTTTTCAGCTTTGGCCATCATTAACCTCTAATTTCTTCTACTGATTTGCCGCGTTTTGCTGCAATTTCTGCTGGGGTATTCATTGATTCTAAGCCATTTAATGTAGCGCGAACCAAGTTGTAAGGATTTGTTGAACCGATACATTTAGCCACCACATTGGTAATGCCCATCACTTCAAAAATCGCGCGCATTGCGCCACCCGCAATAATGCCAGTACCTTCTGAAGCAGGCTGAATAAACACTTTAGCGGCGCCGTGAACACCAGTCACAGCGTGGTGTAGCGTACCGTTGTTCAAATTTACTTTTAACATGCCGCGACGCGCTTCATCCATGGCTTTTTGCACAGCTACTGGCACTTCACGCGCCTTGCCTTTGCCCATGCCTACTGCGCCATCGCCATCACCGACCACTGTCAATGCTGCGAAACTCATGATACGACCACCTTTAACCGTTTTACTAACGCGGTTTACGGTAATCATTTTTTCACGCAAACCATCGGTTTGCTGTGATTGCTGTTCGATTTCTCTAGCCATTATCTATCTCGCCTAAATTAGAATGACAGACCGTTTTCACGCGCAGCTTCTGCTAACGCCTTGATACGACCATGATATTTGTAGCCTGAACGATCAAAAGCAACTGTGGTAATACCAGCTTTTTTTGCTTTTTCAGCAATCAATTTGCCAATTGCAGCAGCAGCTTCTACATTGCCACCATTTTTTACTTGTTTACGTACATCTGCTTCAACAGTTGAAGCGCTAGCCAATACTTTATCGCCCGTTTCAGCAATAATTTGTGCATAAATATGCGTATTGGTGCGATGCACGCTTAAACGTGTAACTTTTAACTCGGCAATTTTGGCACGGGTTTTACGTGCACGGCGCAAGCGGTTATTTACGTTGTTCATTGTCTTAAGTCCTAATTGTTTTTTCGGTTACTTATTTCTTTTTGGTTTCTTTAATCGCAACCACTTCGTCTGAATAGCGAACACCTTTACCTTTGTAAGGCTCTGGCGCACGATAAGCACGAATTTGAGCGGCTACTTGACCAATCACTTGCTTGTCCGTCCCAGTCAAAATGACTTCTGTTGGAGTTGGAGTAACAACCGTAACGCCTACTGGCATTTTATGGCTAATTGGATGTGAATAGCCCAGCTCTAAATTAAGCATTTCGCCTTGCGCATTGGCTTTATAACCAACACCTACCAACGTTAATTTGCGCGTAAAGCCTGCAGAAACACCCTGTACCATATTAGCAACTAAAGCGCGCACAGTACCTGACATAGCGCGAGAATGCTGAGTATCGCTAGTGGCAGCGAATGTAACTGTTTCGCCTTCGCGCTTTAAAGTGACCGCATTCGTAAGGGCTTGTGAAAGCTTACCTAATGGGCCATTCACAGCAATACTGTTTGCAGTTAATATCACTTCAACTTTTTCTGGAATAGCGACTGGATTTTTAGCAACACGTGACATTTGCTTCTCCTTAAGCCACTACGCAGAGCACTTCACCACCGATACCGGCTGCTTGTGCTTTACGATCTGTCATTACACCCTTAGATGTAGACAATATTGTCACACCAAGACCATTCATTACTTTAGGGATATTTTGGCTACCCTTATAAACACGCAAGCCAGGTTTGCTAACGCGGTCAATTTTCTCAATCACAGGACGGCCAGCGTAGTATTTTAAACTAATGCTTAATAAAGGCTTACCCTCATTTGCAATCACTGCAAAATCATCAATATAGCCTTCATCTTTCAACACAACGGCGATAGCGCCTTTGAGCTTAGATGCCGGCATAGAAACTGACAGCTTATTTACACCTTGCGCATTACGAATGCGCGTTAGCATATCGGCAATCGGATCACTCATACTCATAATCTATTCCTCCGTTACCAACTAGCTTTGGTGATGCCTGGCACTTGGCCACTCATCATCAAATCGCGCAATTTGCTGCGACCGATACCAAATTTACTGTAAACACCACGTGGGCGACCAGTTAACGCGCAACGGTTACGTAGGCGTACTGGACTTGAGTTACGTGGCAGACTTTGCAATTTTAAACGCGCATCACGACGATCTTCTGCAGTTGCTTTTTGATCACCAATAATTGCGTTTAAAGCATCGCGTTTTTCTGCGAATTTTTTTACGGTGTCGCGACGTTTGATTTCGCGCTCTGTCATACATGTTTTTGCCATGTCTTAACCTCTAAAAGGAAAACTAAACGCAACCAATAAAGCTTTGGCTTCTTCGTCTGTTTTTGCCGTTGTCGTAATCGTAATATTCATGCCGCGAATCGCATCAATTTTGTCATATTCAATTTCCGGGAATATGATTTGCTCTTTCACGCCCATATTGTAGTTACCGCGACCATCAAAAGATTTACCTGGAATACCACGGAAATCGCGAATACGCGGAATTGCCACTGTTACCAAGCGATCTAAGAATTCGTACATGCGCTCACGGCGCAATGTCACTTTACAACCAACAGGGTAATCATCACGGATTTTAAATGCAGCGACAGATTTTTTGGCCTTGGTCACCACTACTTTTTGACCGGCAATTTTTTCCATATCACCAACTGCATTTTCCATCACTTTTTTATCCGCAACCGCTTCGCCGACACCCATATTTAAGGTGATTTTTTCAATGCGAGGCACTTGCATGATTGAAGTGTAACCAAATTGCTCAGTCATTTTTTTAACAACTGAGTCTTTATAAAATTGTTTTAAGCGCGCCATGATTTATCCTATGCGTCCACTGCTTCGCCGTTAGATTTGAATACGCGCACTTTTTTGCCGTCTTTCAAAACCTTATAACCCACACGGTCAGCTTTTTGAGTTGCGGCATTAAATAACGCAACGTTCGAAATATCCAGTGGCATCTCTTTACTTACAATACCGCCAGCAACACCTTTTGCTGGATTTGGCTTAGCGTGTTTTTTAGCCACGTTAAGACCTTCAACCACCACATGACCAGACTCAAGCACGTTAAGCACAACGCCACGCTTACCTTTGTCTTTGCCTGTATTGACGACCACTTGGTCGCCTTTATGAATTTTGCTCATCTATTGTCCTTATCCCTTACAGCACTTCAGGCGCAAGAGAAACAATTTTCATGAATTTTTCAGTGCGTAATTCACGAGTTACTGGGCCGAAAATACGGGTACCAATCGGTTCTAATTTATTGTTAAGTAGCACAGCTGCATTAGTGTCAAATTTAATCAATGAACCATCTGGACGACGCACGCCTTTAGCCGTACGTACCACAACAGCACTGTAAACTTCACCTTTTTTAACGCGACCACGTGGCGCAGCATCTTTAATGCTGACCTTAATGATGTCGCCTATACCAGCGTAACGACGCTTTGAGCCGCCGATAACTTTGATGCACTGCACAGAGCGAGCACCCGTATTGTCGGCAACTTCTAGCCGAGATTGCATTTGAATCATGAGAATAATCTCCAACTTAATCCGTTAAACCAACACCAGCCACATGAACTTAATCAAAACGGCCAGTAGACCACGGTCAGTATTGGGGTACTTGCTTTTATGAATTTTTAATTAAAAATTCACGAGTACCGAAAAGTCCAACATTATAGCGGGAATCTATGTTGCGAAGCAAGTCATAAATTCCTTTTTATTACATCTTTTTTAAGCTTTAACAACCACTTTACTCACAACCCAAGTCTTGGTTTTAGACATTGGGCGGCTTTCAGTAATAGTCACTAAATCGCCTTCTTTACATTCATTTTTTTCATCATGTGCGTGAAATTTATTAGACTTCACCACAACTTTACCGATAAGAGGATGTTTAACTTTTCGCTCTACCAACACCGTAATGGTTTTATCCATTTTATCACTCACTACGCGACCGCTGAGCGTGCGCACTACCTTAGTTGCTTCTGTCATCATTAGGCCTGTTTCGCTTTCTCAGCTAATACATGTTTCACACGCGCGACATCCTTGCGTACTTTACCTAGCTGATCTACTTTGGTTAATTGTTGTGTTGCAACTTGCATACGGAGTGAAAATTGCGCACGACGCAATTCAATTAACTCGGCATTTAATGCCTCAACACTTTTTGCTCTTAAATCGGTGGCTTTCATATTCGCATCCCCTTCTTAACTACCAAGTTGACGGGTCATGAAAGTGGTTTCGATTGGTAGCTTTGCAGCCGCCAAACGGAACGCTTCACGTGCTAGCTCTTCGCTTACACCGTCCATCTCATATAACATTTTACCTGGCTGAATTTGCGCTACGTAGTACTCGGTACTACCTTTACCGTTACCCATACGCACTTCAGCTGGTTTTTTTGAAATTGGCTGATCTGGGAAAATACGAATCCACACACGACCACCACGTTTAATGTGACGTGTCATAACACGACGAGCCGCTTCAATTTGGCGCGCCGTCAAACGACCACGACCAATGGCTTTTAAACCAAAATCACCAAAACTTACTTTATTACCCGTTGTTGCAATGCCTTTGTTACGGCCCTTTTGCATCTTGCGGTATTTTTGTCTAGACGGTTGCAGCATCTTTAGCCCTCGGCTTTCTTACTTTTTTATCTGGTTCAGCAACTGGCGTGGTAGCTGATGCAGTCGCGCCAATTGGCGTTGGTACGTTATCAGCAAAAATCTCGCCTTTAAATACCCACACTTTAATGCCAATAATACCGTAGGTAGTTAATGCTTCTGCCACCCCGTAATCAATATCGGCACGCAATGTATGCAATGGCACACGGCCTTCGCGGTACCATTCGGTACGTGCAATTTCAATGCCATTTAAGCGGCCTGAGCTCATGATCTTGATGCCTTGTGCGCCTAAACGCATTGCATTTTGCATGGCGCGCTTCATGGCACGGCGGAACATCACGCGTTTTTCTAATTGCTGCGCAATCGATTGTGCAATCAATGTGGCATCAATTTCTGGCTTACGCACTTCTTCTATATTCAAATGCACTGGCACGCCCATCAGGCCTTGCAATGCTGAACGTAAAGACTCGATGTCTTCACCTTTTTTACCTATCACCACGCCTGGACGGGCGCTGTGAATGGTGATTTTTGCATTTCTTGCTGGACGCTCAATGATAATCTTACTTACTGCAGCAGCCGCTAATTTTTTATTTAAAAACGCACGCACTTTAATGTCGCTTTGCAACATCTCTGGGAAGTTTTTGCTATTGGCATACCAACGTGAGGACCAGTTTTTTTGGACACTCAGACGGAAGCCGATTGGATGTATTTTTTGTCCCATGTTATGCCTTTGAGTCGCCGACCGTCACATGAATGTGACAGGTTGGTTTAATAATACGGCCCGCGCGACCTTTTGCACGTGGACGAATACGTTTAAGTACAATGCCCTTATCTACATAAATTGAAGTCACCTTCAACTCGTCGATATCGGCGCCATTATTATGTTCAGCATTGGCAATCGCAGACTCCACTACTTTTTTAATCACTTCAGCACCTTTTTTAGGTGTGAAATTTAAGATGTCTAAAGCATGGTCTACTTTTTTGCCACGAACAAGGTCAGCCACCAAACGCGCTTTTTGCGGTGAGAGGTGAACGCCTTTTAATATTGCAGTTACTTGCATATTGAGCCTCTTATTTGCCAGCTTTTCTATCAGCCGCATGGCCTTTGAAGGTGCGTGTTAACGCAAATTCGCCGAGCTTGTGACCAACCATGTTTTCAGAAATCAACACTGGAATGTGTTGCTTACCATTATGAATTGCAATAGTAAGACCAATAAAATTTGGCAAGATAGTAGAGCGACGTGACCAAGTTTTAATTGGTTTACGATCGCGCGTAGCGGCAGCAGCCTCTACTTTTTTTGCCAAATGACCATCAATAAATGGGCCTTTTTTGATTGAACGTGCCATAAATTACCTTACGCCTCTTGGACGACGAGTGATACGCATGTTATCAGTACGTTTGTTGCTACGTGTACGATAACCCTTAGTTTTAACACCCCATGGACTCACTGGATTCATACCAGCTGCAGTACGACCTTCACCACCGCCGTGCGGGTGATCTACTGGGTTCATTACCACACCGCGAACGGTTGGGCGAACACCACGCCAGCGCATAGCGCCCGCTTTACCAATAGAACGCAGTGAATGTTCTTCGTTACCCACTTCACCCAAAGTCGCTTTGCAATCTACATGTACACGGCGAACCTCACCAGAACGTAAACGTAATTGAGCATAAGCACCTTCGCGCGCCAGCAACTGAACTGAAGTGCCAGCAGAGCGTGCAATTTGCGCACCTTTACCAGGTTGCAACTCAATACAATGAATCGTGCTGCCCACCGGAATATTGCGTAGCGGCAATGCATTACCTACTTTGATAGGCGCTTCCGCACCACTGATTAATTGCGCGCCTGCAGCAATGCCGCGCGGCGCAATAATGTAACGACGCTCACCGTCTGCGTAACACAACAAAGCAATGTGTGCCGTACGGTTTGGATCATACTCAATATGCTCCACTTTCGCAGGAATGCCGTCCTTATTGCGACGGAAATCAATCATCCGATAGTGTTGCTTATGACCACCGCCTTGATGACGGGTGGTAATACGGCCGTTGTTATTACGGCCCGCGTTTTTACTTTGACTTTCCAACAGCGGCGCGTGTGGCTTGCCTTTATACAAATCTGGTGTAACTACTTTCAATACACCACGACGGCCGGGGGAAGTTGGTTTGACTTTTACTAATGCCATATCTTCTCTCCTTTATTCGCCCGCTGCGAAGTTAATTTCTTGACCTGGTTTCAAGCTCACATACGCTTTTTTCCAGTCGTTACGCTGACCAACACGCTTGCCAGCACGTTTCGTTTTGCCACCGACATTAATCACGGCAACTTTTTCAACTTCCACCTTAAATACAAGCTCAATAGCCGCTTTAATTTCTGGCTTAGTGGCATCGGTACGTACCTTGAAAGCGATTTGCTGATGTTTATCGGCAATATAAGTCGCTTTTTCAGTAATTTGTGGCGCTAAAATCACTTGCAACAAGCGGTCTTGAGTTTTAGTAATAGCGTTCATCATGCTAGCATCTCCTCAAGTTTCTTCACTGCACCAGCGGTTGCCAATACTTTAGGGAAACGCACCAAGCTGACTGGGTCTGCATATTGCGCTTCAACCACCATCACATTAATTAAATTACGTGATGACAAATATAAGTTCTCGTCAAAACCATCGGTTAAAATCAATACGCCATCGGCATAGCCAAGGCCTTTAATTTTCTCTACGAATTGTTTGGTTTTTGGTGTCGTTACTTTAAAATCTTCTACCACGGCAATACGTTCTTGACGCACTAGTTCAGATAAGATGGTTTGCATACCAGCGCGGTAAGCCTTACGGTTTACTTTGTGGCTGAAATTTTCGTTAGGTGAGTTAGGGAATGCACGACCACCTCCACGCCAGATCGGGCTTGAGCTCATACCAGCACGTGCATTACCAGTACCTTTTTGCGCATAGGGTTTGTGTGTCGTATGTGCAACCGTATCACGGCCTTTTTGCGCGCGTGTCGCAGTACGGGCATTTGCCATGTACGCAACCACTACTTGATGCACTAAAGCTTCATTAAATTCGCGGCCAAAAGTGACTTCAGAAACTGCAACACCTTTTTTAGCGGCTTTACCGTTATTATCGATTAACTTAAGTTCCATTATTTAGCTCCTTTGTGCTTCTGGAGCTTGACCTTAATTGCAGGACGCACCACCACGTTGCCGCCTTTAGAGCCAGGAATCGCACCTTTAATCAACAAGAGATTACGCTCAGCGTCAACGCGAACGATTTCCAAATTTTGCGTTGTAACTTTAACATCGCCTAAGTGACCAGGCATGCGTTTACCAGGAAATACACGACCTGGATCCTGCGCCATACCAATAGAGCCGGGGACGTTATGCGATTTTGAGTTACCATGCGATGCACGATTAGAGCTAAAGTGGTGGCGTTTAATGGCGCCAGCAAAGCCTTTACCAATCGAAGTGCCCGTCACGTCAACCAACTGACCCGCAGAGAAAATTTCCACCGTGACATTGCCGCCAACTTGATAGGCAGCCAATACATCGTCAGAAACATTGAATTCTTTAATGCCAGCACCTGCAGCAACGCCAGCCTTGGCATAATGCCCAGTCAGCGCTTTGTTGATGCGGCTAGCACGACGCTCGCCATGAGCAACTTGAAGGCCGGTATAGCCATCGCTCGCGATTGTCTTGATCTGTGTCACACGGTTAGGAACGACTTCCAACACGGTTACTGGGATGCTTGCGCCATCGTCAGTAAACACGCGGGTCATGCCCACCTTGCGACCAATAAGCCCTAAGCTCATGATCGTATCCTTATTTTTTTAATTAAAGAAGTCGATTACAATTGACCGACTTCCATGAAAGAGCGCGGATTATACCGAACTCTGCTTTTTATTACAACACCTACAACTTATTTAAAGCTTAATTTCTACATCAACGCCTGCAGGAAGATCCAACTTCATGAGAGCATCCACTGTTTTATCAGTGGGATCCACAATATCCATCAAACGCTGATGGGTGCGAATCTCAAACTGATCACGCGAAGTTTTATTTACATGCGGTGAACGCAAAATATCAAAACGTTCAATACGTGTTGGCAATGGCACTGGACCTTTAACCACAGCGCCTGTGCGCTTTGCTGTTTCAACGATTTCTTGAGCAGATTGATCAATCAAACGATAATCAAATGCTTTCAAACGAATGCGAATTTTTTGAGCTGCCATTTTATCTTTTCCTTTAAAGAGCGAAGCGGCAAATAGCTTGTAGCCGTTTGCCGTTTATATGTTTAATTACTTAATAACTTTAGCCACCACGCCTGCACCCACAGTACGGCCACCTTCACGAATCGCAAAGCGTAAGCCTTCTTCCATCGCAATCGGTGCAATCAGTTCTACGGTGATGGATACGTTGTCACCTGGCATGACCATCTCGGTACC
>CAMDTL010000010.1 GCA_945907735.1 Methylotenera oryzisoli
CGGGAGACGGGAGACGGGAGACGGGAGACGGGAGACGGGAGACGGGAGACGGGAGACGGGAGACGGGAGACGGGAGACGGGAGACGGGAGACGGGAGACGGGCGGTAGTGAAATTTGAAGAAAAATACACCCATGCATCATGGACTTCACCTACCTTGCGTTACTCATCAATCAAGGCATCTGCGGTGTTTGAACTATTAAAGCAATTATTTACTTCACCACTTCTTTAAGCTGCTCTAAAATCGCAGGGTTATCTAGCGTCGAAATATCTGAAGTGATTTCTTCACCCTTGGCCAAGCTGCGTAGTAGCCTGCGCATAATCTTGCCGCTGCGGGTTTTTGGTAGGTTGTCGCCGAACCTTATTTCATCTGGTTTGGCGATAGGACCGATTTCTTTTCCTACCCAATTGCGTAAATTTTCGACGATTTTTTTCGCATCTGCGCCAGTTGGTCGCGCGCCCTTTAGCACCACATAAGCGACGACAGATTCGCCTTTGATGTCGTGTGGTTTGCCCACTACGGCGGCCTCAGCCACTAATGGGTTGGAGACGAGTGCAGATTCAATTTCCATGGTGCCTAATCTATGTCCAGACACGTTTAGCACATCATCAATCCTGCCCATAATGGTGAAGTTGCCCGTTTTGGCATCGCGTACCGCGCCATCACCCGCCAAGTAAGTTTTGCCGCCTAAATCAGCTGGGTAATAGCTAGATTTATAACGCTCTGGGTCGTTGTAAATGTTGCGTATCATCGATGGCCATGGTTTTTTAATCACCAATAAACCGCCCGTACCCCATGGCACATCTTTGCCAGTTTCATCCACAACTGCTATATCAATGCCCGGGAACGGCAGCGTGCAAGAGCCAGGCACTAATGGCGTTGCCCCTGGCAGTGGGGTGATAACATGGCCGCCAGTTTCGGTTTGCCAAAAAGTGTCGGCGATTGGGCAGCGGCTGCCGCCTACTTGCTCGTAATACCACATCCACGCTTCTGGGTTAATTGGCTCGCCCACCGAGGCCAGCAAGCGCAAGTTGGATAAATTATAATGTTTAGGGTGTACTTCTGGCGTGGTTTCTGAAGCCTTAATCAGCGAACGAATGGCTGTCGGTGCGGTGTAAAAAATACTAACTTTATGTTTTTCTATCATCTGCCAAAAACGGCCAGCATTAGGATAAGTCGGGATGCCTTCAAACACCACTTGCGTTGCGCCCATCGCCAGCGGGCCATAGGTCACATAGCTGTGGCCAGTAATCCAGCCCACATCGGCCGTGCACCAAAATACGTCATCAGGTTTGATGTCAAAGGTCCAGCGCATGGTGTTAAGCGCATGCAGCAAATAGCCGGCGGAGCTATGTTGTACGCCTTTTGGTTTGCCTGTAGAGCCGCTCGTGTAGAGTAAAAATAGCGGGTGTTCTGCGTTCACCATCACGGGTGCACATTCTTGTGGTTGATTTGCGATTAAGTCGCTCCACCAAATAGCATTGTTATTCCAAGTAACGTCTTGTCCTGTTTTTTTCAGCACAATAACTTTTTGAATAGACTTACACCCGCCCATTGCAATGCCTTCATCTACGGCTTGTTTCAAGGGTAATGTTTTGCCACCACGAAATTGACCATCTGAAGTGATGACTGCTACCGCACACGCATCGATAATACGTTCATTCAAACTTTTTGCCGAAAAGCCGCCAAAAACCACGCTGTGAATCAAGCCCAGCCGCGCGCAGGCTTGCATGGCGACGATGGCTTCGATACCCATCGGCATGTATATAATCACGCGTGAACCAAATGCTAGGTTTAAAGTTTTTAGGCCGTTGGCGAACTGGCACACTTGGTGATATAACGCTTTGTAGGTGATGCTGGTGTTGTCGCCGTTATCCGCTTCAAAAATAATCGCGGTTTTGTTGGGTATCGTCGCTAAATGTTTGTCGAGGCAATTCACCGAAACATTCAGTTCGCCATCTTCAAACCACTTATAAAAAGGCGCATCGCTGTCGTTGAGCGTTTTTGTAAAAGGTTTGCTCCACACCAAAAGCTCGCGCGCTAATTTCGCCCAAAAGCCCTCATAATCAGCTGTGGCCTCGGTGCAGAGCGCATTGTAGGCGGACATGCCAGAAACGGTAGCTTGTTTTTTAAACGCATCGCTAGGTGCAAAAACGCGATTTTCGTGCAGAACAGACTCGATTGACATGCAAAACACTCCCGCCAGCACTGTTTAAAAGTGCCATTTATCATTATGATTAATGTAAGTCGTTGTAAGATGTTAGTTAATTGTTAATTCGTCATATTACCTTAAAAAATTGATGCTTACACTCGATAATTTATTAGCCGAAAGCCATGCCAATGCTAGTTTTTCTGCTGGCATCGAGCGTTTAGCCGCATGCAGTTTATTTGCTGCACGATTGCTTGCTAAAGATGCGACATTGCTGAATGATTTGCTACAAAATTATACAAAAACCTATTCAATTGCAGAAATGCAACAGTTCTTAAACGCTATCAATATTAGCGACGAAAACTCACTTAAAAAAGTCTTGCGGCAACTGCGCCAGCGCGTCATGTTGCGCATTATTTATCGCGATTTGAACGGTTTGGCCGACCTAAATGAGGTGATGCAAACCACGACAAACTTGGCAGAAATCGCGTTAAATAGCGCTGTTAATATTCACACAACTTGGCTGCAAGCCATGCATGGAAAGCCTTTTGGTATAGAAGGTGAGCCGCAAAGTTTGATTGTGGTTGGTATGGGGAAATTAGGTGGTAGCGAGCTAAATGTGTCGAGCGACATTGATTTAATTTTTGCTTATGAAGCAGAGGGCGCTACCGATGGTGAAAACAAAATCAGCAACCAAGATTTTTTCACCAAACTTGCCAAAAAAGTGATTGCCGCGCTGGATGAGGTGACCGAAGATGGTTTTGTGTTCCGCGTCGATATGCGTTTGCGGCCATTTGGTTCTGAGGGTGTGTTGGTTTCAGATTCGCAAGCGCTGGAAGATTATTATCAGAACAATGGTCGCGAATGGGAGCGTTATGCTTGGATTAAAGGCCGCGCTATTCATAGTGAAAATAACACTGACCTGCAGGACAATATCCATAAGCTTCTCAGGCCATTTATTTTTAGAGGATATTTAGATTTTAATGCCTTAAATAGTATGCGCGATTTGAAATTGCAGATTCATCGTGACGTGATGCAAAAAGGTCAGCAAGATAATATCAAGCTGGGGCGTGGTGGTATACGCGAGATTGAATTTATCGCACAAGTGTTTCAGTTAATTCGCGGCGGGCAAGATGCCAGTTTGCAAATTAGGCCGACGCTGGATGTATTGAAATTGTTAAAAATTAAAGGTCTATTGTCTGGAAAAGCGGTGGATAAATTGACAGCCGCTTATGTTTTTTTGCGACATTTAGAGCACAGATTAATGTATGTGGATGACGCGCAAACGCAAGCATTACCCACTTCTGATGAGGCAAAAGCGCGCATTGCCAACGCCATGAACTCCCCAAATTGGGATGCGCTTTTATACCAGCTAAATGCGCATAGAAAAAATGTCGCGCAACATTTTGATGCAACTTTTAGCGACAAAATCCAGCACCAAGATGCGCTTGAAGCAAGTATTTGGCAAGGCGTCATCGAAAAAGAGGTTGCCATACAGGCTATAGTTAATGCGGGCTACCGCGATGCGGCTACAACTTTTTCTCGTCTGCAAATGTTGCGCTTTAGCAATCGCTATCAGCAATTACCTGAGCTAAGTCGTCAGCGGTTTGATGCGCTGATGCCGCTGGTGATTCGGCAATCTGCCTTGGAGGAAAACGCCGATGTGGCGCTGTTGCGCACGATTATTTTACTGGAGAATATTTGTCGCCGCGCCAGTTATTTGGCGTTGTTGGCGGAGTTTCCTGAAGCCTTGCATTTGGTCATAAAACTGTGTGCCGCCAGCCCGTGGCTAGCGCAATATTTGGCGGCGCATCCGATTTTGCTGGATGAATTATTGGATATGCAAACACTTTATGCCGCGCCAGATTTTGCAAAAATGGCAACAGAATTAAGCGAAAAAATGCAGACGTTGCAAGGTAACGCCGAAGCGCAAATGGACGCGATGCGCCACTTTAAACACGGTGCGATATTGCGCTTTGCCGCGCAGGATATGGCAGGACATTTGCCGCTAGAAGCGTTGTCAGATTACTTAAGCGCATTGGCAGAATCGATTTTGCAAGTGAGTTTGCAAGTTATTTGGCAGAATTTAAGTTTTATTTCTGGAAAGTTTAAACATTGCGCAACGCCAAAATTCGCGGTGATTGGTTACGGCAAGCTGGGCGGCAAAGAATTAGGCTATATGTCTGATTTAGATATTATTTTCTTGTACGACGATGATAATGAAAATGCTGCTGAAATCTATGCACGCTTTGCGCAGCGCATCAATGGTTGGTTTAATAGCCTGACCAATGCAGGTCTGTTGTACGAAACAGATCTGCAATTGCGGCCAGACGGCAACAGCGGTTTGTTGGTGAGTAGCGTCACGGCCTTTCGCGATTATCAGTTGAGTAAAGCCTGGGTATGGGAACATCAAGCCATTACGCGTGCCCGATTTGTCGCAGGCGATGCCAATATTGGCGTAGCATTTGATGTAATGCGCAAAGAAGTAATTTGCCAAGTGCGCGACCCACAAAAACTGAAAGCGGAAGTGATTGCCATGCGTGAAAAAATGCGGGCGGCACAACATTTAACGGCAAATACATTTGATATTAAACACAGTATGGGCGGCATTATCGATGTGGAGTTTTTGGTGCAATATTTGGTGTTGGCGCATGCAAAAAAATATCCACAACTTACTGAAAATATTGGAAATATAGGTTTATTGAAACTGTTGGGTGAGCTACAAATTATTGATAAAAACTGTGCCAAAAAAGTGGCTGATGCTTATCGAGAATATCGAAAATTAATTCATGCCACAAAACTGCAAGAACAAGCGGCTAAAGTACCATTAGTAGAAGTTGAATCGCAACAAACCGCAGTAAAAAAACTTTGGAAACGCGTGCTCGAAACCTAATTTATTTGACCCAGTGCGGCGAGTGTATGTAGATATGCCCATGATGCCAAAAGCCTTACAATTTTTTCATGACCATTTTTTGCAGCGTACATCAGGGCAGTAGTTTCATGGTTTTCAGTAGAACATGGTAGTGATTAATTCGTTATAATCAATTTAATGAGCCTCCGTCTGCGACTAAATTTACTGATTACTGCGTTGTTGCTACTGTTTATGGTAGCGGTCGGCGCGATGACTTTACGTGGCAATAAAGCTTCGATTCAAGAAGGTGTGGAGGCCGCCACTAGGGTCACCGCTCAACTGCTAGATACAGTCATTGCCAGCTCTATGCAAAACCCAGAGTGGGGCTTTACACACGATGTGATGCGTCGTTTTTTGCAGCATTTGGGCCATGTGCGCAGCAACGAAATTTCTTTATACAATCTTAATGGTGCGCTTATTTTTAAGTCGCCACCTTCAAAATACCGTGCCAATGAAAATCCGCCACAATGGTTTGTTAATATGCTCGATCCGCATGAAAAATCAGTCACGCGTTTGATTCGCTATGGTAAGTTGGTGATTGAGCCTAACCCGGGCGGGGCGATTCGCGAGGCTTGGGTAAAAATGCAAACCTTGTTGTGGATAGGGTTGGGGTTTTTCGTGTTGCTCAATGCGGCGGTATACTGGATGCTCGGCCATTGGCTGCAACCTTTGCAGCCAATGTTAAAAGCCATTAACAATATGGAAAAGGGCGATTTGAATACTCGTTTGCCCAGCTTTGATTTGCCCGAGTTTGATCGCATCGGCCATAGTTTAAATCGCATGGCGGAATCTCTAGCGGCCGAGCGTGAGCTGGAAGAAAATCGGCAGTTGACAACGTTGATACAGAGCCATATTGAAGATGAACGCCGAAGTTTAGCGCGCGAGTTGCATGATGAGTTGGGGCAATATGTAACAGCCGTTAAAACGTTTGCGGTGGCGATTGTCAACAAAACCCAGAAAAAATCCCCCGATATTGCCAGTAATGCGCAAACCATAGTTGCCGCCGCGAATCACATTTACGATGGCATGCACGACATTATTCGCCAACTGCGGCCTGGCTCACTGGATAATTTGGGTTTAAGCGAAACGCTGCGCGATGCGGTGAATTACACGCAAACGCAACATCCAAACTTGACTATTAGTTTGGATTTATCGGGTAAATTAGAAGGCTTGGGCGAAAGTTTAAACATTAATATTTACCGTATTGTGCAAGAAGCGATTAATAACGCGATTAAACACGCCGAGGCGAGGCATATTGACATTAAACTAGCGGCGACCAAAACTGGTGCACTTCAACTTACCATAAAAGACGATGGTCACGGTATGGATATTAACAATGTTGACCAATCCAACCATTTTGGTTTGCTGGGCATGCGTGAGCGTGTGCAAGGCTTTAAAGGCAGTTTTAATGTGGATTCTGAATTTGGTGGCAAGCAGGGTACAGCGATTTATATTAACATTCCGCAAATTGTCGCTATAGAAAAAACTGGAATTGAGGAAAAGTAAGCCATGAGTCAAGTAAACGTGATGCTAGTAGATGACCACGCCGTAGTGCGCATGGGTTTTAAAATGTTGTTGGAATCGGATAGCGATATTAAAGTAATTGCTGAAGCTGAGAATGGCGAAACTGCCATTAAAGCTTATGTGGAGCATAAACCGCATGTGGTGGTGATGGACATTACTATGCCAGGCATGGGTGGATTGGAGGCGATAGAGCGTATTTTGGCCAAAGATGGTAGCGCGAAAATTTTGGTGCTATCCGCGCATGAAGATTCGGTACATCCCAAACGGGTATTGAATGCTGGCGCGATGGGTTATTTAACCAAGCGCAGCGCGGCGGAAGAATTGATTAAAGCCATTCGTATGGTGGCGAGCGGTAAAAAATATATCGAAGCGGACGTGGCGCAGCAAATGGCGATTCAGCAATTATCAGGCGATCAAAGCCCAGTGGATGTGTTGAGCGAGCGTGAGTTTGAAGTATTTATGTCATTGGCAAAAGGTAAAACCACCAATGAAATTGCTGAAAGTTTGTTTTTAAGCCCGCGTACGGTGGGTACGCATTTGTACAATATTAAGCAGAAATTAAATGCGAACAATTCTGCTGAAATCGCGCTCATTGCCATGCGTAGTGGTTTGTTAGAACCGTAAATTTCCTTAATCAGTTGGCCTCCTTGTAACGCGCCACATTCAGCTCACGAGGACTTGCCAGCTCAACCATCATAGTGGTGCTGCTAGCTAATTTTCCAAATTCTGGTGGGATTAAAAAAGTAATGATCTGCTGATCTTTTTGGCTTGCTGTTTTAATTGAACCCGTTCCCACATTCCAATTTCGCCATTCACGTTTTTGCGGCAAGCTAGTTGCGCCCAGTAGGCGTGCTTGTTCATATACTGCATTTTTTTCTTCACCAATCAGTAAATTGAATAACTCCACGCGCACCAATTGGTTGCCTTGCATCACGTTAATACGGGTTTCGACTGGTTCAATCTGCTCCGGCAATGGTTCTGCAACAGGCTTAACAGGCGTAAAGCCAAAAGTTGCCATGGCGCGGGCAACTGCCTTGTCGGCCACGCTGGTGGCGATAGAGCGTGCGATTTTCTGCGTAATGGTGCCGCCTAAGCAACCGCCTAGCAGGCAAGCTGCTAAATACATTGCAGTATATCTAAAAATCATAACAAGCTTAATTATAGTAAGACCAAGGTCACGCTTGTAACGCGGGAGGTTCAGACTACTGCTAACTTATTGAGATGTCTAGTGTTTTGTGTGGATGGTTTGGCTAGACCACATTATTTTATGGTTTGTGTTACATGCACGCTAATAATGCCACTTAAAATGATTAAACCAATCGCCAGCCATTCTGAGGCTGAAAGCTGTTCCTGCCACAATAAAACGCCAAATAAACTGGCCAAAATAACTGTGACATAAGCCAAACTTGCCACCGTGAGCGTGTTGCCTGTGCGATAGGCGCGTGTCATGGCAAGCTGCGCTATCGTTGCAGATACGCCTAACCCCAGTAACAACGGTAAATCTTGCCAAATTACACGTGTAAAATGTTGTAATAGCATCCATCCGCCAGCGCCAATGGTGGAGATGAGCGTAAAGTAAAACACCGTGCGCCAATCGGGCTCATTCACGTTGCCAAGCTGTTTTACCTGCACATAAGCCAGCGCAGCGCCTATGCCAGAGGCCAATCCCAGCGCGCCTGCTAAGGCATCTTTTCCAGTTACTGTGGGCTTTAAAAGTAGCACAACGCCCACAAATCCTAATATTACAGCAATAAACAAAGTATTTTTGGGTCTTTCCTGTAGTAGAAAAGGCATGAGCAGCGCTAAAAATAAAGGCGAGGTGTAGTTGAGCGTGATTGCCGTAGCCAGCGGCAAGTGCGCGATGGCGTAAAAGAATAACACCAGTGAAACAAAGCCCACTAGGCCGCGCGACATTTGCTTGGTGAATACAGGTGTTTTTAGCGGTAATTTTTTGGCGAAGATGTATGCGTAAATCACGATTAAGCCAAAAATGGAGCGGTAAAATACCAGTTCGGCACTGCTGAATTTTGTTGCACCGATTTTTACCAATACGCCCATGATGGCGAAGCCCAGCGCGGCGACCAGCATCCATAAACTTTTTAGGTTGGGCAGTTTCATTGTTTAAAGGCGCAAAGACTCAAATATAACAAAAAAAGACCTGAGAAAGCCACTATAACCACGCGCTCGCAACTAGATAGCACCGAATATTGTCATCGCGCTTTAGCACTTTGGCGCGCATTAAACTATTTTTAGCAGAGAAATAAAATTGCAATTAAGCACAAGTTTTACGCGCATAATCTTGCTAAATCGAGGCTTTTGCGCTAATCTCGAGACTAATCTAAACAAATAAGAATTATTAAGGAGCGTTTGCAATGAAAAATCCATTAGAGTCAGTGGCTGGCACGATTATTTCTGGGCTAATACTCACGGTAGTATTGGTGTGCTTTTTAAAAAACTTTTTAATGGCTGGGGTCTAACATGGAAATGATGTCAGGGTTGGCGCGTTGGATTCACCTTTTAGCAGGCATTACTTGGATAGGCTTGCTTTACTATTTTAATTTGGTGCAAATGGCCGCGCTAAAAGATGCCGCCGCAGATGGCACGGCGGCAGGTATTACCAAGCATGTGGCACCACGTGCGTTGTTGTGGTTCCGTTGGGCCGCTGTGGTTACATGGTTAACAGGCGCCGCTTTACTTGGGCCAAATTTGGGCGATGCGTTTATGCTACGCAATGGCTTTGAAGGTATTGGTATTGGTGCGTGGTTAGGCACGATTATGTTAATTAATGTGTGGCATTTTATTTGGCCAAATCAGAAAAAGATTTTAGGTATGGTGCCAGCAACGGATGAGGTTAAAGCGAAGGCACGTCGTGTTGCCATGTTGGCGTCGCGTACTAATATGATGCTCTCAATCCCCATGCTATTTTTTATGGCGTATGGATTAAGTCATCGCGCCGCAATTGGCTTGTAATATAGTTTAAGGCTTTAACGGCGGCCTTAGCCGCCGTTTTTATTTTTGGGTTTTGCTTGCGTTTTAATGAGTAACAAAATTTTATGTCGCGTTTGATGAATACATATAGCCGTCAACCCATTGCTTTCACGCATGGTGAAGGTGTTTGGTTGTGGGATAAAGACGGTAACAAGTACCTCGACGCGCTAGCAGGTGTGGCGGTGAATGGGCTTGGTCATGCTCATCCAGAAATGGTGAAAGCATTGAGCGCGCAAGCGGTTAAACTCATTCATACTTCCAATATTTATCATATCAATGAACAAGAAGCATTGGCGGATAAATTAGCTGAAATTTCTGGCATGGATAAGATGTTTTTTTGCAACTCTGGTTGCGAGGCTAACGAAGCCGCTATTAAGTTAGCGCGACTGTATGCGCACAATAAAGGCATTGCAAATCCTGAAATTATCGTGATGGAACATGCGTTTCATGGCCGCACCATGGCCACGCTTTCGGCGACGGGAAATCGTAAAGCGCAAGCAGGCTTTGAGCCGCTGGTGTCAGGTTTTATTCGCGTGCCGTATGATGATGTGGACGCGGTAAAACAAATCGCATCGCGCAAAAATAACGTGGTGGCTATTTTGGTTGAGCCAGTGCAAGGCGAAGGTGGCGTGCATATTCCAGCCGATATGGCGGAATATTTACAAGGTTTGCGCAAAATATGCGACGATAATGGTTGGCTTTTGATGTTAGACGAAGTGCAAAGCGGCATCGGCCGCACTGGCACTTGGTTTGCGTTTCAGCACACGGGCATTGTGCCAGATGTGATGACGCTGGCGAAAGGTTTGGGCTCTGGTGTACCGATTGGTGCTTGCGTGGCTAAAGGTGCGGCGGCCGAGGTGTTTACGCCAGGCAAGCACGGTTCAACTTTTGGTGGCAATTCGCTGGCAAGCGCGGCAGGCTTGGCGACGTTGAATGTAATCGCTGACGAAAAACTGCGTGAAAACGCCCAGAATATGGGCGATTTAATTTGTGATCATTTGCGCAGTGCATTAAGCGCTGAGGCTGGCGTTGTGGTGATACGCAATGCGGGTTTGATGATAGGTATTGAGCTGGATAGACCGTGCACCGATTTGGTGAAAATGGCATTAGAGGATAAATTGTTGATTAACGTAACTGCAGAAAAAGTGGTGCGTTTATTGCCACCTTTAATCATCAACCAAGCTGAGGCGAATGAGCTTGCAACGCGCATGGCTGCTTTGATTAAGACTTTTTTGAACAAGTAATTTATGGCTTTAATTAAACATTTTTTGCAATTTAATGACTTAACGACGGATGAGTTAAATTATATTTTCGCGCGCGCTGCGTGGATAAAAGGCCAATTTAAAAGCTATAAACAATATTGGCCACTGCAAGATAGAACCTTGGTGATGATTTTTGAAAAAGCCAGCACGCGCACGAGGCTTTCTTTTGAAGCTGGTATGCAACAACTTGGTGGCTCGGCGATTTATTTGAATACGCGCGATTCGCAATTGGACCGCGGCGAGCCAGTGGAAGATGCAGCACAAGTGATTTCGCGCATGAGCGACTTGGTGATGATACGCACCTTTGAGCAAGAAATTATTGAACGATTTGCTGCGAACTCACGCGTGCCGGTGATTAATGGCCTGACCAATGAATATCATCCCTGCCAAATCTTGGCGGATATTTTTACCTTTATTGAGCATAGAGGCGGCGACATTAGCAGTGTTAAAGGCAAAACTGTGGCGTGGATAGGTGACAGTAATAACGTCTGCAATACCTGGCTGCAAGCAGCAGAGCTGCTGGATTTTAACGTGCATGTTTCTACACCGCCAGGTTATGAGGTGGAGCCAGAACGCGCTAATTTGTATGGCAATAGCCACTTTGAAACTTTCACCGATCCGATGGAAGCTGCCAAAGGCGCAGATTTGGTGACCACCGATGTGTGGACCAGTATGGGCTTTGAGGCGGAAAACGAAGAGCGTAAACGTGACTTCGCCGATTGGCAGGTGGATGCAGACATGTTGAAAGTTGCGAACAAAGATGCGCTATTTATGCATTGCTTGCCTGCACATAGGGGCGAGGAAGTTGCGGCTGAAGTCATTGATGGTAAGCAAAGCGTGGTTTGGGATGAAGCTGAGAATCGCTTGCACGTACAAAAGGCACTGATGGAATATTTGTTGTTAGGTAAAGTTAAATGAGTGTGAAAATTAAAAATGTAAAAAAAGTGGTGCTGGCCTATTCCGGTGGGTTAGATACCTCGGTTATTTTAAAATGGCTGCAAGATGAATACCAATGTGAAGTGGTGACGTTTACTGCCGATTTGGGTCAAGGCGAAGAGTTGGAGCCCGCGCGAAGTAAGGCGAAGGCGGCTGGCGTAAAAGAAATTTACATCGACGATTTGCGCGAAGAGTTTGTACGCGATTTCGTGTTTCCGATGTTTCGCGCCAACACGGTGTACGAAGGTGAATATTTATTAGGCACCTCAATCGCGCGACCCTTAATCGCCAAGCGTTTGATCGAGATTGCCAGAGCAACTAAAGCCGATGCTATCTCACACGGCGCGACAGGCAAAGGTAATGACCAGGTGCGTTTTGAGCTGGGTGCTTACGCGCTTAATCCGAACATCCAAATTATTGCGCCATGGCGCGAGTGGGATTTGCTTAGCCGCGAAAAACTCATGGCATATGCTGAAAAAAATCACATCCCGGTAGAAATGAAGCATAAACAAGGCGGTAGCCCATACAGCATGGATGCAAACCTGTTGCACATTTCTTACGAAGGCCGTCACCTTGAAAATCCAGCCGCTGAGGCCGAAGACAGTATGTGGCGCTGGACGGTGTCGCCAGAAGCTGCGCCAGATGCGGCGGAGTATTTGGACATTGAATATGTAAATGGCGACCCAGTAAGCTTAAATGGTGAGGCGATGAAGCCACATGATTTATTGGCGCATTTGAATAAAATTGGCGGTAAGCATGGTATTGGCAGGCTAGACTTGGTGGAGAATCGCTACGTGGGCATGAAATCGCGTGGTTGCTATGAAACGCCAGGCGGTACGATTATGTTGAAGGCGCATCGAGCGATTGAAAGCATTACGTTGGATAGAGAAGTCGCGCATTTGAAAGATGATTTAATGCCGCGTTATGCCAGCATGATTTATAACGGCTATTGGTGGAGCCCAGAGCGGTTGGCGCTACAAACTTTGATTGACCATACGCAAACAACGGTCAATGGCTGGGTGCGCCTAAAATTATACAAAGGTAACGTGATTGTGGCGGGGCGCGATAGTAAAACTGATTCTCTATTCGATTCCAGCATCGCCACATTTGAAGACGATGCAGGTGCATATGACCAGCGTGACGCAGGGGGCTTTATTAAGCTCAACGCGCTTAGAATGCGTATTGCGGCGAACCTGCAAAATCGGAAAAAGTAAGTTGGCCCATATAGATGAAGCAAGAAAAATGAAGCAAGTAATTGCCTATGACTCTACCTTACGCGATGGCGCACAGGCGCAGGGCGTTTCGTTTACGGTAGAAGATAAACTTAAAATCGTGCAGCGTTTGGATGATTTGGGGATTGGTTACATTGAAGCGGGCAATCCTGGCTCTAACCCCAAAGATTTAGAATTTTTTGAGCGGGTAAGTGCGCTTAAATTGAAGCAGGCAAAAATTATTGCATTTGGTAGCACGCGAAAAGTAGGTATTCCCGCCGCTGAAGATAGAAATTTGCAATCTTTATTGAGTGCAAACACCACTGCGGTAGCGATTTTCGGTAAAAGTTGGGATTACCAAGTCATCGACATTTTGCGCACCACTTTACAAGAAAATTTGAACATGATTGCTGATACCATTGGCTTTCTAAAAAGTCAAGGTAAAGAAGTGGTGTTTGACGCCGAGCATTTTTTTGATGGCTACAAAGCCAACGCCGGCTATGCGATGCAAACCTTGGAAGCGGCAGTAAACGCTGGCGCAGATGTGCTGTGCCTATGTGATACCAACGGCGGAACGTTTCCTGATGAGGTTTCTGCTATCACTAAAACCGTGGTGAGTAGATTCAAGGTGCAGGTGGGCATACATTGTCACAATGATTGCGAAATGGCGGTGGCGAACTCTGTTGCGGCAGTGCAGGCTGGTGCAGTGCAGGTGCAAGGGACAATGAATGGCATTGGTGAGCGTTGTGGTAACGCTAATTTGTGCGCCATTATCCCTAATTTGCAGCTTAAATTAGGCATGCATTGTATTCCGTCAGATAACATGGCAGCGCTAACGTCTGCGGCACGTTTTGTGAGTGAAATCGCTAATATGGCTTTTAATGACAAGGCGCCGTATGTGGGTAACGATGCCTTTTCGCACAAAGGTGGCATGCATATTGACGCAGTGAGCAAAAACCCGATTTCGTATGAGCATATTAACCCAGAAAGAATTGGCAATGTGCGGCATATTTTGGTGTCTGAGGTAGCCGGTCGCAGTGCTTTGCTGAGTAAAATTAACGCAGTGGATGCCTCATTAAATAAAGATTCTGCAGATACCAAGCGTATTTTGGAGCATCTTAAATTTTTGGAGCATGAAGGTTACCAATTTGAGAGTGCTGAGAGTTCGTTTGAGCTATTGGTACAGCGACTGCTGGGTAAACTTAACCCGTTTTTTACGCTCAAAGAATACAAGGTGAGCGCGCATGCACCTGCTGCGGATGGCGTGAATTCCACTGCCAGCATTAGAATTGCCGTGGGCGAGCAAGAGGAAACGACAGTGGCTGAAGGCGATGGCCCAGTAAATGCACTAGATAAAGCTGTGCGAAAAGCGTTAGAGCGCTTCTATCCTGCTATTAACGAAGTTAAATTGATTGATTACAAGGTGCGCGTGTTAGATTCTGACCAAGCAACAGCGGCCAAAGTACGTGTTTTGATTGAATCGGCGGATCAGCATGCAAGTTGGACAACCGTTGGTGTGTCAACTGATATTATTGATGCGTCGTGGCGCGCAATGTTAGATGCGATTGAGTACAAATTGATGCGCGACGCCCAATTACAAGATATTAAAACGCAAGACACCAAAGCACGTGTACTGCAAGCTTAAGGATTATTGAAGGAGTTGTTATGGCTGGAAAAACACTATACGATAAATTGTGGGAAACCCATTTAGTGCGTGAAGCGGTGGATGGTACTTGCCTCATTTATATTGATCGCCACTTGGTGCATGAAGTCACCAGCCCGCAAGCGTTTGAAGGTTTGCGCATCGCTGGCCGTAAAGCTTGGCGCAATAGCAGCATTGTGGCTAATCCTGATCACAATACGCCGACCAAGGATTGGGATAAAGGCATTGAGGATCCGATTTCTAAGTTGCAAGTCGAAACGTTAGATAACAATATTAAAGACTTCGGTGCGTTGGTTTACTTTCCATTTAAGCATGCGAATCAAGGCATTATTCATGTGATTGGACCAGAAAACGGCACCACTCTGCCTGGCATGACCGTGGTTTGCGGCGATAGCCATACCTCAACGCATGGTGCATTTGGCGCTTTGGCACATGGTATTGGCACCTCTGAAGTTGAGCATGTGTTGGCTACACAAACCTTAATTGCTAAAAAATCCAAACGTATGTTGGTGGATGTAAGCGGCAAATTAGGTAGCGGTGTTACTGCAAAAGATGTGGCATTAGCGGTAATCGGTAAAATTGGTACCGCAGGCGGCAATGGATACGCCATTGAATTTGGTGGTGAAGTGATTCGTGCCTTAAGTATGGAAGGCCGTATGACGATTTGCAATATGGCGATTGAAGCGGGCGCGCGCGCAGGCATTATTGCGCCAGATGACAAAACTGCGGCATACCTTAAAGGTCGTCAATATGCGCCTAAAGCATCTGATTGGGATAAAGCGGTCACCTATTGGAATACGCTACAGACAGATGTCGACGCGCAATTTGATACAGTGGTGACATTGAGCGGTGCAGACATTGAACCACAAGTGACATGGGGTACATCGCCAGAGCAAGTATTACCCATTGGTGGGCATGTGCCAGACCCAACTAAAGAAATGGATGCCACCAAGCGTACCAGCATAGAAAATGCGTTGAAATACATGGGCTTGAGCGCGAATATGCCATTGGAAGATATTAAATTAGACAAAATTTTTATTGGCTCTTGTACCAATTCGCGCATTGAAGATTTGCGTGCGGCGGCGGCGGTGGCTAAAGGTAAAAAAGTGGCTAATAGTATCGCGCTGGCATTGGTGGTGCCAGGTTCTGGCATGGTAAAACGTCAAGCGGAAGAAGAAGGACTCGATAAGATTTTTATGGATGCCGGTTTTGAATGGCGTGAGCCAGGCTGCAGCATGTGTTTAGCTATGAATGCTGATAGATTAAGCCCTGGCGAGCGTTGCGCGTCAACCTCAAACCGCAACTTTGAAGGCCGCCAAGGCCAAGGTGGACGTACACACTTGGTTAGTCCCGCTATGGCAGTAGCTGCCGCTATTGCGGGCCACTTTGTGGATGTGAGAACTATTTAATTTAGGGCGTTTAATTTAGTAGGACTTTAGCAAAATTTAGAAAGCGTATTTTAGGAAAGCATCATGAAAGCATTTACCCAATTAAACGGCTTGGCTTGCCCGATCGACCGCGCCAACATTGATACTGACGCGATTATTCCAAAACAGTTTTTAAAGTCGATTAAACGCTCAGGTTTTGGGCCCTATTTATTTGATGAATGGCGTTATACCGACCATGGCGAACCTGGCATGGATTGCCGTATACGGCCTTTGAATTCAAGCTTCGTACTCAACCAAGCACGCTACAAAGGTGCGCAAATTATGCTGGCACGTGAAAACTTTGGTTGTGGATCTAGTCGAGAGCACGCGCCTTGGGCGATTGAAGATTATGGCTTTCGCGTGATTATTGCACCTAGTTATGCCGATATTTTCTTTGGTAACTGCTATAAAAATGGCATGCTGCCTATTGTGGCTGATGAGGCGATGGTAGATCAGTTATTCAAAGAGTGCCAAGCCAATGTTGGTTACAGCTTGCATGTCGATTTGCCATCACAAACCGTCACTTTGCCATCCGGCGAATCTTTTGGTTTTGAAATCAATGCAACATCCAAGCATAACTTGATCAATGGCTTAGATGAAATTGGTTTAACCCTGATGCATGCAGACGAAATTAAAGTGTTTGAAGCAAAACATAAAAAAAACCAACCGTGGTTGTTTACTTAAGCTATTTGTTTAATACAAGATAATAAGGAAAATCGAATGAAAATTGCAGTACTGGCCGGTGATGGTATAGGCCCAGAAATTATCGCACAAGCTTTGCGTGTGTTAGAAGTATTAAAGGAAGAAGGCATGCCGATGCAGTTTGTGCATGCGCCATTAGGCGGCCAGGCTTACGATCAATACGGCCATCCTTACCCAGAATTTACGCAAAAAATCTGTCGCGATGCGGATGCCGTGTTATTAGGCGCTGTTGGTGGTCCGCAATACGATAATTTGGATCGTCCGTTGCGGCCAGAAAGAGGTTTGCTGGCGATTCGTAAAGATTTAGGCTTGTTTGCCAACTTGCGCCCAGCCGTGTTGTATCCAGAGCTTGCCAATGCGTCCACACTCAAGCCGGAAGTGGTATCTGGTTTGGATATTATGATTGTGCGCGAACTGACTGGGGATGTGTATTTTGGTCAGCCGCGTGGCATGCGTACCAATGAACATGGTGAGCGCGAAGGCTTTAATACCATGGTGTATGCTGAATCTGAAGTGCGCCGCATTGCCCACGTGGCGTTTGATATTGCGATGAAAAGGGGTAAGAAGTTATGTTCGGTTGATAAAGCCAACGTACTGGAAACGACTGAGTTTTGGAAAGAAATCGTCATTGACGTGGCTAAAGAATATCCAGAAGTAGAACTGAATCACATGTATGTCGATAATGCCGCCATGCAGCTGATTCGCAACCCCAAACAATTTGATGTGATGGTGACAGGCAACATTTTTGGCGATATTCTTTCCGATGAAGCGTCGATGCTCACTGGCTCTATTGGTATGTTGGCTTCAGCCTCGTTGAACGAGACCAAAAAAGGGTTGTATGAACCTTCACACGGCTCTGCGCCTGACATTGCAGGTAAAAATCTGGCAAACCCAATTGCCACTGTGCTTTCTACTGCCATGATGTTGCGCTACACATTTGATAACGAAGCAGCCGCTGCTCGTATTGAAAACGCGGTAAAAAAGGTACTGGCGGCAGGTTATCGAACGGGCGATATCTTTGAGGCAGGCATGAGACGTGTAAGCTGCAGTGAAATGGGCGACCAAATTGTCGCGGCAATGTAATTTTTAACATTAAGGATTAAAAATGGCTCAGTTTGATAATGTAAGCGTTAAAAAGAAAGCTAACGTGTATTTTGATGGTAAATGCGTTAGTCACACCGTTATGTTACCTAACGGCACACGCTCTACTATTGGTGTGATTTTTCCAAGCACTCTCACTTTTAATACCGTAGCGCCAGAGCTGATGGAAATAAATAGTGGTAATTGCAAGGTGCGTTTGCAAGGTGAAACTGGCTGGAAAACTTATGGTGCGGGCGAGAAGTTTACCGTGCCAGGTAATTCCAGTTTTGATATTGAAGTAACTGAAATGCTTGATTACGTTTGTCATTTTGAGTAACTCTTTCGTTATAAATTGTCCGATAACTGTGTGGTCATCGCTCGCCATACTAAAATGTACTTGCTTCGTTCTGATGCTTTGTTCTCGTACAATTTCTTAACGAAATAGTCGTTTTAGATAGGAATTTTAATTATGCCAAGCTTTGATATTAGCTCTGAAGTAGACATGGTGGCGCTTAAAAACGCCATTGATACGGCGGGCAAGCAAATCACTAATCGCTACGATTTTAAAGGCACCTCGGCCAAGGTGGAGCTGAACGAAAAAGACAATATCATTACGCTGTTTGGTGATAACGATTTTCAGCTAGACCAAATTAAAGACATTTTGCTGCCAGGCATGGAGAAAAAAGAGCCAGATTCAACTAAGCGCTTAGAGCACAAAGATGCACAAAGAATTGGCGGCAATAAAGTCAAGCAGGAGCTGAAAATCCGTGCGGGTATTGATTCGGAACTGGCTAAGCGTATTGCAAAACTGATTAAAGACAGCGGCATGAAAGTGCAAGCCAGCATTCAGGGTGATGAGGTGCGGGTTAATGGCGCAAAACGAGATGTGTTGCAAGACGCGATTGCGTTTGTGAAGAAAAGTGTGACGGATTTCCCATTAAAATTTGGTAATTTTCGTGATTAGTTAAGTGGCAATTAAGGGCAAGATATTGAAAAGGCTGGAGAGGCTGTTCAAAAATCGACCCAATAAATATATGGCAAAGCATTTAAAGTTAGTATCAGGTGAACGGAATTAACATGTTAAAAGTAGGTTTTGTAGGCTGGCGTGGTATGGTGGGCAGTGTGCTGATGCAGCGCATGATGGAAGAGAGTGATTTTTCTTCGATTGAGCCGCAATTTTTTACCACCTCGCAAGTGGGTGGTGCTGCACCCAATGTCGGCAAAGATTCGCCTGCGCTAAAAAACGCCAAGGATATTGCTGAGTTAACAAAAATGGATGTCATTGTGACCTGCCAAGGCGGTGATTACACATCTGAGATTTTTCCGCAATTGAGAAAGTCTGGCTGGCAGGGACACTGGATTGATGCGGCCTCTACACTACGTATGGATAAAGATGTGGTCATTATTCTCGATCCTGTGAACATATCTGTGATTAAAGGCGCGCTTCATGCTGGTGGTAAAAACTGGGTGGGAGGCAACTGCACAGTTTCGCTCATGTTAATGGCGTTAAATGGCTTATTCAAAGCAGATTTAATAGAGTGGGTCACTTCAATGACTTATCAAGCTGCATCAGGCGCGGGTGCACAAAATATGCGTGAGTTGTTGAGTCAAATGGGTGAAGCGCATTTTGCCGCGAGCAAATTACTGGCAGACCCAGCCTCGGCCATTTTAGACATCGACCGCACCATTGCTGGCACTTTGCGCGATGATAAATTTCCAACCGCTAACTTTGGTGTGCCGCTAGCGGGTAGCCTGATTCCTTGGATTGATAGTGATTTGGGCAACGGCCAAAGTAAAGAGGAGTGGAAAGGCGGCGTTGAAACTAACAAAATACTTGGCCGTTCAGACAGTTCTAATCTCAAGCCAATTCCAATTGATGGTTTGTGTGTGCGCATTGGTGCCATGCGCTGCCATAGCCAAGCGATGACAATTAAATTGAAAAAAGATGTACCGCTAGATGAAATTAGCCAAATGTTAGCGGAAGCGAATGAATGGGTAAAAGTGATACCAAATGAGCGTGAAGCCAGCATGCGTGCGCTGACACCAGCTGCGGTGACTGGTCAACTTAATACTCCGGTGGGGCGTTTGCGTAAGCTGGGTATGGGCGGTGATTACTTATCGGCATTTACTGTCGGCGACCAGCTCCTATGGGGTGCTGCAGAGCCGTTGCGCCGTATGTTGCGTATATTGATTGCTGAGTGATGGGCAGTTTTCTTGATAAGCGTTGATAAAAATCAACAGTATTCGCAGTCAACCACATAGCTATTGAATATCATGTGTATGATGAGCTTGCATCTGTAACTAATGGATGTTAGTTTTGTTATTGAAAAATTAAAGTAAATTTAATGGTGAAATAGTGGATAACTCAAAATTAAAGCGAATGGCCGTTGCATTATGCATGGCGTTGGTACCAATTTCTGTTTTTGCTGCGGGGCTGGGCAAGCTCAACGTGATGTCAGGTTTGGGCGAGCCACTTAAAGCAGATATTGAATTAATTTATATTACGCCAGAAGAGCTTAGTAGTATTACCGCCACCATTGCTTCAGAAGAAACGTATGCGATACAGGATATTGAGAAACCTGCCTCGCATAACACTATTAAAGTAGAGGTTTCCAAAAATGCATCTGGCGCACCCATATTAAAACTAAAATCGACTCAACCTATCAGCGAGCCATTTTTGGATATACTCATTCAAGTCGATTGGGCTTCTGGCCGTTTATTGCGCGAATACACTGTTTTATTAGACCCGCCTGGCTACGCAGGTGAGGCTGATCCAAATGCGCAAGCTACACAAACCACACAAGTGCCTGTTGTTAGACATGATGATGGTATGCCTAGTGAGGCAAGTTCAATAGAGAACAGTAGCGATGCGACGGAGAGTTCGACCTCTACGCTGATGCCGTCCGGTGATGCGTTAGTCCAAGAACACTTAACACAAAGCGGCGATACCTTAGGGGGAATAGCGCGGGAAATGAAACCTGAAGACGTGAGTCTTGAGCAGATGCTGGTCGGGTTGTATCAGGTAAATCCAGACGCGTTTCAGGGCAATAACATGAATCGCCTTAAAGTGGGGCAAATCATTCACCCGCCTTCAGCAGAAGAATTAAACGCGATTACACGTAAAGAAGCTTCAGGTGAAATTAAAGTTCAGACAGCTAATTGGAATGCATATCGCAATAAATTAGCTGGTATCGTGGTTGATGCCGCGCCTAGTGACACAGAAGCCAATAGCCAATCTGCTGGCGGTAAAATTAAGCGCGCGGCGGAAGATAAATCAATACCCGCCAGCACTGGCCCTAAAGACGTAGTTAAACTCTTCGCTGGTGACGCTACTGCTACAAAGTCCAGCGTAGATAACATTAAAACCTTACAAGAAAGAATAACCGCACCTCAAGAAGAAGCGACAGCGCGTGAAAAAAGTGTAAAAGAAGCACAAGACAGAACGGCATTACTCGAAAAACAAATTGCTGACATGCGGAAACTATTGGCGATGAAAAATGGTGCCATGTCTGATTTGCAAAAACAAGCTGAAGCGCCACAAGATAAGACCATGGAAAGCGCTCCCGCAGCCGCTGAACCACCAAAACCAGCAGCTGCAGCGGCAGGGTCCGTCAAAAATCCAGTAAAAAAACCAGCACCAGTACCTGAGCCAGTCCCGGAGCAAAGTTTCTTGAGTGGTATGTTAGATAGTTTAGATTTAGGTATTCTTGCGCCAGCGGGGGGGCTGTTAGCCTTGTTGGGCGGCGGTTGGATGTATTTACGTAAAAAACGTGAAAAAATCCTAGCAGATTTCTCGCAAAGCACCAATGGCAGCATGATTGACGCTAATGATGTTGACCTGTTTGCTGAAGCTGTAAGCGCGGCAGTGGATGAACTGCCTATATTGAGTGAAGTGATAGTTGAAACTCTTGAATTTCCGCAAGTGGATGAAGCCCTTGCGGAAGGCGTACTTGATATTAGTGGCATGACAGCAGAAACAAACGGTGGAAATGATTTTAGTTTTGATGTGAATAGCATACAAGCTGAGGCTTCGAGCATTAAAGATGAAGACTTTTCTGAGCCTAGGACATTTGATTTGACCACAATTGATTTAGATCTAAAAGATGGTAAATCCAGTGTTGAAGCCGCTGAAATACCAGTTGTCATAAGCTCGGCAGAAGGTGAGCCTATTGAAGTGGAGGCCAAGCTAGATTTAGTAGCGGCTTACATCGAAATGAATGGCAAAAAAGGTGCAAAAGAGCTGCTTGCAGAGGTGATGACAGAAGGCGGTGCTAATCAACGTGGGCGAGCTGAAAAACTTTTGGCTAAATTAGCTTAGTAAGTACGGTTTATAAAAAACCGAGCTGTGGCTCGGTTTTTTATTTGTAGTAAATAAGTTTAGATAAAAGCGAATAAAATGTTGCCATGTTCAAAATAAACATCATCACACAATTGCTCAGTTTTTTTATATTTGCAATTATCGTTAATCAATTGAATTCACAAGAATTATTAATATTGTTTACAATATTAATAATAGTTATTGTAGTAAGAAAATTGTTTCAATTTGTACGATCTATTAAACGATTCAAATGGCTTTTTTTGGTGATGATGATTGTTTTTGCATTTAATACGCCTGGCGAACATGTGGCCAAATGGCCATTTTCGACTAACTTTTCCTATCTGATTCCAACTTACGAAGGCATCATTGCGGGCATTACTCAAATGCTTAGAATCGCTGTTATGCTGGCGGCTTTGTCGCTAATCTTGGCCGCCAACACTAGGCAGCAGCTTATTTCTGGCTTTTATTTTCTCTTATCTCCTTTAAAATATTTTGGTTTTGAAGTGGAGCGTTTCGCGGCGAGGTTGTGGCTCACCTTGCACTATGTGGAGCAACAGCGTGACAATAATGCGAAGCAAGATTTTTTTAGTCGATTAAAAGAAATGACCAATTTAAAGTCGAATCAAAAGAATGATGATGTTGCAATCACTTTTAAAGTGCCGCAATTTGGCGTGTTAGATTGCGTCGTCGTTGCGCTGTTAATAGTCTTTAGTATTTTTAAGGTAATTTCGTAATGCGTATTGCCTTGGGTGTGGAGTACGCTGGTGCGCCATATTGCGGCTGGCAGAGTCAAGCTGGTGGTTGTGGCGTGCAAGATTTTTTAGAAAATGCAATAAAACATATTGCAGAGCGTTCTGTACGCACCCACGCTGCAGGCCGTACCGATACTGGAGTACATGCCATGATGCAAATAGTGCATTTTGAGTCAGAAGCGGCTCGCCCCGATAGTGCTTGGGTGCGTGGTGTGAATGCTTTTTTGCCTGACAGTATTCGTGTGCTTTGGGCAAAAAACGTGGATGAAGCGTTTCATGCGCGCTTTTCTGCCACGCAGCGCAGTTATCAGTATTTGTTGGTGAACAGCGCTACAGCGCCCGCCATAAAAGCGCAACAGGCGGGCTGGTACCATTTGCCTTTGAATGTTTCGGCTATGCAAGAAGGTGTTTCCTATTTGCAGGGGGAGCATGATTTTAGCGCTTTCCGTGCTAGTGAGTGCCAAGCGAAATCGCCTATTAAAAATCTGCAAGTTGCCTCTATTAAAGCGCACGGTGAGTTTGTTATTTTTAACTTCTCTGCCAGTGCATTTTTGCAGCATCAAGTGCGCAATATGGTAGGCGCGTTAGTGTACGTGGGCAATGGCAAACATCCGCCAGAAATCATCAAAAACTTGCTCGAGCAAAAAGATAGAGCCTTGTCACCGCCGACATTTTCGCCCAGTGGTTTGTATTTAACGGGCGTTGCTTACGATGCGAAATTTGGTTTACCTAATACGCAGCGCGCGTTAACGCTGATTTAACTGACATTTAGACAAGTTTAAGATACGCTTATAAATTATGAATCATTACAATCGTACTCGAGTAAAAATTTGCGGCATTACGCGTGTAGAAGACGCTGTGAGTGCCGTTAACTCTGGTGTGGATGCCATTGGATTGGTGTTTTACGCGCAAAGCCAGCGCTTTGTGAGCGTGGGACAAGCGCAAAAAATCGTGGCTGCAATCCCACCATTTGTCAGTGTCGTCGGCTTATTTGTCAATGCACTGGAAGCCGAAATTGAAACGGTGTTGTCCAAAGTCAGGCTTGATATTTTGCAATTTCATGGCGACGAAACCGTAACTGAATGTGAGCAAATAAACTTGCCATATTACAAGGCGATCCGCGTTAAAGCGGACACAAATTTGTTACAATACGCAGTTGAGTTTAGTAGCGCAAAAGCCTTATTATTGGATGCTCACACTGAATCTGAATTTGGTGGCACTGGGTTAACATTTGATTGGAATTTAATCCCCAAATCCCTGACAAAACCAATTATTTTGGCAGGTGGTTTGACAGTAGAAAATGTTGAAAAAGCCATTCAAGAAGTGAAGCCATACGCGGTGGATGTGAGCGGAGGCGTGGAAATAACAAAAGGAATCAAGGATGCGGCGAAAATCGCGGCATTCATGCAAGGGGTAAGTAATGCAAGAGCATAAAATATACAACATGCCTGACGAGCGCGGCCACTTTGGTCAATTTGGCGGTATTTTTGTCGCGGAGACATTAGTCGAAGCGCTTGAAGAACTGCGTGTGATGTATGAAAAATATCGTCATGATCCAGTATTTTTGGCTGAATTTGCTTATGACTTAAAACATTTTGTTGGTCGCCCAAGCCCGATTTATCACGCTGAGCGCTGGTCGAACAAAGTGGGTGGTGCGCAAATCTACTTAAAACGTGAGGATTTAAACCACACTGGGGCACATAAAGTCAACAATACCATCGGCCAAGCTTTGTTAGCTAAACGTATGGGAAAACCACGCGTCATCGCCGAAACGGGCGCAGGTCAGCATGGTGTGGCCACCGCGACCATTGCTGCGCGTTTGGGCTTGGAGTGTGTGGTGTATATGGGCAGCGAGGACGTGAAACGCCAAGCGCCTAACGTGTTTAGAATGAAACTGTTGGGTGCCAGCGTGGTGCCAGTCGAAAGTGGCTCTAAAACGCTTAAAGATGCGCTCAACGAGGCTATGCGCGACTGGGTGACCAATATTGAAAACACTTTTTACATTATCGGCACGGTAGCGGGTCCGCATCCTTATCCGATGATGGTGCGTGATTTTCAATCAGTGATAGGTACCGAGGCCAAAGTACAAATGATGGAAATGGTTGGACGTCAACCCGATGCAATCGTTGCTTGTGTCGGTGGCGGCTCTAACGCCATGGGCATCTTTTACCCGTATATCGATGTGCCAAATGTGCGCCTAATTGGTGTGGAAGCGGCTGGGCATGGTTTAGAAACAGGTATGCACGCAGCACCGCTGACAGCAAACAGCCCAGTCGGCGTGCTGCATGGCAATCGCACCTATCTAATGCAAGATAGTGACGGCAATATTATCGAAACGCATTCGATTTCTGCTGGTTTGGACTACCCTGGTGTTGGTCCAGAACACGCATGGTTAAAGGATATTAAGCGTGCTGAGTACGTGGCGATTACTGACGATGAAGCGATGACGGCGTTTCATAGCCTGTGCCGCACCGAAGGGATTATTCCTGCGCTGGAATCCAGTCATGCGCTAGCACATGCTGAAAAAATGGCCAAAACCATGCGCAAGGATGAAATTATTCTGGTTAATCTTTCTGGCCGTGGTGATAAAGATATCAATACGGTCGCCAAACTCTCAAACATCACTTTGTAAATCGAAAGCCACTTCACAATGCAGTGTTACTTCACTAAAAATCAAAAACTTACATATAAACCATATGTGCCGTTTTTATTTTTAGCTCGCACCTTGCCTTGCTTTGTGCTTGTCAATTTCCAACTTTCTTCGAATTAATAATTTATTTATGTCTCGCATTCAAACTGTATTTTCCACACTTAAAGCCAATAATAAGAAAGCCTTAATTCCCTACATTACAGCGGGTGATCCACATCCCAAACACACGGTGAATTTATTGCATACTTTGGTTGCAAGTGGTGCTGATATGATTGAGTTGGGCATTCCATTTTCTGACCCAATGGCAGATGGACCAGTGATTCAGCGTGCAAGCGAGCGCGCATTGGTGCATAAAGTAGGATTGAGTAAAGTGCTAGAGATGGTAAAGGAGTTTCGTCAAAAAGATGATAAAACACCTATTATATTAATGGGTTATGCAAACCCCATTGAGGCAATGGGTGCTGAAAAATTTACTCAAGAAGCCAAAAATGTGGGCGTAGATGGCGTGTTGACTGTGGATTATCCGCCTGAAGAATGTAAAGATTTTATTACGGATTTGCAAGCCAATGGCATGGATAGCATTTTCCTATTATCGCCCACTTCGGACGCTACGCGCATCAATCTAATCGTGAATCAGGCTAGTGGTTTTTTGTATTATGTGTCGCTAAAAGGGGTTACGGGCGCGGCCAATATGGATATAGACGAAGTGAAAGCGCGCGTGAAAGAAATTCGCACTAAAACTAAACTGCCAATAGGTGTAGGCTTTGGTGTAAAAGATGCAGCAACCGCTAAGGAGGTGGCAGCTTTTGCTGATGCGATCGTTGTGGGTAGTCGCACGGTAGTTGCAATTGAAAACTCTACCGAAGATAATTTATTGCTTAATGTTAAGCAGTTAATGCAAGAGTTGCGTGTGGCGATTGATTCGTAAAGATGCGTGATTAAGGAGCAAAAATGAGTTGGTTAGATAAAATCCCACAAAAAATTAAGCGAGTGGTTGCTTCTGCACAAAGAAAGGGCGTGCCAGAAGGTTTGTGGAGTAAGTGCGAATCGTGCTCGACCGTCCTTTACAGAACTGATTTAGACGCCAACGCACAAGTTTGCCCACAATGCGCGCATCATAATAGAATCAGCGCACGCGAACGTTTGAGCCAACTGCTAGACCCAGAAGAAAATTGCGTGGAAATTGGCGCGCATATTGAGCCGATTGATCCGCTATCATTTAAAGATAGCAAAACCTATCTTGAGCGCATTAAAGCGGCGCAGCAAGCGGAGGGCGAGAAAGACGCGCTCATCGTCATGCAAGGCAAAATTCATGGTTTAGCGGTGGTGGTGGCAGCGTTTGAATTCAAGTTTATGGGTGGCTCGATGGGCGCGGTGGTAGGCGAGCGCTTTGTGCGCGGCATTAACGCGGCAATCAAAAACAAAACGCCGTTTATTTGTATTTCGGCCAGTGGCGGCGCGCGCATGCAAGAAGGCTTGCTGTCGCTGATGCAAATGGCCAAAACCAGCGCGGCACTGACCAAATTATCGCAAGCCAGTTTGCCTTATATTTCGATTCTTACTGACCCCACCATGGGTGGCGTCTCGGCCAGTTTCGCCATGTTGGGCGACATCATTATAGCTGAGCCCAATGCTTTAATTGGCTTTGCTGGACCGCGCGTCATTGAGCAAACTGTGCGTGAAACCTTGCCAGAAGGCTTTCAGCGTGCTGAGTTTTTGGTAGAGCATGGCGCGGTGGATTTGATTGTGGATAGACGCGAAATGCGCCAGAAATTAGCTGGCATTTTGTCCAACCTAATGCGGACGCCAAAAGCCGCCTAACTCAATTCTGCTAGCGTGACAAATTCTCAAACCAAGCCTAGCACCGCAATTGAGTGGCTGGCTTACATCGAGGCTTTGCATCCAAAATCCATCGCCATGGGCTTGGATCGTGTTTGCGCTGTCGCCGATAAACTGCAATTAAACCCAAAATTTCCCATTATTACCGTCGCTGGCACTAACGGCAAAGGTTCGGTTTGCGCCATGCTCAGCCAGATTTATGTGCAAAGCGGCTATCGCGTTGGCTGTTACACTTCACCACATTTAAATTGCTATAACGAACGCGTCAGCGTTAATTTACAGCCTATTTCTGATGATGATTTATGCACAGCGTTTGCAGCGGTAGAAGCGGCGCGCGGTGATGTGTCACTTACCTATTTTGAGATGGGTACGTTGGCGGCAATGTGGCATTTTTGCCATAAAAATTTGGCTATTTGCAGCTTAGATATCGTTATATTGGAAGTTGGTCTCGGCGGGAGGCTGGACGCGGTGAATGGCTTCGAGCCGACTTGTAGCATTGTCACCGCAATTGATTTAGATCACACTGAGTATTTGGGCGAAACGCGTGAGAAGATTGGCTTTGAGAAATCGGGTGTTTTTCGTGCCAATAAATTGGCGATTTGCGGCGACGAAAATCCGCCGCAAAGTTTGCTGGATTATGCTTCAAAAATTGGTGCAAATTTGCAGCTGATCAATCGTGATTTTCAAGTGAAAAAAACGGTGCAAGGCTGGCAATATTCTGCGCACGAAGTGCAATTGCAGCTACCAAACCTTGGGCTGGCGGGCGATTTTCAGCGCAATAACGCGGCTTGTGCGGTGCATGCAGTACAATATTTAAACCAAATATTACCCACCCTGCATACCAATATCCATACGGCTCTCAGGGTGGTTAAATTAAAAGGTCGTTTTCAACAAATTCATACAAGTCCGCAAATTATTGTCGATGTGGCGCATAACCCACAGGCGGCGAAATCGCTAGCGCAAAATTTACAATCAACAGCTTGTGCGGGAAAAACGTTGGCAGTGTTTGGCATGTTGGCGGACAAGGATATTGAAGGTGTTATTTGCGCAGTGTCAAGCGATATTGATGCATGGTTTGTGGCGAACGTTCATAGTCCGCGCAGCGCTAAGGTAAGCGAATTACAAAAAATCATTTTAAAACATACCAAAAAATCGCCCGTGCAATTGTTTGTAGAGGTTAGTGCCGCGCTTGATTCTGCCTGTAAAAATGCCTCTAAAAATGATAGAATAATCGTGTTTGGCTCGTTTTACACGGTGGCAGATGCTATTGCTAGCAGATTCAATAGCTTGCGTGATTAATTGATGACGCATATTTGGAGGTTCATGACTTAAAGGTAAATTCATGCAAAGAGCACCCGCTAGCGATCTAGAATTAAATTTGAAAAAACGTGCACACCGCCGCTTGGTGGGCGCCATTGCGTCGGTGTTGTTGATGGTGATTGTGCTACCAATGGTATTAAAAGACCGCGCTGCGACTTCTCCGCAAGAGCAAGTCACCATTACGCTACCTAGTGAACAAGTGCAGCCAGAAGCGTCCGATTTCGATTCTAGCATTGTACCAACAGAGCCGCCAATTACATTAACACATGAAGTGGCAGCGCTTGAAGGTGGGGTAGCTACGCCTAACTCGGAGGCCGCAGCCAGCAAGGAGGAAACGGCACCAGCCGCAAAACTACCAAGCGGCGGATTTTATGTGCAAATCGGCGTATTTTCAGATGCTAGCAACGTAAAGCAACTGCAAGTTAAATTGAGCGATTTAGGTTACAAATCGCAAACAGAAAATATGAGCACGGATAAAGGCCAAAAATTTCGCTTAAAAACACAAACTTTTGGTGATAGAAATGAAGCGGCGATTGCGCTGGAAAATATTAAAGACGCTGGTTTGACGGGTATGGTTGTAAGCCAATAACCATGTGGCTTGCAGAGGAATGACCAGTTTCGATTATACCGTTTTATTGATTATTGGCATTTCAATTGTCGTGAGTATGATGCGCGGCGCGGCGCGCGAAGTGTTGGCAATTGCGGGCTGGTTGGCGGCAATTTATGTGGCGAAAACTTACGCAATGCAACTTATGCCCTTGTTGCCATCCGATATTCCAACTGAATCTTTAAAAATATTAGCCGCGCATGTGATTGTTTTTTTTGGAGTTTTTCTGGTAGCAAGTTTGCTCACCATTGCGCTTTCAAGTTTAATCAAGAAAATCGGCTTAAATTGGGTGAATCGTTTTTTAGGTGCGTTTTTTGGCTTTGCACGCGGCCTCATGATTGTTTGCGTGCTAGTTTTTTTGGCGGGCTTAACCAGTTTTCCAAAAGATGCGCGTTGGACCAATGCAATGTTGAGCCCACCGTTAGAGGCTTTGGTAAAGTCTGCGCTGCCTTTGTTGCCGCAAACAGTCACAAAACATGTTAAATATGCTTAACAATTTATGAATAACTTAGCTTAAAATAACGAAACTGCTTAAGGACATTAATTAATTTATGTGTGGAATTTTAGGCATTGTTGGTAAAAACCCAGTCAACCAATTGTTGTATGATGGCTTGCTGGTGCTACAACATCGCGGGCAAGATGCTGCAGGCATAGTCACCTGCGATGGCAATACATTTTTTATGCATAAAAACAATGGCTTAGTGAAAGATGTTTTTCATACACGTCACATGCGCAGTTTGGTTGGCAACGTTGGTATTGGCCATGTGCGTTATCCGACAGCGGGTTCTTCTAGCGCGGCCGAGGCGCAACCATTTTATGTGAACTCCCCCTTTGGCATTGTGCTTGGTCATAATGGTAATCTCACCAATTCCGAGCAATTAAAATCAGAAATGTTCCGCCAAGATTTGCGCCATATTAATACCAGTTCAGACTCTGAAGTGTTGCTAAACGTGTTGGCGCACGAAATCGAAAAAACCTCCAAAAACGCCATATTGAACACCGATATGGCGTTTGATGCGGTGGCGGGCGTGCATAGACGCTGCAAGGGTGCCTACGCTGTCGTCGCGATGATTGCCAACTTTGGTTTACTGGCATTTCGCGATCCGCATGGTATTCGCCCGCTGGTGATTGGCAAATTAGATACCGAAAAAGGCACGGAATATATTGTGGCCTCAGAAAGTGTGGCGCTGGATGTTTTAGGCTTTAAGTTGGTGCGCGATGTTGCGCCTGGCGAGGCGATTTTTATTGATATGGAAGGCAATTTCTTCAGTCGCCAATGTGCCGAAAAGCCTGCGCTTACACCTTGTATTTTCGAGTACGTTTATCTCGCTCGGCCAGATTCGATGATAGATGGCGTTTCGGTGTATCAAACCCGTTTAGATATGGGAAAAAGCTTGGCGGATAAGATTAAGCGCGAATGGCCAGATAAGAAAATTGATGTGGTGATTCCTATTCCCGACACTAGCCGCCCCAGCGCGTTGCAAGTGGGCATTGCACTTGGGCTGGATTATCGTGAAGGCTTCATTAAAAATCGCTACATCGGCCGCACCTTTATTATGCCTGGCCAAGCGCTGCGCAAAAAATCAGTACGGCAAAAACTCAACCCAATAGGCATAGAATTTAAAGGCAAAAACGTGCTGCTGGTGGATGACTCCATCGTGCGCGGCACCACATCGCAACAAATTGTGCAAATGGCGCGTGATGCGGGTGCGAATAAAGTCTATTTCGCTTCCGCCGCGCCACCAGTGCGCTTTCCCAATGTGTATGGCATCGACATGCCGAGCCGTGATGAGCTGTTGGCAACGGGTAGAACGGATGAAGAAATCTGCCAAGAAATTGGCGCTGATGCGCTGATTTATCAAGATTTAGACGATTTAGTGAAAGATATTAAATTAAGCAACGCTAAAATTAAAAACTTCGATTGCAGCTGCTTCGATGGCAAATACGTGACGGGCGACGTGGATGCGGCGTATTTGAATAGAATAGAAGCGGCGCGTGGCGACGTGAATAAAACGCACAAACCCGCTAACGCCAGCACGCAGATGGACTTAAACCTGATTGATACCGATGAAAACGAGGCAGAACCAGCCGAAGCTTAAAGTAATCGCTTGACGTTTGGGATGGTTAGGCCTAATATTTAAGTGCGCTGATTTGAGTGGCCAACTTTAAACAAAGCCTTACTCAGCTTGCGGGCGCATAATAAATTCTGCTAAAGCGAGAGTACCAAAAACCCGTTTTAGCTTGTTCTTAGCTTAAACGGGTTTTTTAATGCCCGTAGAAATCAAGAGGCATCATGACAAAAAAATATCATCCTGAAACACTATCCGTGCGCGCTGGCAGTGAGCTGACTGAGTTCGGCGAGAATTCTGAAGCATTATTTTTAAATTCAAGTTTTAGATTTAAAAGCGCAGGGCAGGCAGCGGCGCGCTTTGGCGGCACAGAGCCTGGCAATATTTATTCGCGCTTTACCAATCCAACTGTCACCATGTTTCAAAACAAGCTGGCGGCGCTGGAAGGCGCAGAGCAATGTGTGGCGACTTCAACTGGCATGTCGGCGATATTGGCTTGTGTGATGGCTTTATGTGGTGCTGGTGACCATGTGGTGGCCTCGCGTAGCATCTTTGGCACGTCGGTGCAGTTGTTCAGCAACATTCTCGCGCGCTGGGGTTTGCAGGTGACATTTGTATCATTAACTAATCCCGCCGAATGGCAAGCTGCCGTTACGCCAAGAACTAAACTGTTTTTTGTCGAAACGCCATCCAACCCACTCACCGAAGTATGTGATATACAAGCATTGGCGGATATTGCGCACAAAGTAGGCGCGCATTTGGTGGTGGATAACTGCTTTTGTACGCCCGCGATTCAAAAACCGTTAGAAATTGGCGCGGATATTGTCATTCACTCTGCTACCAAGTATATCGATGGGCAGGGCAGATGCTTAGGTGGCGCGGTGCTTGGCTCTAAAGTCCTGATGGAGCCTGTGTACGGTTTTTTGCGCACGGCGGGCGTGACGATGAGCGCGTTTAATGCTTGGGTGTTTTTAAAAGGGCTGGAAACGCTGCACGTGCGTATGGACGCACATGCCAAGCGCGCGCTTGAATTGGCGACTTGGCTTGAAAAGCAATCTCAGGTAGCACGTGTTTATTACCCAGGCTTAAGCTCGCATCCACAACATAAACTGGCTATGCAGCAGCAAAGCAATGGCGGTGGCATTGTGAGCTTTGAAGTGAAACCTAAAGCTGGTCAAACGCAGCAGCAAGCCGCTTGGGCGTTGATTGACGCGACTGAACTCATATCCATTACCGCGAACCTTGGTGATGCGAAAAGCACTATTACGCATCCAGCCACCACCACGCACAGCCGCATTACGCCCGAAGCGCGCGCTGAGGCGGGCATCAAAGACAACTTGGTGCGCATTGCTGTGGGGCTAGAGCATGTGGATGATTTGAAGGCGGATTTGAGGTTTTAGTCCGTAGTTTGGGCTGAACTCGTAAAACCCATCACTTCTCACATCTACAGCTCAATATCCATAAGCCTTTTGGAGCATCTGTGTTTAATTAAAACTTTAATTCAAGTCTTATCCAAGTGACTCCAACTGCTCAAGCGGAATCACTATGCTCATGTTGTAATTCGGTGGTCGTAGCCCAAACTCACCTTAGCATCGTATTTAATGGCTTTTTTGCGGCTTCGTTAAACTCAAAGCGGCAAAAATGTACGGTGCTGGTTTTTGTGTCATTTTCACGGCCTAAATCTTCGTCAGAAATTGCATACACGCGTTTAAAGTCTTCAACCTCGATATAGGTTTGTCTTCAATACCAATCAATTTGGCCAGTGTGATTTTGCGTTTCTCGACATCGGCATATTCAATCAGCTTTTTTTGATTCAACTAAGCGTTTAATCTATTCAGTGAATTAGCTCATTTTGAGGTTTAAATGTGCATGTTTTGCAGTGCTTTTCGTGCTAAAATTTAACGGTTAAAAACAAGTAAAAAAGCACTCTCAAAAAGCTGCTATTTCGCTCTACGTTACTACTAAAAAGCACCGACGGACATATTAATGGATCAATTCGCAAAAGAAACCCTGCCCATCAGCTTAGAAGACGAGATGCGTCGGTCGTATTTGGATTATGCCATGAGTGTGATTGTCGGCCGCGCCTTGCCTGATGTGCGCGATGGATTAAAACCAGTACATCGTCGCGTGTTATTTGCCATGCACGAGCTGAGCAATGATTACAATAAACCTTACAAAAAATCAGCACGTATTGTTGGCGATGTCATCGGTAAATACCATCCGCATGGCGACACAGCGGTGTACGACACGATTGTGCGTATGGCGCAAGATTTTAGTTTGAGATATATGTTGGTAGATGGGCAAGGTAACTTTGGCTCGGTGGATGGCGATAACGCAGCGGCGATGCGTTACACCGAAATCCGCATGGCGAAAATCGCCCATGAATTATTGGCCGATATTGATAAAGAAACGGTTGATTTTGGTCCTAACTATGACGGATCTGAGAATGAACCGCTCATCATGCCAGCGCGTATCCCTAACTTGCTCATTAACGGCAGCTCTGGTATTGCCGTGGGTATGGCAACCAACATTCCGCCACACAATTTGAATGAAGTGCTGGATGCCTGTTTTGCGCTACTTAAAGATCCTGAAACGGGGATTGAAGCTCTGATTGAGCTCGTGCCTGCGCCAGATTTCCCAACTGCTGGCATTATTTACGGCACAGTAGGCGTTAAAGAAGGTTACCGTACAGGCCGTGGGCGCGTGGTGATGCGTGGTCGCACGCACTTTGAGGATATGGATAAATCTGGCGGTCGCCAAGCATTAATCGTCGATGAGTTGCCGTACCAAGTAAATAAAAAAACCTTTGTTGAAAAAATTGCCGAACTGGTGAACGAGAAAAAAATCGAAGGCATTTCTGATTTGCGTGACGAATCCGATAAGTCTGGCATGCGCGTGGTGATTGAGCTGAAACGCGGCGAAATCGGCGAAGTGATTTTAAATAACCTGTATAAACAAACGCAATTGCAAGATACCTTCGGCATGAATATGGTGGCCTTGCTCGATGGTCAGCCGCGCTTGCTCAATTTGAAGCAGATGTTAGAGGCGTTTTTACGCCATCGCCGCGAAGTGATTACGCGTCGCACCGTGTTTGAGCTGAAAAAAGCGCGTGGCCGTGGTCATGTGTTAGAAGGCTTGGCAGTTGCGCTGGCCAACGTGGATGAAATGATAGCGATTATTAAAGCCGCGCCAACGCCGCCAGAAGCCAAGGTGGACTTGATGGCCAAGGCGTGGCATTCGACAGTAGTGGAAGAAATGTTGAAGCGTGCCGCCATGGAAGCCGCGCGCCCAGAGGGTTTGAGCGTGGATTTCGGTTTAACGCCAAAAGGTTATAAATTAAGCGATGTGCAAGCGCAAGAAATCCTGCAAATGCGTCTGCAACGCTTAACTGGATTAGAGCAAGATAAAATTGTGAGTGAATACAAAGAGGTAATGGATGAAATTGCCGATTTGTTGGATATTTTGGCCAACGCTGCACGTGTGACCGCGATTATTAGTGAAGAGTTAACGGAAATTCGCAAGCAGTTTGGTGATAAGCGCCGCAGTGAGATTGTCGAAAATACGCAAGATTTATCGCTAGAAGATTTAATCACGCCACAAGATGTGGTGGTGACGCTATCGCATACTGGTTATGTAAAATCACAGCCCTTGGATGAATACCGTGCTCAGCGCCGCGGCGGACGTGGTAAACAGGCCGCACCGACTAAAGAAGACGACTTTATCGACAAAATGTTTGTGGCGAATACGCATGATTATATTCTGTGCTTCTCTAGTCGTGGTCGCGTTTATTGGTTGAAGGTATACGAAGTGCCTCAAGGTAGTCGTATTGGGCGTGGCAAGCCGATTGTGAATCTATTCCCACTTGAAGAGGGCGAAAAGATCAACGCGATTCTTTCGGTGAAAGAGTTTGATGAAAACCGCTATATCTTCATGACGACCGCGCAAGGTACCGTAAAGAAAACGACTTTAAGCGAATTCGCTAACCCGCGTAAATCGGGTATTATCGCGATTAATTTGGATGACGACGATTACTTAATTGGCGCCGAAATTACCAATGGTAAAAATGATATTGTGCTGGTGTCTAACGGCGGCAAAGCGGTATGGTTTAGTGAAGATGATGTGCGCCCAATGGGGCGTGCCACCCGTGGCGTGCGCGGCATGAAATTGGCACCTAAACAGCAAGTATTGTCATTATTGATTGCCGAGAACAACCAGCAAACTGTGCTGGTAGCGACCGAAAATGGTTTTGGCAAACGTACGGTGTTGGCCGATTTCCGCCATTCTGGTCGCGGCACACAAGGTGTCAAAGCCATTGCGGTGTCTGACAGAAATGGTTTGGTGGTTGCTGCAAAATTGGTGAACGAGGAAGACGAAATTATGCTCATCACCACAGGTGGCGTGCTGATTCGCACGCGCGTGAAAGAAATCCGCGAGCTTGGTCGCGCCACGCAAGGTGTGACGTTGATTAACCTTGGTGCAGGTGAAAAACTTTCAGGTTTAGAGAAAATTGTTGAAACTGACGATGATGTAACTGAAGAATAATTTTTTAAATTTAAATATTTTTAATGATATTGGTTAAGGAAAAGTAAGCAATGACAACGATTTACAATTTTTCTGCTGGTCCCGCAGTATTGCCAAAAGAAGTGCTAGCACAAGCGCAAGTTGAGTTGTTAGATTGGCACGCTTCAGGTATGTCTGTGATGGAAATGAGCCACCGTGGTAAAGAATTTATGAGCATCGCGGCTGAGGCTGAGGCTGATTTGCGCGAGTTAATGGGCATTCCTGCTAATTACAAAGTCTTGTTTTTGCAAGGGGGCGCGTCGACGCAATTTTCGAATATACCTATCAATTTGTTGCGTGGTAAAAAAACAGCCGACTATTTAAATACGGGTGAGTGGTCAAAAAAAGCCATCGCAGAGGCTAAAAAGTATTGCGAAGTGAATGTGGTGGCGACTTCAGCGGATAAAAATTTCAGTTATGCGCCTACACAAGATCAGTGGAAACTTAATCCTGATGCGGCTTATGTGCATTACACCTCAAACGAAACTATTGGCGGGGTGGAGATTTTTTGGACACCAGATACAGGTAAAGTGCCTTTGGTAGCTGATATGTCATCACATATTTTGTCGCGTCCAATAGACGTGAGTAAATACGCGTTGATTTATGCGGGTTCGCAAAAAAATATTGGGCCTGCAGGTTTGGCGATTGTGATTGTGCGTGAAGATTTAATTGGCGAAGTGCCAGTAGGTACAGCCGCTATGAGTGATTACAAGGTGCAAGCAGATAACGAATCAATGTACAACACGCCGCCAACTTACGCCATTTACGTCTCTGGCTTGGTATTTAAGTTGCTTAAAGCCAAAGGCGGCTTAGCTGCCATGGAACAAACCAATATCATTAAAGCGAATATGCTGTACGATTATTTAGACAGTACTAGTTTTTATAATTGTCCAACCGCACTCGATAATCGCTCACGCATGAACATTCCTTTTACGCTTAAGGATGAAGCTTTGGATGAGGCTTTCCTCAAAGGCGCTAAGGATAAAGGTTTGTTGCAACTCAAAGGCCACCGCTCAGTTGGCGGTATGCGCGCTTCTATTTACAATGCCATGCCAGTGGAAGGCGTGAAAGTGTTAGTAGAGTATATGAAAGAATTCGAAAAAAATAATAGTTAGTTATAGCAAATAGTCGGGCCAACTATAATAAGCCTATTGCAATAGGCTTAAAAACGGGGAGGGTGGTTTGAGCAAACGTCAGATACTGGTATTGAATAAAATCGCATCTGTGGGGACGAAACGCTTTCCAGTTGAAAACTATGAAGTGGGTAGCGAAGTTGCAAAGCCAGCCGCTATTTTAGTGCGCTCAGCCAAGATGCATGACATGGAAATCCCCCTTAGTGTGCAGGCAATAGGCCGCGCTGGTGCTGGAACTAACAATATCCCCATTGCGGACATGAGCAAACGCGGTGTGGTGGTGTTCAATACGCCAGGCGCCAATGCTAATGCGGTGAAAGAGCTGGTGTTAGCAGGTATTTTGATGGCAGCGCGCAATATTGGTCCAGCCATGAAATTTGTTGGTGGTCTAGAAGGCGATGATGCGGCGCTATCAGTCGTGGTTGAAGACGGCAAAAAACATTTTGTTGGCATTGAAGTTCCTGGCAGAACGCTCGGTATTGTTGGTTTGGGAGCTGTCGGCGGCATGGTGGCGGATACGGCGCTTAAATTGGGCATGAAAGTGCTGGGTTACGACCCTGAAATCACTGTGGATGCGGCTTGGAGGCTCTCCTCTGATGTTAAGCGTGTGATGAGTGTGGGTGAGCTGATTAAACATAGCGATTTTATTACGTTGCACGTGCCGTTAATTGATGCGACGCGGCATTTGATTAATGCCGAGCGAGTTGACATGATGAAACACGGTGCGGTGCTGATCAATTTTGCGCGCGAAGGCGTGATTGACGAACAAGCCGTGATTGACGGTCTTGATAGCAAAAAATTGCGCGCTTATGTGTGCGATTTTCCCACTGCGCGTATGAAATCTCACCCCAATGTCATCGCATTGCCGCATTTGGGCGCTTCAACGCAAGAGGCGGAAGATAACTGCGCGGTGATGGTGGTGGATCAAGTGCGCGAATATTTAGATAACGGCAATATTTCCAACTCGGTGAATTTCCCCGCTGTATATATGCCGCGCGAGTCGGCTTATCGCTTAGCTGTAGCCAATGCCAATGTACCTAATATGTTGGGGCAAATTTCGACTGCCATGGCCGATGTTGGCTTAAACATTCATAATATGGTGAATAAATCACGTGGCGAAATGGCTTACACTTTATTAGATGTGGATAGTGCAATTTCAGAGGCTGCTGTAGCGAAAGTCCGCGCGATTGCAGGCGTGCTAAATGTGCGTGTGTTGCCGCAAAAACAGGAATAGTAACGAATCATGAGTGAAGAGCTTAAAAAATTTCGCAATCAGATTGATGCCATCGATGATGAGTTGTTGAAGCTCGTCAACGAGCGGGCTGCGCTCGCACGCAAAATAGGTGGGTTAAAAGATGACGGTGTGATATACCGCCCAGAACGCGAAGCACAAATACTGCGCCGTTTGCAAGCGCATAATGCAGGGCCCCTATCTAGTGAAGCTGTCAGCCATATTTTTCGAGGCGTGATGTCCAATTGTCGTGCATTGGAAAAAGAGCTTTCAATTGCTTTTTTGGGTCCACTCGGCACCTATAGTGAAGAAGCAGCACTCAAGCAATTTGGACAAGGTTGCCAAGCTATCGTTTGTGGCTCAATTGATGAGGTTTTTCGCACGCTTGAGGCGAATCAAGCGGATTACGGCGTGGTGCCAGTCGAGAACTCAACCGAAGGTGCAATTAGTTTAACGCTAGATTTATTGCTATCTAGCCCGTTACAGATTTGCGGTGAGATCACCCTACCAATTCACCATTGCTTGCTCTCAAAACAAACTGACATTCAGCAGATTAGTCATGTGTTTTCGCATAACCAGTCGCTATCGCAATGCCACGAATGGTTGAACAAAGCGCTACCACGCGCCATACGTGAGCCTGTTACCAGCAACGCATTTGCTGCGCAGATGATTCACGATTTGGTTTCGACAGATGGCACATTTGCCGCCGCCATAGCCAGTAAACGTGCGGCAGAGTTGTTTAATTTAAACATTCTGGCTGAAAATGTTGAAGACGATGCTAAAAACACCACACGTTTTCTAGTGTTAGGCAATCACGATGTGGCGCCTTCTGGTGCGGATAAAACCTCCTTGGTGATGACTTCGCAAAACAAACCTGGTGCCATGGCGCAGCTATTAGAACCTCTGGCCAAACACGGCGTGAGCATGACCAAATTTGAATCGCGTCCTTCCAAGCAAGGGTTGTGGGATTACGTGTTTTTTGTCGATATCGAAGGTCATCAAGCTGATGCCAAGGTAAAGGCTGCATTGCAGGAATGTTCCGCACGTGCATCTATGCTCAAAGTGCTGGGTTCGTATCCAGTCGCTGTGATATAAATATTGTTTTTTTATGAATCTGTCTAGTTTGGCTCCTAATTACATTCGCACCATTGCGCCTTACCAAGGTGGCAAGCCAATCAGTGAGCTTGCGCGTGAAATGGGGCTAATTGAAGCTGAAATTGTGAAGCTCGCTTCAAACGAAAACCCATTAGGCATCAGTCCCAAAGCGCAAATGGCGATTGAAGATGCAATTGCAGATATTGCACGCTACCCAGATGGAAATAGCTTTGCCTTGCGCGATGCAGTGAGCAAAAAATTTAATGTAAAAACCAATCAGCTTGTATTTGGCAATGGCTCAAATGATATTTTAGAGCTTGCCGCACGCGCCTTTCTGCATGCGGGTTGCGAGGCGATTTATTCGCAACATGCATTTGCTGTTTATTCTTTGGTCATTCAGGCAGCGGGCGCAGCGGGCGTGGTTATTCCTGCTAAAAACTATGCACATGATCTAGATGGTTTTTTAAAAGCAATCACGCCAAAAACTAAGCTTATCTTCATTGCCAATCCGAATAATCCAACCGGCACTCTACTTAAAAAAGATGCGCTGAAAACCTTTATCTATACGGTTCCTAGGTATGTGCTTATTGTCTTGGATGAGGCATATGATGAGTATTTAAGTGCTGAAGATAAATCCGAAGCCATCAGTTGGTTGGCAGAGTTCGATAATCTCATTATTTCACGCACTTTTTCCAAGGCTTATGGTCTAGCTGGCTTGCGTGTTGGGTTTGGTCTTATGCATGCGGGAGTAGCAGATATGCTCAACCGCGTGCGTCAACCGTTTAATGTGAATAGCATCGCACAGGTTGCTGCGGTTGCAAGTTTGGCCGATGATGACTTTGTGGCGCGCAGCTACGCCGCAAATCAAGCAGGAATGGCACAATTGACGCAAGGTTTTACGCAATTGGGGTTAGAATACATCCCCTCTAGCGCCAATTTTGTGAGTTTTGCGGTGAAAGATGCGGCAAATGTAAACCAAAAATTGCTGCAAAATGGTGTGATTGTACGGCCAATTGCCAATTACGGAATGCCAGATTACTTGCGCGTAAGTGTCGGATTATTCAGAGAAAATGCCCGTTTTTTAGAAGTGTTGCAAATGATTATTAAAAGTAGTGCTAAATGACAGAACTTGAAAAAATACAATACGAGAAACTAGCGACAGATGATGTGCGCATTCTCGAAATTAAACCATTGATTACCCCTTTGGCTTTGTTGAGTCACTTGAAAGAGAGCACGGGTTCAACTCAAAATATATTGCAAACACGCGCAGCAATTCATCGCATTTTACATGGTGCAGATGATCGTTTACTGGTGATTGTAGGGCCTTGCTCAATTCATGATACTCAAGCAGGGCTTGAATATGCAAAACGTTTGCTAGCGGTGCGTGAAAAGTTGGAGGCTGATTTACAGATTGTCATGCGTGTGTATTTTGAAAAACCGCGTACGACAGTGGGTTGGAAAGGTTTGATTAACGACCCGCACTTAGATGGTAGCTATGATATTAACGAGGGTTTAGAGACTGCGCGCAAATTTTTGCTGGACGTAAACGAACTGGGCATGCCTGCAGCGATGGAGTTTTTAGACACTATTACGCCGCAATACACAGCAGACTTGGTGAGTTGGGGCGCTATCGGCGCACGGACAACCGAATCACAAGTGCATCGCGAGTTGGCTTCTGGCTTATCTTGCCCAGTAGGCTTTAAAAATGGCACCGATGGCAACGTGCGGGTGGCGCTTGATGCAATTAAAACTGCGGAAACGCCGCATCATTTCCTGTCTTTTACCAAAGAGGGTAAAGCAGCTATTTTCTCGACCAATGGCAATGAAGATTGCCATATCATTTTGCGCGGCGGCAAAGCACCTAATTATGACACTGCCAGTGTGGATGCAGCTTGTAAGAGCTTGCTAGCTGCTGGGCTTGCCTCTAGATTGATGGTAGATTGCAGCCATGCCAATAGCCAAAAAGACTATAGATTACAAAAAAATGTAGCACAGGATATCGCTGCACAGCTCAGCCAAGGCGAAACTCGAGTGATGGGGGTTATGCTTGAATCGCACCTGAATGAAGGGCGGCAGGAACATACGCCGGGTTGTGCGCTGGAATATGGAAAATCGATTACTGATGCTTGTTTAGGTTGGAATGATACTGTTGAAGTGTTGAATAAGTTTGCTGAGTCAGTGCGCGCTCGTCGATTAAAAACGGCTTGCACCTAGCATTGGCTGATGCTGGCATCATGAATTTACTTAGGTGTTATTCAGTATCTTCGCAGTGTTGCTCACCATCAATAGCGCGCACAATTCGCTTCACGTTGTGGCGCTATTTAACTAAACAGTTTAACAAACAACGAATTTAATAAACTCACTTAAAGGAAATTATCATGTGGACAACACCAGCAGCTACAGAAATGCGTTTTGGCTTTGAAGTAACCATGTATGTAATGAACAAATAAGATTGTTTGTTTAAAGAGCTGCCAATTGGCAGCTTTTTTTATACATTAAAGGTTTAAAATTAGCCTTTAACATTTAAAAAAACTATAAATATGCACATACACGTTTTAGGCGCTGCCGCAGGCGGCGGTTTTCCACAGTGGAACTGTAATTGTTTCAATTGTGACGGTTTACGCAAAGGCACGATTAAGGCTAGCAAACGTACGCAGTCATCTATCTGCGTGAGCGGTGATGGCGTTAATTGGGTGCTATTTAATGCATCTCCTGATGTGCTACAACAAATTCAGGATTTTGCGCCATTGCAGCCTGGCAGAAATATTAGAGATTCTGGCATTCAAGCTATTGTGCTGATAGACGCGCAAATTGATCATACGACGGGTTTGTTTATGTTGCGTGAAGGCAAAGTAAAACGCGAGATTTACTGCACCGATATGGTGTATGAGGATTTAACTTCAGGTAACCAAATTTTAAATATCTTAGGGTATTATTGCGGTATTAACCGTCATGATGTACCGATTGATGGCAACACTACCTTTGAAATCCCGAGTGTACCTAACTTGAAATTTACCGCCGTGGCGCTTAAAAGTGCGGCACCCCCTTATTCACCGCATCGTAATGACCCGCATCCAGGCGATACCATTGGCGTGCTGATTGAAGAAATTTCAACGGGTAGAAAGTGCTGGTATTCGCCTGGTTTAGGTGAGATTGAGCCACATTTGCCGCCATTAATGTGCCAGGCAGATTGCATTATGGTAGATGGCACTTTTTGGACCAATACTGAAATGATTGATATGGGTTTGATGACTAAAACCGCGCGCAGTATCGGGCATAACCCGCAATCGGGCGAAGGTGGCATGATAGAAAAGTTAAATGAATTTGGTAATGCGCGCAAGGTCTTAATTCATATCAATAATACCAATCCTATTCTGCGCGAAGATTCTGCCGAGCGGGCTGAGTTAACGCGCTATGGCATTGAAGTGGCTTATGATGGCATGGACATCATTTTATAGAAAACTAAAACTTCGTCATGATACTGCGTTGCTTCAAAATTTTTAATCGCTTACATATACCCATATGCCGCGCTCAAAAAAATTAGCGCGCTTTGTCTCATATAGAACTTTTAATTTTTAGGAAGTATTGATTATGAAAGAAAATTTAAAACCCTGGACGCGCGAAGAATTCGAAGAAAAATTGCGTGAAAAAGGCAAAGGCTATCATATTTATCATCCATTTCACGTCATGATGTACGAAGGTAAGCTAAGCAAAGAACAACTCCAGTGCTGGGTCGCCAACCGCTTTTACTACCAAATTTCTATTCCCATGAAAGATGCTGCCATTTTATCCAATTGCAATGACGTAGAAGTGCGCAAACAATGGATAGTGCGGATTACCGACCATGATGGCCAAGATGCTGAAGATGGCACAAAAGCTGTGGGTGGCATTGAGGCGTGGATTCAGCTGGGGGATGCGGTAGGCTTAACACGCGAACAAGTGACCAGCTTAAAAATGGTCAGCCCAGGCGTGAAATTTGCGGTGGATGCTTATGTGAATTTTGCGCGTCAACGCCCGTGGCAAGAAAGTGTGTGCTCAAGCCTGACAGAATTATTCGCACCGCATATCCACCAACAGCGCATCAGCTCTTGGCCGACCATGTACCCTTGGATTAAAGCAGAAGGGCTAAGCTATTTTAAAAAACGGTTAACCGAAGCGAGACGTGACGTAGAGCAAGGTTTGGGTGTAACGCTGGATTACTTTAGCACCTCACGCGAGAGGCAGCTAAAAGCCTTAGATATTTTGCAATTCAAGCTGAATGTGCTGTGGGTGATTGCTGACAGCATTATGCTCGCCTCAACTGATATTAAAACCGACGGGCGCGATTATTTGCGCCAACCCGTCATTAACTTTGACTAAGAATTTTGATTAAGAACTAGCTATGGAAAACAATATCCAACATTCAGACGTTTTTGCCATCGCACTGCACCACCGCTTTCAATGGGAAGATGCGCAACAAAGTTATGTGATACTTTTTCCTGAGGGCATGGTCAAATTAAATGGTGGTGCGGGAGAAGTGATTAAACGCGTAGATGGCAAAGCGACAGTAGGCGATATTGTGGCTGAGCTAAAAATGGCTTTTCCAGATGCGGCAGATATTGAAGCTGACATCATCGGTATGTTTGATATGGCTTATGGTAAGGCCTGGATTCGGAAACTATAACACTGTCATGCTGAACCCCGTATCGTGGTACGGGGCATGCTTGATTCAGCATCTAGCATGACTAGATTGCGGGTCAAGCCCGCAATGACAAAGTAGTAATTAGGAGTAGCAAAATGACACAAAACTCTTTAGGTGACTCAGCCGTACAAATGGCCGTTCATGCCCAAAATAACGGTGTGGCGGCCAATATTACACATACTCAACCACTGTGGCTACTGGCAGAGGTGACGTATCGCTGCCCACTACATTGTGCTTTTTGCTATAACCCAACCGATTACGATAAACATACGCACAATGAATTAAACACGGAACAATGGATTCAAGCGCTACGCGATGCGCGTAAGCTAGGCGCGATTCAACTCGGTATTTCGGGCGGCGAACCGCTATTACGTGATGACATTGAAGACATTGTGGTTGAAGCTAAAAAATTGGGCTATTACAGCAATTTGATTACTTCCGGTGTTGGGCTAACGGAAAAACGTATTCAAGCGTTCAAAGAGGGAGGCTTAGATCATATTCAGCTGTCGATGCATGATATTACTGAAGAAATTAATAATTTCATTACCAATACCAAAACGTTTGAGCTTAAGAAAAAAGTCGCTGCCATGATCAAAAATCACGGTTATCCAATGGTGTTGAACGTCGTCATACATCGCTACAACATTGGCCATATCAAAGAAATCCTAGAGATGGCAGAAGCGTTAGGTGCCGATTATGTAGAGCTGGCCAATACACAGTATTATGGCTGGTCCTTGGTGAACCGCAATCAATTAATGCCGCTTAAAGAGCAGATTGACCACGCAGAGAAAATCACCAACGAGTTCCGCCAAAAAGTTAGCAATAAGATGAAAATCTTTTTTGTGGTGCCGGATTACTTTGGTAATCGCCCTAAAAAATGTATGAATGGTTGGGGCGAAGTGTTTATGATTGTGACTGCCAATGGCGATGTATTACCTTGCCATTCGGCGCGCGTGTTGCCGAATATGGTGTTCCCCAACGTGCGTGAGAAGGGCTTGGAATGGGCTTGGAAAGATTCGCCAGCATTTAATAAATATCGCGGAACGAGCTGGATGAAAGGTCCATGCGTTACCTGCCCAGAAAAAATGAACGACTTGGCTGGCTGTCGTTGTCAGACATTTTTACTTTCAGGCGATGCAGAAAGTGCAGACCCTGTTTGTTCGCTATCGCCTAACCACTACTTAATTGAACAAGCGATTGAAGATTCTAAAAATCCAATATTGGCATCGCAGCCAATTATTTTCAGAACTGACAAAAACTCTAAAAAATACGCCAGCGGCGAATCAAGAGAACGTGTGGAAGAGTTTCACGCTCTGCCTTAATCCGCGCGCCGATAAATCACATCATCATTCCATGCTTGACTTTGAGCCTGCCCTGTACGGCGATACGGGTAAATCCAGTGACTTTAAAGACGCTGGATGCCGACTTGCATCGGTATGACGGATATAATGATAATTAAATGAAACCCCACTCTAATATTTTAGTGTACGTCCTCGCAGCACTCGCAGCATTGGCGCCATTTGCCATTGATACCTATTTACCTGCATTTCATGCCATGAGTATTGATTTAGGCGCATCGGATTTACAAATTCAACAAAGTCTTACTGTGTATTTACTGCCTTATGCCATCATGACGTTATGGCATGGCGCGATTTCGGATGCGATTGGCCGTATTGCCACCATTAAGTGGGGGTTGGGCGTATTTGTGTTGGCGAGTATCGGTTGCGCATTTGCGCCAAATGTAGAAACGCTGTGGTTTTTTCGTGCATTACAAGGCGCTTCCGGCGGTGCTGGCAATACAGTAGCACGTGCTATGGTGCGCGACCTGTTTGAAGGCGCGCAGGCGCAGCGCGTCATGGCGACTGTGCAAATGTTATTCGGTATTGCGCCTGCCGCTGCACCGATTATTGGTGGCGTTTTGCTGGGGATTCATTGGCAAAGTATTTTTGTATTTTTGGCGCTTTACGCGGTAATTAGCCTGTGGGCGGCGGTGATGTATTTACCTGAAACGATGCCACAAGAAAAACGGCTTAAACTCTCTGCACGCAATGTGTTGACTAGTTACAAAACAATTTTTAGCGATGGTGAGTTTACTAAGCTATGTGTTTCGCTAGGTGCGGTTTTCGCGGCTTTTTTTGTATATGTGCTGGCAAGCCCTATTTTTTTGGGAAGGTTGCTGGGTTTCTCGCCGCAGCAATATGGCTACTTATTCGTTTCCACGGTATGTGGCATGGTGCTGGGTTCATATTTGGCACGGTGGGTAGCGGGAAAATACACGGCAAAGCGTGTTTTAAGCGCCGCTTATGCTTGGATGTTTTTGATTGTGTTGTTAAACGTGGCGGTTTGCTATTATCTGCCTATAAACCCAGTATTTAATATTTTGCCAATAGCCTTGTTTAACATCGGGATGGCGCTGGTAATGCCAGTGATTTCACTTGCGGCATTGGATAGGCATCCAAAGATTCGTGGTACAGCAGCCTCAGGGCAGGCGTTTATGCAAATGCTTTTTTCAACAGTTTCCGCAGGCCTCGTTGTGCCTTTGATGTGGGGTAGTGTGCAAACCTTGGCTATTGCGATGGTGGCTTTCTGGTTGATCAGTTGGTTGGTGATTAGACAAACGCAGCTATGGAAAATAGCGTAGGAATCTAGTCCAGCACGTTTGTCTTGCACACGCTGCCGAATACAGACTTAACACTGCGCCATAATTTCGGTAGTAGCTATTATAGTCATAATACCTATCCACACAGTAAGCTGGTAGCTACCGTTAGCGCTGTCAACTAATTTACTTATTCAATCAACAACTCCAACTTACCAGGCACGCCGTTCATGGCATCGGCATCTTCAAGTCCTGGTTTGCGCGAAGTAATCACTGGCCAAAGCTTGGCTAGACGTGCGTTTAAGGCGATAAATTGCTGTTGGTCTGCAGGTACATCATCTTCTGCAAAAATTGCCTCAGCGGGGCACTCTGCCACGCACAGTGTACAATCAATGCACTCATCTGGGTTAATGGCTAAAAAGTTAGGGCCTTCTACAAAGCAATCCACTGGGCAAACGTCCACGCAATCGGTAAATTTGCATTGAATACAATTTTCGGTCACGACATAAGTCATTTTTATTTCCTTGGGCTAAATCTATTTAAATTCTAATTTATCTTAATTTTAATCTATTCGTTAATTTATACAATCATGAATTGTCACAATCATGCCTGCACCAACTGTGTTGTTTGTACTTTCATCAATCACAATAAACGCGCCTGTTGCACGGTTTTTGCTGTAGCTATCTACCATTAATGGCTGCGCTAGCTTAAATGATATGCGCGCGATATCATTCATTTTAAGTTCAGTGGCCGCTTGTTGCTCTAGTGTGTTCACATCTACTTTGTAGCTAATCGCGCCGACTTTGGCTTTTGATTCGCGTGTGGTATGCCGGATGATATAAGTGCGGGCAGGCGATAACGGTGTCTCCGAAAGCCAGCAAACATGGGCTTCTATCTGTTTTACTGGTGCAATGTTGCTGCTCGATTTTACAATCATGTCGCCACGAGAAGTGTCGATTTCATCTTCTAATAACAAAGTCACACTTTGTTCAACTTGTGCGCTTTGCAATTGCGTATCACCCAGTTGAATGGCTTTTACTTTACTTTGATAGCCATTTGGCAATACAGTCACTGCATCGCCCACGGCAATATCGCCACTTTCCACGCGTCCCATAAAGCCTCTAAAATCGTGCAAGTCAGCATCGGCACTGGCATGTGGGCGGCATACAAACTGCACTGGGAAGCGAAATTCTGCATCATCTTCCACGTCGGCGGTGGGTGCGGCTTCTAACATCTCTAACAGCGTTTCTCCACCGTACCAAGGCATGGCCTCTAGCCGGTCAACCAGCATATCGCCATTGAGTGCAGACATGGGGATAAAGCGAATATCACGCGCTTGTGCAAAGCCGATTTCGTTGGCAAACGCTAAATAATCCGCACAAATTTTATCGTAAATAGCTTGGTCATAATTCACTAAATCCATTTTATTGACTGCCACCACAATATGCTGGATGCCCACTAAGTGCGCTAAGTAACTGTGGCGGCGCGTTTGCGTCAGCACGCCACGGCGCGCATCAATTAAGATAATGGCTAAATTGGCAGTGGATGCTGCTGTTACCATGTTGCGTGTATATTGCTCGTGCCCAGGCGCGTCGGCAATAATGTATTTGCGCGTACCAGTAGAAAAATAACGATACGCCACATCAATGGTAATGCCTTGCTCACGTTCTGCCTGTAGGCCATCGGTCAGTAGCGATAAATCAACCGCTTCCATGCCGCGCTTTTTCGACGTGTTAGAAATTTGCGTCAGTGTATCCGCTAATATTGTTTTGGTATCAAATAGCAGACGACCGATGAGCGTGCTTTTGCCGTCATCGACGCTACCGCAAGTCATAAATCGGAGCAGACTATCATTTTTCTTACTGGCGTTGTGTTGCATATTGGTGCTGCTCATTAGAAATAACCCTCTTTCTTGCGTTGTTCCATTGAAGCGTCAGAGGTTTGGTCATCCAAACGTGTCGCGCCACGCTCAGTAATCGTGGTGGTGGCAGTTTCTAGCACAATTTTGCTTACGTTATCAGCGTCAGATAACACTGGTGCGGTGCAAGTAATATCGCCCACCGTTCTAAAGCGCACTTGCATGTTAATCACTTCTTCGCCATTTTTGGGTTGCATAATTACCTCTCCATTCGTTAGAGGCACATTAATTGGCACAATGGCACCACCCCGCATCACTACCTCACGCTGGTGTGCGAAATAAATGCTCGGCAATTCTAATTTTTCACGCTCGATATATTGCCAAACATCCATTTCTGTCCAGTTAGATATTGGAAAAGCACGAATATTTTCGCCTTTGTGACTGCGTGCGTTATACAAATCCCATAATTCTGGACGCTGATTTTTTGGATCCCATTGACCGAACTCATCGCGAAAACTCATGATGCGTTCTTTGGCGCGGGCTTTTTCTTCATCACGGCGCGCACCGCCGATACAGCAATCAAAGCCATGTTCTTCAATCGCTTCAAGCAAGGTGACTGATTGGTGTTTATTGCGCGGTTCATCAGGCGATTTCAACACCACCGTGCCACGTTTCATTGAGTCTTCTACACTGCGCACAATCAAGCGTTCGCCTAGCTCAGCGGCGCGTTGATCGCGAAAAGCTATCACTTCTTGATAGTTATGACCGGTATCAATATGCATCAGCGGGAAGGGAAAGCGGCCAGGGCGAAAGGCTTTTTCTGCCAGGCGCAAAATGCACAGCGAATCCTTACCACCAGAAAACAGCAATACAGGATTGCTGCATTGGCCTGCTACTTCGCGCAAAATGTGAATCGCTTCGGCTTCTAGCCAGTCTAGATGCGACAGAGGTTGGTGCTTTGTTTGTTTTGATGTCATTTGTTTTGTGATATTGCTTTGGTGTATTAGGTTAAATTCTAAAAATCATTTCTTTTGTGATTTGTTTTTTCTTTGACTCACTTTTTAACGTGCAATCCACATTCTTTGCTGGTCGGGTCTTCCCACCACCAACGGCCAGCGCGCACATCTTCGCCCACGGCAACTGCGCGGGTGCAGGGTGCACAGCCTATGCTTGGATAAAATTGGTCATGTAAGGCATTGTATGGTACGTTATTTAGCCGAATATACGCCCACACCTCTTGCTCGGTCCAGTCAGAAAGCGGGTTAAATTTTTCTAGTTGATTGCCTTCGTCAAACTCGCGCACAGGCAAGCTGCTTCTTGTGGTCGCTTGCTCTGCACGCATGCCAGTTACCCAGGCGGCTTTGCCTTTTAATGCACGTTGTAGCGGCTCAACTTTGCGCATGTGGCAGCAATCTTTTCTTAATTCAATACTTTCATAAAAAGCATTAATACCATGATTTTTAACATAAAATTCAACTGTATTTGCCTGTGGGAAATAGATGTTGAGCTTGGTTTTGTAAGTTTCTTCAACCAGCGCCATTAAATCGTAGGTTTCCATTGGCAAGCGGCCAGTATCTAGTGAAAAAATCTCAATGGCTAAGTGATTTTTAAGAATAATATCTGTTAATACCATGTCTTCAGCACCGAAACTATTGGCGAAAGTAACGGTTTTTAATTCGACAACGGCACTTTTTAGTAAAGTTAGTACTTCGGTTGATTTTGCATGCACACTGGTAACGAGTGTATCAGTGAGCGCAGGGTTTGTCGCAGGGTTGCTGGCTACTGGTTTTAAGGTTGAAACTTCCCCCGGCATTTACACAGCCCTGTTGTAACGCTGAAATACAGGCTGTGGCTCGTCCACGGCGCCTTGGTAGGGCACGGAGAAGTCATTCAGGCTGGCAAGAGCATCTTCTGCGGAGCGGTCGGCGCGGATTTGAAAACTGGTAAAGCCGCTACGTTTTAAAAAGTACAATTGATCCCTGAGTACGTCCCCAAAAGCACGCAGTTCATTTTGGTAGCCGTAACGTGTCCGCAACAGCGTACCAAGCGAGAATATGCGTCCGTCAGCAAAACGTTCTACGTGTATTGCCATCATTGGCAGGCCGTTTAAATCAGGCTGGCTTTTAATCAGGTGTTCCAAAACCTCGTGCGTAGACAGCCAAACGCCGATCTCACCTTTGCTGATACGTGCTTGCAATACCGCTTTGCGCGCAATAAACACACTTAGCGGCACAATCACCTTGCCAGTGGTGGGAATTACGGTGTTAGCAATTTGCTTATTTGTGACGGTATTTTCACCGGTAAGCTTGAATAGCACCACTTTACCTGCCTGCTTGCGCTCTTCAGCTTCAGATGCCGGCAGGCTGACAAGCAACCATTCGTCTTCTGCAACGCTTGCGGTATGGCCGTTTAGTTTAATCAGGTTGCTCATGCCGCAGCTCCTTCTTTTGTATACACATTGGCCTTGAAGGGTGCTATGCCCAAGCGGCGCACGGTATCAATAAAGTGTTCTTCAGGCATGCGCTCTGCGATATAGACATCAATCAGTTTTTGAATCACTCTAGGCATTTCTTCTGCCGCGAACGATGGTCCAATCACTGTGCCTAGACTAGCATCATTACCTTGTTTGCCGCCAATCGACACTTGATACCACTCTGAGCTGTCTTTATCTACACCCAGAATGCCGATATGACCAACACTGTGATGTCCGCAACCGTTCATGCAGCCAGAGATGTTGATTTCAATGTCGCCAATATCGTGCAGATAGTCCAAGTTATCAAATTGCATCTGAATGGCTTCTGCAATCGGGATGCTTTTGGCATTTGCTAGGCTACAGAAATCGCCGCCTGGGCAGCAGATAATATCAGTGAGCAAGCCGATATTCGGTGTTGCTAGGCCATTAGCACGGGCTTTTTCCCATAATGCAAACAAATCAGCAAGTTTGACATCGGCCAGAATTAAGTTCTGTTCATGCGAAACGCGTAATTCAGCAAAACTGTATTGTTCAGCTAAATCGGCTACGGCCCACATTTGTTTACTGCTAGCATCACCGGGCGCCTTGCCGTGTGGTTTGAGTGAGAGTGTGACTGCGCGATAACCAGCCATTTTGTGCGGGTGCACACAGCGTTTTACCCAAGCTGCAAAGGCTGGGTTGCTGACTAAAGTCGTATCAAACCCCGCATCATGCCGCGGCAATGTCTCGTAAGGCATAGTTTCAAAGTGCTGGCTGACTCGCGTTAATTCGGTTTCGGTAATGGTATTGGGTGCGCCTTTCAAGTGCGCCCATTCGGCCTCTACTTGTTTCTTAAATTCGTCTATGCCCAGCGCTTTCACCAAAATCTTGACGCGTGCCTTGTAAATATTGTCGCGGCGGCCGTGCAGATTGTATACGCGAATAATCGCCTCGCAGTAAGTAAGGGCATGCTGCCACTCTAAATGCTCGCGAATGACTGAACCCAGTATCGGTGTGCGCCCTAAGCCGCCACCCACCCAGACTCTAATAGCCATCTTGCCTTGTGCATCTGTATAGAATTCCATGCCAATGTCGTGTGCTTGCACTACCGCGCGGTCATGCTTGGTGCCGCTCACAGCAATCTTGAATTTTCGTGGCAGTAGTGCGAATTCTGGATGAAACGTACTCCATTGGCGCAAAATTTCTGCTATGGCGCGCGGATCGATGATTTCATCGGGCGCAACGCCGGCAAATTGGTCGGTGGTGATATTGCGGATGCAATTGCCTGAGGTCTGAATAGCGTGCATTTCTACCGTGGCGAGTTCGGCCAGAATGTCGGGTGAATCTTCGACGGTAGGCCAATTTAACTGTAAGTTTTGACGCGTAGAAAAATGACCATAGCCTTTATCGTATTTACTGGCAATGTCGCCCAGCTTGTGTAACTGCTTGCTTGAGAGCATGCCATAAGGGACCGCAATTCTTAACATCGGCGCGTAGCGTTGAATGTAGAGGCCATTTTGCAGACGCAATGGACGGAATTCATCCTCGGTAAGTTCTCCCGCTAAAAAGCGCCGTGTTTGGTCGCGATATTGCGCGACGCGCTCATCGACGATGGTCTGATCTATTTCATCATACTTATACATATTTTTACTTGCCTAAAACGTAATCCACCATTTTAATCTAAAACCTAAAATTCACTTAGGTTTTCCTTAATCCTAATTGCTTATAAGCCACTAAAAATAGCAGTACTGAAATTCCAAGCAATTGATTTAATTGTGGAAATGCTAACTTCTGGCCAATATATACTAAAATGAGCGCGAGCACCGTGCGCACCCAATGCTCAGCTACTTTTGAGCTTAAATGGCTGCCTATCCAAATGCCAGGAATGGAGCCAATTAACAGCGTGCCGAGTAATTGGTAATCGACCGTACCAAGGCTGGCGTGGCCTAAACCCGCAACTAGCGTTAGTGGCACGGCGTGCGCAACATCGGTGCCCACAATTTTGGTAATGGGTACTTTTGGGTAGAGCATCAGTAAAGCGGTGACGCCCAGCGCGCCTGCGCCGACAGAAGTGAGCGTGACCAAAAAGCCTAAAATTAAACCCAAAATTACCGTTAATGTTGGCGTATAAGCAGGGTTAATCCAATGACCTTTTTTGGATAATTGGGCGAGCTGATTACGAAATAAAACGGATAGCGAGGTTAATAACAGCGCGATACCCAGCCAAAACTTGATGCTGGTCACTGTACTGTCAGATGCAACACCTGCGTTTCTTAAATATAGCGTCGTGATCATCGCAGCGGGGATGCTGCCGTAAGCCAGTAAACGCACGATTTTCCAATCGATATTGCCCAGTTTGCCATGCACAAAAATGCCCGCCGTTTTGGTAATAGAGGCGTAAAGCAAATCGGTACCGACTGCGACAATGGCTTTGACGTTAAAAAATATCATTAAAATAGGCGTCATGAGCGAGCCGCCGCCCACGCCAGTGAGTCCGACTAGCAAGCCGACCACAAACCCTGCCACAATGTAATATGCAAAATCCATGCTAAAAATCTATCTATAATAAGAAAAAAATGATTAAGGCGCCTAATATAGCAGGAATTAATATAATTATTTAATACTGATTTATTATTTTAGTATATGATTTGGTTATAAGCATAACCAAAGAAAAAGAGGTTTTACATGAAACTTCACCAGCTAAAATATATACATGAAGTCGCGCGCCAAGGCTTAAGCATTTCTGCCGCAGCCGAGGCGTTGCATACCTCGCAGCCTGGCGTGAGCAAGCAGATTCAAATGCTTGAAGATGAGCTTAAACTGCAAATTTTTCAGCGTAAAGGTAAGCGATTAACGGGCATTACCGAGCCCGGGCGACATATCGTAAAATTTGCCGCCACGGTGATGCTGGAAATGCAAAATATTAAGCGTGTTGGCGACGAGTTTAGCAAAGTAGAGACGGGCACGCTCACCATTGCCACCACGCACACGCAGGCGCGCTACAAATTGCCTGCAGCAGTAAAACAATTCATGGAATTATTTCCCAACGTAAAACTTAATATTCATCAAGGTGATCCTAGCCAAGTGACTGCGCAAGTGGCGAATGGCGAGGCGGATATTGGCATTGCGACCGAAGCGATTAGCTTGGATGACCGCCTATTATGCTTGCCATGTTATGAGTGGAATCGTTGCGTGGTGGTACCTAAAGGCCATCGTTTGATTGGCGCCGCTCCACTTACTTTAGCCAAAATTGCTAGTTACCCACTCATTACCTATGATTTTGCGTTTACTGGCAGCACTACCGTCTCAAAAGTGTTTCACTCCGCGGGCGTGCTGCCTAATGTGGTGTTGACCGCGATTGATGCTGATGTGATCAAAACTTACGTTGGTTTGGGCTTGGGTGTGGGTTTGATCGCCAATATGGCGTATGATGAAGTGCGTGATACAGATTTAGTGCGTTTAGATTGCAGCCATCTCTTCCCCACCAGTACCACCTATTTGGGCGTACGCAAAGATGCGTTTTTGCGCGGTTATCTGTATGGTTTTATTGAGCTTCTTGCCCCAAAATTCAATCGCGGAGCGGTGGACGAAGCGCTAAAAGTGTATCGCTCAGGTTAAAAGGAGTTTTTTTATGCGGGTTAAATTTATTTTTCTATGCATTTTTTTATTACTTACCGCATGTAAAAGCACTGACCTGCAGACCAGTGCCAGAGCGGATTCTGGCGGTATATCTAAAGAAGTTTCAAACATCAGTTTAAATAGCGCGATTTACGAAGTGGCGGTCAATGACGGTGTGAGTTATCAAGATGTGGTGGATAGTTTAAAGTCGGTTTCTGAAGGCATGAATTTTGTGAATCCCGCTAATTTCCCTATCGGTGACCATATGAGGTTGCGTGGTATCGATCCACAAGGTGTCAAAGAAGTACACAGTTTTTGCAATCTCAGTATGGGCACCGAAATTATTTTAGACCATCCTGAATTCTTAGTATTTGCACCATGCCGCATAGCTTTATATGAGAAGCTTGATGCTAATAAAAAACCTAAATTATTCATTGGCTTAGCGCGCCCAACTTGCGATTTAAAAAGCATCAAAAATCCCACTGAGCGCGCTCATAAATCGGCACAGCAATTAGAAGATGCATTAATTCAATTGATGGATAAAGCGCGGCGTGGTGATATTTAAGGTGAAGAATAAATGCTGGTAAAATTCAAGCCACATTGGTTTAATCGTACTTGGTTGGTTAAGGAACTAAAAGCTAATGTGCTTGCACTAGCAATATCACTGGTTTTTCATAGTTCGTGTTCACATTAGAAGAATGGTTACAATCGATAAAACGGGCGTGGCCGAGCAAACCATTAATAAATCGCGCTTTCTCGCTTGGGTGGCGCATTGCGACAGCGAGCTTGCAGTAGGCAGTTTTTTGCGCGCCATCGCCGTGCAGCACCCATCTGCAAACCATTTAGCGTATGCTTTTCGCATCAAAACTGCCGAGGGCATTATTCCCAGATTTTCTGACGCGGGCGAACCCAGTGGCACGGCGGGCAAACCCATTTTGCAAATGTTGGAAGGGCAAAAATTAATCAATGTTTGTGTTGGTGTGATACGCTATTATGGTGGCGTAAACCTTGGTACAGGCGGTCTTGCACGCGCTTATGGCGGTACAGCCAAACTGGCGCTGGAAGCGGCTTCTATAGTGTCTTTTGTGGAAATGCAGGAGCTTAATTTAACCGTACAATATAAGCAATTAGATGCGCTGACAAGATTAGTGACGCAGTTAAAAGGACATGTTTTAGATAAAAAGTTTGACGCTGCGGTGCATGTTAAAATTCGCTTGCCTGTACCTGCAGCGGCAGAACTTGAAAGATTCACCTAACTGATGAAAAATATTCAAACCTCAAAACACGACATTGCCGCCTGGAGCTTGATTGGCGTGGCGATGGTCTTGGTTTTAAAACTGTCTTTATTGCCTGCACTGCTGGCGGGTTTGTTGGTTTTCGAACTTATTCACATGTTAACGCCGCACATCGCGCGCAAGTTTCCTGGCAATCGCGCAAAACTGATTGCGATTGCCTTGCTGGCGATTGTGGTTGTGGGCTTGCTAAGTTTAACTGGCGCGGGTTTAGTGGCATTTTTGAGATCGGAATCTGGGAGTTTGACGGTGCTGTTGGCAAAAATGGCGCAAATTATTGAGGATTCACGCAAAATTTTGCCTGATTGGATATTGGAACGCTTGCCTGCGGATGCGATGACATTTAAAGTGCAGGCGACCGTTTGGTTGCGCGAAAACGCGGATGAATTGCAAGTGGTCGGTAAAGAGGCAGGGCGCGTCACCGCGCACGTGCTTATCGGCATGATTGTTGGCGGTATGGTGGCGCTGCGCGAGGCCACTAAAGATGAGTATTATAAGCCGTTTGCGCGCGCTATGGCACAGCGCGCCAACCTGTTTGGCGATGCGTTTAGGCGCGTGGTGTTTGCGCAGGTACGCATTGCCACTATTAATGCGTTTTTCACGGGCATTTATTTGGCGATTATTTTGCCGCTGTTAGGCGTGAATTTGCCTTTGGTAAAAACTTTAATCGCGCTCACATTTGTGGTCGGCTTGATTCCCGTGGTGGGCAATTTAATTTCCAACACGGTGATTGTCATCGTCAGCTTGAGTCAATCGCTCACAGTGGCGATAGGTTCGTTGGCGTATTTGGTGATTATTCACAAGTTTGAATATTTTTTAAATGCGCGTATTGTTGGCGGCCAAATTCGTGCCAACGCGTGGGAGCTCTTAATTGCCATGTTATTGATGGAAGCCGCATTCGGCTTGGCTGGCATAGTGGCCGCGCCGATTTACTATGCGTATATTAAAAGCGAGCTAAGAGTGCGCGACTTGGTTTAAAGCGCTCAATTGAGATGCTATGTAAGCTGCATGGATATTGGCTGATAGGGCATTATTTTGCGATTATTTTAACTTTACTATCCGTCTATGCGTGCGTGCACTGCTCCAAGCGCGTCTTGCAGCGTTTCTTCTGAGAGTTTATTAATGGTAGTCGCCAGTAAATCTGCCGCTTCCACAGTGCGAATCGGCAAGTCATGTGTACTCAGCTCAGCAATCAAGCCAGCAGCAGCGCCTGCGATAATCAACAAGGTTTCGCGCTCTTTTATCAGCAGTTCTAACTCTGAGCGTAACATATTGCTTTCAGAAGAATGATCTGTATTTTGCATGATTTTTCTTTCAATTGAAACCCAAACAACATCTTGCAATTTGCAGCCCCAGCTTGTCAATAAACTTATGCATTCAGGCGTTATTTTGTCTTGTAGATTCGGTTTTTCCTTATCAAATTAGGCAAACTTGAGATACAATACGCGTTTTATAGATTTGGGCATCAATCCCAAACCAAATGCGAGAGTGGCGGAATTGGTAGACGCACTGGATTTAGGTTCCAGCGCCGTAAGGCGTGAGAGTTCGAGTCTCTCCTTTCGCACCATTAACAAAAAACCGTGTCCTAAATTTTTAGGAACAATTTTTACAGGAAACGCAACATGGCAACATCGGTTGAAACAATCAGTGGTTTGGAGCGTCGCATCACCGTTAAAGTGCCTTTGGCACCGCTAGAAGGTCAAATTAAACAACGCCTTAGCCAAATTTCACGCACGGCAAAATTTGCTGGTTTTCGCCCAGGCAAAGCGCCTATTGGCTTGGTGAATCAGCATTATGGTGATCAAGTGCGCGATGAAGTGTATTCTAAAGCGGTCGAAACCAGCTTTGGTGACGCGGTGGAAGAGAGAAAATTGCGCGTGGCTGGTTTCCCGAATATTGAGCATAAACCCTTTAAAGAAGCGGCGACCGACTTTGAGTATACCGCGACTTTTGAGGTTTTCCCAGAAATTAAATTGGGTGATTTAAGCAAATTAAAAATTGAGAAGCCAAGCTTGGAAGTGGGCGAAGCGGACGTTGAAAAAACACTAGAAGTGTTGGTAAAACAACGTGTTAGCTACGAGCCAGTAAAGCGCGCTGCTAAAAAAGATGATCGTGTGAATATTAGTCTGAAAGCCAGTATCGACGGTCAACAAGTGGAGGATACCGCAGGCAAGGGCATGGATTTAGTGTTGGGCGAGCCTGGACGTATTGTCATGTTTGATGAAGCGTTGCTTGGCGGAAAATCTGGTGCAACTGTAAAATTCGATATTAACTACCCCAAAGACTACAACCAAACGCAACTTGCAAGCAAAAAAGTAAATTATGAAGTGACTTTTAACAGCGTTTCACAACCCATCTTGCCCAAGGTGGATGCGGAATTTGCGAAAAGCTTAGGCGTGGAAGATGGTGATGTAAAGAAAATGCGCGCGGAAGTCAAATTAAGTTTGGAGCAAGAAGTTGAAAAACGCGTGAAAGCGCGTGTGAAAGAGGGCGTGTTCCAAGCTTTAATTGCGGCAGCAAATTTAGATTTACCGCAAGCCTTGATTCATGCAGAATCTAATCGCATGATGCAAATGACAGGGAAAAATTTGCGGCAACGCGGCATGAATGCTAAAGATATTCAGCTAGAACCTGCCATGTTTGCAGAGCAAGCGAAGCGCAGCACGGCGTTGCGCCTGATTTTGAGCGAGCTTGTAAATGCAAACAGCCTGCAAGCCAGTGCTGACCAAGTGCGCGTGGTAGTGGACACGTTTGCCAATAGCTACGAAAAACCGCAAGAACTGGTAGATTGGTATTACACTGACGTAAAACGTTTGGATGAGCCTGCAGCCTTGGCGACCGAAGAAAACGTGGTGAATTGGGTGCTGGAAAAAGCCAAAGTAACGGCTAAAAAAATAAAATTTGATGAATTAATGGCTGGGCAGTAAGTTTAAAGCTACTTAGGGCAAATAATGAGCGATTTTTCAGTCAACAATCAACAAGTGTTTGAGCCGCAAGGATTGGGCCTTATCCCCATGGTGATTGAGCAAAGTGGCCGTGGTGAGCGCTCTTATGACATTTATTCGCGCTTATTAAAAGAACGCGTGATTTTCTTAGTTGGTCCAGTCAACGATATGACAGCCAATTTAGTCGTGGCGCAACTACTGTTTTTAGAGGCTGAAAATCCAGATAAAGACATCTCGCTTTATATTAATTCACCAGGTGGTTCTGTTACGGCTGGCATGTCTATTTATGACACCATGCAATTTATTAAGCCAGATGTGAGCACCTTGTGTATAGGTCAAGCGGCGAGCATGGGCGCATTTTTATTGGCCGCGGGTGCAAAAGACAAACGCTTTAGTTTGCCTAACTCTCGTGTGATGATTCATCAGCCTTCTGGTGGTTTTTCAGGTCAATCAAGCGATATTCAAATTCAGGCTAAAGAGATTATGTACTTGCGTGAAAAGTTAAACGCGATTTTAGCCAGCCATACTGGTAGAAGTGCAGAAGAGATTGACCGTGACACCGAGCGTGACAACTTTATGAGTGCAGAAGAATCGGTTAAATACGGCATGATTGATAAGGTGATTGCTAATCGATTGGAAGCGGCCACCCCTAAATAGTGTTTTAAAACAGTTTTAAAAGTTTTAAGGATTCAAATGGCCACTAAAGCCGAAGGTGAAAAGTTACTGTATTGCTCTTTTTGCGGCAAAAGCCAGCATGAAGTCAAAAAATTAATCGCAGGCCCATCTGTGTTTATATGCGACGAATGCGTTGATTTATGCAACGACATCATCAAAGAGGAAGTTCAAAATTTAAGCGACATTAAGTCTGCAGATAAGTCCCTGCCTACTCCGCAAGAGATTTGCGCGATTTTAGATCAATATGTAATTGGTCAAGTACACGCTAAAAAGAACTTATCAGTCGCGGTGTATAACCACTATAAGCGCCTTGGTCATAATCATATTTCGCAGAACGCCGTGAAAGACGACGTAGAAATTCAAAAAAGTAATATTTTGCTGATTGGCCCAACGGGCTCTGGCAAGACTCTGCTAGCACAAACACTGGCGCGGCTTCTGGACGTGCCTTTTGTAATGGCAGATGCTACCACGTTGACTGAAGCGGGTTACGTGGGCGAAGATGTTGAAAATATTATGCAAAAATTGCTGCAAAAATGTGATTACGATATCGAAAAAGCACAACGCGGCATCGTGTATATCGACGAAGTGGATAAAATTTCACGTAAATCAGAAAATGCTTCTATTACCCGCGATGTGTCGGGTGAGGGCGTGCAGCAAGCTTTATTGAAGCTCATCGAAGGTACGATTGCCTCTGTACCACCGCAAGGTGGCCGTAAGCACCCCAATCAAGAGTTTGTGCAACTCGATACGACTAATATCCTATTTATCTGTGGTGGCGCGTTTGATGGCTTAGATAAAGTCATCCGCAGGCGCTCAGAAAAAGGTGGTATTGGCTTTGGTGCAGAAGTGAAAAGTAAAGAAGATCTCAATGATATCGGGGCGATATTACGTGAAGTAGAGCCAGAAGATTTAATTAAATTTGGTTTAATTCCAGAGTTTATTGGACGCTTGCCAGTGGTTGCGACGCTCGAAACGCTAGATGAAGCCGCGTTGATGACGATTTTGACAGAGCCGAAAAATGCGCTCACCAAGCAATATATCAAGCTATTCAAAATTGAAGGCGTGGATTTGGAGTTTAGGGAGTCTGCGCTACATTTAATTGCCAAAAAAGCGCTAGAGCGTAAAACTGGTGCACGCGGCCTGCGCTCGATTATGGAGCAAGCTTTGCTTGAGGTAATGTATGATTTACCTTCGATTGAAAATTTAAGCAAAGTGGTCATTGATGAAGGTGCCATCAAAGGTGATACGCCGCCGATTATGATTTATCAAGATACGGCAAAAGTGGCTGAGTCTGCTAGTTAGCGCATCCCAATTGGCCTAAAGTGCTATTGCATTTTATAAGAGCTTGTTTATAGTTGGGCGGACAAAGTAAGCTACATATTATATATCCTTATTTAACCCTTGAATTCTCAAAGAATGTTCCCAATTTAAAAGCATGGGTAGTATATTTACCGAATGAATTTGAAAGAACTTTATGACTGAACAGACTTTGCCAGACCCGAATTCTCAAACCAATCATGGCATGATGCCGCTATTGCCTTTGCGTGATGTGGTGGTGTATCCGCACTTGGTTATTCCTTTATTCGTAGGTCGTCAAAAATCTGTCAAGGCGCTTGAAATAGCTTCTGACAGCAACAAACAAATCTTATTGGTGGCGCAGAAATCTGCCAACAAAGACGAACCTGATGCCGATGATTTATACGAGATTGGCACCATGGCGACTGTGTTGCAGATGCTAAAACTGCCAGATGGCACGGTAAAAGTGCTGGTAGAAGGGTTATATCGCGTGCGCGTTTCTGAATTTGTAGAAACCGAAGAATGCTTTTTAGCCAAGGCCGTAAAAATTACAGACCCAGAAGAAGATGACAGCGAAACCGAAGCTTTAATGCGCACGGTTTTCACACAGTTTGATCAATACGTTAAGCTTAATAAAAAAATTCCGCCAGAAATTTTAACTTCACTTGCGACGATTAACGATGCAGGTCGTTTAGCGGATACTATTTCTGCGCACTTGACTTTAAAGTTGGATGAAAAACAAAAAATCCTCGAAATGCTAAGCGTGACCCAGCGTTTGGAGCGTTTGCTGCACTTGATGGAATCTGAAATTGATATTCTACAAGTCGAAAAACGTATTCGCGGTCGCGTCAAACGCCAGATGGAAAAAAGTCAGCGCGAATATTATTTAAACGAACAAGTAAAAGCGATTCAAAAAGAGCTGGGTGAGCAAGATGAAGGTGTCGAGATGGACGAGCTCGAAGTACGCATCAAAAATGCGAGCATGTCTAAAGAAGCGCTTGCCAAAGTGAATGCCGAGCTTAAAAAGTTAAAAATGATGTCACCCATGTCAGCAGAAGCCTCTGTGGTGCGCAATTATATTGATACTTTGGTTGGTCTGCCATGGAAGAAAAGAACTAAAATTAGCAAAGATTTAAAAGCTGCAGAAGCGATTTTGGATGCAGATCACTATGGTTTAGAGAAAGTAAAAGAGCGTATTGTTGAATATTTAGCGGTGCAACAGCGCGTAGGTAAGCTAAAAGCGCCTATTTTGTGTTTAGTCGGGCCGCCAGGTGTGGGCAAAACTTCGCTGGGACAAAGCATTGCCAAAGCAGTGAATCGCAAATTTGTGCGTATGGCTTTGGGCGGAGTGCGTGATGAAGCCGAAATTCGCGGCCACAGACGCACCTATATTGGCTCCATGCCAGGTAAAGTGCTACAAAGCATGAGCAAGGCGGGCGTGAAAAACCCCTTATTTTTACTCGATGAAGTCGATAAAATGGGACAAGACATGCGTGGAGACCCATCCTCTGCCTTGTTGGAAGTGCTTGACCCTGAACAAAACCATACTTTTTCCGACCATTATATTGAAGTCGAGTATGACTTGTCTGACGTGATGTTCGTGGCAACCGCTAATACCATGAATATTCCTGCACCGTTGTTGGACAGGATGGAAATTATTCGTCTAGCGGGTTACACCGAAGACGAAAAAATTAATATTGCGATGAAATATTTGTTGCCTAAGCAACTTAAAACGCATGGTCTTAAAGCGACTGAGATTAACGTTTCTGAAGCTGTCATTCGCGATATTGTGCGTTATTACACTCGTGAAGCGGGTGTGCGCCGACTAGAGCAAGAAATCGCTAAAATTTGCCGCAAAGTGGTGAAAGAACTATTGCTAAATAAGACAAACAGTAAAGTCAGCGCCAAAAAAGTGCAAGCTGGTGTTGAAAAACCTGCTAAAAAAGTCAGCGTGACTTCTAAAAATCTAGACAAATATTTGGGTGTGTATCGATACGATTATGGCGTGGCCGCAAAAGACAACCAAGTGGGTCAAGTTACAGGTTTAGCGTGGACCTCTGTGGGTGGTGAGTTACTGACGATTGAGGCGGTGCTGTTGGCGGGTAAAGGTAAAACCATTACCACTGGCAAACTTGGCGATGTGATGCAAGAATCGGTGCAAGCTGCCATGAGTGTGGTGCGCAGCCGTGCTATACGCCTAGGCATTGCGGACGATTTTTACGAGAAAAAAGACATACACATTCATTTGCCAGAAGGCGCTACACCTAAAGATGGTCCAAGTGCAGGGATTGGCCTCACCACTGCGCTCGTTTCAGTCCTTACGGGCATTCCTGCACGCGCAGATGTGGCCATGACAGGTGAGATTACCTTGCGTGGTGAAGTGCTTGCGATTGGTGGCTTGAAAGAAAAATTGTTAGCAGCGCATCGCGGCGGCATTAAAACGGTGCTAATTCCTGAGGCCAACGTTAAAGATTTGGTGGATATTCCTGATAATATTAAAAAAGACCTGCAAATTCACCCAGTTCAGTGGATAGACCAAGTGTTGGAATTGGCTTTAGAAACCATGCCACAGCCGCTGGAAGAGCAGGCAGTGGAAGTTGCAGCGGTGGTAGCAGAAGTTGCCGTGAACGTAAAAACACCTATTACACATTAATTCTTGGTGCAGATAATATTTATTTTCATTTATTGTGTAAACATTGCCCGCAATGCCTTGACATGGGCTACTGTAGCTTATATAAAGTCATAACAGGATACGCCTGTTATTTAGTCAATAACATTTAGAGGGGATTACTCGTGAATAAATCAGAATTGATCGATCAAATTGCAAAAGCTGCTGGTATTTCAAAAGCTGCGGCTGGCCGTTCCTTAGACGCAACAACAAGTGCAATTACTGCAGCCTTAAAAAAAGGTAGCTTAGTTACTTTAATTGGTTTCGGTTCATTTTATGTAGGCAAACGCGAAGCGCGTAACGGTCGTAATCCTCGTACCGGCGCTACAATTAAGATCAAAGCTGCTAATTCACCTAAGTTTAGGGCTGGTAAAGCGCTTAAAGATGCTGTAAACTAATGTTCTTTGCTGGTTAAGCAATTAACCAGCAAAACTGCTAGTTTTATACAATTGTAAATTGTTACGCAGGGTGCTTAGCTCAGTTGGTAGAGCGTCGCCCTTACAAGGCGAATGTCAGCGGTTCGACCCCGTTAGCACCCACCAAAAACTAACGCGTAATGGCTCAAGATTTGATTAAGAGTGCTAGATTTTTGGCACTCTTTAATTTTGAATGTAGCTAATTTTAATTAGCAAATTAAAAGCAATAAAACTGGAGTGGTAGTTCAGTTGGTTAGAATACCGGCCTGTCACGCCGGGGGTCGCGGGTTCGAGTCCCGTCCACTCCGCCAATA
>CAMDTL010000011.1 GCA_945907735.1 Methylotenera oryzisoli
AAAGCTCATCCAACTTGGGAGGTATTCCCAACCGTGTTGCAGTGATTCAATTAAACCTTTGGCTGGAAAGCGGCCAGAGAATAAATAATAAGTTTGTGTAGAAACGACAAACGCGATAAAGGCTGCACTTAAGCTCACCAGCGCAAAAGGTAATGCTGCAAATGGATTGCTTTGTTTACTCAACCACAAGCCACCCAACCACATCGCACCGTAGCTGGGAATCAAGCCCCAATAGCCATTGGTGAGGCAAAAACCTTGCAATGGATCAAGTGCGGCAGCGCCAAAATCGATAAACGTGGCTAAGCCAAAAAATGCCACAAACCAACCCAAACGTTTTAACCACAAGCCGCCAAGTAAAAATAATACAAGGCTGGCATCTGGCAGCGAAACGTGTGTAAGCACATGGCTACCACGCGTAAGTAGCATGGCAAATGCAATTGCAATTGCAATTGCAATTAATACTGACTTTTTGTAAGTGAACAGAGTGTTTGTATTCATTTCAATTCTCCAGCTGAGTGATGCTTAATTATACATTTAAATATTCACTGGCAGCTTTCAATAAACCACCAGTGATACTAAACTATTTTGGTGTCCAACGTAAGTTTACAAACAAGTTTGACCCTGGCGTGTTGTAGGCTGGTGCTGTAGGCCCAAATATAGATGCAGTAGATGCAAGAGCATATTCTTTATCTAAAGCATTATTTAAGCGCCCTTGCACAGTCCAGTCCTGATTGATTTTGTAATCAGCCGTTAAATTGACAAGTACATATCCTGCAAGTGGGAATTGACTATCGGCATCATTGTATCTTACTGATGAAGCAATAATCTCTGAAGCAAAACGCCAATCACCCCGCTCACGGCTAAGGTTGAGGCTAGCATGACGATTTGCACGCCGCGCAAGCAATTTTCCATTGTCTTCATTTCTAGGTGATTGAATATCAATACTACCTTTTAGTAACCAATCATTCCACACTTGGCTTGCCGCAAATGTAAATCCTTTGATTTTTGCATCTGCGTTAATTGGGAAGAAATCAGAATCCAGTGTAATGAAATCATTGATGTTGTTTTGATAAGCAGTCACTGACGCTTCGCGTGTTTGACCCTGATAACGAATGCTTGCTTCAAAATTATTCGATTTTTCCGGGTTTAAATTCGGGTCGCTGGTGGCTACTGGCAAGCCAGTAAACCAATCCGAATATGATGGATAATATAAATCATTAAAAGTGGGTGCTTTAAAAGCTTTAGCATAGCTGCCAGTGATTCGCCAATTTGGATCAAATTTGTAACCATAACCTAACCCGCCAGTTGTATTTGTACCAAACTGTGAGCTATGGTCGCTTCTCAAATTAGCTTGAATTGAGTGGTTACCAATATCTGCCAAATAACCAATCATAAAACCATCTGTATTTCTCTTGGTTTTTTCAAACAGAGTTTCTGATGCAATTTTTTGTTCAAGTCTGTCGTATAGCAATGTCAATGTGCCCACTGACAAGTCAATATCATTTTGCCAAGATAGTTGTTTTTGTTTTGTTTTAAATTGTGAGTTTGTAGTCGTATCTAATTGGTTTTGCGAATCATCAATACCTTCGCCAACACGGAAAGTTGACTTCCAGTTTGAGGTAAACTGATTCTTACTAAATAAACCATAACTCAATTGTGTTAAATCCACGTAATTTCTGAATATATTGCTGCTATCGTAATTTGCATGACCTTCGCTAGTTAACAGCTGCACACCAACTTCGTGACCCTCTACGATCTTGTGTAAAAGAGAAGCACTCACTGCCAAATTGCGATATCTATCATCATCCGCCTGTGCGCCAGCTCTAATGCGCTTTGCTGAAAAGCTATCTGTAGCTGTGCTTGAGACATTTAAAGAAAAACTGGTATCGCCTAAACTACCTCTTACACCAGCCTCAGCAGTTTTTGTATCGTATGTCCCATAACCAAGTGCAGCATAAAAGTGTGGTTTCCCAGTGCCATTTTTGGTAAAAATTTGAATCACTCCACCCACTGTATCTTGTCCATAAAGACTTGTTGCGGGACCACGTAGGATTTCAATTTTTTCAATTTGGGCAAGCGGAATATTTTCAAAAGTGGTGGTGCCAGCGGTAGCAGCGCCAACGCGCAGACCATCAATTAACACAACCACCTGATTAGCGTTAGTGCCACGTAAAAATATGCTAGATCTAGCGCCAGCGCCGCCATTTGATCCAATTTCCACACCAGGCTGCATTTGTAGGAGCTCTATAAAGGTAGATTGACCAGCACGATCAATTTCTGCTTGGTCAATTACTGTAACATCAGCAATCACGCTTTCACGGGGCTGCGCGATACGGCTGGCGGTGACTACAACATCTTCTAGTTCGATATTTTCTGCTGAATAACTGGGTGATGCGAATGCAAGCGCAACAAGGCTTGCGATAATTTTTTTAGACATGATGTTTCCCTAAATTACACGCGTCCCCGCATGCGGATTCTTAAAAAACTAGGGAACAAGGAAGGATAAAACAGACAAAAATTGCGTTCTTACTATAGATAAACGCAGCTTCTGACACCGTCACCCCGCGGCATTTCCTAGCGCGCCTTAAAATTAAGGCATAAGTTGCAAGGCCGGTCTCCGGGCTTGTGAGGAATGATTTGCGCCTTCCCAAATATTAAAATACTCAGTGGCTAATTACAAAACTACACTCACTTACCGTTGCGGGGGCAGCATAGGCATTGTTAACTTAAATTTAACGCACCTATTTCCCAGTTTCACCATGTTTAAAGAAAATAAACGTAGGCACCTAACAACTAGCAACAATTATATCGGTTTATATTGCGATTACAATTAATTTTGCTAATTAGCGCGAACCATAACTAAAGTAGCGTTTCAAAAGCAGTTTAAAAATGTTAGCGTTGTTGTTGTGATAACGACATTCAATTGCTTTCAAATGCACGCCCTAATTAGCTTTATTTTTATAGGCAGCAAGCCACATCCAAACACCGATCAAAATCATTGGCAAACTTAACCATTGCCCCATCGTCAAGTTGAGCGATAATAAACCTAAATGCTCGTCTGGCTGGCGCGTAAATTCTACCAAAAATCTAAAACTCCCATAGCCCATTAAAAACAGTGCAGAGATCGCGCCAACAGGCCTTTGTTTACGCGAAAACCACCACAAAATGCAGAATAGCGCGATGCCTTCTAGCGCAAATTCGTACAATTGAGATGGATGCCGCGCAATATTATCCACTTGCGGGAAAATCATGCCGAAACTGGCGTTGGTGGCGCGACCCCATAATTCACCATTAATAAAGTTACCCATGCGGCCTGCCCCCAAGCCAATAGGCACAAGCGGTGCAACGAAATCCATAATTTTTAACCAAGCTTGTCTATGCTTTTTATTGAAAAAAAACATTGCAATTAACACACCTAAAAACCCGCCATGAAAACTCATGCCGCCTTGCCAAACTTTAAAAACATCTAAAGGGTTTTGCAAAAAATGGTCAAATTGGTAAAACAATATATAACCAATTCTGCCACCTAAAATTACGCCCAAAGCGCCGTAAAATAAAGCGTCATCTAGCATGATATTGTTCCAGCCAAACCATGGTGTATGTTTGATTTGATGTTTGCCTAGAAATAAAAAGGCTAAGAATCCCAATAAATACATCAATCCATACCAATGGATGCCGAAGCTATTGCCAATATGTAAGGCGACTGGGTCAAATTGTGGATGTATAAAAGATTGATTAAGCATAAATTAGGTGAAACAATGCGGTAAAATAGCAACATTATACGTTTTAATGCGTCTTATACTAACAAGGGTTTAAAAGGTTTAGCATGCCAGTTTATCGTTCTCGTACTACCACCCACGGCCGCAACATGGCAGGCGCCCGCGCGCTTTGGCGCGCTACGGGCATGAAAGACGGTGATTTTGATAAACCGATTATTGCTATTTCAAATTCTTTTACACAGTTTGTGCCAGGCCATGTGCATTTAAAAGATTTAGGTCAATTGGTTGCGCGTGAAATTGAACGTGCGGGTGGTGTGGCTAAAGAATTTAATACCATTGCGGTAGATGATGGCATCGCCATGGGTCACAGCGGCATGTTGTATAGCTTGCCTTCGCGCGACTTAATTGCAGATTCTGTTGAATATATGGTGAATGCACACTGCGCTGATGCGCTGGTCTGTATTTCCAATTGCGACAAAATCACCCCTGGCATGTTGATGGCGGCTTTACGTTTGAATATTCCCGTGGTGTTCGTTTCTGGCGGGCCGATGGAAGCAGGCAAAGTTAATTGGGGCGGCAACACGCATAAGCTGGATTTGGTAGATGCCATGGTGGCCGCGGCAGATAGCAAAGTTTCGGACGCTGAATCGGAAGCCATCGAGCGCTCGGCCTGCCCCACTTGTGGCTCTTGCTCTGGCATGTTTACGGCAAATTCAATGAACTGCCTTACCGAGGCTTTGGGATTGAGTTTGCCTGGAAACGGCTCTACGCTTGCCACGCATGGCGCGCGTAAAGAGCTATTCTTAAAGGCTGGTCGCTTAATTGTCGAGTTGGCAAAACGTCATTATGAGCAAGATGACTATAGCGTTTTGCCGCGCAATATTGCCAATTTGCAAGCGTTTGAAAACGCCATGAGCTTGGATGTTGCTATGGGTGGTTCGAGCAATACCGTGTTGCATTTACTTGCCGCGGCGCATGAGGCGGGGATTGATTTCACCATGTCAGACATTGACCGTATTTCACGCAAAGTGCCCTGCGTGTGCAAAGTTGCGCCAGCCACCGCCAAATTTCACATGGAAGACGTGCACCGTGCGGGTGGCGTGATGGGTATTTTAGGCGAATTAGATAGAGCGGGACTGATTAATCGCGATATTCCAACCGTACATTCAGCAAGCATGGGCGAGGCTTTAGCGAAATGGGACATTAAAGTGACGCAAGATGAGGATGTGAAAAAATTCTATCGTGCTGCGCCTGGTGGCATCTCGACGACGATTGCATTTTCACAAAGTATGCTCTACCCAACCTTGGATGATGACCGCGCCGAAGGCTGTATCCGCGAAAAAGCACATGCCTACTCAAAAGATGGTGGTCTGGCAGTGTTGTATGGCAATATTGCTTTAGATGGCTGTATTGTAAAAACTGCGGGGGTGGACGAAAGCATCCTTAAATTTGCTGGCCGTGCCCGTATTTTTGAAAGCCAGGATGCTGCGGTTGAAGGCATTATGGCCGACCAAATTGTGGCGGGTGATGTGGTGGTGATTCGCTACGAAGGGCCGCGTGGCGGGCCTGGCATGCAAGAAATGCTCTATCCGACCTCCTATTTAAAATCGAAAGATTTAGGCAAAGTGTGCGCGCTGTTTACCGATGGGCGTTTTTCAGGTGGCACATCGGGTTTGAGTATCGGCCATGCTTCGCCAGAGGCAGCTGAGGGTGGTGCGATTGGTCTAGTGGAAGAAAATGACACCATTGAAATTGATATTTCAAACCGCACCATACATTTAGCCATTACCGATGCGGAAATGGCGCATCGTCGCGCGCATATGGAGGCCAAAGGCAAAGCGGCGTGGAAGCCAGCGCATCGTGAACGGCATGTATCGCCCGCATTGCGTGCTTATGCCGCAATGAGCACCAGTGCGGCACGTGGCGCAGTGCGTGATGTCTCTCAAATTGAGAAATAATTGCAAATAGACAAATGGCTTTTAACAAACATTAAGTAGCCATTTAAATCCTAGTGAATTGAAATGAATAAGACAGCGAACACAGAAGCAACAGAAATAGATGTCATGGAAACTAAGCCAATAGAAAATAACCTAGCAGAAACTGGCGCACTTAAAATAGAAAAACATGTGCGCTTGCATGCGCATGTATTACAAACGGTAGATGAAAATGGCATGCAATATCTTGAGGTGGATAACCTGCGTTGCACTGCAAAAATTGCCCTGCAAGGCGCGCATGTCATGCACTGGCAACCCAAGTTTTTAAAAGATCCTGTATTGTGGCTATCAAGTAATGCGCGGTTTGTAAAAGGTCGTTCAATCCGTGGCGGCGTGCCAATTTGCTGGCCATGGTTTGGCGCACACCCTACTGATAGCACCTTTTGCCCGCACGGATTTGCACGGGTGACTCCTTGGCGGGTGATCGATATTGATGCAACGCCCACAGGCGCTACCCGCATCACACTAGAAATACTAGCAACGGAAGAAGCAAAACGTCAGTTATCTTATCCTTATGCACTAACGGTCACTATTACTGTGGGGCAACGTTTGCGGGTTGATATGTCTACTACCAATAAGGCCGACCACCCTTTTGTGATTAGCGAGGCATTTCACACCTATTTAAATATTAGCGATATTGCCAACGTAAAAATTACTGGTATGCAAGATTGTGTGTACGCAGACAAAGTACTTAACTATCAACGCGATGTAGAACACAACGCGCTTAAGTTTGCTGGCGAGTTTGACCGCGTCTATATTGACCATAGCTCAGATTGTACGGTGCACGATACTGGCTTTAATCGCATCATTCACGTGTCGAAATCAGGCAGCGATACTACTGTGGTGTGGAGTCCTGGCGCAGACAAAGCCGCTGGCATGAGCGACATGGGCGAGCCAGATGAATGGCGCAAAGCCATTTGTGTGGAAACGACCAATGCGCTGGACAATATGGTGGTGATTAACCCTGGCCGCACGCATGTGATTAGTGCTGAGTATTCTATTGAAACGCTTTAATTTTTACTTGCCTTTACAAACGCAATAATCACCTCGCTCATAATTTGTAAGTTATCAACATAAACTCACAACCTTAAACGTTTTAAAACTTATAATCACAAGCTTAAATTGTGTGAGTTTAAAATGGCTAACAAACTAGCGGCTGAAACCAGCCCTTATCTTCTGCAACACGCTGAAAACCCCGTAGAATGGTATCCGTGGGGTGAGCAAGCGCTCACTTTGGCGCGCGAGCAAGATAAACCAATACTGCTTTCTATCGGTTATTCGGCCTGCCATTGGTGTCATGTCATGGCGCACGAATCGTTTGAAGATGCTGAAGTTGCGGCGATTATGAATGCGCACTTTATTAATATTAAAGTCGATCGCGAAGAGCGCCCAGATATTGATCAAATTTACCAAACCGCACACAGCATGCTGACTAACCGCAGCGGTGGTTGGCCACTCACAGTGTTTTTAACGCCGAATCAAGAGCCGTATTTTACGGGCACCTATTTTCCTAAAACACCACGTTATCAGTTACCCGGTTTTGCCGATTTAATCCCGCGTGTGGCGCAGTTTTACCACGAGAAAAAACCGGAGCTTGCCACCCAAAATAGTCAATTAGCTGAAGCCCTAAAACGCACGATTCCCACGTCCAGCAATGTGTTAAGTGCCAACGAAAAGACGCTAAAATTAGCATTCACTTCGCTGGAAAGTAGCTTTGATTTTGAGTATGGTGGCTTTGGTAGCGCGCCAAAATTCCCAAACCCTGCTGACATTACTTTGCTTTTGCATCAAGCCAAAGCGGGCAACAAGCGTGCAGAAAGCATGGCTTTACAAATGCTAAGTGCAATGGCCAACGGTGGAATTTACGATCAGTTGGGGGGTGGTTTTTGTCGTTATTCGGTGGATGCGCGTTGGAACATTCCGCATTTTGAGAAGATGCTCTACGACAACGGCCAATTATTATTTCTATATTGCGATGGTTGGCAAATCAGCAAGAACATACGTTATCAGCAAGTGGTAGAAGAAACTATCGCTTGGCTACAGCGCGAAATGCGCGATAAAAATGGCGCATTTTATTCATCCCTTGATGCGGACTCAATGGATGCCAATGGGCACAGTGCAGAAGGCGCATTTTATGTATGGCAGCCAGCCGATCTTAAAAAAACACTCACACCTGAAGAGTTTGTGGTGGCTAGCCAATGTTTCGGTTTTGATCGTGCACCTAATTTTGAAGACCCACACTCAAACACACAGGCTTGGCATCCTTATATGGTGCGGCCTGCAGAGCAGGATGAAATAGTCATGTTAATGAGTGCGCAAACCAAGTTATTTGAAGCGCGCGCCAAACGTCCGCCCCCAGGGCGCGATGATAAAATTTTAACCAGCTGGAACGCGCTCGCCATTAAAGGTTTAGCGCGGGCGGGGCGCGTGTTTAACAGGCTGGACTGGGTGGAGCTTGCGCAAAATGCGGTGGATTTTATCCGCGAAAACATGTGGAAAAATCAACAGTTGCTAGCCACTTGCAAAGATGATGGTAGCGGCAATGCTAATTACCGCGCGCATCTAAACGCCTACTTAGATGACTATGCGTTTTTGCTGGATGCCTTAATTGAGTTAATGCAAGATAATTACCGCGCCGAAGATTTAGCGTTTGCCGAAGACTTGGCTGAAGCGTTATTGGCAGATTTTGAGGCTAAAGACGGCGGATTTTATTTCACCAGCCATACGCACGAAATGCTGATTCATCGCCCTAAACAAGGCTATGACAATGCCACGCCGAATGGCAACGGCATTGCTACGGTAGCGCTACAAAAATTGGGGCATATATTGGGCGAGCCGCGCTACTTGCAAGCGGCCGAACGCGCCTTAAAGGCTTTCGATAGAAACCTAGTCAGCAATCCTGCCGCCTGCGCCAGCCTTGCCCATGCCTTGCAAGAGTTTTTAACTCCACCAAGTATCGTCATTATTCGTGGCAAAGCTAAACAAATGGTGGTCTGGCGCAATGCCATTGCGCAACATTATTATCCGCACCATCTCTTCTTTTATCTAGATGAAACCTGGGATAAAAATAAGCAAGATTTGCCAGCCACCTTGCAAAGAAAGCTCACAACCCAAGTCAACGCGTGGGTATGCCAAGGCGTTGTTTGTTCACCGAGTTTAAGTGAGTTGCAACTGTTGCTAAAAAGCTTGGCTTTGTAAATATTAGTTTCAATGGCGCTTACTCTCCCAAGGGGTTATTGTGAATTTTCAAATGTCAGGTATGATGCAGGTTGCAGAAAATTGCAGGTTTTTATTAAAAGAATTCAAGGAGATAGCATGAAAGTTTTATTATCAATGATCGCGCTAGCCGCCATGTTATTGGCTGGTCAAGCCTATGCGTCACAAACATTAGCACAAAAAAGTGGCTGCTTAGCTTGCCATAGCCTGGACAAAAAAGTATTAGGGCCATCTTTTAAAGATGTTAGCGCTAAATACAAAGGCGACAAAAGTGCTGAGGCTAAATTAGTGGCTAAAGTTAAAGCGGGTGGCAGCGGTGTTTGGGGCCCTATGCCTATGCCAGCCAATAGCCCACAAGTAAAAGACGAAGATATTAAATCAATCGTTCAGTGGATTTTGTCACTTTAATTTTGTGACTAGCATTTAAGTGATATAAGTAAAAAAGCCAGCATTGCTGGCTTTTTTATTGGCTATTGTTTCAATTAATTAACGATTAAGTTTGCTATGTTTGAATGAATAAGCGAAATAAAACACGACGCCAATCACAATCCACCATAAAAAACGCTCCCAAGTTGAGCTTGGCAAGAAAGTCATGAGCGCTCCGCAAGAGAGTATGCCGAGCACTGGAATGAGCGGGTTCCAAGGATTTTTAAACGGGCGATGTAAATTGGGCTGGCGTATACGCAGTACAATCACGCCTACACACACCATGATAAATGCGGCCAGCGTACCAATGTTCACGGTTTCTGCTAATTCTCCCAGCGGAAAAAATCCCGCGACTAAAGACACCACAAAGCCGCACATCAGGATAATGCGCGTAGGTGTTTGGCGGTCTGGATTAATAGTAGAGAAGATAGGTGAAATTAGCCCATCATGGCTCATGGCGAATAAAATGCGTGTTAAGCCATACAAAAGTACCAAAAGTACGGTAATTAAGCCCGCCAATACACCCGTAGCCACTAAGGTAGATGCCCAAGTGTAACCCAGTTTAGTGAGTGCATAAGCCACCGGCGATGCGGTGTTAAGTTCAGTGTAAGGCACCACGCCAGTGAGTATGGCAGAGACAATAATATAAATAATCGTGCAAAACGCTAATGATGCCAGTAAACCAATCGGCAACTCCCGCTGTGGGTTTTTACATTCTTCAGATGCGGTAGAAACGGCATCAAATCCAAAATAGGCAAAAAACACTAAGGATGCGCCCGCTAGCACGCCTATATTTTTGCCATTATCTAGCGTTTCAAACCAGCCAAATGGCATAAATGGTTGCCAGTTATCCGTATTTAAGTGGCCGATAGCCAGTGCAATAAAAATGGCGATGGTGGAGAGTTTAATCACCACGATGATGTTATTCACGCGGGCGCTTTCTTTAACGCCAATAATAAGCAAAATGGTGAGTAACCAAATAATACCAAATGCGGGTAAATTAATGTTGCCGCCTAACATGGGCGCTTTGGTAAGCGTTTCTGGTAAGTAGATATTAAAGTTGGCGAGTGTGTTGATAAAATAACCTGACCAGCCGTTAGCCACTGCGGCGGCTCCCACGCCATATTCCAGCAGCAAAATCCAGCCCATGAGCCAAGCAATAAGCTCACCAAAAGCAACATAGCTATAACCATAGGCGCTACCAGAGCCGCCTATAGAGGCTGCCAGTTCGGCATAGGCAAGGGCTGCAAAAGCACTGGCAATGCCAGCAAACACGAATGATAGCACTACTGCTGGACCAGACTGCGTGGCAGCGGCAACGCCGGTAAGTACAAATATACCTGTGCCGATAGCACACCCAATGCCAAGTAAGGCCAAATCGAATGCAGTGAGGCATTTTTTCAGACCGCTAGTGCCATGTGCGACGACAGGTTTAGTGCGTAACAGCTTATTCAACATGTAATATTATCCCTGTTCTTATCAGTTGATTGATTGCATGGCAGAAATTATAACCAATTTTTATCAATTAAAAAGTCAGTGTAAAGTTTAGCCTCAGCACTACCATTTTCAGGTTTCCAGTCATAGCGCCATTTAACTATGGGTGGCATAGATATCAATATGGATTCTGTGCGTCCGTTGGACTGCAAGCCAAACAATGTGCCGCGATCAAACACTAAGTTAAATTCGACATATCTTCCACGGCGATAGGCTTGAAAGTCGCGCTCATGCTCAGTGTAAGGGATGTCTTTACGGCGCTGTAAAATAGGTAAATAGGCCTGTAAAAAGTTATCGCCCACTGCGCGCTGTAGTGCAAAGCTTTGTTCAAAACCAAGCTCGCTAAAGTCATCAAAGAAAATACCGCCTATGCCGCGCGGTTCTTTGCGATGCTTCAGATAAAAATATTCGTCGCATTGTTTTTTAAATTGTGGGTAATAAGCTGGGTTAAAGCCATCTAGCGCGGTTTTATTGGTGCGGTGAAAATGTATGCAGTCTTCTTCAAAGCCGTAATAAGGCGTTAAATCCATGCCGCCACCAAACCACCAAATCGGCTGTTCATTTTCTTTTTCTGCTACAAAAAAACGAACGTTCATATGCACGGTGGGTACATAAGGATTGCGCGGATGCAGCACCAGCGAAACGCCCATCGCCTCCCAACTTCTACCAGCGGCTTCAGGGTGCGCGACTGTTGCGGAGGGAGGGAGTTTGTTGCCGAGCACATGCGAAAAGCCAACGCCAGCGCGTTCGAACACATTGCCGCCTTCTAACATGCAGCTATTGCCACCACCGCCTTCCGGACGTTGCCAGCTATCGTACAAAAAAATTTTGCCGTCCACCAATTCTAAAGCTTCAATAATTTTAGCTTGTAAGTTCTGCAGGTAATTTAAAACGGCTTGCGAGTTCATCAAAAAATAGCCTGTAAAAATCTGCTGAATAACGTAGCGAGCGTAGTTAAGACGAAGAAAAAAATGGTAAGAAACCAGAATTTATGTGGTATTAAATGAGGAATTTGAGACATTTTTTTCATAGTATTAACAAGCGCAGTAGTTATGCAGCGGACTTTTAGCATTTAATGGCTCGAAAGCCAATGTCAGTGCGGTGCTGCGCACCATCAAATTTTATATCATTTACTATTTTATAAGCTTGTTGCTGCGCAAATTTTACCGTTTCACCCAGCGCGGTGACACATAATACGCGGCCACCGCTGGTGACGACTTTGCCATCTTTGAGTTGCGTACCGGCATGAAAAACTTGTGCGTCTTCTAGATTTTTTGGTAAGCCAGTAATTTCGTCATCTAGTCTAGGTGTATCGGGGTAGTGATACGATGCCATCACCACACCCAGCGCGGTTCGTCTATCCCATTCCGCTTCTGCTTGATTTAATGTGCCAGCAACTGCATGCTCAGCTAACGCCACAAAGTCAGATTTCAAACGCAACATAATCGGCTGCGTTTCTGGGTCACCCATACGGCAGTTAAATTCCAGCGTTTTAATGCTACCGTCTGGCGCAATCATCAAACCCGCATAGAGAAAGCCTGTGTAAGGAATACCGTCTTTGGCCATGCCTTCTACCGTGGGGCAAATCACCTCGCGCAGCGCACGGGCATGGATTTCTGGCGTCACGCAAGGCGCGGGCGAATACGCACCCATACCACCCGTGTTTGGTCCTTGGTCACCATCTAATAAACGTTTGTGATCTTGGCTGGTAGCGAGTGGAAGTATATTTTTTCCGTCCACCATCACAATAAAACTGGCTTCTTCACCAGTTAAAAATTCTTCAATCACCACCCGTGAGCCTGCCGCACCTAGTTTGTTATCCGCCAGCATGGCATCAATCGCGGTATGTGCTTCCGCTTCCTCCATTGCCACCACTACGCCTTTGCCAGCCGCCAATCCATCGGCTTTAATCACAATTGGCGCACCTTGTGCATTGACATAATCGTGCGCCAGTTTAGCATCGCTAAAGGTTTGGTATTTGGCGGTGGGAATGTTGTGGCGCAACATAAATGCTTTGGCGAAATCTTTGGAGCTTTCTAATTGCGCTGCCGCTTTGGTTGGACCAAAAATCTTTAAGCCTGCTGTGCGAAAAGCATCGACCACGCCTTGAGAAAGCGGTGCTTCTGGCCCCACAATGGTTAAGCCAATTTGCTCTTTTTGTGCGAAGGCGAGTAAATCAGCCACGCTGGAGATTGGCACGTTCACCATATCAGGATTGGTGGCAGTGCCTGCATTACCAGGTGCAACATAGACACGACTCACAGCCTTATTTTGCGTGATCTTCCAAGCCAGCGCGTGCTCGCGACCGCCACCACCGATGATTAAAACTTTCATACTCAGTGCCTAAAATGCCGAATACCAGTGGTGATCATGACCAAGCCATGCGCATCGGCCGCTGCAATCACTTCATCGTCGCGCATGCTGCCGCCTGGGTGGATGACGCAGGCGGCACCTGCTTGCGCAAGCACGTCAATGCCATCTCTAAACGGAAAGAATGCATCAGAAGCCACGACTGAATTTTGCAAACTTAAGCCGGCATTTTGCGCTTTAATGGCAGCGATTTTGGTGCTATCGACGCGGCTCATTTGCCCCGCGCCCACGCCCAACGTCATGCCGTTGCCGCAAAATACAATGGCGTTGCTTTTTACATATTTCGCTACATTCCACGCAAATAATAAATCTGCCATCTGCTGTGGGGTGGGTTGTTTTTTGGTCACAATTTTTAAGTCAGTTTGCGAAATTTCGTGATTATCCGCCGTTTGCACCAGCAAGCCAGAGCCGACGCGTTTGCTGTCATGTAAGTTGCGACCTTGTTCCCAAGCTGAGTTTCCACCAACTGGCAGCGCGATTTTAAGCACACGCACATTGGCTTTGGCAGTAAAAATAGCCAGCGCTTCAGCCGTGTAATCGGGCGCGATGAGCACTTCTACAAATTGCTTGCTCACCGCTTCCGCAGCGGCTTTATCAACGGTTACGTTAAAGGCAATAATGCCGCCGAATGCGCTAGTGGTGTCAGTTTGAAAGGCTTTGCTGTAAGCTTCCAGCGCATCTTTACCTAACGCCACGCCGCATGGATTGGCGTGTTTCACAATTACACAAGCTGTTGCCTGAAAGCTTTTTACCGCTTCCCAAGCCGCATCCGCATCCGCAATATTGTTATAACTTAACTCTTTGCCTTGTAGCTGTTGCGCGCTTACCAGCGAGCCTGGTGCTGTGCATAAATCGCGATAAAACGCTGCGCTTTGATGTGGGTTTTCGCCGTAGCGTAAATCTTGCACCTTTACAAAACGGCCATTCATTTGCGCGGGAAATTCATCGCGCGTGCCATCTGCATTAAAGTTGCTCAAATAATCGCTAATGGCGGCATCGTAATTGCTAATGCGGTTAAACGCAGCCACAGAAAGTTTGAATTTATATGCGCTAGAAGCAGCGCCGTTATTTGCTTGTAGCTCGGTCAAAAAATCCGCATATTGACTTGCATCGGTTAAAACGGCCACATCTTGCCAGTTTTTTGCAGCACTGCGCACCATGGCTGGGCCGCCAATATCGATATTTTCAATCGCGTCTTCCAGCGTGCAATTGGGTTTGGCAACAGTCGCTTCAAATGGGTATAAATTCACCACCAGTAAATCAATATTAGCAATGCCTTGCGCTTGCATGGCGGCTACGTGTTCGGGCAAATCGCGCCGGCCAAGTAACCCACCGTGCACTTTGGGGTGTAGCGTTTTTACACGGCCATCCAGCATCTCTGGGAAGCCAGTGTAATCGCTGACTTCGATGACGGGGATATTGTTATCACGGAACAATTTTGCTGTGCCGCCAGTGGAGAGAATTTCTACGTTTAATTTAACCAGTGTAGAGGCAAGTTCGATAATGCCCGTTTTGTCTGATACGCTGATTAACGCGCGTTTTATAGTGGTCATAAATTAAAGCTTATGTGATTATTAACAAAGTTCTTTATTGCATCATGCCGTGCCTGACACGGCATCCAGCGTCTTTTTAACGGCATTAGATTCCGACTTACATTGGCATGACAGGCTAATCAGTTTTTTCAACTTAAACCATATTGCGCCATTTTTTTACGTAAGGTATTTCGATTCAAGCCCAATATCTCTGCGGCTTTCGATTGATTTCCACCCACTTTATGCAGTATGTATTCCAGCAGCGGTTCTTCGATGCAGCCCAGCACCATGTCATAAATGGCGTGTGGCGGCTGACCATCTAAAACCTTGAAGTATTCATCAAGCGCTTTTTTAACACAGTCAGCGAGTTCGTTAGCCATATTGATGCGTTTATCTATGCGCCGCAGTTAAGCGGCGAGTGCCTCAAGTTCTATATCATGCATTTCTTCTGCATACACCAAACGCTCATTTTTAGTTTTAAGTTCGGCAAAAAAGTCGTTAATAGCTTGTTGTTGCAGTTCGATAGTTTGTAAGGTGTTCATATGGTGGCGGAAATTGGCCGAGCCAGCCAAGCCTTTGGTGTACCAAGAAATATGCTTGCGCGCCACGCGCATGCCTGCAAGTTCGCCATAAAAGCCATATAAATCGTTAATATGTGCCAGCATCACGCTATGAATTTCTTCCACTGTCGGCGGCAATAAATGCGTGCCGGTTGTTAAATAATGCTCAATCTCACGGAAAATCCACGGCCTGCCTTGCGCAGCGCGACCTATCATCACCGCATCTGCACCAGTGTAATCCAGCACATATTTGGCTTTTTCTGGCGTGGTAATGTCACCATTGGCAATCAGCGGAATATTCACCGCTTGTTTCACTGCGGCAATCGTATCGTATTCCGCGTCGCCCATATACAAACAAGCGCGGGTGCGGCCATGCATGGCCAGTGCTTTTACGCCTATGTCTTCCGCCATTTTGGCAATCATTACCGCGTTGCGATTTTGCTTATCCCAACCAGTGCGAATTTTCAGCGTCACTGGCACATCTACTGCACCCACCACAGCTTTTAAAATTTGCGAAACCAACGGCTCGTCTTTTAACAGTGCCGAGCCTGCCATCACATTGCAGATTTTTTTGGCTGGGCAGCCCATGTTAATGTCAATAATCTGCGCGCCGTTATCCACGTTATATTTGGCGGCTTCCGCCATCATTTTCGGATCAGCGCCAGCGATTTGCACAGAGATTGGGTCAACTTCACCTGCGTGGTTGGCACGGCGACGCGTTTTTTCACTGCCATACAGCAAAGAATTCGAGGTCACCATTTCAGAAACCGCCAAACCTGCGCCCAGCTTTTTGCATAGCTGACGGAAAGGCCTATCTGTCACGCCCGCCATGGGTGCGACAAATAGGTTATTTTTTAAAATGTGATTACCGATTTGCATTAATGTATTGTTCTGCGGAAGATTGCCTATCTTATACGCAATTAGTGTGATTTAATAGTATCAATGGTTTAAATTTTCATGCAAAACAGACTGACCTTGCCCTACATTAAATCGAACCTAGCTTAATCACCCTTGATTACTCACCAAAGCAAGTTATCTTGCAGATTGAGGACGATGGCATAGGAGTTCAGCCAAATAATCGATGAAACCAAATGCATTTGGAGTTCATGGCATGGCGGAACGTATTGCTGCGTTAGATGGGGTGTTTAGTATATCCCCTGCGCCAAAGGCTGGTACGCTGGTTGCTGTGAAGTTGGCGATAGCTGACTTCACAGTTAAACCGAATTTTAAGGCGGCTAATGATGGCGCAAACAAAAAAATAAAGAGGCTGAAGTAGATGAGTAGCAAATACCAGCCTGCTCTTTTAGTATTTTGAGTTGCTGTTTTGGGGTTCCGTAATTAAATCTGAACTCACGTCCCTTGAGGAGCCATTAAGAAAATGCTAAGTATGGCTACTGTCCTTTGGCTCGCTCGAGCATCCATCACTTTAATTCTAGATTAAGTTCGCCATCGCCATCAATCTTGCCACTCTCTCCTCCGTCTGTGGATGTGTACTAAACAAGCCTCTCAGCCCACCACCAGACAAGGGATTGATGATCATCATCTGACCAGTTTCTGGGTGCTGCTCCGCTGTCTCATTTGGAATTTGATGTGCGTAATTGTGAATTTTCTCCAACGCGCTGGCTAAAGCTTGCGGGTCGCGGCTAATCTCCGCACCTGCTTTATCTGCCTCAAACTCGCGCGCGCGTGAAATGGCCATTTGTATCAACATGGCTGCCATTGGTGCCAATATCATAATTAATATGGCAACCGCTGGGTGTACACCGCGTTCGCGCCCACCAAAGAACATGCCAAATTGCGCAATAGATGAAATGGCACCCGCCATGGTGGCAGAAATGGTAGAAATTAAGGTATCGCGATGCTTAACGTGCGCCAGCTCGTGCGCCATCACCCCGCGCAATTCACGCTCGCTTAAAATTTGCATGATACCCACGGTGGCAGCCACCGCAGCGTTTTCTGGGTTACGGCCAGTGGCAAAAGCATTGGGTTGCTTTTCGTTAATTACATAGACTTTTGGCATCGGCAGCCCAGCGTTTTCGGCCAGCGCTTTTACCATGTTGTAGTAGTGACGAAACTGGCCCTCGCCATAATTATTTTCTGGGTTAACTTGCAGCGCGCCATACATTTTCAGCACGGCTTTATCGCTAAACCAATAGGCATAAACATTCATTGCGCCCGCTAAACATAGCGCCAGCAGCATGCCCGAGCCGCCGCCCAATGCGGCGCCTACCGCCCCAAACAAGGCGGTGATGCCTGCCATTAATACAAAGGTTTTAACCCAGTTGCCCAACATATTATTCGCCTTCAATATTGCTAATCATCACTTAACTTAATATGCGATCGAAGCCTGAAATTACAAGCTTTTAGCTAAAAACTTAACTAAAAACCTCGCCCACTTTTACATGCTGGCCTTGTATGAATTGCTGCGCAGTTTGGCGTTTGCCACCTGGCATTTGCAGCTCGGCGATGCTCAAAATCCCATCGCCACAGGCCGTATGGATGTTAGATTGCAAACCATGTCCCGCCTGAATAATTTCACCTGCTTGGGCACTGATTTTTTCATAGGTTTTATCATTGCAGACGCTGGTAAACCAAATACGGCAAGTCTCACCACGAAACTGTGCCGTGGCAACGGGAAAAGGATTAAATGCACGCACTTGGCGTGATATTTCATCTGCACTTTTGTGCCAATCGATAGCCGCTTCGGCCTTCTCAAGTTTGTGCGCATAGCTGACCAAACTTTCATCTTGGGGTTCGCTTGGCAGCGTGCCATGCTGTCTTAAATCGCGCATGGCTTGCAGCATTAAATCTGCGCCTTGCTGGCTGAGCTTGGCGTGCAACGTTTGCGTGGTATCAGCGTCGGTAATTTTTACCACGCCTTTGCTAATCATATTACCCGCATCTAATGCGGGTATCACTTGCATGATAGTCACGCCAGTTTCGGTATCGCCTGCCAGTAACGCCCGGTGAATTGGCGCAGCACCGCGCCAGCGTGGCAGCAGGCTTGCATGGATGTTATAGCAGCCTTGTGCGAATAGTTTCAAAACAGTCGTGGGAATAATCAAACCATAGGCTGCGACTATCATCACATCAGCATTTGATGCTGCAATGTACGCCTGCACTTCTGCTGGCTTTAAACTTTCTGGTTGATAAATAGGTAGATTGTGCTGCAAGGCCAGCTGCTTTACTGGGCTAGCGCTTAACTTCATGCCGCGCCCTGCGGGGCGATCTGGCTGCGTGAGTACTAGGCCAATTTCGAAACCAGCCCCAATTAAAGACCTAAGCGCAGGCACTGAAAACTCGGGTGTTCCAGCGAAAATTATTTTCATGCTAATAACTATTGCGCTCAATTTCGCGCGCATGTTTCAGCATTTTGACTTTGATACGGTTGCGCTTGAGTGGCGATAAATATTCCACAAATACCTTGCCGAGCAAGTGATCCATCTCATGCTGAATGCATACCGCCAGCAAACCTTCGGCATGTAATTTAAACTTTTTGCCGTTCGCATTAAGCGCCTCGACGGTGATTTTTTCGGCGCGGGTGACGGTTTCATAGATACCTGGCACCGATAAGCAACCTTCTTCGTATGCTTGCAAGCCCGTTTTTGCCAAAATTTTCGGGTTAATCAACACCAATAAATCATTCTGCTCTTTACTAGTATCTACTAGGATAAGTTGAATATTCTGATTCACTTGTGTGGCCGCCAAGCCTATACCTGGCGCGGCATACATGGTTTCTGCCATATCTGCAATCAACTTGCGCATATCGTCATTCACTTCTGTTACAGCTTGGGCCACCGTGTGCAGGCGCGGGTCTGGGTAATTCAATATTGTCAGTTTCGCCATAATAAAATAGTAAAGTGTTGTCTTATATCAACAATCATTAATCACAAAACTGCTATTTTAGAAAAAATAGCTTGATTGTTGAATGGATTGCGTGATAAATTTAATGTTGTTTCGTGGATTTTTTCCGCTATTTTGACCGAGGTCAACTTATGAATAGACATATTATAGCGCTGCTAGCACTTGCCTGCTTAAGTTACAACGTAAATGCTGATGAGATACAACGGCAAAACAATTGTTAACTTTGAACAAGCACCTATACCAACACCAGGGACATTGGAGCCCAGTCAAGTTAAGTTGCCTGATGAGCGCGTTGGCTTGTTGATGATTTTTAGAACTTTTGATAGAGTTTCTTACGGCCTGATTATGAACACAACCGACGCCGTTTATACGCTTGATGCTGTTCAAACGCCTTAATAATGGCGTCTATTGACGGCAAACAAGCTAACGATGTTGCCCTGAACGATATAAAGCAGTGGCTTGCGCTTAATCAACTGCCCGGTTTAGGCAACGCTGCTTTTTGCCAATTATTAGCAAAATTTGGCGCGCCCGATGCCATTTTTAGCGCTAGTATTAATCAGTTGCGTGAATTTGTAGATGACAATATTGCACAAAAAATCCAAGCTGGCATCAATCTCGATGCCATTACACCCACGCTGGATTGGCTACAAAAAGACAACGCACATCTTGTCACATTTGCTGATAACACCTACCCAAAAAAATTACTAGAAATTAATAATCCACCCCCAGTGCTCTATGCCATTGGCAATTTGCATTGGCTTAATCACCCTGCTATCGCCATAGTAGGCAGCCGTAGCGCCACACCACAGGGTGAAAAAAATGCAGAAAATTTCGCAGCAAGCCTGTGTCATACTGGCCTATGTGTGGTGAGCGGTATGGCGCTAGGCATAGATGGCGCAGCACACCGCGGCGCACTTAATGCCAATGGGGCAACCATCGCAGTGGTGGGCACTGGTTTAGATATTGTTTACCCCGCCAGACATCGCAATTTAGCGCATAAAATTGCCGAACGCGGGCTCATCATCTCAGAATTTCCTTTAGGTACGCCATCGAAGGCACAAAATTTTCCACGTCGCAACCGACTCATTAGCGGCCTGAGTTTAGGCTGCTTAGTGGTAGAAGCTAATATCGATAGCGGCTCGCTGATTACCGCTCGGCTGAGTGCTGAGCAGGGGCGCGAAGTTTTTGCGATTCCAGGCTCAATTCACTCGCCCGTGACTAAAGGTTGCCATCAACTGATTAAGCAAGGGGCCAAATTGGTAGAAACGACGCAAGATATACTAGAAGAGCTAAAAAATATGTTGCCTAGTACTAGCCCATATGGGCTATCAAGCAACTTGCACATGGAAGAAACAGCTACCTTGGAAGCCAATACAGTATTGACTTGCATGGGATTTGACCCGATTAACTTTGAAACTCTACGCTCGCTTTCTGGGTTGACTACTGAAACGCTTTCATCCATGCTGATGGTGCTGGAATTAGAAAGCAAAATTACAACATTGGCTGGCGGAAAATATCAACGCCTGATGTAAAAAACCAAGCAGAAAATAGCTATAAATTAGATTTTCTTGATAAGAAAGGCGGATGCTATGTTTGAAGTGCTAGTGTTTATATTCGAAAATTATGTTGCGCAACATGCCCTGCCTGATAATGAGATTATGACGCAAGAGCTGGCTGCTGCTGGCTTTGAGGAAACGGCTATTGTAGGTGCAGTAGATTGGTTTCATGAAACGAAAACCATGTTCACCGAAACACCTGCGGTTTATTCACATAAGCAAACTGGTATGCGCGTGCTGACGGATGCTGAACTTAAAAAAATAAGCACCGAAAGCTTAAGTTTTATTTTGTTTCTGCAACAAGCCAATGTCATTAACGATGTAGTGCGCGATTTCATGATTGATCGCGCAATGGCGCTTAAGCAAGAACAAATCAACATTGAAGAAATGCGATGGATTACCATGATCACTCTGTGGAATAAAGGCCGCCAGAAAGACTACTTGTTTGTTGAAGACGCGCTGTTTAACCCGCGTGGGCTTACTTTGCACTAGCTTTGCACTACACTAATTTTTATGCACGTTTTCTACACGCACGTTGTTAATGATATTGGAAATAACGCCCGCCTGATTAAGGGTATAAAAATGCAAGCTGGGCGCACCCCAAGTCAACAATCTTGCGCAAAGTTCACTCACCACATCTACGCCCAACGCCCGTAAAGACGGCATATCATCCGCATAAGCTTCAAGACGTAAACGTAACCAGCGTGGAATTTCCGCACCACAAATATCAGAAAAACGCGCTAATTGCGTATAGTTATAAATCGGCATAATGCCTGGCACAATGGGCACAGTAATACCGTCTTTTTGGCAACTATCCACAAACCTAAAATAAGCATCGGCATTAAAAAAGTATTGCGTAATGGCCGAATTAGCGCCCGCTGCAATTTTGCGTTTAAAATTGGCCAAATCTTTGGCAGCCGATATGGCTTCTGGATGAAACTCAGGGTAGGCGGCGACTTCTAAGTGAAACCAATCGCCCGTTTCTTGGCGAATAAACTTGACTAGCTCAGCTGCATATTTAAAATCGCCCACGCTGACTTCGCCCGAAGGCACATCACCGCGCAAAGCCACCAAACGCCTAATGCCTTTGGCTTTGTAAGCGGTCAGCAACTCACGAATCTCATCTTTGCTGGAAGAAATGCAAGAAATATGTGGTGCGGCTGAGTAGCCTTCTGTTTGAATTTCAAGCACCGTTTCTTTGGTGCGATCTGTCGTTGAGCCGCCCGCACCGAAGGTGACCGAGAAGAACTCTGGTTTAAATTTGGCAAGCTGTGCCCGTGTTTCACGCAAATTGGCAATGCCATCCGCCGTTTTTGGCGGAAAGAACTCAAAACTTAACGGAATATTTTTCACTTTTTTATCACTTCAATTCTTAATCTTTTTATCATCAATCACAATCGCGCTTAAAACCCACGAAACCACGCTATAAGCCAATGCACCGATGATTCCTGCTGTAATTGTTTTCACTGCAAAACCTGGCAGAAAATGTCCAACAACCCAAAACAATACGCCATTAATCACTAAAACAAACAGGCCTAACGTGAAAATGGTGACTGGCAATGTCAATATCAGCAAAATTGGCTTAATTAATATATTGGCCAAACCAATCACCACTGCGGCTAGCAGAGCAATCATTAGACTGGACACATGAATATCGGGCACCAAATAAGCCACACCCAGCAATGCCAGCGCGTTTAATAACCATCCAACGAGTAATTTCATGTGTCTTTCCTTTCAAGTATTAGTAACGATAAGTATCTGTTTTATAGGGGCCTTGTTTGTCAACGCCAATATAAGCTGCTTGCACATCCGTTAACGTCGTCAATTGCGCATTTAATTTTTTCAATTGTAACACTGCCACTTTTTCATCCAAGTGTTTTGGCAACACATAAACACCCACTGGATAATCGGCTTGGCGCGTAAATAACTCAATTTGCGCAATGGTTTGATTAGCAAAGCTAGAGCTCATGACGTAGCTTGGATGGCCAGTACCGCAACCCAAATTTACCAAACGACCTTTTGCCAATAAAATAATACGCTTACCGTTTTTAAAGATGACATGATCCACTTGCGGTTTAATTTCGTCCCACTGGTATTTTTCTAAGCTAGCCACGTCAATTTCATTATCAAAATGGCCGATGTTGCAAACAATCGCTTGGTCTTTCATTTTCGCCATGTGATCATGCGTAATCACGTGATAGTTACCTGTCGCCGTTACAAAAATATCGGCCTGCTCGCAGGCATAATCCATAGTCACCACGCGATAACCTTCCATCGCCGCTTGTAGCGCACAGATTGGGTCAACTTCTGTTACCCACACTTGCGCAGACAGGGCGCGCAATGCTTGCGCAGAGCCTTTACCCACATCACCATAGCCAGCCACCACAGCCACTTTACCTGCAATCATGACGTCGGTTGCGCGTTTAATCGCATCCACTAAACTTTCGCGGCAACCGTATAAATTATCGAATTTCGATTTAGTGACAGAGTCGTTTACATTGATGGCGGGGAAGGCCAATTTGCCTTCTTTATGCATTTGATACAAACGATGCACACCGGTGGTGGTTTCTTCTGTTACGCCAATAATTTTAGCTAAACGTGTTGAGTACCAAGTTGGGTCGGTTTTTAATTTGGCTTTAATCGCATCAAACAAGCAAACTTCTTCTTCGCTTGTAGGCTTAGATACAACTGATAAATCTTTTTCAGCACGCGTGCCAAGGTGCAGCAACAATGTCGCATCGCCACCATCATCCAAAATCATGTTTGAGTAGCCGCCGTCCAACCATTCGAAAATGCGGTGCGTGTAATCCCAATATTCAGTCAGCGTTTCGCCTTTAATCGCAAATACTGGCGTGCCGCCAGCCGCAATTGCCGCTGCTGCGTGGTCTTGCGTAGAGTAAATATTGCATGATGCCCAACGCACTTCGGCGCCTAAATCTTTCAGCGTTTCAATCAGCACCGCGGTTTGAATCGTCATATGGAGCGAGCCAGTAATGTGTGCGCCGCGTAAAGGCTGTGCTTTGGCATATTCTTGGCGAATCGCCATCAAGCCTGGCATTTCGGTTTCGGCAATGGCAATTTCTTTGCGGCCAAAAGCGGCTAAATTGATGTCTGCTACGATGTAGTCTTTAAAATCAGTCACAGCTATTCCTTAAAAATGAATTTGTGTGACCAGAAGGGATGATGTTTGGAGGTTTTGTCCACCTGCATCCCGTGTCTGGCACGGTTAGGTGAACGCCGTTTAAGAGACTTTTCATCTCTCTAACCGAGCCTAGAGTCTTGTTTTATTAAGACTTTGCAACGTTCCTCGGTTATGTATTTCTAAAAATGCAATTATAATGAAATCATAGCTTTTGTAAAGCTATGATTTCATTAATATTTATAGTCCTGCTGCCACTTTTAATGCGGCCGCTTCGCTTAACGTCGCCTACGCTGAAACACAAACAAATCCCTATTGATCGTGGCTTTACAGCCCCGCAGCCGCGCGCAGCACGGCTGATTTGTCTGTGTTTTCCCAAGTAAACTCAGGCTCCTCGCGGCCAAAATGGCCGTATGCGGCAGTTTTGGTGTAAATCGGACGCAATAAATCGAGCATTTTCACAATACCTTTTGGGCGCAAATCAAAATGTTCGTTCACTAAAGCAGTTAACGTAGCGTCAGACACTTTGCCTGTGCCATAAGTTTCCACCATGATAGAGGTCGGTTTCGACACGCCAATGGCGTAACTAATTTGCACCATGCATCTATCAGCCAAGCCAGCCGCCACAATGTTTTTGGCCACATAACGTGCTGCATAAGCCGCGCTGCGATCCACTTTGGATGGATCTTTACCCGAAAACGCGCCGCCACCGTGAGGCGCTGCGCCGCCATAAGTATCGACAATAATTTTACGGCCAGTCAAGCCACAATCGCCCTGCGGGCCACCCACTACAAAGCGTCCAGTCGGGTTAACCAAATAGTTAATCTTGCCCTTAATCAATTCTTTCGGCAAAACAGGCCTGATAATTTCCTCAATCACCGCTTCGCGAATGGCCTCTAAAGTCATTTCTGGCGCATGTTGTGTAGAAACCACCACAGTATCAATCGCGCTTGGCTTGCCATCTGCATATTTCACTGTTACTTGCGCTTTCGCATCGGGGCGCAACCACGCTAAGCTACCATTTTTTCTAAGCTGCGCTTGGCGCTCCATTAAGCGGTGGCTCAACCAAATCGGTAATGGCATCAGTTGTGGTGTTTCATTCACAGCATAACCAAACATCAAACCTTGATCCCCTGCGCCTTGGTCTAGTGAATCGTCATAGGCTTTGTTCACGCCTTGTGCGATGTCAGGACTTTGCTTGTCATAAGCCACCAATACCGCACAACCCTTGTAGTCGATACCGTATTCAGTATTATCGTAACCGATGCGTTTAATCGTATCGCGTGCTACTTGGATATAGTCAACATTGGCATTGGTGGTAATCTCGCCCGCCAGCACTACCAGACCTGTATTACACAGGGTTTCTGCAGCGATACGGGAATGATTGTCCTGTGCCAGAATGGCATCGACAATGGCATCAGAGATTTGGTCAGCAACTTTGTCTGGATGTCCTTCAGAAACGGATTCTGAAGTAAAAAGATATTGATTCATTTGGGGCGCCTTGAAAAATTTAATTTTAAAAAGTAAAACAATACTCACTAAAGGCTAAAGGAATATTGAAAATCACTTCGAGCTACGCATTGTACACTTTACATTAACACCTTGCTGCAACTAAAGCGCTCAAATTTGCTAGAATAGCATAACTTTGAATTATTAAACTATGTTACTTAATTTCACCAAAATGCAGGGCACAGGCAACGATTTTGTGGTCGTTGATAGCTTTACTTCGCCTGTTGCATTGACTGCTGCACAGATTAAAAAAATCGCCAATCGCCATTTTGGCGTGGGTTGCGACCAATTATTAATGGTCGAAAAAGCCACGCATGCCAATGTGGATTTTAGATATCGCATTTTTAACGCCGATGGTGGCGAGGTAGAGCAATGCGGCAATGGCGCGCGTTGTTTTGTGCGCTTTGTGCTGGCAAAAGGGCTCAGCCAAAAACGCGAAATTATCGTAGAAACCGCCAGCGGCTTGATTACGCTGACACTTCGCGATGATAATCAAGTGACGGTGAACATGGGCGCACCCATATTTGAGCCTGCAAAAATTCCGTTTATGGCTGAAAAAAAACTAACCACATATACTCTGCGAGCCAATAACCAAGCGGTATGCACGGCTGTGCTTTCTATGGGAAATCCGCATGCGGTGATGATTGTGGATGATGTTGAAACCGCCAATGTGGCAGAACTTGGCCCGCTGATTGAATCACACGCCAGTTTTCCGCAGCACGTGAATGCCGGTTTTATGCAAATTGTAAATGCACACGAAATTAAATTGCGCGTATATGAGCGCGGCGCTGGTGAAACGCTTAGCTGTGGCACAGGTGCTTGCGCGGCGGCGGTAAGTGGCATTATGCTCGAGCATTTAAAATCGCCTGTGCTGGTGAATACGCGAGGTGGTAAACTGCAAATTACTTGGGCGGGCGAAGGCCAGCCTGTGATGATGACAGGCGATGCCGAAATTGTGTTTGATGGGCAGCTTGATCTGTAGCAAGATTTAGAGGTATAGAGATGCAAGACGATCATATTAAAGACCAGGATATTAAAAATTACTTAAAAAATCATCCTGAATTTTTTGAGGAAAATGCCAGTTTATTAGCAGAAATACAACTGCCTAGCCCGCACGGCAGCGGTACGATTTCACTCGCGGAGCGGCAACAGTTAGCGCAGCGCGATAAAATCGACGCGCTAAAAGAGCGTTTTGCAGAATTAGTAATCATCGCACAGGAAAACGATGCTATTGCCAATAAAATTCACGCACTCAATGTTGAATTACATAAAGCCAAAAACTTTGACGAAATTGAGCAATTAGTCACCGACCTCTTGCCAGAACATTTCGATTTAAGCGACACTTGCTTACGTATCTGGGCAAATCCGCTCGATGCCTCTACCCACGCACATTTGGTTTTTAGTCCGATTTCTGAAGCAGCCAAAACTTGGATTACCGCGCAGTCGCGGCCTTATTGCGGCAAACCACCCGTAATTGTGAGTGAAGACTGGTTTATTGAGCCAGCCGCTTCGGTGGCTATTGTTCCCTTACAGCTCGCGCAAACGATAGGTTTTTTGGCGCTTGCCAGCGATGATGAGAACCGCTTTTTTGATGAAATGGGCACCGATTTTGTCAGCAGAATTGGCGAAATTTTAAGCGCAGCACTGTCGCGCTATGTGGAATAGCCCATGTGGAATTCTTAGCTGAATATATTCAATTTCTACAATTTGAGCGCGGCTTAAGCCCGCTTACCCGCGAAAATTACACCAGAGATATTGCGCAACTCATCAAACTTGCTGATTCAACTGATTTAAAATCATTACAAATCAATCAGATAAGAAAATTTATTGCCACCTTGCACAGCAAAGGCTTGGGTGGAAAAAGCATCGCGCGCAGGCTCTCAAGCTGGCGCGGATTTTTCGAATTTCTAGTCAATCGCAAGGGGTTTAGTAATAATCCTGTCATCGGCTTACGTGCGCCGAAATCCGCCAAAACGTTGCCGCAAGCACTTTCTATCGAACAAGCTGTTAAGCTCGTCGCTATTAAAGATGATGATATTTTAAGCGTGCGTGATCATGCGATTTTAGAGCTGTTTTATTCGTCAGGATTACGCTTAAGCGAACTGGTAAATTTAGATATTGATGCGCTGGACTTTTCTGCAGGCACGCTAGTTGTGACGGGAAAAGGCAACAAAACGCGCATTGTGCCACTGGGTAAATTTGCCATCGAGGCGATTCAAAAATGGTTACAAATTCGCGCTACTATTTCTAATATTGATGCCGCCAGCAGGCCTGTGTTTATTGGATTGCAGGGCAGGCGCATTTCTGCCAGAAACATTCAATATCGCTTAAAAGAATGGTCGATTAAGCAAGGTATTAACTCAAGCGTGCACCCGCACATGCTGCGCCACAGCTTTGCAACGCATGTGCTACAAAGCAGTGGCGATTTGCGCGCCGTGCAAGAAATGCTCGGCCACGCCAACATTAGCACCACCCAAGTTTATACGCATCTCGATTATCAACATTTAACCAAGGTCTATGACACTGCCCATCCTCGCGCTAAGAAGAAATAGGCAAAAAATATTTGCACATTGGCGATTTTCTGTTATCTTAAAAAAATATGTTTAAGCGTTTTGCCCTACATTTTGTTTTAATTCTTCTATTTGCTTTTGCGCAAATAGGCTCAACTACGCACGCAATTAGTCACATTGAAGATTTTGCAAAGCATAGTCAAAACGATAAAAACACGCACAACGGTCACTGCGCGCAATGCTCGAGTTATGCCGAAGTTGCGGGCGGTTTACAATCGCAGCCTTTTATATTTCACCTTGTAGCGGCTGAATTTACTACTGCCACATTCAATCAGCTTAGCTATGCCTCACTCACCCACGCTGCTTACGCAGCTCGCGCCCCACCTCAGCCCCTCTAAATATTCATTTTCCAGCTAGTTATTAGCTGGTCTTTTCCTATTTATTTGAGGAGATTTTCATGTATTCCGTCACTTACGCGCGCAAGCCAATGTTAGTGGCCGTTGCCGCTTTATTTGTTCAGCATGTTTACGCTGAGCCTGCCAATATTAACTTAGCACCAGTCGCGGTGACTGGCAACCCACTCGGTGTGGGCTCCGACGAACTAGTCGTACCTGTTTCTGTGTTAAACAGCCGCGAATTAAGTTTGCGCCGCGAAGGCACATTAGGCGAAACGCTCAATGGCTTGCCGGGTGTTTCTGCCACGCGCTTTGGGCCAAACGCCTCGCGGCCTGTCATCCGTGGATTGGATGCCGAGCGCGTCAAAATTATGCAAAACGGTGTGGGTGTTTTGGATGCTTCATCTCTAAGTTTTGACCATGCTGTTGGCGTAGACCCGTTGATTATGGAGCAGATTGATGTAGTGCGAGGCCCTGCGGCGTTGCTCTACGGTGGTAGCGCCATGGGCGGCGTGGTGAACGCCATTGATCACCGCATTCCAACTGAAAAACTTGAAGGCATCATAGGTCGCGCTGAAACACGTTTTGGCGGACCTGATAGCACACGCAATGGCGCTGTCGTGGTTGATATTGGCAATGGATTATTTGCTATTCATGGCGATGTTTATACGCGTAAAACCAGCGATTTTGGTATTCCTGACTTTGCGGTTAGCCGTCGTAAAAGTGGGGCCGATGGCATGCCGCGTGAAAACCGTGGCAAGCTTATTAATAGCAGCGCTGAAGGCGATGGTGGCGCCCTGGGAGCCTCGCTCACTTTTGATAATGGTTATGTTGGTTTATCTTATTCCACGTTAAATAATAATTACGGCACAGTGGCAGAAGAGGCTGTGCGCATTGATATGAATAGTAAGCGCTGGGATTTAGCCACAGAGTTTACTGATTTGGGAACAATAGTAAACCGCGCTAAATTTCGCATGGCGCATACCGATTATGCACACGTAGAACTTGAAGAGGACGAGATTGCTACTACTTTTACCAATCGTGGTCTGGAAGGCAGTATTGAAGCTGGTCATGGCAAGATAGGTAATTTATCTGGTGTCATTGGCTTTCAATTTAGCAATACCAATTTTGAAGCCTTAGGTGAAGAAGCGTTTGTACCTAGCGTCAACACGAAAAATAAAGCAGTGTACGTATACGAAGAACTCCCCATCAATCAACACAAAATCACCTTTGGCGGTCGCTTAGGGCATGCCACGGTGGATGCTAAAGATAGCGCGACTTTTGGCACCGGTCAAAATAACAGCTTTAACCCGAATAGCTTTGCGCTGGGCGGTTTGTATCGCATTGATGATCATTGGTCGCTCACCAGTAATTTATCGCACAACGAACGCACACCGAGTTATTTTGAGCTTTACGCCAATGGCGCACACATTGCCACGGGTCAGTTTGAAATGGGTAACAGCGACTTTGCTAAAGAAAAGTCTAATGGCATCGATGCGCAGCTGCGCTGGAAAGATGCAAAAAATTCGTTTAGCGTTGGTGCTTATTACACGCGCTTTAGCAATTTTATTAGCTTGTTTGATACAGCTAATATTGACGATGGGTCGGGGTTACCCATTGCACAATTTACTGCCGTGCCAGCCGCATTTAAAGGTTTTGAGACGGAAGGTAAATTTAACTTGATTGACAACCTAGATTTAACGCTACGCGGCGATTATGTACATGCTAAAGATAAACGTACTAACGATTATTTGCCACGTATTTCACCTTTAAGATTGGGCGCAGGCGTGCGCTATCAGTTGGGCAATTTCAGCGCGCGGCTGGATGCGCTGCACGCCTTTAAACAAAACAACACAGCGGATAACGAGCTGAAAACCGATGGCTATACGGATGTGACCGCAATGGTGGCTTACAAACTGCCGATTAAGTTTAACGTAGAATTATTCGCCAAAGCCAATAACTTGCTGGATGACGAGATACGCGAACATGCGTCGTTCTTAAAAGATATTTCACCTGCGGGAGAAAGGTCTATGTTATTTGGTGCGCGGGCTGATTTTTAACACGCTGTCATTGCGGGCTTGACCCGCAATCTTTTAGTTATCAAAAGATGCTGAATCAAGTTCAGCATGACAGATGGGTTCTAATCAAAAATCACCAAGCCCCACACCAGCAAAAGCAACATCATGCTCACAAACACGGCCGCGCTGCCAATATCTTTGGCGCGGCCTGCGAGTTTGTGGTGGTCAATCGACGTGTGATCCACCGCCGCCTCCACAGCAGAGTTTAGTAACTCCACAATAAACACCAAGAACACCACGCCTACTAGCAAAATGCGCTCGATATTAGTATGGCCTAAATATAACCCGAGCGGAACCAACACCGCCATTAACCACGTTTCTTGACGAATCGCTGCTTCGTGCTCATAGGCCAACTTCAAACCTGTAAGCGAGTACTCAAGCGCCTTGGCGATGCGCTCTAAACCATTTTTACTTTTGAATGGGCTTTCCATGTTAACCTTTTTAAACTAAATTATTACAGCAATTTTAACATGCGTTATCATACTGTCTTTAACATGAATGAGTAAGCAACATGGCACGCACCGTACACTGCATTAAACTAGATAAAGATTTAGATGGCATGGATTTCCCGCCCTACCCAGGCGAACTTGGCAGAAAAATATACCTAAATGTCAGCAAAGAGGCATGGGCAGCCTGGCTAAAACAGCAAACCATGCTGGTGAACGAAAACCGCCTAAGCTTGGCCGACCCCGCCGCACGTAAGTACTTAAGTGAGCAAACTGAAAAGTATTTCTTTGGCGAAGGTGCCGACACTGCAACTGGCTATGTACCACAGTAAAAATTGTCTAAATTAACAATCTGCTTTATCTCATAACAATGAGGCCTTAATACCAAGCGCATTAGCAATTTAGCAGATTGATTAAGGCAATGTTATGCTCACCTCGTTCAATCCCGCCCATATAAGAGCGATCAATATTCGCTTTATCAGCTAGGGTTTCTTGCGATAAACCCTGGGCTCTTTATATTGCCTTATTTTTTGTACGTTTTTACACCATCTGCTGTTGCCAGTAGCAATACATTGGCTGGACGCGCAGCAAATAAACCATTGGTTACCACGCCCACGATTTGGTTGATTTTCGCTTCCATCGCCACCGGATCCTCAATGTTCAGGTTATGCACATCTAAAATCACGTTACCGTTATCGGTGGTGAAATCACGCAATTTTGGTTGGCCGCCTAGTTTGACCAGCTCACGCGCCACATAGCTTTTTGCCATCGGCAGCACTTCTACTGGCAATGGAAATTTGCCCAACACAGGCACGTATTTGGTTTCATCACAAATACAAATAAAGGTTTTGGCCACCGCCGCCACAATTTTTTCACGCGTAAGTGCCCCGCCACCACCTTTTAGCATATGCAAATGTTCGGTGATTTCATCCGCGCCATCGACGTAAATATCCATGCCATCAATGCTGTTTAAATCGAATACCTCAATGCCATGACCGCGTAAACGTTGGGCTGTGGCTTCAGAACTAGCAACTGCGCCTTCAATTTTATGTTTTACTTTGGCCAATTCTTCAATAAAAAAATTGGCAGTTGAGCCTGTGCCCACGCCGATAATGCCTTCTTTTACATAAGCCACGGCAGCTTGGGCGACTTGTTGTTTAAGTTCGTCTTGCGTAAATGCCATTTCGTTAATCCTTAATAAATTCTTTATAATACAAACAATACAACATCATAACATTGCATGAACATTTTAAAAAATAAGGCATTACCATCAACTATCGTCAAAAAATAGAAAACTCGCGCGTCTACGACGTGGCAAAAATTACGCCGCTGGAATTTCAAACGAGCTTATCTGCACGTATCGATAACCGCGTATTACTTAAGCGCGAAGATATGCAGCCCGTGTTCTCTTTTAAGCTACGCGGCGCCTATAACAAAATGGCGAATTTAACGCCCGACCTGCTGAAGCACGGCGTGATTGCTGCTTCGGCAGGCAACCATGCACAAGGTGTGGCGCTGGCTTCGCAAAAGCTAAAATGCCGCGCCGTGATTGTGATGCCAACCACCACGCCGCAAATCAAAATAAACGCCGTGAAAGCACGTGGTGCCGAGGTGCTTTTATTTGGCGATAGTTATTCTGACGCTTATGTAAAAGCGCTGGAACTGGAAAAAACCGAGAAACTAACTTTTGTGCATCCTTATGACGACCTAGATGTAATCGCAGGCCAAGGTACCATTGCACTGGAAATTCTAAACGCGCACTCAGAACCCATCGAAGCGATTTTCTGCTGCGTGGGCGGTGGCGGTTTGATTGCTGGCATTGCGGCTTATGTAAAAGCGGTGCGACCTGAAATAAAAGTCATCGGCGTAGAAGCCAAAGACGCCGAAGCGATGACGGAATCGCTAAAACAAGACAAACGCATCATATTAGACCAAGTAGGTTTGTTTGCGGATGGCGCAGCAGTAAAACAAGTGGGCGAGCATACTTTTAAACTTTGCCAGCAATATGTGGATGAAATGATTGTAGTGGATAACGACGCGATTTGCGCGGCTATTAAAGACGTGTTTGAAGACACACGCAGCATCTTGGAACCCGCTGGTGCGCTTTCTGTTGCTGGGCTGAAAGCTTATGCGGAACGTGAAGGCATGCACGGCAAAACCCTAGTCGCAATTGCTTCTGGCGCTAATATGAATTTCGATAGGCTGCGCTTTGTGGCCGAGCGCGCAGAACTTGGCGAGCAGCGCGAGGCGATATTAGCGGTAACGATTCCCGAAAAAGCGGGTGCATTTAAGGCCTTCTGCCAATTACTGGGCAACCGCAATATTACCGAGTTTAACTATCGCTTTTCTGACCCAAAAGAAGCGCATATTTTTGTGGGTTTAGCGATTGCCAACGCCACAGAAGTAGGAAAACTTATCCATGATTTAGCCGCGCAAGGCTTAAACGCTATTGATTTAACCGGCAACGAAATGGCCAAACTACATTTACGCCATCTCGTTGGTGGGCACGCGCCGCAGGCCGAGCATGAAGTGGTATATCGCTTCGAATTTCCAGAAAAACCAGGCGCGCTGATGAGGTTTTTAGACAGCATGGGACACGATTGGAACATTTCGCTGTTCCATTATCGCAATCACGGCGCCGATTTTGGCCGCGTGCTAGTGGGCATGCAAGTGCCGCCGCATGAACAAACTAAGTTTTTAGCGTTCTTACAAAACTTGGGTTACCCTTATTGGGAAGAAACGCAAAACTCAGCTTACCAATTATTTTTAGGTTAATAAAGTATAACTTTTGGAGATTTTTAATGAAATTTACAGCAACGTTGAATAAAACACGCATTAGCTTATTGGCGCTGACACTCACTGCAAGTTTAAGTGCTTGTAACAAAGAAAAAACACCAGGTGCAGATACTCCAGAAGCTAGTGCTGGTACTGCTTCTGGCCTTGCTTATGTGACTAGTCAAGATGCTGGCGTGAGCGTGATAGACCTTGCGGCCATGCAGGTGGTAAAAACCATTGATGTAAAAGCCGCTGGCCCGCGCGGCTTGGGCATTACCGATGACGGCAAAAAACTCATCGTTGCCACACGCGAAAACGGTAGCATTTCTGTGATTGATACCGCAACGAATGAAGTAAAACAAATCGAAATCGGCAAAAACCCAGAGTTTGTGCGCGTAAATGGCAATTTTGCCTACATTTCATCTGAGCCAAGCGCCAAAGCTGGCCCACCACCAAAACCAGGTGAAGAAGAAAAAGACGATGACGATGAAGAGAACATTCCCGCCAAAATCGCTGTGGTGGATTTAATTAAAGCTGAAAAAGTACGCGAAATTACGGGCGGGCCGGAGACTGAAGGCATTGAATTCTCGGCCGATGGCAAAAACCTAGTGATTACCAACGAAGCCGACAACACCGTAACCGTGCACAATATTGAAGATGGTAGCTTGGTAAAAACTATCAGCACGCACGAGCTTGGCGATAGGCCGCGCGGCATTAAGGTTTCGCCCGACGGCAACACTTACCTCGCCACACTGGAATATGGCAATAAATTCATGGTGCTAGATAAAGATTTCAACGTGGTGCGCACCGTAGATACTGGCGACACGCCTTATGGAATTGCGTTTGACAGCAAAGGCGAACGCATTTTTGTGGCGGCAAATAAGGCCAAAGTGTTGCAAGTATTTAATGCGAAAACCTACGAAAAAATTAAAGATATTCCCACAGCAAACCGTTGCTGGCACTTTAGTTTTACGCCAGATGAGAAGCAAATTTTGCTGGCCTGCGGTAAATCGGATGCGGTTTTAGTGATTGATGCGGCAAAATTGGAAGTGACCAAGCAAATTGAAGTGAAAAACTTGCCTTGGGGTTTGGTAACCTACCCGAAAGCCATGGGCAGCTTAGATACTAAATCGAAATGATTTAGGCTAAAATTATTTAAAATAGCTTGCCCCTCGACGAAATCATTCGAAGGCAGGCTCTGCGGCATATTCTTTACATTATTAAAGTAGTTTTAAAATAAACTCCCAATCTTTGGGGTCAACTGGGGTAATCGACAATCTGTTACCGCGTTGCAACGTACGCAAATTAGCCAGTTCTGGCGTTTCACGCATTTCTTTTAAGCTGAGCAAGCGTGTTTTACGCACCAGTTTTACATCCACATTCATCCAGCGTGGCGTTTCTGGCGTGGCTTTTTCGTCGTAATATTTATGACCTTTTACAAACTGAAAACGGTCTGGATACGCGCTGGAGATTACCTCTGCAATGCCCGCAATGCCTGGCGTTTCGCAGTTAGAGTGATAAAAAAATACGCCGTCGCCAACGGTCATTTGATCGCGCATAAAGTTACGCGCAAGGTAATTGCGCACGCCGTACCAATCCACCGTTTGGTTCGGCATGGCGGCCAAATCGTCAATCGACACATCGCCAGGCTCAGACTTCATTAACCAATAACGCATTTTTCTCTTTCAAAGGCATAAGATTCTCGTATGATAACGTGAATGGATAATTTGAGGTTAAGTTGAAATGGCGCGCAATGTACTTGGGACGGCGTTACAAGCTTGCAGTTTGGAGCCGATGACTGGCTTTACGCGCACTGGCAGCTGCGAAACGGGCGCAGAAGACGTAGGTAGCCATACGGTTTGCGTACAAGTGACAGACGAATTTTTAGCGTTTTCGGTGAATCGCGGCAACGATTTAAGTGCACCGCACCCAGAGTATGATTTTGGCGGATTAAATGCAGGAGATCGTTGGTGTTTATGCGCAGCACGTTGGTTAGAAACGAGTGAAGCGGGGTTTGCCCCACCTGTCATTTTAGAAGCTTGCTACGAAAAATGCTTAGAAATTGTGAGCTTGGCGGATTTGAAATATCACGAATTGCGTTAGTTTGAATGGTTAGCTTTAAAAACGCTGCCCTGCGAACTTTTGCCCATGAGGCTCACAGGCATAGCCTAAAAACTGGATTCTTCGCTACGCTCAGAATAACGGTAGTGAAATGCATGTTTAATCAGCACGACTTTAATAAGATGCGGTTTTGAATTTTAACGAAAAAGTTCAAGGCGTCTGAGCGTAGGCCGTACATTTAAGTACGGCCAGCGAAAAACAGAAATTTCGCGTTAAAAACAAAACCTATTTGCTGTGGTGTTGCCTGAGCCGCTATCCTGAACCAAAAAAGTTCAGGTGGTGACAACCTAAAGCGCGTTAGGTACACTCGCCAAGGGATTCTTAAAAGAACGCCCAATTTAGAGCACGCACACAGCAACCTGATGAGCTGAAACCTATAACAAAGACTAGTTCAAGGAATATAAAGCTCAAGCAACACCACAGAAAACAAGTTGAATTTTAGAGTCCGCTTGTGACGAACTGATGAAGGGAATTAGTTACAACAGCCTATTTTTGCACAGCGATTGCTTCATCAATTTGATTCTGCATAGCGTTAATCCTACGCTTATAATCACCGATGTCAATATCGCCAGTTTTAGTATTAAGTAATTCGTGAGATAAATTGAGCGCCGTCATAATGGCAATACGCTCAACCCCCACCACTTTGCCAGAATCGCGAATCTCGTGCATTTTTGAATCAAGATAAGCTACAGCATCCATCAAGCCTTGACGCTCTGCATCGGTGCATGAAACCGTGAACTCACGACCCAAAATGGTAACATCCACAAACTTAGTAGCGCTCATTAAGATTCCAACCCCGTAGATTCTGCGCTTTCAGGAAGTGACTCGAGCAACCCTTCAAGCTTATTGCTGACTTGCAGCATATTGTCTTTTGTCCGTGTTATATCGCTGCGCAGACGAACGTTTTCCTCGCGCAAGTGAGTACACAAAGAAATAAGCTTGGTAACTTTCTCTTCTAAACTTTTCAGGTCAGACTCCATCATCCCACTATAAATTAAAAAAACCATTGAAGTCAATAGCTAACGCGGGCCATTCAAAGTAATTTAACATGTTTTGCACGCTTGCTGCCTATAAAAATAAAGGCAATTAGGGCGTTTCATCACTATGGTCTCTTAGGAGCAACGCATAGTTATCACGGCTCAACACGGTTTTTAGTGGTTCTACCCACTGTTTGCATGGCAGGAAGTGTATGTTTTGTGGTTCGTTTAAGGTGCATAAGCCCGCGCGCGGCTACGTTAAATATAGCCTTTGTAGCAAACAAAAGAGTGTAGAAAATTATTTATTTACTTCAGGATAGCCTTGACGTCTTACTCGTGCTTGCCAGCCATTACTACGTTTTCTAAAAGAAGCCATACTTATCTCCAAAAAGGACAAAAGTAGGACAAGTCTAGGTAGAGTACAGGAAAGGCCGAAGGCCGTTGTATTCAACTTGTTGAATACATTGGGATTTAATGGGGTGGCTGATGGGGCTCGAACCCACGACAACAGGAATCACAATGCTTACATTACAAGGTAAAACCCTTATAAATCAAGGCTCCATAAAACTCTTAACATCTCATTTCCCATTCGATTTGGGACAAAATTGGGACAATTCCCAATCACTAAATTACAAGTTAATTGTATCGTTTTTTCTTAATAATCACTATTAATTTGAAGGGCGGTTAGGGGAAATCCATCAGCTTTGAAATATGTAGTTAGGAGCTTTTTTATTTCTATCTTCCAGACTACGTATAGACTACACAAGCACTATGGGGGGGGGTATCGAAGTCCATCCTATACAAATATTAATGTGCCCACTTTCTTACAAAATAGCAAAAATTGAAACATACTCAGAAATTGCTAAGCTGCAGAAAGGAGTTATTAGTGAAAATGGTTATTAAACGCTAGACTGATTCATGGTGATAATTTTGATAGGACTTTAGTTTGACCCCTTGTACAAATAAGTTCAATGAAAGAGCGCCAAAATACTAAAAGCCCCGCAAAGCTATGTAGCAATGTGGGGCTTTTTTATTTCACAAAATCATGCAGAACAATCTTGGTTAATTTTTCATTAGAACTTATAAGTGGCACCCACTTCAAAATTACGTTCAACACCCGGGAAAATACCATCTGGATTACGACTCGTGATGTATTTCTTATCTGCGAGATTTCTCACAGAACCAAACAAAGAAAGGTATTTATCAACAGCATAATATGCATTTAAATTGAATGTTGTGTAGCCAGAAATTTCACCTTTGGTACCATCATCAGTTTCAACTTTAGTATTTGCTGAATCCACATACTGACTAGAAACATAATAGGCGCCTAAACTTGCTTTAAAGCTACCTAACTGGTATCCAAAATTCACATTACTGGTAAACTCAGGTGCATAAGGCAAGCGATTGCCTTTAGGGCCAAGATCACTGTTTCTAAACTCTGCTGTTGGTACATAAGTAACATTACCATCCAATTTCCAGCCTGATCCAATTTCATAGCCTAGCGCAAACTCCAAACCTTGATTCAAAGTTTTGCCACCATTGGCCTTATCTACCCCGCTAGACAGAGCCTGATTCACGATTTGATTTTCAAAATCCATGTGGAAAGCTGTGGCTTCATAAGCCAAGCGATTCATTTCACCACGCACACCTATTTCATAATTGGTTGAACGCTCTGCATCCAATTTTTGATCGACACCACCACCACTTATTGATGTCGCTGTCATTGCTGGCGAAAATCCTTTAAAAGCACCAACAAAAAACTGGGCCTGCGGTATAGCTTGCCATGTTGCTCCAATGCCTGGCACTACCTCTGTGTTACTTGCATTTCCTTTAGTGCCAGTTAACTCATTTTTAAGTTTTTGGTCGTAATTTTCCACACGTACCCCAGGTGTTACTGCTACTTTATTGGTAAACTCAAACCTGTTCTGAGCATATAAAGCTAGACCATCTGCTTTTTCTGTAACATTACCGGTTAATGTTCCTGAGCGAGCATCAGGATCAGTTTTAGAACGAACAGTTTTATTGCTTAAATGATCGCTGTGCAAACGAATACCAATTTCCGCTTCATTTCTGATGCCAAAACTGTTGTGGAGTATAAACATACGTGAATCTATGCCCATCATTTCAAACTCACGATTTCGGCCGGTCATACAATATTGACTTGAAGTTAAAGTTAAATCACAGTTTCTGAAAGTTGTCCCGTTAGCATCTTTTGACTTAACATCACGTCGCCAGAAATCACGGTTCAACTGACTCCAGTACACCAGCGTATTCAATTTCACATTACTGCTGATATCCCACTCATGGTTAATATCAAATGATTTTCGATCTGTAATGAAATAATCATTCGGTGCTGGATTTTTATCCGAACCATTCTTGTACTCATTTTTTCTTAATCCAACATACGATGTATTGATTTCATTGTCGTAATAGGTAAATTTGGCACTTAACCATTGATTATCTTTAATCTGCGTACCGCCTTTTAATACCACATCGGTCAAATCAAAGTCGTTATGGCGGAAACCATCACCGCGCGAAGTAATTACATTGATACCAGCAATGGTATCACCGGATTGAGTTGCACCACCAGCATCTAAACTAACTAGGCGATAACCATGTGAGCCAGTTTTTGCAGTCAGCTTTACACCATCTTCCGGATCTTTAGTTTTGTAATTGATCACACCGCCGATAGTAGTTGGTCCATAACGCAAACCAGCCGCACCTTTAAGCACTTCGATACTATCCATTCTTTCGATTCTAGGGCTGTAGTAGGATTCATTAGCCAAAAACAACCCAGGCGCTACTGGCACACCATCTTCCAGTATCAGCAGTTTTTGACTGCGGTTCGGATTCAAGCCTCGCATACCAATATTAGGAATAAAACCGTAGCCCTCTTCTTCTCGAATAACGAGCCCAGGTATAGTTTTTAAGGCGTCCTGCGTGGAAAGTGGCTGCTTAAGTTCCAACTCTTCCAGTTTTATTATAGCGACAGAACCTGGCTGTTTGGTAATTGCCTGCTCACCTTTTCCAATAACATTAATACGTGGCAACTCAATCTCAGTGGCTACTGCTGATAGGTTAATAAAGAAAGTGCTATAGATTACTAGCGCAAGTTGCGCCTGACTTAAATACAACGTTCGTTTTTTCATAGTTGTTGATTCTAAATAATTACCAAAATTGATAAATGCAATTATACATGATAATCATTATCATTTACAATATTTATTCCAGTGCTGGATCGTTCTGTTAATTCGCACGCCCCTAGTTCGAACCCAGGTCGAGGACCAAATGGTAAAAGCCCTGCAGCGATGTGGGGCTTTTTTAATTTGTGGCTCGGGTTACGCTGGGGTTACGTTATATTGAATTTCAGTGGTGATTTAATTGAACAAGTAAAAGAATTAAGTAATTTTGATATTTGGATACGAACCAAGGAGTAAACTACAAAATTATTTACACCCTCTCTAGAGACGTTTAGATTCCTTGAAATACTTAGCCATATGCTTAACTGAAATTGAATAAACTTATTAGGTGTAATTGAGGTATAGAGCGCCAAATGATAAAGCATACAAGCCAGTTAGCCCCAGATAGTTATATATTCATATTACGCTTACTGATCGTCTACAAATAAGTTAAGTGCTTTATTAACTAGTGGAGCAATTATCAAGATTGCAGCAAACACTACGGGCCACGCAATCACAATTGAAGACGACCAAACTTTGATGAATTGTGTAAATGACTGAGAATGCAAGTAGATTAAAGTTCCTGACACAATCAATGAAGTAAAAAAAGACATGATTAGTGCAAATAGAACAGTGCGATAACGATAAGGTATTTTATTTACCATAATGTTTTTCACCTCGGATTTGGATTTGTTGATAAGGCTGAAACATTGTTTTATGGATGTTTCAGCCTCGCTTTTGATAAAAAGCTTGAGATTAATGATTTAAGAAATAATTTGCCGTATTGACGAATGAATCGTGGTACTGAAAAATCGAGCCATGATTAGAGTCAGGATAAAGTACTAATTGTGCGTTTTTAAGTTGTTTGAACAGGGTTATTGAACCCTCAGTAGGTAGCATCGTGTCATTGCTACCAGTCACAACTAAAACTGGTTGGTTAATTGATTTCAATGTTTTAAATTCAGGGTCTGGCGTGCTGGTAAATACGATGAGTGCTTTACCGTGGGCATCTGCAATTTCTTTACCGCTATTTGGGTCGCGATTTTCTGTTCTTGCATAAACGCGGGACAGGAATTCAGCCCCTGCTTTTTTCCCAGCCTCGGATTGAGAAAAAAACAAATAATCACGCGGATCGGGCGCATTTTCTCTTGAAAACGCCTCACCCAGTACTTTCATTAAATTGTTGCCGCCTCCTTGGTGAGTAGTGCCTGCTAAAATGACCTTACGCACTAAGTCAGGGTATTTAGCCATTAGTTGTTGCGCCACAAACCCACCCATTGAAAAACCAAGTAAATCGACTTGTTTGTAGCCTAATGCTTGAATAAATGCATAGGCATCTGTTGTCATTTGCTCGATATTATCTGCAACTGTACCATCAGTCGCGCCAACACCTCTATTGTTAAATACGACAACGGGGCGCGTTTTTGCAAATGAATTGACGACAGCAGGATCCCAAGCATCCATTGTGCCGGTAAAGTGTTGCAGAAACACTAATGGTGTACCTGACTTGGGCCCTAACGTACGATAAGAAAATTTAACGCCATTGGCTTCTATGTATTTTGTCGTTACTGTTTCAAGTTTTTCAACGGATAAAGATGAGCCTGATTCAACCACTGAATATTGTTTAGCTGTTGATAATAGAGATTTTAAAAATTTATTCATTTATAACTCCTTGATAGGTTTATGAACTACAGAAAATTGCTATTTAATTACCAATCGGTATATAAATATAATCCAGCATGACTTGCCTTGTCAATCTTTTTTTGTAACAATTGGTATATTATTTAAATTAAGAGTTTAATCATGACTACAGATATGAAAAAATCGCGTGGGCGTCCTAGAGTTTTTGATGTGGATGAAGCGCTCGAAAAGGCGTTGCGAATTTTTTGGGCAAGAGGCTATGAGGGAGCATCTCTAGCCGAACTAACTGAAACGCTAGGAATAAATAAGCCTAGTCTGTATGCTGCATTCGGGAATAAAGAAGAGTTATTTGAAAAAGCATTAATAAGATACGCATCAGGTCCAGTAGCTTTTGTAAGTGATGCTGTCAAAGAACCAACTGCCCGCAACGTTGCTGAAGCTGTTTTATATAAAGCTGCTGAATTCTTAACTGATCCGTCGCATCCCTTGGGATGCATGATTGTGCAAGGAGCCTTATCTAGTGGTGAGAGTGCTGAATTGGTAAGAAATATTCTAATTAAATATAGAAGTTCATATGAAAACTTACTAGCGGAGCGCTTTAAGAAAGCGAAAAATGATGGCGATTTGTCGAATGATGATAATCCTAAGGATTTGGCTAAGTATCTCGCTACATTGCACCAAGGGATGTCAGTTCAAGCAACGAGTGGAGCTACTAAAGATGAACTTTTAAAAATAGCAGACTTAGCACTAAAGGTTTGGCCAAAATAAGTAAATGCATACCCGTAAAGTCTATTAATTGTCATTACTTTTCAATGATAACAATACAATTCCAGTTCTCGGTTTTGTCCGCTTTGGTGAGCCAAAATACTAAAAGTCCCGCGAAGCTATGTGAGCTGGGTCCAATTTAGTAGAAGTGACCTGCCCCCCCCTGTTTGCTGTACCAATTAAAAGGGGCTTCTTTCATTTCTTACACTAAGCCTGTTCACGTTATTGCTTTCTGGTTGCGGTATGGGCTGGCACCGAGAAGGTACATCTGAAGCAGAGTTCAACCGAGATAGATTTGATTGCGAGCAGCAAGCGTTGTATTGTCTGCCTCAACATGACTAACAAACACACCTTTAGCCATCTCAGACTCAATTACCCTAGCCCAAGACTCCGCTTCCTTACGTGTAGAAAATGATTTATTTACTTCAGGATAGCCTTGACGTCTTACTCGTGCTTGCCAGCCATTAGAACGTTTACGAAAAGCTGCCATACTTATCTCCAATTGGGACAAGAATGGGACAAAAGATGGTAGAGTACAGGAAAGGTCGAAGACCGTTGTATTCAACTTGTTGAATACATTGGGATTTAATGGGGTGGCTGATGGGGCTCGAACCCACGACAACAGGAATCACAATCCTGGACTCTACCAACTGAGCTACAACCACCATTGAAACTAGAAGCTGGTGAAACTAAAAAAACTAAATTTGGCCTGCCCGACAGGAATCGAACCTGTAACCCCCAGCTTAGAAGGCTGGTGCTCTATCCGGTTGAGCTACGGGCAGATGAGTTACATGACACTGTCGAATAAACCAAAATACTGGTCGGCGTGGAGAGATTCGAACTCCCGACATCCTGCTCCCAAAGCAGGCGCGCTACCAGACTACGCTACACGCCGAAGAGGCAGAAATATAGCGCAAACAAGGCATTTGGTCAATTCGAATATGTTAAAATGCTGTTTTATTTTGAATAAATATTTGAATTAACGCATGACAGCACAAATTATTAACGGTAAGGCCATCGCTGAAAATTTACTAGCTAGCATTAAATTAAAAATAGATGCACGCATTGTAGCCGGCAAGCGTGCGCCCTGCTTGGCGGTGATTTTGGTGGGCGCAGACCCAGCCTCCGCAATTTATGTACGTAACAAACGCAAAGCGTGCGAAAAAATCGGCATACGCTCTATCGCGTACGAATTATCCGCCGACACTAGCGAAGCCAATTTATTTACACTGGTTGATCGACTGAACAACGATGCCACCGTGGACGGCATTTTAGTGCAATCACCTTTACCGCCGCAAATTGATGAAGAACGACTCATCGAACGCATCAATGTCGATAAAGATGTGGATGGTTTTCATCCTTATAATATTGGCCGTTTGGCGATTCGCCAGCCTACATTGCGCTCTTGCACGCCGTTTGGTGTCATCAAAATGTTGCAAGCGGTCAACATTGATTTGATGGGTTTGGATGCGACCATCGTCGGCGTTTCTAATCATGTTGGCCGCCCGATGGCGCTGGAGCTTTTATTAGCAGGTTGCACCATCACCAGCTGTCATCGCCACACCAAAGATTTGGCTGGCAAAGTTAGAAATGCCGATTTAATTATCGCCGCCGCGGGCAAGGCTGGCCTAATCCAAGGCGACTGGATTAAAGCTGGTGCAATTGTGGTGGATATTGGCATTAACCGCTTGGCCGATGGCAGTATTTGCGGAGATGTTGATTTTAATGCCGCCAAAGCACGTGCCAGTTACATTACGCCAGTGCCAGGCGGTGTGGGCCCAATGACGGTAGCGACGCTGATGGAAAATACTTTGTTAGCGCTTGAATTAAAAGAAAAAATTAGCTGAAATTTAAGCCTACAATTAGATTTTGCATATCCTTTATATTAGGTGTACACTCGCGCGATTAAAAAAAAATTAATAACATTTTTTACATGCGCTTTTTTGAGAACAACATGGCAGAAACCCTAACTAAAATATTTACGTCTTATCAAGCAAAACCTGATGAGGAATATATGAGCAAAAACCAGCTTAAGCATTTTCGCGCTATTTTAAATGGCTGGAAATCTGATTTAAGTCACGATCTTGACCGCACCGTGCACACCATGCAAGACGAAGTGACCATGTTTGCCGACCCGAACGACCGCGCCAGCCAAGAATCTGACATGACGTTAGAGTTGCGCAATCGTGACCGCGAACGCAAACTCATCAAAAAAATTGATGAAACACTACGCAATATTGATGCAGATGAATATGGCTATTGCGAAGGCTGTGGCGTAGAAATTGGCTTGAAGCGCCTAGAAGCGCGACCAACCGCCACGCTTTGCATCGATTGCAAAACACTAGACGAAATGCGCGAAAAACAAGTCGCTAAGTAATTAGCGGCTAGTTGTTCTAAATAAAAAGCCCGATTTATCGGGCTTTTTTGCTGGAATCTATTGTGATTAGTTATTTTAAACTATGAGTAATTTTCTGTAATACTTTAATTTAGTGCTAAGATAATTCCAGTAATTTTAGAAAAAAACGAGGCTATCATGATAGATGCAATGTGGGTTTGGGGTGCAATAGGCTTGATTTTGTTGGCAGTAGAAATGGCCACTGGCACTTTTTATGTGTTGTGGTTTGGCGTTTCAGCCTTAAGCGTGGCTATCACTATGTGGATATTTCCGAATATTCCGCAAGCCTTACAATTTACCATGTTTGCTGTGCTTTCATTAAGCTCACTGGCCATTTGGAAGCTCAATTACAAAAAACATGAAACGCACTCTCGCGTGGGTCAAGCGCAAGGCGAAGAAATAGGCCGTACAGGCACGGTAATAGAGGCCTGTAGCACTAGCCAAAATGGCAAAATTCGCTTTAGCCAAGGCTTGATGGGTAGCCGCGAATGGGCGGCTATTTCTAATGAAGCCATTGATGCCGGTAGCGATGCGACTGTAGTTGCCGTTGAAGGCAACGCGCTACGCATTAAAAAAATTAGTTAAATTTCTATGCAAGTTCACTTAAGGAAAGCACCATGACCGAATTTAGTTTAGTTCTGATATTTTTAGCAATTGTTGCTATATTTAAAGGCGTGCGCATTGTGCCGCAGGGCGAAGAATGGGTGGTGGAGCGCTTAGGCAAATTCGCAGGCGTTTTGTCGCCAGGCTTACATGTGATTAACCCGGTTTTTAGCCGCGTCAGCTATAAAGTCACCACCAAAGATATTATCTTAGACGTGCCCGAGCAAGAAGTGATTACGCGTGACAACGCAGTGATTTTAGCCAATGCCGTGGCATTTATTAAAGTCTCTAACATTGAGCGCGCTGTGTATGGCATTGAAAATTTCCGCGAAGCGATGCGCAATATGGTGCAAACTTCACTCCGGTCTATTATTGGCGGCATGGATTTAAACCAAGCGCTCACCTCACGCGACCGCATTAAAGCAGAGCTTAAATCCGCTATCGCCGACGAGGCTCTGGATTGGGGCTTAACCGTAAAATCTGTTGAAATTCAAGATATTAAACCTTCAAGCAATATGCAAGATGCGATGGAAAGACAAGCCGCTGCCGAGCGTGAGCGCGTTGCCGTGGTGACCGAAGCTGAAGGCGCTAAGCAATCTCTTATTTTGAATGCTGAAGCACGCCTAGAAGCCGCACGTAAAGACGCTGAAGCACAAATGATAGCCGCCAAAGCTTCGGCTGAATCGATTAAATTTATCGCAGAGGCAGTCAAAGAAAACAACACCTCTGCCACGTTTTTGCTGGGTGACCGCTACATTACCGCTTTGCAAAAAATATCCGCCTCTGATAACAGCAAAATTGTGGTGATGCCAGGCGATTTGGTTGGGGCAGTTAAAAGTTTGATTGGTGGAAAATAGCCGCAGCCAATACCTTAGCTACACACCGCGCATTTAGGGTCGCGTGTCAGTTTAATGGTGCGCCATTCCATACTTAGTGCGTCTAGCAACAACAATCTGCCTTGCAAGCTGTCACCAATATGCATGATTAACTTTAACGCCTCTGCCGCTTGCGTAGTGCCTATCATACCCACCAAGGGCGCAAATACGCCATTCTCAGCGCAGCGCATTTCTTGGTCACTGCCCATATCGGGGAAGAGGCAATGATAGCAGGGGCTATTTTCATGTCTAAAATCAAACACTGTAATTTGCCCTTCAAAATTAACTGCCGCGCCTGAAACTAATGGTTTTTTAAGCTGGAAACACACGCGGTTAAGCGCATAACGCGTGGCAAAATTATCACTGCAATCAATCACCACATCAGCCTGCTCAGCTAGTTTTTTAAACTCCGCCTCGGATGATTTTTGTTGAACAGTTTGCACCACCACTTCAGGGTTAATTTCGTAAATGGTTTGTTGCGCCGAAACCGCTTTATTAATACCGACGGATTGCGTGGTGTGAATAATTTGCCGCTGCAAATTGGTTAAATCCACATTATCAAAATCGCAAATCGTTAATTTACCCACGCCAGAAGCCGCACAGTATAAGGCAGCTGGAGATCCCAAACCGCCCGCGCCAACGATTAGCGCATGGCTTTTGGTGAGCTTTTCTTGACCAGCGTACTCAATCTGCGGTAGTAAAATATGGCGGCTATAACGAAGAAGTTGGTTGTCGTTCATTGGAATGATCCTAGCGCAGCTGGCCTACTTGTATCATTGCATTGTAAAGCACAAAAGGTGAAATCCAAGTCACTATATGGTCATACTGGCCATTCGGATCGTTTTCTCTGGAATCATGACTCACAAAAACCGTATCTACATTTGCTACTGCATTCAGACTCTCTGTTTCATCCGCGCCGCCAATCGCTTGTGAGCTAGTTGCACCCAGTGAGTAAATCACTGACGCCGCATTATTAATTAAATTTATCGCTGCTGAACAGTTTGCCACAGTAGATGTATTACAGACTCTTAATATTAGGCGCTAAATTAGCCACGGCATTTTTAGTATTGTTGTTAAGAATGGCATGCTCACCCTCAAAGGGTTTTATACTTTGACAGTTATCGCATAATCTAGATTAGATTGCAATACTAACTAATTGAGCTTTTTTATAAATCCGCCCGTTAATTAATACATGTCTACTGATATTTTTTGTTATCTTGCTTAAGTCTATAACCTGTTAAAATGTTCCAACTAGATATGATTCAATTCGTTAAAGCTCCTTTATGACTCCAAAAAAGTGGTGGCACTTCCTCATGCTATTTGTAATTGTTGGCGGGCTCAGCTTGACTGCGCTTACCGCGCTAGCCATTACACTCATCTATCCCACACTGCCCTCGCTAGAGGCGCTAACTAACTATCAGCCCAAGCTGCCACTGCGTGTATATTCGGCTGATGGCTATTTAATTAGCGAGTTTGGCGAAGAGCGCCGCGCTTTTGTAAAAATTGAAGATGTGCCAAGAAATCTAAAAGATGCGGTTTTAGCGATAGAAGATAGGCGTTTTTATCAGCACGGCGGTGTGGATACGACTGGCGTGATGCGCGCCATCAAAAATAATCTCACCGGCAAAAGCCACGAGGGTGCCAGTACCATCACCATGCAGGTGGCGAAAAACTTTTTTAGCGTGCCAGGCGGAAAACGCAACATGGTGACCAAAGTAAAAGAAGCTTTGCTAGCGATAAAAATTGAAAAGGCGTTAAATAAAGATCAAATTTTTGAGATTTACCTCAACCAAATATTTTTAGGGCAGCGCTCATACGGCTTTGCTGCTGCCTCGCAAGTCTATTTTGGCAAACCTCTATCTAAATTAACACTGGCTGAATCTGCCCTATTGGCGGGCCTGCCCAAGGCCCCCACTGGCTACAATCCTCACATTAATCCAAAGCGTGCCATCGGTAGGCAGCATGAAGTTTTACGTGATATGAAGCGTTATGGCTTCATCGACGAATCTAAGTTTAACGAAGCCATGCAACAGCCCTTAAAATTCAAGTCTTCCAAGTTATCTAAAGACTTAGATGCTGATTACGTGGCTGAAATCGTGCGCCAAACCTTGTTCCAGCGCTATCAAGAAGGCATTTATAGCAGCGGTCTTAAAGTCTATACCACCATCTATAAGGACAACCAAGAAGCCGCTAACAACGCGGTTTTACAAGGCATTTTGGAGTATCAGCGCCGTCAAGGTTATCAAAAACCTGAGAAAAATATCGATTTAAATCAGCTAAAATCTGCCAATTTAGAAGAAGGCTTGCAAATTGCCTTAAGTGACATTGAGGAATACAGCGGCTTTATGCCTGCAATTGTGACTTATGTCTCACCTAAGCTGGTGAAAGTGTTTACCAAAAAAGGTGAGCAACTTGAAATTAGCGCTGTTGGTTTAAGCTTGCTGCAAAAAAACTTGGCCGATAAAGATCAGAAAAACCACAAAATTAAAGCGGGCTCTGTGGTGCGCGTAATCAAAAGCCAAGCTATTTGGCACATTGTACAATTGCCGCAAGTGGAATCTGCGCTTATTGCGCTTAACCCTGAAAATGGCGCTATTACTGCCTTAGTGGGTGGTTTTGATTACAAGAAAAATAAATTTAACCATGTCACCCAAGCCTGGCGCCAACCTGGTTCCAGCTTTAAACCATTCGTCTATTCGGCCGCATTAGAAAAAGGTGTTACGCCTGCCACTATTGTAGAAGATGAGCCCATCTCGATGTCTGCAGGCGAAGTAGGTAGCAATAAAATGTGGGAACCCAAAAACTTCGACGGTCGCTATGAAGGTTCGATTCGCCTGAGAACAGCACTAACGAAATCTAAAAACATGGTGTCCATACGCGTATTAAAAAGTATTGGCACGCGCTACGCGCAAGATTACATCACCAAATTTGGTTTTTCGCACAAAGATCATCCCGCCTATTTAACCATGGCATTGGGTGCTGGACAGACTACACCATGGGTGATGGCGAGTGGTTACGCAGTGTTTGCCAATGGCGGCTATCGCGTCACGCCGCATATTATTAGCAAAATCACCGATAGCAACGGTAAAGTCATTGAAGAGTTGCTCTATCCTCAAGCTGGAAAAGACGCACCGCGCGTGATTGATGGGCGCAATGCATTTCTGATGACCTCAATGATGCGTGACGTGGTGCAACACGGCACCGCCACTAGAGCCAGAGTGCTTGGCCGACAAGATTTGGCAGGCAAAACTGGCACTACCAACAACTTAATAGATGCTTGGTTTGCAGGTTACAACCCCACACAAGTAGCCGTAGCGTGGGTAGGTTACGACCAACCACGCACACTAGGCAAAGATGAAACTGGCGGCAAGGCCGCACTACCGATTTGGATTCGTTACATGGAAACCGCCCTGCGTGGCACGCCAGATGTACCCCACACCATGCCAGATGGCGTGATGCAACTGAAAATTGATGCGCTGCTAGGCAGCATGATTGGTGAAGATGAAGAGGGCATCTATGAATATTTTTATAATGAAACCCCGCCGCCAGAAGTAGAAACTTATATTCCACCTTTAGGGGAGCCAACTGCGGAAGATTTCCCTGCAGCGGCTTTTCCAGACAGTATGCTTGATAACCCGATGCAAGCACCAGCCGCGCAGCCACAAAATGACACGTCTATCAATCGCTCGATTGAACATCCGTCTCAGCCAACGAAGCCGGTTGCGCGCAATAACAAGGCTGACAGTGGCGATGCAGCCGCCCGCATGTTAAACCATTCAGGTTTTTAAACGTATTTTTTAGCCATTATGGCACGTGAAAATTTAGATCGTATTCGGCAACTCATCACCCAGCAAGCCGCGCGGATGATGGCGGAAGACGGCATTAACGACTTTGCTTATGCCAAAAAAAAAGCCAGCCGACAATTAGGCGTAAGCGAAAGCAGCGTGCTGCCTACCAATGCCGAGATTGAAGAAGAAATCAGGCTATATCACAATATTTATAATGCCGATGAACAACCGCAGGAGCTCGCGAAGCTGCGTAAAACTGCGCTGATGACGATGCAATTGTTTGAGCGCTTTAACCCGCACCTCACTGGCAGCGTATTGGATGGCACCGCAGGTAAGTTCTCACAAACAGAGATTCACTTGTTTGCCGATAGCGCAAAAGATGTCGAAATATTTTTGCTTAGCCAACAAATTCCATTTGATAGTAGCGAAAAGTCCTATCGAATATCCGACAAACCCAGCAAAGAAAAAGTACGCAAAACCGTGCCAGTGTTTACACTAGAAACCGAAATTGGCTTACAAAAAATCAGCGTGTTTGATGTGGATGATATGCGCATTACCACCAAGAAAACCAACGATGGCAGCAATGCCGAACGTGCAGATATTAGCGATTTACAAGCACTTTGTCGTGTGACCAATACGCTTTAGCGCATATATTCCACGGACAAGACTTACGGTCTTAAATTCTAAAACGATGCTTTGTAAACGCATTTTCAATAATTAAGCCATAGTTGCAACGGCAACCTTAACTTAAATACTTGCCTATCAATAAAATGGGAATTAGTTTTTTTATTTTTCAAGACCCATTTCACCATCTATCGCGTATATTGTCTGTCTTTGTTTATTTACCTAATTTCACATGGCACTCAAATCCACCATCTATAAAATCGACCTTAATATTGCAGACATGGATAGGCAATATTACGGCCAGCACAACCTCACCGTAGCTAAGCACCCATCAGAAACTGATGAGCGCGTCATGGTGCGACTCATTGCATTTACGTTGTATGCTAATGAATCATTAGTGTTTGGCAAAGGTTTGAGCGATGACGAAGAGCCAGACTTATGGCAAAAAGATTTAACAGGCGCCATTCAGTTGTGGATAGATGTTGGCTTGCCTACTGAAAAAGACATCCGCAAAGCTTGCGGAAAATCAGCTCAAGTAGTGGTGGTGCTGTACGGTGGCAGGGTTGCTGAAATGTGGTGGGCAGCCAACAGCAAAGGTTTGTTAAAACTGAACAATTTAACCGTCATCAACCTGCCTGAAACACAAACACTGGCTAAACTTGCGGAGCGTGGCTTGAACATAAGCTGTACCGTTCAAGATAGTGAAATATTAGTCAGCCATGATAGTGGTAGCTTTACGATTACACCTGTGGTTTTAAAAAAGTAAGTGCTTACTAACGTTTAAAATACTTATTTTACATGCCCTACAAGCCAATATCCATAAGACCTACAGGGCATATGTTTTGAATGGCCCAACTGCGTGAGAAAATGCGACTGGAGCTTTGTGGCTTACCATGCTCAGAGGCGAAACCGCGAAGAAACAATGGGTTAATTGGGTAAAACTATTCGGTCAGGAAATTGATGAAAAAGCCAAACTCAACGAGGAACAAAAACAACTCTATCTAAAAGGCTTAATTGACCACATCGAAGCTAGGTTTCTTCCTGATGCTCGTGAGCACGAATTAACAATTTACTTCAACCATCCGATCGTAGGGGACGGTATCGCGTGGAAAGACCAAAAAAAAGACCTTGGGATACAAAGTTTTGGAAGGGTCGAAAACAACCAAAATCAGGGTGGAAAAGCGGGACGGAAGGGGAAAGTAAATTACCCCCTAGCCAAATTACTCTACAGTCACACTCTTCGCTAAATTCCTAGGCTTGTCCACATCCGTACCTTTTAGCAATGCCGCATGGTAAGCCAGCATCTGCACAGGGATGGTATGCAAAATAGGGGAGAGCACGCCGACATGGCGCGGGGTACGAATCACATGCACGCCTGCGGATTCGGTAAAGTGGCTATCCGCATCGGCAAATACAAACAGCTCGCCGCCGCGGGCTTTGACTTCTTGCATGTTGGATTTTACTTTTTCCAGCAAAGCATCATTCGGGGCGATGACAACTACTGGCATATTGTTATCTACCAGCGCCAGTGGGCCATGTTTAAGCTCACCTGCAGGGTAGGCTTCTGCATGGATATAAGAAATTTCTTTAAGCTTAAGCGCGCCTTCTAGCGCGATAGGGTAGTGCACGCCACGGCCTAAAAACAGCGCATGTTCTTTATCGGCAAAGCGTTTCGCCCATTCGCGAATTTTCGGCTCTAAATTAAGCGCAAATTGTACGCTGCCCGCTAATTGGCGTAATGCGGCCAAGTGTCCCTGCTCTTGCGTGGGACTTAATAAGCCACGATGTTTGGCCAAGGTGGCGGCCAATGTAAATAAGGCAACCAATTGGGTGGTGAACGCTTTGGTGGAGGCCACGCCAATTTCCGCGCCAGCGCGGGTGTAGAAAACCAACTGTGAAGCGCGCGGAATCGCACTTTCCTGCACATTACAAATAGCCAAAGTTAAGTGTTGGCCTAGTGATTTAGCGTGTTTTAGCGCTTCCATGGTATCGAGCGTTTCGCCCGATTGCGAAATGGTGACGATAAGTTGCTTGGGATTTGGCACCGATTCGCGATAGCGATATTCACTGGCAATTTCGACATTAGTCGGCAATTTTGCAATGCTTTCTAACCAATATTTAGCGGTAAGCGCGGCGTAATAGCTGGTGCCTGCAGCCAAAATTAAAATGCTATCAATCTGACTAAACACCTCACTGGCTGCTTTTCCAAACAACTCAGATGAGAACTTGTTATCGTCTATCAACGCTTCAATGGTATCGGTAAGTGCGCGCGGTTGTTCGTGAATCTCTTTTTGCATAAAGTGCGCGTAAGGACCAAGCTCTAAACTGGCAAGCGACACATCGCTCATGTGGATTTTGCGTGTGACTTCTACACTATCATTGCCAAATCCATCACGCCCATAAATAGTCACGCCATCGCGCCGAATATCTGCCACGTCGCCATCTTCTAAATAAATCACTTTGCAGGTCACTGATAAAACGGCCGAGACATCGGATGCGATAAAATTTTCACCCTCGCCCAAACCCAATAACAACGGGCATCCCAGTCGCGCCGTGATCATGTGCTCGGGCTCTTTAACCGAAATAACACCTATAGCAAACGCGCCTGTCAGCTCTGCCACTGCTTTTTGCGTGGCTGCAAGTAAGTTTACATCTTGATGATAATAGTGAATTAAATGCGCAATCACTTCGGTATCGGTTTGCGATGTAAACTCATAACCAAGTTTTTTTAATCGGTCGCGTTGTTCATCGTGGTTTTCGATAATGCCGTTATGCACCACCGCAATTTCACCTTTTGAAACATGCGGATGCGCATTGCTCTCCGTGACGCCACCATGCGTGGCCCAGCGCGTGTGGCCAATGCCAACCAATCCCGTTAGTTTTGCTTCATTGGCTTTTTCTGTCATCGCCGCGACGCGGCCAACTGCGCGCACACGCTCAATTGTGCCGCCACTTAAAACCGCCACACCAGCCGAATCATAACCGCGATATTCCAAGCGACTTAAGCCTTCGATTAAGGTTGAAACGACGTTTCTGCTGGCAACCGCGCCGACTATTCCACACATATTGTTTAGTCTTTCTTCTGCTTCACAGGTCGCTTCCAACCTTTTATCGTTTTTTGTTCTTTGGCACGGCAAAAAGTGAGCGCATCTGCTGGCGCATCGCGCGTAATAGTTGAGCCTGCGGCAATCGTCGCGCCTTTGCCTATGGTAACTGGCGCGATTAATTGTGTATCGGAGCCAATAAATACTTCGTCTTCAATTACCGTGGTAAATTTATTGGCCCCATCATAGTTGCAGGTAATCGTGCCCGCACCAATATTCACATTTTTGCCAACAACCGTATCGCCCACATAACTTAAGTGATTGATTTTACTGCCAATATCCACTTGTGCATTTTTAAGCTCTACGAAGTTACCGATATGCGTCTCTGCTGCTAGTCTGGTACTTGGGCGTAGGCGTGCATAAGGGCCAATGCGGCAATTTTCGCCAATTTTGGTATCGTCAATATGCGTAAATGGCAGGATTTGCGTGCCTGCGGCAATGACGGCATTTTTAATCACGCAGTTTGCGGCAATTTTTACCTTATCGCCCAGCGTGACATCGCCCTCAAACACGCAGTTCACGTCGATTTCAACCTCACGACCACAAACGAGACTGCCTCTCACGTCTAAGCGGGCAGGATCTTTTAACGTAACGCCTTGTTGCAGTAACTTATTTGCAATGCGTGTTTGATATACACGCTCAATTTGAGCCAAATCTGACTTGGAATTAATGCCCGTTACCGACCATTCATCTGTGCTGCTTTCGGCCACCACTGCAATATTCTGCCGTACCGCCAACGCCACGATATCGGTTAAATAATATTCGCCTTGCACATTGTTGTTAGTGAGCTGAGATAACCAACTTATTAACTGCTGGTTGGGCATGGCCATAATGCCAGTATTGACCTCGTTAATCGCGCGCTGCACTTCGGTTGCATCTTTGTGCTCAACGATGCTGACAACATTGCCCGTAGAGGTGCGAATAATGCGGCCATAGCCAGTGGGGTCGGCTTTGTTAAATGACAAAATAGCCAGTTGATTAGTGGCTTGTGCTATCAGATTTTTACAAACTTCAACATTCACCAAAGGCACATCGCCCAATAAAATCAAGGTGTTCGCATCAGCATCTAAATGCGGCGCAGCTTGTTGCACGGCGTGGCCTGTGCCATGTTGCTCAGCTTGATTGACCCAAGTAATAGCTGCGTGTGCAAAAGCCTCGCGCACAATTTCGCCACCAAAACCGTAAACAACGATAATTTTTTGCGGATTTAGCGCTTTTGCACAAGCAATCACATGCGCCAAAATTGGCTTGCCCGCAAGCTCGTGCAACACTTTTGGTGTATTGGAATGCATGCGCGTGCCTTTGCCAGCAGCGAGTATGACGACATTGAGATGATTGGTTTCCATGTTAAACCAGTAAATAAATAACACTATTGTAAAGTATAAAGATGACTCAAACAAAAAAGGCAGCCTAAGCTGCCTTTTTTAACGTATAAACTTAATGCGTTGGTTTGCGTAAACGTTGAATCGCTTGAATTTGTGCCGCAGCATCGGCCAATTCGGCTTGCGCTTTAGCGTAATCCATATCGCTGGTGCGATTTTTAATTACTTCTTCAGCCGCTGATTTGGCTGCAATCGCTTTGGCTTCATCTAAATCTTGGCCGCGAATCGCAGTATCTGCCAACACCGTAATCACGCCTGGCTGTACTTCTAAAATACCACCTGAGACAAAAATTAAAGTCTCTTCAGCTGCGCTTGCTTGTTTGATACGTAATGCACCTGCTTTGATGGTGGTAATCATCGGCGCATGATTGGGGTAAATACCTACTTCACCCGCACTGGCAGGCGCAACCACAAACTCAGCTTCACCTGAGAAGATGCTTGCTTCTGCGCTGACCACATCAATATGAACTGTATTTGCCATCATTTATCCTTAAACTATTAATTAAACTAAACTTAGTTTAAGGTTTTAGCTTTTTCTACTGCTTCTTCAATACCACCCACCATGTAAAATGCCTGTTCTGGCAAGTGATCATATTCGCCTGCAACAATCGCCTTAAAGCCTTTGATAGTTTCTTTTAGTGGTACGTATTTACCTGGTGAGCCAGTAAACACCTCAGCCACGTGGAATGGTTGTGACAAGAAACGTTGGATTTTACGTGCACGACCTACCGCTAATTTGTCTTCTGGGGATAACTCGTCCATCCCCAAAATCGCAATAATGTCACGTAACTCTTTATACCGTTGCAAGGTTTGTTGTACTGAACGCGCTACGTTGTAATGCTCCTCGCCAACAACCAATGGATCAAGCTGGCGTGAGGTTGAATCGAGTGGATCAACCGCTGGGTAGATGCCCAAAGAAGCAATGTCACGTGACAATACAACGGTTGAGTCCAAATGTTGGAAAGTGGTTGCTGGCGATGGGTCAGTCAAGTCATCCGCTGGTACGTAAACCGCTTGGATAGAAGTAATAGAGCCAGCTTTGGTTGAGGTAATACGCTCTTGTAAGCGACCCATTTCATCGGCCAATGTTGGCTGATAACCTACAGCAGAAGGCATTCGACCTAACAACGCAGATACTTCAGTGCCGGCCAATGTGTAACGGTAGATGTTATCGACGAAGAACAATACGTCACGACCTTCGTCACGGAATTTTTCAGCCATGGTTAAACCCGACAAAGCCACACGTAAACGGTTGCCTGGTGGCTCGTTCATTTGACCGAACACCATCGCCACTTTTGATTCTTTCATGTCGTCTAGCTTAATAACGCCTGCCTCTGCCATCTCGTGGTAGAAGTCGTTACCTTCACGCGTACGCTCACCTACACCTGCAAACACTGACAAACCTGAGTGTTGTTTAGCGATGTTGTTAATCAATTCCAGCATATTCACGGTTTTACCCACGCCCGCGCCGCCGAATAGACCCACTTTACCGCCTTTAGCGAATGGGCAAACCAAGTCAATTACCTTGATGCCTGTTTCTAGCAAATCAACAGAAGGAGAAAGCTCTTCAAATTTTGGTGCTTTCTGGTGAATTGAACGACGCTCATCACAATCAATTGGACCAACATCATCAATCGGGCGACCTAACACATCCATAATGCGGCCTAAAGTGCCGATGCCTACTGGTACGGTAATTTGTGAACCTGTAGATTTGAATGCTGTGCCACGCGCAAGTCCATCAGATGAACCCATGGCAATGGTACGCACAATACCGTCACCTAATTGCTGTTGCACTTC
>CAMDTL010000012.1 GCA_945907735.1 Methylotenera oryzisoli
GTTATCTTGAGTGCCATCTTAAACCAAACAGCTAAGTTAAATTTAATCACTTCGATAAAGAAGCCATTAAACAAGTTAGCTGCGTCTAAGCTGGTTGGTCTCGACCACAAACACCCACACTTATCAGTCGTTCAGTTTGTTAAAGAGCATATTTTAGAAAATAATAACCCCGAAATTTAACATTCGAGGTTAATAATTCTAGAATTATTGGTTGCGGGAACAGGATTTGAACCTGTGACCTTCGGGTTATGAGCCCGACGAGCTGCCAGACTGCTCCATCCCGCGTCCGATTCGACGTACTTGACGCCGAGAGGTGAGACTATAGCAAGGTTTTACCTCACCTGTCAAACAAAAACAAAGAATTAAATCGAAGTAGTTGGAATTAAAAAACTAGAAAAATGATTAGCTAAAATTCTTTTGCGACTTTAATTATGACGGTTTGATGAAAAATATAATTTATTTGCACACTATTTGCGCAGTAATTGCTGTATTGCCAAGCCAGTCGCCATCAAGCCAAATGGCGCGGTCACGCACACGCTGGAGCCGTAACCGGCGCAATTTAGGCCAGCAATTGAATCATTTTCTATAACACAGGCATCGCCAGAATCCGTATGGACATTGGCTCCCATGGCATCTTCTGTAGGAATTTTTGCATTAGATTTTACCGCTTGTTCATCAGAATATACCGCTTGAATCCCAAATTTAACTGATTTTTTACTGTTGCTGGCTTTTGGAAAGTTGAAATCGCGGCGCAACAAATTGCGTACTTTTGCCAGCAATTTATCCCCTTGTACATAGGCCAAATCAGCCGTTTTGATTTTGGTCGCATCCAGCCTGCCACCAGCGCCACCCGTAGTGATAAGCGTTATTTTATGCTCACGGCAATATGCTGCAACCGCCACTTTGGCTTTCACATCGTCAATCGCGTCTAACACAATGTCAAAGCCACGTCCCAGTATATCAGCCACGTTTTCTGGCGTTACAAAATCCTCAATTTCGTGCACATTTGCTTGTGGATTGATTGCGCGAATGCGTTGCGCCATCGCCGTCACTTTCGCCTTGCCAAATTCGCCCTCGAGCGCGTGAATTTGGCGATTCACATTGCTTTCGGCAATATTATCCAAATCGATTAACGTTATGTTAGCAACCGCGCTGCGCGCCAACGCCTCCGCCGTCCAACTGCCGACACCGCCAATACCAATGACGCAAACATGCGAGGCTTGTAATTTAGCCAGCCCCACCACACCGTAAAGCCGCTTAACGCCACCAAATCGACGCTCAAAATCCATTTCAATAGTCAAGTTTCCAACACCACAAATGCAGCTGCTAAATTCTTCTCATCGCTAATGCTGATATGAGTTTTGGTGATGTTTTTGCTATTTAAAAATTGTTGCAACTCGGAGGCCAAAAGCAGTACTGGCTTACCTAAATCATCATGCGAAACCGCGATATTTTGAAAGGTTGCTGGCGCGCGCAAACCTGTACCCAAAGCCTTTGAAAACGCCTCTTTTGCAGCAAAGCGTTTAGCTAAAAAACGTGGTTTTATTTGTGATTCCAAGTAACTTGCAAACTCACGCTGCGCCAAAATACGCCTAGCGAAATCATCACCAAATTGCGCGATAGATTCCTCAATTCGAGCAACTTCGACAATGTCTGTACCAATACCGAAAATCATTTGGAGGTGAAAAGTGAAAAGTGAAAAGTGAAAAGATAATTCAACCGCATGCAGCTTCTTTCATAAGCGCTTTCATTTCTTTCACCGCATTATCCCAACCCACAAAAATAGCATGCGCGACAATGGCATGACCAATATTCAACTCTTCTATACCTAGAATCGCAGCGATTTCATGCACATTATGGTAATGCAAACCATGGCCCGCATTCACCACCAAGCCTAATTTCAGTGCATGTGCCACTGCTTGCTTAATACGCGATAGCTCTTTAGTCTTTGTCGCTTCATCTTCCGCATCGGCAAATGTGCCAGTATGCAACTCGATGACTGGCGCACCAACTTTTTTGGATGCGTCAATTTGCACAATATCTGGCCCAATGAACAATGAAACACGAATACCTGCAGCGCTCAATTTTTGCACCGATTTTTGCACCTTGAGGAAATTGCCTGCAACATCCAAACCACCTTCAGTGGTGCGCTCTTCGCGCCGCTCTGGCACCAAACAAACATCTTGCGGCACCACTTCTAGCGCAATATCGATCATTTCATCTGTCACCGCACATTCAAGATTCATGCGAGTTTGCAGTAAGCCGCGCAACGCGTACACGTCAGCATCTTGCATATGGCGCCTATCTTCACGCAAATGCAAGGTAATGCTATCTGCACCCGATTGCTCGGCGCGCAACGCAGCCTGCACCACGCTAGGATATTTAGTGCCGCGCGCTTGACGAATCGTGGCGACGTGGTCGATATTCACACCTAGTTTAATCATTTTGTAATTTTCTATATCGTTTGTAAATCAATCAATAACTGCCGCGTATGCAAGGGCTTATCGCCCAAATAATGCGCCAATAAATAACGCATCAGTTGCTTGCTTTGGCTTTGCGTCTGCGCATTGCTGTAATCGTCACGCGCCATATCTAACAAGGTTCCCCCGCTCAATTGTACGCCCAATTTAGTGCTTTTTAATTCACAAGCGCCATATTCTGCTTCGTAGCGATAGGTTTTATCTGGCGCAATTTCAGCATCATTTTCGTCTTGCAATAATGGTACAGCGTAACCCATTTCTTGCAAAAGTTTTAGCTCAAATCTTCGTAAGGTAGTGGCTGAATCTGTACCGTTTGATAAAATTTGCAAGGCATTTGCGTAATATTCAAACAAGCTTTCATGCGCATCTTCACGCGGCAGTAAACGTAATAAAAGCTCGTTCATGTAAAAACCACACATCAGCGCTTCGCCTTTCAGCAAGGTCAGGCCTACGTTCCAGTCTAAACTGTGTAAGGTTTTCAGATCATTCTTGCCAGACCACGCGCCCGCAAGAATTTGAAACGATTGTAACATGCCTCGCATGGCGGAGCGCGGTCTGCGCGCGCCTTTTGCCACCGCAGCGATGCGGCCAAATTTTTTGCTAAATAGCTCGACAACTAAGCTGGTTTCTTTAAAAGGATAAGTGTGCAGCACGTACACAAGTTGATTATCTTGACGATGGGAATCTAATCGAATCGCCATCAATCAGACTCAGCTAAACTTTGCAACACTTCATCTTCGGCTTTTTGTATCAACAGTGGAACGAGCATTTTAGGCATTCTTGAGGTTTCTGATATTTCTGCACTTGAAAATAAAACCATCGCGTATTTAATATCGTCTTCTGCATGCACTGGCGTGAATTTGCCAAAACCGTAGCGGGAATTGCGCATCAACTGCCAAGCGCCTTTGGGTTCGGCATATTCTGGTTTATCAAAATAGTATTTAATCTCTTCTGTGGGCAAGCTTTTAAGTGGGTAATCGCCATTATCGGCCAAAATTACCCAGCCCATTTCGCCGTCTTTATTGGTATTTTTTAACTGATATAAATACCAATCTTGGTCTTCTTTGGCATCACCTTCATACACCAACTGAAACACATTATTAATCGCGCCAGTTTTTTTGTTTTTGGCAAAATAAATGCCTTGATCGTCCAGTTCGATGGGTTTGCCATAAATCGGCAGATTGAAAATGTTTCTATCAGACATTGCGCTTATCCAAAATCAAAGTCTATAATTAAATCAATAACCTAGGCTCTTTAACGCCCTTTCGTCATCGGCCCAACCACCTTTAACTTTCACCCAAGTTTCTAAGTAAACTTTACTGCCAAACAATTTCTCCATATCCTGACGCGCTTCGGTAGAAATTTGCTTCATTTTCTCACCATTTTTGCCAATTAACATGGGTTTTTGACTGTCTTTATCCACAATAATTGCTGCGAAAATACGGCGTAAATTTTTTACCACTTCAAACTTTTCGATTTCCACCGTGACTGAGTAAGGAATTTCATCCCCTAATAATCTGAATATTTTTTCACGTATCAGCTCTGCCGCTAAAAAACGTTCGTTTTTATCGGTCAGCTCGTCTTCACCATAGATAGCGGGCTGTTCTGGCAAGTATTTACGGGTTTCTGAGAGTAATTCATCTAAATGCAGGCTCTTTTTCGCACTCACTGGAATGATGCCGACAAACGGATGCAACAAATCAAAATCTTGTATGAGCGGCAACAAGTTATTTTTGTCGCCCATTAAATCCGATTTATTGACCACCAAAAAAACTGGTTTATCCTTTGGTAGCAAACTCAATACTTTTTTATCCGCGTCACCCAATTTCATCGGCTCAATCACAAATAACACAACATCGACTTCTGTCAGCACTTGCGTGACGGTTTTATTAAGGCCTTTGTTGAGCGCATTAAGGTGTTTTTGCTGAAAACCTGGTGTATCGACAAATATAAATTGTGTGTCCACGGTCGTATGAATACCAAGCAAACGATGACGCGTAGTCTGGGCTTTACGCGAAGTAATCGCCAACTTCATACCTAAAATATGGTTGAGCAGCGTGGATTTTCCTACATTAGGACGGCCAACAATGGCGACTGTGCCACATCTAAAACTCTCTGTCATTTAGAAATCTTTTCTAAGGCTAATTGCGCAGCTTGTTGTTCGGCAACGCGACGGCTGGTGCCTTCGCCAACCGTTGTAATATTGAGCTTGTCGATGACACATTCCATTTTAAAAGTTTGCGCATGCGCTTCGCCTTCGATTGAAACCACATTATAATCAGCCAGGTCAATTTTCTTACCTTGTAAATATTCTTGCAACTGCGATTTTGCGTCTTTATCGATAGTTTTTGGGTCAATATTAGCAAGTTTTTCTTGGTACAGTTTAAGCACCAATGCTTCAGTTGCTAAAAACCCACCATCGACATGAACCGCGCCGACGATAGCTTCCAGCGCGTCAGCCAATATAGACGGGCGGCGCCAACCAGCGCTTTTTAGCTCGCCTTCGCCTAGCTTTAGTACGTCGCCAACATTCAAACTTAACGCAATTTCGGAGAGCGTGGATTCTTTCACCAGCTGCGCACGTAAACGACTTAAATCACCTTCTGGTAACTTAGAAAAGCGCTGATAAAGTTGATTGGCGATAATAAAATTAAGCGCACCATCACCCAAAAACTCTAAACGTTCGTTGTTAATGCCGCTAAAACTTCGATGTGTGAGCGCCTGCGTAAGTAAAGCGGGCGTTTTGAACTGATAGCCAAGGCGATCAATAAAAGTATCTGTAGCCAAGCTGTCTAAGGACATATTACCAATGCTTATTTTGCTGAACTGGCATTAAAATCTAAAAGTACGCTGGCGTTTGCCACAATCGGAATAGTGACTTGATATTCGGCGCTTACAACATTGCCAGCTTCGTCTTTTGCTATCACCAAATCTGAGCCTTTGATAACCGTAACATAGCCTATGTTAGCGCCGTAATCAAACATTTTAACAATTTCTTGCTTACTCATTCCACTAAAATTATCTTCACTAGCAATTTTATCAATGATTTTTTTAACGCCAAAAAATTCAATATATGCTGGTGTAACTTTCATGCCCACTATCGTTATACATACAATAGCAACGATTACCAACACCAAACCAATAAACGTCATACCCTTTTGTTTTTGCATTTTGCCGTTCCAAAATTATTTAATTGAATTGCCAATTCTGCCAAAACCATCGAAATTAAACCAGATAAAAAACGCTTTTCCGACCAAATTATGCTCAGGCACAAAGCCCCAAACGCGGCTATCGGCACTGTTATCGCGATTATCACCCATGGCAAAATAGCCACCTGCAGGCACTGTAATCACCTCACCATTGAGGAGTTTAGCACCTAGAGAATCGCTGTTGTATTGATTTGGAATATCATGTACTAAAATATCGTGCACCACTTCGCCTAGTTGCTCTGTTGATCGGCGAGCGCTAATAATGTTGGCGCCTTGCATTTCATACTCGTAATTTTCTTCAAACTTCACATTCAACTTTTCTCCGTTAATAATCAAATGTTTATCTTGGTATTGAATCTTATCGCCAGGCAACCCAACTACGCGTTTGATGTAATCAATAGTCGGATCAGGTGGGTAGTGAAAAACGAATACATCGCCACGTTTTGGCTGATTCATCTCAAAAAAAGTGTTGTTCAAAATCGGCACGCGCAAGCCATAAGTAAATTTATTCACCAAAATATAATCGCCGGCCAATAGCGTTGGCATCATCGAGCCTGAGGGGATTTTGAACGGTTCAACCAAAAATGAACGCAACGCAAATACCAATAAAATGACGGGGAAAAAGCTTTTGGCATATTCTACATACCAAGGCTCTGCTTGGTCTGCAGCCCTATTTTTGCGCAACACGGCAATATCTAACAGCCAAACCAAACCTGTGATGAGTAAAATAATCACCATGAATAACGCAAAATACATACTTAACCTTTATTTATCTTCCACACGCAATATCGCTAAAAATGCTTCTTGCGGAATTTCTACATTGCCCACTTGTTTCATGCGTTTTTTGCCCTCTTTTTGCTTATCTAATAATTTACGTTTACGCGACACATCGCCGCCGTAACATTTTGCAATCACGTTTTTACGCATAGCTTTCACCGTTTCGCGCGCAATAATATTGGCGCCAATCGAAGCCTGTATGGCCACATCAAACATTTGGCGCGGAATCAGCTCGCGCATTTTGGCCGCCACTTCACGGCCACGACGCACACTATTTTCCCTGTGTACTATCATGCTAAGCGCATCTACGCGCTCGCCGTTCACCATAATATCAAGTTTCACCAAATCTGCCGCACGAAACTCTAAAAACTCATAATCCATGCTGGCATAACCGCGCGAAACCGATTTTAACTTATCAAAAAAATCCAGCACTACTTCATTCAACGGCATTTCGTAGCTCAACATCACTTGCCTGCCCATGTACTGCATATTCTTCTGCAAGCCGCGCTTGCTGTTGCACAGCGTCATCACCGGGCCCACGTAATCTTGTGGCATCAACAAATGTACATTAATCACTGGCTCGCGCGTTTCCTCCACGCGCGAAGGTTCTGGCAAGCGCGATGGATTTTCGATTTGCACCACGCTGCCGTCTTTCAACAACAGCTCGTAAACTACTGTTGGCGCAGTGGTAATCAAATCCATGTCGTACTCGCGCTCTAGGCGCTCTTGCACAATTTCCATGTGTAGTAAGCCCAAAAACCCGCATCTAAAACCAAAACCAAGCGCTGTTGAATTTTCTGGCTCAAACAACAAGCTGGAATCATTCAGACTGAGTTTTTCCAGCGCGGTGCGTAACGCTTCAAATTGATTCGATTCCACTGGATATAACCCTGCAAACACTTGTGGCTTCACCTCTTTAAAGCCAGCCAACGGCTCGGCTGCAGGTTTATCAGTATGCGTCACGGTATCACCCACTTTGGCATCTTCTAGTGATTTAATCCCCGCAATAACAAAGCCTACTTCGCCTGCTAAGAGTGAAGTTTTTTGCAACGATTTCGGTGTAAATACGCCTACTTGCTCGCATAAATGCTGCGCGCCTGTCGCCATTAAACGAATTTTTTCTTTCGGTCTCAGCACGCCATCTATCACGCGCACCAGCATCACCACGCCAACGTAATTATCAAACCAAGCATCCACCACCAATGCCTTGAGAGGCGCATCCACATTGCCTCGTGGTGGTGGTACTTTTGCAATGACCGCTTCTAAAACATCACGCACGCCCAAACCCGTTTTGGCAGAACACAGCACTGCGTCCGAAGCATCAATGCCAATCACGTCTTCGATTTCCTGCTTTACGCGCTCAGGGTCGGCCGAAGGCAAATCAATTTTATTCAGCACGGCAGTCACTTCCACGCCTAAATCGAGCGCGGTATAGCAATTGGCGACACTTTGCGCCTCAACGCCTTGGCTCGCATCCACCACCAACAGCGCGCCTTCGCAGGCAGAAAGCGAGCGTGAAACCTCATAACTAAAGTCCACATGCCCAGGTGTATCAATCAAATTCAAGTTATAAATCTGCCCATCATTCGCTTTATATTGCAAAGCGGCAGTTTGTGCTTTAATGGTAATGCCACGCTCACGCTCAATATCCATAGAATCAAGCACTTGTGCTTCCATTTCGCGATCCTCTAAGCCGCCACAGAGATGAATAATACGATCAGCCAAGGTAGATTTACCGTGGTCAATATGCGCGATAATGGAGAAATTACGGATGTTTTTCATGTTTTACTTTTAGGCTTTACAAATAAATAAAGCGTTGTTCTACAAATAATTAAAGCGCATTTGTGCGCTTTTTCAATTGCCGTGATTTTACTACAAATGCTTGATTAACTTGTCATTAATTGTGTAGTTTGTTTGGTAATTGGCGATATAATTTACGCATGGTACAGACTTTCCACGCACATATTTGCTTCTCTGCGGATGAAACCATACTTGCAACAACAGTGCGTGAAAATATCATCGAGGCGCTTCCGCAACTCACCTACATAGGCCCACTGACTCCCATCCCCATCTGCTCGCACACCAAGCCCATGTTTGAGATTCACATTCCCGCATTTATAAAAAATTACGCATTGGCATGCATTGACGGGCTGCGAGAATAACTTGCTGTGTTAGCTCAGCCGGTGCAATACAATGAGCTTGAAGCGCATACCCCTTCTGCCGTTTGGTCGGTCACTAAACTCCCCTTGAAATTAGACGTATTAAAATAATAGATGCCATGTAAGCCAATATCTATACAGCTTACAGGGCATTAATTTAAGAAGTTATTTAGTCACTTTTATTGGCACGTACAGCGTACTCTCACCGCGCAGCACTAGCACCGCGACAGTTTTACCAGCGATGACCGCGTTAATTTGTTTGTTAAACAACTCGACACTTTGCAATTCTGAGTTGTTCAAACCCAGCATCACATCACCGCGACGGATGCCTGCCTGCGCAGCAGCGCCCGTACTTTCTACCACCAATAAACCATTTTTACCATTGAGTTTTTTCTTTTGTGCGGGGGTCAGCTCTTTCAGCGTCAGACCGATTTTATTAGCCTCAGCCTTAGGCGTAGATTTGCTTATTGGCGCTGGCTCGTTAGGCATTTCCCCCACGCTAATATTCAAAGTCTTGGCTGCACCTTTACGTAAAATTTCCACTGGCACGGCCTTACCAGGTTTGATTGCCCCCACCGCGCGCGGTAAATCGCTAGAGCTGGTAATGGACTTGCTATCAAACTTAGTGATTACATCGCCAGCCAGCAGGCCGCCTTTTTCGGCAGCGCCATTTTTCTCAACACCTGCAATGAGCGCGCCATTATTATTTTTCATGCCAAATGATTCTGCCAACTCTTTGGTCAGCTCTTGAATCGCCACACCCAGCCAGCCACGCGTGATTTTGCCGCTGGTTTTTAGTTGATTCGAAATATCAATCGCCACATCAATCGGGATACTGAAAGACAAGCCCATTGAGCCGCCGCTACGGCTGTAAATTTGCGAATTCACGCCCACCACTTCACCGTGCAAGTTGTACAACGGGCCGCCCGAATTACCTGGGTTAATCGCGACATCGGTTTGAATAAATGGTACAAAATTCTCTTGCGGAAGCGCGCGCCCTTTGGCGCTGACAATGCCCGCTGTCATGGTATTTTCTAGGCCAAATGGTGAGCCAATCGCCGCCACCCATTCACCAACCTTCAATAACGCAGGATCGCCAATCGTCGCTTTAGGCAAATTGGTCGTGTCAATTTTAATTAATGCCACGTCCGTGCGTTTATCCGCACCAATAATTTTGGCTTTAAATTCGCGTTTATCATTCAGCTTAACCAACACTTCATCCGCCTCTTTCACCACGTGCGCGTTGGTTAAAATGTAACCATCTGCACTAATAATAAAACCTGAACCCAGCGATTGTGATTTGTATTCTTGTCCACCCTCGCCTTGCCCATACTGACCAGGCATGCCTGGAATACCGAAGCGCTTAAAAAGCTCTTGCAGTGCTGGATCATCTGGCATGTTTGGGAATGGCATCGCATTTCCGCCCGCTTGCATCACTTGCGTGACGCTAATATTCACCACTTCTGCACCGTGTTTTTCGGCAAGTTCAGTAAAATCGGGTAAATTAGCGGCGCTAGCCATTTGGGTGAAGCTTGCAAACGCGAGCGCAAATGTGAATAAAAATGCAGAAATCCAACTATTTAACATCTAAAAATTTTCCTTTAAATTAAAAACATCTATTTAATTAAACTTTATTTCATTTTCATTACTTGTTGCCAACCTTAAAATTACGGGTTGTTGTAGCTTAAAATAACTGTTCGACATGATGTGACCTTTTACCCAAACAAACCCGAGCACCAAACCAACCACCGCGCCCAGCATGGCGTTCCCATTAGTATCATACAACAATTGTGTTGCTAATATGGCGCTAATTAACATGGTTGCAAGTGGCACGATATAAAGTAATAAAGCGCTTTTTAGCAACGCGCTTTCGTTGATACCCACTACAACGCTGTCGCCCACTTTTGCGTTGATACGATTTTGTGCTTTAAATGAGGCGGATTTGTGCGCAAACAATTTTCCCCAAATCGAATTACCGCAACCACGTGTTTGACCACACAGGCCACAGGCGATTTTGCGTTCAATTTCTAGGGTTGCGATGGAGTCATCAGATTGAGTATCTAACGACAAAATGATGGCGTATTCTTCTATCATAAAAAATTATTTATTTTGATGCGGTTTGTTTTTTAAAAGTGATTGCTTTGGCAATTTGCATCACTGTAATCTCGGGCACTTCGCCCACCACGGTGATTTGGTAGCCATCCATCACATTGGCGCAAATATTGGTAGAGCCTATCAGCATGTGCCCCATTTTAGGTCTCATGCCTTTGGTCATCGGCTCGATAAACAGTGAAACTGAGGCAATGCCATCTGAGAATATCATCTGGTCAACTGGCACCGCTTTGCCAGGCACCAATAACGCGCGATGATCTACTTTTGTGTAGCCCGCTGGCAAGTCATTCACCATCCAATTCGCATACACGCGGCTGCTATTGACTGGGCTAACAGCCGTCTTGTCTTCCATCTCATAACTTTTAGTTACATCAATTTTAGGCTGAAACCAATTAGCATCTTGCGAATTGAGCATGCTAATTTGGGTAAATCCAATCTGCTCCAGCGCTTGATTTTTATTATCAATCAAAGTCATTTTCAGCAACAACCCAAACTCAGTATCCGACCAAATTCTGTAGCTATAACGAAAAGCGTCATTGGGCACTAAATCAAGCACTTGCGCTGCGCGCCCAGCCACCTGCTCCAATGCGCCAAAATGCGCAGTGTAGCTGGCTTTAATGGCGATTAAATCGGTGGGCAGCATGGCAGGGAAAAGATTTTGCCCACGCCGTTTTTCTATCACCACTTTTTGATGTTTTGGTCGCACAATCACCACATTATTGCCTTGGCTATACACCTCACGCTGCTGCCCAGCCTGCACGCCATTATCCAGTACTACATTACGCGCCATCTCTTGGCCATTATTATTCATGTGGGTAATTTGCACCGAGCGTGTTTGCTTGCCATTTTGATACACAAACACACCTTGATAATTAAGCTCGCGCGCCGCGTGGGCGGTTTTTTGCAGCACCAGCCAAGCATCATCTTCGGCCAAACTGCTGAGACTAAACGCGCTTAGCAATAGTGCACTTGCAAGGCGCAGCAGCATTATTGTCGCGGCTCCGTAACGTCGGCAGTTTGGATATAGTAAACCACACCATTTGGCGCGGCGGCTTGATGCGCTTGCAAATATTCTGTCGGCAAGCTTTGTGCGATTGCTACTGGTGTTAACTCTTCAGCTTGATTGAATTGCGACACCATCACGCTGACAAACATCACCGCTGCCGCTGAGGCGGCTACAGACCATAACTTAGCAGTTTTATAGATAGATTTTTTGGTGAGTATTTGAGTGACAACTTGGCTGTTTGGCGCCAGTACCGTAGGTTCAGATTCCAATGCGTTCATCACGCGGATGCTAAAATCTTGGCTCATCTGCATTCCACCACGCATCGCATCACCAATTAAATGGTAATGCGCCCAACAAGTTTTTAACTCACCACCAGATTTAACTGACGTAACTAGATGTTCTGCGTGTTCAATATCAAACTCGCCATCTATCAGGGCAGATAACTGATCTTTCATCATTAACCTCTAAATATACAACATTGATCTAATTTGTTACTCACATATCTTACCAGCGCTTGCCGTCTGGTGTATCCAATAATGGGCGCAACTTCAACGCAATAGTTTCGCGTGCTCTAAATATGCGTGAACGCACGGTGCCAATTGGGCATTGCATCAAAGTTGCGATTTCCTCATAATTTAAACCTTCAATCTCACGCAGCGTAATCGCGGTGCGTAATTCTGCTGGCAAACCAGCCACCGTATCATTCACGGTTTGCGCAATCTGCGCGGTCATCATGATGGTTTCTGGCGTGTCTATAGTACGCATTTCGTAACCGCCTTCAAAATTCTCTACCTCTTCAATTTCAATTTCCTGTATCACCTGCGGTCTGCGATCCATTGAAACCAAGTAATTTTTTGCCGTATTAATGCCAATACGATACAACCAAGTGTAAAACGCACTATCACCCCTAAAATTTGGGAGTGCGCGATACGCTTTAATAAACGACTCTTGCACCACGTCTTCCACTTCAGCCTGATCGCGTATCATACGCCCAAGCATGCGCCCAAGCTTGCGGTGGTATTTCTCCACCAGCATGCCGAATGCTTTTTTGTCACCTTGCTGCGCGCGCCCCACCAATAATTGGTCAAACTCTCGATTGATCACAACTGGGTTATCATTTGGCTTATCAGCCATTGAGGTAGCACTCCCTGTTTTAGTCTTATCATGGTCAGTCTTCTTGTCAGGCATATTATACGCCTGCACAGCCAACCCTACGAAACTGGTGCGCGATAGCTCCTCAATTTTTCTCGTTATTAGCATTTCATCCTCCAGCATTTGTTCTAAGCCCTAGTTTTATAGTCCCCAACTTAAAGATAAACGACTTTTTCATCTTTACTAGCTTAAGAATAGAGACACAGCTAAACTCTTATAAGTTCATTCTATATGAAGCAATTATGACACAGCAATTCGACGTTCTCATCATCGGTAGCGGCTTGGCCGGCCTCACCATAGCTTTGCAAATTGCCAATACAAAACGTATCTGTATTGTCAGTAAGCGCGAGGTTTCCGACAGCGCCAGCAACTGGGCGCAGGGCGGCATTGCCGCTGTTTTGAATAATGAAGATTCAATTGAAGAACATATGCAAGATACCTTAATCGCCGGCGCGGGTTTATGCGATGCTGAAATTACACGCCTGGTGGCAACAAAAGCCCGCGAAGCAGTGGGGTGGCTTGTCGCCCAAGGCGTAGAGTTTACGCGCGAGGCCGATAATAGTAGGTTTCATTTGACGCGCGAAGGCGGTCACAGCCAACGCCGCATCGTGCATGCGGCCGATGCCACTGGGCGCGCCGTGCAAAAAATGCTGGCGCAAAAAGTGCGTGAACACAAAAATATCACGATATTAGAAAATCACATCGCGGTCGATCTCATCACCAGTCAAAAAATGAACAAAAACTCGCCTGAAAATCAATGTTTAGGCGCTTATGTGCTGGATAACCATACAGGAAAAGTCATCACGATTGCCGCACAGCAAACTGTGCTAGCCACGGGCGGCGCAGGCAAAGTGTATCTTTATACGACCAACCCAGATGTGAGCACGGGCGATGGCATGGCCATGGCGTGGCGCGCAGGTTGCCGCGTGGCCAATATGGAATTTATACAATTTCACCCAACTTGTTTATTTCATCCACATGCTAAGTCATTCTTGATTTCCGAAGCGATGCGTGGTGAAGGTGGTTTGCTGCGGTTGCCAGATGGTACGCGCTTTATGCCTGAACACGATGCGCGCGAAGAACTAGCACCGCGCGATGTAGTCGCACGCGCCATTGATTTTGAAATGAAAAAGCGTGGCTTAGATTGCGTATATTTAGATATCACACACAAACCGCTCACCTTTATCAAACAACATTTCCCCAATATTTACACGCGCTGCCTACAGCTTGGCATCGACATCAGCAAACAAGCCATTCCAGTGGTGCCTGCCGCGCATTACAGTTGCGGTGGCGTGATGGTGGATGCGCAAGGCCGCACCGACATCGCCAATTTATATGCCATTGGTGAAACCGCATACAGTGGCTTGCATGGCGCAAATCGCCTAGCCAGCAATTCATTGCTGGAATGTGTGGTGTTTGGTCGCACCGCGGCAAACGATATTCTCCATGCATCCATGCAAACCATCAGTCAACTGCCGCAGTGGGACGAAAGCCGCGTCACCGATGCCGACGAGGAAGTGCTGATTACCCACACTTGGGATGAGCTGCGGCGCTTTATGTGGAACTACGTCGGCATTGTGCGTACCGATAAACGCTTAAGCCGTGCGCTGCATCGCATCCATATGTTGCGCGATGAGGTGCAAGAGTTTTACAGCAATTTTAAAATCAGCAATGATTTAATCGAGCTGCGTAACTTGCTGCAAGTGGCTGAACTGATTGTGGAAAGTGCCATTTCACGCAAAGAGAGCCGTGGACTGCATTACAGCAAAGATCATCCGAATTTGGATGCGAAAGCGATTCCCACCGTGCTAGCACCAAGCAACTATTACAGTTAATAAAGTTAGGCCGCAATCATTATTCAATCTACAAAACACCCACTTCCGTCATTCCCGCGTAGGCGGGAATGACGGAAGTGGGTAATTAAGACTTACCATTCAAGAAAGTTAATCATTTGAAGCATAAAATAACCGCCTTAGGGGGCACATGGTCATTGGTTGTATTTTTGGTGGCCTGTAGCCTGCCTGTTTTTTCTGCCGAAATAACTTATTTTTACGACGGGGATACAGTTAAGATTAACGATGCTGGCCGTGCATACAAACTGCGCCTAAGCGACATCGACGCGCCAGAACACAATCAAGCTTATGGCAAAAAATCTCGCTGGGCGCTCATCAATTTCTGCAAAAATGCCAGCGTTAACGTTTATATTGTTGGCATAGATCAATACCAACGCAACTTGGGAAAATTACACTGCAACAACACGGATGCCAGCGCTTATATGGTTAGAAACGGTCACGCCTGGTTTTACCGCAGTTACACGATGGATGACACGCTAGACCTTGCAGAACAACAAGCGCGTCAAAATAAACGCGGGCTTTGGCAAACCAAACAGCAAACCCCGCCATGGGTTTGGCGCAAAAAGCATCCGCATTAGTTGTGTTACTATTTAATTAACCACTTAGATTGGCGTAACGGCTGGTCTAGCAACAGCCGCGTGCGCGAAAGCATGGTCACGCTGGCCAAGCTCATTCGTAGCTTTCCCGAGCCTGCGAATCTGCCGCGCTCAAATCCTCCTGATATGACTCTTTGTGCTTAAACCAGTGCAGCCAAACGCGCAATCTTCTTAACTCATCTGCACTTGCTACGCTTGACAATAAAATCACTGGCCCAGGCGCAAAATTAAAGCCACTTCTCTTGAAATTGAGTATCGTGCAACCCGCATGGACAAATGAGTTTGAGGCAGGTGTTAATTGAAATTGTTGCTCGCTGTTTTTGGTCATGGTCAACTCCCCCTTGTTATCAACGTCGATTGTTTTCCACGAGCTAGGCAACAGCAATAAAGCATCACGCAAAATAAAAAATGTGCTCGACGCTATAATTAGCGCGATAATAGCAAGCTTGATAAAAGGCGGAATTAGCAAGCTCAATAAAATCAAACAGCAAGCGATTGAAACACCGCCCACCAGCCCCAATAAGCGTGTTGAGGGCATCAGTTTGATGTGAATGGCTTGCAATAAAACGGGACGCATAGCGCATTATAATCATTACAAGGTAACTTTTAACATGGCAACCAGCAATAATATACTGTGCGATTTATCGCATCTAGGCTTGCTCGAGATGAGTGGCGCGGATGCAGTGACTTTTTTGCAAGGCCAAGTCACCAATGATGTAAAACTGCTTACTGGCAACAACGCGCACTACAGTGCTTACTGCAACCCAAAAGGCCGCATGCTGGCGTTATTTTTGGCGTTTTCGCATCACGATCATCTACATTTGCAGTTTAATCGCGAGTTGTTAGAACCCATCATGAAGCGCTTAAAAATGTACGTGATGCGCAGTAAGGTCGAGATTAAAGACGTTTCGGATTCGATTATAAAGTTTGGAATTAACGGCCCAGAATCCGCATCAATGCTAGCCCCCATGTTTGCCAAAACTCCAGCACAAGATTACGAATTGGTGAGTTTAGACAATGGTGAAATCTTAAAACTACCAAGCTTTAATGGCGTTGCACGGTTTGAAATTTTTACCGATGCGGCCAGCGCGCCAGTTATTTGGAACGCACTCAAAGTCAATTGCCAAGTGGTCGAAAAACCGCACTGGGATAGTCTAGAGATACAATCGGGCATTCCCGATGTTACATTAAAAACCCAAGAACAATTTGTGCCGCAAATGCTTAACTTGGATATTTTAAATGGGATTAACTTTAAAAAAGGTTGCTATACAGGGCAAGAAATTGTCGCACGCACGCATTATTTGGGTAGCGTAAAACGCCGTACCTATTTAGCCAGCATTCAATCTGCAAGCGCACCGCAGGCGGGTGATAAAGTGATAGATGCAACACAAAATGAAGTCGGTCAAATCGTTAGAAGCGCGCCTAACTTAGCTGGTGGTTTTGATGTTTTAGCTGAAATGCGCATCGATTCGCAGCAAGCCGGGAACGTTTTCTGGAACAATCAAGCAATCATCACTAAAAGTTTACCTTACTCACTTGATGTTTGAGTGTCGATAGCAGCCTTATTCGGCGCGAGCCCCAGAGCATCTATTCTTTTATTAGATATTTCTGGTAATTGATTGGCAGGCTGCGTCGGTAGCGCTTGGTCAATGACCTGATAAAACACTTCATCTTGCTTAATCATGCCCAGCTCACTACGCGCGCGCTCTTCAATCGCCGCATTGCCTTGTTTTAAATCGCGCACTTCAGCATTAAGCGTTTCATTACGTTGCTTATACGATGTATTGTTTTCTTTTTGCTCATCAATTTGCTGACTCACATTCCACACCCGCAACCAACTGCCCTTGCCCAGCCATAGTGGATATTGCAGCAAGGCGATCAGAATCACAAAAATTAGCGTTAAGGATTTCAAAACTATGCTTTGGGCGCATTGCGGCAAGGTTGGCAAGGTTGCGGTGCTCGCAACCTTGCTGTATCAACCCATGCTATCTCGGCTTCTGTGCGCCGCTCACCTTGCACTGCATCCCAAGTCATTTGTTTTGCTGTCTCACCTACTACTTAAATAACTGATAAAACGCACTCATTCCAGCGTAACTTAATGAATCGCCCAACTCTTCTTCAATGCGCAACAATTGATTATATTTGGCTACGCGCTCACTACGGCACAGCGAACCCGTTTTAATTTGCAACGCGTTGGTGGCAACCGAAATATCCGCAATCGTGGTATCTTCAGTCTCGCCAGAGCGATGCGAAATAACCGCCGTGTAACCCGCACGCTTGGCGGTTTCGATGGTTTGGAAAGTCTCAGTTAACGTGCCGATTTGATTGACTTTAATCAACACCGAGTTCGCCACGCCACGCTTGACGCCTTCGTGCAAAATTTTCGCGTTCGTCACAAACAAGTCATCGCCCACTAACTGCGTGGTTTTTCCCAAGCGTTTGGTGAGCGTGTCCCAGCCATCCCAATCAAATTCAGCCATGCCATCTTCTATACTGATGATAGGGTATTTATCGCACCAAGTGGCTAAATAATCAGTAAATTGCGCCGATGAAAGCGCTAAGCCTTCTGATGCTAAATGATATTTTCCATCTTTATAAAACTCAGTACTGGCGCAATCCAAACCCAAATACACGTCGCGTCCAGGCTCGTAACCCGCTGCTGAAATGGCTTCTAAAATCAACTGAATCGCCGCTTCGTTAGATGGCAAGTTCGGCGCAAAACCGCCCTCATCACCCACTGTCGTTGCCAAGCCTTTTTTATTTAACGTTTTTTTAAGTTGATGAAATACTTCCGCACCGCACCGCAAAGCCTCGCGAAAACTCGGCAAACCTGCAGGAATAATCATAAACTCTTGCATATCAACGCTGTTGTCTGCATGCGCGCCACCGTTGATAATATTCATCATCGGCGTCGGCAATTGCATGCTGCCAGAGCCACCTAAATAGCGGTACAGCGGCAATCCGCTCTCCTCCGCTGCCGCACGTGCGGTAGCCATCGAAACCGCTAAAATCGCATTTGCACCCAAACGGTCTTTATTTTCTGTGCCATCCAGCTCAATCAAAGTTTTGTCGATAAAGCTTTGCTCTTCAGCATCCAAGCCAATAATCGCTTCGGTAATTTCAGTATTCACGTTTTCCACCGCCTGCAACACACCTTTGCCCAAATAGCGCGCTGCATCGCCATCACGCAATTCTGTTGCCTCTTTGCTGCCAGTAGAAGCGCCGGAAGGCACCGCCGCACGACCAATGACACCACTTTCCAGCAACACGTCGGCCTCAACGGTTGGATTGCCGCGCGAGTCCATAATTTCACGGGCGATAATATCTACAATTGCGCTCATTTTTATTCCTTAAATCTACAAAGTTTGTTCTAATAATTTACAATTCTTGCTCTGCAAAGCCTGCTTTTTTAACCAACTTGTCCATATCCAGCAACAAATGCAATAAATCTTCCATTTTGTGCATCGGCCAAGCATTTGGACCATCAGACAAGGCTTTTGAAGGATCTGGGTGTGTTTCCATAAACACACCCGCCACGCCGCTCGCCACCGCGGCCCGCGCCAATACTGGCACAAACTCACGCTGGCCGCCACTTTTATCCCCTTGACCGCCTGGTTGCTGCACCGAGTGCGTCGCATCAAATACCACAGGGCAATGGGTCTCGCGCATAATCGCCAAGCTACGCATATCAGAAACCAGCGTGTTGTAACCAAACGAAGCGCCGCGCTCGCACACCATAATTGTGTCTGCATTGCCGTTGGCCTCTTTGGCTTTTTTCACCACCTGTAACATATCATGCGGTGCTAAAAACTGGCCTTTTTTAATATTCACTGGCTTGCCGCAAGTGGCAGCTGCGACAATAAAATCGGTCTGACGACATAAAAATGCGGGTGTTTGTAGCACATCCACCACGGCAGCAACTGCGCTTACTTGCTCCTCAGTATGCACATCAGTCAACACGGGTACGCCAATTTGGCTTTTCACTTCGTCTAAAATTCTTAACCCTTCATCTAGCCCAAAACCGCGAAAAGTCTTGGTCGAGCTGCGATTAGCTTTGTCATAGCTTGATTTGTAAATAAATGGAATACCAACGCTTACTGCGATTTCTTTTAACTTGCCCGCAGTTTCAATCGCGAACTCGCGCGATTCAATCACACATGGTCCTGCGATTAAAAACAGGGGTTTATCTAAGCCGACTTCAAAATTACATAATTTCATTTTACTCTCTCATCTGTCATGCTGAACTTGATTCAGCACCCACTGGTTCAGCCTCTTGCAGATTCTGACTTGCGTCAGAATGACAATTAATTTTTTACTTTTTTATTGTCAAGTGCCGCTTGCACGTAAGCCTTGAATAAGGGATGGCCTGTGCGCGGATTCGAAGTGAACTCTGGGTGAAACTGCACCCCGACAAACCACGGATGCGTGGCTTTTGGTAACTCAATAATCTCACATAAATCTTCACCAGTAGTGCGTGCAGAAATCACCATGCCAGTTTTTTTAAGCTGCTCTACATAATGATTGTTGACTTCATAACGATGGCGATGGCGTTCATTCACCTGCGCGCCGTAAATGCTGGCCGTCAGCGTATTCGCAACGATTGGACAGCTTTGTGCCCCCAAACGCATGGTGCCACCAAGGTCAGAATACTCATCACGCACTTCAACTTTTCCTGTCGCATCTTGCCATTCCGTGATGAGACCAATCAGCTTGTGCGGCGCATCCGCATCGAACTCTGTGCTATTGGCATCTTTTAAACCAGCTACATTGCGCGCAAACTCAATCACCGCCAATTGCATGCCCAAACAAATGCCTAGGTACGGAATTTTGCTTTCGCGGGCGAATTTAATTGCTGCAATTTTGCCTTCTGTGCCGCGCACGCCAAAACCGCCTGGAATCAAAATAGCATCCATATTGCTCAACGCATCAGTGCCGATTTTTTCGATTTCCTCACTGTCAATATAGTGAATTTTTACTTTAGATTCTGTGTGAATCCCCGCATGGATTAAGGCCTCTGTGAGCGATTTGTAAGAGTCAGCCAAATCGACATATTTGCCAACAAAGGCAATATCCACGTTATGTTTCGGATTGGCCAACAATTGTGTAATGTGCTGCCAGCTCGATAAATCAGCTGCTTTCGCCAAAATATCCAGCTTATGGCAAACGATTTCGTCCATCATTTGGTCGTGCAACAAGCCTGGGATTTTGTAAATCGAATCGCTATCAATCGCACTAATCACCGCCTCAAAAGCCACATTGGTAAACAGCGCAATTTTACGTTTTTCTTCTTCTGGGATGTCGCGCTCGGCACGACATAGTAAAATGTCGGGCTGAATACCAATTTCGCGCAATTCTTTGACAGAATGCTGCGTAGGTTTTGTTTTCAGCTCACCAGCGGTGGGAATCCAAGGCAGTAAGGTTAAATGCACATAACAGGCACTGGTTTTGCCGCCTTCAAAACCCATTTGACGGATGGCCTCTAAAAATGGTAACGATTCAATGTCGCCCACCGTGCCGCCCACTTCCACAATCGCCACATCCGCGCCTTCTGCACCGCGCCGAATGTGCGCTTTAATCTCGTCGGTAATGTGCGGAATCACCTGCACGGTTTTGCCTAAATATTCGCCACGACGCTCCTTTCTAATGACAGATTCGTAAATTTGTCCAGTAGTAAAATTGTTGCGTTTACCCATGCGTTGCGAAATAAAACGTTCGTAATGACCTAAATCCAAGTCAGTTTCTGCACCGTCGTCGGTCACAAACACCTCGCCGTGTTGGAAAGGCGACATGGTGCCAGGGTCAACGTTAATATAGGGATCTAACTTGAGCATGGTCACTTTGATGCCACGCGATTCTAGAATTGCACCCAGGCTAGCCGCCGCGATACCTTTGCCTAAAGAGGAGACTACACCGCCAGTGACGAATACATATTTGGTCATAAAACCCTTGAATATTGGAGCACGATTAAATTCGTACAGACGGGAAGAAATTTTACCGCAAAGCCAGTACAATCACCAGTAAAACTGATGTAATAATTTCAAAAAATAGGGAGAAAAATCTTGCAAAAATCCAACATCCCCTTGGGGATTCACTGGGAAGCGGTCGAGGCTGATCCACGTTTTCAAGCCTTGCATCGAGAGAAAAATAAATTCTTGTGGCGCATGATGTTGTTTACATTGATTTTTTATTTTCTACTCCCTATCAGCACGGCCTATTTTCAAGACATTTTAAAAGTGAAAACTTGGGGCGTCATCAATGTTGGCTTACTGTTTGCGCTTTCGCAATTTATTGTGGCGTGGGCAATTGCCGTTATTTACGCCAAGCGCGCCAATGCTGAGTTTGACGCACGTTCCAAAGCTTTGGTAAAAGACGCTCACAACATTAGGACCGTGATATGAATATTAAGTCCATGAACAAAGTATTGTTAATTATAGCTACCCTGCAGACCGCACCAGTATTGGCGACGCCTAAAAAGTATGCAGCAGTTTCTGCAGAATATCGTTGGCTCACTTTTTTAGTATTTAGCAGCATTATCGCCGCCACTATGTACATCACCTATTGGGCGAGCAAGCGCGTGAAATCAACAGAAGATTTTTACGCAGCAGGCAACTCAATCTCTGGCTTGCAAAACGGCTGGGCAATCGCGGGCGATTACCTGTCAGCTGCGTCTTTTTTGGGCATTGCAGGGCTTATCTCACTGTATGGCTACGATGGTTTTATGTATTCTGTCGGCTTTCTCATGGGTTATATTGCTGTGTTGTTAGTGATTGCCGAGCCATGCCGCAACATCGGCAAATACACCTTAGGCGACATTTTAGCGTTTCGCAATGACCCCAAAAAAGCGCGCATGGTGGCTGCACTTTCCACCATCACCGTCAGCATTTTTTACCTCACCGCGCAAATGGTGGGTGGCGGCGTGTTAGTTAAAACGCTGATTGGTATTGATTACGAAGTGAGTGTGATTGCGGTTGGCACGCTGATGCTGGCTTATGTGGTGTTTGGTGGCATGGTAGCAACGACTTATGTGCAAATTGTAAAAGCGGTTTTATTGGTGATTGCCTCTTTAGTATTGGTTACGCTAGTCTGGTTGCCTTACGGCTTTAGTTTGCCCGCGTTTTTACAAGCGGTAGTAAGCGATAGTAAAGTCCAAGCGCAAGTAGCCAAACTATTAGGCACAGCCGCCAGTAGCATGAGCGCACAAGAGCTCGGGCAACGCTTTTTAGAGCCTGGCCTATTTTTAAAGGATCCTATCGACCAGATTAGCCTTGGCATGGCATTGGTATTTGGCACCGCAGGTTTGCCGCATATTCTCATGCGCTTTTTTACTGTGCCCAATGCGCAAGAAGCGCGTAAAAGTGTGGTGTGGGCGATGGCGATAATTGGTGGCTTTTATGTGCTCACTTTATTTTTAGGCTTTGGCGCAGCAATACACGTAGGGCCAGAAACCATCGGCGGTATTGATAAAGGCGGCAACATGGCCGCGCCATTACTGGCGCAATATTTGGGTGGCGGCGAGAACTCTTTACTTGGTAATTTTATGTTGGCGTTTGTCGCCGCAGTTGCATTCGCCACCATTGTTGCGGTAGTGGCGGGTCTAGTATTGGCCTCTGCCTCCGCTATTGCACATGATTTGTATGTGAACGTGATAAAAGACGGTAACACCAGCCAGGCACAACAAATGCAAGCTGCCAAAATTGCGTCCATTTGCGTGGGTGTCGTCGCCATTTTGATTGGCATACTCGCCAAAGGTCAAAACGTCGCTCACCTAGTCGGCATGGCGTTTGCAGTGGCAGCCAGCAGCAACTTACCTGCGATTTTCCTTACACTATACTGGAAAAAATGCAATACCACTGGCGTGGTGATGGGCATGCTCATTGGCGCGGGTAGTGCGATTTTATTGGTGCTAATTTCACCCAATATGACCTACCCACAAAAAATGGTGGCGGATGCCAAAACAGTTCTGGAAGGCGCAGTAGGCCAACCTGCCATTGCAGCAAAAGCCAGCGAAGGCTTTATTTGCGAACTTTTCACCTTCTGCCAAAAAGCAGAACCTGCCAAGCCTACTGTAGAAACGTTGGATAGCGTTCCATTTCAAACGAAATTAGTTAATAGTGAAATAGACCACGATACACCGCCAGAAGAAATCATCAAAGCGCAAATCAAAATAGCTGCGCTAAAAAAGCAAATTGAAAAAGCCAAAGAGGATTTAGCTAAATATCAAAACCAAACAACTAGCCAACTCACTAGCATGATGGGCTTAGAGAAACCACTATTCCGCCTCAAAAATCCAGGCATTATTTCAATTCCTCTGGGTTTTTTAATGGTGGTTTTGTTCTCACTGTTAACACACGATAAACGCGCTGAAGACTTGTGGGAAGAACTTTATGTACGCCAAAATACCGGGCTACATGTCGAAGGTGTTTTGCATTAATGCGCTATCAAGGAAAAATTTCAGGATAGAAATATGACCAAGGCTTTGGCTTTGCAAACCCTAATGGCGGCGGTCAAAAAGCTTTTTTCATATTGAGTCAGCCAAGGTATTTTGCGAGCAGTCGACCACCTCGCCTTGCCTGCTTAAAGCGTACTCTAGGTCTGTCATTAAGTAAATTCATCACATGGTTAATTTCTTCATCGGTAATACTGTTAAAGTCATGCTGCCTTGGAAAGAACTGTCGCAACAAACCATTAGTATTCTCATTAGTCCCGCGCTCCCAAGACGCATACGGCCTGCATATCACTTTTAAAGCTTTCGTCATCATCAAATAATTATTTGTTAAAGTTTTGTCTTGCAGCCACCGCATAGATTAAGCGTCGAAAAAGGCGTAAAATAGCACCTTATCAATACGGTTTTTTTGATTTTATGACTCTTACCACGCTCAACGCGCTATCGCCTCTAGATGGTCGCTACCAATCCAAATTAAATGCTTTACGCCCTTTCTTTAGCGAATATGCGCTAATTAAACACCGCGCTTGGGTGGAAGTGGAATGGCTGAAAGCATTATCCGCCGCTAAAGATTTACAAGAAATTGCGCCGTTTTCGGCTGACACCATTAAAGAGTTAGACGCAGCAATTGCTCACTTTTCTGAGGCGGATGCGGCGCAAGTTAAAGTGATTGAAGCACGCACCAATCACGACGTAAAAGCGCTTGAATATTGGCTTAAAGAGAAGTTTCAACACAACAAAGAGTTACAAAAAGCGAGTGAATTTATCCACTTTGCTTGCACATCGGAAGACATCAACAACCTCTCGCACGCATTAATGCTAAAAAGCGCACGCGACGTAGTGATGTTGCCATTTTTGGCGGATTTAATTACGCGCTTAACTGAACTTGCAACACAACTTGCCGACACGCCCATGCTATCGCGCACGCATGGCCAAACCGCATCGCCAACGACAATGGGTAAAGAGCTGGCGAATGTCGTTTATCGTTTGCAGCGTCAACAAAAACAATTAAAAAACAATGAAATACTCGGTAAGATCAACGGTGCGGTGGGTAATTTCAACGCGCATTTGTCGGCTTACCCCAACTTTGATTGGGAAACTTTTGCGAAAAAATTTGTCGGAAAATTAGGCTTGGTTTACAACCCGATGACCATTCAAATTGAGCCGCACGACTACATGGCAGAGCTTTATGACACTTTGGCGCGCGTCAACACTATTCTGATTGACCTCAACCGCGATATTTGGGGCTACATTTCAGTGGGTTACTTCAAGCAAAAAGTCAAAGCAGGTGAAATCGGCTCATCCACCATGCCGCACAAAGTTAACCCGATTGACTTTGAAAATAGTGAAGGTAATTTAGGTTTAGCGAATGCGGTGCTACGCCATATGGCAGAGAAACTACCGATCTCGCGCTGGCAGCGTGATTTAACTGATTCCACCGTGTTACGCAATATGGGCGTGGCGTTTGGTTATACCCTGCTAGGTTATGATTCCTGCTTACGCGGCTTGAATAAACTAGAAATCAACGCAGCAAAATTGGCCGAAGATTTAGACAATAGCTGGGAAGTACTAGCAGAACCCATTCAAACCGTGATGAGACGATACGGCTTGGCAAACCCCTACGAACAACTGAAAGAACTCACGCGCGGCAAAGGCAGCATTAACAAAGATTCGCTGCATGCGTTTATACAAACGCTAAAAATACCTGCGGATGTCAAACAGTCACTGCTAGAAATGACACCATCCAACTACATTGGCAAAGCCGTTGATTTAATAAAAAAACATGGCTAACCCTTATTGTTATTCCCGCCTGCGCTGGAATGGCGGTGTTAAATGACAGAGGTTTTAGTCCTTTATTACTCCCAAGGTGGTGCTGTTAAAGAAATGGCGCAGCTGATTGCGCGTGGCGTGGAGAGCGTTAAAGATGTAAAAGCACGCCTACGCACCGTGCCAAAGGTCTCAGCAAATTGCGAAGCAACTGAAATGGATATTCCCGCTTCTGGCGACCCATATTGCGAACTTAACGACTTGGAAGAATGCGTCGGCCTAGCACTTGGTAGCCCCACCCGCTTTGGCAATATGGCCGCACCGATGAAATATTTTTTGGATGGTACGGCTGGCTTGTGGCTAAAAGGTGCGCTTATCGACAAACCAGCTTGCGTATTTACCAGCACGGGCAGTATGCATGGCGGCAACGAAAGTACGCTACTCACCATGATGTTTCCGTTGCTACATCACGGCATGTTAATCATCGGGTTACCCTACTCTGAGCCTGCCTTATCCAGCACACAAAGCGGCGGCACGCCTTATGGCGCAAGCCATATCGGCGGCACGATGGACGACAAACCATTAACCTCTGACGAGAAAAAGTTGTGCTTAGCACTTGGCAAGCGTTTGGCCGAAACGGCACTAAAGCTTGCGTCTTAAATCTACCAGGAAAACTTTGAAGGCACTGCCAGCACTAGGCGTTGGCGCGGCTTGCAGCCTGATTGCTTTAATCATATTATGCTTGGCGTGGGAAGTAATATTGGCGCCACTCAAGGCCAGCGGCTCATTGCTTATGCTAAAAGCTGTGCCACTTTTGTTACCACTGCTCGGCATTCTTAAAGGCCGCCGCTACACCTACCAATGGGCAAGTATGTTTATACTGCTCTACTTTACCGAGGGCGTGGTGCGTGCATGGTCGGACACGGGCACATCCGCTCAATTAGCGTTAATAGAAGTAGTTTTAAGCTTAATATTTTTTGTCTGCGCAATTTTTTACGCGAAACTCAGCCGAAACAGCGCTTAAAATCTCGCACTTAATTTATAATTGACGTATGAAAATGCTATTGATAAGTTGCGTATGAAAATACTGCTATCCAATGACGACGGCTATTCTGCACCTGGCCTGAGTATTTTAGCCAGTCATTTAGCCAAATTAGCCGAAATCACCGTCGTTGCACCAGAGCGTAATCGTAGCGGTGCCAGTAATTCACTCACATTAGATAGACCTTTAAGCGTCAAAAAAGCCAGCAATGGCTTTTTTTATGTTAATGGCACGCCGACCGATTGTGTGCATTTAGCGCTCACTGGCTTAATGGACACCGCACCAGACATGGTCATCAGCGGCATTAATGATGGCGCCAATATGGGTGATGACACCATTTATAGCGGCACGGTGGCGGCGGCTATGGAAGGTTATTTACTGGACATTCCCTCGTTTGCGATTTCCATGTCGCAACACAATGCAACGCATTTTGACACCGCTGCGCGCGTGGTGGTGGAACTGGTGCAGCATTACCTAAAAACTGGTTTTGCATCGCCCACGCTGCTTAATATTAACGTGCCAGATGTGCCTTACGACCAACTAAAAGGCCGCGTCATCACGCGCTTGGGTAAACGCCATAAGGCGGATCCAGTCATGCAACTTACAACGCCGCGCGGTGAAACCGTCTATTGGGTGGGCGCGGCAGGTCAAGCAAATGATGGCGGTGAGGGCACCGATTTTTACGCGGTTGCGCACAAGCAAGTCTCTATTTCACCAATTCAAGTGGATTTAACCAAACATACACAACTTGCTGAAATGCAAAGCTGGCTAACAGAATAATGGTTACCTTAGCATAATGGCCTTACCGAAAACCCATTCAAAATCTGGCATTGGCATGACGTCAATCCGCACGCGCGAGCGCATGTTGACGCGCCTGCGCGAGCAAGGCATTAAAGATGAAGTCGTCTTGCACGCCATGGGTGAAATTCCACGGCATATTTTTATTGATGATGCCTTATCGATACGCGCCTACGAAGATGTCGCGCTGCCGATAGGGTTCGCGCAAACCATTTCGCAACCTTATATTGTGGCGCGCATGACCGAGATTTTGCGTAATGGAAAACAACTGAATAAAGTGCTGGAAATTGGCACTGGCTGTGGCTACCAAACTGCCATTTTATCGCGCGTAGCAAAAGAAGTGCTTTCGCTTGAGCGCATTCGTCCACTGGTGATGAAAGCGCGTGGCCATTTGCGCACATTAAAATGCAACAACGTGAAGTTAGACCATGCGGATGGAAGCCTCGGGCTTAATGAATACGCGCCTTTCGACGGCATTATTGTCACGGCGGCGGCCAGCCATGTACCGCAAGAATTACTGGCGCAACTGGCCGTTGGTGGGCGCATGGTGATTCCTGTGGGAACCAGCACGCAAGCTTTGCATTTGATTGAACGTTTAGAAAATGACTACAACCAAACCAAGCTCGAACCCGTTAAATTCGTGCCTTTGCTAGGCGGCGTAAGTTGATGATGCGCATCGTTGTCGTCTTGTTTGCATTACTGCTAACCGCTTGTGAAACTAACCCGCCTGCACCTGTAATTGAACCTGCTACCAGCAAACCCAAGCCGTCTGAAGCTAAGCCTACCGAGGCTAAAGCCGCTACAGCCAAGGATTGGCGGCCTGATAGCCACATTGTAAAAAAAGGCGATACCTTATTTGGCATTGGTTTGGAGTACGGCATTGATTACAAAGAGATTGCGGCTGCCAATAATATTATTGCGCCCTACCCAATCAACATTGGACAAAAACTAGATTTAATCAGCTTTAAAACTAAAGCTACTGCGCCTGCAGAAGCCAATAAAACAGCAGATGACGTGGTGGTGACCCCCCTAAAAATTGAATCTTCTGTTACTGGCGACAAAACGGTTGCGGAAACCAAACCTGCACCATCCGGGGTAACACCTGTTTTATCCGAGCCAAAAGCCGTGCGCGCACCCTATAGCAAAGAGGCGTTTAATCGCGCCACGCCTGCGACAACAAGTGCTACAACCAAGCCTGCCGATGCAAAATCCGTCGAGGCAAAGCCAAGCGACACTCACTCAACCGACGACGAGTCGATTGCTTGGGCATGGCCTACGCAAGGCAAAGTAACGGCTGGCTTTAACGAAGTCAGCAATAAAGGTATTGATATTGCAGGCAAAACTGGCCAAGCCGTCAACGCAGCAAGTGCTGGTAAGGTGATTTATAGCGGCTCCGATTTACGCGGCTATGGTAAATTAGTGATTGTTAAGCACAATAGAACCTATTTATCGGTGTACGCGCACAACAGTGAAATTGTGGTGAAAGAAGGCCAGAATGTAGTCGCTGGTCAAAAAATTGCCGAGATGGGCATCACCGACAGCAACACCACAAAACTGCATTTTGAGATTCGCCGTTTGGGTAAATCTGTTGACCCAGCTAAATATTTAACTCAGAATTAGCCCGCTCAATTAGCATAGCTAATCATTAATGGGATTAATGATGGCCGCACCACTGAAAAAATAACCGAATAAATATGCTAAAAACGCTGACATAAAAGCCGATACACCTTTAAAAACTATCATATCGGTAGTGGGCGTAGTGTTAATGTTGATAGGCATTACGGGGATTGGATTGGATTGGATTGGAATTTTTTAAAGAGGGGGCTGGCTCAAAACCGCCTTTTCCTGGCTATTCGAATCCACTGCGCACATGATGTTTATTCTGGTGGTTATTTTTGTGTTTTGGTTGCTCAACCGTATGATGTCATCTACCAATCCAGATAAGAGCAAAAAAATTGGGCAATATCCCCAGGTACATCATGATGGCAATTGGCGCTTATTATGTGTTTCGGCTTGTGACAACTGGTGGGTTTTAGGGCGGATTTTAGTCGCTGTATTCAACAAAAAGCCACGCAATGCGTGGCTTTTCTTATACTGCCAGTTGTTGCTTTTTGGCTTCGACCGCGTAGTGCTCACGCACCACACTCATATCGCGCGCGCGCGCCCATTTGATAATTTCTTCTAACGCGGTAGCACCAATTTCGCCCACCTGCGTGTGTATGCCAGCTTGATCGCGAATCACCAAAATACCGGGGATTTGCGCCACTTCAAAATACTCACTGATTTCAGGGTCTGCTTCGGTATTTACCATACCGAACACGATGTCTGGATTTTTCGCGGCAGCCGCCTCAAACGTAGGCGCAAAGGCCACGCAAGGCTCGCACCACGGAGCCCAAAAATCCACGATTACAAAATTATTGCTCTCAATAGTTTGTTTAAAATTTTCTTTGGTAAGCGTAATAACTGCCATGATTTTGCCTTGAATTTCTATTAATTTTTGTGAACGCGTGATTCTAACAGAGCTTGCCACTTTAGTTAAGCTTGCTTGCGTGTTTTTACTCTTGGATGGGCTTTCCCCAAGCGCCCGCAAAAAACAACTCGCCCAAAGCCTTGCGTTTACGCTCCGTCATCTCGCGGGTTAAAGCTTCGCCAGTCACTGTAGCAATATCAGCAGGATAGCCAATAGAGACCATCGCCATCGGCGTATATTGCGAGGGGATAGCAAACTCCTCACGCGCTTTATCCGCATTGAACCCGCCCATTTGGTGCGCCATCAGCCCCAAGTCCGTCGCCTGCAAACATAAGTTCTCGGCTGCTGCGCCTGTGTCATATTGCGCCCAGCGGTTGGGCTGGTTATTATGCCCAAACACAGTATTGGCACAACTTAACATTAATACTGGGGCATCTTTTACCCAAGCTTGATTGCCCAGCACTAGGCACTCAAACGCCTGTTGCCAAGCTTGTTCGTTCTGATGCTTATCCCACACCATTAACCGCCAAGGCTGATCACCATAACACGAAGGTGCCCATCGCGCAGCTTCCAGCAAGGCGATGATTTGCTCTTGACTGACTTTTTTAGCAGCATCGTAGGCACGCCCGCTCCAGCGGTTGGCAATGGTTTCTTGCAGAGGAATAGACGAAATGGCAGGTTTTTGCATGATTTACTTTAATAGTTATCCTGATTATTTAATTGGGCTGGGCTATAGTGACAAAGCACCCTAATTACCTTTATTTAAACGCCTTGTTTTAGGCTTACTTGAATAAATGGATCCAAATCACCATCCAGCACGCCTTGCGTATTGCCGATTTCCACATTGGTGCGTAAATCTTTAATGCGACCTTGGTCGAGCACATAACTGCGAATTTGGTGCCCCCAACCAATGTCGGTTTTAGCGTCTTCCAGCGCTTGTTTATCGGCGTTGCGCTTGTTTAGCTCTAAGTTATACAGCGCGCCTTTCAACATATTCATGGCCTCTTCGCGGTTGCGGTGTTGGCTTCGGTCATTTTGGCATTGCACCACCGTATTCGTCGGCAAGTGGGTGATACGCACGGCAGAATCTGTCTTATTAATATGTTGCCCACCCGCACCACTGGCGCGGTACGTATCAATGCGTAAATCGGCGGGGTTGATGTCAATTTGAATGGAGTCATCGACCTCGGGAAAAATCTGTACGCTGGCAAAAGAGGTGTGGCGTTTAGCGTTGCTATCAAAAGGCGATTTACGTACCAGGCGATGCACGCCATTTTCAGTGCGCAACGTGCCATAAGCGTAATCACCAGCAACCTTAATTGACGCGCCTTTAATGCCCGCCACGTCACCATCGGATAACTCCAGCACTTCTACCTTAAAGCCTTTGCGCTCAGCGTAGCGCAAATACATGCGTAGCAACATATTGCACCAATCTTGCGCTTCCGTTCCGCCGCTACCAGATTGAAACTCGATAAAGCAATTAGCCCCATCCAGCTCGCCAGAAAACATGCGCTTAAATTCCATATCAGCGATTTGCTGCTCAAGCGCCAACGTATCTGCATCTACACTTAATAGCGTGTCGTCGTCAACCTCGTCGCGCGCCATTTCAAATAGCTCTTTGGCATCTTTTAAATTGCTTGCTAAGCGTTGCAGATTATGGACGATGAGTTCAAGGCTACGTTTTTCTTTGCCGAGCTTTTGCGCTTTTTCTGCATTATCCCAAATTTTCGGGTCTTCCATCAACCCATTCACTTCTGCTAATTTTTGCGCTTTATTTTCAAAGTCAAAGATACCCCCGAAGGGCGTGATTGCGCTCGCTTAAATTGCTTAAACGGTTGGCAATTTGATTGAGTTGTTCGGCTTCCATGATGGTTACAGCTCACTAAAAAGCGCAATTATACAGCAAACAACCTCGTGTATCGTGACGCTTGGGTTAAGGGGTGATGGGGTTGAATACCAAGCTCTTTTAATCGGAAGCTGGCATCAGAGAAGCGCAACATCTGCTTTTCTACTTACCCCACTTTAATTTACAAAACCTTGCACTGCAAACTTGCATCCACGAGATTAAAACACGCAACCATCATAAGTTTTGCTAAAATCACTCATACTTAAAATCATGCCAAATAACATGTCATCATCGCAGCCCAGTTTTGAGAGCGCCATTGCCGAGCTGGAAACGCTGGTCAGCCAAATGGAACTGGCGCAACTGCCGCTTGAGCAATCAATTAACGCATATAAACGCGGTGCGGAGCTGTTGCAAATCTGCCAAAAATCACTCACAGATGCAGAACAGCAAGTACGTATTTTGACTGAAGCCAATCAATTAGCCGATTTTAGCCCGCAAGATGAATAAACTCCCATGAACAAACCAATGACGGCGCCTATCAACGAACAAACCACCGATTTTAACGCCTGGGCTAGCCATATGCAGTCACGTATGGAAAACGTGCTCGAAGCGAATATGCCGCTGGCGAGCGTTTCACCTATGCGTTTACATGAAGCCATGCGTTACTCTACGCTGGGCAGTGGTAAACGTGTACGCGCACTTTTGGCTTACGCGGCGGGCGAATTTTGTGGCGCGGAACTCGAAAAAGTGGATATCCCAGCAGCCTCGGTAGAAATCATTCATGCCTTTTCTCTGGTGCATGACGATTTGCCATGTATGGATGATGACGATTTACGCCGCGGTAAGCCAACCACACATAAACAATATGGCGATGCCATGGCTTTGCTGGTTGGTGATGCGCTACAAAGTTTGGCGTTTCAGCTAATCTCGCAAGATAAATTATTAAAAAGTGCGACGCAAAAATTGCAAATGTTGCATCTATTGGCCTTGGCCAGCGGATCGCGCGGCATGGCAGGCGGGCAAGCCATCGATATCGAAAGCATAGGCATGCTGCTTACCCGCACGGAATTAGAACATATGCACATTCAGAAAACCGGGGCTTTAATTCGCGCAGCGGCTTTATTGGGTGCCTATAGCGCCGATGTACTCGATACAGAAAAAGTGCAAGCCATCGACCATTTTTCCAAGGCGATTGGCCTCGCATTTCAGGTGGTGGATGACATTTTGGATTCTGAAGCCGACACGCAAACTTTGGGCAAAACTGCTGGCAAAGACAAACTCAACAACAAGTCCACCTACGTCACAATTTTGGGTTTATCTGCCGCGAAACACTTAGCGAGCGAGCTGCACGCCAACGCCATAGCGGCGCTTTCATGTTATGGTCGCGAGGCAGATTTATTGCGGCATCTAGCCAACTTTATTACGCAACGCCGCTTTTAAAGGGCAATTTCTCTATTTTGTCGCTTCTAGATTCAATCAATTCGCCCGAAGATTTGCGCCAGTTCAGTCGCGACGAACTGGCAACGCTGGCGACTGAACTACGCACTTTTTTAGTTGAAAGCGTGGCTAAAACGGGCGGTCATCTTGCTTCAAATTTAGGCGTAATCGAGCTCACCATTGCGCTACATTACGTGTTCAACACGCCAGATGACAGACTGGTGTGGGACGTTGGCCATCAAACTTATCCGCACAAAATCCTCACTGGTCGACGTGCAGCCATGTCCGCTTTACGCAAACCCAGCGGCATTGCAGGCTTTCCGCGCCGTGGAGAAAGTCCATATGACACCTTCGGCACTGGCCATTCCAGCACCTCAATTTCTGCCGCACTCGGTATGGCGATTGCTGCCAAGCAAGCAGGTTTAGCGCGCCATTGCGTGGCGATTATTGGTGATGGCGCCATGACCGCAGGCATGGCGTTTGAAGCACTAAACAACGCGGGTGCCATGGAGGCAAATTTGCTGGTGATACTCAATGACAACGACATGAGCATTTCTAATAATGTCGGCGCATTGAATAATTACCTGGCACGCTTACTTTCTGGGCGTTTTTATGATTCTGTAAGACGTAGCGGCAAAAAAGTACTAGATGTGATGCCGTCGCCAGTCAAAGAGTTCGCCAAGCGCGCTGAAGAACACGCTAAAGGCATGGTTTCGCCTAGCGGCACATTGTTTGAGGAATTCGGTTTTAACTATATCGGACCAATTGATGGGCATGACATCGACACTTTGGTCGATACTTTAAGCAATATTCGTGAGTTAAAAGGCATGCAATTTTTGCATATTGTGACACAAAAAGGCAAAGGCTTTGAGCCCGCCGAGGATGATCCGAATAAATACCACGGTGTAAGTAAATTCGATCCAAACAACGGTATTTCGCACACTGCTAGTAGCGCGAAAACTTACACGCAAGTGTTCAGTGATTGGTTGGTAGATATGGCAGATAAAGATGCCAACTTGGTCGCGATCACGCCCGCCATGTGCGATGGCTCTGGCCTTAACGCGTTTGCCGAAAAATATCCGAATCGCTATTTTGATGTAGGTATTGCTGAGCAACACGCACTGACGTTTGCGGCGGGCATGGCTTGCGATGGACTCAAACCCGTCGTCGCCATTTACAGTACCTTTTTACAGCGTGCTTACGATCAACTCATCCATGATGTCGCTTTGCAAAATTTAGACGTGTTATTCGCCATTGACCGCGCTGGCTTGGTGGGCGCGGATGGGCCAACGCATGCTGGCAGTTTTGATTTAAGCTATTTACGCTGTATTCCCAATATTGTCATCATGGCGCCCTCTGACGAAAACGAATGCCGACAAATGCTGACGACTGGGTTTAATTACCAAGGTGTAGCTGCGGTGCGCTACCCACGTGGCACTGGCACTGGCGCAGTGATCGAAACCAAACTAGCTCCTTTACCAATTGGCAAAGGAGAGGTCGTCAAAAAATCCAGTGTTAAAAAAGGCAAAAGAGTCGCCATTTTAGCCTTTGGCAGCATGCTATCTCCTGCCCTGCAGGCATCATCAATACTAGGATGCAGCGTGGCCAATATGCGCTTTATCAAGCCGTTGGATATTGATTTAATTGCCAGTTTAGCTAAATCGCACGATTTAATCGTGACCATAGAAGAAAATGCGGCAATGGGCGGCGCGGGGGCGGCAGTGCTAGAATCCATGCAATTACTTCACTTACACAATCCCACACTTTGCCTTGGTCTGCCAGATAGCTTTATTGAACACGGTGTGCATGCAACCATGTTGGCGGAATGTGGTCTAGATGGCGATGGAATTGTGGCTGCCATTACAAAAAAATTAAACATAACTTTTTAATTGTTGTGTATTGATTTAATTATTTTTGGCCCAACATTCCAATTATTAAACATTTGTCTACGAAAGCGCATGCGAGTAGACTTTGCAGATACTTGCAAAGTTTAACTGATGCTTCAACAGATATAAATTGCGCTTATTTTTATGGAAACCGCCAGAATTTATGAACCAGCCTACCTTGCCAGATCACGCTAAAAGTCCGATTGAGGACACCCAAGGCATGCCAGATGTACGCCATTTAGATATTAATAAGGTGGGTATTAAATCAATTCGCCACCCCGTGGTAGTAAAAGAAAAAACTGGCGGCGAGCAAAGTACAGTGGCCGTTTTCGACATGTATGTGCACCTACCGCACAATTTTAAAGGCACGCACATGTCACGTTTTGTTGAGATTTTGAACGTGAATGAGCACGCAATTTCAATTGAGTCGTTTGAAGGCATTTTGCGTGAAATGGTGAGCCGCCTGGAAGCCGAATCTGGCTACGTGGAAATGCGGTTTCCTTATTTTGTGAATAAAGCTGCACCGATTTCTGGCGTAAAAAGTCTTTTAGATTACGATGTTACGTTTATTGGCGAAATTAAAAATGGCAAATTTGACATCACGGTAAAAGTGCTGGTTCCCGTGACTAGCTTGTGCCCGTGCAGCAAAAAAATATCCGACTATGGCGCGCACAATCAACGTAGCCACGTCACAGTGACCGCACTGATTAACGACTTTATTTGGATAGAAGACATTATTAGTTTAGTAGAGAAACAAGCTTCGTGCGAATTATATGGCTTGCTTAAACGCCCAGATGAAAAATTTGTGACCGAGCGCGCTTATAACAACCCAAAATTCGTAGAAGACATGGTGCGCGACGTGGCGACACAGTTGAATAATGAAAAACGCATCGATGCTTATGTGGTTGAATCAGAGAACTTCGAGAGCATTCACAATCACTCAGCCTACGCGCTAATAGAAAATGACAAACGCAAACATTAAGTTTTAGGAAGAGTACGATGAATCAAGCCGCAGCAGCACCAAGCAACAAACCAAAAGCCTCAATTTTTCAATTAGTTAAAGCTGTGATGTGGAGCATGCTGGGCGTGCGCCAACACAAAGGCTATGAAGATGACACCGCCAAAATCACGCTAAAACAAGCGGTGATTGCAGGTTTAATTGGCGGCTTTATATTTGTGGTTTCCATGTTCACTTTCGTACAATTCGTGATTGGTCAAATGAGCAGGTAATCATTATTTGCTTAATACTTTTTGGTCAACATCATCATCAAATTATCACGCTTCATATCCAGCCGATTTAACGCCGACATACCCGGCGATACCACGCTAGGCGAGCCACCTTCATTCACAGTGGCTTCAATATTATTCAAGGTAATGCTGCCAATTTTACCGTGTTCAATGTCACCAAATACGCTGTGATAATACCGTTGGCGGTAGAAATGGGCACTCGCTCACCTTTTTCATAATCAATTTTAGCGTATTTTGCATCGCCGCTATTCAGCGCAATTGTCGTTGCGCCAGTATCCACCAAGTATTTCAGCGACACGCCATTAATGGATAAATTGCCTGAAAAGTGGCCATAACTATCCGCATACAAACTTACGGAATGGTTGTTGGCTGGACCAGTACCGCCCGTAACCGAAGCCGGCTGCCCCATTTTAAGCATTTGACGTTTGCCTTCCATCATAAAGGTCGCCGCTTCACTATTCGCTGAAATTAATTTTACACCAGCAACCGTTTTGCCTGCAGATAAGCTACACGGCGCACCGCCGTTAATCATCACCAGCGCTTTATTGTTAAATAATCCCGCCACGTTCACGCACGTTTCGGCTAGCGCTGACACGGCCAGCAAGCTCATCAACCAGCCCAACAAAAACTTAACTTGCATCAAAGTTCTTTCAGCTGAACATGCCTTTAGAGGCATGCGTTTGTGCCAACTTTAACCCCAATGCTATCACGATAAAACCCAACAATGGGAATAACGCCGCCAATAAAAATGTGTGTGTGCCGCCCAAATATTGCAAAGCATATCCGCCAGAAAGTCCACCAATTGTGCCTCCCACGCCATACGCCACACTGTTATAAATGGCTTGACCACGCGCTTGATGGCGTCCATTAAAAAACTGTGTAATCACCTCCACCGAAGCCGCGTGAAAGCTGCCAAACGTGGCCGCATGCAGGCTTTGTGCGATTAATAAAAGTACCATATTATCTACAGCAACGCCTATTAAACTAAAACGGCATACAGCCAGCGCCAAACTTGTCAAAAGTATGGTTTTTAAGCTAAAGCGCGCCATAATTTTTGGCATCCACATAAAAATAATAATTTCGCAGATGACGCCCAGCCCCCACAGCAGGCCTATCATGCCTTTGCTGTAGCCGTGTTCAGCCAAATAAATCGAATAAAAGTTATACAACACGCCATGCGCCGTCACCATCAGCGCGCAACCGATAAGCAAAGCGATGACTGCAGGTTGTTTAAGGATTTTCCAAATAGAAAAATGGTCACTTTCATGCGGCGCAATCGTCGCCTCTGGCAACTTAAAAGTGAGGTAAAACAGCACAATTTGCACAACCAACAAAAACCACAATAAACTTTTAATGCCGTAGGCATCCATCATAAATCCCAAAATAACGGCGGCAAAGATAAAGCCGAGCGAACCCCACATACGGATGCGGCTGTAATGGCCGTTGGTGGTGGCGAGATGCGCTAAAGTGAGTGATTCTGAAAGCGGTAAAGTGGAGCTGGTAAATAGGCTAAGCGCAGCCATGACAAAAAATAACCACCAAAATCCATGCGCCCAAAACACCGCCACAAAGCCCATCAAACCCAATAGGGCTGTAAGTTTTATCCACTTAACGCGTTGCTTGGTGTGGTCTGCCAGCCAGCCCCACAAATTGGGCGCAAAAATGCGACTGATTTGGAATAGCGACATAAGAATGCCAATATCTGCCGCCGAAAATTGCTCGGATTGCAGGTACAAGCCCCAATAAGGCACGAACGCGCCTACAAAGAAGTAATAAACGAAGTAAAAGCGGGACAGATTGGTGTGCAGTGCGTGACTCATAGCCAACCGGAATGATTAAATGAGCGAGCGAAATGAAGGGCAAGGCGCACGGTACGCAACAACGCAAGCAGTACATTTAAAGTGCAGCTAGGAAGTAAGTACCGCGCAACGCAACCATTCGCTCGCGTAGCCATTTATGCGCTATATTTTTGGAATACTACTGTGAACGTCGGCATTTTGTGCGCGGTGCCGTAATGCATGATCCATCAACACCAGCGCCAACATCGCCTCTGCGATGGGCGTAGCGCGTACACCCACGCATGGGTCGTGACGACCTGTGGTTTGCATGGTGATTGCCTTGCCATTTTTATCAATCGAACGACGTGCTTGCGGAATGCTAGAAGTTGGCTTGAGCGCAATATTCACACAAATTTCCTGCCCGCTCGAAATGCCACCTAAAATACCACCAGCATGGTTAGTGACAAAGCCTTGCGGCGTCATTTCATCCGAATGCACGCTGCCGCGCTGGGAAATACTGGCAAAACCAGCGCCTATCTCCACGCCTTTTACCGCGTTAATGCTCATCATGGCATGCGCAATGTCTGCGTCTAGTCGGTCAAATACAGGCTCGCCCCAGCCTACTGGCACACCTTCTGCCACCACAGTGATGCGCGCGCCGACGGAATCGCGCTCGGCACGGATATTATCCAAATATTCTTCAAGCTGTGGCAACACTTTTTCGTTGGGTGAAAAAAATGGATTGTCGTTGACGCAATCCCAAGTCTCGAAAGGAATGGCAATTTCGCCCAATTGACTCATATAGCCGCGCACTTGCACGCCAAAACGTTCGCTTAGCCACTTTTTAGCAATGCCACCAGCAGCCACGCGGATAGCCGTTTCCCGCGCACTGCTACGGCCACCGCCGCGATAATCGCGCGCACCGTATTTTTGCGCATAGGTATAATCGGCATGACCAGGGCGGAAGGTCTCCATGATTTTGCTGTAATCTTGACTGCGCTGGTCAGTGTTACGAATGAGCAAGCCAATCGGCGCACCAGTGGTTTTGCCTTCGAACACGCCAGATAAAATCTCTACCGCATCGTCTTCTTGGCGTTGCGTCACATGGCGCGAAGTGCCGGGTTTACGTCGATCTAAATCGACCTGCAAATCCTCTGCACACAAGCTTAAGCCTGGCGGGCAGCCATCTACCACGCCACCGATTGCCGCGCCGTGCGATTCGCCGAACGAAGTCAGCGTGAATAAAGTACCGATGGTGTTGCCAGACATAATATTTGCTTTTGATGAATTGTCGCTATTTTAACATATTCAAGGTTTATGCAGATTTTAAGCCTTGAATCCACTGCGTATAAACTTGCTTGGCCACTTTTTGCAGAAAAAATACGTGTAACGGCAACTCTTGTTGCATATCGTTTGCTTGTTGTACGGCTGGGCTGGCTGTGGCACTGTCCAATTCAGCCGCGCCTGCTTCGCACCATTTTGTCACCATTTCCGCGGTCATTTCAATATGGGTCTGAAACGCCAAATGTTTGTTTATGCTCCACGCTTGGTTTTTGCAATGTGCGCTAGCAAGCAGATGAATGGCGCCTGCTGGCAATGCAAAGGTTTCGCCATGCCAGTGAAACGCGTTAAAGGTTTCGATATTGCCAAACCAGTTTTTGGCGGCTGCATTTTTACTCACAGTCACCTCGCCCCAGCCAATTTCTTTGACCGAATTTTTAGTTACTGCAGCGCCAAATGCTTTGCTCATCAACTGCCCGCCCAAGCAATGCCCGAGTAGCGGAATGTCGTTGTCTTTAGCTGCGCGAATTAAAGCCAATATTGGCGCAATCCACGGTAAATTATCATTCACACTCATAGCGCCGCCCATTAACACCATGCCGCTGCAAGCCAATATCGACGCTGGAACTGGCGCACCTTCATCCACCTTTATTAGTTGCCAAGGTATGTTTTGCGCAGTTAAAAAATCACCCAAATAACCAGGCCCTTCGTGCGCGAGAAAGCGAAAAATTACAACGGGCTTCATAAAATTTGATAGTTTCCTATTGCAATATTTTCAAGCTTATAACTGCCAATTGCGTAGCGAATTAATCTCAAGGTCGGAAAGCCTATTTTAGCCGTCATGCGACGCACTTGGCGATTTTTCCCTTCTACGATTTTAATTTCCAACCAAGTGGTGGGGATCGCCTTACGTTCACGAATCGGCGGCGCTCGAAGCCACAAGCCATGCGGCTCTTGAATGATACGCACCAGTGCTGGCTGCGTGACAAAATCACCCAAATCCACGCCAGTTCGTAAAGGTTTTAAGTCATCATCACCAGGCGCACCTTCTACTTGCGCCCAATAAGTTTTAATTTCTTTATGCTTGGGGTGGCTTAATTTGTGTTGCAAAGCGCCGTCATCGGTTAAAATAAGCAAACCTTCACTATCTGTATCTAAGCGTCCAGCCGCATAAACATTAGGGATGGCAATGAAGTCTTTTAACGTGGGAAGCCCTGGTTTTCCATTTTTCGGATCGTGCGGGCTAAATTGACACACGACGTTAAACGGCTTATTAAACAAGACTATCATTTAAATAAAAAAATCATATTAGGGTATGCCATGGCTTCAAAAATAAATATACCAACTAGCGGCGAAAAAATCACCGTCAACACAGATCGCACGCTCAACGTGCCAAACAACCCGATTATCCCATTTATTGAGGGTGATGGCATAGGTGCGGATATTACACCGCCGATGCAAAAAGTAGTGGATGCCGCTGTGAACAAGGCTTATGGCGAAAAGCGAAAAATTGCGTGGATGGAAGTGTACGCGGGTGAAAAAGCCACTAAAATGTATGATGCCAACACTTGGCTGCCCGCCGAAACCATGCAAGCGGTACGTGATTATGTTATCTCGATTAAAGGTCCGCTCACCACGCCAGTTGGTGGCGGCATACGCTCATTAAACGTTACCTTGCGCCAAGAGCTTGATTTATACGTCTGCCTGCGTCCCGTGCAATATTTTACGGGCGTGCCCAGCCCAGTCAAACATCCAGAAAAAACCGATATGGTGATTTTTAGAGAAAATACTGAAGATATTTACGCTGGGATTGAATGGGCGGCGGGCACAAGTGAAGCTGAGAAAGTCATGCAATTTTTAAGCGACATGGGCATGCGTAAAAAAATTCGCTTCCCAGAAAATTGTGCCATTGGCATTAAACCAGTATCGCCAGAAGGCAGTAAGCGCCTTATTCGCAAAGCGATTCAGTATGCAATAGATAACAATCGAAAATCGGTAACGATTACCCACAAAGGCAATATCATGAAGTTTACCGAAGGCGGATTTAGGGATTGGGGTTACGAAATCGCCAAACAAGAATTTGGCGCGGTGGAAATTGACGGCGGTCCTTGGCTAGAGATTAAAAATAAAAGCTTACCCAATAATATTGTCATTAAGGACTGCATCGCCGACGCGTTTTTGCAAGAAATTTTGCTGCATCCGCAAGATTACGATGTAGTTGCCGCGTTGAATTTAAACGGTGATTACATAAGCGACGCGCTAGCGGCGCAAGTGGGTGGCATAGGCATTGCGCCAGGTGCAAACTTAAGCGATACCGTTGCTATGTTCGAAGCTACGCATGGCACAGCGCCTAAAATTGCGGGTAAAAATCTGGCCAATCCAAGCTCAATTATTCTCTCGGCAGAAATGATGTTGCGCCACATGGGCTGGCTAGAAGCAGCGGATTTAGTGTTAAATGGTGTGAGTAAAGCAATTTTAGCTAAATGTGTGACGGGCGATTTTGCCAGCCAAATGGAAGACGCAACGCGGTTAAGCACGGCAGAATTTGGCGATGCAATCATCAAAAATATGTAACTTGGCTACGCTACAATTCGCTTAATTTATATAGCCTGTAAGCCAATATCCATAAGGATTACAGGCCAGTTTCTTTAAAAATTTATGCTTTTTGAATATTAGCAGCTTGCTTGCCTTTTGAGCCATCAGTCACCTCGAAGCTCACACGCTGACCTTCTTTGAGACTTTTATAACCCGCTTCTACAATTGCTGAAAAATGCGCAAATAAATCATCGCCGCCATCATCTGGCGTAATAAAGCCAAAGCCTTTTGAATCATTAAACCACTTTACGGTACCTAGTGCCATTTCTGCATCCTTACATCACAATATAGTTTACAACAGAGCCTGCCCAAAAAAAGCTTGTCTCAGGAAATTAAACCTAAAAGATTCAAACACCTAAGGCTCTTTATAAGTGACGCGTTGTAAAAAGTCAAGCATGACTGCGCTGTGTGGTTTAATTTGCAAGCAATTTTATTGTGTATCGCGTGAATTTATTAAGAAACGTGTAACATATTTACAAAAAAATATTAGAGTACATTAATCTTAAATATTGTTTAACTACAATAGTTTAACTGCAATATATAGTTAACTAGATTAAAAGTTTGGATATTGTGAGTAGTTACTAATGGCGGCAACTGCAACCTCAATCAAATTAAGTGGACTTGCCCGTATGTTGGTGCAAGAAAATTTGCTCACCGAAGGTGCAGCAAATATTATTCAAGGGCAGGCAAATACGGAAAAAATTCCCTTTGTGACGCAAGCAATACTCAGCAGCAAAATTTCAGCTGAAAAAATCGCGGAGACTTCTTCACGGTCTTTCGGCTTTCCTTACCTTAACCTAGACGCGTTTAACGCAGATTATTTACCAACTAAAGCCAATGAATAGAATGGGTTGCAGTCGCTACAATTGCAAATGCAATAGAACGAAGCACTGTAAAGTAAGCATGCCAACACAAATCCTGCAGGCCAATATCCATGCGGCTTACAGAGTAAGTTTTTTAAATAAAACACATTGACCTGTCATGAGCTAACGCGTAGAATTCGTGCCTATGCTTAAGATTTTTCAATGATCCAAAAAACCACAAAAAAACTAGTCGTCGCCAATTGGAAAATGCACGGCAACCTTAAGCAGAATGCTGCTTTGTTGACCGATTTTGTTGAAAATTTAGCCCACCTCACACACACAAAAGTCGTCGTGTGCGCGCCGTATCCTTATCTCGGGCAATTACAAAACCTGTTGCAAAGCACCCATATTGCTTGGGGGGCGCAGAATGTCGCTAAAAACGAAGTGGGCGCTTTTACGGGCGAGGTGAGTGCTGCCATGTTGCGCGATTTTGGCGCGACTTACGTCATTATTGGCCACTCGGAGCGCGCCACTGCGTATTGCGAATCGGACGAGAATGTTGCCACAAAATTTGTGCAAGCTAAAAAACATGGTTTAACGCCAATTTTGTGTGTAGGCGAAACCTTGATTGAGCGCGAGGCGGGTGTGATGGAAATGGTCGTGAGCAAACAGCTAGACACGATTATTAACGCGCACGGCGCGGCAGTTTTTGCCGATGCGGTAATTTCGTATGAGCCGATTTGGGCAATAGGCACGAGCTTGGCAGCTACGCCAGAGCAGGCAAAAAACATGCATTTGTTCATTCGCAATAAAATTACAAACTTGAATTTGGATGCGGCGAATCGCTTAAAAATCCTCTACGGAGGCAGCGTAACCCCACAAAATGCGGTACAATTATTCTTGGTGGAAAATATCAACGGCGGGCTGATTGGCAAGTGCTCGCTAAACGCGCAAGCATTTGAATCTATCTGTCATGCCGCTGAAGCAGCGTCAACATAAATTGACAATAAAATTGCAAAATTATAGGTAAAGCACATGGAACAACTCATCACAATTATTCATGTATTAGCAGCGGTCGGCGTCATCGGTTTGGTGCTATTGCAGCACGGCAAAGGCGCCGATATGGGCGCAGCGTTTGGCAGCGGTGCATCTGGCAGCTTGTTTGGTGTCAGCGGCTCATCCAATTTTATGAGCAAAGCCACCGCGACGTGTGTGGCAATATTTTTTGCGACCAGTTTAACGCTGGCCTATATGGCAAGCCATCGCGCAGGCAATGACAGCGTGATAAAAGCAACGCCGCAGGCAGTTAACACTGAATCTGTAAAATCTGAAGCAGTCATACCAGTTCAAACAGGCGCCGCGAAAGATATTCCAAACTAAGTATTTAAATAGCAAAGATTGCCGTCGTGGTGGAATTGGTAGACACGCAACCTTGAGGTGGTTGTGACTAAGGTCGTGAGAGTTCGAGTCTCTCCGTCGGCACCAAGGAATAGTTTTTCTTCGTATCATACCGTATCAAATCCCAATAAATTCAATGATTTAACTCAATAACACGCCTCATAGCGTGTTATGTCGTTGCATAATGTCGCTTTACAAT
>CAMDTL010000013.1 GCA_945907735.1 Methylotenera oryzisoli
GGTGTGCCAAGCGGCAAACAAGTCGCAAGCAATCGTAGCAACAGTTTGGATAGAGGCTGGCCCTGCTGCAGGCAGCCCGTCTTGGCACGTCGTTTCAGCACCACCCATCCCTTCTTGGCTACCAGTGATAGCCAACGTTCGCCCAAATCCGGGGGCGGTCGTTGTCGGCTGGATTAGGGTTTTTTTTAAAAGGCCAAGACAACAACTATAGAGGCAGTGTATCTACGTGTGTTTTGCCAGTCAAGGGGGGGGGATCTGGGCTAAAATGTTACTCGATATTTTGTATTTGCTCACGCATCTGTTCAATCAATACTTTAAGCTCCATCGAAATTTGGCTGGTTTCAATCGCCACCGATTTCGAACCCAAGGTATTCGCTTCGCGATTCATTTCTTGCATCAAAAAATCCAGCCGTTTACCTGCTGCTGCGCTTGCATTTAAAATGCGCTTCACTTCTTCAATATGGGCGGTCAAGCGCACCAGCTCTTCATCTACATCAATTCGCTGCGCAAATAGCACCATTTCTTGGCGCACGCGCTCATCGTCGTTGCTGGCGCTGGCTTCGTTCAGTTTGTTGGTGAGTTTGTCTTGATATTGCTTCACTAAAGCTGGCATCATGGGCTTTACTTTTGCCACATGTTGCTCAATTTCTTGCAAGCGCGCCAAGATGATCGTTTTCAATTTTGCACCCTCGCGCGCTTTGGCCTCGATTAAATCTTGCAACACATTATTTAGGCTGGTTTTTAAATCACTTTGAAGCGCATCCGTGTCTAGCGGATCTATCGCAATCACGCCTGGCATTTGCAATATTTCCAGCATACTCACCGGCTGCGTATGCGAAAAATATTGCGCAGCAGTTTTTGCATTTTCGGCTATTTGCTGCAATACGCCGTGATTAAGCTGTGGCGCACCTTCTGCGGCAGTGTTACGCACCAAGCTAAGCCGACAATCTACTTTGCCACGGCCTAATTTAGCTTGAACAAGCTCGCGCACCATCGCCTCAAAAACGCGTAAATTATCATCCAATTTAAGTTGAAGTTCGAGATAACGATGATTGACCGAACGCAATTCAATCAACAAAATGCCACCAGAAGTGTTGTATTCCTGCGACGCATAACCTGTCATACTGAGTATCATAGCCTGCTATTCTTAAAGTAATTTATGATAATTGTAACAAATACCTATGATTTTAAGCGAGAATATCCTAGATTATTTACATTTTTGACCAGATAAATAACAAATGGCTACAAATAAAAATCAAGCGCTGCCTATTGGCTACAACTGCAAGACTACATTATGAACCCCGTGACGCTTCAAGTAATGGATAGCAGCAATCCAATGAACCTTTCGGGTGATGGCGTTGAAAATACCATTTTAGCGATTCAAAGCGCTTTAAATAAAAGTCGCCAAAAACCTAAAATTTAAGCACCTAGTAAAAACCACTTTACAACATGCATCGCATATAATTGCTTTTTTTTACAAAGCAAATCCTATGCAAAATATTCGTCCCAGTCAACGCGCCAACGATCAACTTCGTAACATTGAAATTATCCGTCATTACACCAAACATGCCGAAGGTGCAGTGCTCATTAAATTTGGCGATACACACGTGCTGTGCACCGCAAGTGTGGAAGAAAGGGTGCCAGGCTTTCTCAAAGGCAAAGGCCAAGGCTGGGTGACGGCAGAATACGGCATGTTGCCGCGTAGTACTGGTAGCCGCATGGATAGAGAAGCTGCCAAAGGCAAGCAAAGTGGGCGCACGCAAGAGATACAGCGCTTAATTGGCCGCAGCTTGCGCGCCATTATCGATTTACAAAAACTTGGCGAACGTAGCATTCACATTGATTGCGATGTGATTCAAGCCGATGGCGGTACGCGCACCGCCAGCATTACTGGCGCTTATGTGGCTTTGCATGATGCCATTTCGCACCTACTTTCTAATCAATTAATTACTGAAAATCCGCTTAAACAAGCCGTTGCAGCGATTTCGGTGGGCGTTTATAAAGACACGCCAATACTTGATTTGGACTATATTGAAGATTCTGATTGCGATACCGATATGAACGTGGTGGTGACCACTGACGGCGGATTTGTGGAGATTCAAGGCACGGCGGAAGGTGAACCATTTGATAAAACCGCCATGCTCGCCATGCTAGATTTGGCGCAAGCAGGTATTGCTGAATTACTTCAAAAACAGCAAGTTGCGCTCAAGTAAATGTTTACAAAGCTTATTATTGCTTCTAACAATCAAGGCAAATTGCGTGAAATTCAACAATTACTTGCGCCACTAAATATTGAAGTGTTGTCGCAATCTGCGCTGAATATTTCTGAAGCCAAAGAACCACATTGCACCTTTATCGAAAATGCCTTGGCCAAAGCACGTCACGCCAGTTTACATGCTAATTTACCTGCTTTAGCCGATGATTCTGGCATTTGTGTGGATGCTCTGGAAGGCAGGCCTGGCGTTCATTCTGCCTATTTTTCCACGATGGACAATAGCGAACCTAGAAGTGACGTAAAAAATAATGCCCATTTATTAAAAATGCTCAACAATCAAACTCAGCGTAGCGCTTATTATTACTGCGCGCTCGTGTTAGTGCGCTATCACAATGACCCGCAGCCCATTATTGCCGAAGGCATTTGGACGGGCGAGATATTAAGCGCGCCACGGGGCACTGGCGGTTTTGGCTACGATCCATTATTTTTAGATGTCGCTTCAGGCAAAACTGGCGCTGAATTAAGCAGTGACGCCAAGAATAAAATCAGCCATCGCGGCCTTGCCTTGCAAATGCTCATGCAAAAACTCACGCAATTACAGTGAAAAAAGTAATTTACATCAAGCCAGATGCCAATATCCATGGGGTTTATAGACCCATTAATGTTAATGCGCCAATAGTAGGAGAAACCACACTTTCTGGCTTAAAAAATCCGCCGCCACTGTCGCTGTATATTCATATTCCGTGGTGCGTTAAAAAATGTCCGTACTGCGATTTTAATTCGCACGAAAGCAAGCAAGCAATACCCGAAAAGCGTTATGTGGCCGCTTTAATAAAGGATTTAGAACAATCGATACCGCGTGTGTATGGCCGTAAAATCAAAAGTGTTTTCTTTGGCGGTGGTACGCCAAGTTTATTTTCGGCGGCCTCCATAGACGAAATTTTAAGTGCGGTGCGCATGCTTACACCGCTGGATTACGGCGCAGAAATTACGCTGGAAGCCAATCCTGGTACTGTTGATACCGCACATTTTTCTGGTTACAAGCAAGCGGGCGTGAATCGCGTTTCACTCGGCATACAAAGTTTTAACGCAGATTATCTTAAAGCGCTTGGTCGTATTCACAACGATAAACAAGCCATTGCAGCGGCAGAATTAGCGTTAAAAACCTTCGAGCGCGTCAATTTAGATGTGATGTATGCACTGCCCAATCAAACGCTGGAGCACGCGTTGCAAGACGCAAAACAAGCGGTTGCGCTTAACCCAGATCATCTCTCGTTTTATCATTTAACTTTAGAGCCAAATACGCCCTTCCACCGCACGCCGCCTAGCTTGCCGAATGATGATGTCAGTGCGGATATGCAAGAGCAAATTGAGACTTTATTGCACGACAATGGTTATGAGCATTATGAAACATCAGCTTTTTGCAAACCCAATAGCCATGCGCGACACAATTTAAATTACTGGCAATTTGGCGATTATTTGGGCATAGGTGCAGGCGCACATTCCAAACTTAGTTTTCACGATAAAATCACCCGCGAAACCCGCCACAAAAACCCAAAAGCGTTTATGGAAAATGCTGAGGCTGGCAATGCAACAGATAATATTTGGACGATAGCGCAAGCCGATTTAGGTTTTGAATTTATGATGAATACACTGCGTTTAACTAATGGTTTTGAAAAAAGCTTATTTCAAAATCGCACAGGACTGCCATGGGATGCAGTATCTATGCGGATTGCAAAGGCATTAAACAAAGGCTTAATTACACAGGATTTGCAAAAAATTTCGCCTACTTTGCTGGGTCAGCGCTACTTAAACAATCTGCTAGAAATATTTCTTAATTAAATTTAGCTTCAACAGCTTAATCTACGTTAATTTAGAACTTTACGAGCACGCTTAATAGCTTGTTTTACTTGGATGGGCGCGGTACCGCCTATGTGGTTACGACTAGCCACTGAGCCTGCGAGCGTAAGTACCTTAAAAACGTCGTCACTAATTGTGTTGCTAAATTGCTGTAACTCTTTTAGCGATAAGTCGGCCAAATCACTGCCTTTTTTAATTGCGTGCTTCACCGCCAGCGCCACTGCCTCGTGCGCATCGCGAAATGGCATGCCTTTTTTCACCAAATAATCAGCTAAATCAGTGGCCGTGGCAAAGCCTTCTAGTGCGGCTTGCTGCATATTCGCTTTGTTCACTTGAATACCACGCAACATGTCTGCGTAAATTTCTAGTGTCATTAACAGCGTATCCGCGGTATCAAACAGCGGCTCTTTATCTTCTTGATTATCTTTGTTATAGGCCAGCGGCTGGCCTTTCATCAACGTGAGCAACGCCACTAAATTGCCGTTCACACGGCCAGTTTTACCACGCACCAGTTCTGGCACATCGGGGTTTTTCTTTTGTGGCATAATCGATGAGCCAGTACAAAAACGGTCGGCAATATCAATAAATGCGAATCTAGGTGAAGACCACAAAATAAGCTCTTCAGAAAAACGCGATAAATGTGTCATTAAAATTGCACTTGCTGCGGTAAACTCAATGGCAAAATCTCTGTCAGAAACCGCATCCAGCGAATTTTCACACACGCCATCAAAGCCCAATGTTTTCGCCACCAATTCACGATTAATGGGGTAACTGGTGCCCGCCAATGCTGCTGCGCCTAACGGCAAATAATTGATACGTTTTCTACAGTCCACAAACCGTGCGGCATCGCGTTTTAACATCTCAAAATACGCCATAAGATGATGCCCAAACGTGACCGGCTGCGCCACTTGCAAATGCGTAAAGCCTGGCATAATGGTATCAGTATGCTGTTCGGCCAGATCCAAAATTGAGGTTTGCAGCTTACGAATGCCTGCCAACACATCATCAGTCGTAGCGCGCAGCCACAAACGCACATCGGTCGCAACTTGGTCGTTGCGGCTTCTGCCCGTGTGCAGCCGCTTGCCCGCATCACCAATTTTATCGGTTAAACGTTTTTCAATATTTAAATGTACATCTTCTAAATCCAACGACCATTCGAATTTACCGGCTTGAATTTCAGCTAAAATTTCAGCTAAACCTTTTTCAATCGCGCCCACATCTTTGTTGCTAATAATGCCTTGTGCGCCCAGCATTTGCGCATGCGCCAGCGAGCCCTGAATATCAAATTCGGCAAAACGCTTATCAAAATCGACGGAAGCGGTGTATTTTTTAACCAATTCGGCCACAGGTTCGCTAAAGCGCCCAGACCAGCTATTGGCTTTTTTATCTAAAGAGTTTTTCGGCACACTTAATCACTTTAATTGCAATGTTTATTGTAAATAATTACTTTAATAATACACTTATCGCAATATTATAACCAAGTATGCGCTGTGCGTAAAAATAGTCACTTACCAAAGTTTCATAATCTTGGCATTCGCTTGCGAATTTTGCTCATTGTGAACCTATTCGTGGTAATGGCAGTCATTTTACTTAGCAAGCAATTAAACGAGGTTTTTCATTATTAGCGCAGTTATCGGCACTGGTGCAACCTATTTTACTGCTGTTCATAAACGCCTCAAATTCTGATTTTTGAGCGAATTTATCAAATTGGGTGATTGTTAAAATGCGTTTTACTGCCGAACGCACTAGCTTGGCCACCAGCTAGCTCACAAATATAATCACCAATACAGCCAATAATTTAGGCAAAAAATTCACCATTTGTAGCCAAAATTAATTAAGTAAACTCATAAAATATCGAGTTGGTATTGTATAAAGTCTCATAAAAATTAATTCCAATCAATAACTTATGACAATATTAGCTGAACAAGCATTGCTTAAAATTATACTTATGGCGCTTCAGACTTTAGCTTCACCTAAAAGCTAGCACTTTTTGTAACAGATTGTAAAAGTCTGAATAAAACATGAGCAAAAATAGCGCTGTGATAAAATCGCCATCATGAAAACATTGCCTAAAAAACTCGTTATCGCCTCGCGCGAAAGTGCCCTAGCCATGTGGCAAGCCAAATACATTCAAGCGCGCCTGCAAGCTTTATATCCAAACTGTGATGTGCAAATTTTAGGTATGACCACGACCGGCGACCAAATCTTAAATTCTCCTCTTTCTCGTATTGGTGGCAAAGGTTTATTTGTAAAAGAGCTGGAAATGGCGCTGGCCGACGGCAGCGCCGATTTGGCCGTGCACAGCATGAAAGACGTACCAATGAACCTGCCAAGCGGCTTTGCCATGGCCGCCACGGGCAAACGTGAAGATGCACGCGATGCGTTTGTATCGAACAAATTTGCGAGTTTAGAAGATTTACCGCACAGCAGCATTGTTGGCACTTCCAGCTTGCGCCGCCAAAGCCAATTGCAGTATCGCTTTCCACATTTAAAAATAGAATCGCTACGCGGCAACTTGCAAACACGTTTACGCAAGCTTGATGAAGGCCAGTATGCTGCGATTATTTTAGCTGCTGCCGGGCTAATTCGACTGGGTTTAGGCGACAGAATTCGCCAGTTAATTTCACCGCAAGACAGCATTCCCGCAGTTGGCCAAGGTGCACTGGGCATAGAAATTAACGCGGAAAGAGTTGATTTATTCGAAATTCTCGCGCCCTTAAACCATGTGGATACACAACTTTGCGTAGAAGCGGAACGTGGTATGAGCCGCGCCTTAGCGGGCAGTTGCACCGTGCCGCTGGGCGCTTATGCACAACGAGAAGGTAACACCATCAACATCACTGGCTTTGTAGCGAGTGTCGATGGCAAACAAATGTTACGCGAAACAGCAAGTGGTCCGGCAGCCAATGCAGAATCGGTTGGTAGAGCATTAGCAGACAAACTGATCAGCCGCGGCGCAGATAAAATACTCGCAACACTTGACCGCATAAAATAATGCTAAATAAGCCTTTAGCTGGCATCACCATTGCAGTTACCCGCCCAGTTGATCAAGCGCAAGCTTTATGCGAAGCCATTTCCCAGCTTGGTGGTAGGGCGGTTTTATTTCCCCTGCTAGCTATCACACCCTTGCAGGATTATCGCGCCTTTGAGCAACAGCTTGCAGAACTCGAAACGACCGATTGGGCCATTTTTATCAGCTCTAACGCTGTTAATTCCGCAATGCCGCGCGTACTTAAGCATTATGGCAATATTCCAGATAATTTAAAATTTGCCGCCATTGGCCACCAAACCGCCAAAGAGCTTATGCATTATGGCGTACGCAATGTGCTCACTCCACACGCCCGCTTTGACAGCGAAACTTTGCTTGCCCTGCATGAGATGCATGATGTTGCCAATCTGAAAATTGCTATTTTTCGTGGTATTGGCGGGCGCGAACTAATGGCAGAAACATTGACTGCACGCGGTGCCAACGTCTATTTTGCAGAGTCTTATCAACGCATAAACCCGCAAACCAATTGCAATTTACTTGCGAATCTTTATAGTGAAAAAAAACTGCATGCCATCGTCGTCACCAGCAGCGAGGCTATGCGCCACCTGCTCGACTTGGCGGGCAATTCAGAGTGGATACACAATGTGACTTTGTTTGTGAACCACGCCAGAATTGCTGAATTGCCGTTACAAATGGGCTTAAAGGTGTTGATTGCTGATGCTTTGGGTGATGGAGAGGTGGTTAAGAAACTATCAATGGTTTTGGCGCAGGATTCGCAAACGTAAATGCATCGCTAAAAAACTCATCTGCTAGCAAGCCTTGTTGCACAAAGCTGGTATGTGCAACATCCACCATGCCAGGTGCGCCGCAGACATAGGCCTGAAAACTGCTTAAATCCTTGTAATCCGTCAATACAGCCTCGTGCACTAACCCAGTTCTACCTTGCCAACTATCAGTTTGCGGTTCTGAAATCACGGGAATATAGGTTAAATGCGGAGTAAATTCCGCCCATTTTTCGCACAGATCGTGCATGTATAAATCATCTGCCACACGTGCGCCGCGATACAAAATAATGTCGCGTTTAATATTGTTATGTAGCATATGCTCGATAATGCCTTTAACTGGCGCAAAACCCGTGCCGCCTGCCACAAAAATAATCGGCTTTTGCGAATCTTTCCGCAAAAAAAAGTTACCAAATGGGGCTTCTAGCCGCAAAATGGCTTTTTCTTGCATTTCATTCGCCACATAAGCGCTAAATACGCCGCCAGGGATAACGCGAATATGCAGCTCTATAAATTCTGCATCGTGTGGCGCGTTGGCGATAGAAAATGCACGACGTTTGCCATCTTTTAAAATAAACTCAATATACTGGCCAGCCAAAAATTGTAAGCGCTCACTTGTGGGCAATTGCAGATGCAGCGCAATAACATCGTGACTTAATTGTTCTTTTTTAGCCACGCGCGCCGGCAAAATACGCGGTTTGATGCCCGTTAATCCGCCCACTTCGCGGCATTCCACCGTGATGTCTTCTAGCGGACGGGCGCAACAAAGTAAAGTATGACCTGTAGCTAATTCGGCAGCTGTCATCGCGCTCTGTTGGTAATCGTCATGCATCACTTTGCCTGAAACCAACTGGGCTTTGCAGGATCCGCAAGCACCGTTGCGACAGCCGTAAGGGATGTGAATGTCCGCCTCAATGGCGGCTTGCAGCACAGTCTGACTGGGGCGCACATCAAACGTGTGGCCGCTATTTTGAATGGTAACTTTGTAACTCATTAATTTCTCTATTTTTTATCTTCGTCTATTTTAGTGTATTCGCCTTCAATCACGTCATCATTAGCAGCTTTTTTGCGTTGATAATGAGGGGGTGAGTTGGTCGCACCAGCCAGGCTTGGCTTACTCATTGGAATTAACAATAATAGCACCGCAATGATATCGGTAATGATGCCAGGAATAATTAACAGAACGCCAGCCACCATATTCCGCGCGCTTCCCAGCATGGTTTTAATTGGGTTACCGCCTGCCGCAAGGCTTTGCATCATTTTGGCGGACATCAATAATTTTTCGCCGCGAATCAATTGTAAGCCTAAGAGCGTAATAACGACTAAGTAAACAAACAGCCACCAGCCATATTCGTGACCGAGTTTTACCAGCAAAAATATCTCGGTGAACGGAAAAGCGAGTAAAATTAAGCCTACTAAAAAACGCATGGTTAGAACTTTCTACGGAATTGATTCTCTGTAAATTGGGGTGTTATCTGCTTTTTGCAACTATAAATAATTATATTATTGGGCATTAAAATTTGAGGTGTTGTTTGAAATATTGGTTAAACGTTATTTTATTCTCTTTATTGACAACAGCCAGCGTGCAGTTATTGCATGCGACTGAAAGTAGCAAGGGTGCAAGTGTATTTACTAATGTTGAAGAAGATGAATTTTTGCCGCCAGATGTGGCATTTAAGCTTGATGTCAGTCCAAAAGATGCAAGCAATTTAACAGCTAATTTTGACATTGAACCTAGTTATTACCTTTATAAACAACGTATTAAATTTGTAATTAAAGAGGCCGCCACAGGTAAAATTGAGGCGATTGAGTTGCCTGCGGGCGAAATAAAAGATGACCCAAACTTTGGCAAACAAGAGGTGTATCACCACGATTTTGCAGCCAATATCAAACTTAGCAACGCGAACAATCCTATCATACAAGCGACTTACCAAGGTTGTAGCGAAAAGGGTTTGTGTTACGCGCCACAAACCAAAATATTCAATTTAAGCTTAAATAATAGTGAAAATGGCTCTGCCCTGCAAACCAATAATGAAACGGTTTCTGGCGCATCTTTCTCAGAAGATGATGAAGCTACTTTAGCCTTAAAATCGGGCAATTTGTGGCTGATCTTTGGCGTGTTTTTTGTCACTGGCTTACTGTTATCTTTCACGCCGTGCGTGTTGCCAATGATTCCCATTTTATCTGGCGTTATCGTCGGTAGCAAAGCCAAGCATGCGCACCATACGCACTTGCACGGCTTTTTGCTCTCACTGGCTTATGTGATGGGCATGGCGCTCAGCTACACCATTGCTGGCATCGTGGCTGGGCTATCCGGCAGCTTGATTAGCCAAACACTGCAAAGCCCGTGGGTGCTAGGGATAACCGCGCTGTTATTCGTGCTACTGGCGTTTAGCATGTTTGATTTGTACGAAATCACGCTGCCACAATCGTTACAAGAAAAACTCATTGACCTTAGTAATCGCCAAAAGCGCGGTCAATTTGCAGGCGTGTTTTCGATGGGGGTAATCTCTGCGCTCATTGTAAGCCCTTGTGTATCAGCGCCGCTGGCGGGCGCGTTAGTGATTATCGGCAAAACTGGGCAAGTGCTGTTGGGTGGCGTGGCGCTATTTGCGCTCTCATTGGGCATGGGCATGCCCTTGTTGCTAGTAGGCGCATCCGCTGGCAGCGTTGTGCCTAAAACTGGGCACTGGATGATTTTGGTACGCAATGGATTTGGCGTACTCATGTTGCTAATGGCAGCTTATATTGCGTGGCCGATTTTGCCGAATAATATTACGCAACCAGTTAATAAAATACTTAGCCTGGAAGCTGCATCTCACCTGCCTTTTCAGCGCATTAAATCTGTAACGGATTTAGACCGTGCGATTAAAAACGCCAATGGCAAAACAGTGATGCTGGATTTTTATGCCGATTGGTGTAGCGCATGTAAAGAAATGGAAAAATACACTTTTAGCGATGACAAAGTAAAAGTTGCGCTAAAAAATACCGTTTTATTGCAAGCGGATGTGACTGCAAATAACGACGACGACCAAGCGCTACTAAAACGCTTTGATTTGTTTGGTCCGCCAGGCATTATCTTTTTCGATCAAACAGGTAATGAAATTAAAAACCGAGTAGTTGGCTATAAAAATGCCGAGGACTTTACACAAATTTTAAATAAAGTGAACCAATAATCATGGCCAAAAAATTCAACAGCATATGTATTGGCCTTTTATTAATCGCCTCAATTGGCTTTGGATTTCGCTATTTTTTTCAAGGCACTAGTCATCAACACGACAGCCAATCAACACAGCCATTATTTGCCGCCAGCTTCCCTAACGAAAAAGGCCAACAACAAAACTTAGCCCAATACGCAGGCAAAACGGTGGTGCTTAATTTTTGGGCCACTTGGTGCGAGCCTTGCCGCGAAGAAATGCCAGAACTTTCAACTTTGCATGCCGCCTATCAAGATAAAAATTTGGTGGTTTTAGGCCTGGCGATTGACGATGTAGCCACCATTGCCGAATTTTTAAAAGAAACCAAAGTGAGCTACCCATTGTTCGCCGCCGATATGCAAGGCATGGAAATCGCCAGCAATCTAGGCAACAATAAGGGGGTGTTACCATATACCGTGATTATTCAAGACGATGGCAGTATCGCCAAAACCTATTTTGGCCGTATTACAAAACCATTATTAGAAGAAACACTGGTTAAATTAATAGAAAAATAGTTTAGCTTTCTATTCAATTACTTAGCGCAAGTTACAGCGCTAACTTCGCTTAGTTTCTGTTAATTTGCTGGACATTATCGCCTAACTTCGGCAAACTTGCGTTTATGAAGTTCTGCAAAAACCCTATAAAAATGTTGGCAAAAAAGGTGCTTTATGGCAACTAAGTCGGTATTAGTGCTGCATGGCCCCAACCTGAATCTGCTGGGACTGCGCGAGCCAGAGCACTACGGTAATTTAACCTTGGCGGATATTGATAACAACCTACAAGCATTGGCGCAGCAAGCCAATATTGCTTTAGAAACCTATCAAAGCAACGCCGAAGCTGAGATTGTCGCCAAGATTCAATCGCTTGCAATTAATAAAGTTGATTTTATTATCATCAACCCAGCTGCATTTACACACACGTCAATTTCAATTCGCGATGCCATTTCTGCTGTAAAAATTCCGTTTATTGAAGTGCATTTATCTAACGTGTTTGCGCGCGAAAGCTTTAGGCATCATTCCTACTTTAGCGATATTGCCGTGGGCGTAATTAGCGGCTTAGGCGCAGAAGGTTATAACGCCGCCTTTAATTTTGCCGTTAGTCAGCTTAATAAATAACCAACTTAATCATGCAATTATAAAAGTCACAATTAAATAATATTTGTCCGGGGGCATTATGGATTTACGTAAACTTAAAAAACTAATTGATTTAGTCGAAGAGTCTGGCATTTCAGAGCTGGAACTGACCGAAGGCGAAGAAAAAGTGCGCATTAGCCGCACGCTTATGCACAGCACAGCACCCGTTACGCACTATACGGCAGCGCCACAGCTACATGCTACGCCCGCGCCCACCGCAGCGGCACCAATGGTTGCAGAGCTTGAAGGTCATATTGTTAAATCGCCCATGGTGGGCACGTTTTATCGCTCATCCTCACCTGATGCAAAAGCCTTTATTGACGTGGGCTCTAAAGTGGCAGTTGGCGATACGCTTTGCATTATTGAAGCCATGAAATTACTCAATGAAATTGATTGCGACTTTGCTGGCGTGATTAAAAAAATATTAATCGAAAACGGCCAGCCTGTTGAGTATGGCGAGCCATTATTTGTGATTGGTTAATTAAATGTTCGAGAAAATATTAATCGCAAATAGAGGCGAGATTGCTTTGCGCGTGCAGCGCGCATGTCGCGAACTCGGCATTAAAACCGTAGCGGTACATTCCGAAGCTGACAAAGAAGCTAAATACGTCAAACTGGCGGATGAGTCTGTTTGCATCGGCCCCGCGCCTTCTAATCAAAGTTATTTAAATATCCCAGCCGTCATTAGCGCGGCTGAAGTCACTGACGCGCAAGCGATTCACCCAGGTTATGGTTTTTTATCTGAAAACGCCGATTTTGCAGAACGCGTAGAACAAAGTGGCTTTGTGTTTATTGGCCCACGTGCTGAAACCATTCGCCTGATGGGCGATAAAGTATCAGCCAAAGATGCCATGAAAAAAGCGGGCGTGCCTTGTGTGCCAGGCTCTGACGGCGCACTACCCGATGATCCTGCAGAAATTATTAAAACCGCAAAACGCGTAGGCTACCCAGTCATCATTAAAGCGGCAGGCGGCGGGGGTGGGCGCGGCATGCGTGTGGTGCATACCGAAGCCGCCTTAATTAATGCCGTCAACATGACCAAGGCTGAGGCACAAGCCGCTTTTGGCAACCCGATGGTGTACATGGAAAAGTTTTTAGAAAATCCGCGTCATATCGAAATACAAATTTTGGCAGACCAGCACGGCAACGCAGTATTTTTAGGTGACCGTGATTGCTCGATGCAGCGTCGCCACCAAAAAATTATTGAAGAAGCGCCTTCGCCATTATTAAGCCCAAAAATACGCGATAAAATAGGCGAACGATGCGCCGACGCTTGTCGTAAAATTAAATATCGTGGTGCTGGCACATTCGAATTTTTGTATGAAAACGGTGAATTTTACTTTATCGAGATGAACACGCGCTTGCAAGTTGAGCATACGGTAACTGAAATGATTACTGGGCTTGATTTGGTACAACAACAAATTTTTGTGGCTAACGGCGAAAAACTAAAATTCCGCCAAAAAGATATTGTCTTGCGCGGACATGCCATTGAATGCCGCATTAATGCTGAAGACCCCTATAACTTTGTGCCATCTCCTGGCAAGATTAACACTTTCCATATGCCTGGCGGACCTGGCGTGCGCGTCGATACACATGCTTACGCGGGTTACACGGTACCTTCACAGTACGATTCAATGATAGGCAAACTGATTACCTACGGCGCTACGCGCGACCAAGCCATTGCGCGCATGCGTATTGCGCTTTCTGAAATGATGGTGGCTGGCATTAAAACCAACGTTCCGCTACATGCCGATTTAATGGCCGATGCAGCCTTCCATCTAGGTGGCACCAGCATTCACTACCTTGAGCAGAAATTAGGTATTGGTCACAATAAATAGGGTGGCGTGGCTATTACTAAAAATTCAAGCAAACGAGCAAAATGCCGATTTAATTAGTGACGCACTTATGACTATCGGCGCGCTTTCTGCCAGTATTGAAGACGCAAATGCAGAAACCTTAAGCGAACAAGCCATCTTTGGGGAGCCGGGCGACCCTCCTCCTGGCATTTGGCAACAAAATATCGTCACTGCCATGTTTGATGAAGCTGCCGAGGTAAACCAAGTAATTAGCGCATTAAGCCAAGAAACCTCAATTCCACAATTTCATTACAGCACCGAAATCATTGCCGAGCAAGATTGGGTACGCGCCACACAGGCGCAATTTGACCCAATTAAAATTACCGAACAATTGTGGATAGTGCCCACTTGGCATGTGGCGCCCAATAATGACGCCATCAATATCGTGCTAGACCCTGGCTTAGCCTTTGGCACTGGTAGCCACCCGACCACGCATTTATGCCTGCAATGGCTGACTGAACAAACGCTGAATAAAAAATCTGTGTTGGATTACGGTTGCGGATCTGGCATTTTAGCGATTGCCGCTAAAATGCTGGGTGCCTGCCATGTAAGTGGTGTGGATATTGACTTGCAGGCTATTGTTGCCAGCAACTATAATGCACAACAAAACCAAGTTGAAGTTGATTTTTTTGATGCCCACATATTTACAGATCAAACTTTTGATATTGTTGTGGCTAATATATTATCGAGCGCCTTGGTGGTGCTGGCACCTGCATTAGCAAAATATTGCAAATCTGGCGCTAAATTGGCATTATCGGGTATATTAGAAGAGCAGCAAGAAGCGCTGCTTGCGCGCTATAGCGAATGGTTTAATATGGATGCACCCACTCAAAAAGACGCTTGGATTTTGCTGACAGGCACGAAACGATGAATTACATCACCTCGTGTCCTGCCTGTGACACGCAGTTTTTGCTCAATAAAGAGCATCTGAAAGCACATCGCGGCAAAGTGCAATGCGGCAATTGCGAGCATATTTTTAACGCGAAAAATCGTCTCACTGAAATTGCGGATGATAGCGCTAGCGTGGCTGAATACCAATCCAGTCTTGAGGTGAAAGCCGATGATGTAACAGAAATAGCTAATGAAAAACCCATTGGTGATGTTTTAAATAATGTGCTTGAATCGGTGCCGAATTTAGAAGATTTAAACACTACTGAATTAAACAGCTCTGAAGAATTTCAATATACTAAACCTTCCAATACTCACCAGCATGCCCCAGAAGCCATCGATGCGTACGCCTTCAATCAAACACTAGCGCCTATTACCATTAACGATTTAACGGCTGGCCCAAAATATCAAAAAACAAAATTAAATCTGTGGGGCGTGCTGTTTTGCTTGTTACTGGCTATTTTGGCTGGGTTACAAACCATTTACGCAACGCGCGCAAAAATCGCGGCCGAATATCCGCAGTTTAAGCCTTATTTGGCTCAAGCTTGTGTTTTGCTTAAATGTAAAATTAATTTACCTAAAAATTTAGATGCTTTCGCCATTGATGATGCCGACATGCAAGAGGACGATTTATATCAAAATGTGATCAAATTTTCTAGCTTGCTTATTAATAACGCAGCATATGTACAGGCCTATCCCAACATTGAATTAACGCTTACCGATACCGCCAATGTGCCAGTTTTAAGAAGGATAATTAAACCAAGTGAATACCTGAAAGCCAATATCCATGAGTCTTCTGGCATAGATGCAGGCGAAGAAGTACGCATTAACCTTGCTATTAATGTGACTGATTTAGCAGTGGCTGGCTACCGCGCTCTACTCGTTCACTAGTCATCTAATGATTTTCATTAGATGTTTTTAATAACAACACATAGGCTTTACTTTCAACTAATCTGTAATATACAACTCATAGATTGAGTAGTACTTATTAACTATTAACTAGGAGATACACCATGTGGACAACACCAGCAGCTACTGAAATGCGTTTCGGTTTCGAAGTTACAATGTACGTAATGAACAAATAATAAGTTTTTACTTATTTTAAAAAAGGATGCCTAGGCATCCTTTTTTATTGCCTATTGTTTATTAATCCCAGTCCTTAATTTACGATTTTCATATAGTCCGAATTAATTGCTTTAATGGCCTCTGCAATTTTTTCTACCACCTCAAGCCGCACAAAGCTTTTACGCCAAGCAATGGCAATGCGCCTGGTAGGAGCAGGCGCTATAAATGGAATAACTTTAATCAGCGGGTTGTTATAGCGCTTAGCCGTAGCCGAACCAGGCAACACAGTAATACCCAAGTTTGAAGCCACCATATTACGAATCGTCTCTAGTGAATTGCCCTGCAAAACCTCGCCTTTGCGCGATAGCTCTGGGCAAGCTTGTGTGACTTGATTACTGAAACAATGACCACGATTTAGCAGTAACACTTTTTCATCTAATAATTCTTCTGGCTTAATATGCTGACGTGTTGCCCAATGATGATGAGTAGGCACCACCACATCAAACTCTTCGTCATACAACGCACGATACTGCAAACCCACCACATTAAACGGCAACGCAACAATGGCTACATCTATCACGCCATTTTTAAGTTGGCTCTCCAAATTGGCAGTTAAGTTTTCTTCAACCTCTAGCGGCATCTCTGGTGCTGTTTTGCGTAAAATAGGGATAATTTCTGGCAATAGATAGGGGCCAACGGAATGTATTAACCCTAGTTTTAATATGCCTTTAAGTTGATTTTTACCTAGCTCCGCCAGCTGCGTTATGCGCGAGGTTTCTTCTAACACTTTCTCAGCTTGCTCGACAATTTTTGCACCAATCTCGGTTAAATTGACATCGGTACGACTGCGCTCAAAAATAATGACATTCAGCTCTTTTTCCAGTTTTTTAATGGCTAAACTCAGGGCGGGTTGCGTCACAAAACATTTTTCCGCCGCACGCCTAAAACTGCGTTCTTGCGCCACCGCAACAATAAATTTTAATTCGGTAAGACTCACTTTTAAACCCATCGCGTATAATTTACTGATGATATATCGATAAATTTAATTTATCAACTTTATCAAAAAATACAATTATACAAATCGTATTTGACAGCCTAAAATACTTGCCTAGTGCCATACAGATGCTCGCTATTAAGCATTTACCAAACTAAAAACTATTATTGAAACCAATAGCCAGTAGTTTATTGAACGATTGGCGACTGTGCAGCAAGCAATTGATAATATTAATAATACTTTAATATTGTTTGAATAAAATAAATCATACATACCAAAGGAGAAAACCATGACAACTGAAGCAAAATGCCCGTTTTCGGGAGCTGCAAATGCAAACACCAGTGCTGGTGCGCGTACTAACGCCGACTGGTGGCCAAACCAACTTAACCTGAAAGTGCTACACCAACAAACATCGGCTAGCGATCCGATGGATAAAAGTTTTAATTATGCTGAAGCATTTAAAACACTAGATTTAAACGCCGTCGTTAAAGATTTACATGCCTTAATGACGGATTCACAAGATTGGTGGCCAGCAGATTACGGCCATTACGGGCCATTTTTTGTGCGCATGACATGGCACGCTGCAGGTACATATCGTATTTATGATGGTCGCGGTGGTGCCGGTACTGGTAACCAAAGATTTGCGCCACTCAACAGCTGGCCAGATAACGGCAACTTGGATAAAGCACGTCGTTTGCTATGGCCAATTAAACAAAAATATGGCAAAAAATTATCTTGGGCCGATTTAATCGTGCTAGCTGGCACTGTGGCGATGGACTCGATGGGGTTTACCACTTATGGTTTTGGAGGCGGTCGCGCAGATATTTACGAACCAGAAGAGGATATTTACTGGGGTCCAGAAGCGACTTGGTTAGGCGATGAGCGCTATAAAAGCAATCGCCAATTAGATAATCCGTTGGGCGCAGTGCAAATGGGTTTGATTTATGTCAATCCACAAGGCCCAAATGGCAACCCAGACCCAATCGCGTCAGCTCGCGATATTCGTGAAACATTTGCCCGCATGGCGATGAATGACGAAGAAACAGTGGCATTAGTGGCTGGTGGCCATACCTTTGGTAAAGCACATGGTGCAGGTCCTGATAGCAATGTAGGTCGTGAGCCAGAAGCTGCCAGTATTGAGGACCAAGGCTTTGGCTGGAAAAATAGCTTTGGCAGCGGCAAAGGCGTACACGCCATCACCAGCGGCATTGAAGGCGCTTGGACGCCCAATCCAATTAAATGGGATAACGGCTATTTTGATACACTATTTGGCCATGACTGGGTACTAAGCAAAAGCCCAGCTGGTGCACACCAATGGACGCCAAAAGATCCAGCAGCCGCAAACGCTGTACCTGACGCACATGATGCAAACAAACGTCATGCACCCATGATGACGACAGCGGACTTAGCGTTACGGATGGATCCAGCTTATGAGAAAATTTCACGTCGTTTCCATCAAAATTCAAAAGAATTTGCGGATGCTTTTAGCCGTGCCTGGTTTAAATTAACGCACCGCGATATGGGTCCTGTTGCACGTTATCTTGGTCCATTAGTGCCAAAATCATCACTCATTTGGCAAGATCCAATTCCAGCACTTGACCACAAATTGGTTGATGCTACTGATATTGCCGCTTTAAAAGCGAAAGTACTTGGCAGTGGCTTAAGCATTTCTCAATTAGTCAGCACTGCTTGGGCATCGGCTTCTACCTTCCGCGGATCAGACAAACGTGGTGGCGCAAACGGGGCGCGTATTCGCTTATCGCCCCAAAAAAATTGGGAGGCGAACCAACCAACCGAATTGGCAAAAGTGCTTGATAAACTGGAAGCAATTCAGAAGGAGTTTAATACTAGTGGCAAAAAAATCTCTATGGCCGATTTAATTGTATTGGGTGGCGCGGCTGCGGTTGAAGTAGCAGCGAAAAAAGCTGGCCAAAACATTACCGTGCCATTCGCCCCAGGTCGCATGGATGCAAGCCAAGAACACACAGATGTGGATTCTTTTGCAGTGCTGGAGCCTGCTGCAGATGGCTTCCGCAACTATGCAAAAAAAGGCGCTACTGGCGCTGCAGCTGAGTTATTGGTCGACAAAGCACAATTGCTCAATTTAACCGCGCCAGAAATGACCGTGTTAGTTGGCGGTTTGAGAGCGCTGAATGCCAATGTTGGCCAATCTGCACATGGCGTGTTTACTAAAAACCCAGAAACATTAAGCAATGATTTCTTTGTGAACTTGCTCGATATGAGCACACAATGGCAAAAATCTAGCAGCGATGCAAACGTGTTAGAAGGCCGTGATCGCAAAACTGGCGCGGTTAAATGGACGGGCACGGTGGTTGACCTTGTGTTTGGCTCAAACTCACAGTTACGCGCATTAGCCGAGGTGTATGCAGAAAGTGACTCACAACAAAAATTTGTGCAAGACTTTGTTGCCGCTTGGAATAAAGTGATGAATCTTGATCGCTTTAACCTAGCTTAATTGCAATTGCAAGCTTAAAAACCCCCGCCCGCTAATATTTAAGTTAGGGGGCGGGGGTTTTTCTTTCGTCATACCGACGGAAGTCGATAGCCAGCGACTTTTAACGCCACTGGATTCGCCCATATCGCCGTACAGGGTAGGCTCAAAGTCAAGCACGGAATGACGCGCAATGAAGTGTGCATGGTCTAATTTTATCTGTAAGTTTTATGCGCGTTTGCAACAAACTTGCATATTTATCACTTAAAATAACTTATTAATAATCAATAGGAATCAGTATGAAAACTTGGATATGTGGTGTGTGTGGCTTAATTTACGAAGAAGAAAAAGGCTGGCCAGATGACGGCATTCCGCCAGGTACGCGTTGGGAAGACGTGCCTGCCGATTGGAAATGCCCAGAATGCGGCGCAAATAAATCTGACTTTGAAATGGTGGAGTTCTAATTAAAATCAATTACATATAAGACATATGCCATGCAAGTGACATGGGTGTTGTTTTTTATGTTTATTCGTGCTTAAAAGTGAAACATCGTCAGAGCTTCTTTGCCAAAATACCACAGCATAAAAAAGAATACCCCAAAATAAACGACTGTTAAAATTAGCCAAAAAAACGCGATGTAAAACATTAAACCATCCTCTTCCAGTTCGCCTATGCAATAAAACAATATCGCCAAGCCAGGTAGCATATTGTTAAGCGGTAATACACCGAACGGAATAGCCATCAAAGCGCCGCTTGCCAATAATATAAAGCCGCCAATTTTTTGCCCGCGCGTACCATGAACCAATGACAAATGGCGCGACTTGGTAAACTTTCTGCACAAGCCCAGAATTTTCAGGCAAACGTTAACCAAAACTTGCCAGGTATGTTCAGAAAACTCTATCGCACGTAATTTTTCTGGTAATACGGGGGATTCATGGCCATGCAACAGCTGCCAGCCCAGCGCGGCAAAAGCAATGCCGCCCAGTACCGTGATTGGCCCCAGTGGTAAAGGCTGCAAAAATGGCAACACCAAAATAATCGCAATAAACGCATACCCAACTTCATCTAAAGTGTCTAGCGCCTCGCCTAAAGTGAGTGGCTTATGCTTAGACTGCTCGGCAAACTGCTGCAAAGTTTTTACTAGTGTCGCGTAATCACACATGAAATAAGCAATCCTTAACAATTTGAATGATTATCGCCCAAATGATTGACCCCATATGCCGACATTTTGTTGAGATGGTAGCGGGTTGCAGGGCAGTTATTTTAAGGTTTTGTAGAGCTTGTCCTCAAATGTTTTAGTCGGGGAGCGCATTAGTAAAACGCCATGCGCCGTATCAGCATCCTCTCTTTCGGCGTAATACGCTTTGCTATTCCGCCCTACGTGAACTTCATAAATGGAGTTGATATTTAGTGCCAATCTACGAGCGACAGCCCCAAGTTAAATATCCAAATTACCTGCACGTAAAGCATTGCTCTCAATAAACGCGCGGCGCGGTTCTACGTTATCGCCCATCAGCGTGGTAAATATTTCGTCAGCAGCAATCGCATCATCAATCTGCACTTTCAATAAACGGCGTACTTTCGGATCCATGGTGGTTTCCCATAATTGCGATGGGTTCATCTCACCCAAACCTTTGTAGCGTTGAATATTCAAGGTGTTTCTGGCCTCTGCTAACAACCAATCAAGCGCTTGTTTAAATGTGCTCACCGCTTGTTCTTTATCGTTGCGCTTAACGCTAGCGCCCTCGCCAACTAAGCCGTGCAGCATGGTGGATACTTTTAAAATTTGGCGATAATCGCCGCTGCTTAAAAACTCAGCATCTATCACGCAGCATTGCAGGTTGCCGTGTACGTATTTGTTCACCTCCAGACGATAAGTGTTGGTTTCGGCATCAAACGCCACCAGCACCTCGCTGCCTACCGCGCCTAATATAGGGCGCAATTGCTCGGCGACTTTATTGGCATTCGCCTCATCGCTTAGATTAATTGCACCCACATCTTGAATCGCGCGCAGCACGCTTTCGTCATACAGCGCGGCAATGCGGCGAATGACCGCTTCAGTTAACACCATTTGCTTGGCAATTTCGCTTAACGCGTCTCCCGTTAGTACGCCTGCATTGGTTTTGCTATCAAGCTCCGCGCCTTTTAACGCAGAATTGAGTAAGTAAATATCCAGCTCTTGCTGATCTTTTAAGTAACGCTCATCTTTGCCTTGTTTTACCTTATACAAGGGCGGCTGCGCGATATAAATGTGGCCACGCTCGACCAGCTCGGTCATTTGGCGATAGAAGAAGGTAAGCAACAAGGTGCGAATATGCGCGCCATCTACGTCGGCATCGGTCATGATGATAATGCGGTGATAGCGCAATTTTTCCACACTAAAGTCGTCTTTGCCTATACTGGTGCCCAGCGCTGTAATCAAGGTAGCAATTTCTTGACTGCCTAATAGCTTATCAAAACGCGCTTTTTCGACATTTAAAATTTTACCTTTGAGCGGCAAAATCGCTTGGTTTTTACGATCACGCCCTTGTTTGGCTGAGCCGCCTGCAGAGTCACCTTCGACCAAATACAATTCGCAAAGTGCCGGATCTTTCTCTTGGCAGTCAGCTAGTTTACCTGGCAATCCAAGCGTATCCATCACGCCTTTACGGCGAGTGATTTCGCGCGCCTTGCGCGCTGCTTCACGCGCACGTGCGGCATCAACAATTTTGCCACAGATTATTTTTGCATCAGCCGGGTTCTCAGCTAAAAAATCTGTTAATTTTTGTGAAACCACCTCTGAAACCACTGGTTGTACTTCGCTGGAAACCAGTTTATCTTTGGTTTGCGATGAAAATTTAGGGTCTGGCACTTTCACCGAAAGCACACAACAAATGCCTTCGCGCATATCATCGCCAGTGGTCTCTACTTTGGCTTTTTTGGCCAAATCACTTTGCTCAATATATTGATTCAGTGTGCGCGTCATGGCTGTGCGCAAGCCAGTTAAATGGGTGCCGCCATCGCGTTGTGGAATATTATTGGTAAAACATTGAACCGTCTCTGAGTAGCTGTCGTTCCATTGCATGGCCACTTCAATGGTCATGCCATCTTTTTCGCCCTTAGCATAAAAAGTTTTAGGGTGCAGCACGGTTTTAGTGCGGTTGATATATTCAACAAAACCTTTTATACCGCCAGCATGGGCAAAATTTTCGCTTTTACCGGTACGTTGATCGATAAGCTCGATTTTGACACCAAAATTTAAAAATGACAGTTCGCGTATGCGTTTAGCCAAAATTTCAAAGTGATATTCAACTAATACAAACGTCTCAACCGAGGCTAAAAAGTGGACTTCCGTACCTTTTTTATCAGTTTTACCCGTCTGCACCAGTGGCGCCACTGGCACACCTCGATGAAACTCCATCTGATGTACTTCGCCTTTGCGGTAAATTTTTAAGCGCAACCAATCAGATAGTGCATTCACCACCGAAACGCCCACGCCGTGTAGGCCGCCCGAAACCTTGTAAGAGTTCTGGTCGAACTTACCGCCCGCATGCAACTCAGTCATGACAATCTCCGCCGCAGAACGTTTTGGATCGTGCTTGTCATCGTATTTAATATCAGTAGGAATGCCACGCCCGTTGTCTGAGACGCTAATTGAGTTATCAGGGTGGATGATGACCTTAATATCGTCACAATGTCCTGCCAGCGCCTCATCTATCGCGTTATCCAACACCTCAAATACCATGTGATGCAAACCAGAGCCGTCGGACGTGTCGCCAATATACATACCTGGACGTTTACGGACGGCATCTAGGCCTTCTAAAATTTTAATACTGTCTGAGTTGTATTCGGGTTGTGCTGGGGCTTTTGCCATAATTGTTTCTTTACTATTTATTTTAAGGTTTACTATTTTTTCGTTAATTTTTTGGTTTTAATTAAGCTTGATTTTTTAAATCCGCATCGGCATCACAACATATTTGTAATTTTCGTCGTTGGGTACACTAATTAAGCAGCTACTATTAGCATCAGCAAACGAAAAGTTAATCATTTCATCGTTCACGTTATTCAATACATCAATTAAATAGGTAACGTTAAAGCCAATATCTAAACTATCTTTGACGTAATCAATTTCCAGCTCTTCCTCTGCTTCTTCTTGCTCGGTGTTGGTGCTAATCAGTTTTAAATTGTTGTTGCTTAACACCATACGAATGCCACGATATTTTTCATTCGATAAAATAGAGGCGCGCTGCATAGCAGTGAGTACACTCAAGCGATTGACGCTAAATGTATTTAGATGGCCCACTGGAATCACCCGATAATAATCTGGGAATTTACCATCAATCACTTTAGAGATTAAACGAATTTCATTAAACGAAAAATTAACTTGGCCTGCATTCAGTTCAATATTAACTTCATTGTCACTATCATCCAGCAATTTAATCAACTCAATGACGGTTTTGCGTGGAATAATGACCTCGGTTTTTTCATAGGTTTTATTCAGCGTAGTTGAAGTAAAACTTAAGCGATGGCCATCGGTACCCACAATATTGAGTTTATTGCCATTCACTTCCAACAACAAGCCGTTGAGATAATAGCGAATATCTTGTTGCGCCATGGCAAACTCTACTTGTTTGAGTAGTTTTTTAAGTGCTATTTGGCTAATACCAATCTGTGTGCCTGTCCCAGTTATTTTAGTCATAACAGGGTAATCGGCTGCTGGTAATGTTTGCAAATTAAAACGGCTTTTGCCTGTTTTTACCGTAATCCTGCTATCGTTACTCAACATGTCTATTTCTACATCTTCTGGCAAAGATCGGCAAATATCTAATAATTTTTTTGCGGAAATAGTCGTGGATAACTCGCCCGTGAATTTACTTTCTATCGTTAAAGAAATTTGCATTTCTAAATCAGTGGCTGTGAGTTGTACGGTATTATTTTTAGCTTCTAATAATAGATTAGATAATATTGGTAAGGTATGACGACGCTCAACAATACTACTTACACTAGTCAGTGGTTTTAATAATACTTCGCGGTTAATTTTAATTTGCATGATTTAATGTTTCTATGTGTTTAATTAGTTGTTTAGTATATATTTAAAAATAATAGTAATAATAATGAGCCTGTCTTTTGTTGATAACTGTAATAATTTAAGTTAAATCATTAAGTTATCTTATTATTTAATGTTGTTAACTACTCTCTATTTAACTGCGGGTTAAATGTGTACAAAAAACTAAATATTAAAAAATCGAGCTTAAATCTTATTTAATCCACAACTTAATATTATTTTAATCACAACCCTTTAATCTCTAATCACTTGCGTTAAAAATCCAATATCACGCGCAATTACTTGATCATTTAAACGTAATTGTTCTATTTCCTCGCAAGCATGCATGACGGTAGTATGGTGGCGGCTACCAAAGGCTTCACCAATTTCAGGGAAGCTATGGTTAGTTAGTTCGCGCGCTAAACTCATGGCTACTTGGCGTGGTCGCGCAAAATTACGCGCCCGTTTTTTACTGTACATTTCACCGACTTTAATTTTGTAATAATCGGCCACAGTTTTTTGAATATTTTCAATGGTAATTTGACGACCACGTACTGCAATTAAATCGCGTAGCGCATCTTTAGCCAAGTGTAGATCAATGGGGTGGCTGGTAAAATTTGCCATTGCAACAATGCGGTTTAATGCGCCTTCTAGCTCGCGTACGCTAGAGCGCATTTGTTTGGCAACAAAAAAAGCTACATCTTCAGTTAAATTGACTTTGGATTCCTCAGCTTTTTTAAGTAAAATCGCGACACGCATTTCTAGTTCTGGCGGCTCTACCGCCACCGTTAACCCCCAACTAAAGCGTGTTCTAAGTCGTTCGTCAACATCAATAATTTCTTTGGGGTAAGTGTCACAAGTAATGATGATTTGTTTTTTCTCTTCAATTAGCGTATTAAACGCATAAAAGAATTCTTCTTGGGTGCGTGTTTTTTTTGCAAAAAATTGAATATCATCAATTAGCAACAAATCGAGTGAATGATATTGCCGCTTAAACTCATCAAAGGCTTTATTTTCGTAGGCTTTTACCACATCTGACACGTAACGTTCTGCATGTAAATAACGAATTTTTGCATCGGGGTTTTGTTGTTTGAATTGATTACCAATGGCTTGCAATAAATGTGTTTTGCCAAGCCCTACGCCACCGTAGATAAATAGCGGGTTGTAGGCTAACCCTGGGTTATCTGCAACTTGTATGGCGGCAGCGCGCGCTAATTGATTGGCACGGCCAGTAATGTAGCTATCAAAATTAAAACTAGGGTTTAAGCCAGAGCCACGTTCGTTTAAGCTGCGATCGCTAGGGCTGCGGCTACTTGAGTTAGGTTTATTTGTATTGAGGGGCGCTGCGTTTTTTGCGGTAACAATACTTGCTGTAGGCATGCTGGCATTTTCGGCAAGCGGAGCGCTGTGGCTGGAGCTGTTATGCGCTGTTTTTTTTGCGCTTATTTTTTCATAAATTGCCAGCTCAATTAATGTATTTTGAGGTAACAATTCAGCTACAACCGCTTCAATTTTGCCTAAAAATCGCTCCTTTACCCACTGCTGCACAAATTTATTAGGCGCGAGAATGCGCAACGCACTATCACCCTGCTTGGTATTAATAAGCTCGGTTTGTAGGGGTTTAATCCAAGTATTAAACTGTTGCGTTGATAGCTCTTGCTCAAAGCGACTAAGGCAGGTAGACCAAAAATTTTCCATCGATTGCCTGAAATCTATTAAAACTGTTGTTAAATTATTGATTTAATTATATTTAATGGTATTAATTGCGCGGCTAACACTACGTCAATTATTATTAATTCCTTAGGCTATTTTAGCTGGTTTAGTCGGACTTATCCACAGGCAATGATACATTTTCGTATAATTATTTAACCAAATATTGGTTGACAAACCATGGGGATATCGGGTTTAATAGCGGGCTTTGTAGCATTTTCTAGCTGGGGAATTTAATGAAACGTACTTACCAACCTTCTAAAACACGTCGTGCGCGTACGCATGGCTTTCTAGTGCGCATGAAAACCAAAGGTGGTCGCGCCGTTATTGCTGCGCGTCGCGCTAAAGGCCGCACACGTTTAGGCCTTTAAAATATTAAATAATTAGCGCTAGTAAGCTAGCATTAATATTTTAAAGTGTATAAATTTGCTAAACTTTAATTTTAGTAGGCAAGTCAAAATTGTAAAAACGGATGATTTTTCATCCGTTTTTAATTTGCGCAAACGTATTGCGAATAAATATTTAGTGATGCGCTATCGCCCAAACGGCAGCAACGGAGCACGCTTAGGTTTGATTGTGGCAAAGAAAACCGCTAAATTTGCTGTACAACGTAATTATATGCGTAGAGTGCTTAGAGAATTGTTTAGATTAAATCAGCATCAGCTACCGGCTGTGGATTTGGTCATTCAGGTGCAGAAAGTATTTGCTAAACCAGATTTTATTGAGGTAAAACAAGCATTTGATGCGTTATGCAAAAAATTATGACAACACTTCTGCTGGCGCTTGTTAAGCTCTATCAGTGGACACTAAGTCCATTTTTTGGTCAGCAATGTCGTTTTACGCCAACATGTTCGCACTACGCAATTGAGGCTTTAAAAACGCATGGCGCGGTTAGAGGCTTGCTGTTAACGTTAAAAAGAGTTTTGCGCTGTCACCCATGGCATCCTGGTGGGCATGATCCTGTACCAAAATAACAAGTTTCAACACATAACATTTTTAACCGAAATTTATAATAGAAGAATATATGGATACCCGTCGTTTAGTTTTATTTGTTATTTTTTCATTTTCTATCATGATGTTGTGGGATGCGTGGCAGCAAAAAAATAGCCCCGCTCTAGCTGTGCAACAACAGGTAGAATCAGGCATGCAATCTGTAGCATCCGCAGCCAGTAGCAAAACAATAGCCGCAGATGGCGCATTTAATATTGAACAGGGCCAGCGCATAAAAGTGGTCACCGATTTATTTGAGGCGGAAATAGACACGACTGGCGGCGATTTACGTCGCTTGTTATTAAATAAGCATCGCGCAGCAGAGACCAAAAACGGTAGTTTTGTGTTGATGGATGATGCGCAAAAGCCGATGCTATACGTTGCGCAAACGGGTTTGTTGGGCGATGGTTTGCCCAATCACAAATCGCAATTTACTAGCAAAGCCAACCATTACACTTTGGCTGATGGTGCGACTAGTCAAGAGGTAAGACTAACTTGGGTAGGTAATGGTATTACAGTGGATAAGGTTTATACCTTTAATCGCGGTAGTTATGTGATTGATGTGGCTTATCAAATTAGCAATGGTGGCGAGTCAACCATTACGCCTTCTGCTTACTATCAAATTGTGCACGATAGTAAATCTAAACAGGGTTCGGCATTAATGCCAACTTTTACCGGGGGCGCTTACTACACCGAGGCTGACAAATTTAAAAAAATTAATTTTGCTGATATGGAAAAAGAAGATTTGTCTGTTACCAGCAAAGATGGTTGGATAGGCGTAATTGAACATTATTTTGCCAGTGCTTGGATTCCTCAAGCGGGCCTACAGCGCGAATTAACGACTAAAAAATTAGCGGAAGATATTTTTGCTGCGCGCGCTGTAATACCAGCTGCGAGTATTGCGGCTGGTGCAAGTGTAGTGATAAAAGCACAATTATTTGCTGGCCCGCAAACTCATTCTGATTTAGTCGCAGCTGCGCCAGGCTTAGAGTTTGCTGTAGATTACGGCTGGTTAACGGTGGTGGCAAAGCCCTTATTTTGGGTGCTTTCTAAATTATATGGTTTAGTCAGCAATTGGGGTGTGGCGATTATTTTACTTACCGTGTTAATTAAAGCAGCGTTTTATCCGCTTTCTGCGGCCAGTTATAAATCGATGGCGCAGATGCGCGAATTGGCACCACGTTTGCAGGCGATGAAAGAAAAATTTGGTGACGATAAACAGAAAATGCAACAAGCCATGATGGAGTTGTATCGCACAGAAAAAATTAATCCGATGGGCGGTTGTTTGCCCATCCTGATTCAAATCCCTGTGTTTATTGCGCTGTATTGGGTATTGCTGGGTTCAGTTGAGTTACGCTATGCGCCGTTTTTTGGTTGGATACAAGATTTATCGGCACCAGATACGCTGTTTGGCACATTGCCTTGGTTGAATATGCCAATTGGCTTGTTGCCGATATTAATGGGCGCGACCATGATTATTCAAACGCACTTGAACCCAGCGCCAACTGACCCGATTCAAGCAAAAGTGATGAAAATTATGCCTGTGGTATTCAGCATTTTCTTCTTTTTCTTCCCTGCTGGCTTGGTGTTGTATTGGTTGGTGAATAACATTTTATCTATTTGGCAACAATGGTACGTGAACAAGTCGATTCATGCCGCCGCGCTTGCTAAAAAAGGCAATGCAAAAAAATAGGCCATGTTAAAACCTGGTGAAACCATTGCTGCCATCGCCACTGCCAGTGGCGCGGGCGGTATAGGCGTGGTGCGGGTTTCAGGCGCCTTATGCCCAAGCATTGCCAGCCAAATTTTAGGCCACTGCCCTGCTCCACGCTACGCTGCCTACTTACCTTTTTACGATAGCAATCACATCTTAATCGATCGCGGCATTGCGATTTATTATCAAAACCCACATTCTTACACAGGCGAAGACGTATTAGAGCTACAGGCGCATGGCGGCACTGCGTTAATGCAGATTCTTTTAGCGCGTTGTATCGAATTAGGCGCACGCCAAGCCGAGGCAGGCGAGTTTACCCGTCGCGCCTATTTAAACGACAAGATTGATTTAGCGCAAGCCGAAGCTGTGGCGGACGTCATTAATGCTTCAACATTTGAAGCGGCACGCAGTGCCGTGCGCTCACTTTCTGGCGAATTTTCGCAAAGCATCAATTTAGTGTTGGCCGAGCTAATTAATTTACGCATGTATGTGGAGGCTTGTTTAGATTTTCCTGAGGAAGAAATCGATTTTATTACTCAAGGCAAGGTGGCTGAAAAGTTAGCCGCGATTATTGCAGAATTAAATGTAGTGTTTGCCAAAGCCAAACAAGGTAGTTTATTGCGCGAAGGTATGCATGTAGTTTTGATTGGCCAGCCTAACGTGGGTAAATCGAGCTTGATGAATCAATTAAGCGGGGAAGAAGTGGCTATTGTGACCCCAGTCGCAGGGACAACGCGTGATGCGATTAAAAATACCATACAAATCAATGGCTTGCCATTGCATATTATCGATACCGCAGGCTTACGCGAGACGGATGACGAAGTAGAAAAAATTGGCATCGTGCGAGCTTATCGAGCGCTAGAAAGCGCTCAGGTCGCGTTATTATTGGTGGATGCAGCTCACGGCATTGGTGGTGATGAAAAATCGATTTTAACGCGCTTGCCGCAAGAAATCGGCAAAATTTGGGTGCATAATAAAATTGATGCCACCAAAGAATCTGCAAAATTGATTGAAAAAGCAGGAGAGCTGCATATTTATGTTTCGGCAAAAACAGGCGAAGGTATAGAGTTGTTAAAACAGCATTTATTAAACTTTGCCGGATATCAGCAAAATGTTGAAGGAGTTTTTATGGCGCGCGCGCGACATTTAGAAGCACTCAATCAAGTAAATGAACATTTGCAACGCGCGCAAAAAAATATGCATCATGCAGAATTAATCGCAGAAGAATTACGTTTGGCGCAAGAGGCTCTAGGCAGTATCACGGGTGAGTTTACGCCAGATGATTTATTGGGCGAGATATTTTCAAAATTTTGTATCGGAAAGTAAATTGAAGTAACCTATAAAAAAGGCACAGCCGTAAAATTGCGGGTGCATTTTTCTTAACAGACTCAATACCACTGCCGCGTCCTGCTTCAGACTCACATTGTTGGCTTTGGCCAATTACTTGGTGATTGCCAGCCAAAAGATTAAAGTCCGCTTGACCGATTTTTTGCGGTTTTAACTCCAAATTTACCTGCCATCACTAATCCCCATGATCTTTGAGAATTTATTTAAAAATTGTCGTTAATGCTGTCTCGCATAGCCACTATAAGCCTGCTTTGTAGGCTCGCCAATAAGCAAGAAATTTAGGTAAGGTTTCACGTGAAACAATGCGAAATATATGCTTTTACATGACTTCGTCTTGGCTTTACAGTAGAATCTAATTCTTTGAAACGTAAGCATTAATTAATGAATTTTCCTGATATTTTTGACGTAATTGTGGTTGGCGGTGGCCATGCGGGTACTGAGGCTGCGCTTGCAGCTGCGCGCATGGGGCAAAAAACCTTACTGTTGACGCACAACATCGAAACATTAGGCCAAATGTCTTGCAACCCCAGTATTGGCGGCATTGGTAAAGGCCATTTAGTTAAAGAAATTGATGCTCTTGGTGGCGCCATGGCGGCCGCAACGGATGAAGGTGGCATTCAATTTCGTATATTAAACTCATCTAAAGGCCCTGCGGTGCGTGCCACGCGAGCACAAGCAGATCGTATTTTATACAAGGCGGCGATTAGAAAAAAGTTAGAAAATCAACCGAATTTGTGGCTATTCCAGCAGGCGGTGGATGACATTATTTTAGACGGCGTGCGCGCCGCGGGTGTGGTGACGCAAATCGGGTTGCGCTTCAGAGCCAATAGTGTGGTGCTAACAGCGGGTACGTTTTTAGGCGGCTTAATTCATGTGGGCTTGCAAAATTATAGCGCTGGCCGTGCGGGCGATCCGCCAGCTATTAGCTTGGCTGCACGTTTACGCGAGCTGAGTCTGCCCGCAGGTCGCTTGAAAACTGGCACGCCACCTCGTATTGATGGCCGCTCAATTAATTATAGTGTGATGCAAGCGCAGTCAGGCGACAATCCAGCGCCAGTATTTTCTTTTTTAGGGACTGCAGCGCAGCATCCTGCGCAAGTGCCGTGCTGGATTACGCATACCAACGCACGCACGCATGATATTATTCGTAGCGGCTTAGATCGTTCGCCTATGTACACTGGCGTGATTGAAGGTGTGGGGCCGCGTTATTGCCCCAGCGTGGAAGATAAAATCCACCGTTTTGCCGATAAAGAATCGCATCAAATATTCTTAGAGCCAGAGGGCTTAACAACCAACGAAATCTACCCCAACGGTATTTCTACTAGCCTGCCATTTGATATTCAATTGGCGCTGGTGCGCTCAATTAATGGCTTGGAAGGCGCCCATATACTGCGCCCTGGCTATGCTATCGAGTATGACTATTATGATCCGCGCGCCTTAAAAAGTAGCTTAGAAACCAAAGCGATTCGAGGTTTGTTTTTTGCTGGCCAAATTAATGGTACCACTGGGTATGAGGAAGCTGCCGCACAGGGCTTGCTGGCTGGAGCGAACGCCGCGCTCTATGTGCAAGAAAAAGACAGCTGGTGCCCTGCCCGTGACGAGGCGTATTTGGGTGTGTTGGTGGATGATTTGATTACCACAGGCGTGACGGAACCTTATCGCATGTTTACAAGTCGTGCTGAATATCGCCTGCAACTTAGAGAAGATAATGCCGATATGCGTTTAACCGCCAAAGGCCGCGAACTGGGCTTGGTGGATGATGTGCGTTGGGAAGCGTTTAGCCGTAAGCAAGAGGCGGTGACGCGCGAGCAAGAGCGACTTAAAAAAACCTTCGTGCAGCCAGCCAGTGTTTCACGTGAAACGCAAGCAGCGATTTTAGGTAAGATCTTAGAGCATGAATATAGTTTGTTCGAGCTGTTGCGTCGTCCAGAAGTGAGCTACGATGGACTTGCTCAGCTCATGCCGACGACAGAGAGATTGGATGCAGAGGTGAAAGAGCAAGTTGAAATCGCCGCTAAATATCAAGGCTATATCGATAGGCAAAAAGACGAAATTGCCAGGCAGCGAGGAAGCGAAAGTGCTAAATTGGGTGCTGAGATTGATTATGCCGATGTGCATGGCCTAAGCATTGAGGCGCGCCAAAAGTTAATTATGCACAAGCCTGAAACAATAGGTCAAGCGAGCCGTATTTCTGGCATTACACCAGCCACCATTTCATTGTTATTGGTTTACCTAAAGCGTAGATATAAAAAACAGACTAGCCAAATAAACATTGAGGCGGCATGACGCAGGCAGCGCTGTTGGCAGCAGGCGTTATCGATATGCGTTTGGATGTCTCTGCAGAAACCCAGCTTAAATTGCTGGCTTACTTGGCGCTACTGCAAAAATGGAACAAGGTATATAACTTAACTGCGGTACGTGATCCGCTGGATATGGCGACACTGCATTTATTAGATAGTTTAAGCGTGCTACCACATGTAAAGAGTAAAACTTTGTTGGATGTGGGTAGTGGCGGTGGCTTGCCAGGCGTTGTATTAGCGATATGCCTACCAGCTTTGCAAGTGACTACTATAGATACAGTGCAGAAAAAAGCCATATTTATGCGTCAGGTAAAAGGTGAGTTGGGTTTAGATAATTTGCAGGTAGTGCACGCACGGGTAGAAAACTTTAAGCCCGCTGAAAAGTTTGAGGCGATTATTTCGCGTGCTTTTTCTGAGCTGGCTTTGTTTGTTAAATTAACCCAGCATCTGCTAGTGGAGAATGGACAATGGTTGGCGATGAAAGGCCAAGTGCCGCATCATGAGCTGGCGATGGTTGCGCTTGAAAGTTTAAAAATAAAAGTACAGCAAATTATTCCGCTAACAGTGGCGGATTTGGATGCAGAACGACATTTGGTAGTTTTAGAGAATAACGGATGAAAATATTAGCAATCACGAATCAAAAAGGCGGTGTAGGAAAAACTACCACGTGCGTCAATTTGGCTGCAAGTTTGGCGGCCAATCATAAAAAGGTGTTGTTGATAGACTTAGACCCGCAAGGAAATGCCAGCACGGGCAGTGGCATAGATAAGGCGCACCTCAAGCATAGTATTTATCATGTTTTAATTGGCAAAAAATCACTGACAGAAGTCATTGTAAGCTGCGAAAAAGGGGGTTATCAGATCGCGCCTTCTAATCGCGAACTAGCGGGTGCCGAGGTGGAACTGGTGAACGAGTTGGCACGCGAAACCCGCTTAAAACAGGCGCTGAATGGCTTGGAGCAAAAATACGATTATGTTTTACTCGATTGTCCCCCTGCCCTCAATTTGGCCACGGTTAATGCGCTCACCGCCGCCAATAGCGTGATGATTCCTATGCAATGCGAGTACTACGCGCTGGAAGGCTTGTCGGATTTGGTGAATACCATTAAAAAGGTGCGCTTAAATTTAAACGCTACTTTAGAAATTGAAGGCTTGCTACGCACTATGTTTGATACGCGCAATATGCTCGCACAGCAAGTATCGGCGCAACTGGTCAGCCATTTCGGCAATAAAGTTTATAACACCGTAATTCCACGTAATATTCGTTTGGCGGAAGCGCCCAGTTACGGTTTGCCTGTGCTGATTTATGATCGCGCATCGCGCGGTGCGCAGGCTTATTTAGAGTTGGCAAAAGAAATAATACTTAAAAATCAAATAGTTAAGGATATAAAGCATGGTTAAACTAAAAGGCTTGGGGCGTGGCTTGGATGCTTTATTAGCAAACGACGATGAGACGATTGATGCGGAAGGCATGCAGCGCATGTTGAATGTGGCGCAGCTACAGCCTGGGAAATACCAGCCTCGTAGCCACATGGATGCGGCTGCTTTGCAAACACTGGCGGATTCGATTAAAAACCAGGGCATTATGCAACCTATTTTGGTGCGTGAAGTGGGTGTAGGTAAATTTGAAATTATCGCGGGTGAGCGTCGCTGGCGTGCCGGCCAACTTGCTGGTTTGACGCAAGTGCCGGTGTTGGTGCGAGATATTGCCGATGAATCTGCGCTAGCAATGGCACTGATTGAGAATATTCAGCGCGAAAATTTAAACCCGCTAGAAGAGGCGCAAGGCATCAAACGCTTGATTGATGAATTTGCTATGACGCATGAAAAAGCAGCCGAGGCGGTGGGCCGTTCGCGCACAGCAGTTTCGAATATACTGCGCTTGCTAAGCTTAACCCATGCTGTGCAAGATTTGTTAATGCAAAATAAATTGGACATGGGTCATGCGCGGGCGCTGATAGGTTTAGAGACTGCGCAACAAATTATGCTAGCCAATAAAATTGTGCAACAACAGTTATCTGTGCGCGATGTAGAAAATTTAGTTAAAAAATTAGGCGCAGAAGCACAAACACACAAAACCAGTGTCAATCGCGACGTTTTGGCCTTGCAAAACAGCTTAAGCGAAAAAATTGGTGCAAGCGTGAGTATTGCTGCAAAGGCAAACGGCTCAGGTACGCTAAAAATTAATTACTCTAACTTAGACCAGCTAGATGAGATCATAAAAAAAATATCTCGCTAAGTACTTATTAAGCTTGACTAAAATTGCGTAATAATTCAAAATCGCGGACTTTGCTAAAATAGCTTTCAAAAGCAAGTAATTGTTTTGGTTTTTGAAACATGGTTAAACGGGAATGAAAGCTTTGGTAGAAACTACAGCTAGTATTTTTAGCAAAATGTTGCGATTACAAGTCATCGCAACCGCAGTAGTCGCGATCATAGCACTCGTATTATCAGGTTCTAGCGCAGCTATATCAGCAGCGATTGGCGGCGCGGCAGTAATCATAGGTGCTTTTTTTGCAGCCAAAATTGCACAAAAAAATAAAAAAAATGCGACGGCAGTGTTAATTAACTTGCTAAAAGCAGAAGCGGTAAAAGTTGTGGTGATTATTACGTTGTTATTCATCACATTTAAAATATATGAGCAATTAGTGCCTTTCGCGCTTATTGCAGGTTTGGCGGCCGCAGCTTTAATATCTGGCGCGGCAATGAGCAAGCTTAATAAAACAGACATAGAAATATAAGCAATTAACTTACAATTAGGCATTTACTGATTAATATGGCTACTGAACACGCACAACAAGCAGAACACGCACTGACCCCATCTAGCTACATTCAGCACCATTTGAGCTTTAATGCGCAATCTGTTGGCGATGGCAGTTTTTGGACATTGCATGTTGATACGTTGGCGATGTCGGTTGTATTGGGTTTGTTGGTGATGGGGCTGGTTTGGTGGATTGCCCGTGGCGCAACGGTAGCCGTGCCAACGAAGCGCCAAGCCTTTGTTGAACTAGTTTTTGGCTTTGTGGATGAGCAAGTAAAAAATATTTTCCACGGCGACCGTCATAGCTTTATAGCACCAACAGCACTGACGGTTTTTTTATGGGTGTTTGCCATGAACGCCATGGACTTTTTGCCCGTCGATATTTTTGCTAAATTTATGCACGCAATTGGTTTTGATACTTGGCGTGCTGTGCCAACTTCTGACATTAATACAACATTTGCACTGGCGTTGGCAGTGTGGATTCTCATGATTTTCTTTTCGATTAAAGTTAAAGGTTTGGGTGGTTGGGTTCATGAATTATTCTGTGCGCCATTTGGTTCGGCCAAACTCTTTAAACCAAAAACCTTCTTAGGTTTTGTCGGGTTGATCGTAAGCCCTTTGCTATTTGTTGCAAACTTTGCTTTTAACATCATCGAATACGTTTCCAAGCCACTTTCACACTCGTTGCGTCTATTTGGCAATATGTACGCGGGTGAGGTTATTTTCTTGCTTATCGGTTTATGGGCAGCAACGGGCTTAACGGGTACTATTTTTGGCGCAATTCTTGGCGCTAGCTGGTCAATTTTCCATATTTTAATTGTGGCATTACAGGCCTTCATCTTTATGATGTTAACGGTCGTTTATTTGGCGATGGCTCATGAAAGCCATTAAAAGTTTGTAGTTAGTTTTAAATTAGTAAGTTGTTGTAATTTAATTTTTGAGAGGGTAATAAAATGGAAGCATTAGCATTGATTCAAGCCTACACAGGCGTTGGTATTGGTTTAATTATTGGTTTGGGCGCTGCTGGTGCTTGTATCGGTATTGGTATTATGTGCGCAAGCTTTTTAGAGGGCGCTGCACGTCAACCAGAAATGATTCCACAATTGCAAGGTAAAGTATTCTTGTTATTGGGTCTTATCGATGCTTCTTTCATTATTGGTGTTGGTTTAGCCATGATGTTCGCGTTTGCAAACCCATTATTAAGCGTGGTTGCTAAGTAATTAGCCTCAATAGATTTGGCTTCAATAAAAGCTAAATTAAACGACTTAAATATTGGAGTAAGTAATGAACATTAACTTTACACTTATCGCACAGGCCATTGCATTTGCTGTGTTGATTTGGTTCACAGTGAAATTCGTTTGGCCGCCGTTGTTAAAAGCGATTGAAGCACGCCAAAAGGAAATTGCAGATGGTTTGGCCGCAGCATCAGAAGGCAGAAGTGCTTTAGAAGTTGCAGCAAAAAAATCTGAAGTCACATTGAACGAAGCCAAACAAAAAGCCAGTGAGATTATTGGCCAAGCAGAAAAGCGCGCTTCACAAATTGTAGAAGAAGCTAAAGGCAATGCCAAAGTTGAAGGCGAGCGCATCTTAGCAGGCGCTAAAGCGGAGATCGACCAAGAAGTAAACCGTGCAAAAGAAGGCTTGCGTGCACAAGTATCTAGTTTGGCTGTTGCCGGCGCTGAGAAAATTTTGCGTAAAGAAATTGATGCAAAAGCACACTCTGACATGCTTTCAAAACTTGCGGCGGAGCTATGATTTTAAATAAGGACAACGTTTTGATTAAGGACAAGCTCAATGGCTGAAATATCAACCATCGCACGGCCTTATGCGGTAGCGGCTTATAAGCTTGGTAAGGAGCAAAAGGCGCTTGCCAAGTGGTCTGACATGCTGGATTTTGCAACCCAAGTTGCAATTGACGCCAAGATGCAAGCTTATATTAACGACCCAAAGGTGGTCGCCAGTGATTTGCAAACTACTTTTTTAAAAGTGTGTGGCGATAAGCTCAATGAAAATGCGCAAAATTTAATCAAAGTTTTGATTGAATATGGTCGTTTATCAATTTTGCCAGCCATCACCACAGCGTTTGAAGAACTTAAAGCGCAAGATGAAGGCGTGTTAGAAGCGCAAATTATCTCAGCCTCAAAATTAAGCGCGGCAGAAACTAAAGACTTAGTAAAACGCTTAGAAGAAAAATTCGACAAAAAAGTTGAAGCTACGGTTTCGGTCGATGCTGAAATGATTGGCGGCATTAAAATTATTGTTGGCGATACCGTAATCGACGCGTCCGTCAAAACTCAGTTACAAAATTTAGCCTACACGCTTACCGCATAGGCATAGACACTAAAATTTAGGCAAAGAAAACATTAGGAGCCACAATGCAGTTATCCACATCAGAAATCAGTGAACTGATTAAAAGCAGATTAGAAAATTTTTCGACCTCAGCTGAAGCACGTACCCAAGGCACAGTAATTTCAGTGACTGACGGTATTGTACGTATTCACGGTCTTTCAAACGTAATGGCGGGAGAGATGATCGAGTTCCCTGGCAATACATTTGGTTTGGCTCTTAACCTAGAGCGTGACTCAGTAGGTGCAGTGGTTTTGGGTGATTACGAGCACATTACCGAAGGCGATACCGTTAAATGTACTGGTCGTATTTTGGAAGTGCCAGTCGGCCCAGAGTTGATTGGCCGCGTAGTGAACGCATTGGGCCAGCCGATTGACGGCAAAGGCCCTGTCAACGCCAAGATGACGGACAAAATTGAAAAAGTTGCGCCAGGCGTAATTGCACGTAAATCGGTGTCACAACCAGTGCAAACTGGTTTGAAATCTGTAGACTCTATGGTGCCAGTAGGCCGCGGTCAACGTGAGCTGATCATTGGTGACCGTCAAACAGGTAAAACAGCGGTAGCGGTGGATGCCATCATCAACCAAAAAGGTCAAAACATGACCTGTGTTTATGTGGCGATTGGTCAAAAAGCTTCTACGATTGCTAACGTGGTACGTAAATTAGAAGAAAACGGCGCGATGGCTTACACCATCGTTGTTGCGGCTGCCGCTTCTGATTCCGCAGCATTGCAATTCTTGGCACCATACGCGGGTTGTACCATGGGTGAATATTTCCGTGACCGCGGTGAAGATGCCTTGATTGTTTATGATGATTTGACCAAACAAGCGATTGCTTACCGTCAAATTTCATTGCTATTACGTCGTCCACCAGGCCGTGAGGCTTACCCAGGTGACGTGTTCTACATCCACTCACGTTTGTTAGAGCGCGCTGCTCGTGTTAACGAAGAGTATGTAGAGAAATTCACAGAAGGCAAGGTTAAAGGTAAAACTGGTTCATTGACTGCATTACCAGTGATTGAAACAGCTGCTGGTGACGTTTCAGCATTCGTTCCAACCAACGTGATTTCTATTACCGATGGTCAGATCTTCTTGGAAACGGACTTGTTCAACGCCGGTATTCGTCCAGCGATTAACGCTGGTATTTCAGTATCTCGCGTGGGTGGTGCAGCACAAACTAAAGTAATTAAAAAACTAGGTGGCGGTGTACGTCTAGCATTAGCGCAATACCGTGAATTGGCTGCGTTTGCGCAGTTCGCCTCAGACTTGGACGAAGCAACCCGTAAACAATTAGACCGCGGTCGTATGTTTACTGAGTTGATGAAACAAGCGCAGTACGCACCATTGAGCGTGTCAAACATGGCGATTACTTTGCTAGCAGCAAATAAGGGCTACTTTGATGATGTGCCAACCAATAAAGTGTTAGGGTTTGAAAATGCGTTGCATGGATTTATGGGCTCAAAATACAAAAAACTCATGGAAGGTATTGAATCAAGTAAAGACTTGAGTGGCGATAACGAGAAAGCGGTTGAAGCAGCAATTCAAGACTTCAAAGCGACTAATGCGTACTAATTCATCGACTATCTAGGACACTAAAATGGCTGGTAGTAAAGAGATTAGAACCAAGATTAAGTCGGTAGAAAATACCCGCAAGATCACCAAAGCGATGGAGATGGTGGCAGCTTCTAAAATGCGTAAAGCGCAGGACAGAATGCGTGCTTCACGTCCTTACGCTGATAAAATTCGCAACGTGGCGGCACATTTGTCATATGCAAACCCAGAGTATAAACACCCGTTTTTAATTAAGCGCGATGTAGTTAAAACGGTTGGTTTGATTGTGGTGAGCTCAGATAAAGGTCTGTGTGGTGGTTTAAATACCAATATGCTGCGCTTATCTGTGAATCAGATGAAAGCTTGGGAATCCGAAGGCAAAAAAATTGCTGTGAGTGCGGTGGGTAATAAAGGCTTTAGCTTTATGTTGCGTGTTGGCGCAGACGTGAAATCTCACATTACAGGTTTAGGTGATGTGCCGCATCTCGAGACTTTGATTGGTACGATTAAAGTGATGCTAGATGCATACACTGCTGGTGAGATTGATCAGCTGTATATTTGTTACACCAAATTTATCAATACCATGAAACAAGAGCCAGTAATGCAACAATTGTTGCCATTGAGTGATGAGCATTTAGGTGTACACCCGCATCATGAAAAAGTTGAGCCTTTATCAACCAGTGGCGTAATCAAAGGCGCGGTTAACGTTGGTATTGCAAAAGGTCATTGGGATTACATCTACGAGCCCGAAGCACAGCCAGTGATTGATGAATTGGTGGTGCGTTATATTGAATCATTGATTTACAATGCAGTTGCAGAGAATATGGCTTCAGAGCAATCGTCTCGTATGGTGGCGATGAAATCAGCATCTGATAACGCGAAGAGCGTGATTGGCGAATTGAAACTGGTTTACAACAAAGCGCGACAAGCGGCGATTACCAAAGAAATCTCAGAGATTGTTGGCGGTGCGGCAGCGGTAGCTTAAGCATTAAATATAAATATTGAATTTAATTAAATCTGACTAAAAGAAGTTAGGAATAGCAAATGGCAAAAGTAGCTCAAAGTAAAGAAACCCAAGTAAAAGTAGGTAAAGTGGTGCAATGTATTGGTGCGGTGGTGGATGTGGAATTTCCACGCGACCAAATGCCAAAAGTATTTGATGCATTGATTATTGATGACAAAAACTCGCAAGCAGAAGCGGGTTTAACGTTAGAAGTG
>CAMDTL010000014.1 GCA_945907735.1 Methylotenera oryzisoli
GGCAGGCCCTTCAGCAGAGGTAATCTATATAAAATTCTGAGTAACCCGATTTATATCGGGCAGATTATGCATAAGGGTACGGCCTTTAATGGTCTGCACACCGCAATTATAAATATTGAGCTGTGGCAGGCAGTTCAGGATAAGCTGAAGGCCAATCTGCAAGGTCACAGGACCCGTGCAACAGCGATTAACCCAAGTCTACTGACAGGACTGGTATTTGATGAAGTTGGAAATCGGTTGACGCCAACGCATTCGAAGAAAGGTGCACGGCGCTACCGTTATTACATCGACCAACAATCGGAGGCGGAGGATCAAAGAACAAGTGCTGATGTGTTACGCCTGCCAGCGCAGGAACTGGAAGAAGTGGTACAGCGAACCCTTGTGAGTTTTCTTAAGGATGAATCGCGTCTGGTCAGCCTAATGGGAAACATTGAAGCTGAAAAGGCACGTCACCAGATTCAGGTTGCTGCAGAACTAGCTGAGCAATTATCAGAAACGTACTCTTCGCACCAAATCTATATTCTGCAACGTATTGTCAGTCGCATTACGGTTCATAAAAATAAGATAGAGATTGCAATCGCAATGAATAAAATTTGGACAGTAAGTCAATCTGAAACCATAGCGGTTGGTGGCCTAGTGACCGTGATCGAAGTGCCGGTGGAACTGAAACGTTGCGGGATGGCTGTGCGGCTGATTGTGCGTGCGCTGGGAGAATTGACACGCCGGCAACCCGATTCTAAACTGGTGGGACGAATAGCCAAGGCGCATAAATGGTTTGCTCAATTGAGTTCCGGGCACAGTGACAGCATTCAGGCTATCGCGAGACAAGAAAAGGTAACAAGTTCATACGTGACACGTGTAGTTCATCTTGCGTTTCTGGCTCCGGATATTGTGCAACGAATTATGCGAGGGGATCAGCCCATTGAACTTAATATTGATCGCCTGATTCGCTTGGTGCCGCTTCCAACAGACTGGGATGCGCAGCGCAAATTGCTCGGTATGATCAACTAAACCTTTCAGAAAATGAAATTCTTATAGGCCCGCAATGCGGGCCTCAGTCATTCAGTCAATAAAAAGCATCATTAAATTATCATCAAAATGATAAAGTCGTACTGGCAAAATGGGCTACAGAGAAAACTCACGTGTGACAGGTTAATTCTGCCAAAACAGGGCATTGATGAGGCACTTGAGAATGATGATATCGTGCTGAAGCCCGTGTGTTGCGGGAGTTTGGCAAAAGAAAAGCCCTTTGCTTGAAAGGGCTCAGACTTACTGGCGGAGAGCGAGGGATTCGAACCCTCGATACAGATTTAAGCCCGTATGCTTCCTTAGCAGGGAAGTGCCTTCGACCACTCGGCCAGCTCTCCGTTTTTACTGATTACGTTTTATTGCAAGGGCGCGATATTACGCGAAACGCCTTTATAAATCAATTAGAAACTACCTAGGCATCAGATAATAAAAGCCGCTATTAAAGTTACGCGCCTTCCAATTCAAATGCTTTGTGTAGCACGCGCACTGCTAGCTCCATATATTTCTCTTCTATCACCACGGCAATTTTAATCTCGCTGGTAGAAATCATTTGAATGTTAATGCCTTCCTCTGCCAGCGTGCGGAACATTTGGCTGGCGATGCCCACATGCGAGCGCATGCCTACGCCCACTACAGACACTTTGGCGATTCTGTCATCGCCAATGATTTCGCGCGCTTTAATAAAGCTTTGCACTTTGTCGCGCAAAATTGCCAAGGCTTTACCCATCTCGTTTTTATGCACGGTGAAAGTAAAATCGGTCGTGCCATCTGCCCCGGTGTTTTGAATAATCATATCCACGTCGATGTTGGCATCGGCAATTGGGCCTAAAATTTGGTAGGCAATGCCTGGTGTATCGGGCACGCCTAGCACGGTGATTTTGGCCTCATCACGGTTAAATGCAATGCCTGAGATAATGGGTTCTTCCATGTCGTTGTCCTTATTTGCTTCTTCAAATGTAATCAGAGTGCCATCGCCTTCATCTTCAAAGCTAGAGAGCACGCGCAACTTAACTTTATATTTGCCCGCAAACTCTACTGAGCGTATTTGCAATACTTTGCTGCCTTGGCTAGCAAGCTCCAGCATTTCTTCAAAGGTAATTTTGTCCAAACGGCGCGCTTCAGGCACTACGCGTGGGTCTGTTGTATATACACCATCCACATCGGTATAGATTTGGCATTCATCGGCTTTCAAAGCGGCTGCCAGCGCAACACCAGTCGTATCAGATCCACCGCGACCAAGTGTGGTGATGTTGCCAAATTCATCAGCACCTTGAAAGCCAGCCACCACAACCACATAGCCATCATTTAAATCTTGTTTAATGTTGTGCTCGTCGATATCTAAAATGCGTGCTTTGGTAAATGCGGCATCGGTGAGAATTTTTACTTGCGCGCCAGTGTAACTTTTGGCCTTAATGCCAAGCTCCATTAAAGCGAGCGCAGTTAAGCCTATGGTCACTTGCTCACCACTAGAAATCATCACATCCAGTTCACGAGGGTCTGGGTCTGGCATAATTTCTTTAGCCAAAGCAATCAGACGATTGGTTTCGCCCGACATGGCTGAAACCACCACGATTATTTGATGCCCCATTGCCTTGTAACGCGCCACACGATGCGCTACATTGCGAATGCGCTCAGGATTCGCTACAGAGGTGCCGCCATATTTTTGTACAATTAATGCCATTTTTAACTCTTAAATTTAATTAAAGTTTACAGGGTTTAAATTTTACTGGTCACCCAATCTTTTACACTTGCTAATGCCTGTGGTAGCTGGCTGGCATCGATACCGCCTGCCATCGCCATGTCTGGTTTGCCGCCGCCTTTGCCGCCTACTTGTGCCGCGACGTGGTTGACCAAATCGCCCGCTTTTAGCTTTGTAATTAAATCTGCAGTCACCCCAGCCGCCAAGCTCACTTTGCCATCATGCACACTGGCAAGCACAATTGCAGCGGTTTTCAGCTTATCTTTCAGATTATCCATGGTTTCACGTAGCGCATTCGCATCCGCGCCTTCTAACGTCGCGGCCAGCACTTTAACGCCATTAATTTCAATGGCTTGCGTTGTTAAATCATCACCTTGGCTGTTAGCGAGTTTGGATTTCAAACGCGCTAATTCTTTTTCGAGCGATTTGGCATGCTCGCTTAATTGTGCAACTTTATTGGCAAGTTCATTAGTAGGCGCTTTTAAATCGTTTGCTATCTGGGTAATTAAGGCCTGCTGCGCATTAATTAATTTAAGCGCGCCATTGCCTGTAGTGGCTTCCACACGGCGCACGCCAGCAGCCACACCACTCTCGGCATAAATTTTAAATAAGCCAATGTCGCCTGTACGGTTTACATGTGTGCCGCCGCAGAGCTCACGTGAAGACCCAATATCCAATACGCGCACTTCGTCGCCATATTTTTCGCCAAACAACATCATGGCACCCGTTTTTTGCGCAGATTCAATATCCATCACACGCGCTTGGGTGGCGGCGTTGGTGAGAATTTCCGCATTCACTTTTTGTTCTACTTCAGCAATTTGTTCGTCCGTCATTGGCGCGTTATGCACAAAGTCAAAGCGGGTTTTATCGCTATCTACCAAGCTGCCCTTTTGTTGCACATGCTCGCCTAGCGTTTCGCGCAAGGCTTTATGCATCAAGTGCGTGGCGGAGTGGTTACGCATCGTATCAGCGCGGGCAGTCATATCCACATTGGTTTTGACGGTATCGCCCACATTGAGCGTGCCAGTTTTAAGCACGCCGTGGTGACCAAATACTGCGGCTTGAATCTTTTGCGTATCTTCCACCGCAAAAATACCGTTATCACTTTTCAGTATGCCACAGTCACCAATTTGCCCACCAGATTCTGCGTAAAATGGGGTAACATCTAAAACAACGATGCCTTGTTCACCTTCAGTCATGAGGCTTACGGACGTGCTGTTTTTGTAAAGTGCAAGCACTTTGGCTGTAGTTTCTAAAGTCTCGTAACCTTTAAAATCAGTGCCAGCGCCTTTGTACTCAAGGTTGGCTGCCATTTTAAATTTACCAGCGGCACGCGCTTGTTCTTTTTGGCGCGCCATAGCGGCATCAAAGCCAGCTGTATCCACGGTTATATTGCGCTCGCGACAAATATCCGCGGTTAAATCAAGTGGAAAACCAAAGGTATCGTGCAGCTTGAAAGCTAAGTTGCCATTCAATTGCGCAGGTTTTGCGGCAAGCTCGGTTTCTAAAATCGCCATGCCATTTTCAATCGTTTCAAAAAAGCGGTCTTCTTCCAACTTAAGAATACTCGTAATGCGAGTTTGTTCAGTTTTTAGTTCTGAGTAAGCCTCACCCATTTCAAGCACTAAATCAGGCGCGGTTTTATAGAAGAAAGCACTTCTCACGCCTAACTTATAACCATGTCGGATAGCGCGGCGGATAATACGGCGTAGCACGTAGCCACGGCCTTCATTGCCCGGAATCACCCCATCGGCGATTAAGAATGAACAAGCGCGGATGTGATCAGCCAATACTTTTAAGCTAGGGCTGTTTAACTCTGTGGTTTTAGTTTCGCGTGCGGCGGCGGCAATAAGCACGGTAAAAATATCGATTTCGTAATTGGCATGTACGTGTTGCAATACGGCAGATATGCGCTCTAGCCCCATGCCAGTATCCACACTGGGTTTTGGCAATTTATGCATTACACCTGATTCGTCGCGGTTAAACTGCATAAATACGTTGTTCCAAATTTCGATAAAGCGGTCACCATCTTCATCTGGGCTGCCTGGAGGCCCGCCAGGAATATGCGCGCCATGATCATAGAAAATCTCGGTACATGGTCCGCATGGGCCAGTGTCACCCATCATCCAAAAGTTGTCAGATGCGTAAGGTGCGCCTTTGTTATCGCCGATGCGGATAATTCGCTCGGCTGGCACGCCAATTTTTTTATTCCAAATATCGTATGCTTCATCATCTTCTGCATACACCGTGACGGTGAGTTTGTCTTTTGGCAATTTAAATACGTCAGTGAGCAATTCCCACGCGTAGCTAATCGCATCTTCTTTAAAGTAATCACCAAAGCTAAAGTTGCCTAACATTTCGAAAAAAGTGTGGTGGCGCGCGGTGTAACCGACGTTTTCCAGGTCGTTATGTTTGCCGCCAGCACGCACGCACTTTTGACTGGATGCGGCGCGGGTGTAGGGGCGTTTATCAAAGCCTAAAAACACGTCTTTAAATTGATTCATACCTGCATTGGTGAATAGCAGGGTAGGGTCTCCATGCGGCACCAGTGAGCTAGACGCAACGATGGCATGGCCTTTGGATGCGAAAAAATCGAGAAACGCCAGTCTTATCTCGTTGCTGCTAGGGTTTGCACTTAATTTAATGGTCATCTGTTTTTGTGTTCAATACTTTTTTGCTGATTTTTTAGCCCCTCACCCCTTCCCCTCTCCCGCAGGGCGAGGGGAAGAATGTGTTGAACCTCATCATTTATGGTTTATTCGTCTGTTTGTTGCTGGTTCAACACCTTTTTAATAATATCAAAACCAAAACCGCGGCCTTGCAAAAATCTTGCTTGTCTTGCCCATTCATCGCGGCTTGTAGGGATGGCTTTGAATTTTTTACGCCAAATTTCTTTGGCATTATCCAACTCATGCTCTTTTACTTGCGCTATGGCCGTTTCAATTAAATCCTGTGAAACACCTTTTTCACGTAGCTCATGAGCAATCTTTGCGCTACCAAATTTGTGCGAGCGCGCATGCACAATTTGTTCGGTAAAGCGAGCATCTGAAAGCCAGTCACGTGTTTTAAAGTCCTCTAAAATTGCAGTGATTCCCTCAGGGCTTTCAGCTTCTTCAAGATAAGTATTAAGCTTTTGGCCTAGCTCAGCATACGAATATTCTCGCTTGCCAAGGTAATCTAGCGCACGTTGTCTAAGACTTTTGGACTGAAACTTAATTGCTTTTCCTTAGTTAAGTCTTAGTCTTCCTCTGTCCGGGGTGCAGTCATACCATCCGCCAGTTGCTTGGCATTGGCGCGAATTTTCGTTTCAATTTCCTTTGCAATTTCTGGGTGCTCACGTAAATATTCTTTGGCATTTTCTTTGCCTTGGCCAATTTTTTCGCCATTGTAGGCATACCAAGCACCAGCTTTCTCCACAAACTTTAGGTTTGAACCTAGCTCAATGACTTCGCCCAAACGTGAAATACCTTCACCATACACAATTTCAAACTCGGCTTGTTTAAAGGGTGGTGCGACTTTGTTTTTAATCACTTTTACGCGAGTTTCGGAGCCGATGACTTCATCACCTTTTTTAATCGCGCCAGTACGGCGAATATCCAAACGCACGGAGGCATAAAACTTAAGTGCGTTGCCGCCAGTAGTGGTTTCTGGGCTGCCAAACATCACGCCAATTTTCATGCGGATTTGGTTAATAAAAATGACCATGGTATTGGTGCGTTTGATGTTGCCAGTGAGCTTACGCAAGGCCTGCGACATTAAACGCGCTTGCAAACCCATGTGTGAGTCGCCCATCTCGCCTTCGATTTCGGCACGCGGTGTGAGTGCTGCAACAGAGTCCACCACCACAATATCAACAGAACCTGAGCGCACCAGCATATCCACAATTTCCAGTGCTTGCTCGCCCGTATCGGGCTGGCTAATTAAAAGCTCAGGCACGTTGACGCCTAATTTAGCGGCATATTGTGGGTCGAGTGCGTGTTCAGCATCAATAAATGCGGCTACGCCACCCATCTTTTGCATTTCGGCGATGACGGAAAGTGTTAACGTAGTTTTGCCTGATGATTCAGGGCCGTAAATCTCGATGACGCGGCCGCGCGGTAAGCCGCCTATGCCCAGCGCAATATCTAGCCCGAGTGAGCCAGTGGAAACTGATTGAATATCCTCGCCAATGTCAGAATCGCCCATGCGCATGATAGAGCCTTTGCCAAACTGCTTTTCAATTTGCGCCAATGCGGCGGCGAGTGCTTTGCTTTTATTGTCATCCATGGGGGTTTTTACCTTTAATTTTAGGAGCTTAATCTACTTTTTAATTAAGCCATAATTATTTCATAAATTGCGGGTTTAGGTAAGTTAATCGCAGGCACATTTGCAGCTAAAGAACGCAACTGTGATAGATTTTTTATGTCAACGACATTGTAGTTAATACGTTTTTTGGCTTGGGAGAGTGGTTTTTTGAACGGAGGAGTGTATGAGAATATTCCATTCTGTAGTGATAGCATTAGCAATAGGTGCCGCAACGGTTTCAACCGCGCAAGCGCGTGACTCATTTAGTTTTGGCATCAGTGTGGGCGGATATGGAAACGGGTATGGCGGCGCGCCGCCTATGGTCTATTATCCAACGCCAGTTTATTATAGTGAGCGCTGTTTATTACAGCGCGCCAGTGATTTATTACCGCTCAGCACCGCGTTATTACGGCTATGCGCCAACAGTCGTATCGTTTGGTTACCAAAACTATGGCGGTCATCACTGTCGTGGACATCATGATGGTTATCGTGGTGGAGGACCGTCACGGCGGCAGACACGACGGTGGACGCCATGACCATCATCGCTAATTTTCCAGTTTAACTAAATTGTAAGCTTTAAACGTTCAATAAGCCCCGCCATCCAAGCGATGGCGGCTTGTTGGCGGACTTCTTCGCGATTGCCAAAAAAGCGTTTGCTGGTGGTGCTAAGCAGTAATTTATCGCCTACCCAAGCAAAACAAACGGTGCCAACTGGTTTTTCTTCGCCCCCGCCATCTGGCCCAGCAATTCCCGTAATGCTGCCGGCGACTTGCGCGTGACTATGTTTTAAAGCGCCATGTGCCATGACGGTTGCCGTTTGCTCGCTCACCGCGCCAAATTTTTCTAAGGTTTCGGTAGGCACGCTCAACATTTCTATTTTCGCCGCGTTGCTATAAGTCACAAAGCCGCGATCGAACCACGCCGAGCTGCCAGCGACGCTGGTAATGGTTTGTGCCACCATGCCACCCGTGCACGATTCCGCCAGCGCCATTGTTAAATTGCGCTCTTTTAATACTGCACCCAATTCGATGGCTAAAGTTGCGAGACTGACCATGCAATAAATTTCATTACTAAAATCGCATAAATAGCCGCCAGTAAATCGTCGAACATAACGCCGAAACCATTTTTTAGTTTGGCATCAAAGTAGCAAATTGGGTCAGGCTTCCAAATATCGAATAAGCGAAATAGTAAAAACGCGGCAAACCACCAAAACCAATTAAGTGGTGTAAAAGTGAGCACCAGCATCATCGCCACAATTTCGTCCCATACAATGCCGCCGTAATCAGCCACGCCTAAGACTTTGCCAGTTTTGTCGCATACATAAACGCCCATGATAAATAGCGTGGTAGTGATCATGAGTTGCGTGTTAAATGTATAGTTAGAAATGAGCCAAAACAGTGGAAAACCAACCAGTGTACCCAATGTGCCTGGCGCTTTTGGCGCAAGCCCACTGCCAAAACCGAGCGCGAAAAAGTGCGCGGGGTGGCTAAGTAAGAATTTAATATCAGGGTTAGCCAAAATGATCAAAACCTTGTTTTAAAAGCGTTAAATTTTTATTGTTAAACATGGCCTGCAGTCCAATATCCATACGGGTGCTGGCGATGCGTGTAATTGATATATTTAATTGCTTACTGAGGTTGTTAATTGCCTCGCGCTTACTTTGTGGCGCGGTAAAACACAGTTCGTAATCATCGCCACCCGCTAGAATATAGGTTTGAAACTCTGCGTTATCTAAATTACTTTTCAACATTTCAATGCACGGAATTTTTTCTAAGTCGATGCTCGCTCCCAAGTTAGAGGCCTTTAGAATATGCCCTAAATCTGCTAGCAAACCATCAGAAATATCAATACAGCTTGTAGCAATAGCTCTTAAAGCTAAGCCTAGCGCTGCGCGTGGTATCGGCCTGCAGAGAGCATGGATACTGGCCTGCAGGCCGGTGCTGGAATGGTCTAGTCCAGCGACATCATTTTCTAGCTTAATTTTGCCTTGTAAATGCGCCAGACCTAGCGCGGCGCTACCCAGTGTGCCACTCACCCAAATATCATCACCTAGTTGCGCGCTACTGCGTTTGAGTGCTTTGCCTATTGGCACTTCACCCATGATGGTCACGCTGATATTGAGCGCGCCTTTTGTGGTATCGCCACCAATTAAATCGATATTAAATTGCTCGGCACAGGCAAAAAAACCACGTGAAAATTCGGCCAACCAGTTTTCATCGATTTCTGGTAACGCAATCGCCAACGTTGCCCATTTGGTCTGTGCCCCCATCGCCGCCATGTCGGAAACATTGACAGCAAGCGCTTTCCAGCCAATATCATAGGGCACAGCATCGTGAAAAAAGTGTGTGCCCGCAACCGACATATCGGTAGAAACCACCAACTGCATACCGTCAGAAACAGTCACCAACGCTGCGTCGTCGCCCACACTTAAAGCGGTGTGGTGCGTGGGTTTGGTGAAATACCGTTGAATTAAATCGAATTCTGAAGGCATTACTTTTGCTCAGTAGCCCGTTTTTTGAATATGGCAAGCAGGGCGATTGCGAGGAGTATGCCCAAAATATCGGCAAGCCAATCGTAAACGCTGCGCGTGCGCGTGGTGGTGAGTACGCCTTGCAGCACTTCAATTAATGCGCCGAAACCTACTAAGCTAGCACACAGCCAAAGCTGTTTTTGTGTAAAGGCTAAGCAACCGGCCACGGCCAGTACCACAAATACCGCGGCGTGTTGCAATTTGTCCCAATACGGCCAACTATCTTCTTTGGGTGCGAGTTCTATCAGCATAAGCACGCTGACGATGGCGATTAATGCCCAAAAAATGTAGGGCATAAGGCGGAGTAGTTGCTGCAAAAGTGTTTTCATGCGGGCTTGGCGGCGGATTTTGGTCGGAAACTTTTCACAATCGCCTCGTTCGTTTCAATATACGGCGCGCCGATGAGGTCTAGGCAATAAGGTATTGCGGCAAAAATTCCGTGCACAGCTTGCTGACCAGCCTCGTCCTTTAAGCCTTCTAGCGTTTGTGCAATAGCTTTGGGTTGGCCGGGTAAATTGATGATTAAGCATTGTTTACGTATCACCGCGACTTGGCGCGACAGAATTGCAGTGGGTACAAAACTGAGGCTAATTTGGCGCATTTGCTCACCAAATCCTGGCATGGACTTTTCGCCAATATTCAATGTGGCTTCGGGTGTCACATCGCGTAACGCAGGCCCGGTGCCGCCTGTGGTTAAAATCAAGTGGCAGCCAATGTTATCCACCAAGTCAATTAACGTGTTTTCAATTAAAGCTTGTTCATCGGCGATTAAACGCGTTTCTACTGTAAATGGCGTAATGAGCGCGCTTTTCAGCCAATCTTGCAAACTTGGGATGCCTTTATCCTCGTACACACCTGTAGATGCGCGATCGCTGATGGAAACCAAACCAATTTTTATATCTGCAATGTTTTTGTCGCTCATGTGAATTGTTTTACTTTTTATCTGTCCAGTATGAAATCATAGCACGACAAAATTAAGGGCTTAGCATAATGAAAAAATTACTGGGTTTACTATTGTTGCTGGTCTCCAGTGCTTATATTTATGCAGCAGAAAATTTATACGAGAAAAACTACAAAGCACAAAATACGGCCAATTTGGCCTCGTTGCAGGCTAATCCGGATACAAAAATCTTTGTAAGCAAGCATAAAGATGAAGACAATATTAGCATGTTAGAAAATGGCTATGATTTGATGGGCTCTAGCGGCTTTGACGCAGGCAATGTGTTGCCAGAGCTGGCATTGCAGCATGCAAAAGCGATTAAGGCAGACACGGTGTTGGTGTATAAAAAATACGGTTCGGCTCAAACGCCAATTTCTAGCATGCAATTGATTAAAGAAGCTGCCAAAAAAGGCGGTGGAGAGGTGGATGCCAAAGAGTTTGCAAGCGCCGAAGATGCACCACAGTACAAATATTATGCGAGTTATTGGGCAAAAATGTCCGCGCCTTTGTTGGGCGTGCATATTATTAAATTGGCGACCCGCGATGAAGAAACTGACAAAGTGATTGAAAAAATTGGCTTGAAAGTACTTGCGGTGATTAAAGATTCTCCAGCAGCCAAGGCTGGATTGGTCCGCGGCGACATTCTTCATAAATTAGCTGAGACAGCATTAAATAAACCTGAACAGCTTTCACCTTTAGTGAGGAAGTTTCAAGGACAAAATGTGGCGATTGAGTATGAACGCGAAGGGCAAAAAAGAGTGGCTAACGCGCAATTAAATAGCCGAAATTAATGTTGCTATTAAGCCTAAGCTTGCTATTAAAACTAGTTTTCTAGTAAACCTAGCTTTGCTGCCAGCCATCTTGTCGTGGTGGCTTGCACGATGATGGTAATTAAAATTGCCAAAAAAGTTACCGAGGCAATCACATCCGCGTGTGGCACTTGCAAGCCGACTAACATGCCTGCCAATGCGCCTGGAATCACACCCGTTTCACGCGTCCAGCACATAAAAAGCAGTTCCTGCGAAGTCCATTTGGCGCGCCGGTCAGGCCATGTACAAATAAATACCACCAATGGCCGCGCAATCAACATAAACACTAAAACAACGCCTAAAGCAGGCCAAAAATATTGTTGAAGTAGCGCAAAATTGACTTGTGATCCCAGTAATACAAAAATAAAGATGCGCATAATGAGCGAAGTAGTAAGAATGAAGTCTTCCAGTTTAGCTTCCTCAGTTTTGCTCATTTTAAAACCAAATACGTCTTTATTGCCCAACACCAAACCAAACACAAACACCGCCATAAAGCCGCTGGCGTGAAGGTTGTCAATGCTTAAATAAGCGCCTGCGACCGACATAATGGTGACGACAGGTGCGTATTCTGCCAAAAAGCTGTATTTATCGTGCGCAATAAATAGCGCTGCCAAATAGCCCAAAATTGCGCCGCCTGCAATGCCCAATAGCGATTGTTTAAGTAAATCGAGCAGACTTGCGCTGACTGAAAATTCGCCACTTGACATAGCGATGCCTAACACTGCAAATGTTAAAATCGCACCCATGGCGTCGTTAAAGGCAGATTCGCTCATGACGGTTTGTGCGACTTTGGCGCGAATTTTGATTTGTTTAAAAATGGGCACCAGCGTGGCTGGGTCAGTCGAGGCGATAACCGCGCCTAAAAGTAGCGCAAAAACAAACGGTAAGTTAAGCAGGGTTTGCGCGGCGTAAGCGGTGATCAATGCGCTGATTAACACGCCAACCGTCGAGATTATCACTAAGCTGGGCCACACGTTTTTCAGTACGCTCAAACGCACGCTGGCACCGCCATCGAACAAAATGTAGCATGAGCCAAAAATGAGCAATAATTGGTTGAGTGTGGAATCAACTTTGACATCGACGATGCTAAATCCAGCGCTACCTAGCACGATGCCAGCCAGTAAAAACAACACCACATCGGGTACTTTAATTAAGCGCGCAATAAAGCCTGTGAGCGTGCCTGTGGCGAGGATGATGCCGAGTAAAAACAGCAACTCTTTGGCATGCAAAATAGCAGGCGAGTGTTCCATGCTTATTCCTCACTACGCATTTCAGTTACCAGTTCGGCTGGATTCGCCGCTTCGCTTATTTCGCGAATGAGCTTAAACAATTCGCGACTACTTTTGGGTGGTTTTTGCGCGGCTTCTTCGCGCTGCACATTGCGAATTAACGTACGCAATTGCTGAATATCTGCCTGGGGAAAGCTGGCCAAAAACTCTTGCAAAGCATTCGGCTCTGCAATCAAGCGCGTGCGCCAGCGCTCAAGCACATGAAAACGCGCATTTTCCTCATTGTTTTTGCCTTCCCATTTTTGCAGTTGTTCGACAATGGGAGCGCTATCCACATCACGCATCAACCTGCCCAAATATTGCAATTGGCGCCGCACTGCGCCATTTGCAGAAAGCCGTTTGGCCTCCATCACCGCGTCGAATAATGCTTCGGGCAGGGCTAGTTTTATCAATTTATCTTTGGATAAATCGATTAATTTTTTACCAATATGTTGCGCAGCATCCGCCTCAGCTTTTAGTTTGGTTTTGCTGATTAGCGTAGGGGCATCTGGGTCTATGGAATAGTTTTTTTCAGTCACGGTATGTTTGGTTTCTAGTGGCTTTGATATTAGCTACGGTATGATAGCAGTTTTAGTGTTTTCGCTTAAGCGGAATCAAATTGAAGTGAATGGATAAGTCAGCAAAATGGATTTAAACACCCTAAAACAAATCACCCAAGATGTGTTGAAACTAGCCAAACAATCGGGTGCATCATCGGCCGAAACTGAGGTGAGTTTTGGCACTGGGCAAAATGTTTCGGTGCGCATGGGCGAGGCGGAAAATATTGAATATAACCGCGACAAGGGTATGTCGGTTACTGTGTATTTTGGCCAGCAAAAAGGTCGCGCTAGTAGTTCAGATTTAAGCCTGCAAGCGCTGAAAGACAGCGTAGAAGCCGCTTGCAACATCGCCAAATACACAGCTAAAGATGCGTTTTGTGGCCTTGCCGATGCCAATTTAATGGCCAAAGAAACGCCCGATTTGGACTTGTATCATCCGTGGAACATTAGCGTGGAAGATGCGATTGAAATCGCCAAACACTGCGAAGCGGCTGCGTTTGCCATCGATAAAAAACGCATCACCAATTCTGAAGGCGCAGGCGTTTCAAATAGTGAAAGCGTGTTTGCTTACGCCAATAGCCACGGCTTTGTGGGCGGCTACCCCAGCTCGCGGCATAGCATTAGTTGCTCTGTGATTGCCGAAGATGGCGATGCCATGCAACGCGATTATTGGTACACCAATGCGCGTGATATGACGGACATGGAAAGCGCAGAATATGTGGGTAAATTGGCTGGTGAGCGAACCGTGCGGCGCTTGGGGGCAAAAAGTATTAGCACTTGCCAAGTGCCAGTGTTGTTTGAGGCACCATTGGCTTCTGGACTGATTTCATCGTTAATAGGCGCAATTTCTGGCGGTAGTTTGTACCGAAAGTCGTCTTTTTTGCTGGATAGTTTGGGTAAACAAATTGCGTCACCGCTGTTGAATATTGAAGAATTGCCGCATTTAAAAAAAGGCGTCGCCAGCAGCAGTTTTGATAGTGAAGGCGTAGCAACAAAATCACGCAAATTACTTGAAAATGGCGTGCTGCAAGGTTACGTATTATCCAGTTATTCGGCGCGTAAATTGGGCATGCAAACCACTGGTAATGCAGGGGGTAGCCATAATTTAATTGTGCAATCTACAGGCCAAAATTTTACCGAGTTATTAAAACTCATGGGGTCAGGTTTGCTGGTAACCGAAGTTTTAGGGCATGGTTTGAATATGGTGACAGGCGATTATTCACGCGGTGCGGCAGGGTTTTGGGTGGAGAATGGCGTGATTGCTTACCCAGTGGAGGAAATTACCATCGCGAGTAATATGAAAGAAATGTTGAAGCAGATAATTGCGGTTGGCAGCGACGTGATTCCGCAAAGCTCAAAACAAACTGGATCGATTTTAATTGAAAAGATGACCGTGGCTGCAGGCTAATGTCCATGCGTCTTACTGAGCATGTTTTTTATTAAGCAATCAACTACTTATTGCGCTGGCTTAGTAGGCGTTTTTGCTGCTGGCTCAACGTCGTCATTGGCGCGCACAGAGACCAAGCCATCTGCTACCAAGCTTTCGCGGCGTTGCAAATAAGCGTCGCGTGCAAATGCGTAAGGGTCAAGCGAGGCCTCATCCATAATGTCTTTTGCGTCAAGCAGCTCAGTACGTCTATCTGTAAACTGCGCAGCGCGTAATTGATTATGCAAGCGAATTTCGCCTATGTTGTGCGTGTAAGTAATCGGGTCGGTCGTCACAGTGTCAAACAGCAAGCCGCTAGTGTCGCGCAGGGTGCTTGAGCCTAAAAATGGCAATACCAAATAAGCACCATTGTCCACGCCCCATTGACCTAAGGTTTGACCAAAATCTTCTTTATGGTTAGGGATATTATCCATGGAGGCGACATCAACAAAACCTGCTAAGCCAAACGTGCTGTTGATGATAAAGCGGCCAGCGTCAGTAAACGCGTTGGAAAATTTGAGCTGCAATAAATCATTTAAAACGGTGGTAATCGAGCCTAAATTATTGAAAAAGTTGTTAAAGCCTTTACGCACTGGCGTTGGTGCAACGGCTTTAAAGGTGGTCGCAACAGGTTTGAATAATGCCCTATCGGCAATATCGTTAAATTTGTAAATACCGCGATTCATGCCCTCAAGCGGATCTTTATTGGCTTGTGTGGCACAGCCAGTAACCGTTAGTGTGAGGAGGCAGCTGAATAAAAATGTCATTAACTTAGATTGCATTTTTTTGGATTGCATCATTTGGTTCACTTTATAATTTTTAATGCTTGATTAAATTAAACCTTAAGTAATTCTACCAGAGTTATTGTCGCTGAGATAGGTTGTGGCTGTCTTGTGCTACCCCATCCCACTCATCAAACCTCTGCCTATGTTGCTTAATAACAACAGAATGCTCCCTCATAAAGAGTTGAGCAATTATTATGCCCATGGCTTTTATGGCGGACTAAGGCGACCAGTTTATACAAATCTAGCGCTAATGAGCGCTGTGTGGCATGGTCAACTATTGGTGCGGGATAACATTTGCCGATGACAACACCGATAGATTGTTGATGAAGTTGCGGAATTTGCAGCGACACGTGCGTTTGCTCGTCACTTTTTTGATGCAATTTTGTTGCATCATTATTCACGATGATAGGGATGATTTTGAATGACTGAATGCGCGCGGTATAGTTGCTCGCATAGCAACACGCGCACAAAAGCGTGTGGTAGCGTGAGCTTGGATAAGCACCATTGAAAATTGGCGGATTGCTTTAAGCTAGTGTCTAAACCATCTGCGCCGCCTATCAAAAAACTGATATTTCTGCCTAAATTTTGCCAATTAAGCATTTTTTCGGCGAGTTGTAGCGTAGTGATTTCTTGCCCGCGTTCGTCGCAAGCGATGAGGTAATCATTGCCCGCTGCCTCTAAAATGCGCTTGGCTTCAGCTTGTTGAATGTTTTCGGTGCTGTTGCCGGCGGCGCGTTTTTCGGGTTTTATTTCAACGATTTCTAGACTAAGCTCACGCGGCATACGTTTGGCGTACTCTGCGCAAGCCGTTGCCACCCAAGCGGGCATTTTGTGGCCGACAGAGATGATGCGCAGTTTCATTACTTAGGCTGGTTTAATATGCCCACGGCGCGCTTCCGCATCGCCCCATAACTGCTCTAGATTGTAATAGGCGCGGGTGGTTGGCACCATAATGTGTACGACAATATCATTCAAATCCACCAGCACCCATTCACCTTCTTTTTCGCCCTCGGTGCCGCGAATGGCATAGCCTTTTTCTTTCATTTTTTCGCGCACATTGTCACCCATGGCTTTGGCTTGGCGGCTTGATGTAGCCGAGGCAACCATCATATAACTGGTCATATTGGTGAGTTTGCGCACATCCATCACGGCGATATCGAAGCCCTTGATGTCTTCTAGCGCGTCAATGACGGCGGTTTTCATGGTGTCTAAATAGTTGGCTTCTGTTTTTACTGCATCTGTGTTTTTGGTCATGTTATGCGGCCTGTGCTGGTGTTACGTTGAATGAATTAAGGGAGCGAATTATAAGTTAATCAAGCAGTTAAACATAATTCTATATTATCGATTAAGCGCGTTTTACCCGAGGTTTTATTGATAATTTTAGCCGCGCCAAGCACGATTAAATTTTTATCTAGTGCAGATGCGGGTTGTAAAGTGGCGGACGACCTAGTCGAAATGTAATCGACCTCCCAGCCTTGGCTGGTCAGTTGCGCTGAAGCTTGTTGTTCGAGTTGAACAAAGTCTTTATTGCCGTTTTTGACTTGATTAACGATGCCCTGCAAGGCGCTATTTAATTGGCTAGCAGTCGCACGCTGTGCATCCGTTAAATAGCCATTGCGCGAGCTTAACGCCAAGCCATGGGCCTCGCGCATGGTTTCGCCTGCAATAATATCAATCGGCAAATTAAACTGGCGCACCATTTCTTTAATAATAAAAAGTTGCTGAAAATCCTTTTTGCCAAATACTGCCACATCTGGTTGCACCATATTAAACAGCTTCATCACCACCGTCGCAACACCAGCAAAATGCTTTAAGCGCGTGGCACCGCACAGCACGTTGGCAATGGGTGGCGGGTCTATGGTCATGGTTTGGTTTAAGTGATTGTCATCAGACTTACTTTCTGTCATTTGGGGATAAACTTCATCTGCACTGGGGGCAAATACAATATCGCAACCGGCGGCTTTTAGCTTTTCGCAATCGGCTTCCAGCGTGCGCGGGTAGGTGCTTAAATCCTCGGTTGGGCTAAACTGCAACGGGTTGACAAAAATACTTACTACTGCCGTTTTTGCGTGTTTTTTTGCGAGCGCTACCAAGGCGATATGCCCCGCGTGCAAGTTGCCCATGGTGGGCACAAAACCAATATTGGTACGGGTTTTAAGGCTATTGCGCAGCTCGGCAACGGTGTGAATAATCTGCATGGTGATTATTTTAACATTTTAGACTGGTAAAAGGCTTTAGTTGGAGCCGTGTGACCATTTCTGCGGCCTGGCAACTGCGGGCGGACCTCACTATTGCCGCGAATAGGGTAAGCCTTTATAGTGAGTCGATGAAAGTGAAAATAAAAAATCGTAAAAATAAATGGGGTCAGACACGATATTCACTACCCGATTGCCCTTTGATTAAAACATTCGAGGGCAGGCTCTGCAACCCAATATCCAAAGGGGTTATAACGGGTTTAATGTGAAGTTGTTGTTAATAACTATGCTCAATGGCGGGGAAGGTTTTATTTTTAACAGCGTTTACATAAGCCGCAACGGCTGCTTGCACGCTGTTGGTATCTTTTAGAAAGTTTTTAACGAAACGTGGATTTTTAAAATCCTCAGGGTTTTTGCTGGCAGCACCTGTATAAATGCCCAACAAATCTTGTAATACCAGCACTTGTCCGTTGCAATCAACGCCTGCACCTATACCGATTGTTGGCACAATTTGTGTGACTTGCTTGGCCAGCGCGGCGGGAACCATCTCGAGCAACACAAAACTCACGCCAGCATCGCGCATGGCTTGGGCATCGTTTAAAATCTGCTCGGCCGATGCATTCGTTTTACCTTGAACTTTGTAGCCACCAATTTGATTTACCGCCTGCGGCGTAAAACCCAAATGTGCACATACGGGAATGCCATGCTTAACCAAGTAGCGTGCGGTCTCTACGCGTTTTCCGCCGCCTTCAAACTTCACCATATGCGCGCCACTTTTCACTAACCACAGCGCATTCTTATACGCCGCTTCGTTATCTTGTTCGTAACTGCCAATTGGCATATCGGCCAAAATCAGTGTATTCGGTGCGCCATTTTTTACCATTTTGGTGTGATAAGTCATATGGTGCATGCTCACATTCAGCGTGTTTTCCGCGCCTTGTAGCACCATGCCGAGCGAATCACCCACCAGCAAAATATCCACGCCTGCCAGTTCCATCAATTTGGCAAAAGTGGCATCATAGCAAGTGAGCATGGCGATTTTTTCGCCATTTTTTACACAATTTTGGATTTTTTCTAACAAAAGATTACTCAAAATTCGGGTTGAAATATTCGCGACTGCTTTTAATTTTACCAACTCTTTCAATGAGCAATTTCAACGCGCTTTCATCTTTAATAATATTCAATTTTTCATTATTCACAATCAGCAATGGCGAGGCTTCATAGGTGTGAAAAAACTCGCTATAAGCGTCGGCCAACCGCTCAATATATTCACGCGGAATTTCCTGCTCATAACTTACATTGCGTTCTTCAATGCGCTCGGCAAGCTCACCCACAGGGGTTTGCAGGTAAATTACCAAATCTGGTTTCGGCGATTTTAATTGCAAATGCACATAAATTTGATGATAAAGCATATATTCTTCATCGTCCAAATTAAGCCTTGCAAATAACGGGTCTTTCTCTAAAAAGAAATCTGCTACCGTGGGTTTAGAGAACATATCGCGTTGACTTAAATCGCCAATTTGGCGCGAGCGTTGAAACAAAAAGAATAGTTGCGTTGGTAGCGCATAACGTTGCGCATCTTGATAAAAACGCGGCAAAAATGGGTTAGCCTCAGCTTTTTCGCTGAGTAATTGCACATTAAATTTATCCGCCAACATCTGCGCTAGCGTGGTTTTCCCGCTACCGATGGGACCTTCGATCACAATGTAGGGGTACTTTTTAAGAATTGTCATGCGAGTTTTTTAATGTCTTGGTTTTTGTAAGTTTCCGCTAATTTTACAACATTGCCATGCGTTGGTAACGATAATTCAGGCGCAATTTCTGCTAAAGGCAGCAATACAAAACTGCGCTCGTGCATGCGCGGGTGTGGCAGCGTGAGGTTTTTTGTGCGCAAAATTAAATCATCATAAAGCAATAAATCCAAATCCAACACGCGCGGCGCGTTGGAAAAAGTGCGCTCACGGCCTGCTTCATGCTCAATTATTAGCAGTTTTTCTAGTAAGGCTTCTGGCGAAAGTTGTGTGCTGATTTCCACCACGGCGTTGATAAAGTCAGGTTGGGCTGCATAGCCAAATGGTGCACTTTGATATAAGCTTGAGGTATTCATTAGCTTAGTTTTAGGTAGTTGTTCAATACTCTGAAATCCGCGTATCACTTGGCTTGCAGGGCAGTCTAAATTGCCGCTTAAATTGCTGCCTAAGGCAACAAACACACGACTAGCTTGGCTCTTTAACATGTGTTGTTGGCTCGCTATGCGTTGCCGGTTTTTTGTGATTCCTCTTGCGGCGTTTTTTAGGGTTGGTGTCGGGCAACAACATCGCGGTGCGCCGTTCCGTATTGGCATCGGCAAATTCGGTCCACCATTCACCCAGTTCCATGTCAATTTCGCCCGACTCACAGCGCAATAGCAAAAAATCATAGCCTGCGCGATAACGCGGATGCGTGAGCAAAGCATAAGGACGCTTGCCAGCGCGTTGCTCAAAGCGTGGTTGCATGCCCCAAATTTCTTTCATGGTTGCAGTAAAGCGGTTGTGAATCGCCAGCTTTTTCGCCTGCGCGTCAATTATCTCATGCATCGCCATATGCAGCGCAGGTATTAGGTTGTGGCCTTGCGCCTTATAAGTTTCCCAGGTTTTTAATACCTCGTGCCACAGCAGCGTGGCAAACAAAAAGCTCGGGTTGGATGATTTGCCGGCGACAATACGATCATCGGTATTTTTAAGCGCCAACATCACAAATTTTTCGCCCAGCGGTTGCTCCAACACCACGTCCAGTAAGGGCAACAGTCCATGGTGCAAATGTTGCGCGCGCAACGCGCTAATGCTTTCAACCGCGTGGCCAGATAAAAATAATTTCAGCATCTCATCAAACAAGCGGCTGGGCGGCACATCTTGCAATAAATCCGCTAACTTTTGAATTGGTGCTTGTGTATTTTTCTCTATTTTTAAACCTAATTTGGCTGATAATCTCACCGCGCGCAACATGCGCACTGGGTCTTCTTGGTAACGGGTTGTCGGGTCGCCAATCATGCGTAGCAGGCTGGCTTTTAAATCGGCCACGCCGTTGTGAAAATCCAGCACTTCCTCAGTTGTTGCATTGTAATATAAGGCGTTGGCAGTAAAGTCGCGGCGCACCGCATCTTCTTCTAAGCTGCCAAAGATGTTGTCGCGAATAATGCGTCCGCTGTCGTTCACCGCCGCGTCACCTTCGTTATCGTGATGCCCGCGAAAAGTGGAAACTTCAATCGTCTCGTTGCCCCACAACACATGCACAAGGCGGAAGCGGCGTCCAATAATGCGCGAGCGGCGGAAGACTTTATACACTTCTTCAGGCGTGGCATTGGTGGCAATGTCGAAGTCTTTTGGCTTGTAATTTAGCAGTAAATCACGCACTGCGCCGCCAACAACAAAGGCCTCAAAGCCCGCTTTCTGTAAGCCATCGCAAGTTTTTAGCGCAGATTGGCTGATGAGATTCTTGTTGATGTTATGCTTGCTTGCCGAGATTATTTTTGCGGCGCTGGTGTTGCTACTATCCGCTTTATTAATCGCTATTTGGGCTTTAGTTTTTTTGTTAAAAACTTTTTGTAAGAACTTTTTAATCATGCGCTATTTCTTGTGTTCGGTTTGTTATTATTTTCCCATAGCACATCGGGCACCTTCGCGTCTTTGTTGAGGATACGACACAGCACAAATAATAAATCAGATAATCTGTTGATATATTGCAGTGAAATCTCAGTAATTTTCTCAACATTATTTAATGTAGTCATCGTCCGCTCGGCTCGTCTGCAAACGGTTCTAGCTAGGTGACAATATGCTGCTGCGCGGCTGCCGCCTGGCAAAATAAACTCCTTCAGCGGACTCAACGTTTCGTTCCACGCGTCCAATTGTGTTTCTAAAGTGGTCACGCGCTCAGCCTTAATCATGGCACAACCAGGCATACAAATCTCGCCACCCATGTCAAATAAATCGTGTTGAATGGCCTGAAGAACAGCATGGATATTGGGCTGCATGGTTTCTGTTTGCATGATGCCAATCACTGAATTTAACTCATCCACATCACCCATCGCAATAACGCGTAAGCTATCCTTCGCCACGCGCGCGCCATCACCTAAGCCGGTTGTGCCTTTGTCGCCAGTTTTTGTGTAAATTTTACTTAATCTATTAACCATATTGTCTCTGCTTAATGTACCATTTTAGCTTATTTTACTGGCTTAAAACTTGGCAATTAGGCTGTTTCGTCACTATGGTCTCTTAGGAGCAACGCATAGTGACCACGTGCAACACGGTTTTTAGTTGATCTGCCAACTTTTTGAATGGCAGGAAATGTATGTTTTGCCAGAATTACCTAACTTTAGTTATATCGTGAGCAGAAAAATAAGCTTAAAAATCACTAATCTATCGTTGACCAAAAGCCCGCTTTCCCGCATAATCGCGGTTCCCAAAAAATGGGGCGTTAGCTCAGCTGGTAGAGCAGCGGACTTTTAATCCGTTTGTCGTGGGTTCGATCCCCGCACGCCCTACCAATACCAAGCGGCTTCTATGGCATAAACCTTAGAGGCCGCTTTCAATTCCTAGTCCCCTAGACCACACAAGCAATTGCTCGCTCGCTACCTTTACAGGGGGGGGGTGTTTCTTAGAGTCCAAGTAATAGTAATATGTATCTTACTGCTCACAAAAAACCAAAAATAACATCCCTTTAATAGCTGTAAAAATGTTGGGCTACGGGTAGACTAATCAACTATTTTTTGCTTAATTCGACGCGGTTGGTTGGCGATAAAATCAGGTCGCAAGCCTTTTTGTGTTAAAAGTTTACTAGGTTATAATTTAGCTCACGTTAAAGGATAGACATGACCACTGTAGCAATTTACTATCACCCCGAGGCTTATACCATCAGTGGCCCTAAGCTTATGGGGCGCAATGCGGCAGGCGAATCTTTCTTAAGAGGCTTCATTCTTTACAGTCAAGCCAGCGAACATTGGTTGCAAGTTGAGCAAGCAGCGCATGCGCAAAGTTTTGCCGAAACGGCAAAAAAATTAGGCAAAACTTTGCCCGTTAAAGTGCTGGATAAAAACAGCTTGGTGGATTTATCTAACCCAGGGGTGATTTACTACCCTGGCCCTGGCTTAGGCCAGCATGCTTGGCATAGGGCGGCTTATGGCCACCATGCTTGGAGCCTTTGCGGCATTACCCATACCACCTCTAGCGCCAACGCCATGGACAGCCTGGCCGAATTGATTACAGCCCCCGTGCAAGTTTGGGATGCGGTGATTTGCACTAGTCATGCAGTAAAAGCGCATGTCGAACGTTTGCTTCAATCACAAGCTGACTACTTAGTAGCTCGACTTGGTATTCAAAAATTAGTTTTACCGCTACTACCTGTGATTCCGCTTGGCATTCATAGCAAAGATTTTGTTTTTTCTGCAGCGCAAAAAAAAGCCGCCAGACAAGCCATAGGTGCCGACAACCATACTCTAGTGGTGCTGTTTATGGGCAGGCTGTCTTTCCATGCTAAAGCCCACCCCTTGGCTATGTATCAGGCTTTAGAAAAAGCCGCGCAATCCAATTCTGATAAAAAAATTGTGTTGGTCGAATGCGGTTGGCATGCGAATGATTTTATTGCTAAGGCTTATCAAGAGGCCGCGCAGTTGGTCTGCCCCAACGTGAGGGTGGTGACCTTAGATGGCCGCACGGCAGAAAACCGCACAATCGCTTGGGCCAGTGGCGATGTATTTTGTTCGCTGTCAGACAACATCCAAGAAACATTTGGCATTGTACCTATTGAAGCGATGGCGGCCGGCATGCCTGTTGTGGTCTCCGATTGGGATGGTTACAAAGATACCGTGCGCGATGGCGTGGATGGCTTTCGCATTGGCACCACCATGCCAAGCTCGGGCTTAGGCGGCGATTTAGCCCTACGCCATGCGCTAGAGCTGGATACTTATGACATGTATTGTGGCCACACTTGTTCGTTGATTGCGGTAGATGTGCATGCCACCGCCACGGCGTTTAATCAACTTTTTGCTTCACCAGCACTGCGCCAAAAAATGGGGGCTGCTGGTCAAAAGCGCGCGCGCGAAGCCTACGATTGGGCGGCGATTATCCCACAATACGAAGCCTTGTGGGGCCAGCAAGCCGAATTAAGAAACGCACAAACAGCAGCGCCGGCATTGACGCATCCTTGGCCAGCGAGAATGGATCCGTTTGCAGCATTTGCTCACTACCCATCCATGCTGCTTAGCTCGGAGACCAAACTCGATCTGGTCGATGCCAATCAAGCCTTAGCTAGCAAACGTTTAGGCCAATACCGCCAACTTACCATGGTCAATTTTGCTAAACTGGTTTTGCCAAGCGAGGAAGAATGCCAAACCGTGTTAGCTGGCTTAAGTCGTGGCCCGGTGTTGGTGGCAGAGTTAATTAAGCCAATCGCCGCCCAAAGGCAAGCCTTTGTGTTTAGGGCGCTAAGCTGGCTGCTTAAACTGGGCATTGTGAAAGTGATCTCATGAACATTTTATTTATTCACCAAAACTTCCCTGGCCAATTTAAATTCTTGGCACCCGCCTTGGTGCAACAAGGGCATCAGGTGGTGGCGATGATCATGCAAAAAACCGATGCAAAAGCATGGCAAGGCGTTAAGCTGGTTTCGTATTCGCCTAACCGTGGCACCACCCCCAACATTCACCCTTGGGTGAGTGATTTTGAAACTAAAACCATACGCGCAGAAGCATGTTTTAGAAAAGCCCTCGAGATTAAAAAGAATGGATTTACTCCTGACTTAATCATTGCCCATCATGGCTGGGGCGAGAGTCTTTTTCTAAAAGAGATTTGGCCAAACGCAAAGCTCGCTATCTATTGTGAGTTTTATTACCACCCTGATGGCGCTGACGTGGGATTTGACCCTGAATTTCCTTCCAATGATGTCACAGAGCCATGTCGATTAAGGCTCAAAAACCTCAATAATTTGCTACATTTTGATATTGCAGACGCTGGCATTTCTCCAACACATTGGCAGGCCAGTACCTTCCCAGAAGATTTCAGATCCAAGATTACTGTCATCCATGATGGGATTGATACCAAGATAGTCACCCCCAATCCTAACGTTGCCTTAACGCTGAACGGCAATCTTAAATTAACCAAGCATGATGAAATCATCACCTTTGTTAACCGGAATTTGGAGCCCTATCGAGGCTATCATATTTTTATGCGGGCCTTGCCTGAACTTCTCAAGAAACGCCCCAAAGCACGTGTACTCATCGTAGGTGGAGATGATGTAAGTTATGGCGCTAGACCTAAAAACGGTCGCAAATGGAAAGATATTTTTATCGATGAAGTGAGGCCGCAAATTAATGATATCGACTGGCAACGGGTACATTTTTTAGGCACCCTGCCTTATGAAAGCTTTATCTCCTTATTGCAGCTTTCAACTGTGCACGTTTATTTAACCTACCCCTTTGTCTTGTCATGGAGCCTGCTAGAGGCTATGAGTGTGGGTTGTGCTATTGTAGCCAGCGACACGCAGCCGCTGCGCGAGGCGATTATTCACGATAAAACCGGTCGCTTGGTCGATTTTTTTGACCCGGCCGCATTAGCCAAAGAAGTCTGCCAACTACTGGACAACACCCCGTTGCGCGCGCAACTTGGTAAAAATGCCAGAGCCTTTGCCATTAAGCATTATGACCTTAAAACTATCTGCTTACCCAACCAGCTTGCTTGGGTTAATCAGCTGGGGGCATAAAAAAGCGCCCATCAGTCATGATGGGCGCGCGATTAAGCCTGAGTGTAGCTAGGCTATAACTATGAAGTGAGCGCCAGTTCTGCCACTGTTTCACCTGTCGCCTGGCCAATCACTGCGATGTCTTGACTGTCTAATTCGCTAGCCGTCACCCGACTCCAATCAATAGAATCAACAATCGCCTGATCCTTTAGATTCACCTCATTCCAATCGACCTTACCCCAATCCACGTCATTGTATTGCGCAGTCTTGTCCCGCATATCGGTAAAGTCAACCTGACCCCAATCCACCGCTTTGTACTGGGTGGCATTATTTGTCATATCGGTAAAGTCAACCTGACCCCAATCCACGCTAGCCTCATCCACCTTAACCCAATTAACTTTGCCCGCATCAACTTCAGAAAAATCAACCATGGTTTCATCGATTTTAGAGAAGTCAACATTGGCGACATTGGTGCCCATCTTTGTCCAGTCAACATTGGCTATATTGGCACCCATGGCACCAAAGTCAACGCTCTTAACGGTGGCGCCCATGGCCTTGAAGTCAACATTGCCCATGGCTGCGCCCATGTCTTTGAAATTAACATTGGCGACATTGGTGCCCATGGCGCCAAAGTTAACACTGGCCATATTAGTGCCCATCTGTGACCAGTCAACATTGGCTACATTGGCACCCATGGCCTTGAAGTTAACATTGGCCACGGCTGTGCCCATGTCTTCGAAATCAACACTGCCTAGATTAGTACCCATTTTTGACCAGTCAACATTGGCGACATTGGTGCCCATCTTTGTCCAGTCAACATTGGCGACATTGGCACCCATGGCACCAAAGTCAACGCTCTTAACGGTGGCGCCCATGGCGCCAAAGTCAACATTGGCCATATTCGCGCCCATGCCAGCAAAGTCAACATTTTTAACGCCCGCGCCCATGCCACTAAAGTTAACCTTGCTTAGATTCGCGCCCATGTCTTTGAAATTAACATTGGCGACATTGGTGCCCATGGCGCCAAAGTTAACACTGGCCATATTAGTGCCCATCTGTGACCAGTCAACATTGGCTACATTGGCACCCATGGCCTTGAAGTTAACATTGGCCA
>CAMDTL010000015.1 GCA_945907735.1 Methylotenera oryzisoli
GTTATCTTGAGTGCCATCTTAAACCAAACAGCTAAGTTAAATTTAATCACTTCGATAAAGAAGCCATTAAACAAGTTAGCTGCGTCTAAGCTGGTTGGTCTCGACCACAAACACCCACACTTATCAGTCGTTCAGTTTGTTAAAGAGCAGTGCTTGAAACGTTTTTATTTACTGCGTTGTTTCAAGCGAAGCGCGCATTATACAGAGCTTTGCGAGCTGGTCAAGACTAAATTTAAACTATTTATATTTATTTCTTAACCTGTATTTTTGCGTTACGCTTTTCGCTTAAACCTCAAGCGAAGGCGCGCATTTTACAGAGGCTTAGGATTAGGTCAAGCCCAAAATCGGAAAATTACAAATTTGTTACAACTAATTTAATATAATCTTCGCAAACTTGCGCTTACCCACTTGCGCAACCACCGTTACACCCTTATTAAGCTGCAAATTTTTGTCTTCTATTTTTTTGCTATCTAGCTTTACGCCACCTTGGTCAATGGCGCGATTGGCCTCACTGGTGCTTTCTACCAAGCCTGCCATTTTTAATAGCTGCGCTATACCGACACTTTCACCTTCTATTTTGATGCTAATTTCAGGCACGTCATCTGGAATGCCGCCTTTGGCGCGCGTTTGAAAATCAATTAAAGCTTTCTCTGCATCGGCTTGGCTGTGAAAGCGCGCGACAATTTCTTGCGCAAATTTAACCTTAACGTTGCGTGGATTTTCGCCAGCGGCAACATCAGCTTTCCATTTAACAATGGTTTCGAGCGATTCAAACGACAACAACTCGATATAACGCCACATCAGCTGGTCAGAAACCGACATGAGCTTGGCAAAAATAATTTCGGGTGGCTCATTGATGCCAATATAGTTGTCGAGCGATTTCGACATTTTATTGACGCCATCCAAACCTTCTAATAAAGGCATCGTCAGTACGCATTGTTGTGCTTGGCCTGCTTGTTTTTGCAGCTCACGCCCCATTAACAGGTTGAATTTTTGGTCGGTGCCGCCTAATTCAACATCGGCTTTTAACGCGACTGAATCATAGCCTTGCAATAATGGATACATGAATTCGTGTATGGCAATTGGCTGATTACCCTTAAAGCGCTTGCTGAAATCATCTCGCTCTAGCATACGCGCAACCGTTAAGCTGGCAGCTAGCTTTAGCATGCCAGCAGCACCTAAATCGGTTAGCCAGCTTGAGTTAAACACAATTTCAGTTTTCTCTTTATCTAAAATTTTAAACACTTGCTCGGCATAAGATGTGGCATTTTCTGCCACTTGCTCTTTCGTAAGCGGTGGACGCGTGGCGCTTTTGCCAGTGGGGTCGCCTATCATGCCAGTAAAATCACCAATCAAAAACAATACTTTGTGGCCTAAATCTTGAAAATGACGCAGTTTATTAATCAGCACAGTGTGACCAAGATGCAAGTCTGGCGCGGTCGGGTCAAAACCTGCTTTAATGCGCAGCGGTACGCCTTTTTTAAGCTTTTCAATAAGCTCTGCTTCAATGAGCAGCTCATCGCAGCCACGTTTAATAATCGCCAATGCTTGATTAAGCTCTGTTTTCACTTTAATTTCCAAAACCTAGTTTCCCAATAAGATTAGGGTTGTATTTTACAATTTGTTAATTTTTGTAGTTTTAACTTTTCTGTTAACATGTTTTTTATGCATGCATATTCAAGTATTTAAGCGGTTTTCTGTTATTTTAATGCAACAACCTAAGTACGAATAAAATCATAAATTTAAGTGCTCTATTTTAACGCAAAAAAAAAAATGAGTCCGAACAAAAAAATTATCTAACCAAAACAAAGCTGTGGTAGCTTTTCATCATCTGACTAGTGTCGCCTTTTGGTGTGGTTATACACGAAAGTAATAAAGGGATCAGCTGTGCAACTATTTATCGGCATAATGTCTGGCACCAGTCTAGACGGTGTGGATGCAGCCTTGGTGACGTTTGAAAATGGCGCTTGCCAGCTAAAAAATACACAATTTTTAGCTTACCCAACTGCCCTTAAATCGGAATTATTAGCATTGCACAGCGCCAATCAAAATGAGCTGGAAGCCAGCATGCTCATGGGTAACAAGCTGGCTGGCTTATATGCTGATACGGTTAAACAATTGCTCGACAAAGCAAAAGTACATGCAGCAGATATCAGCGCCATTGGTTGCCACGGCCAAACCATTCGACACAGACCAGAGCTTGGTTTTACGCTACAAATTGGCAACGCGGCTTTGTTGGCAGAGCTGACTAATATTACGGTCGTTTCAGATTTTCGCAACCGTGACATCGCCGCTGGCGGCCAAGGCGCACCGCTGGCGCCCGCGTTTCATCAAGCCTTGTTTGCTGATAGCCAAAAAAACCGTGCCATTATTAACATCGGCGGCATCGCCAATATTACTTATTTAGCCAAAAATGGCGAAGTGCTGGGCTTCGATTCTGGTCCTGGCAATATGCTGCTGGATAGCTGGGCTAAATTGAAAATTGGTAAAGATTATGATAAAGATGGTGCATGGGCAGCCACTGGCACGGTGTTGCAAACTTTATTGTCTAGCATGCTGACCGAGTCTTATTTTACGCTACCACCGCCCAAAAGCACGGGGCGCGATTTATTTAACGATGATTGGCTAAAACAGCACCGGCTTGACCCACATTTACGCCCGCAAGATGTCGCACGCACGCTCACCACGCTCACCACGCAAAGCATTTTCGATGCGCTTTGCAAATGCGGCGATGTAGATGAAGTGTATTTATGCGGCGGTGGCGCGCACAATAAATTATTAGTCGATAGCCTACAAGGCCTACTAAATAAGACGCCTGTGCGATCAACCAAAGATTTAGGCGTAGACGTAGATTGGGTAGAAGCCGTTGCATTTGCTTGGTTGGCGAAGCAAACTTTGGCCAACAAACCCAGCAATTTGCCTGCCGTCACAGGTGCTAAGGGTTTGCGTGTTTTAGGCGCCGTGTACCCTAAATAAATCGCCCCAAATAAAAAGCCCTACATAAGCAAGCTTTTTAATCATTGCGTATAATCATATAAAACGATTACAAAGAATGACTATGACCAAACCAACTAAAGCAACCATCACTTTCGATAACCATAGCAAACCCATCGAGCTACCCGTGCTTTCTGGTACGCTGGGTAACGATGTGATCGACATCCGCACTCTTGGCAAACATGGCGTATTTACTTACGATCCAGGCTTTATGGCCACTGCCGCCTGCCAATCGAACATCACCTTTATTGATGGCGAAAAAGGTCAATTGCTGTATCGCGGTTATCCGATTGAACAGCTTGCCGAGCACTGCAACTTTTTAGAAGTTTCTTATTTACTGATGCATGGCGAGCTGCCAAATACCGTGCAAATTGATGATTTCACTAAAACTATCAACAGCCACACTATGTTGCATGACCAGCTTAGCAATATTTTCCGCGGCTTTCGGCGTGATGCACACCCGATGGCGGTGATGATAGGCGTGGTGGGCAGCATGTCGGCATTCTATTTCGATGCCATGGATGTGTATAACCCGCAGCATCGCGCCATTTCTGCGCACCGTTTGTTGGCAAAAATCCCTACCATTGCGGCTTGGAGCTACAAATATAATTTGGGGCACCCATTTATGCACCCAAAAAATAACCTCGACTATGCTAAGAATTTTATGCACATGATGTTTGCTACACCATGTGAGAAATATGTGCCTAACCCTGTATTGGCACGGGCTTTCGAGAAGATTTTAATTCTGCATGCCGACCACGAACAAAATGCTTCAACATCAACAGTTCGCTTGGTTGGCTCTAGCGGCGCCAATCCGTTTGCCAGCATCGCGGCTGGCATCGCATCGCTGTGGGGGCCAGCGCACGGCGGTGCCAATGAAGCCACGCTTGCTATGCTGGAAGAAATTGGCGATGTTTCGCGCATAGACGAATTTATTAAACGTGCTAAAGATAAATCTGACAGCTTCAGGCTGATGGGTTTTGGCCATCGCGTATACCGCAACATGGATCCGCGTGCCGCCATCATGCGCAAAACCTGCCACGAAGTGCTAAACGAGCTTGGTTTGCACGACGACCCGATGTTTAAACTGGCGATGGAACTGGAAAAAATCGCGCTGGAAGACGAATACTTTGTCAGCAAAAAACTCTACCCGAATGTGGATTTTTACAGCGGCATTGTCATGCGCGCCATGGGCATTCCCAATAGCATGTTCACCGCCATCTTCGCACTCGCCCGCACCGCAGGCTGGGTGGCACAATGGTCTGAAATGAATAGCGACCCTGAACATAAAATCGGCCGCCCAAGACAGCTTTATACAGGTGAGGCAAAACGTGAGTTTGTATCGATTGGGGAAAGAACTTAAGTCTCACTTAATATAGCTTATAGACTTAAATATAGAATATCTCTCTGACATGGGCAATACGTGATAAAACAATCACGCCAGTACGGTTGCGCCTTGCGAAATGGCAACATAGCTTGTGGCGTGGTCGCTGCAGGCTACGCTTATAATGGTGAGCAAAACCAAATAAAAAAGCCAAGCAAAAGCTTGGCTTTTTAAACTAAATCCATTTTTATACCGAGAAGGATGAGCCACAGCCGCAAGTAGATTGCGCTTGCGGGTTGCGAATGACAAATTGCGAGCCTTGCAGGCTATCTTGGTAATCAATCTCCGCACCCATGAGATATTGCAAACTCATTGGATCAATCAACAAAGTCACCGTATCTTTCATCACCTGGGTGTCATCTTCGTTTACTTCTTCTTCAAAGGTAAATCCGTATTGAAAGCCTGAGCAACCGCCGCCGCTAACAAACACGCGTAGTTTGAGATCTGGACTGCCTTCTTCTTCAATCAATTCTTTGACTTTTTTAGCCGCGTTATCGGTAAATATCAACGGCGTTGGCATTTCTACATCTGGCATGTCGGTTACTGTATTCATGTTTACTCCTTAAAACTGCTAAATATCTACTCATGAGACTTGATATGGGGGCGAATGTTCAAATTTAAAGCACTTCTTCTGGCACATCTCCCATATAAACCAATTTGCCTTCAACCACCGCGCCGGTGTGCATTTCCAGCGTTTTGTAATATAAATCGCCAGTGATACGCGCCTTGGTTTGCAGCTCGATAAAATGGCTGGATTTCACCGTACCGATGACTTTGCCGTTAAGCACAATCTTGGCTGCGGTAACGCCGCCTTCAATGCGACCGTGCTCACTAATAATCAGCGTGCTGGGCGCGCCGTTTTGCTCGGCCACATCGCCTCGAATCGCGCCATCCACACGCAAACCACCCCCAAAATGTAAATCGCCTTCAATGCGCGTTTCAGCGCCAACTAATGTATCTATACGGTTATCAATTTTGTTCGCTTTTTTAAAAAACATGCGCTTTCCTCAATTTACCTAGCCCGCTTACTCATCATATTTTTGTAAAAGAATAAGTCTTCTTTTATCTTAATGCTCTCATCTTGAACGCTTGCAAGCTCTTTGGCAAGATTATTATTCGTCGCCAGCTCCACTTGCAGCTCACGTTGCGCACCCACTAATTTAATCTCTAATGCTTTATTTTCAAGCTTTGTTTCGTATAATTTTTCACGAATGTTCTCGGTATCACGCATCATCCAATATGCAATTGCATAACCTAAAACCACACACAAAATAGTCAACAAGGCACTGAAATACCACGGACGCTGATAACGCACAGCCACCCGCCTAGCGGTAACGCCAAAATATTTGCGAACTCTACGGCCAACTGGTCTCATTATGGCAGTAGCGGCACAACTGTTAAGCCAGTGTTTTCTTCGAAACCAAACATGATATTCATATTTTGCACCGCTTGCCCCGCCGCGCCTTTTACCAAGTTATCTTGCACTACTACAATGGTTAAATAGCCCGTATCAGCTTGACTTTGCAGCGCAATGCGCATTTGGTTGGAACCGCGCACAGAGCGGGTTTCTGGCATATTGCCTGCTGGCAATACATCCACAAATTGTTCATTTTCATAACGCTTTTCAAACAATGCCTGACAATCAAGACTGCTGGCCTTTGCAGAAAGTTTCACGTAAATCGTTGCAAGCATGCCTCTAATCATCGGCACCAAATGCGGTACGAAAATAAAATCACCTTTTTTCCCTGCCAACGCCGTCATCTGTGCGTGAATCTCAGGATGGTGCCGATGCCCCGCCACGCCATAGGCTTTCATGTTATCACTGGCCTCGGCAAACAGCGTCGCAACTTCGGCTTTTCTACCCGCGCCCGACACGCCTGATTTGCAATCCGCCACAATGGGCGCAGTAAAATCAATCAAACCTTGCTCCAACAATGGCGCTAAACCCAATAAAACCGTAGTTGGGTAACAGCCTGGGTTGCCAATCACTTTGGCGTTCTTAATATGATCGCGATACAACTCGGGGATGCCATATACCGCGTCTTTTAAAATATCAGCACAGGTATGCGGCATTTTGTACCATTGTTTAAACACGGCGGTATCTTGTAGCCTAAAATCGGCAGCTAAATCAATAATTCTTACATTAGCAGCCAGCAAAGCTGGCGCTTGGCTCATGGCCACGCCGTGCGGTGTGGCAAAAAATACTACGTCGCATGCGCTTAAATCGGCCGTTGTGGGGTCGCTAAATTTTAAATCCACATAACCACGTAAGCTAGGGAACATCTCAGCCACGGGTAAGCCAGCCTCACCACGCGAAGTAATCACAGTAAGTTCCGCATGTGGATGCAACGCCAATAGGCGCAACAGCTCCACGCCCGTGTAGCCCGTGCCGCCAACAATGCCAATTTTTAATTTTTTTACCATATCTAAAAATACCAAAAACTAAACCTTAAATGAAAAAGGCCGCTAAAGCGACCTTTTTTAAATCTTAAGCGCTGTAAATTAGCGTTTAGAGAATTGTTTACGGCGACGCGCTTTACGTAAGCCAACTTTTTTACGCTCTACTTCACGTGCATCACGTGTCACAAAGCCCGCTTGTGATAGCGCGCTTTTTAGCGTCGCATCGTGATCAATCAACGCACGCGTAATGCCATGACGCACAGCGCCCGCTTGACCAGACTCACCACCACCGATAACATTAATCATAATGTCGAAACTAGTAAGATTGTTAGTCAACTCTAAAGGCTGACGTAAAATCATACGCGCAGTGACGCGAGAAAAATATTCATCTACAGGCTTATCATTTACCACGATATTGCCCTTGCCTGATTTTAAAAACACGCGCGCTACTGAGCTTTTGCGGCGGCCTGTACCATAATTGTATTTTCCAATCATTGTTTTGATGCCCTTAAATTGTCAACGCTTGTGGTTGTTGTGCAGCATGTTCATGCTTGTCGCCCGCATAAACTTTCATTTTCTTAATCATTGCATAGCCCAATGGACCTTTTGGCAACATACCTTTTACTGCTTTTTCTAAAGCACGGCCTGGGAAACGGTCTTGCATTTTAGCAAATGTCGTTGTGCTGATGCCGCCTGGGTAGCCAGAGTGGCTGTGATAAAGCTTACCGTCGTCTTTTGCGCCAGTCACTTTTAATTTATCGGCATTAATCACCACAATGTAATCACCCGTATCTACGTGTGGGGTGTAAATGGTTTTATGTTTACCACGTAAACGGTGCGCACATGCGCTCGCCAAGCGGCCTAATACCAAATCGGTTGCGTCGATGACAAACCAATCGCGCTTTACTTCATGTGATTTTGCAGAAAAAGTTTTCATATCAGTACTACCAGTACATCGCTAATAAATTCAAGAGGGCGGATTATATGCTTTTGAGCGAAGTCTTGTCAATTGTCAATGCAGATTATTTTTAGGCATTTATATTTTAACCAAAACGCCGATCAATTATTAGTTGGCGAGCATACTAAATTGTCTTAACTGCCAAAATAATATTGCGCCGCCAAGCCAATAAATATTACCAAACCTATCCAGTTATTGAATAAAAATGCTTTAAAACAAAGTATTTTGTTGCGGTCTTTAATTAATTGATATTGCCACAGAGCCAATCCCAGAGCGGATCCTAGGCCAGTAAAATAATACTTTCCAAAACCCATGAAACTTCCTACATACGCCAGCAAAGCTAGCATGATGATGTAGCAAACCATCACTGCGATTCCCTCATATTTGCCAAAAAATATGGCAGAAGATTGAATGCCAATTTTTACATCATCATCGCGATCCACCATCGCATATTCAGTATCATAAGCTATCGCCCAAAACACATTCGCCGCTAATAAAACCCAAGCTAGTGGCGGAATGTAATCATTCACCGCCGCAAATGCCATGGGAATGCCGAGGCCAAATGCCACGCCCAAATAGGCCTGTGGAATCGCCAAAAAGCGCTTAGTAAACGGATAAGTAGCGGCTAAAAATAAGGCGACAAAAGACAGTAAAATCGTCGTTTTGTTAAACAGCAGCACCAAACCAAACGCCAGTAGACACAAGCCAGCAGCCAGAAAATACGCCTCTTGCACGCGTACTTCACCAGTCGCCAATGGTCGGTTTTTAGTACGCTCCACCAAGCCGTCATACTTGCGGTCTGCAATGTCGTTCATCACACAGCCCGCGCTACGCATGAGCACGGTGCCTGTGATAAAAATCAACAAGGTTACCCAATCGGGCAAGCCGTGCGAAGCCAACCACAGCGCCCAAAGCGTAGGCCACAGTAGCAGCAGAATACCGATGGGTTTGTCCAGCCGCATTAAGCGCTCATAAGCATCTAATTTTTTGGTTGTAGTTTCTAAAGTTATTTTGGCTAAATTCATTTTAATAACTGCTCTAAAAAAACCTCGGTAACGATGATTTTAGCGCAATTTAAACTAAACACCGAACGACGCGCCCATAATGCTTTTGGTGATGTTTTTATATGCGCTGAAACCCGTATGGATATTTGGCTGCAGGCCGATAGTTTTTTATATTCTAAAGGCGTGCGTTTTACTTTAGGACTCCCAAACAAAGCCGCGCCGAGCGGTTTATTGCCTAACCTACCCAAACCGCGCCAAGCCCCACGCAAACTTGCGTGCGGCAACACACTATGCGCAAAAACGACGGGTTGATTGTTTCCCTTCAATATTACCTCGCGGATTAACACATGCTGACTAGCTTTCAAGCCAAGCATCCCAGGCTCATCCATCAACGCTTTAGCGTTTTTAAGCAAAACTGGCTGCACCGCAAAATCACGATAACGCGCCTTTAACCGCGCCGTGAGCGAACCGTTATCAAGCAGCCAATTTCGATAAGCGCCGCTTAACATCGGCTTTTTAAGCCAGGCTGATTTTTTATAAGGATGAATACAAATTCTCATTAATTTAAACTTTCACCAATTCACCCGCATGGCTCATCCACCGTTCCAAATGCGCTTCCACCGCCTGCGGGCATTCTTTAATTAAGCTATCCGCCATATTTTTTGCAGTTTCTAGCAAATCCGTATCGCGTTCTAAATCGGCAATTTTTAGCATAGGTACACCACTTTGGCGGGTACCTAAAAATTCGCCCGGACCGCGTAAATGTAAATCTGCCTGCGCGATAAGAAATCCATCATTATTTTCAAAAATTACTTTTAGCCGCGCGCGCGCAGCCTCACTTAACTTATTTTGATAGAGCAAAATACAGGTGCTTTTTGCCGCACCGCGCCCGACGCGGCCACGCAATTGGTGCAACTGACTTAGCCCGGAACGTTCGGCATGCTCAATCACCATTAAACTGGCGTTGGGTACATCGACCCCCACTTCAATTACTGTAGTAGCAACTAGCAATTGTATGTTGCCTACGCTAAATTGTGCCATGACTGCTTGCTTCTCGGCTGGCCTCATGCGGCCGTGCACTAAGCCAATCTTGAGTTCTGGAAAGGTAGCTTGCATGTACGCAAACGTATCGTTAGCCGTTTGTAACTGTAGCGCTTCACTTTCTTCAATCAACGGACACACCCAATACGCTTGTTGCCCCGCCAAACAAGCTTCGCGCACGCGTTGCAAAATCTCGTCGCGGCGTTCCTCACTTATCAATTTAGTCACGATCGGCGTGCGGCCAGGTGGCAGTTCATCAATTACCGAGACATCTAAATCCGCAAAATAGCTCATCGATAACGTGCGCGGAATAGGCGTGGCAGACATCATCAATTGATGCGGTTCTGGTTCCCCCTTTTTGCGTAGAGCCAAGCGTTGCTGCACGCCAAAGCGGTGTTGTTCATCAATAATTGCCAGGCCAAGTTTATGAAAATTTACAGCCTCTTGAAATAAGGTATGTGTGCCAACGGCAAGCTGAGCCTGGCCTGTGGCGATGTCAGTGAGCGCTCGCTCACGTTCTTTTTTGCTTTGGCTACCAGTCAACCAAGCAATATTCAGGTTTAGTGGTTTTAACCACATTTCAAATTTTTTAAAATGCTGTTCGGCCAAAATCTCTGTCGGCGCCATCAGCGCCACTTGCCAACCATGTTCGATTGCTTGCAGCGCAGCCAAACACGCGACAATAGTTTTGCCACTGCCAACATCGCCCTGCAACAAGCGCTGCATGGGGTGTGGCTGGGTTAAATCGTGCGAAATTTCGGCAATCACTTTTTGCTGCGATTTGGTTAATTTAAACGGCAAATGCCGTAATAATTTAGCCACCAAAATCTTAGAAGATGCCATGGAGGGCGCATCAATACTGCGTCTGTGGGCATAGTGTTTGCGCATACTCAATTGCTGCGCTAGCAATTCATCAAACGCCAAACGCCTCCATGCTGGCGTGGTTTTATTTTCAAGCGCAATTAAATTTGCCTCAGGCGGCGGACTGTGAAGCGCATGTATACTGACTTTGAAGGCAGGTAGGTTTAAGCCTTTATAAACGTCTGCAGGCAGAGTTTCTATCAGCTCGTTTTGCTGAATAGCAAGCGCTATCGCCTTGCAGATATTGGTTTGCGTGAGACCAGCCGTGGTGGGATAAACGGGTGTGAGCGTTTCCGCCACTTGCGTACTTTTGCCCACACTTTTGCAGTGCGGGTGCACCATTTCGTAACCAAAAAAACCATGCCGAATTTCGCCATACACGCGCAATTTTTTGCCGACGGCCAGTGCCGCAATTTGGCTGGGGTAAAAGTGCAAAAAACGCAGCGTCAATTGCCCACTTGCGTCTTCTAGCCTTGCAATTAAGGCTTTGCGCGGTTTGTAGGTAACTTCTGCATGCACAATTTCTCCCTCGCATTGCACAGCATCGCCTAAGCGCAAATCCCGCACCACGGTGATGCGCGTTTCATCAATATAGCGTAGCGGCAAATGCAGCAGCAAACTTTGAATATTGCTAATGCCCAGCTTGTGCAAATTGGCAATGAGGGGTTTGCTGAAGGCTTTAATTTCGATCAGCGTTTTGCATTTAGAAATATTGCTCATTTTTTCTTGGGGGTTTTAGCCATTTTCAAATGCGAGTTTGTACTAGGCTTGCGAGCGCAGATAGTACATTTTAGTACGTCCAGCGAGCAAAACGACGTGCAAATCGCATTTCAAAATTGTGCACTATTGAATTTTTTCTTCGTTGTGCACACCCTTGACGCGGTTAATGCGCACCACATCAGGAATTTTTCTTAAATTGCGCATCAGCTCAGCCAAATGCACGCGATTTCGTACTTGCACAGTAAAATTCACGTTGGCATATTGGCTACCATCAGGCTCTTCTACGCTCACATTATCAATATTCGAGCCCACATCCGAAATCCCCGCCGCCAGTTTAGCTAGCATGCCACGCTCGTTCATCACCACCAAGCGCACATTCACTTTGAAGAGTTTTTTGCTGTCCGAATCCCACTCCACATCTAGCCATTTATCGGGATCTAGCTTAAATTTAAGTGTGGTTGGACAATCGTGCGTGTGAATAATTAAACCTTTATCTTTGTTAATAAAGCCCAAAATTGGATCGCCTGGGATTGGCCTGCAACATTGCGCGAATTGCACGGCCATGCCCTCACTGCCGCTAATCGTAATGCTATCAAGCTTTGTGCTGGTTTTAGGTTTGGTGTTCTCAAACACATGTAGCGCTGGAATGCCCGCTGTTAATTGATGCGCCACCATCAAGCCAACACGCTTGCCTAGGCCAATATCGGTCAAAATCTCCGATTTATCTTTAGCACCATAATCGCGTATCACTTTGCGCCATAGATTATCTGCCACTGCGCTCGGCTCCACATGCAAAGCGCGCAACGCCATATTGAGCATACGCTCGCCAAGATGCGCGGATTCTTTGGCTTGCAGCGTTTTTAAATAATGTCGAATATGTGAGCGCGCCTTACCCGTGACCACGTAATTCAACCAGGCGGGATTAGGGTTGGCTAGCGGCGCGGTAATAATTTCTACATTATCGCCATTGCGCATCTCCGTGCGTAGCGGCGCCAGCTCGTTATTAATTTTAACCGCCACGCAACTATTGCCCACATCGGTATGCACCGCGTAAGCAAAATCTACCGCGGTAGATCTCCTGGGAAGGGCTAGTATTTTGCCTTTGGGGGTAAATACATAGACTTCATCGGGGAACAAATCGACTTTAAAATTTTCTAAAAACTCATAATTGTCATCGCTCTCGGTTTGAATCTCTACCAAACTTTGTAGCCATTGGTGGGTTTGTTGCTGCAACGCAGTCAGGTTGGCATCCGTAGTTTTATACATCCAGTGCGCGGCCACGCCAGTATTGGCAATTTTATGCATTTCTTCACTGCGAATCTGCACCTCAATCGGCGTGCCAAAGGGGCCAAATAAGGTAGTGTGTAGCGATTGATAGCCATTGGCTTTGGGGATGGCAATAAAGTCTTTAAATTTGCCTGGAATTGGCTTGTAAAGCCCATGCAGCGTGCCAAGCGCCAAATAACAGTTGGGGATATCTTTCACTAAAATGCGAAACCCGTAAATATCGTGAATTTGCTGCAGCGCGGTGGCTTTATTCGCCATTTTTCGGTAAACGCTATAAAGATGCTTCTCGCGACCTTTAACATTCGCCTCAAGATGCGCTATAGCGAGGCTTTGTTGAATCGCCTCTAAAATCTTGCTAATTACCTCTTTGCGGTTGCCGCGCGCCACCTTAATGGCCTTGGCAATCACGCGATGTCGCATGGGGTATAAGTGTTTAAAACTTAAATCTTCCAGCTCTTGGTAGATAAGATTGAGGCCCAATCGATTGGCAATCGGCGCATAAATTTCCAACGTTTCGCGCGCGATGCGTTTTTGCTTTTGCGCATTCATCACGTCCAGCGTCTGCATATTGTGCAATCTATCCGCCAATTTCACCAAAATCACGCGCACATCTTGACTCATCGCTAACAGCATTTTGCGAAAATTTTCGGCTTGCGCTTGGGTGGCGCTTTGAAACTCAATTTTATCGAGTTTGGTTAAACCTTCAACCAAAGCAGCCACTTGCTTACCGAATTTTTTGCTAATTTCGGTGATGGTAACGCCAGTATCTTCCACCACATCATGCAACAGCGCAGCCAGCAGCGTAGGTAAATCCATGTGCAACTTAGCCAATATACAAGCCACCGCGACCGGGTGCGTAATATAAGGTTCGCCCGTTCTGCGAGTTTGGTCTGCGTGCGCAGCGGCGGCATATCTATACGCCACCCACACTTGCTCAATATCAGCTTGAGTGAAATATTCTTTGAGTAAACGCGTGAGTTGCGAGGTTTCAGAGTCTGCTGGCAACAAAGGCGGCTCGGCAGATTGAAAAGTGTCGATAGTGGATTCGTTAAAGCCTAGATTAGACGCCGTTTTTGGCATTGCAGTAACATACTAAAAAGCCATATTCAATACTTACGGATGCGTGCGGTTTAAAATCTCTAAACCCACTTTGCCTGCCGCAATTTCGCGCAATGCCAGCACGGTTGGCTTATCTTTCTGACTTGGGCTATGCACAAACGGGTCAGAGCCATTGGCTAATTGGCGCGCGCGGTAAGCGGCTACTAACGTTAATTGAAAGCGATTTGGAATTTTTTCTAAACAATCATCTACAGTAATGCGAGCCATTTTGCTGTCCTTTATGTAAGTCTTTTAAGTTAGTTTTTGAATGAGGCTGGCATAACGCTGCAATTGCGTTTGCGCTTTTAACCTTGTCGCGCGAATAATCGCCATTAAATCTTGCAAAGCCACTTCAAAACTATCATTGATTGTAACATAATCAAACTCCACCACGTGGCTCATTTCTTCACGCGCCGCCGCAAGCCGCTTGGCGATTACCTCAGCGCTATCTTGGCCACGACCAAACAATCTTTCACCCAGCGCCTCAACCGAAGGCGGCAAAATAAAGATGCTGGTTGCCTGCGGGTAAATATTGCGCACTTGCGCCACGCCTTGCCAATCGATCTCTAAAATTACATCATAACCAGCCTGCAATCCAATATCCACGAGACTTTTAGAGGTGCCATATTTAGCGCCATGTACATCTGCGCTCTCTAAAAAACCACCCGCGTTTAAAATTTGTATAAACTTGGCATCGTTCACAAAATAATAATGCACGCCCTCTTGCTCGTCCAGCCGCGGTGACCGCGTGGTATGCGAAACCGATAATTTAACTTGGCTATCTTTCGCCAGCAGCTCTTTCACTAAGCTGGTTTTGCCTGCGCCGGATGCCGCCGTAATAATAAATAAATTGCCTGCTAAAGTGGTTGCGCTCATGGTTTAATTTTAGTCGATTTTCGGCTGGTTTCGATGTTTTTTCTACTCTTGTATTTAAATATATACTATGGCTTACAAGTCTTTATTTATAAAGCAGTTAGAATTTAAAATTGTTTTATTGGTACACGCCTTGGTACAGAATAATTTAAAGATAGCAGCAAACCTATTTTAATCTAAATTATCAATCATCTGCTTTTGTTCGCGTAAATATCTAGTTGCGTTTTTTGGTATTACACGAAAGCTACCTTTAAAAGCGTGAGTTAGGTCTAGTTTTATGGAAGGGCAAGTTGATGATACTTTATCAACTTGTTAGGAGTTTCCATGAAACGTGTCTTGGACTGCCCCGACTTTCATAGACGTTGCTTAACTTCCAATTTTGATGTTTTAAAATGTCTGCTGCATTAGGAGCGACTTAAACAATCAAAAAATCACTTGCTGTTAAGGTTGCATGTGAATCAACGCCAATAATCGCCACTTCAATTGCTGATGATTTAGTAGCACTACCATCCGCATCGTAATAGAGCTTCCCAGTAGCGGTGTTATAGATTAAGTATTGTTTAATAGTCGTAGCTGACTCTAAATCGGGGGAAGTCCACGGCAGCGTTTATAATGAAAATGTATAAAACCCATCAATTAAGCAGGGCTCAGCGCCACGCCTAGCCAAGTCAATTAAATGCATTGCAATGTCCTTGCTTTGGGTTGTTCAACCTTAATTGGATTCTCTTTTACGATCTGTTTTGTTAGGTCGGCCACGTTGTTGACCGCCACTGCGATGAGAGCTTCCGCCTTATTCTTGTCTTCCTCTTTATTGGTCTTCGACTCGTCTGTTTTTGTACTGGCCTCACTGTTGGCAGTCGCCGTTGGCGCTGCCGATTTGTCTTCGGCTGGGGATGTAGTAGCCACTCTGATGAAGCTGATCACCGCCGTGGTCACCACTTGTGCTGCGGTCTTAACGACCAAGGTTTCAGTCGCAGCCTCAGCAATTTGTGCTACAGCAAAGGCTGTTGCGTCTTCTGCGGCCGCAGCCAATAGGTTTGCGGCCTCAAGGGCCTTAGTGGCTTCTTGAACTAAGAGCGTGGCTTTCTCTGCCTCCTCGAGCGTACCCATTTTAATAGCCTTTTCGACCGCTAAATTTGCAGCCATGATTGCAGCCCCAGCGATTTCCGTCGCATTGGTGGATTTGGCCACGGCCACTTGAGAGGTTAGTATAGCCAGCTTGGTGCTGGCCGCTGTGGATGCAGATGCGCCAGCGGTTGCAGCAGTTAGGCCTTTGTTTGCGGTTTTCGCTGCATCTTCAGCGGTGTCCGCAATGTTAGCAATAGCCCCCATTTCGCTTATGATAACAGCCACTTCAACGGATTTTGTTGCCACAAATACCGCGGTGCGGGCTGCCATGATTGCCTCTGGTGACCCTAGCGCTACCGCCGCGGCGACTGCCTTAGCGGCAGCCTCAGTGGCGGCAATGGCGGTCTTCGATGCAGCCATAAAGCCCTCTGACTCAGCAGTGCTACCCGTTGGAATTGAAGCCAGCTCCTCAGTCGAAAATGCTATCGCGTCTGCTACAGCTTTTTCGGCTTCGCTGACAGCTGCATTAAGTATCTCTCTGAAAGCCGCCGCCGCCCTTGCGTCTTGAGCCGCTGCCTCAGCTGCCCGCGCTGCCGCTTCTGCTTGAGCCGCTGCCTCAGCTGCCCGCGCTGCCGCTTCTGCTTGAACCGCTGCTGCAGCTGCGGCTGCCGCTACTGCCTGAGCTGCTCTAGTAATGGCATTTTCTACTGTGCCTGTGCCTGTGCTATTCGTCACCAAATCTAGATTACCAGCGCCAATCAGGGCGCCAGAATAATTGCCTGCTGCGTAGACATAGCCACTAGCCGAGCTGTCGCGAATGGTGCCAGAATTCATTCCCGCCAGCCCGCCTACATTGTCTAGACCTCTTACGTTGCCACTGGACAAGTAGACATTACTGATAGTGCCCCCGTTGCTTCCCACCAGCCCCCCTACATTGCTACCGAAAGTGTTGCTCACGCTAATGTTGGAGAGATGTAGATCCCTGACCACCCCGGTGCTTTGTAGCGTGCCGATTAATCCAACGTTACTGGATTCGATGGATGAGTCAATGCCGAAGTTGCTGAGGGTGTGCCCTAGGCCATTGAAGGTATGGCCATATGAAGCAATTGGACTAGCCGTCAGCACCTCGCTTAGCACAATATTAGTGCCTAAGGCAATATTGCCGCTAGCATTTGGAATTATATCCGCTGGGAGTGTTACTACCTGAAAGTCTTTAGCCACCCCATCAGAACCCAGCTTGGTGCTGAAGTTTTGACCCGCCTGCAGGTTAACGAGCGCACCTATGCTATAGGTGGCGGTATTGCCACTCGCTGCGGCGCCCTGACCATACCACAGCACCAATTTACCCCCACTATTAGTGGCAGTGATAGCGCTGTTGATCACAATGTTGCGATGGGCATTCAGGGTCAGGGTATTGGCGCTGGCCCAGCTCACGGTATCAGCGATAGTGATGTCACCATTGCTACCAGCCGACCCAATCAGGTTGGTGGCGCTGGCAGTGGGGGCGCTGGCGGTTTGTATGGTAATGCTATTATCGGCCAGCAATCCGCCCAACGCTGCGCCAGTGATATTGCCGCCTACTGCAACATTAAAATCATAGGGATCAATCAACCAGCTGCCAACGCTTCCCGCATGAGCCCGTGTGCTGACCTATGCCCCCTCCGCAATCTTTACCTGCGCGGCTGAGGTTTCAATAAAGCCACCATCGCCCGCTACCGGGGCTGAGGCATCTAGGCTGCCGCCCACCCAGGTTTGGCCGTCCGCCATATCACCCATCAGTTTGATGTTGCCGCCACTGCCGTCTTCGTTGTGGGCGGTAATCGTGCCTGTGTTGCTGACGTTGCCGGCCTCCAGCAATACTTCACCGCCTAGCAGCTTGATACCGGTTGCGCGGATTACTCCACTATTATTGACCACCCGATCTAAAGCTCCCTTAGCTGCTCCGGCGCTTAATGTCACCTGCGCGGCTTGGATGTCCCCGCTGTTGTTAATGCTGGCCTTGAGTGCCGCGTCGGTGACGCGGGCACGGATCAGACCGTCGCCAGTCACGTTAAGCGCAACCGTGTTGCCTGAAACGAGGCTGACGGTGGTCGCAAAGACTGCACCGCTGTTATTGAGGTCGTTTGCGACCAAGTTCACGCTACCACTGGCCTGAATGAGTCCTTGGTTAATCACACTACCTAGGCCAGGGTTAGTTAAGCGGTAATTGGATGCCAAGAAGTCGGCGTCATGGAGGCGCATGGTGGTGGCTAG
>CAMDTL010000016.1 GCA_945907735.1 Methylotenera oryzisoli
GGTTTTGTACTGGTTAACGCCATGCACATTACTGCCAGCGTGTTTATTAACGATGATGAGCGCGGTCTGCATCACGATTACACACAATGGCTAGAGCGACTTGCGCCGCACGAGCCAGTGAGCGGTTATCGCCACAACGATACGGGTGAAGATAACGCCGACGCGCACATGAAGCGCCAAGTAATGGGGCGCGAAGTGGTGGTGGCGATTACTGATGGTCAGCTCGATTTTGGGCCGTGGGAGCAGATTTTTTATGGCGAGTTTGATGGCAGACGCAAAAAACGCGTGCTAGTAAAAATTATTGGCGAATAGATTTTTCGACAAATAAAAAACGTACAAACATGCCCTGTAAGCCGCATGAATATTTGCTTTCAGGCTTGCACTGGAATGTTTGAATCCGGTGGTATCGTTTTATTGGCCTGTAATATAACTTTCTAATTCTTTAATCAAGCGGTGCTGGTATTGAATCATCTCTTTCACTAAATCGCCCTGCGACAACATGCCGATCATTTTGTTGCCATCCAATACTGGCAAATGGCGAAAGCGTTTTTCACTCATTAGATTTAAAGTTTTATCCACCAAATCGCTCGGTTTGCCAGTAATTACCTTGCCAGTCATCACCTCGCTGATTAGCGTGGTTTTGGATGAGCGACCTTGTAGCACCACCTCGCGTGCGTAATCGCGCTCTGAAAATATGCCTACTAATTTATTATTTTCAATCACTGCCAGCGCGCCAATTTCATACTCAGCCAAAATTACCAAAGCATCAAAAACAGGACGATTCGGCGCAATTGAAATAATTTCTTTGTTTTTTTTTTCATTGAGAATTTGTTGTAATGTTCTCATGACTTCCCCCTCACTTTAAAGGCTAATATAAAAATATACACCTTATAATGGCGATAGCAAATTCAATCTTAAAACTCATGAAAAACAATACCCAAAAAAATATTATTGTTAAGGCGTTTATTGCACTGCTTTTGCTGACGCTGATTTGGGGCTATAACTGGGTGGTGATGAAAACCGCCGTGCAGTACGCCAGTCCGTTTCAATTTGCTGCCTTGCGCACGTTTCTTGGCGCGATGATGCTGTTTTTGGTACTTTTCATCAGCAAAAAACCGCTTGTGCTAAAAGAGTTTCCAACAATGTTAGCCCTAGGGTTGTTGCAAACTTGCGGCTTTACTGGTCTGCTGATTTGGGCGTTGGTAGAAGGTGGCGCAGGCAAAACGGCGGTACTGTCTTACACCATGCCGTTTTGGGTGATGTTATTTGCTTGGCCAATGTTGGGCGAAAAAGTGCAAGGCTGGCAATGGTTGGCGGTCGCATTTGCGCTGTTTGGCATCGTGCTGATATTCGACCCCCTGCATATTCAGGCAGATGGTCTCAGCATGTTGTTGGCACTTCTGTCGGGTATTTCATGGGCGATTTCGGCGATAGTGTCTAAAAAACTGCACCAGCGTGCGCCACATTTAGATTTGCTCAACATCACGGCTTGGCCAACTTTGCTGGGCTCAATTCCCATTATGATGCTTGCTTTGGCTGTACCTGCACCGCCTATTCAATGGACAAACACCTTTTATTTAACCATTATTTACAGCATCTTTTTAAGCGGCTCACTGGCGTGGGTGTTGTGGTTATATGCGCTACAACGCTTGCCTGCCGGCGTCGCCAGCATGGCCAGCATGCTCGCGCCAGTTATCGGCGTAAGCGCGGCTTGGTGGCAATTGGGCGAGCGACCAAGCAGTATTGAATTGATGGGGATGTTATTTGTGGCGCTGGCTTTGGTGATTATTTCTACCATTACTATTAGAAAACACGTACCAATAGACCCCGCACAAGGGCAGGAATAAGGTAGCGACTAACGTGGTAAAATTATCATTTTGAATTAAGGGTTAAGTAGCATGGCAGGACATAGTAAATGGGCAAATATTCAACACCGAAAAGGCCGTCAAGATGCCAAACGCGGTAAAATTTTCACCAAAATTATTAAAGAAATTACTGTGGCAGCCCGCTTGGGCGGTGGCGATACTACTATGAACCCGCGCCTACGCGCCGCCGTGGCGGAGGCCAAAGAAGAAAACATGCCAGCAGACAATATCACGCGAGCCATTAAAAAAGGCACTGGCGAGCTAGAAGGTGTGAATTACGAAGAAATTCGCTACGAAGGTTATGGCATCAACGGCGCGGCGATTATTATTGATTGCCTTACCGATAACAAACAACGCGCGGTGATGGATGTGCGCCATGCACTGAGCAAATATGGCGGAAATTTAGGCACCGATGGTAGCGTAGTCTTCATGTTTAAACATTGCGGCAGCTTGGTTTATGCGCCTGGCACAAGTGAGGACAAAGTGATGGTGGCCGCGCTGGATGCGGGTGCGGAAGATATTGTCACCGATGAAGATGGCAGTATTGAAGTGATTACACCGCCGAATGATTTTATGGCGGTGAAAGAAGCAATGGAAGCGGCTGGCTTAAAAGCGGTGCTGGCAGAAGTGGCGATGAAGCCCTTAAATGAGGTGGCGTTTGACGGCGACGAGGCAGTGAAAATGCAGAAAATACTCGATGCGCTGGAAGACCTAGACGATGTGCAGGATGTTTACACCACCGCAATTATTGAAGAAAACTAAAATCTTGTCGTGATATTGCGTTGCAAAATAAAAAAACTGCTTCTAGCCTATAGCCCATATGCGGCGTTACATTTTTTCATTTGCGCCTTATCTCACTTAAAGCTTTTAATTTTCTTTGTGGTTTTAAGTTACTAAGTGCCTAATATACGTATTTTGGGAATCGACCCTGGCTTGCGCCTTACTGGCTTTGGCGTTATTGAAAAAATAGGTGAAAAAATCACCTATATCGCCAGTGGCACCATTAAAACCGCTTCAGCTAAAAAGAATCCAGTACAAGGCGAGGATGACAGAGAAGAGTTGCCAGCACGGTTGAAAGTGATACTGGACGGGCTATTTGAGGTGATTGATACGTATAAGCCGAATCAAGTTGTGGTGGAAAAAGTGTTTGTGAATGTGAATCCGCAATCCACTTTATTGCTCGGCCAGGCGCGGGGTGCGGCGATTAGCGCTGCGGTGATTCGCAACTTAATAGTAGCGGAATACACTGCGCTACAAGTAAAGCAGGCGGTGGTGGGTAATGGACATGCACAAAAAGAACAAGTGCAAGAAATGGTGAAACGCTTGTTAAATTTGCCAGCAGTACCAAAGCCAGATTCGGCCGATGCGCTGGCATGCGCAATCTGCCATGCGCATGGTGGACAAGGTTTGGGAAAGTTAGCGACGGCGGGTTTTCGAGTGAAGAACGGAAGGCTAATATGATTGCTCGCCTGAATGGGCTATTGATAGAAAAATCACCACCGCATATTGTGGTCGATTGTGCTGGCGTGGGTTATGAGGTTGAGGTGCCAATGAGCACATTCTACAACTTGCCCGACATAGGCGCTAAGGTAAATTTGCTGACGTATATGGTGGTGCGCGAAGACGCGCAATTGCTGTATGGCTTTGGCACAGAGCAAGAAAAAAGTACGTTTAAGCAATTACTTAAAGTCAACGGCATCGGTGCGAAATCAGCACTTTCTATTTTAAGTGGCGTGAGTATAGAAGACTTGGTGCATGCAGTGAATATGCAAGAAGTGAGTATGCTGACACGCATTCCTGGCATCGGCAAAAAAACTGCCGAGCGTTTGTTGTTGGAGTTGAAAGATAAGTTTGGTATAGCTGGGTTTGTGGCAGCGACTAATCAGCCAAAATTAGCCAGCCACGATATTCTTAATGCCTTGCTGGCTTTGGGCTACAATGACCGTGAAGCCTTGCTGGCAGTGAAGCAGCTGCCTGCGGATGCGAATGTGTCAGACGGTATTAAGCAAGCGCTCAAGTTGTTATCAAAATAGCTACATACTTTCTAATGAATGGTTAGAGTAGACAAGATGAAAAATATTGATGTAATTTTGATGATACAGTTTTTATTAGTAGCCTGCGGGTGGCGTCCAGCAAGCGTTCCAGAGGCATCATAAGTGGTGCCCGCACCAAGTTATCATTAATACCTGAGGGTAAACACTCGCATGATTGAAACCGACCGCCTCATTGCCCCTGCGGCAGAAAGCCCTCAAGAAGAGGCGATAGAGCGCGCGTTGCGTCCAAAAATGTTGGATGAATACGTTGGCCAAGAAAAAGCAAGGGCACAGCTAGAAATTTTTATTAATGCTGCGCGCGGCCGTAGCGAGGCGCTCGATCACGTGCTTTTATTTGGTCCGCCAGGTTTAGGCAAAACCACTTTGGCGCATATTATCGCCAAAGAAATGGGTGTGAATCTGCGTCAAACTTCTGGCCCAGTGCTAGAGCGGGCGGGTGATTTAGCTGCACTGCTGACCAATCTTGAGCCGAATGACGTTTTATTTATTGATGAAATTCATCGACTTTCGCCCGTGGTTGAAGAAATTTTGTACCCAGCGATGGAAGACTATCGGCTGGATATTATGATAGGCGAAGGTCCAGCTGCGCGCTCAGTTAGACTAGATTTGCCGCCATTTACCTTAATTGGCGCAACAACACGCGCGGGCATGCTCACTAACCCATTAAGAGATAGATTCGGCATTGTTTCACGTTTGGAATTTTATACCACGCAAGAATTAGGCCGCATTGTGCATCGTAGCGCGGGTTTGTTGGAGGTGGAAATTACTGAAACTGGCGCGCAAGAAGTCGCTAAACGTTCGCGCGGTACACCGCGCATTTCTAATCGATTACTGCGCCGCGTGCGCGATTACGCGCAAGTAAAAGCCGACGGTATCGTCAGCTCAGAAGTGGCCGATGCCGCCCTTAAAATGCTGGATGTGGATAATTTAGGCTTTGATGTGATGGACAGAAAATTGCTGCAAGCGGTGATGGAGAAATTCGGTGGCGGGCCTGTGGGTTTGGATAATTTGGCGGCGGCCATTGGCGAAGAGCGCGACACGATTGAAGATGTGCTAGAGCCGTATTTAATTCAGCAAGGCTATCTGATGCGCACGCCGCGCGGACGCGTAGCAACGAGTTTGGCCTATCAACATTTTGGTTTGCAAGCGCCAAAAACTTTGGCGTCTGGTGAGCTTTGGCAACAGTGAGTGCGTTCATCTGGCAAGTGCGCGTTTATTACGAAGATACAGACAGTGGTGGTGTGGTGTATCACAGTAATTATTTAAACTTTATGGAGCGCGCCCGTACCGAGTGGTTGCGCCATCTGGGGTTTGAGCAGACTTATCTGAGCGATGTATTAAAGGTGATGTTTGTAGTACACAGTGCTCAAATTGCCTTTAAAAAACCAGCAAAATTTAACGATTTGTTAATAATCGACAGTGCGCTTGGCAAAATAGGGCGAGGTAGCTTGGAGTTTTTGCAAAAAATTTACGTCAATCAGCAATTGCTCGTCGAAGCAGTGATTAAAGTGGCTTGTGTTGATGCGGACACTTTTAAACCAAGCGCAATTCCAACAGTAATCAAAGTAAAAATGGAGCAAATATGACAGTAGCAAACGATATGTCTTTATTGACACTCATCATGGGCGCCAGTTTGCCAGTGCAGGCGGTGATGGTGATATTGCTGATTACGTCATTATTTTCGTGGTGGTACATTTTTATTAAAGTGGCCACCATTAAACGCGCTGAAACCGAATCTGAAGAGTTTGAGAACAAGTTTTGGTCTGGCGGTGATTTAAATAAATTATACGAAGCCGTTACCGCTGGTCGCCGCAAGCCGCAAGGCATGGCGAGCATATTTGAAGCAGGGTTTAAAGAGTTTGTTCGACATAGGCAGCAATCAAGAATGGAAGTAAGTGATGTCATGGAAGGCTCGCGCCGCGCCATGCGCGCTGCTTACAATCGCGAGTTGGATGACCTAGACGCGCATTTGCCGTTTCTCGCGTCGGTTGGCTCGGTCAGCCCATATATCGGTTTATTTGGCACCGTGTGGGGCATTATGAATTCGTTTCGCGGTCTATCGAATGTGGCACAAGCAACGCTAAGTCAAGTCGCACCTGGCATCGCTGAGGCGCTGGTGGCCACGGCGATAGGTTTATTCGCGGCGATTCCTGCGGTGATTGCCTACAACCGTTTTGCGAGCTCGGTTGACCGATTATCAGTGCGTTATGAAAGCTTTATGGAAGAGTTTACTAACATTCTACAAAGAAAGAGTTAGACCATGAGCAGAACCCGCAAACGTCGCATGATGAACCAAATTAATGTCGTGCCCTATATCGACGTGACCTTGGTGCTGTTGGTAATCTTTATGGTGACCGCGCCCATGACTAACCCTGGCTTGGTTGATCTGCCAAAAGTGGGGCAAGCGATGAAACAAGTCGGCGCGCCGATAGTGGTTACGGTACAAAAAGATGGTACGACAGAAATTGAGGGTGAAAAATTATCGCACGATAAATTGTTGTTTGAAATTAAAAAACAATTAACAAGCAAAGAACGTGCGGTGGTGGTAGCTGCTGACGAAAAAACCCAATACGGCAACGTGATAGAAGTGATGGATTTGCTGAAACAGGCGCAAGTCGAAAAAGTAGGCTTGCTATTCAAACCTGCGCCATAACGCAATGTTAAGAACGCACGAAAATTCAGACTCTTGGAAAGCCGGCGCACTCGCCATATTAGTGCACGCGGTCTTGCTAGTGGCGATGTTAATCTCGTTTAATTGGAAAACCGCGCATACGGTTTTGAATGTGACCGAGGTGGAGTTGTGGGACAAAATTCCTGAGTCGAATCCGCCTGAAATTGAAGTTGAACCTCAACCAGTGCTTGAAGAAAAGCCTGAGCCAAAACCAGAACCCAAGCCAATAGTTGAGGAAAAACCCAAACCCGAAGAACCCAAGGTGGATATTGAGTTGGAAAATAAGAAAAAAGAACTGGAACAAAAAAAACTAGACGAGCAGCGCAAAAAACAGACCTTAGATAAAATAAAACAAGAAGCGCGTGAAGATGAATTGCGTGAGAAAAAAGCGACCGAACACAAAATCAATGACGACAAATTGCGCAAACTAAAAGAAGAGATGTTGAATGAAGCTGGCGCGGATGATGCGAAGGCGAGCAGCGCCGCCAATGCGAGCTTAATTGGCGAATATACTGAGAAAATTAAAACTAAAATTCGCAACAACGTCAATAAATCATTATGTGGTGATGGCAGCCTAGAAATTAGGGTTGAAATTAGCGTGCTGCCGACTGGCCAAATCAGCGGCAGCCCAACTTTTACTAAATCTAGCAGCAACGCTACTTGCGATGACGCTGTAGAGCGTGCCATTATTGCCTCGGAGCCTTTGCCTTTGCCAGACGATGCCGACTTAAAGGTACAATTTAAAAACTTGAAATTAAAATTTAGGCCTAATGATTAGTATGCAAATTGAACTATCAGTATGTAAGAAAAGCGTAAAAAATGTAATTTAAAGTGTAAATGCTGTAGCATCATCGCGTGTTTGCAGTAGAATTTAACTGAACTTTTTAAACAATAAAATACCAATAGCCTATGAGAATATTTCGCTGGATGTTTATCTGTGCAGTTTTTTTAGTCACATCAATCGCTAATGCCGCGCTTGAAATTGAAATTAGCGGCGGCGGCGCGCAACAAATTCCTATCGCGGTGGTGCCATTTGGCGGCGCTGCCACTACCAAAGAAAACATCAGCGAGATTATCGCTGCTGATTTACATCGCAGCGGCTTATTCCGTGTGCTAGAAACGCGCGGCATGGTTAACTTGCCTACCACTCCCGCCCAAATTAAACATGCTGAATGGGTAGCCTTGCAAGCGCAGGCGATTGCTGTGGGCAATGTAGAAGCGGTTTCTGGTGGGCGCCTGAAGGTATCTTTTTATTTGATGGATGCGCTGAAACAAACGCAGCTAGCGGGTATGGATTATCAAATTGCACCGAGCCAAGCGCGCGCTACCGCGCATAAAATCGCCGATATTATTTATCAAAAACTTACAGGTCAGGCTGGTATTTTTGCTAGCCGCATTGCTTACATTGCCAAAACGGGTAAACGCTACGCGCTGCAAGTGGCAGATGCCGATGGCTATAACCCGCAAACCGTGGTGTCATCTAATGAACCGCTAATTTCACCTGCTTGGTCGCCCGATGGCACTAAGCTCGCCTATGTTTCATTTGAAAAGAAAAAACCGATTATTTTTGTACAATCACTCACCAGCGGTCGCCGCGAAATATTGGCTAACTATAAAGGCAATAATAGCGCGCCGGCTTGGTCGCCCGATGGTAGTAAATTAGCCATTGTGCTGACTTACGGTGCAAATTCGCAAATTTACACCGTTGATGCAAATGGCGGCGGCTTACAACAAGTCACCAAAAGTAGCGCGATTGATACCGAGCCTGCCTTTTCGCCTGATGGCAGCATGATATATTTCAGCTCCGATCGTGGTGGCAGACCGCAAATTTACAAAGTGCCCGCTGATGGTGGGAGTCCAAGTCGCGTGACATTTGAAGGCGCTTACAATGTTTCGCCACGGTTTTCACCCGACGGCAAAACTTTAGCGTATATTCGCAACGATGATGGCAAGTTTAGAGTGGCGCTACAGGATCTGTCATCAGGACAGGTGCAATTGTTAAGTGAAGGCTCGCAAGATGAATCGCCCAGCTTTGCGCCGAATGGCCGCGTGATTTTATATGCCACCAAAGCGCGTGGTCGTGGCGCGTTAGCTGCGGTTTCAGTTGATGGTAAAGTGCGTCAACGTTTAAACGATGCAACAGGTGGCGATGTGCGTGAACCAGCTTGGGGGCCAATCAATCACTAGGCTGCCCGTTCAATCATTAAAAGTTAGCACTATATTTGTATTAAATTAACCCAATGGTGGGGATAACAGGAGAAAGCTATGAGTTTACAAGTAAATCTAAATGCAAAATTAATCGCCATTGCCGTGACCTCAATATTCTTGGCGGCATGTAAAAGCGCGCCGATAACTCCTGCAAAAGTGGAGGATAAAAGTCCAGTAGCCACGACAGGTACCACGGTGGACACTGCTGCCGATACTGGCGGTGTGAAAGAAGTGGTGATTGATAGCAACGCCAACAATGCTGGCAACAATCCGCTGAAAGACCCTAACAATATTCTCTCAAAACGTCATATTTATTTTGATTTTGATAGCGATGCAATTAAAGCGGAATATCGCCCACTGGTTGAAGCGCACGCAAAATATTTGCTGGCCAATGCCAATGCAAAAATGATCGTGCAAGGCAATACGGATGAGCGTGGTACGCGCGAATATAATTTA
>CAMDTL010000017.1 GCA_945907735.1 Methylotenera oryzisoli
ATAACATTTTAGCAAAAGTTTCTTGATTGCAATTTGGGCAAGTGCTAGTACTTGATTCGCTAATTTTGCGCATTAGCTCACTTTTAAAGCCACAGCTGGTACATTTGTAATCGTAAATTGGCATACTACATTTCACAAATAACTCAAAAGTGAGATTATAACTGATGTCAACTAAATGTTTAATTCATTGTTTTAGAAAGCAATCAATTAAGCTGAATAAAAAAAGCCCGCAAGGCGGGCTTTTTTTATTCGCGAAATTCTAAAAGGGAATATCGTCTTCAAAATCATCAAAATTTCCGCCTGACTTAGCAGGCGCTTGTGGTGCAGATTGTCCAGAGCTTGGTCTAGGTTGCGCCTGGTTCATATCATCTGGCGCGCTGCCTTGATCCATACCACCATCATAGCTGGCATTTGAGCTACCACCGCCATCTTTGCTGCCTAGCATTTGCATTTGGTCACCGATAATTTCTGTGGTGTAACGTGTTACGCCGTCCTTCTCCCACTTACGTGTTTGCAGACGGCCTTCTACGTAAACTGGGCGACCTTTTTTAAGGTATTCACCGGCAATTTCTGCTAAGCGCCGATACATCACAATGTTGTGCCATTCTGTTTTTTCTTGTTTTACGCCCGATTTATCTTTCCAATTTTCAGTGGTGGCAATACTAAAATTGCACACTGCTTCGCCGTTGGGCATGTAGCGCACTTCTGGGTCGCGCCCTAAATTACCCACTAAAATTACTTTATTTACCGATGCCATTATTTGCTCCCAATAATTCCAAAAATTTCCTGCTCGTCCCACACACTTTGATTTTTTATTTTAACAATCAATATGCTTTCTTTGGCAATCGCTACTGCCTCGTGCACGTAAGGCAAAGCTGAAATTGTTTTTGTTAATTCGTTTGCACGCGCCTCGCTTGTTTCCTCTAAATGATACATCTTTGTTTTAACGCTGGGTGGAGTTTTCATACTAAAAGTCAGTAATAACCAAATGCTCATCAACACCGCGCAAAACATAAACACGACCGAATAACTGTAATGATGCGCTAAATAGCCGCCCACCAAGCCGCCCATCGCCACGCCAAGCGATTGCGCAGTATTATAAACGCCCATCGCCGTACCTTTAGCCGCAGCAGGCGCAAGCTTAGTAATGAGCGAAGGTAGCGAAGCCTCTAAAATATTAAACGCCACAAAATACGCAAACAACGAAAATAGTATGCCCCAAAAACTGCCAATTAAACCAGCAAAACATAGCTGAGATAATAGCATTAACGCCACTGCGCCGATAAATACTGGCTTCAATAAATTACGTTTTTCACCCACAATAATCGCTGGCATCATCAACATAAACGAGCCAAGCAAAATGGGTAAATACACTTGCCAGTGATGATTCACATCCAAACTGCTAGTTTTTTGAATGGCGAACGGCACCACGATAAACATAGCCATCTGCGCGGTATGTAGCGCGAAAATGCCATAATTAAGGCGCAATAATTGCGTGTTTTTCAATACCTCTTTTAACTTGGTAGGTGCAGCGCTGGCATCAGAATGAAAGTGACTCGCTATCGGATTCGGCACAACAAACTTGACCACCAAAACTGCCAATGTTGCTAACACAGCGGTTAACCAAAAAATGCCTGCGATGCCCGCCCAGTGCGCCAATGTAGGACCTAACACCAACGAAACTGCAAAGGTCACGCCAATAGTTGCACCTATCATCGCCATCGCTTTGGTACGATTCTCTTCGCGCGTTAAATCAGCCAACAGCGCTGTCACGGCAGCAGAAACAGCGCCCGCACCTTGAATGGCGCGACCTAAAATTACGGTAGTAATGTCTGTCGCCAAAGCGGCGATAGCGCTACCCACAACCAACATCAGCAAGCCAATATAAATGATTTTTTTACGGCCAAATTTATCGGATGCCATGCCGAAAGGCAGTTGAAATAAGGCTTGCGTAAGCCCATAAGCACCAAGCGCAGCGCCCACCAGCATGCTGTTATTGCCGCCTTGATATTGCGTGGCGTAAATCGAAAAAATCGGCAAAATGAGGAACATGCCCAGCATGCGCAAACCGTAAATAGAAGCCAAACTAACGCTGGCTTTAAGTTCGTTTGCGGGCATTTTTTCGGAAATTTGCATTATTGTTTGGAGGAAATCGAAATAATTGCGTATATTAACAGGTTGCCTTAATTTTCGTAAAAGCTTAATGGAATTTATCAAAATACGCGGTGCGCGCACCCACAACCTCAAGAATATTTCGCTGGATTTGCCGCGCAACAAACTCATTGTCATTACCGGTTTATCGGGCTCTGGAAAATCTAGTTTGGCGTTTGATACCTTGTACGCAGAAGGCCAACGGCGTTACGTTGAATCTTTATCTGCTTATGCGCGCCAATTTTTGGCGCGCATGGATAAGCCTGATGTGGACTTGATTGAAGGCTTATCACCCGCCATTTCGATTGAACAGAAAGCTACTAGCCACAACCCGCGCAGTACCGTTGGCACAGTCACGGAGATTCACGATTATTTGCGTTTACTTTACGCGCGGGCGGGCGACCCAGAATGTCCAGAACACAATATCAAGCTGGAAGCACAAACGGTTTCGCAAATGGTCGATAGCGTGTTGCGTTTATCCGAAGACACCAAACTGATGATACTTGCGCCCGTGGTAGCCAACCGCAAAGGTGAGCAGCTAGATTTATTTGACGAGCTAAAAGCGCAAGGTTTTGTACGACTGAGGATTGACGGCAAAATTTACGAAATGGATGCGCTGCCACAACTGACCAAAACCACCAAACATAATATCGATGTGGTGGTTGACCGCATTAAAGTAAAACAGGAGATGAAACAGCGCATTGCAGAATCACTGGAGACTGCGCTGCGCTTGGCCGATGGCAAGGCGATTGTTTTTGAAATGGATACCGAAAAAGCGCATTTATTTTCCGCTAAGTTTTCTTGCCCTGTATGCGATTATTCTTTGGCCGAGCTAGAGCCGCGTCTATTCTCGTTTAACAACCCGATGGGCGCCTGCCCAAAGTGCGATGGCTTGGGTAATATCAGCTTTTTCGACCCTAAGCGCGTGGTGGCTTTCCCCACATTATCGCTAGCCAGCGGTGCCATTAAAGGCTGGGATAAACGCAACCAGTTTTATTTTCAAATGCTAGCAAGTTTGGCCGCGCATTATAATTTTGACCTAGAGGTGGCTTTTGAAGATTTGCCGCTGCACATTCAAGATGTGCTACTAAACGGTTCTGGACGCGAGCAAATTACCTTTAAATACTTAAATGAACGTGGCACATTTTTTGGCAAAACACACACATTTGAAGGTATTTTAAATAATTTGCAGCGCCGTTATCGCGAAAGCGACTCCTCCGCCGTGCGCGAAGAACTGGCCAAATACCTGAATAATCAAGCTTGTCCAGATTGCGCTGGCACGCGACTAAGAATTGAGGCGCGCCACGTAAAAGTAGGCGGTCAGAACATCCATCAAGTATGCCAAGTGCCGCTAAAGCAAGCGCTCACTTTCTTCGAAACGCTTAAATTACAAGGTTATAAGCTTGCGATTGCCGATAAAATCGTCACTGAAATTCAAAACCGTTTAAAGTTTTTAACCAACGTGGGGCTAGAATATTTATCACTCGCGCGCTCAGCGGAAACGCTTTCTGGTGGCGAAGCGCAGCGAATTAGATTAGCCTCGCAAATCGGCAGCGGCTTAACTGGCGTGATGTACGTGCTAGATGAACCTTCCATTGGCTTGCACCAACGCGATAATGACAGACTTTTGGAAACGCTGAAGCGCTTGCGCGACATTGGCAACACCGTGATTGTGGTTGAACATGATCATGACGCGATTTTGAGCGCAGATTACGTGGTAGATATTGGCCCAGGCGCAGGTGAGCATGGCGGGCAAATCGTGGCAGAAGGCACGCCTGCGGAAATTCAAGCCAATGTAAAATCGCTCACTGGCCAATATTTAAGCGGCAAAAAACAAATTCAATACAAACAAACGCGCACAGAACCTAACCCTGCACGCTGGCTAAAATTAAATGGCGCCACAGGCAATAATTTACGCGATGTTTCGGTAGAAATTCCTGTTGGCTTGCTCACCTGTATCACTGGTGTTTCTGGTAGCGGAAAATCCACGTTAATTAACGACACGCTGTATCGCGCCGTTGCGCAGCATTTATACGGTAGCAACGCAGAGCCTGCACCGTTTGGCGAAATTGAAGGCTTGGCGTTCTTCGACAAAGTGGTGGATGTTGACCAAAGCCCGATTGGTCGTACGCCAAGAAGTAACCCTGCGACTTATACTGGGCTATTCACACCCATTCGTGATTTATTTGCTGGTGTACCAGAAAGCCGCGCGCGCGGTTACGGACCAGGCAGATACTCGTTTAACGTAAAAGGTGGTCGTTGTGAAGCCTGTCAAGGCGATGGCGTGATCCGTGTGGAAATGCACTTTTTGCCCGACGTTTATGTGCCATGTGACAGTTGCCGCGGCCAACGTTATAACCGAGAAACCTTGGAAATTCATTTTAAAGGCAAAAATATTCGTGAAGTACTCGAGATGACGGTGGAGCAAGCACACGCATTTTTTAGTGCGCAACCGGTGATTTCACGCAAGCTAAAAACCTTGTTGGACGTAGGTTTGGGCTACATTACACTTGGACAATCTGCCACCACATTAAGCGGCGGCGAGGCGCAGCGCGTAAAGCTTTCATTAGAATTAAGCAAGCGCGACACTGGTCGCACCTTGTACATTTTGGACGAACCCACTACTGGCTTGCACTTTGCCGATATTCAATTATTATTGGACGTCATTCACCGCCTACGCGACGCGGGCAACACCATTGTGATTATTGAGCATAATTTAGACGTGATTAAAACCGCAGATTGGCTGATTGACATGGGTCCAGAAGGCGGCGATGGCGGCGGCTTAATCATCGCCAAAGGCACGCCAAAGCAAGTGGCGGACAATGCAAAAAGCTATACGGGGCAATATTTGAAAGCGCTTTTGTGTCTGTCTTAATTTAGAGAATAAGCTATGAAAATTACCCCTAGATATTCAGACTTACTCATGGATTCTGAGACCTTTAACTTTACTAAATATCTTTTTGCAGCGTAGCCGCTGCACAAGGATATGTTAAGGGATTTCAGCAAAGTGCATTCTAGCTTGTATGGTCGCCGTACGGTGGTTAAGATAGCGCGTACTACGATGCTTATCGTAAAAGCGCGGGTTAGGTATCATCGCCGCCAGTTTTGCCGCTTGTGTTTTGCCTAAGCCCCCTGCGCTGGTTTTAAAATAATGTCTCGCTGCGGCCTCTGCACCAAATACGCCATTGCCCCATTCAATTACGTTTAAATAAATTTCCAAAATGCGCCGTTTGCTTAGCATTTTTTCTAGCATCAACGTGATCACCGCTTCTTCGGCCTTGCGCCATGGCGTTCTGCTGGCAGATAAAAATAAATTCTTGGCTAATTGCTGACTGATCGTTGAACCGCCACCAACGATTTTGCCTTTTTTCAGGTTTTTTTCATAAGCTTTCTCAATGCCTTCCCAATCAAAACCTTCATGGTTTTTAAATTTAGC
>CAMDTL010000018.1 GCA_945907735.1 Methylotenera oryzisoli
TTTTGAGTTATTTGTGAAATGTAGTATGCCAATTTACGATTACAAATGTACCAGCTGTGGCTTTAAAAGTGAGCTAATGCGCAAAATTAGCGAATCAAGTACTAGCACTTGCCCAAATTGCAATCAAGAAACTTTTGCTAAAATGTTATCTGCACCCTCTTTTCAATTGAGTGGATCTGGCTGGTATGCATCTGATTTTAAAGATAAAAAAGACAAAAATAACCAAGCTAAAACAGACCATCCTGAAGCACAGCCTGCGGATACTGAGACAAAATCAGCAGCTAAAGAAGCAAAACCCGCTGCTTGCAATACAGGTTGCGCTTGTCATTAACACATTGAATTAACATGAAAAAATATTTTATTACTGGCTTGTTAGTGCTAGTTCCATTGTTTATCACCATTTGGGTCGTTGGCACCCTTATTCAAACCATGGACCAAAGCCTACAGCTACTCCCTGCGGCTTGGCAGCCCAAACAATTGTTTGGTTTTCATGTGCCAGGCTTAGGCGTAATACTCACTTTGCTGATAATTTTTGTCACTGGCTTGGTGGCGACCAACATCTTTGGTCAGCGACTGATTGTCTGGTGGGAGTTGCTACTTTCACGCGTGCCGTTTGTAAAAAGCATTTACTCCAGCGTTAAGCAAGTGTCTGATACTTTATTTTCAAATTCGGGTCATGCCTTCCGCAAGGCAGTGTTGGTGCAGTATCCAAGACTAGGCAGCTGGACCATTGCCTTTATCACGGGCACGCCTGGTGGCGATGTGGTGAACCACTTAACTGGCGATTACATTAGCGTTTACGTGCCCACCACGCCCAATCCCACTTCTGGCTTCTTTTTGATGATGCCAAAAGCCGACGTGATTGAGCTGGAAATGGGTGTGGACGAGGCTTTGAAGTACATTATTAGCATGGGTACAGTGGCGCCAAAAGACACCCTCACACAACAACTTCGCTTTCAACAAACTCAACAAAAATCTTTATAAATTTAACTTTATAGACTTAGAAATTAAAAAGACCTAATTATTATGATGCGTACACACTACTGCGGCCACCTAAACCGCGCCCACATTGGCCAAACCGTTACTCTATGCGGCTGGGCACATCGCCGTCGCGATCACGGTGGCGTGATTTTTATTGATTTACGCGATAGAGAAGGCATGGCGCAAATTGTGATTGATCCTGATACGCCAGCAGCCTTTCAGCATGCGGAATCTGTACGCAATGAATATGTGCTTAAGGTGGTGTGTAAAGTGCGCGCTCGGCCAGAAGGCACGGTCAATAGCAACATTCCAACGGGCGAAGTGGAAATGTTGGCGACTGAAATTGAGATTTTAAACGCCTCGCTCACGCCACCATTTATGCTAGATGACGAAAACCTGACTGAAGCGGTGAGACTTGAGCACCGCTACATCGATTTACGCCGTCCTGCCATGCAAAAAAACATGATGTTGCGCTATCGCGTAGCCAAGACTTTGCGCGATTATTTAGATGTTAACGGTTTTATCGAGGTGGAAACACCCATGCTCACGCGCTCTACACCAGAAGGTGCGCGCGATTACCTAGTGCCTAGTCGCGTGCACGCTGGCCAGTTTTTTGCCTTGCCGCAATCACCACAACTATTTAAACAATTATTAATGGTCAGCGGTTTTGATCGTTATTTCCAAATCACCAAGTGCTTCCGCGATGAAGATTTGCGCGCGGATCGTCAGCCAGAATTCACGCAAGTGGATATTGAGACTTCGTTCATGAACGAAAACGAAATAATGGACATTGTCGAAGAGATGATTCGACAAATGCTCAAAAAGGTACAAAATGTCGATTTGCCCGCCGTTTTTCCGCGCATGAGCTTTGCTGAGGCAATGAACCGTTACGGCTCTGACAAGCCCGATATGCGCGTGACGCTTGAAATTACTGAACTAAGCGATGTGATGAAAGATGTCGATTTCAAAGTGTTTGCGGGTGCTGCTAATATGGCGGGTGGTCGTGTGGCGGCCTTGCGCGTACCGAATGGGGCGGCGATTTCACGTTCCGAGATTGATGCCTATACCGAGTTCGTTAAAATCTACGGCGCTAAAGGTTTGGCGTACATCAAAATTAACGATATCACTAAACTGAACGAAGAAGGTCTGCAAAGCCCGATTGTGAAGAATATCCATGTGACAGCCTTGCAAGCCATTATTGACCGTACAGGCGCGCAAAATGGCGATATTGTGTTCTTTGGCGCAGATAAATTAAAAGTAGTGAACGAAGCCTTAGGCGCATTACGCCTAAAAGTTGGCCACGATAAAGGCCATGTCGATGGTCGTGCTTGGGCACCGCTATGGGTGGTGGATTTCCCCATGTTCGAGCATGATGAAGAGAATGACCGCTGGGCGGCGTTGCATCATCCGTTTACTGCACCAAAAGATGGTCATGAAGACCTGTTAACTAGCAACCCAGGCGCATGTTTATCAAAAGCCTACGACATGGTGCTTAACGGCTGGGAAGTAGGTGGTGGTTCAGTGCGTATCCACAAGCAAGATGTGCAGTCTAAAGTGTTTGATGCACTTAAAATCAGCAAAGAAGAAGCGCAAGAGAAATTCGGCTTCTTACTTGATGCCTTGCAATACGGCGCACCTCCACATGGCGGCTTAGCCTTTGGTCTAGACCGTTTGGTAACGTTAATGGCAGGGGCGGAATCCATCCGAGATGTAATCGCCTTCCCCAAAACCCAGCGTGCACAATGTTTGATGACCAATGCTCCGAATGAGGTGGATGAGAAACAATTACGTGAATTGCATATACGCTTAAGGCAACAAAATCCTACTAGCTAAAGAAGCGCTTACACTTTAGCCAATTCATCCCTACATTCTGCAAACGCTTTAATTGCAGCATCTAAATCCTCTGTCGTATGTGCGGCAGAAATCTGTGTGCGTATTCTGGCTTTGCCTTTTGCTACTACTGGGAAGAAAAAACCAATAGCGTACACACCTTTTTCAAGTAGGCGCCTGCTCATGTTTTGCGCCAGCACAGCATCGCCTAACATAATTGGGATAATCGGATGGTCGCCCTCTTTTAAATCAAAACCTGCGGCTTGCATGCCTTTTCTGAAGTATCGTGTATTGCTTTCCAGTTTGTCTCTAAGCGCGGTGGATTTCGAAAGTATATTCAGCACACTTAGCGTGGTAGCGCAAATACTAGGCGCGAGTGAGTTAGAGAATAAATAAGGTCTAGAGCGTTGGCGCAGTAAATCAATAATCTCTTGCTTGCCAGATGTACAGCCACCAGATGCGCCGCCAAGAGCCTTGCCAAAGGTGGTGGTGGTAATGTCTACTCTATCCATCACGCCGCAGTATTCATGCACGCCTCTACCTTGCTTGCCCATAAAGCCTGTGGCGTGTGAGTCATCGTGATGCACCATGGCATCAAATTCATCGGCTAAATCGCACACTTGGTCTAGCTTGGCAATCGTGCCATCCATCGAAAAAACGCCATCGGTGGTAATCAGTATGCGGCGCGCATTGTTTTTCTTTGCCTCGACCAATTTTTCTCTTAGGTCTTGCATATCATTATTTTTATAGCGGTAACGCGTTGCTTTGCACAGCCGCACGCCGTCAATAATCGAAGCATGATTCAGCTCATCTGAAATAATGGCATCTTGCTCGCCTAAAATGGTTTCAAATAAGCCAGTGTTTGCATCAAAACATGACGAATAAAGGATGGTGTCTTCCGTGCCTAAAAAGTCGCTCATGGCTTGTTCAAGCTGTTTGTGGATGGATTGTGTGCCACAAATAAAACGCACAGAGGCAAGGCCAAAACCCCATTGATCAAGGCTCGCTTTAGTAGCTTGAATGAGCTCTGGCTGATTTGCCAAACCAAGATAATTATTGGCGCACATATTGATGACCTCGCGACCATCAGCTAGCGTGATGCGATTTTTTTGGTCAGAAGCAATAATTCGTTCAGTTTTATAAAGCCCTTGTGCTTCGATGTCTTTTAAATCTTGTGCGAAACTCTGTTTTGCTACTTTAAAACTCATGCTTTATCTTCCCAGTTAAGTACGACTTTTCCAGAGTTTCCAGATCGCATCACATCAAAGCCTTGTTGAAAATCGGTATAGTGAAAACGATGTGTGATGATTTTTTCTAAAGGCAATCCACTTTGCACCATCATCGAACCTTTATACCAAGTTTCAAAAATTTCTCGGCCATAGATACCTTTAATGGTTAAGCCTTTAAACACCACCATATCCCAATCAATACCAGAGCCAGCAGGCATAATTGCTAGCATGGCAATGTGGCCGCCATTAATCATTTTGCTCAACATATCGCCAAACGCTTTGGGCGAGCCAGACATTTCTAAGCCTACGTCAAAGCCTTCAAAAATGCCTAAAGAATCCATCAATTCTTTGGTGATGCTTTCTTTGCTTACGTTCACCGTCACCACGCGCGGCAAAATGCTTTTAATTAAATCTAGGCGGTATTGGTTCATGTCGGTAATTACAATGTTTCTAGCGCCCGCGTGATCTGCCACCAAAGCGGCCATACTGCCTATTGGGCCCGCTCCAGTAATAAGCACGTCTTCGCCCACCATATTGAATGATAATGCGGTGTGTACCGCGTTTCCGTAGGCATCAAAATACGAAAGTAAATCAGTATCAATAGGACGGCTTGGCTTGAACACGTTTTTGGCGGGGATTACCAAATATTCTGCGAAAGCGCCGTGACGATTAACGCCTACGCCTATAGTGTTGGGGCATAAATGGGTGCGGCCACCTAAGCAATTTCGGCAATGTCCACAAGTAAGATGCCCTTCACCAGAAACGACATCGCCTACTTTAAACTCAGTGACGTTTGAACCAAATCCTGCAATCTCACCTACGTATTCATGCCCCGTAATCATCGGCACGGGAATCGTTTTTTGTGCCCATTCATCCCAGTTGTAAATGTGAATATCAGTGCCGCATATGGCTGTTTTTTTAATTTTAATTAAAACATCATTGTTGCCAACTGTTGGTTCTGGCATGTCTTCTAACCAAAGACCTTCTTTGGCGTATTTTTTAACTAAAGCTTTCATTATTTACTTCCCTATAAATAATCAGTTTATTTGAGTTTTTAAGTACATTACTTGTTAGCGCTAGC